>NZ_JAAGWK010000024.1 GCF_010685995.1 Goekera deserti | reverse complement strand
CGCGCTGCGGCACCGACCGCGGTCCGGTGTCGAACCTGCCGACGAGCACCCCGCCGTGGCCGGACCACGCCCGGTGACGACCCGACCGGCCGCGGCCTGACCGAGCCTCGCCCCGGGCACCGGAGGCCCGCCCGCGGGCCACTGGTCGGTGGCCCGACGCCGACACCGGCGGTCGATGCGCGACCGCGTTCTGGTCGAAGGCGCGACGGCCGGAGCTGGACGACGCTGCGCCCACCGCCCCAGTCTCGCGAGGACGTCGACGGCTGCTCGAACGCGTGCATGGGGACCTGGTCGGCATGACAATCGACCAGTTCGACGCGGCGCACAGCGCCCTCGGCGAGAAGCCGGGACCGAGTGTTCACGGTGAACGGTGATGACCGCGTGCCAGCGGCGAGCCCGATCGCTCGCGGAACAGCTGCAGGACGCCAGCGCGCGTCGGCCGGCCATTCCCGGGCGGGTCGACGGTCGGCCGATGGTCGGACCGAGTCCGGCCTGCGCGGCGGGGCTCTCCGGCCAGGTGCAGTCGGTGGCGACACGGGGGTGGCGGGCGCCGGGTGGCGGTGGCCTGCTGGTCGGTGCTGCTGCAGCCGGCGCACACGACGGTGCGGGTCAGCGCCAGGGCCAGCGCGGCCCCCGGCCGGTGAGGATGCGGCCTGCCAGGGGTCGGTCACCGGTCACGCCGCGGCAGGGGGGACTCGCCTCAGCCCGCGACACCTCCCGGCGCGCCGGTCGGACGGTCCCGTGGTGGGCGCGACCGGTGCAGGTCGCTGTCAGGGCGGGTGCCCGTCACTGTGGGATCTGCCCGGCGTTGCGAGTCGCCGGGTCCAGCTGCTGACCCAGCATCGCCGCAGCGTCCAGCCGCGCCGCCAGGTCACCCAGTGACAAGCCCATCGCGTCGAGTGCGTCCAGGTGGCCCTGCACACCATCGGCGAGCCGCAGCGCTGCCTCGTAGCCGCCGGGGACGTCCCCGAAGGCCGCCTGCGGCACCAGCGCGTTCTTCACCTCGGTGCTCAGCGCGGCGGTGCCCTGCTGGACACCGCGCATCGCCGTGGCGGCCTCGGCCAGCCGCTGCGCGTCCACGACGACCTCGTGGCCGCCGCTGGAGGAGACGGAGATGCCGGGCTCGCTCATGATCAGCTCCTGCGTTGCTGTCCAGGGCCCGCTGGCCGCTGCGGTGTGGTCGTGTCCAGGCTGCCTCACCGAGCGGCCCTCCGAGGCCGGACACCACCGTGGTCACCCGAAAGGGCGCATCCCCGACCGCGACCGGAGGCCCGCCCAGGGTGGACGGTCAGCTCTGCGTGTGCGCCCAGTCGCAGCTGGGGTCGATGTCGACGATCAGCTGGTCGGTGGCCACCTTGCGTGCCAGGTAGTCGGCGTAGAACGTCTCGCTGCGGTTGGCCCGCCCGTTGTCCAGCGACGTCGCCCAGGCCGCGGCCATCGCCCGCAGCTCCACCAGCAACGGATGGTCCGGCGGGTACCCGTCGGCCAGCATGTCCTGCTCCATCTGCTGCAGCTGTGCCAGGTCCTCGGCCCAGGAGCGGGTCGCCGAGGCGTAGTTGTCCACGAACGCCGGCCGGAGTGCGCCGGTGTCGTCGTACTGGTTCTCTGCCATGACCCGCTCCACGCCCAGCAAGGACTGGATGGTCGTCAAGGCCGTGCAGTGGGTGTAGCTGACCAGCGGGAGACCCGCCCGGTCGATGTCCGTGCGGGGCGTCGGTGAGGGAGGCGGCACCCCGGCTCGGGCATTGGTGCTCCTCGGCGCTGCCGGCATCGACGTGGTGGACGTCGAGGTGGGGTCGGCAGCGCCGGCGGACTGCGGGGCAGCGGTGGCGGGTTCCCCTGCCTCGGACGAGGGGGAGCCGGTCGAGCAGGCAGCCAGGAGCATGACGGCGGCCACCACCGCAGCCCGGCCCAGCGCAGGCCGCAGACCTGCAGTCCGCCCGCTCGGGCCTGGGACGCGGGCAGTCGACCGGGGCACGGGCGCATCCTGCACCACGGGACCGGTGGCCCGCTCCCGAACCGCACCGACGCGCCGCCGGCCCTCCAGGTGGAGGGCCGGGGCGCTCGACTCCTCCTGCAGGTGGATCCACCGGGTGTCCGGGCGACCGATCATGAGGGTGTGTCCACTGCCTCCGTGTCCCCGCCCGCCCCGACCGCCACGGGTCGGCCGCGAGCCGCCGTGCCCCGCTGGGCGGTCGCCGTGCTGGTCGGCCTGATGGTCGGTGCGCTGACCTCGCCGGCGCAGACACTGCTCGGCTCGACCGTCCTCTCCGGCCTGACCAACGCGGTGGGCCCCTGGCTGGTGGCGCCGTTCCTGGTGGCGGCCCGGGCACGCACCCCCCGGGCGGCCGCCTGGGTCGGCGTCCTGGCGTGCGTGGCCCAGGTGCCCGGCTACTACGCCGTCTCGGCGGCCCGCGGGTTCGCCATCACCCCGGTGACGGTCGCGCAGTGGACGCTGGCAGGGGTGGTCGGTGGCGCGGCGCTGGGCCTGGCCGGCTGGTCCTGGTGGACGCCCCGCGGGCGCTGGTGCGGCCTGGGTGCCGCCCTGCTGGTCGCGGTGTGGCTGGCGGAGGGCGTCGTCCTGTTCGGTCTGGTGCTCGGGTACACCGGGCAGGCGCTCGTGGCCTGCGGTGTCGGCGTCGCGCTGGCCCTGCTGCTCGGCAGGCACGAGCAGCAGCACCGCGCGCTGCTGCGCTGGCTGCTGCCCGCGGTGGCGGTCGGGGCGCTCGGCTTCGCCGTCGCCCTGCTCGTGCTGTGACCCGACACGGGCGGCCGGACCGGGTTGATGCGCGGGCCGCTCCTCTCCGACCGGTCCCGGACCGGGTCGACGTCGCCTGATCCGCCGCCGGCACGCGGGCTGCCCGCGCGTAGGCCGGTGGGCGAGGGGCGGAAGCTGGACAGGAGGTGAACACGTCGGGTACTTGTGCGACCCAACTACCGTTCCGTCGCCGACGGGTTCACCCTCGTGAGCATGGAGACGGCGACGGTCATCCTCGTCCTGGTCGCGCTCGTGGCCCTGACGTTCGACTTCACCAACGGGTTCCACGACACGGCGAACGCGATGGCGACCTCGATCGCCACCGGGGCGCTCTCCCCGAAGACGGCGGTGACGCTCTCGGCGGTCCTCAACCTGGTCGGTGCCTTCCTGTCGGTCGAGGTGGCGTTGACCGTGACCAACGCGGTCGTGAGGATCCAGGACTCCAGCGGCGCCCCCCGGGCGGAGCTCCTGCAAGGCGGCGGTGCCGACCTGCTCCTGATCGTGCTGGCCGGCCTCACCGGCGCGATCGCGTGGAACCTCCTCACCTGGCTGCTCGGCCTGCCGTCCTCGTCGTCGCATGCGCTGTTCGGTGGGCTCATCGGCGCCACCGTCGCCGGTCTGGGGTGGGGAGCCGTCAACTGGAGCGGCGACGGCACCACGATCGACGGGGTGATCGGCAAGGTGATCCTGCCGGCGGTCGCCGCGCCGATCGTCGCGGGCGTCGTCGCTGCGGTCGGCACCTGGCTGATCTACCGGGTCGTCGCCGGGGTCGCCGCCCGGTACACCGACGACGGCTTCCGCTGGGGCCAGATCGGCTCGGCGTCCCTCGTCTCACTCGCGCACGGCACCAACGACGCGCAGAAGACCATGGGCGTCATCACGCTCGCGCTCATCGCGTCCGGCCACTGGACCTCCACCGACGAGATCCCGTTCTGGGTCAAGCTGGCCTGCGCGGTGGCCATCGCCGCCGGCACCTACCTCGGTGGTTGGCGGATCATCCGCACGCTGGGCAAGGGGCTCGTGGAGATCGCACCGCCGCAGGGCCTGGCCGCCGAGAGCTCGTCGGCCGCGGTGATCCTGGTGTCCAGTCACCTGGGTTTCGCGCTGTCGACGACGCACGTCACCACCGGGTCGGTGCTCGGCACCGGCCTCGGCAAGCCCGGGGCCACCGTGCGGTGGCGAGTCGCCGGCCGGATGGTGGTCGCCTGGGTGATCACCCTGCCGGCCGCCGGACTGGTCGGGGCACTCATGTGGTGGATCGCCCACCTCATCGGCAACGACCTCGTCGGTGCGATCGCCGTCGTGACGCTCCTGGCCGCGTTCGGCGTGGTCGTCTACGCCCGCTCCAGGAGGAACCCGGTGCACGCCGACAACGTCAACGACGACTGGGACGCCGACGACCGGGCGCCGTCCCGCGTCGCGGCCTGAGACGGGAGCACGCCGTGGACCTCGTGACCCTCGCCCTCGGAGCGCTGTGGAAGATCCTCCTGGTCGGGCTCGTGCTCGGCGCGGGGCTCCCCGTCCTGTTCTCCGTCGGGATCCGGGCGATGGCCTACGGAGCCGGCGGCACCGCGGAGACCGCCGACGGGGGCCGCGCCGCACCGCATCCGGTCGGGCGCGCGGTCGGCATCGCCTGCTTCGCCGTCGTCGGGCTGTGCGTCCTGCTCGGCGTCACGTACATCGTGGCCTCGGGCTTCGGCAAGGTGCTCAGCTTCGAGCACGTGTACCCGACCATCGTGAGCAAGAGCTGAGCGACAGGAGCCCCGGATGACGAGCTCGAGCCCCAGCCTGGCCGGACGCGTGGTGGACTGGCTCCGCGCCGGGTACCCGACGGGCGTCCCCGAACAGGACTACGTCGTGCTGCTGGGCCTGTTGCGCCGCAAGCTGACCGACGCGGAGGTGCACGCCATCGTCGACGAGCTCGGCGGCCTGGCCCAGCAGGGCGAGGACATCACCACCGCCGACGTCGAACGCCTGATCGGCGAGGCCACCCTCGATCGTGCCAGCGCCGCCGACATCGCCCGGGTCTCCTCCCACCTCGCCGCGGGCGGCTGGCCGCTGGCGGACGACCCCGACCTGCTGGGCCGACCCTGATCGGCGGGGCCGGCCACGGCCGGGACCACCGCGGGGACCTGCACATACCTCGCCGGCGGACCCGACCGGTCCCGCGCCACCGGTGGCTGGGCTTCTGACCCGGCAGAGGGGAGCCGGGGGTCATCGACGACCCGCTGCTCACCTCAGGCCGTGCTCGTGGGCGAACACCACCACCTGCACCCGGTCCCGGAGGCCGAGCTTGCGCAGGACGGCGCCGACGTGGGTCTTGACGGTGGACTCGGCGAGGAAGAACTCGCGGGCCATCTCGGTGTTGGACAGCCCCCGGGCGACGGCCGCGAGGACCTCGCGTTCCTTCTCCGTGAGCGTCTGGTAGCTGGCGGGGAGCGGCTCACGTGCCGTGAGCTGGCTGTCCAGCAGCGTCGCGAGGTCCCCGGGGGCCAGGACGGCGTTGCCGGTGTGCACCGTGCGGATGGCGTCGCGCAGCTGGACGGGGGTGGTCGTCTTCAGCAGGAACCCGCTGGCGCCGTGGCGGATCGCGGTGGCGGCCCGGTCGTCGAGGTCGAAGGTGGTGAGCACGACGACCCGCAGCGGCCTCGCCCGGGTGCGGGCCAGCTCGGGGGCGAGGAGGCGCCGGGTGGCCTCGACGCCGTCGAGCCCGGGCATCCGGAGGTCCATCAGCACCACGTCGGGCTGCAGTCGAGCGGCCTGCCGGACCGCCTCGTGCCCGTCGGCGGCGACGCCGACGACGTGCATGCCCGGCTGGGCGTCGACGATCACCCGGACGCCCTCCCGGAACAGCTCCTGGTCGTCGACGAGCAGGACCCTGATGGACCCCTCCTCCGGCTCCGGGCTGCCGTCGCCCGGGTGACCGGTCACCGGCGGACCGGCAGGACCGCGGTCGCGGTCCAGGTCGTGGCGGTCGCGGCGAGCTCCAGCCGGCCGTCGACGGAGGACAGCCGCTCCCGCATGCCGTCCAGCCCCTGACCGCCGGAGGCTACCGGCACCCCGGACGCTCCCGGCGTCCGGTCCTCACCGGGGGGGAGGTCGTCGGTCGCGGGCACCAGGTCGCCCGCGGGCAGGTGGTTGGTCACGGTGAGTCGTAGCTCCTCGTCCCAGCACCGGCTCACGAGCAGGGGGGTGTCCCGGCGTCCGTGGCGCAGCGCGTTGGTCAGCATCTCCTGCAGCACCCGGTAGGCGACCGCGGCGAGGTCCGGCGGCAGGGGCTGCGGGTGGCCGCTCTCGGTGACGACCACCTCGTGTCCGCTGCGTCGCGCACCGGCCAGCAGCTCGTCCAGGGCGGCTGCGTCCCTGCCCGGCCCGGGCGCCGTCGCGGCGGAGGCCATCGGGTCCTCGGCGCGGGTGGCCACGAGCACCTCACGGACGTCCACCAACGACGTCCGTGCCGACGTGGCGATCACCGCGAGCGTCCGCTTGAGCCGGGCCGGGTCGTCGTCGGGCAGGTACTGGCCCGACTCCGCCTGGGCGAGGATGACCGCGAGGGAGTGCCCGACGACGTCGTGGACGTCGGCCGCCAGGCGCGCCTGCCGGCCCCGGAGCAGCGCGAGCTCCGCCGTCTCGGCCTCCCGGGTCGCGGCTGCGGTCGCGGCCTCCTGGGAGCTGCGGGCCCGCTGCAGGCTGCGCACGGTCAGCCCGGCGGCCCAGGGCAGCCCGATGACCAGCAGACCGGCTGCGCCCAGCACCACCGTGGTCAGGCCGACCGCGTCGGTCGGCAGGGCGTCCACCAGCGCCCGCACCGGGCCCGCCGCACGGAACAGGTCCCCGCCGCGCAGGGGTTCGTAGACCCCGGACCAGAGTGCCGCCAGCCCGACCAGCAGCCCCAGCGGCAGGGACAGCCCCCCGAGGACCAGCGCGCCGGGTCGGCCCCAGCGCGCGCTGCCGAAGGCGACCAGTGCCAGTGCCACCTGGGTGAGCAGCGGTGGGAGGTCGGCGACGACCTGCCCGAGGACCGCCGTCCACGCCACGGCCAGGGCAGCACCGGGCGCCCGGCGCCACAGCCCCACGGCCACCGCCGTCGCCACGACCAGCACCGACAGCTGGGTCGCCACGCCGGGGACGGCGTTCGACACCGAGCGGGTCTCCGCCAGGCCGATGACGGCGACGGCCACGGCCGGGCCGACGTCGGCTGCCCACTGCCGGAGGCGGCGGCTCCACGCCGTCGCGTCCGTCATCGTGCCCACTGCCGGCGTGCGGACAGCGGCCGCTCCAGGAACCGCCAGCTCGCCGCTGCGGCCGCCACGGTCGCCAGCGCGGCGAGCAACGGCCCACCGGGGAGGGGCTGCAGCCACAGGGTCAGCGGGTAGTTCCACAGGTAGGCGCCGTAGGACACGGTGCCCAGCGCGACCAGCCAGGTCAGCGGCACCCACGTCACCTCTCCCCAGTTCGCGGCCACCACGACGAGCACCGCCGCGAGCACGGCGACCACCGGGCCGGCCACCGTGTACGTCAGCGTGTGCCCACGCAATGGGACCACGGCGCACCCCAGCAACCCGGTCAGCGCCACGACGGCCACCGACGTCGGGATCCGGACGTACGGGCACAGCAGGCGGGCGGCAGCGCCGACGACGAAGGCCGGCGCCCAGCTGGTCGGGAGGGCGTAGGCGGTGTCCGGGGCGTCGGCGGACCACCAGGCCGTCACGGCGAGGGCGGCCACGGTCACGGCCAGCGCCACGCCCACGGCCAGGCCCGGCCGCCCACGCCGCAGGCACAGCAGCAGCAGCACCGGCCACACCAGGTAGAACTGCTCCTCGGTGGCCAGCGTCCACAGGTGGAACGTGGCGCCGCCGGGGGTCAGGTGTGGCAGGTTCCCCGTCCACGTCAGGGCCACCAGCAGGTCTCGCGGCAGGTCCGCCCGGTCCCCCAGCGGGTCGAGCAGCGCCGTCACCAGCGCGTACGGCACGAGCAGGGCCACCAGCGGCGGGACCAGCCGGCTGGCCCGGCGGCGGTAGAAGCGCCACAGGTCGACGTGGCCCAGCCCGTCGTGCTCGTCGCGCAGCACCCCGGTGATCAGGTACCCGGACAGGGTGAAGAAGGTCACCACGCCGACCACCCCCGCGCCGGGGAAGACCCCCGGCGCGGCGTGCCGCAGCATCACCAGGACCACCGCGAGGCCCCGCAGGGCGTCCAGGCCGTCGATGCGTCCGCGCCGGGTGGCGCAGGCGCCCGTCACGCGAGCGGGAGGGCCGCCGGGCCGGCCGGCTCCAGGGCGTCGTCGACCAGCATCTCCAGCAGGTCGCGGTAGCCGATGCCGGCTGCGGCGAACATCCGGGGCACCTGGGAGGCGGGGGTGAAGCCGGGCGTGGTGTTCACCTCGTTGAGCACCGGCCCGTCCGCGGTGAGGAAGAAGTCGACGCGGGCCACGCCCCGGCAGCCGAGGGTGTCGTAGACCCGCACCGCGGCGTCCTCCAGGCACTGCAGCGCAGCAGCGTCCAGCGCGGCGGGCACCCGGAAGTCGGCCTGCCCGCCGTACTTCGCCCTGGCGTCGAAGACGCCGTCGCAGACGATCTCCAGAGCCGGGGCGACCACGCGGACCCCGCCGGGCCTGCCCAGCACCGCGACGTCGATCTCGCGCCCGACGACCAGTTCCTCCACCAGGACCCGGTCGTCCAGCTCGAAGGCGGCCCGGATCGCCGCCCCCAGGTCCGCACCCCGGCGCACCAGCGTCACGCCGTGGCTGGAACCGGCGGACACCGGCTTGACCACCACCGGCGGTGCGAGGGCCTGCCCGCCGGCGTCCGGGTCAGTGAGCAGCACCCCCGCGGCGACCCCCAGACCCAGGGACGCCGCCACCAGCTTGGTGGCCCACTTGTCCATCGCCAGCGCCCCGGCGCCGATCCCGGACCCGACGTAACGGACGCCGGCGGACTCGCACAGCGCGGCCAGCGTGCCGTCCTCCCCACCCCGGCCGTGCACCATCGGCAGCACCACGTCGCAGCCACCGAGCAGCTCCAGGGCCGCGCCGAGGCCCATCGGCCAACCGTCGGCGCACCACCGGCCGTCGCGGGCGATGGTCAGCGGGACGACGTCGAACCGGCCGCCCCGGAGCGCGCCCGCCGCGGCCGCCGCTGACGCCAGGGACACGTCGTGCTCGCTGCTGGTCCCGCCGCCGACGACGGCGACTCGGACGGGGGCGGTCACCGGGTGCCCCAGGAGGAGCCGGTGGACACGCAGCGGCGGACGCGGGGCGGCGCCGAGCACAGGCCGGTGACGATCTCGTGCTCCAGGGTGTGCGCCCACCGGGCCCACTCCGCGGCCGTGGGTGCGCCGTCGTCACCGGCGCCGACGACGGTCGCCACGTCACCGGCGACGACGGGGGAGCAGGGCCCCAGGTCCACCACGACCTGGTCCATCGAGATGCGGCCGACGACGGGGCGCCGGCGGCCGCCCAGCAGGACCTCGGCGTGGTCGGTGGCCGTCCGGGGCAGGCCGTCGGCGTAGCCAACCGGGACCAGTGCCAACGTCGTCGCCCGGGGCGTGACCCAGTGGTGCCCATAACCGACACCCGTCCCTGCCGCGACCCGGCGGACCGAGACCACTGGCGCGGTCAGGGTCAGCGTCGGGCGCAGCCGGGTAGAACCCGAGGGGTCGATGCCGAACAGCCCCGCACCCACCCGGACCATCGTGTGGTGCGTCGCGGGGTCGCCTAGCGTGGCGGCGGTGGCAGCCAGGTGCCGGTGGGCCGGACGCAGCCCGGCCGACCGGGCCACCTGCAGCCCCCGGTCGAAGGCCGCCCGGCCCGCGGCATTCGCCCCGGGCCCGCCGAGGTCGGCCAGTGCCAGGTGCCCCATCACGCCGACCACCTGGACCGTGCCCTCGCGCTCGGCCGCCCGGGCCGCCCGGCACAGCGCGCCCCACTCCTCGGGCGCGGCACCGTCACGGGCCAGCCCGGTGTCCAGGTGCAGGTGGACCCGCGCAGCACCCCAGCCGCTGCGCTGCGCGCCGCCGGCCACGGCGGCCAGGTGCGCCGGCGACGGCACCGCCAGGTCCACACCGGCCCGCACGGCGGCCGCGAAGTCCGCTCCCACGGGGTTCAGCCAGCTCAGGACGGGCGCGGTCAGCCCCGCGGCCCGCAGGTCCAGGGCCTCGACCAGGGAGGTGACGCCGAGCCAGCCGGCGCCGGACGCCAGCGCCGTCCGGGCGACCGTGGCCGCGCCGTGCCCGAAGCCGTCCGCCTTGACCACGGCCATCAGGTCACCGGACACCCGCTCGGCGAGCAGCCGGCAGTTGGCCGCCACCGCGTCGAGGTCGATCCGCAGCTCCGGGCCGCCGAGCCGCGCCGCTGCGTCCGGGGTGAGCACCGCACCCGCGCCGCTCACCGACCCACCCCCGCCAGCGCGACGGGTGCCGGCCCGTTCACGTCGACAGCGCCGTACCAGGCTGCTGGGGCGCCGGTCACCAGCGCCCAGTAGCGGTCGCCGTAGCTCCAGTGCCACCACTCGGTGGGGTAGTTGACCAGGCCGGCGCCGCCGAGGGCCCGGCAGAGCACGTCCCGCAGCGCGCGGGCACCGGCGTCGACGTCCGGGCTGGCCGTGGCGCACCGGCCGCCGGAGGCCTCCGGCGTCGCGTCGATCGCCGTGCCGAGGTCCAGGTCCGAGCCGTCGTGCCGGGCCAGCGTGAGGTCCACGGCCGCCCCCGCGACGTGCGGTGCGACGTCGACCGGGGAGACGAACCGGCTGACGAGTCGGCGCTGCTCGTCCGCCGGGCAGCCCGGGTACGCCCGGGCGACCTCGGCGGTGTAGCGGGCGATGATCGCGCGCTGGTCGGCCACCGTCCGGTGTCCCTCCTGCACCCGCAGCACGATCCCCGCCGGCAGCAGGGCCTGGGCGACGGCGAGACGGTCGGCGAGCCCGGCGCGCACCCTGGCGCGTGCCGCGCCGAACTCGGGACCCAGCACGACCAGGGGGTCGCCGCACTCGACGACGGGGACGGCGGCGACTCGCGGGTCGCTGAGGAGCATCACGCACTCACGATCGGCCCCCGGACCCCCTGCCCACCTCATCCTGCGGTACCGACCGCGCCACCTGGAGGATGAGCCGGGGTCGCCGCCGGGGGGAGCCCGGGCAGCCGACCCGGTTGCTCAGCGGGGAGGACGAGCCGCCCGTGCCGGGCGTTCGGGACGCGCCCCGTCGAGGACGGGCGTGTCGGGTGCGCCGAGGCGACCCCGGGTGGCGATCATGAGCACCGCGCTCGCGACGGTGGTCGCGGCCAGCTGCACCACGAGCACGTCGTGGTCGCCGTGCAGCGCCGGGAAGAAGGCCGGCCACAGCAGCGTGTACGTGCTGTTGATGCCGGCGTGCAGGAGCATCACCAGCGGCACGCTCTGACCGGTGCGGTTGAAGACCCAGGTCATCACCAGGCTGAGCGGGACGCAGGAGGCGGTGAAGAGGACCGGCTGCACCCAGGTGACGTCGGGGTGGCCGCCCCACTCGGTCAGGAACAGCGGCCAGTGCCACGCGCCCCACAGCAGCCCCAGGACGACCGTGCCGGTCACCGGGCCCAGTCGCGCCTGCAACCGGGGCAGGGCGAAGTCACGCCAGCCCGGCTCCTCGGCCAGCGCGGTGGTGACCACCTGGAGCACGAGCATCGGCACGTAGGCCAGCAGCAACCCCGCACCGACCATCCGCGCCGAGCCCCACGCCTGCGGCAGGACGAACGTCGCGGCCAGCAGGGACAGCGGCACGAGGACCCCGACACCGAGGTACCAGCGTGCGCCGACCCGGAAGCGGAGCAGGCGCCCCCGCCAGGCCCTGAGCCCGGCCCGGCCCTCGACGAGGACGGTGACGACGACCGCGGCGGTCACCGGCCCGAGGTAGGCGCCCGGCAGCACCCCGAGCAGCTGGGAGGTGCCCAGCACCGACGGGAAGGAGAACGCCAGGACGCCCAGTCCGTTTTCCGACAGCAGGTAGGGCAGCCAGGCGAGCCAGCTGAGGCCGAACGCGAGCGCGAAGAACGCGACGAGTGGGTGGCGGGCGAGCACGCCGCGGACCCCGACCGGCGGTGGGGCCGGAGCCGGGGTCGGGGTCTGCAGCTGGACGGGTGGTCGGGCGGAGGTGGGCACGAGCGGACTCCCCGGGGACGGGCCGGACGCTCGGGCGCGTCCGGCTGACGTCTGCGAGTCCACCTCCGCCGCGCGCCGGGGTCAGTGCTGCAGGCGCCCCGATCCGGGTGGTGCCTGCACCACCGTCACCCGCTGCGGGCGCGCTGTCGGGAGGGGCCGCCGGGCGCAGCGGCCCCCTGTCGGGTCAGGGTGTGTCGGCGGCGCGCAGGTAGCGCAGCACGGCGGCGACGCGGCGGTCGACCTCGTCGGTGGGGAGGAGGTCGAGCTTCGCGAAGATGCTGCGGATGTGCTTGTGCACGGCGCCGTCGGTGACCACCAGTCGTCCGGCGATGGCGGTGTTCCCCAGGCCCTCGGCCATCAGGCCGAGCACCTCCCGCTCCCGGGTGGACAACCGGTCCAGCCCCGCGTCCGGGCGGGTCCGGGTCAGGAGCTGGGCCACCACCTCGGGGTCGACGGCCGTGCCCCCGTCGGCGACGCGGTGCAGGGCGTCCAGGAACTCCGCCACCCGCCCGACCCGCTCCTTCAGCAGGTAACCCAGCCGCTTGGCCCCGCCGACGAGCAGGTCGGTGGCGAAGGCCTGCTCGACGTAGGCGGAGAGGACCAGCACGGCCAGGTCCGGGTGGCGACGGCGCGCCTCCACCGCTGCCTGGATCCCCTCGTCGGTGTGCGTGGGGGGCATGCGGACGTCGATGATGGCGACGTCGGGGCGTTGCTCGTCCACCGCGGCGAGCAGCCCCGCGGCGTCGGCGGCGGTGGCGAGGACCTGGATCCCCTCCGCGCGCAGCAGCAGGGCCAGCCCCTCGCGGAGCAGCGGGTCGTCCTCGCCGATCACGACGCGCACGGCAACCTCACCTCCACTGTCGTGGGACCGCCGCTCGGGCTGGTCACCCGCAGGTCGCCGTCGTGGGCCTGCACCCGGTCCAGCATCCCGGACAGCCCCGTTCCCGCGCCGACCGTCGCCCCGCCCCGACCGTCGTCGGTCACCGTGACCAGGAGCTCGTCGCCGCGGTACCGGACGGTGACCACGACGCGGGTGGCGTCGGAGTGCCGCGCGACGTTGGTCAGCGCCTCGGCGACGACGAAGTAGGCCGTGGCCTCCACCGAGGCCGGCAGGGCACCCGGCGCGCTGCTCCCGGCGTCCACCTCCAGGTGGCAGGTGACCGGGCACGCCGCGGCCAGCCCGGTGACGGCCTCGGTCAGCCCCCGGTCCACGAGCACCGGCGGCAGGATGCTGCGCACGACCGCTCTCAACTCGCCCAACGCCTGCTCCGCAGCACCCTGGGCTCGCTCGAGCAGCTCGTCCACGCTGCCCCGGTCGACGCCGGGCCGGGCCAGGGAGCGTCGAGCCGCACCGAGCAGGACGGTGACCCCCACCAGCCGGTTCTGCGCCCCGTCGTGCAGCGAACGCTCGATCCGGCGCAGCTCGGTGGCGTGCCCGTCGAGGGCGGCGGCGCGGGTCGCGCTGAGCTGGGCCACCCGCAGCGTCAGGTCCGTCCCGGGGGGCGGTGCCAGCAGTCGCTGCGCCAGCGAGCCCTGTAGCCGGGCCAGTCGAGGTGCCGCCCCCACGGTGAGGAGCGCCCAGGCCAGCCCCAGCAGTGCCACCGGCCAGGTGTCGGCCCAGGTCCGCACCGGCCACCACCACGGGGACGCGTCGACGGTGGCCGGCACCAGGGGCCACCAGAGCGGGAAGGTCAGGTCGCGGACCGCGTACACGGGCAGCAGCACCCCCACCAGCCCGAGGAGGAGCCCACCCGTGGCGTGCACCGGCAGCCACACCAGATCACGACGCACCGCCCGGTCCGCCAGGGCCGGCCGCAGCGAGGCGGGCGGGGGGCCGCCCGGGGGCGACCCGGACCCCCAGCGGACCAACCGTCCGCGCTCGCGGTCGGCCAGGGAGCGCACCGCTGCCAGGGCGGCGGGCGCCAGCAGCAGCCCGATCCCGACCACGCAGAGGAGGGCGACGAGCACGACCCACACCGACAGGAGACCCGCCAGGGCCCCGGTTCCCAGCCCCCCGGCGAGCTGGGCGACCGCGGACCGCCGCACGGCGACGGCCCGCTGCACCGGCCGCCCCTGCCGGGCCGGCCGGGTCACGCGGGCCCCCGGCGGGGCGGTGCGTGCCGCGGGGTGGCCCGTTGAGCCGGCCGGGGGGCCCGGGCGCGGGACGGGCCCGCGGCGGCGCTCATCGCATCGACGCTACGTGATCACCGGTGCCGTGCGGCCGACGCGAGCCAGAGGTGCAGCCAGCTGTACCCGGAGGGGGCAGCCAGCGGGGTGGAGCCGGCTCGCGCACCGGCGCAGGGTCACAGGGCACCCAGACCCCGTGATCGAGGAGCCCGACATGTCCGGCCCAGCTGCCCCGTCCACCCGCCACGACGTCGGTGCCCGCGGGGCCTGGCTCATCCCGTGGCAGGCCCTGCGTCGGCTCCGGAGGCCGCAGCTGTGGGCGTTGCTGAGCGTCGCCGTGGTGGTCGACCTCCTCGCCTCGGCCGGTGTGCTGCCCCTGCCGGTCGGGATCGTCTCCGGACTGGTGGGCCTCGGCTGCGCCGCCGCCCTCGTCGCGGCCGCCGTGCCACGACGCTGGACCCTCAGGTGTCACCGCTGTCGTCGATGGTGACGCTCGGGCTGCGCGGACAGGACCTCCACCACCTCGCAGTGGTGCCTCACCGTGCGCCCGCAGCGCGCTCTCGCGACGTCAACCGCTCCCGTCCACCGGTGGTCCGGTGAGCGACGTGGAACCCGACGACCCCGGCCCGTCGGCACGCTGCTGGCTCACGTGTCGCGGGACACGGCTGGTGGCCAGCAGGTCCGCCAGACGCTGGGCGTCGCTGGAGCCGATGGTCGGGTGGTACACGACGAGGCTCTGTTCGGGCAGTCCCGCGATGGTCAGGCGTTCCAGGTTGAGCTGCAGAGCCCCCGCAACAGGGTGTTGCAGCAGAGCCGACTGGGCGTCCCGCGCGACGACGTCGTGCAGCTCCCACAACCGACGGAAGCTGTCACTGCCCTCGGACAGCTCCCGCACCAGTGCCGAGAAGTCCGCGCGGGCCGCCTCGCGCCCGAGGGTGTCGCGCACGACCGCGACGAAGCGTCGCGCGGTGTCCTCCCAGTCACGGTAGAGCTCCCGTTCCGCCGCGACGAGGAAGAACGACCGGAGCCGGTTCTTGCCCGGGGTCAGCTCCGGGGAGAGGGCAGCTGCGCCGCTGTTGGCGACCAGGACGTCGAAGTTGCGACCCGTGACGAACGCCGGCCAGTCCATCAGGTGGACGAGGTTCTCCACGCTGGACGGCACGCGCTCCTCGTGGGCGGTCGACGTCGGGGCGGTGGCAGGTGTGGGCGCGGCCAGGCCGCTCAGGTAGGCGGCGGCCGTCTCGTCCAGGCGCAGCGCCCGCGCCAGGGACCGGACGACCTGGGGGGATGGCGTGCCCGCGCGGCCCTGCTCCAGGCGCAGGTAGTAGTCGACGCTGATGCCCGCCAGCAGCGCGACCTCCTCCCGCCGCAGCCCCTGGACCCGCCGTCGTGCCACGGCATCGGTTCCGCTGACGCGCGGCAGGCCGACGTCATCGGGGCGCACCTGTCCCCGCCGTGCCCGCAGGTAGTCGGCGAGCAGGTCATCGGTCACCCGACGACCGTAGTGGGCGTCTGGCCGGCAGCCAGGTCACGAGCGCCCGCACCGGTGCTGCCGGGACCGGGAGGTGGGTCCTGACCGGGCCGACCCGGTGCTCCCTGGGAGTGGCAGTACCAGGAAGGCCGACACCAGGACGGAGGCGGTACTGGCTGACCGGCCCACTGGTGGGCGAGTCTGCGTGCTGCCGGCTGGTCCGGGGGAGCTCGGGCGCGTCAGTCCGTCGGGCCGAGGGAGCAGGGACTGCCCAGGGCGCCCGCCCACCGCCGGGCGGGTGCGGACTCCCGGCGTGGGCTCGCCGCCAGCCTTGCGTCGACACCCCGGCCGTCCGACATGCCCCATGGTCACATCGACGGAAGGAAAACCACCATGAGGAAGCTGGCACTGGTCACGGGCGCCACCTCCGGCATCGGCAGGGCGTTCGCGGAACGACTGGCCGGGCAGGGCCACGACCTGATCCTGGTCGGACGGCGCGAGGAGCGTCTGCAGGAGTTCGCCGCCGCCCACCGGCAGGTCAACGTCCGGTGCATCGCCGCCGACCTGTCGACCGACGACGGCATCGACGCCGTGGCGCAGGTCGCCGCGGCCGAGGACGTCACGCTGCTGGTGAACAACGCCGGCGTCGCGCACTACATGCCGCTGGCCGACCTGCCCGCGGAGAAGGCCCGCGAACTCGTCCACGTCAAGGTCGTCGCCCCCACCATGCTGAGCCGTGCCGTCGTCGCCGGCATGCAGGCCCGCGGCGACGGCACGATCATCACCGTCGCCGGCATGATCGCCTTCAGCGGTCCCGCACCGAGCTCGGTGATGCCGCGCCGCGCCGTCTACGCCGGTGGACTGGCCTTCGCGGTCGCCATGTCGCAGACCCTCGCTGCCGAGCTGGAGGGGACGGGTGTCCGCGTGCAGGTCCTCTGCCCGGGGGTGGTGGCGACGGAGTTCCACGAGCTGCAGGGCATGGATCTCAGCGCCGTGCCACGGATGAGCGCCGAGGAGGTCGTCACCGCGAGCCTGCGCGGGCTGGAGCTCGGGGAGGTCGTCGTGGCCCCGGGCGTGGAGGACGCCGGCGTGCTCGCGGCCGTGTCCAGCGCCCAACTGGCTGCTTTCGGTGCGCAGAGCCCCGAACTGGCCTCCCGCTACCGGGCAGGTCAGTAGATGCAGCTGGCGTCCGTCGCCGTCCGCTCGACGGTGGCGTAGCTGTCGTCGCTCGGCGGGGCCGCGACGGGGGCGGTCACCGGGGTGCCGATGCCGTTGTAGTCGGTGCCGATCACCAGCTGCACGGTGCCCGCCGGCAGGGCGTCGTCGACGGCGACCGCAGCGCCGGGCACCTGCGCGGCCACCAGCGCGGCCCCGGCTTCGTCGCCGGTCGGGTGGCTGACCGTCGTCGTGGCGGTGCGCGTGGCGTTGCCGTCGCTGCTGGCCGCGAAGCCCGCGGCCGTCAGCGCGGTGGCGGCCGTCGCGGCGGCCCCGGAGACCCCCGAGCCGTTCTGCACGGCGACGGTCACGTCCTCCGGGTCCAGCCCGGGGGCCGGGGTGGTGGGTGCGGCCGGCGCCGAGGCCGCGCCGCTGCCCAGGTCACCGAAGAACGCCCGGACGACGTCGGGGGCCGGCGGCTGCAGCACGTCGGCGCCGTCGGCCTTGCGGTCGGTGAGACCCGGGATGGTCTGGAAGGTGATGTCGCCGGGCTGCACGCCCTGCATCTGCGCGGCCAGGTCGTAGACGTCCAGCCCGGCGTCCAGGGTGACGCTGCTGCCGACCTGCTCGACGAGCGCCTTCTGCTTGCCCGGGTCCAGCAGCAGGTCCGAGGAGAGGATGTTGCGCAGCATCCCGGCCAGGTACACCTGCTGCCGGACGACGCGGTCCAGGTCGGAGTCCAGGCCGTGCCGCTGCCGGACGAACTTCAGCGCGTCGCCGCCGCTGATGGTCTGCACGCCGGCCTCGAAGTCCGCACCGGAGTAGGAGTCGCGAGTCGCCTCGCAGAGGTTGACCTCGACGCCGCCGACGATCGTGCTCAGGTTGACGAAGCCGAGCAGGTCCAGCTTGGCGAAGTGGTCGATCTGCAGCCCGGTGAACTGGCTGACCGTCTTGATGAGCAGCCCGGCGCCGGCGGCGTCCTTCTGCCCCTCGGAGCCCTCGGCCTCGTTGTAGCCGCGCACGTAGGCGGAGTTGAGCTTCGCCTGGCCGTGGCCCGGGATCGGCACGTAGGTGTCGCGGGGCAGGGAGACGAAGCTCGCGCCGGACCCGTCGGCCGGCACGTGCACCAGCATCATCGAGTCGGTGTTGAGCACGTCGTCGGGGTCGCCGGTGCTGAACTCGGCCTGCTGCTCGCGGGTCAGCCCGGTGCGGGAGTCCATGCCGACCAGCAGCAGGTTCATCTCCGACCCGGCGTGGTCGCGGCCGTTCACGTCGGAGTTGCCGTCGGTCGGGATGGCGTCGGTGCGGTTCAGGCTCGCCTCGGCGATGCCGGTGAGGTACCAGCCCCAGCCGCTGCCGGCCAGCACGACCACGCTCATCAGCGCGGCCAGCGCCCGGGCGACCACGACGGCGCGGCGGGTCCCGCGTCCCCGCGGCGCCCGCTCGTCGGCCTGGGGGGCCGGGCGGCCGAGCCGGGGGTCCAGGCGCGCCGGCAGCGGGCGCGGCTCGTCCTCGATCACCGCCGGCCCCGGCCGGGCAGCGGCGCGCACGGGGCGGCACCGACCTGTCGCGCCAGGACTCCGAGGGGACACCGCACGACTGGATGGTGCGCCCGCGGCACCCCGATCCGGCCCACCGGCGGCCCGACACCACCCCGTGGTCGTCCCGTCCGTCACCCGGGGAACGCAGGTCACGCTGGTCGCAGGAGCGCGCGCCCGGCCCGACCGGCCGGCGTCGGGGCAGCAGTCCGGTGTGTCCGCCGTTACCGTGACCCCGTCGAGGGGTGGAGGTCTGCGGTGGTCGCGGTGGGCGACGGGGACGGGCCGGACGACGTGCCGCGGGGTGGCCGTCCGGTCCGGTCACAGGACGACCGGCCGCACGGGGACGGGGCCCACGGCCGGGCGCACGACGACCGCCGCCACCAGGTGCACGGTCTGCACGTGGCGCTGTCGGCCGCCGGCACCCTCGCCGAGGTCGCCGGCGTCGTGAGCTCCGGGCTGCGCACCATCCTCGGCGCCTCGGTCGTCTCGGTGTGCACCGCCGGCACCGACGGCCTGCTGCACACCGTCGACGTCGCCGGCTACCCGGTGGAGCGGTTGCGCGCCTTCGCCACCATCCCGATGTCCGCGCCGCTGCCGCTCACCGACGCCGCGCGCACCCGCACCCCGGTGTGGTGCTCCGACCGGGCCGCCGTCGTGGCCGGCTACCCGGCCATCGCGGGCAGCCTGCTCCCCGGGACCCAGGCGCTGGCGTCGCTGCCGCTGCTGGTCGCCGACCGGCTGATCGGTGCCCTCGGCGTCACCTTCCTGGAGCCGATGCCCTTCGACCCGGCCGAGCGGTCGTTCCTGGTGGCCATCGCCGGCCAGGTCGCCACGGCCGTCGAGCGGGCGGGGCTGGCCGACGCGCACCGGGAGATGGCCGAGACGCTGCAGCGCAGCCTGCTGCCCGGGGCGGTGCCCGCGCTCGACGGGGTGGCCGTCGCCGTCCGGTACCTGCCGGCGGTGGCCGGGACCCGGGCCGGTGGTGACTGGTACGACGTGCTGGACCTGGGTGGCGGAGCCGTGGCGGTGGCCGTGGGCGACGTCGTCGGGCACGGGGCGGCCGCGGCCGCGGTGATGGGGCAGCTGCGCAGCTCGCTGACCACCCTGCTGCTGGCCGGCTTCGGCCCGGCGCGCGCCCTGGAGTTGCTGGACCGCTTCGCCGACCGGGTGCCCGGCGCCGGCGTCGCCACCGCGGCCTGTGTGCTCATCGACCGGCACAGCGGCCGGCTGACCTGGGCCTCCGCCGGGCACCCACCGCCGCTGGTGGTGGGCGCCGGCGGTGGCACCTTCCTGCGGGACGGGGCGGGCCCGGCGCTCGGCGTGGCCGTCACCCGGCCCCGGCACGAGGCAGGCGCCCACCTGGAGACCGGGGCCACCCTGCTGCTGTACACCGACGGGCTGGTCGAGACGCAGGGCGAGAGCGTCGACGAGGGCCTCGTCCGGCTGGCCGACGTTGCCACAGGACGGCGGTCCGCGCCGGTGGCCGAGCTCGCCGACGGGCTGCTGGCCGCCCTGGTCGACCCGGCGGGGGCGGCGGACGACGTGGCGGTGGTCGCCCTCCGGCTGCTCCCCGCGCCGCTGCGGCTGGAGGTGCCCGCCAGCCCGGCGGTGCTGTCCCGGGTGCGGCGCGAGGCCGGGGCCTGGGCCGCGGCGGCGGGCGTGCCGCCCGAGGCCGTGGAGGACCTGCAACTGGCGCTGGGGGAGGCGGCCGGGAACGCCGCCGAGCACGCCTACCGCGACGCCGCCACCGCCGGCCCGCTGGGCGTCGCGCTCGACCTGGAGCCCGACGGCGGGGTGGGCGTCCGGGTCTCCGACGCGGGCGACTGGCGCCCGGCGCCGGACGACCCGGGGCACCGTGGGCGCGGTCTGCAGATGATCTCGGCGCTGGCCCGGGACGTCGACGTCAGCACCGGGCCCGCCGGCACCACCGTCGCGTTCCGGCTGCCGCCTCCGGTCGTGCCGCCCGCGCGGCCGGCGCGCTCCTCCGCGACGGCGGCCGAGCGCCCGGCGACCGTGGCCGTGACCCGGCAGGCGGGCGCGACGCACGTCGCCGTCGCGGGCGACCTGGACCAGGCCGGGGTCGCGGCGGTGGGGGCCACGCTGCTGGCCGAGGCCGACCGCGGGGGTCCGCTCGTCGTCGACGTCACCGGCCTGGGGTGGCTGACCAGCGTGGGCATCGGGCTGCTGCTGCAGGTCGCCCGCCGGGCCGGTGGCCGGGCCACCTTCCGGCTGCCGCCGTCCGGGCCGGCGCGGCGGGTCGTCGAGCTCACCGGTGTGGCGGCCGCGCTGTCCCGGGACGGGGACGCAGCGGGACGTGCGTCCGGAGCCGCTCCTACTCCTTGACGACCCACACCTCGGCCGGCCCGCGGTCGGACCGGACGACCTGGACCGGGTCCGTGCGCTCGTAGACGCCGAGCCAGCGCGGACCGTCGTAGACGAGCACGGCAGACGCCAGCATGTCGGCAGGCAGGTCGGCGACCTGCTGGTCGCGCGGCCCACCCCAGTGGAACACCAGCGGCATGCCCGGAGTGTACGAGATGCGGTTTACGGCGTAAATCGCTCGGGGTCACGTCGGCGGCCGCGAGCGTCCCCCGGACGGGCCGGTGGGCCCTCCCGCGCGGCCCGCGGATCGGGTAGACACCCCCTGTCGCGCCGAGGACGGCGACCTGCGACCGCCCGCCGGGCGCACGCGACGGACCCCCGACGGAGGACCACCATGACCACCGCCACGACCGGACCGCAGGCACCCGTGCCGCACGCCGCCGACAGCCACGACCTGATCCGGGTGCGCGGCGCCCGGGAGAACAACCTCAAGGACGTCAGCGTCGACATCCCCAAGCGGCGGCTGACGGTGTTCACCGGCGTCTCCGGCTCGGGCAAGAGCTCGCTGGTGTTCGGCACGATCGCCGCGGAGTCCCAGCGGATGATCAACGAGACCTACAGCGCCTTCCTGCAGGGCTTCATGCCGACCCTGGCGCGCCCCGACGTCGACCTGCTCGAGGGCCTGACCACGGCGATCATCGTCAACCAGGAGCGGATGGGCGCCAACCCGCGCTCCACCGTCGGGACGGCGACCGACGTCAACGCGATGCTGCGGATCGTGTTCAGCCGGCTCGGCCGGCCGCACATCGGCTCGCCGCAGGCGTTCTCCTTCAACGTCGCCTCGATCAGCGGCGCCGGTGCGGTGACCATGGAGCGCGGCGGGAAGACCGTCAAGGAGCGGCGCAGCTTCACCATCACCGGCGGCATGTGCCCGGACTGCGAGGGCATGGGCACCGTCTCCGACATCGACCTGACCGAGCTGTACGACGACAGCAAGTCCCTCGGCCAGGGCGCGCTCACCGTGCCCGGGTACAGCATGGACGGCTGGTTCGGCCGCATCTTCAGCGGCGCCGGCTTCGACATGGACAAGCCGATCCGCGACTACAGCGCCGAGGAGCTGCAGGACCTGCTGTACAAGGAGCCGACCAAGATCAAGGTCGAGGGCATCAACCTGACCTTCGAGGGCGTGATCCCGAAGATCAGGAAGTCGATGCTCAGCAAGGACGTCGAGGCGCTGCAGCCGCACATCCGCGCCTTCGTGGAGCGGGCGATGACCTTCACCGCGTGCCCCGCCTGCGGGGGCACCCGGCTCAGCGAGGCGGCCCGGTCCTCCACGATCGGCGGTGTCAGCATCGCCGACGCCTGCGCCATGCAGATCAGCGACCTCGCCGGCTGGGTGCGCTCGCTGCACGAGCCGACCGTGGCGCCGCTGCTGGCCGCCCTGGTCGACACGCTGGACTCCTTCGTGGAGATCGGGCTGGGCTACCTGTCCCTCGACCGGCCCGCCGGCACGCTGTCCGGCGGTGAGTCGCAGCGGGTGAAGATGATCCGGCACCTCGGCTCCTCGCTCACCGACACCACCTACGTGTTCGACGAGCCCACCATCGGCCTGCACCCGCACGACATCGCCCGGATGAACGGCCTGCTGCTGCAGCTGCGCGACAAGGGCAACACGGTGCTGGTGGTCGAGCACAAGCCGGAGGCCATCGCGATCGCCGACCACGTGGTCGACCTCGGCCCCGGCGCCGGCACCGCCGGCGGCACCGTCTGCTTCGAGGGAACCGTCGAGGGCCTGCGGGCCAGCGGCACGCTCACCGGCCGGCACCTGGACGACCGGGCCGCGCTCAAGCAGACGGTGCGCACGCCCACCGGCACTCTGCCGATCCGCGGTGCGACCCGGCACAACCTCCGCGACGTCGACGTCGACGTCCCGCTCGGGGTGCTGTGCGTGGTGACCGGCGTCGCGGGGTCGGGCAAGAGCTCGCTGGTCCACGGCTCGATCCCGCGCGGTGCGGGCGTGGTGTCGGTGGGCCAGGGGGCGATCAAGGGCTCCCGGCGCAGCAACCCGGCGACCTACACCGGGCTGCTCGACCCGATCCGCAAGGCCTTCGCCAAGGCCAACGGGGTGAAGCCGGCGCTGTTCAGCGCCAACTCCGAGGGCGCCTGCCCGACCTGCAACGGCGCGGGCGTCATCTTCACCGACCTGGCGATGATGGCCGGCGTCGCCTCCACCTGCGAGCTCTGCGGCGGCAAGCGGTTCGAGGCCTCGGTGCTCGACCACCACCTGGGCGGCCGCGACATCAGCGAGGTGCTGGCGATGTCGGTGGCCGAGGCGCGGGAGTTCTTCGGCACCGGGGAGGCCCGGACGCCCGCGGCGCGCGCCGTCCTGGACCGGCTGGACGACGTCGGTCTGGGCTACCTCAGCCTCGGGCAGCCGCTCACCACGCTGTCCGGCGGCGAGCGGCAGCGGCTCAAGCTGGCCACCCACATGGCCGAGCAGGGCGGGGTCTACGTGCTCGACGAGCCGACCACCGGTCTGCACCTGGCCGACGTCGAGCACCTGCTCGGGCTGCTGGACCGGCTCGTCGACTCCGGCAGGTCGGTGATCGTCATCGAGCACCACCAGGCGGTCATGGCGCACGCCGACTGGATCATCGACCTGGGCCCCGGTGCCGGTCAGGACGGTGGCCGGGTGGTCTTCCAGGGCACCCCGGCCGACCTGGTGGCCGCCCGCTCCACGCTCACCGGGGAGCACCTGGCGGCCTACGTGGGCGGCTGAGCAGGGCTCTCGGGGGCTCGCCACGCCGGACACCGTTGCGCAACGGCGCCGGGTGTCGTACGACGGCACGGTGACCACCCCCGAGAGCAAGCACGCCGACCACGAGCACGGCCACCCGGAGGACCCGGGCCACGCCGGCCACGACCACCCGCACAGCCACCCGCACGGCGAGGGACACCACGAGGGCGCCGGCGCCGCCGAGCACCACAGCCACGAGCACGGTCACCCGGAGGACCCCGACCACGCCGACCACCAGCACCCGCACGTGCACGAGCACGGCCCCGAGCACCACCACGGCTGACGCCGTCCTGCCCCCGCCCGGCGGCGGCCGCCGGCGGGGGCAGCGTCGTCCGGCACGGCACGGCACGGCACGGCACGGCACGGTGCGGCACGGCACGGCACGGCACGGCACGGCACGGCACGTGCCGGACGTCGACACGAGCTCTGTTCCGCCCGCCGGCTGACCTGCCCACGCTCCGCTGGGCCTCGCCTACCGCGCCGGGCCCGCACGCCTCGGCTGAGCCCCCGCCACCGCGGAGGACTCCGACCCGGGCCGGCCCAGGGGCGGCTCGGGGCGTAGGTCACCCCGCGCAGTTGTGCACTGCTCGCGCATGCCGAGCAGTGCACAACTGTCGGTTGGGGCAAGGGGGCAAGGGGGCAAGGGGGCAGGGGGCTCGGGGGCAGGGGGCTCGGGGGCCGGTCAGCCGACGGCGGCGGCGAGGTGCGATGCCCACTGCGCGTAGGCCTCGGCGTTCGGGTGGAAGCCGTCGACGGCGAACACCGCCGCGCCGGTCACCGGCGGGCCGGGCACGTGCAGCAGCCCGGGTCGGGCAGCGGCGAGCCCGTCCAGCCGGCGGTCCAGGGCACGCGCCCGCCGGCCGAGCACCGCACGCAGTGGCTGGGGCAGCAGCGGGAACGCGCCGAGGTCGGGCACCCCGGTCAGCACGACGAGCCCGCCCGGGGCCAGCCGGGGCGCCAGGCCGTCCAGCACCTGCCCGATGTGGCAGCTCCAGCGGCGGGCGCCACGCAGCCGCAGCGTGTCGTTGACGCCCAGCACCACCACCGCCAGGTCCTGGCCGGTGGCCGCGCCGGGCAGCAGTTCCCGGGCGGTGCGCTGCGCGGTGGCCCCGGTGCGGGCGCACACGGTCCAGGCCACCGCGACACCGCGGCGGAGGGCCAGCTCGCGCGCCAGCGACCCGGCCAGCCCGTCGCGCTGCTCGCTCACACCCACGCCGGCAGCGGTGGACTCGCCGAGCACGAGCAGCCGCAGCGTGCCGCCGCCGCCGTCGTCCGCGGGCGCGAGGCCGGACCGGGGGCCGGCGGCCTCGGGCAACCGTGGGGTCCGGGCGCGCACACCGCGTCCCTGCAGCACCAGCAGCGCCATCGGCGCCAGGGCGAGCAGCGGCACCACGGCCGTCGCGGGGGGCCGGACCCGGTGGGCTGCCATGCGGGCACGGTAGGCGGTGCAGATGGGGTCGGCGTGACAGGTGCTCGCCCCGAGCGGTGAACCGGACCGGTTGGGCACCACATCCCGCTCCGCGTGCCGATGAGTTCTCCTGTGACGATCGACTCGGCAGCGCACGCTGCCCCCGCGGCCGAGGCGGCTGCCACCGCCGCGTGGTGGCGCGACGCCGTCGTCTACCAGGTCTACCTCCGCTCCTTCGCCGACGGCAACGGCGACGGCATCGGGGACCTGGTGGGGCTGCGAGCCCGGCTGCCGTACCTGGCGAACCTGGGCGTGGACGCGCTCTGGCTGACCCCGCACTACCCCTCCGGTGGGGCCGACGGCGGCTACGACGTGGTCGACCACCGCGCCGTCGACCCCGAGTACGGCAGCGTCGAGGACGTCGAGGCGCTCGTCGTCGATGCGCACGCGCTGGGGCTGCGGGTGCTGCTGGACATCGTGCCGAACCACACCTCCGACCAGCACCGCTGGTTCACCGAGGCGCTGGCCGACCCAGGGAGCCCGGCGGCGCGCCGCTACTTCTTCGCCGAGGGTTCCGAGCACCCGCCCAACAACTGGCAGTCGCTGTTCGGTGGGCCGGCCTGGTCCCGGACCCCGGACGGCCGCTGGTACCTGCACATGTTCGCCCCCGAGCAGCCGGACCTGGACTGGACCGACGAGTCGGTGCGCGCGGACTTCGAGCAGACGTTGCGCTTCTGGCTGGACATCGGCATCGACGGCTTCCGCGTCGACGTCGCCTACGGCCTGGTGAAGGCGCCCGGACTGCCCGACAACCCCGGCTCGTACAGCCCGACCCTGTTCGGGCACGGCCCGGAGCAGGCCATGACCTGGAACCGCCCCGAGGTGCACGACATCTGGCGCAGCTGGCGGGCGATCGTCGACTCCTACCCCGGTGAGCGGATGCTGGTCGGCGAGGTCTGCCTGGCCGACCTGGACCAGGTCGCGCTGTACTCCCGCCCGGACGAGCTGCACCAGTCGTTCGCGTTCCGGCTGCTCAAGTCCGGCTGGGACGCGCACGCCTTCGCCGACGCCATCGACTCCGCCCTCGCCGCCTTCCGTGCCGTCGGTGCCCCGGTGTCCTGGGTGCTCAGCAACCACGACAAGGACCGCCAGGTCAGCCGCTTCGGCGGCGGGGCGGTGGGGGAGTCGCGGGCCCGGGCGGCGGCGCTGCTCATGCTGATGCTGCCGGGCTCGCCCTACCTGTATGCCGGCGAGGAGCTGGGGCTGCCCCAGGCGCACGTCCCGGACGAGGCCAAGCAGGACCCGATCTTCTTCCGCTCCGGGGGCGCCCGCCCCGGTCGCGACGGCTGCCGCGTGCCGATCCCGTGGCACGAGGGTCCGGACGTCGGGTTCTCCTCCGACCCGCAGGTGCCCGCCTGGCTGCCGGTGCCGCGCGGCTGGAGCGAGTACTCGGTGAGCCGGCAGGCCGAGGACTCCGGCAGCGTGCTGCGGCTCTACCAGCGCGCCATCTCGGTGCGCCGCGACCACCCGCTGCTCGGCAGCGGCGACGCCACGGTCACCGTGCACGGCGAGCTGCTGCGCGTGCAGGTCGAGGACGACCACGACGCGGTGACCTGCTGGGTCAACATGGGGTCCGCCCCGGCCATCGTGCCCGCCTACGGCGAGGTCATGCTCGCCTCGGACTCCCGGGTCCTGCCCACCGGCGGGTCGGTCGTCCTGGGCGCCGGGACGGCGGTCTGGATCGCCGAGTAGCCCGGCGGCGGACACCGGCCGAGCCAGGCCGTGGAAGGCGCCCGGCCGGGCTCCCGTGGGTGCCCGGCGCCGCCCGTGGTGGGACGGTGGGCAGACTGGAGGGCATGGCACAGGTCGTCAGCACCGCAGAGCGCGTCGTCCACGCACCCGCCGACCGGGTGCACGCCGCCCTCGCCGACTACGCCGGGGTCCGCCCGCGCATCCTCCCCGCCCAGTACAGCGAGTACCGCGTGGAGGCCGGCGGGCAGGGCTCGGGCACCCGGGTGCACTGGAAGCTCGCCGCCACCGAGAAGCGCGTGCGGGACCAGGTCGTCGTCGTCACCGAGCTGCCCGACGGCGGGCTCGTGGAGAGCGACGCCAACAGCAGCATGGTCACCACCTGGACGGTGCAGCCCGACGGCCCGGCCAGCACCACCGTCCGGGTGCGCACCACCTGGGACGGCGCCGGCGGCATCGGCGGGTTCTTCGAGCGCACCTTCGCGCCGAAGGGGCTGCGCCGGATCCACGACGACCTGCTCGCCCGGCTGGACCGGGAGCTCGGCGGCGCCTGAGGGAGGACCCCACCGCCCCCACGCTCGGCGCGGGCTCCCGCGGTGCCGCCGTGCCGGCACCGCCGGCGGGTGCAGGAGTGCGCCGCTCGTGCGGCGCTGCAGCACAGCACGAGCGGAGGCGACACCGCACGAGCTGGCCGCGATCGGGGACCCGGGGGGACGATGGCCGTTGTGAGTGCCCCCGTGACCACCGGACCGGACCTGGACGAGCTCGTCGAGCTGGTGGGGCGTGGCGGGGCGGTGGTGCTCTCCGGCGCGGGCCTGTCCACCGACTCCGGCATCCCGGACTACCGCGGGGTGACCGGCGCCCTGCGCACGCACTCGCCGATGACCTGGCAGACCTTCACCCGGGACCCGCAGGGCCGGCACCGGTACTGGGCGCGCAGCTACGTGGGGTGGCGGCAGATCGGCCTGGCCCGCCCGAACGCCGGGCACCACGCCGTCGCGGCGCTGCAGGGCGCTGGCCTGCTGGCCGGGGTGATCACCCAGAACGTCGACGGGCTGCACCAGGCGGCCGGTGCGCGGGACGTCGTCGAGCTGCACGGCGGGCTGGACCGCACGGTGTGCCTGGCCTGCGGCGACGTCGCCGACCGGGCCTCGCTGGACCTGCGGCTGCGGGCGGCCAACCCCGGCTTCCGTCCCGAGCACGCCGCCGACGAGGTCAACCCGGACGGCGACGTCGAGCTGCCCGAGGAGGCGCTGGACGACTTCGTGATGGTCGACTGCCTGGCCTGCGGCGGTGGCCCGCTCAAGCCCGACGTGGTGTTCTTCGGCGAGACCGTGCCCCCGGACCGGGTGCAGCACTGCTACGAGCTGGTGGTCGGCGCCCGGTCGCTGGTGGTGCTGGGCTCGTCGTTGACCGTGATGAGCGGCTACCGGTTCGTGCTGCGGGCAGCGAAGGAGGGCATCCCGGTGGCGATCGTCAACTCCGGCCCGACCCGGGGCGACGAGAAGGCCGACGTGCGGGTGGACGCCCCGCTCGGTCTGGTGCTCCCCGCGCTGGCGAGCCGGCTGGGCCGGTGACCCGCGAGGTCACCCGCACCGAGGACGGGCGGTACCTGGTCGTCGACGGGCGGCGCTGGCGCACTGCCGACCCCGACCTGCCCGACGACGTGCGCGCCCGGCTGCTGCACCACCTCGGTGTCGGGCGCAGCGGCGTCCGGTCGGCCCGCAGAGCCGGGGACGAGGCGGCCGTCGCCGCGGCCCGGGCCACGGTGCAGCTGGCCAAGACCGGGCTCGGGGAGCGGGGCACGGCCTGGTGGGAGCAGGACGCCGACGCCCGCCGGGCCCGCTGGGAGCAGGCCCTGCGCGAGCTCGACGCCGACTGACCCCCCGGGCGCGCGCTTTCTGTACAGAAAGTGCGCTCGTGGGACCGGCCGTCCGATTAGGCCCGGGCGGCTGGGTGGTTGACCGCCCGCGGGCTCGGGCAGGGACGTCGGTCGTGCAGACCTTCCTGCCCGTCCCGGGCTTCCTCGACAGCGCCCGCACGCTCGACTCCCCGCGGCTGGGCAAGCAGCGGGTCGAGACCCTGCAGGTGCTGCGGGCCCTGGAGCTGCCCGACTACGGCTGGACCTCGCACCCGGTGGTGACCATGTGGCGCGGCCGGACGGCGGCGCTGGTGGTGTACGGCCTGGCCACGGTGCGGGCCTGGACCGAACGCGGCTTCGCCGACAGCACCGCCACGCTGATCGCGGAGTTCGCGCCCGAGGTCGCCGGCGCCGACCAGGCCGACCTCGCCGCGGCCGGTCTGCTGCCCTCCTGGCTGGGCGACGAGGCCCTGCACCGGTCGCACCGGTCCAACCTGCTGGCGAAGGAGCCGGACTTCTACCGGCCGCTGTTCGGCGCCGAGCCCGACGACCTGCCCTACGTGTGGCCACCGGCCGACCCGGTGCCCCCGGCGGAGCCGCCGCAGGGCGTGCCGGTGTGGGTGGTGCGGCCGCGCGCGCACCCGGAGCTGGGGGCCGCGCTGGCCACCGGCGTCGTCGGCCTGGGCACGCAGTCCGGGGTCGACGTGGACGCCACCGGTCTGGGGCAGGCCGAGCTGCGCGCGCTGGCGCGGGAGCTGTCCGGCAAGCGCCCCGGCAAGGACCTGCGCCAGCTGTCGGTGCTGCTGGACGAGATGGCGCCCGGCGACCTGGTCGGCCTGCCCGTCGAGCGTGGTGCCGGGCTGCTGCTCGGCGAGGTCGTGGGCGACTACGCCTTCGCCGGGCGGGAACTGCTGCCGCACCGCCGACCGGCCCGGTTCACCCGGGTGGTGGCGCGCTCGGCCGCGCTGCCGCCGGCCACGCTGCAGGACCCGCGCGCGCTGTTCCGGGTGACCCTGGACCCGGCCGCGGTGCCCGACGCCCCGGCCGCCGCGCTGCCCGGCCCGGCCCTGGTGGGCTGACCCCGGCCCCGCGCCTGTCGGCTCCCGAGCCGCTCGGCTCCCGAGCCGCTCGGCTTCCGAGCCGCTCGCCCCTCGAGCCGGCGACCCAGCCGTGATGGGCCTGACGTCGGAGGGCGGGGCGCTGGTCGGGTGCCGGTGGGCGGGCTCAGTCGCCGAGGCCGGCGGTGACCTCGTCGACCGCGCGGGCCAGCAGCGCGCGCGCCTCGGGCAGCCAGCGCTGCTCCCGGGTGGCGGCCACGTGCCACCGCGCCGCCACGTGCAGGCTGCGCAGCCAGCTGAACGGCGCCAGTTCCTCGTCGTCCATGGGGAACGGCGTGGCGTCGACGGCGGCGCGGCCGTCCAGCCGCGCGGTACGGCGCAGGCAGGCCAGGTCCCAGCCGACCGGGCCACGGCAGCAGTCCTCCAGGTCGGTCGACAGCCAGCCACCCGGGGTGCCCAGCAGGTTGCCCGGGTGGGTGTCGCCGTGCAGCAGCCCGCCCGGCCGGCCGGCGAGCAGCGGGCCCAGCCGGGCCACCAGATCACCGGCGCGCCGCACGGCCCCGGGCTCGGCACCCAGCTCGGCCGCGCGCTCGCCGAAGACGGCGAGGTCGTCCAGCGGGGTGTCCAGCGGGCTGCCGTCGGCGACGAGGTCGTCGGGCAGCGTGGCCAGCACGGCGTGCAGGTCGCCCAGCGCCCGCCCGACGGTCTCGGGAGTCGGCTGTTCGGACGTCGAGATGTCGACATGTCGCCAGAACGACACGGTCAGCCCGTCCTGCACGTGCGGCCCGGGCGGGAGCTCGCCCGACGGCGGGACGACGGCCGCCCCGGCCGCGGACAGCGCGGAGGCCAGGGCGACCTCCCGGCCGAAGTGCCGCCGGGTGTCCGGGCGCAGCAGCCTGGTGCAGGTGGCCACCCGGGCGACCACCGGCGCCGGCCGCAGGTGCACCACCGCGTTCTGCCCGTCCGCCAGCACCACGGGCTCGCCGACGGTGAGGCCGTGCGCCCGGGCCACCGTCGTGGCGGCGTCGAGCGCCCGGCGGGCACGCGGGGTCACCGGGCGGGCAGCCGTACGTTCTGCAACCGGACCTGGCCGCGGGCCACCGTCTTGCCGTCCTCGGCCCGGGTGATGACCACCAGCCACAGCTGCTGCACCCGGCCCTGCTGCAGCGGCTCGGCGACGACGTCCACCCGGCCGGCGGTCATCGCGCGCAGGAAGTCGGTGCTGTTGTTGACCCCGACGGCGAACTGCCCGTTCCCGGCGACGGCGGCACTGGCCCCGATGCTGGCCGCGGACTCCACGATGGTGGCGTAGACCCCACCGTGCACCACGCCCCACGGGGTGTGCTGATCCGGGCCGAGGTCGGCGTGGCCGGCGACGCGGGTGCCGCTGGTCTCGGTCGGCCGGAACCCGCTGGCGGTCACGAACGCACCGGCGGCGGTCAGGTCGGGGGACGTGGTCGGGTCGGTGCTCATCGGGTCTCCCTGGTGGACGGGCCGGGACGGGGGGTGGCGGGGCTCACGCGTCCCACACCAGGCAGAACGGGTGGCCGGCCGGGTCGGCGTAGACCCGGAAGTCGCCCCCGCCGCCCGGCAGCCGGCGCGCGCCGAGGGCGAGCACCTGCGGCTCGGCCACCTCGACGTCGGCGACCCGCACGTCCAGGTGGAACTGCTGCGGCCGCTCCGGGTCGGGCCAGTCGGGCGCGCGCAGGTCGGGGGCCTGTTGGAACGCCAGCCGGTATCCCGCGCCGGTGACGACGACCCAGTCGTCGCCGGGCTCGCCGCGCACGTCCATGCCGAGCAGGCCGGCGTAGAAGGTCGCCAGGGCGTGCGCGTCGGGCGCGTCGATCACGACGGAGTGCAGCTGGCCGATCATGGGCCCATCCTCGCCCAGCGGGCCCGGCCCGGCAGCACCCGCCCGCCGGTGAGCGACACCCCCGGGCGGCACCGCCCACCGCTGTGCGGAGCGACCCCGGGTGCGCGGCCGCGGCCCGGTGTCGGACGATCGGTGCATGCCCCCACCCGTGGCCGCCCCGCAGCTGGGCACCCTGGACTGGCAGCCCGTCGCCACGCACCGGCACCTGCTGGCCGGGCCGGTGGCGAGCGCGGCCACCGGCCTCGGGGACGACGTCTGGGTCGCCCCGGTCGACGACGCGCTCGCCGACACGGCCGCCTTCACCGACGCCTACGGGGTGCCGCTCGCGGCGTCGGCGAACTGCGTGGTGGTGGCGGCCCGGCGGGGTGCGGACACCACGCTCGCCGCGTGCCTGGTGCTGGCCACGACCCGGGCCGACGTGAACGGGCTGGTGCGCCGGCACCTGGGCGCCCGCAAGGCCTCCTTCGCCGCGCAGGACGTCGCCGTCGCCGAGAGCGGGATGGCCTACGGCGGGATCACCCCGGTGGGGCTCCCGGTGTCCTGGCCGCTGCTGGTGGACCAGGCGGTCGCCGACGCGGACTGGCTCGTCGTGGGATCGGGCACCCGGGGCGCCAAGCTGGCCCTGCCCGGCCGGGTGCTGGCCGGCCTGCCCGGCGCCGAGGTGCTCCCCGGGCTCGGGCAGCCGGTCGGATGAGCACGCCCCACGAGGACGACGCGGCCCCCCGGCCGCCGGTCGCGCCCCGGCTCGAGCGGGCCGCCGACGACACCGACGTCGGCTGGGGCGAGCGGGTCGAGGACGCCGACGACACCGACCGCCGCTACCTGGAGGACCGCCCCCCTCACTGGGGCAGCGACTGAGCTCCCCGGCCGGCCCGCCGGTGACGCCGGGGCAGCGACCGAGCTCCCCGGCCCGCCGGTGGCACCGGGGGCGGCCGTCCTCCCGGCCCGCCGGCGGCCGCGGGCACCGCTGTGGCGTGCGTCTGGGACAGTGCGGCGATGAGCGTGCTCCAGGCGGTCGGCGGGTTCGCGGTGGTGGCCGGTCTGCTGACCCTGCTGCCGGGGCTGGACACCGCCCTGGTGCTGCGCGCGGCGATGACCCAGGGCCGCCGGGACGCGTTCCTCACCGCGCTCGGCATCGGCAGCGGCGCGCTGGTCTGGGGCGTGGCGGCGGCGGTCGGCGTCTCGGCGCTGCTGACCGCCTCGACGGTCGCGTACACCGTGCTGCGGGTGGTCGGCGCCGCGTACATGGTGTGGCTGGGTGCCCGCCTGCTGGTCGGTGCCCTGCGGCGGGCACCCGCCCCGGCCGACACCCGGGCGGCCGAGCAGGCCGCCGGGCGCAGCGGGTGGCAGGCCTGGCGCACCGGGCTGCTCACCAACCTGCTGAACCCCAAGATCGGCGCCTTCTACATCGCCGTGCTGCCGCCCTTCATCCCCGACGGTGCGTCCCCGCTGGCGATGGGACTGCTGCTCGCGCTGGTGCACGACGTGCTCGGCCTGGTGTGGTTCGCCCTGCTGATCCTGGGCGTCGGCCGGCTGCGCGTGGCGCTGCAGCGCCCGCGGGTGCAGCGGACCGTCGACGGGGTGACCGGCTCGGTGCTGGTCGGCTTCGGTCTGCGGCTGGGTCTCGCCGGCCGCTGAGGCGCCCCGGGGTGCACGGCGACCGGAGCGCGCTCAGCGGCCGGTGACACCGGGCGCCGGGGGCGGACGCTCCCCGAGGCCCTGCTGGCTGCGCAGCAGGTCGCGGATCTCGGTCAGCAGCTCGACCTCGGTGGGGGACACCGGCCCGGGCTCCTCGCCGCGCTGCCGGCGCTCCATGACCTTCTTCAGCGGCACCACGACGACGACGTAGACGACGGCCGCGGTGAGCACGAAGGTGATCACCTGGCTGATGAACGCGCCGTAGGTGAACGTCTGGCCGTCGACCTCGAACGTGCCCCCGTCGACGCCGCCACCACCGACCAGACCGATCAGCGGGGTCAGGAACGAGTCGGTGAACGCGGTGACGACCGCGGTGAACGCCGCGCCGATCACCACCGCGACGGCGAGGTCGACGACGTTGCCGCGCAGCAGGAAGTCCTTGAAGCCCTTGATCATGGCGGCAGCCTAGGCACGTCGTGTGACGGTCGGACGACGGTGACGGTGAGTGTCGCGGTCACCGCCGCGGCGGCCAGCCGGGCGGCGGTCGACGGGGGCACGGCGAGCACCAGCAGCCCGCTCGGGCCGGTGCCCGCCACGCCCACCGGGCCCTCCTCGCCCGTGGGCACGGCCAGCACCAGCGCCGCCGGGGCCACCACCTCGGACTCCACTGCCCCGGACCCACCGTCGGCCGGTGCGCTGGCCAGCACGTCGACCCGGTCGCCGGCGCGCAGCAGCCCGGCGACGGCCAGGTCGGCCAGCCGTACCGGGGCCGCCACCTCACCGGCGGGCACCTGGGACCACAGGCCCGGGCCGACCAGGCGGACCCGGGTGACCAGCTCCCCGGCCTGCACCGGCCCGGCCAGCACCTGGTCGACGAGCTCGGCCGGGTCACCGGCGGCACCGAGCGGGCGCAGCCCGACCGGCACGTCGGCGACGGTGAGGTCCGCCGCTGCCAGGACGGTGCCGGCCGGCAGGTCGCGGGCGGCCACGACCGCCGGGGTGCCCGGGGCCGGGCCCGCCGTGCCCGGCGCGGGTGGGCGGACCGCGACCACCAGGGCGGCGGCCACCAGCACCAGGGCGCCGAGCTGGCGCAGCAGGTGCAGGGGATGGCGGGGTCGACGCAGACGGGGCACGCGTCGATGCTGGTCGGGCAGCAGTCGCCCCGGTCACCGTCGCGGACGGCTGTGGACCCACCGCACCGCTGTGGACGACGACCGGCCGCCCGGCGCCGCACGTGCTAGCCGATCACCACGCCCGGGGACCAGCCGACCTGCACGAACCTCGCCACGCCGTCGATGGAGCTGACCACCTGCTCCTCCAGCCAGAACACGTACCGCCCGCCGCTGGGCAGGCCGGTGATGGTCACCGACACCGGGCCGCAGTCGTCGCGCTGGCCGACGGTCTGCGTGGGCGGCTCGGGCTGCGCGCCGCCCACCAGGTCCAGGGTCACCGCGGTGACCCGGTAGCCGATGACGGCGTCCCGGCCGTCCGCCTGCCAGCTGGCCGTCGCCTGCCCGGGGCCCACCTCGATGCCGGGCGTGATCTGCCGCGGGTTGCCGTAGCCACCGCACTCCGACGTCGGCGGGGCGAAGGTGGGCGGCACGCCGTACGGCGCGTACGGGACGAAGGCCGAGCCGGTGTCCGGCGCCGGCAGGGGCATCACCGGCTGCGCGCGGGTGGGTGCCGCAGGGACCGCGTCCTGGGACGGCACCGGCACCGTGCCGTTCGGGGCGACCGGCGCGACGCCGACCACGACGGCGGCCGGCGAGGGCACGGCCGTCGGGCCGGGCAGGTCGACGGGCGAGACCGACAGCACGAAGCCGGTGGTCAGGCACACCGCGGCCAGGCTCAGGCCGGTGCCGTACCAGCGGGCACGGCGCTCCTCGCGCCGGCGGCGCGCGGCGACCACACCCGGCCGCGGGGCCCGGCGGGGTGCCGGGCTCCGGGTGCCGCCCGGGGTCGGGTGTCCTGCGCTGCTGGTCATCTGCCGCCTCCTCCCGCTCCTGTGGAGGGTCGGCAGGCGGGCCGTCCGGATCAACCCGAACGGGGGAGGCTCTCGCCGCCGGGCCGCTGCCGCAGGCCGGGACGAGCGGGCCTCAGCCGGCGGAGCCGGCCCCCGAGGAGCTGGACGAGGAGCTGCTGGACGACGGCGTGCTGCTCGACGAGCTGCTGGCGGACCCCGAGCCGGAGGAGTCCTTGCCCGACGAGGAGGAGTCCTTGGACGACGAGGACGACTCCTTCGACGACGAGTCCTTGGACGAGGACTCCTTCGACGACGACGACGCGGACGACGAGCTCTCGGCCTTGCGGCTGTCGGTGCGGTAGAAGCCGGAGCCCTTGAACACCACGCCGACCGAGCCGTAGACCTTGCGCACCGCGGCGCCACACTCCGGGCAGACGCTCACCGGGGCGTCGGTGAAGGACTGCACGACCTCGAACTCGTGCTTGGTCTCGGGGTTGGTGCAGGCGTACTGGTACGTGGGCACAGCGGTGCTACTCCTCGTCGACAGGTCTCCGGGCTGGCACTCGCGCCCGGCGACTGCCAATGATGCGCCCTCGCCCACCAGGCGTCCACGGCCGGTTCCCGGCGCGTCGTCGTCCGGCCGGGGTGGGCGGCGTCGTGCGGGCCGTCGCGCACACGCACCGACACCGGGCGGACACGGGCCGGCAGGTACGGTCCGGGCGTGGGTGAGCAGCCGTGGTTGACCGACGAGCAGCAGCGGGTCTGGCGGTCGTGGCTGGCCGTCGCCGAGCTGCTGCCCCGGGTGCTGGACGCCCAGATGCAGCGCGACGCCGGGATCACGCACCCGGCCTACATCGTGCTGGCGATGCTGTCGGAGGCCCCGGGACGCAGCCGGCGGATGAGCGAGCTGGCCCGGGTCTCCAACCAGTCGCAGAGCCGGCTGTCGCACACGATCGCCCGGCTGGAGGAACGTGGGTGGGTGCGCCGGGAGCGCTCGGCGGAGGACGGCCGGGGGAACCTCGCGGTGCTCACCGACGCCGGGTCCGACCTGGTGCGCTCGGTCGCCCCGGGACACGTCGGCGCCGTCCGCGAGGCGCTGTTCGACGTGCTCTCCGAGCAGCAGGTCCAGGAGCTCGGTGCCACGCTCGCGGTGGTGCTGGACCGGCTGGACCCCGAGCACACGCTGCGCCTGGGCAGCAGCTGACCGCGGGGCCCGCCGGGTCGCCGTCCGGCTGCCCGGACGGCGACCCGGCCGGGCTCGGGTGGCGCGGAGGACGGCGTCGGAGGGGCGGGGCCGGTCAGCGCAGGTGGCGCAGGTAGGCCTCTGGCGCGTCGAGGAACCGGCGCCAGTCGTCGACCAGCTCCAGCCGCTCCCAGGTGGCCGGGCGCAGACCCCATGGGCCGACCTCGAGGACCTCGGCGCCGGGCAACGCGGCCACGATCGGGGAGTGGGTGGCGACCACCACCTGTGCGCCCAGGCCGACCAGGTCCAGCAGGGCGGTGACCAGCGCGAGGCTGCCGGTGAAGGAGAGGGCGGCGTCCGGCTCGTCGAGCAGGTAGAGCCCGGGCCCGGTCGCCCGGCGCAGCAACAGCTCCAGGAACGCCTGACCGTGGGACAGCTCGTGGAACAGCGGCTCGCGCCGGCCCGGGTGCTCGTCGTCGGACGAGGGACCCCGGTTGTCCTCCAGGTACGTGTAGAGGCCGTGCAGCGTCTCGTCACGGAGCAGGTAGGCCCACCGCTCACCGCCGGGGCTGCGCTCCACGATCATGTCCAGCGGCCGGGGCTCGCTGGCCCGCGTGCTGTGCCGGGTGCCCACCGAGCCGCCTTCCGGGTTCAGTCCCAGGGCGCCGGCCAGCAGCTCCACGACGGTCGACTTGCCCGACCCGTTCTCCCCGACGAGCACCAGCGCCCCGGTGGGCAGCTCGAACCCCTCCCGCAGCACCTGCCGGACGGCGGGCACGGTGAACGGCCACGTCTGCAGGGTCGCGTCGTCCGGGGGTGGTGCGCCGGGGTCGGGCTTCAGTCGGCGCACGGGGCGGCGGTCCACGCGCGGATGCTCGCGCATGCCACCGACATTCCGCCATGCCCGCCCGGACGCGTCCGCCGTCCCCGGCCGCGGGCGCAGCTCCTGCGGGGGTGCCGCCACTCCTGCGGTGCTGCACCACCGCAGATGCCGGTGCACCCCCGCAGGAGCAGCCCGCGGGCGCGCGGCGCCCTCGACGAGCCCGCCCTCCGCCCGGACGCGTCCGGCGCCCCGGCCACGCTCAGCTCTTGCGGTGGTGCCGCCACTCCTGCGGTGCTGCACCACCGCAGATGCCGGTGCACCACCGCAAGAGCCGGTGGACGCCCGCCCGCGGCTCGCGGGCACGAGCGCCCGCCCGCCCGCAGCCCGCGGGCGGCGAGCCCGCCAGCCCGCGGAGGGCACCCACCGACAGCAGGGTCAGCGGCCGAGGTGGCGGTAGCGGTGCAGCCGGCTGCGCATCCGCTCACCGTCGTCCCGGCCCAGCAGGCCGGCGAGCTCCTCGCCGAGCACCCGGCCCAGCCGCTCGCAGAACGCGGCGGGCTCGTCGGCGGCGTCGGGCCGCTCGGGCACGACCCGGTCGACGATGCCGGCCCGCCACAGGTCGGTGGCCCGGACGCCCTGCTGGGCGGCCATCTCACCGGCCCGGTCCACGGTGCGGTGCACGATCGCCGAGGCGCCCTCCGGCGGCAGCGGGCCCAGCCAGCCGTTGGCCGCGGCCAGCACCCGGTCGGCGGGCACCAGCGCCAGCGCGCCACCGCCGGTGCCCTGGCCGAGCAGCACCGCCAGCGTGGGCGCCCGCAGCATCACCATGTCGGCGAGGCAGCGGGCGATCTCACCGGCCAGCCCACCCTCCTCGGCGGCCACCGACAGCGCCGCCCCCGGGGTGTCGATCAGGGTCAGCAGCGGCAGCCGCAGCTCGGCGGCCAGTCGCATCCCTCGCCGGGCCTCGCGCAGCGCGGCCGGCCCCAGCGGGGCGGACAGCGACTGGCCGCGCCGGTCCTGGCCGAGCAGCACGCACGGCGCCCCGCCGAACCGGGCAAGCGCCAGCAGCAGGCCGGGGTCGGACTCGCCGGCGCCGGTGCCGTTCAGGGTCACCACGTCGGTCGCCGCGGTGCGCAGCAGCCGCCGCACGCCGGGCCGGTCGCTCCGGCGGGAGGCGGTGACCACGTCCCACGCGGTACGCCCGTCCTCCGGGTCGTCGGTGTCGGTGCCGTCGTCGGAGACGGGCGTCTGCGCGCCGGCGACGTCGCGGTGCCAGGTGGCCCGGGCCGCCAGCACCCGCAGCGCCCGGTCGGCGACGCCGGCCACCTCCGCGTGCGGGACGACGCCGTCGATCAGCCCGCGCTCGGCGAGGTGCTCGGCGGTCTGCACGCCGGCCGGGAACGGCTCGCCGTAGAGCGCCTCGTAGACCCGCGGGCCCAGGAAGCCGATCGCGGCGCCGGGCTCGGCGATGGTCACGTGGCCCAGTGAGCCCCAGGACGCCAGCACCCCGCCGAACGTCGGGCCGCGCAGGTAGACGAGGTAGGGCAGGCCCGCCTCCTTGTGCCGGGCGATGGCGGCGGTGATGCCGATCATCTGCAGGAAGGCGACCGTGCCCTCCTGCATGCGGGTGCCACCGGACACCGGGGACGCCAGCAGCGGCAGCCCCTCCTCGGTGGCCCGCTCGATGGCCACGACCAGCCGCTCGGCGGTGGCGGTGCCGATCGACCCGGCCAGGAAGCCGAACTCGCCGGCCAGCACCGCCACCCGCCGTCCGCGCAGCCGCCCCTCGCCGGTGACGACGGCCTCGTCCTGGCCGGTCCTCTCCCGGGCGGCGCGGAGCTCCTCGGCGTACCCGTCGTCCACGGCGCGCGGCGGCACCGGGCTGTCCCAGGACAGCCAGGAGCCCGGGTCCAGCACCAGGTCGCGCAGCGCCCGGGCGTCCAGGCGCGCGGCTCGGGTCACGTGCGGGGCCCGTCCTCGGCGTCCGGCGCGGGCTGGGCCAGCCAGGCCCGGACGGCGTCGCCGTCGGCGCCCAGGGTCGGTGGCGCCCGGTGCTCGCGCCGGGTGGTCTCCGTCTCGCCGGTGGCGCTCGGGGCGAAGAAGCGCAGCGGCGGCCCGGGCAGCGCCACCGTGCCGAGCGTGGCGTGCTCGACGTCGACGACCAGGCCCTGGGAGAGGGTCTGGTCCCAGGCGTACACCTCGTCGATGTTGCGCACCTTGCCGGCCGGCACCCCGGCCGCGGCCAGCCGGGCCAGCAGCTGCTCGGCGGGGATGTCGGCGAACGCGGTCTCCAGCAGCTCGACCACCCGCGCCCGGTTGCCCACCCGCTCGCCGTTGGTGGCCAGCCCCTCGGCCTCGGCGTCCAGGCCGAACTCGGTGCACAGCCGGCGCCACAGCCCCTCGCTGCCACAGGACAGCTGCACGCTGCCGCCCCCGCCGCAGTGGAACAGCCCGTACGGGACGATCGAGGGGTGGTGGTTGCCCTGGGCGCGGCCCACCTGACCGGCCACCGTCCACGCGGTGCCCTGGAAGGCGTGCACCCCGACGACGGCGGCCAGCAGCGAGGTGCGGACGACCTGGCCGCGGCCGGTGCGGTCCCGTTCCAGCAGCGCGGCCAGCACGCCGTAGGCGCCGTACATCCCGGCGAGCAGGTCACCGATCGGCACACCCACCCGCTGCGGGTCGTCCGGGCCAGAGCCGGTCAGCGACATCAGCCCGGCCTCGCCCTGCGCGATCTGGTCGTACCCGGCCCGGCCGCCCTCGGGACCGTCGTGGCCGAAGCCGCTGATCGCCAGCGTCACCAGCCGGGGGTTCAGCTCGGCCAGCACGTCGGTGCCGAAGCCGAGCCGGGCCAGCGTGCCGGGGCGGAAGTTCTCCAGCAGCACGTCGGCCCGGCGCAGCAGCTCGGTGAGCAGGGCCTTGTCCGCCTCGTCCTTGAGGTCGAGGGTGATCGACTGCTTGTTGCGGTTGGCCGACAGGAAGTACGTCGACTCCCGCCCGCCCTGGTCGGGCTGCACGAACGGCGGCCCCCAGCCGCGGGTGTCGTCGCCGCTGCCCGGGTTCTCCACCTTGATCACCCGCGCCCCGAGGTCGCCGAGCATCATCCCGGCGTGCGGGCCGGCCAGGGCGCGGGTCAGGTCGACGACGAGCACGCCGTCCAGCGGTCCGGTCACGTCGGTCTCCTCGGTCGTCGGGCGGAGGGTGTCGGGCGGGTGCCCAGCAGACCAGGCGGCCCGCGGTCGGGTGCGGGTGGGCCCTCAGAGCCAGCCGGGGACGACGAACACGAGCCAGGCGATGAGCGGGCCGATCACCACGACGACGACGGAGTAGCTCAGGATCTGCTTGTAGAAGCCGTCCCGGTCGACGTCCTGCGCGTTGGCCAGCACGAGAGCGCCGTTGGTGGAGAACGGGCTCACGTCGACGATCGTGGAGGCCACCGACAGCGCGACGACCACGCCGACCGCGCCGATCTCCCCGGCCAGCAGGAACGGCACCGCCAGCGAGATCGCGACGCCGATGATCGCCGTCGAGGAGGCGAACGCCGACACGACCGCGCCGATGTAGGCCAGCAGCAGGGCCACCAGCAGCGGGCTGCCCAGGCCGCTGGCGGCCTCGCCCACGTAGTCGATGGTGCCGGCCTCCTGCAGCACGAACACGAAGGTGAGCACGCCGGCGATCAGCAGCACCGTCGACCAGCTGATCTGGGCGACCGCGCCCTTGTGCCGGGCGGCGGAGAACATGGCCAGCACCACCGCGATGGTGATGGACACGAAGCCGATGTCCAGCTTGAAGGCCAGGGCGAGCACCGCCAGCGCCACCAGGCCGACCAGGGTGAGCACCTGCTCGAGTTCGATCCGCCCGCCGCCCTCGGTGCTGGCGGTGGCGGTGGCCTGCTCGGCGGTCAGCGGGCTGCCGCCCACCGCCGGGCCGGGGGCGGCGCCGTGGCCGCGCACCGCCGGTCCGCCGCCGGGAGCCGGGCTCGCCCCGCCGGCGGTGGGCTCCTCGGCCGCCCGCGCGGCGTCGACGTCGGCGGCCTTGCGGCCCAGCAGGGCGCGCCCGCCCAGCACCACGAACAGCACTGCGGCGATGGCCAGGTTGAAGAACAAGCTGGCCAGGAACACCGTCAGCGGGCTGCTGGGCAGGTCGTTCTCCTCGACGATCTCGTTGACCGTCAGCCCGTAGACGCTGATCGGGGAGAACCCGCCGCCCTGCGCGCCGTGGATGACCATCATGCCCATCAGCAGCGGGTTGATGCCGTAGCGGCGGGCGAAGCCGAGAGCGATGGGCGCCACGATGGCCACCGCGGCCGGCGACAGCGCGCCGATGCCGGTGAGCACCGCGGTCACCCCGAACATCACCCACGGGATGAGCGCGATCTGGCCGCCCACCAGGCGTACCGCGCCGCGCACCAGCAGGTCGACGGTGCCGTTGTTCTGCGCGATGGCGAACAGGTACGTGACGCCGATCAGGGTCAGCACCAGCTCGCCTGGGAACCCGGCCAGGATGTCGTCGGTGGTCATGCCCACCGCGAGGGTGCCGACCAGGAAGGCGGCCACGAACGCCAGGGCGCCCATGTTGATCGGCAGGAACGTCGCGATGGCGAAGATGGCGACGAGCGCCAGGATCGAGACGATCTCGGGTGACACGGGTGGCTCCCGCCGGTCGGAGGGCGTCGCCCGGCCGACCCGGAGCGACGCAGGTCACCCTCCCACCAGGCCGCCTGCGCCGCGAGGCGACGGCGGACCGTCAGCCGCGCAGGTCCTGCCAGCCCCCGCTCGGGGTCACCACCACGTCGACCGGCCGGTCGTGCGGCTCGGCGGGCAGCGAGGGCACCAGCTCACCGTCGAACACCAGCGCCACGAGCACCGCGTCGGCCCGGGCGTGCAGCAGCGCCCGGTCGTAGTAGCCGCCGCCCCGGCCCAACCGCGTGCCGTCCAGGGCCACCGACAGCGCGGGCACGACGACGACGTCGGCGCTGCCCACCGCGCTCGCCGGCAGCCGGGGGCCCATCGGCTCCAGGACCCCGAACCGGCCCGGCGCCAGCCGGCCGTCGCCGACCGCCCAGGCCAGTTCCCGGCCCTGGGCCGGCGTCACCGGCAGCAGCACCCGGGCGTCCAGCCGGGTGAACACCGCGGGGATCGACCCGTACCCGGGCTCCTCGGGGAACGGCACGTAGGCGGCCACCACGCGGGCCGCGCCCAGGCGGGGGAGCAGCGCGCCGGCCAGGGCGGGTGCGGCGGCGGCCCGCTCGGCCGGGGTGCGCTGCGCGCGCCGCTCCCGCACGCGGGTGCGGAGCCCGGCCTTGCCGCCGCTGTCGTCCCCCTGGTCCACCCGACCAGGCTAGATACGCTCTCCGCCATGACGAGCAGCCGTGGTGATCGCCCGTGACCTCTCCGACGACCAAGGCGGTCATCCCCGTCGCCGGGATGGGCACGCGCTTCCTCCCCGCCACGAAGGCCGTGCCGAAGGAGCTCCTGCCGGTCGTCGACCGGCCCGCTCTGCAGTACATCGTGGAGGAGGCGGCCCGCGCGGGGCTGCCCGAGGTGCTGATGGTCACCGGGCGCAACAAGGCCGCCATCGAGGACTTCTTCGACCGCACTCCCGAGCTCGAGGCGGCCCTGGAGAAGAAGGGCGACCAGAGCCGGCTGGACGCGGTGCACGAGTCGACCGACGTCGCGCAGGTGCACTTCGTCCGGCAGGGCGAGGCCAAGGGCCTGGGCCACGCGGTGCTGCAGGCGGCGGCGTTCGTCGGCGACGAGCCGTTCGCGGTGCTCCTCGGCGACGACCTCATCGACGCCCGCGACCACCTGCTCGAGCAGATGCTCGCCGTCCAGTCCGAGCACGGTGGGTGTGTCATCGCCCTGTTGGACGTCGGGCGGGAGAACATCGACAAGTACGGCGCGGTGGCGATCGAGGAGGCGGAGCACACGGCCGACGGGGACAGCTCGGGCGACACCGTCGTCCGGGTCACCGGACTGGTGGAGAAGCCACCGGTCGACGAGGCGCCGAGCAGTCTGGCGATCATCGGCCGCTACGTGCTCTCCCCGGAGGTGTTCGACGCCATCCGCGCCACGCCCCCCGGGCGGGGCGGGGAGATCCAGCTCACCGACGCACTGCTGCGGCTGGTGGAGCAGGGACACCCGGTGCACGGCGTCGTGTTCTCCGGCCGTCGGTACGACACCGGTGACAAACTCGACTACCTCAAGGCCGTGGTGCGGCTCGCCGTCGAGCGGGACGACCTCGGACCCGCCCTGCGCAGCTGGCTCGTGGAGTTCGTGGCCCAGCTGCCGGAGGGCGGGGGCACAGGGGAGACGACGCCGACGGCCTGACCCGCCGCCGGCGGTGCAGGGTCCGTCGGCGGGAGCTCCGTCGCCGGTCACGGACGTGACGCAGACGATGGACGGTGGGGGATGACCGACGACAGGGCACGCGGCTGGTTCCGCAGTGGTTCCCGGGACACGACGCAGCTGGACCTCGTCCAGGGCGCCCCGGTGGCCACTGCGGACGCCGCCGGCGCGCACGCGACCCGGCAGATCGACGGCGCACTGCCGTCGGCGCCGTCCGTGCCCACCCCCCGGGACGCCGGCCACCTCGACGGCGGCCACGCCCCGCACCCGCACCCGCACGACGACGACCACGAGACCGGTGGGCTGGACCTCAGCGCCATCCAGGTGCGCTCGGTGGAGCAGCACCTGGAGCAGGTCCTGTCCGCCGTGCCGACCCCGGACTCCATCGAGCTGGCGGTGCTGGACGCCCAGGGGCTGCTCTGCGCCGAGCAGGTGACCAGCTCCCGGGCGCTGCCGGGCTTCGACCAGGCCGCGCTGGACGGGTACGCGGTCCGCTCGGCGGACATCGCCGGCAGCAGCCCGGAGCGGCCGGTGGAGCTGTCGGTCGTGGGGGAGAGCCTGCCCGGGCCGGCGGAGCCCGCCTCGATCGGGCCCGGGCTCGCGCACCGGGTCGCCGCCGGCGCGATGCTGCCCACCGGTGCCGACGTCGTCGTCCCGGCCGTCTGGACCGACCAGGGCGCGGCCCGGGTGGGCGTGCACGCCGACCTCGCCCCGGGCAGCTACGTCCGGCGGGCCGGGGACGACCTGGCCCCCGGTGACCAGGCGGTCGGCGTCGGCACGCCGATCGGCCCGGCCCAGATCAGCCTGCTGGCCGCGATGGGCCGCGACCGGGTGCTGGTGCGCCCGAGGCCGCGGGTCGTGGTTCTGTGTGCCGGCCCGGAGCTGGTGGACGTCGGCACGGTGCCCTCCCCGGGCCAGGTCGTCGACGTCAACAGCTACGCGCTGGCCGCCGCGGCCCGGGACGCCGGTGCCGAGGCCTACCGGGCCGGCATCGTGCCCGGCGACCGGCGGCGCCTGGTCGAGCTGCTGGAGAGCCAGCTGCTGCGCAGCGACGTGCTGCTGCTCGCCGGCACGTTCGCCAGCGGCGGCTTCGACCTGGTGCAGGAGGCGCTGGCCGAGCTGGGCACGGTGCAGTTCACCCAGGTCGCGATGCACCCCGGCTCGGTGCAGGCCTTCGGCCGGCTGGGCCGCGACCAGGTGCCGATCATCTGCGTGCCCGGCGAGCCGGTGGCCGCGCTGGTGGCCTTCGAGGTCTTCGTGCGCCCGGCGATCCGGATGATGCTCGGCAAGCGCCAGCTGTTCCGGCGCACCGTGCAGGCGGTGGCCGCCGAGACGCTGCTCTCCCCGCTGGGCTACCGGCAGTACCTGCACGGCTCGGTCATGCGGCACCCGGACGGCGGCTACGTCGTCGAGCCGGTCGGGACCGAGCACGAGGCGATGCTGGCCCGCATGGCCCGGTCCAACTGCCTGATCGTGATCGACGAGGACGTCACCGAGGTGTCCGCGGGCGGGCTCGTGACGGTCGTGCCCATGCTCATCGGGAGCTGAGCTGGACAGCGTCACCCACCCGGGCTGGCCGGCCCGGCTCGGCTGGGGACCGGTCGAGCTGGTCCCGCTGGCCCGGCGCGACGCCGTCGAGTGGACGCGGGTGCGGCGGGCCAACGAGCTGTGGCTGGCCCCGTGGGAGCCGTCGGCGGCGATGAGCTGGGCGGCCCGGCACACGCCGTCGTCCTACCGGGCGATGCGGCGGGCCGCGCTCGCGCGGGCACGCCAGGGCACCTCGCTGCCGTTCGCCGTCCGGTACGAGGACCGGCTCGTCGGGCAGGTGACGCTGGACAACGTGGTGCGCGGGGCGCTGCGCTCGGGCCACCTGGGCTACTGGGTCGACCGCGCGGTGTCCGGTCGCGGGGTGGCGTCGCTGGCGGTCGCGCTGGTGTGCGACCACGCCTTCGGCGCAGTGGGCCTGCACCGGCTGCAGGCCGACATCCGCCCGGAGAACCGGCCGAGCCGGCGCCTGGTGGAGCGGCTGGGCTTCCGTCAGGAGGCGCTCTTCCGGCAGTACCTGGACATCGACGGAGCGTGGCGCGACCACCTCGGGTACGCCCTGCTGGCCGACGACGTCCCGGGGGGGCTGCTCACCCGCTGGCGGGCCCGCGCACCGCACTGACCATCGAGTGTGTACGCCCGGTAGCGGGCCGGACACGCTGAGGTCACGATGTCGACGGGACACGCCGAGACGCCGCAACACGTCGCCGACACACCGGTCCACCTCCCCTGATCTCCGCGCCGCCGTCCCTAACCTGCCTCTCGAGTGACACCTGTGACTGGTGTGACCCCAGGGACTGGGGTGTGTGTGCTCATGGACTGGATCGAGGTGGACCCGAGATATGGGATCAGGCGTTCTGCTGGCGGCGCTGGTGGTGCTGTGGTTCGTCGTGCTCGTGCCGATGGTGGTGACCCGCGGGGAACCGGGGACCCAGCCGGCCGGGACGGCGGGCGGGGTCCGGGGACAGGGCGGGGGAGCGGACTCCGGACGCACCCTGCAGCGGCGACGCACGGTCGACCCCGTGGTGCACGCGGAGACCGAGCGCGTCGCGATCGACCGGGCCGCGCTGCGCAGCTCTGGTGAGCTCCGGGTCGACGTGCACGCCGTGCGGCGGCGCACGCTCGGTGGCCTGGTGGCGCTCGCGCTGCTGACCCTCGTCGGCGCGCTGGCGTACCAGTCGTGGATGTGGGCCCCGCAGGTGCTGCTGGACGTCGCCGTCGTCGGATACCTGATGGTGCTGCGCGCGACCGTCCAGCGGGAGCGCCGGGCGGCGGCCCGCCGGGCGGCACGACGGGCGGCCCGGCCGGTCGCCCGCCAGGTCCCGGCCCGTCCCGCCCCGGCGGCGGCTCCGGCGGCCGCCGCCACCGTGTCGCCGGTGTCCGCGCCGCTGGCGTCCACCCCGTACCCGAGCCTGCCGCTGGCTCCGGTGCACCCGCTGCGCCCCGGACGGGTCGTCGCGGCCCGCACGCCCACGCCGGCCGGCTGGCAGGACAGCGCGGTCGTCGACCTGGACGACGACGACATCGGCTTCGCCGACGTCGACCTGTACGCCCCGCGGCGCGTCGCGAACGGGTAAGGACCCCCTGCCCCCCACCACGAGCAAGCTCGCGGCGGGGCCCTGCAGGGGGCCCGACCCTGCCGACGACCATGGGCGAGCTCGCGGCGGGACCCTGCAGGGGGCCTGACCCCGGTGGGGCGGGCCGCTCGACAGGCGGTAAGCTCTGCCGGGCAAGGGGCTGTGGCGCAGTCCGGTAGCGCACCTCGTTCGCATCGAGGGGGTCAGGGGTTCGACTCCCCTCAGCTCCACCCTCGTCAGGCCGGGCCCATCGGGCCCGGCCTGACGCACGTCCGGCCCCGAGCCCAGGGGCGCACCCAGGCCGCTCGGCTACCGTCCTGCGCGATGGACGACGACTCGCGACCCGGTCCCGCCGCAGCTCACGGGCGCGACACCCGGTGAGCCGGCACGGGACCGGCGCCCGCGGACGGCGTCGCTGGCTGCTGGTCGGCGCCCTGGCGCTGGCGGTGACGCTCGCGGTGACCGCCGCCGTCACCGGTCGGTGGCCCGGCACGTCGACGGACACCGCCGCGGTCGGCTCTGCGGACCCCGCGCAGCTGGCACCCGCCCCGGCCACGCCGACCGTCCCGTCGTCCGCCCCGCCGGTGCCCACCACCCCGCCGGTGCCCACCACGCCGCCCGCCTCGCCGGTGCCGCCCTTCGACGCGCAGCGCTTCTCCGTCGACGACCCGGCCAGCCCGTGGGTCGTGGTGAACAAGACTCGCCCGCTGAGCCCGCTGGACTACGCGCCGGCCGACCTGGTGCCGGTGGCCGGCGGGGTGACCCTCGCGGCGCCGGCGGCGGCCGCCATGGACCAGCTGGTCACCGCGGCCGCCGCCCAGGGGCTCACCGTGACACCGCTGAGCGGCTACCGCTCCTACGACTACCAGCAGGGCGTGCACGCGAGCGCGGTCAGCCGGCTGGGCCGGGCCGCGGCCGACGCGGCCAGCGCCCGGGCCGGCTACAGCGAGCACCAGACCGGCCTCGGCGTCGACGTGGGCGGCGGGGGCTGCGACATCGAGCAGTGCTTCGCCGGGACGGCGGAGGGCATGTGGGTGGCCGCGGAGTGCTGGCGATACGGCTGGATCGTCCGGTACACCGCCCCCGAGCAGCAGGTCACCGGCTACAAGGGCGAGCCGTGGCACCTGCGGTACGTGGGCGTGGAGCTGTCCACCGAGATGCGGGCGCGCGGCGTGGCCACCCTGGAGCAGTTCTTCGGGCTGCCCGCCGCCCCGGACTACCTGGACTAGCGGCTCCCGCCACCGGGGCGTCGGCGGTCCGCCGCGCGGTGGACCACCCGGACAGTCGGATCCTCGGCCCGGGACGTGTCAGGCATACCTGACACGTCCCGGAGCAGGTGCCCCGTCCCGGACGGGAGCTCCCAGGGCCGTCTGGACCCCGACGCGACGGGCCTGGCGGCTCAGTACCAGGAGGGGAACCACATCCGCTGCTGCCAGTCCGGGGTGGGCAGCGGGTGGCCGGTGAGCACCGGCAGGAAGAACACGAACGTCGCGGCCACGACGGTGACGTACAGGCACACCGCACCCAGCCCCAGCTGGCGGCGCAGCGGCGTGGGTCCCGTCGTCCCGGTCGGGTCGACGCGGCCGGTCGGGCCCAGCACGTCCTGCAGGGCGAGGGTCACGGCGATGACGAAGAACGGCAGCACCGGTGCCATGTAGAAGATGAACATGGTGCGGTCGAGGTTCACGAACCAGGTGAGCCAGCCGGCGGCGATGCCGACGGCCGCCACGCCCGCGGCGGCGTCGCGCCGGGCCACGATCCGCCAGAGCAGCCACAGCAGCGCCGGCACGAACGCGAACCACAGGGTCGGCGTGCCCACCATCAGGATGTAGCGCACCACCGGGTTGCCGTCGCCGTCGGTGAGGTCCTGCGGGTTCCACAGCAGGATCGGCCGGCCGTCGACCACCCACGACCACGGCCCGGACTCCCACGGGTGCGGGCTGGACAGCCCGTTGTGGAACGCCAGCCACTCGCCGTGCATGTGCCACAGCGAGCGCAGCGCACCGGGCACGAAGCCGAACGAGGTGTCCGGGTTCTGCTCGGCCCAGTGCCGGCCCTGCGACGACTCGCCCAGGAACCAGCCGGTGAAGGTGGCCAGGTAGGTGAGCACCGGCAGCACACCGAGAGCCCAGGCGGCGCCGGGCAGGCCGCGCAGCAGCGCCACCCGGCTGGGCCGGGCGACGCCGGCCGCCCTCCACGACGCGCGGTCCCAGAAGAGGCTGGCCACGGCGAAGAACGCCAGGAAGTAGACGCCGCTCCACTTGACCGCGCAGGCCGAGCCCAGCAGGAACCCGCCGGCGATCCGCCACGTGCGCGGGCCCAGGGCGAAGCCGGACGCCGTCACCCGGTCGGCGTGCTCGAGCACCCCAGCTCGGATCGTGGCACGCACCCGGTCGCGGTCGACCACCAGGCAGGCCACCCCGGAGACCACCAGGGCCTGCAGGAACACGTCGAGCAGGCCGATCCGGGACAGCGTGAAGGCGAACCCGTCCAGGGCCAGCAGCAGCCCGGCGACCACGCCCCACAGGGTCGAGCCGGTCAGCCGGCGGGCCAGCCGCACCAGCACGACGACGGCGATCGTGCCGGCCACCGCCGAGGGCACCCGCCAGCCGACCGAGTCGTACCCGAACACCTGCTCGCCCAGCGCGATGAACCACTTGCCCAGCGGTGGGTGCACGATGAACGTGTAGCCGCGGTTGAACTCGTAGCCCCACTCCAGCATCTCGTTCGCCTCGGGCGGGTAGTACGCCTCGTCGAACAGCAGGTCCGGTGGGTAGCTGATGCCCCACACCCGGCTCACCAGCGTGGCCACGCCGAGCACCGCGGTGAGCACCCAGCTCAGCAGCCGGTCGGTCGGGGCCGGCGGCGTGGGGTCCAGGCGGCGACGCGGTGCCCGCAGCGACCGGCGGGCCGGCGGTGGCGGAGGCGCGACAGACGTCCGCTCAGGTGCTGTCACCGCCATGCCGCCAGGGTATGTGGCCGACCTGGTCCCCCTGCCGTGACAGGCTCGTGGCATGGAGGAGCAACCGCCGGCCGGTCGTCTGGTGCTGGGCGGGGCCCCACTGGGGCGCCCGGACGACGTCGGGCCCCGGCTGCGGGCCGCGATCGCCGAGGCCGACGTGCTCGCCGTGGAGGACACCCGCCGCCTGCACCGGCTGGCCGGCGACCTCGGCGTCACCTTCACCGGCCGGGTGGTCACCTTCCACGACACCGTCGAGCTGTCCCGCCTCCCCGGCCTGGTCGCGGCGATGCGTGATGGCGGGACCGTCCTGCTGCTCACCGACGCCGGCATGCCCTCGGTGTCCGACCCCGGCTACAGCCTGGTGCGGGCCGCCGTCGACGCCGGGATCCTGGTCACCTCGGTGCCCGGGCCGTCGGCGGTGACCACCGCGCTCGCGGTGTCCGGCCTGCCCTGCGACCGGTTCACCTTCGAGGGCTTCCTGCCGCGCAAGGGCGGGGAGCGCCGGGCGTCGCTGGTCGCGCTGGCCGACGAGCCCCGCACGATGGTGTTCTTCGAGTCCCCGCACCGCATCGGCGACGCGCTGGCCGACGCCGCCGCCGCGTTCGGTGACGACCGGGCCGCCGCGGTGTGCCGCGAGCTGACCAAGACCCACGAGGAGGTGCGCCGCGGCCCCCTGGCCGAGCTGGCCGGCTGGGCCGCCGACGGCCTGCGCGGCGAGATCACCCTCGTTGTCGCCGGCGCCGTGCCCCGCGCCGTGCACCTCGGCCCGGCCGAGCTGGCCGCCGAGGTCGCCGCCGAGGAGGCCGCCGGTGCCGGCCGCAAGGACGCCATCCGCGCCGTCGCCGAGGCCACCGGCATGCCCCGCCGCGCCGTCTACGACGCCGTCGTCGCCGCCAAGTCCCCGTAGAGCGCGGGAAGCGCGCGGAGTGCGGGCGCGGACGGCGCGCGGGGGGCGAGCCTGCTGGGGGCTACAGCCAGCCGGAGCGCTTGAAGGCCCGGTACAGGCCCAGGCAGGCGAGCACCATCACCAGGACGACCAGCGGGTAGCCGTAGTGCCAGCGGAGCTCGGGCATGTAGTCGAAGTTCATGCCGTACACCCCGGCGATCGCCGTGGGCACGGCGATGATGCCGGCGTACGCCGAGATCTTGCGCATGTCCTCGTTGTCGGCCAGCGAGGTGCGGGCCAGTGACGCCTGCAGGATCGAGGCCAGCAGCTCGTCGTAGGCAGTGAGCTGCTCGCGCACCCGGACGGCGTGGTCCTGCACGTCGCGGAAGTAGGAGCGCATCTGCTCGGGCACCTGCTCGACCTGCCGCTCGGCCAGCGCGGTCAGCGGCCCCTCCAGCGGGTTCAGCGCCCGGCGCAGCTGCATCAGCTCCCGCTTGAGCTGGTAGATCCGGCCGATGTCGTCGGTGCGGTCCGGGCTGAAGACCGACGCCTCGAGCTCCTCGACGTCCTCCTCGACGGCGGCGACGGTCTCCACGAAGTGGTCGACGACCAGGTCGGCGACGGCGTAGAGCACCGAGGAGGGGCCCTGCCGGAGCATGTCCGGCTGCCGCTCCAGGCCGGCCCGCAGCTCCTTGAGCCCGCTGTGCTCGCCGTGCCGCACGGTGATCACGTACTCCGGCCCGACGAAGACCATCACCTCGCCGGTGTCCACCACCTCGCTGGTGGCGGTGAGCTGGTCGTGCTCGACGTAGCGCGCGGTCTTGAGCACCATGAACAGGCTGTCGTCGTAGCGCTCCAGCTTCGGCCGCTGATGGGCGTTGACGGCGTCCTCGACGGCCAGCGGGTGCAGCCCGTAGCGGCTGGCGAAGGTCTCGAACTCCGCCTGGCTGGGCTCGTGCAGCCCCAGCCAGACGAAGCCGCCGACGGCGCGGGCGCGCTCCAGGGAGGCCACCGGCTCGACCGGGGGCTGCCGCTGCCCGTCGACGTAGACCGCGCAGTCGATGACGGCGTCGGCGGTGTCGGAGCGGGTCGGGCCGACCGGGGGCTGCTCGGCCGTGTGGTGGGCGCGCGGCACGCGGATCCGGGGACCCCGCTGCCGATCGGTGCTGGTCACGACTCCACCTCCGCAGCTCGTCGGGCGACCGGCTGAGCGTAGGCGGCCCGGGCCGGCGCCGTCGTGCGCGGCGCCCGCAGCCGTGGAAGGCTGCCGCTGCGAGTGGCCGGCATCACAGTCCGGCCCGACGAAGGGGGTGCCGTGGCCACGGGCAGGAACCGACGCATCAAGGGTGTCGAGGACTCCATCCGGGACACCGAGGAGCCCGAGCACCAGCTCAAGAAGAACCTCTCCGCGCTGGACCTCACCGTGTTCGGCGTCGGCGTGATCATCGGCACCGGGATCTTCGTGCTCACCGGCGAGGTCGCCAAGACGACGGCCGGCCCGGCGGTGGCCCTCTCCTTCGTGATCGCGGGCATCGTCTGCGGCCTGGCCGCGCTCTGCTACGCCGAGTTCGCGTCCACGGTGCCGGTCGCGGGCTCCGCCTACACGTTCTCCTACGCGACGCTCGGCGAGCTCATCGCCTGGATCATCGGCTGGGACCTCGTGCTGGAACTGGCCCTGGGCGCCGCCACGGTCAGCGTGGGCTGGTCGGGCTACCTGAACCAGCTGCTCGGCGACCTCGGCATCCCGCTGCCCACCTCCATCGCGGGAGAGGACGCCACGGTCAACATCCCGGCCATCGTCATCGCCCTGCTGATGACCGCCGTGCTGGTGCTGGGCATCAAGCTGTCGTCCCGGATCACCTCGGTCATCGTCGGCATCAAGATCTTCATCGTGCTGCTGGTGATCGTGGTGGGGCTGTTCTACGTCAAGGCCGACAACTACGCCCCGTTCGTGCCGGAGGCCGCGCCCGGTGAGGACGCCAGCGGATGGACGGCACCGCTGATCCAGCTGATCGCCGGCTTCACGCCCACCACGTTCGGCGTCGGCGGCATCATCACCGGCGCCTCCATCGTGTTCTTCGCCTTCATCGGGTTCGACATCGTGGCGACGGCGGCCGAGGAGACCCGGCAGCCGGCCCGCGACCTGCCGCGCGGCATCATCGGCTCGCTGGCCATCTGCACGCTGCTCTACGTCGCGGTCTCGCTGGTCGTCGTCGGCATGCAGCCCTACGCCGAGCTGTCGGTCACCGCGCCGCTGGCCGACGCGTTCCGCAGCGTGGGCCTGTCCTTCGTCTCCAGTCTGATCTCGGTCGGGGCCCTGGCCGGACTCACGTCGGTGGTCATGATCCTGATGCTCGGGCAGTCCCGGGTGCTGTTCGCGATGAGCCGCGACCACCTGCTGCCGCCGTCGATCGGCGACGTGCACCCCCGCTACGGCACGCCCTACAAGATCACCATCGGGACGGGGATCGTGGTGGCTCTGCTGGCCGGCTTCCTGCCCATCTCGGCGCTGAGCGAGCTGGTCAACATCGGCACCCTGTTCGCCTTCATCCTGGTGTCGGTCGGCGTCGTCGTGCTGAGGCGGACACGGCCGGACCTCCCGCGGTCGTTCCGGGTCCCGCTGATGCCGGTGCTGCCGATCGTGTCGGCGCTGGCCTGCTTCTACCTGATGCTCAACCTCCCGGCCGAGACGTGGGCCCGGTTCGCCGTCTGGATGGCCCTGGGCGTCGGCGTCTACGCCGGCTACAGCCGGCGGCACAGCCGGCTGGCCGCCGGCGGGGACCACGACCCGGCCACCGCCGCCGACCGGGAGCGGGCCCGCGGGTCGCGCTGAGCGCCGGGTGCCGGTGGCCCGCCGGCACCTGACCGACCCCCCTCGATGGGGGGAGGGGTCGGCGCGCCGTGCTGCACCCGGGGCCGCGGACGGTCGACCCACCTGGGGTGACCACCGCAGCACGCACCGCACCCCCGCTGCCGGCACCGGCCGACCCGTCCCCCCCGGCGCCGCTCCGGCCGGCACCGGTCGACCGTCGCGCGCCGGCACCGGTCGTGGCCGCGGCCGGCGTCTGCTTCCTCGAGGCGCTGGTCCTGCTGACCGCGGGCCTCGCCGGCATGGGCAGCCAGCTCGCCGTGCCCGGCAGCCTGCCCGGGCTGGTGGTCGTGGTGCTGCTGCTCGCGCTGTCCGGGTGGGTCGTGCTGACCGCGCTCGGCGGCGCCACCCTGCTGGACGGCGCCGGGCGGGAACTGCTGCACGGCGTCGCGGTCGGTGAGCTGGCGCTGCTGACCGGGGTGGTCCTGCTCGGGCTGCTCGCGCCGGGCAGCGTGCCGGTCGCCGACGTCGGCGGGCTGCCGGCGCTGCCCGTGCCGCTGCTCGCCCTGCTGGCCGCCGCCGTCCCGCTGGGCAAGCTGGCACTGGCCGGTGCGCCCACCGCGGTGGCCTGGGTGGCCGCCGGCGGCTCGCCGGTGCGTCGCGCGGCCCGCCGGGTCGCGCCGCTGGACCCGCGCCAGCGCGAGGTGCGGGCGGTCACCCTCGTCGTGATCGGCTGCACGCTGACCGCCCTCGCCGTGCTCGCCCCCGCCGGGCCGGCCACCTCCACCGTCGGGACGTCGCACGGCACCTCGCCCTGAGCCGCCCGGCCCCCGGGACGCCCCGCCGCCCAGGACACCCCGCCCCCGGCCGCACGACTGCCCCGGCCCCGCACGCCGGTGACTAACCGCTCACTAGGCTGGCCGGGTGACTGACCGGCACATCCTCACCGCCGTCGCCTGGCCCTACGCCAACGGCCCGCGGCACATCGGGCACGTCTCCGGCTTCGGCGTCCCCTCCGACGTCTTCAGCCGCTACCAGCGGATGGCGGGCAACCGCGTGCTGATGGTGAGCGGCACCGACGAGCACGGCACCCCGATCACGGTCGCCGCCGACGCCGAGGGCGTGACGCCCCGCCAGATCGCCGACCGCAACAACCGGGTGATCGTCGACGACCTCGTCGGGCTGGGGATGAGCTACGACCTCTTCACCCGCACGACGACGGGCAACCACGCCGCCGTCAGCCAGGAGATCTTCCTCGGGCTGCTGAAGAACGGCTACGTCTTCCCGCAGACGACGCTGGGCGCGATCAGCCCCTCCACCGGCCGCACGCTGCCCGACCGCTACATCGAGGGCACCTGCCCGATCTGCGGCTACGACGGCGCCCGCGGCGACCAGTGCGACAACTGCGGCAACCAGCTGGACCCCACCGACCTGATCAACCCGGTCAGCCGGGTCAACGGCGAGACGCCGCTGTTCGTGGAGAGCGAGCACTACTTCCTCGACCTGCCCGCCTTCACCCGCGCCCTGGGCGACTGGCTGGCCACCCGCGGGAACTGGCGGTCCAACGTCCTCAACTTCAGCGTGAACCTGCTGGAGGACCTCAAGCCCCGCAGCTACACCCGGGACATCGACTGGGGCGTGCGGGTGCCGCTGCCGGACTGGCGCGACCGCGACGACAAGCGCATCTACGTCTGGTTCGACGCCGTCGTGGGCTACCTGTCGGCGTCCATCGAGTGGGCCCGGCGCTCGGGTGACCCGGAGGCCTGGCGGCAGTGGTGGCAGACCCCGGACGCGGGCGCCTACTACTTCATGGGCAAGGACAACATCGTCTTCCACGCCGAGATCTGGCCCGCCCAGCTGCTCGGCTACAACGGCGAGGGCGACAAGGGCGGCACCCCGGGCTCCTACGGGCGGCTGAACCTGCCCACCGAGGTCGTCTCCAGCGAGTTCCTCACCATGGAGGGCCGCAAGTTCTCCTCCTCGCGCAACGTGGTCATCTACGTCCGGGACTTCCTGGCCCGCTACGACCCCGACGCGCTGCGGTACTTCATCGCCGTCGCCGGGCCGGAGAACCAGGACACCGACTTCACCTGGGAGGAGTTCCGCCGGCGCAACAACGACGAGCTCGTGGCCGGCTGGGGCAACCTGGTGAACCGGTCGGTGTCCATGGCGGCCAAGAACGTCGGCGCCGTCCCGACGCCGGGCGAGCTGACCGACGCCGACCGGGCGCTGCTGGCGACGACGTCGGGGGCGTTCGACGTGGTGGGGGACCTGCTCGGCCGCAACCGGCAGAAGGCCGCGATCGGCGAGGCCATGCGGGTGGTGGGGGAGGCGAACAAGTACCTGTCGGACCAGGCGCCGTGGAAGCTCAAGGAGGACCCGGCGCGCCGGGACACCGTGCTGCACACCGCGCTGCAGGCGATCAGCGACTGCAACACGCTGCTCTCCCCGTTCCTGCCGCACTCGGCGCAGAAGGTGCACGAGCTGCTCGGCGGCACCGGCACCTGGTCGGTGCTGCCGGAGGTGCAGGAGGTCACCGACCTGGACGACGGCTCGCCGTACCCGGTGATCACCGGTGACTACGGCCGCGGTGCGGCGGTGTGGCGCTCCACGCCGCTGGCCGAGCCGGGCACACCGCTGGCCGCCCCGACGCCGGTGTTCAGCAAGCTCGACGAGTCGATCGTGGAGGACGAGCTGCGCCGGCTGCGCGGGGACGACCCCGCGTGAGCCGGTCGGCGTCCTCCCGCGCCGGCCGGCGGGGCGAGCTGCCGCCCTCGCCGGAGCCGCTGCCCGCCCCGGCGCTGGACAGCCACACGCACCTGGACATCGCCGTGGGCGGGGAGGACCGGCTGCCCGACGACGCCCAGGTGGACGCCGAGATCGCCGCGGCCGCCGCGGTGGGCGTCACCCGGCTCGTGCAGGTCGGCGTCGACGTCGCCTCCTCGCGCTGGTCGGCGGCGCTGGCCGCCCGGCACCCCTCGGTGCTGGCCGCGGTGGCCCTGCACCCCAACGAGGCCGGTGCCGGGGCCGCCACCGCCGACGCCCTGGCCGAGGTCGACCGGCTGGCCGCGCTGCCGCGGGTGCGCGCCGTGGGGGAGACCGGCCTGGACCGCTACCGCACGGGCCCTGCCGGCTGGGAGGCCCAGGAGGCGTCGTTCCGGGCGCACATCGCCATCGCCAAGCGGCACGACGTCGCCCTGGTCATCCACGACCGCGACGCCCACGAGGAGATCCTGCGGGTGCTGGAGGACGAGGGCGCCCCGGCGCACACGGTCTTCCACTGCTTCTCCGGCGACGCCGCGTTCGCCCGCCGCTGCGTCGAGGCCGGGTACGTGCTGTCCTTCGCCGGGACGCTCACCTTCGGCAACGCCGGCTACCTGCGGGAGGCCGCCGCGCTGACCCCGGTGGACCAGCTGCTGGTCGAGACCGACTCCCCGTTCCTCACGCCGGTGCCCTTCCGGGGCCGGCCGAACTCCTCCCGGCTCGTGCCGCACACCGTGCGCGCGCTGGCGGAGGTGACCGGGGTGGGCCTGCCCGAGCTCTGCGACACGCTCACCCGGACGGCGGAACGGGTCTTCGGGCCCTGGTGAGGGCCCCCTCCATGGGGCAGTTCCGGCGGGTGGCGCGCTGCCTGCACAGCTCGCACCCAGGGGCGTTCCTCGACCGGCTCGTGGGAATGGGGGGACACTGCACACGTGGGTCGCCTCATCGCTGTCGTCCTCTTCATCGCCGTGATGGTCCCGGCCGGTCTGCTCGCGCGGGCCTGGGGCCTCGCCTCCGGACGCCGGGCCGTGGCCCGTGCCGGGGTGCAGTGGGCCACCAGCACCGAGGCCGGCACCCGGGTGCTCGCCCGGCAGGCCCGGCACGGTCGCCTGGTGCGCCGGCTCGGCTTCGGTCTCGGGCTGGTGGCGATCGTGGGCAGCGTCGTGCTGTACGCCGAGGGGTCGGTCTTCCTCTGGGTGCCGCTGCTCGTCGGTGGACTGCTCGTCGGCGTCCTGCTGGGTGAGGCGACCCGGCCGCGACCGGCGTGGGAGTTCGGCCGGCCGCTGCGCCGTCCCCGCCGCTCGGACCAGATCTCCCTCTGGCTGCTGTTCACGATGCGCGCGGTGGTGCTCGGCGCGCTGGTGGCCGCGGGTCTGCAGTGGGGCTCCGGTGAGCTGGACGGCGCCGTCGCGCCGGCCGTCCTGGCCGTCCCCGCCGTCTGCTGGCTGCTGGCCGAGGTGGCGCTGGTGCGGGTGCTGCTGCGCCCGCTGCCGGCCGAGGGGGCCGACGTACCGGTCGACGAGGCACTGCGCACCGCCACCGCGCACGTTGCCGTGGCCGCGGCCAGCGTCGTGGGGCTGCTGACCCTGGGCGGTCTGCTGCTGGTCGCCGGCCTCGGGCTCGGCGACCGGGCCGGCAGCGGGGTCGACCTGCTGCCGGTGGCCCTGGTGGCCGGTGGCTTCTCCGCCCTCACCGCCAGCGTCGCCGTCGCCGCCTTCCTGGTGCCGTGGCTCCGGCCGGTGCAGCGCACCGAACCGGCGCTCGCCGGCTGAGCACGACTGGGTCCCCCCGGGTCGACTCGTCGACACGGGCCATGGCCTTTCTCACGGCTCGGTGTGTGCTCGCTGTGTGCGGCCACGGCCTGGCGATCACTGGCTGTTCCGGCGCGCCTGCGCTGCGCTGAGGAACTTGTCTGTTTGTCTCTCTGTGCACCGTTGCCAGCAGTGGCATGTTCGTTATCGTGTCGTGACCGACTGCCGGGGTGGGGAGCGAGACCCCTGCGGCGCCTGTGGACCTCCGGGTCCGGCGCTGTCGGGTGGCATGGCTGGGATCCGCCTCCGGGCGGGGACCTCGCCTGCCGCCGTTCCCCCCGCCCGGTTCCAGTGACCCGTGGATGTGTTGTGCGCCGATCGTTCAAGCTCTGTCTGTTCGCCCTCGTGCTCGTGGGCCTGGTGGGCGGCTCCTTCGCCTACGTCATCGCCGAGAAGACCCTCACGGTGACCGTCGACGGTGAGTCCCGCACCGTCGACACGTACGCCGACACCGTGGGCGACGTCCTGGACGACGTGGGTCTGACCCTCGCGTCGCACGACGTCGTCCTGCCGGCTGCCGACGCCGCCGTCGAGGACGGGGACGCCATCGTGCTGAACCGCGCCCGGCCCCTGACGCTGACCGTCGACGGCGTGGACGTGCAGGCCTACACGACCGCCACCTCCGTGGACGAGGCGCTCGAGCAGCTCGGCTACCGCACCGACGACCTGGTGCTCTCCGCCAGCCGCAGCGACCGCGTCCCGCTGGACGGCATGCAGCTGGCGATCACCACCCCGCGCGAGGTGACGATCGTCGTCGACGGTGCCGCCCGCGTGGTCACCACCACCGCCACCGACCCCGCGACCCTGCTGGCCGAGCAGGGCATCGCCCTCGGCCCGCAGGACCGGATGAGCCTGCCGGCCGACCTGCCGTTGCTGGACCAGATGACGCTGCAGGTCGCGCGGGTCGCGGTCACCCAGGTCACCGAGACCCGGCCGATCGACTACGAGACCGTCGAGGTCGACGACCCGGCCCTGCTGGTCGGCACGGAGAAGGTCACCCAGGAGGGCGTCGAGGGCGTCGAGTCGGTCGTCGTCACGGTCACCACCACCGACGGCGTCGAGACCTCCCGCGTCGCCGGTGCCCCCACCGTCACCACCCCGCCGGTGACCGAGCAGGTCAGCGTGGGCACCAAGCCCAAGCCGGTCGCGCCCGCCCCGGCCCCGGCGGCCGCCGATGCCCCCGCCACCGGCAACTCCGGTGCGGCCGCCCCGGCGCCCAGCAGCGGCCTGGACTGGGACGCGCTCGCCCAGTGCGAGGCCGGCGGCAACTGGTCGATCAACACCGGCAACGGTTACTACGGCGGCCTGCAGTACAACATCAGCACGTGGAATGCCTACGGCGGCGCGAAGTACGCCTCTCGCCCGGACCTCGCCACCCGCGAACAGCAGATCGCGGTGGGCGAGGCGACCTACGCGGCCCGCGGGGCGTCCCCGTGGCCGTCCTGCGGCAAGCGGCTCTGACCGGGTCCACCGCCGAGCCGGACCCCCGCACGGCCGGGGGCCCCACCCCGGGTGACCCGCCGCCGAGCAGGGCAGCCGAGCAGAGCGAGGGGCTGCTGGGCCCGACCGCCATCCGCGGTCTGGCCCAGCAGCTCGACCTGCGCCCGACCAAGTCGCTCGGCCAGAACTTCCTGCACGACGCGAACACCATCAGGCGCATCGTCCGCACCGCGGACCTGCTCGCCGACGACGTGGTCTGCGAGGTGGGCCCGGGCCTCGGTTCGCTGACCCTGGGGCTGCTGCCCGCCTGCGCCGCGGTGGTGGCGGTGGAGATCGACCCGCGGCTGGCCGACCAGCTGCCGCGGACCGTCGCCGAGCGGGCCCCCGCGCTGGCCGACCGGCTCACCGTGGTCACCGCCGACGCGCTGCGGGTGACCGAGCTGCCCGGGCCCCCGCCCACCGCCCTGGTGGCCAACCTGCCCTACAACGTCGCCGTGCCGGTGCTGCTGCACCTGCTCGAGCTGCTGCCCAGCATCCGCACCGCGCTGGTGCTGGTGCAGGCCGAGGTCGCCGAGCGGCTGGCTGCCGCCCCGGGCAGCCCGGCCTACGGCATCCCGTCGGTCAAGGCCGCCTGGTACGCCGACGTCCGGCGGGCCGGCGCAGTGGGTCGGCCGGTGTTCTGGCCGGCGCCCAACGTCGACTCCGGGCTGGTGTCCCTGCGGCGCCGGCCGGCGCCGCCGGGGGACCGCGCGGCCACCTTCGCCGTCGTGGACGCCGCCTTCGCCACCCGGCGCAAGGGGCTGCGGGCCGCGCTCGCCCGCTGGGCGGGCAGCCCGGCCGCCGCCGATCAGCGCCTGCGGGCGGCCGGCATCGACCCCACGACCCGCGGCGAGCAGCTGTCGGTCACCGACTTCGCCCGGCTGGCCGCCACGCCCGCGGTGCTCCCGGACGGGGACGGGGCATGAGCGCCGGAGCGGGCCGCGGCGCCGGTCACGGCACCGTGGTGGCCCGGGCACCTGCCAAGGTCAACGCCCAGCTGCAGGTGGGGCCGCTGCGCGAGGACGGCTTCCACGACCTGCGCACCGTCTACCTGGCCGTCTCGCTCTTCGACACGGTCACCGTCCGCCCGGACGACCGGCTGTCGCTGACCGTGAGCGGTGAGGGCAGCGGTGCCGACGGCGGCCCGGCGACGGTGCCCACCGACAGCGGCAACCTGGCCTGGCGGGCGGCGGAGCTGCTTGCGCAGCACGCCGGTGTCGCCGCGCACGCGGCCATCGACATCGCCAAGTCGATCCCGGCTGCCGCCGGCCTCGCCGGGGGCAGCGCGGACGCCGCCGCGGCCCTGGTGGCGCTGGACAGCCTGTGGGGCACCCGGGCCACCCGCGCGGACCTCGCCGGGCTGGCCGCCGAGCTGGGCAGCGACGTGCCGTTCAGCCTGGTGGGGGGCGTGGCGCTGGGCACCGGCCGGGGCGAGCAGCTGTCGCCGGTGCTCGCCCGGCGCCGCAGCGACTGGGTGCTCGGCATCGCCGGCGAGGGGCTGTCCACGCCGCGGGTCTACGCCGAGCTGGACCGGCTGCGGGCTGCGGGCCACGCCCGGGTCCACGACGCCGCGGGCCGCTGCGACGCGGTGATCACCGCGCTGCACGGCGGACCGACCGAGGCGCTGGCGGCGGCGCTGGGCAACGACCTGCAGGCCCCGGCACTCAGCCTGCGCCCGGACCTGCAGCGGGCGCTGCGGGCGGCGGAGGAGGCCGGGGCGCGCCGGGCCCTGGTCAGCGGCTCCGGCCCCACCGTCGCGGCGCTGGTCGACGACGAGGACGCCGCGGTGCGGGTGGCCGCCGAGCTGGCCGGCGCCGGGGTCTTCCGCACCGTCCGCGCGGTGCACGGCCCGGTCCCCGGCGCCCGCCTCGTCGGCTGACCGAACCGCCACCCCCACCCCCGCCCCGCCCCGCCCCCTGCCGGCAGTGATCATGGAGCTGCGTGAGCGACACGTCGGCGCGCCGCTCACGCAGGCCCGTGGTCGTCAGGGGCTGTGCGGGGACAGCCGCGGGGCGGCGTCCAGGTGGGACAGGCCGTTGTAGGCCAGGTTGACCAGGTGGGCGGCCACCTCGTGCCGGTCCGGTGTGCGGGTCTCCAGCCACCACTGGCCCACCAGCGCCACCATCCCGACCAGGGCCTGGCTGTAGAGCTGGGCCGGCCGCGGGTCGTAGCCGCGGCGGGAGAACTGCTGGGCGAGGATGTGCTCGACCCGGCTGGCCACCTCGCCGATCAGCGAGGAGTACGTGCTGCTGCCGCCGACCACGGGTGCGTCCCGGGTCAGCACCCGCCAGCCGTCGGTCTCCTCCTCGATGTACCCGAGCAGGACGAGGGCCGCGCGCTCCAGCAGCACCCGCGGGTGCCCGTCCACGGTCAGCGTGGAGGTGAACCGCTCCAGCAGCCGGTGCATCTCCCGCTCGACGACCAGGCCGTAGAGGCCCTCCTTGCCACCGAAGTGCTCGTAGACGACGGGCTTGCTCACCGCCGCGCGTGCCGCGATCTCCTCGATCGAGGTCGCTGCGTACCCGCGGCGGCCGAACACCTCGCGGCCGATGTCCAGCAGCTGCTCGCGACGCTGCGGGCCGGTCATCCGCACCCGCGCCCGGCCCGGTGCCCGGGGGCCGGGCGGGCCCGGCTCGGCGGGCCGCCGGGCGGGCCGGGCCGGCGCCGTGCGGGGTGCTGCGGGGGAGCCGACCGTCGCGGGCGCCGTGCCACCGGCACCCGTCCCGCCGGGGGACGGGCCGGCGGTGCCGCCCGGCGGCGGGGCCTGGCTCAGGACGCGGCGCCCGCGGTCGCCTCGACGCGACGCTTGGCGGCGAGCCGCACCGGGTCGGGCCACTTGACGTCCCGGGCCCAGCCGAGCTTCTCGAACACCCAGATCACCCGGGCGCTGATGTCGACCTGGCCGCGCAGCACGCCGTGCCGGGCGCACGTCGGGTCGGCGTGGTGCAGGTTGTGCCAGGACTCGCCCATGCTCAGCACGGCCAGCGGCCAGAAGTTGGTCGACCGGTCCCGGGCGGCGAAGGGCCGGCTGCCGACGGTGTGGCAGATGGAGTTGATCGACCAGGTGACGTGGTGCGCCAGCGCGACCCGCACCAGGCCGGCCCAGAAGAACGCCGTCGCCGCACCGGCCCAGCTGGAGGTGACCAGGCCACCGATCAGCGCGGGCAGGAACATGCCCAGGCCGGCCCACACGATGAACAGCCGGCTGGTGCGTCGCAGCACGGTGTCCTTGAGCAGGTCCGGGGCGTAGCGCGCGGCGTTGGTCTGGCGGCGGTCGAACAGCCAGCCCAGGTGCGCGTGGAACATGCCCTTGGCCAGCGAGCGCGCGTCGGTGCCGTAGCGCCACGGGGAGTGCGGGTCACCGGCCCGGTCGGAGAACGCGTGGTGCCGGCGGTGGTCGGCCACCCACTGCACGACCGGGCCCTGCACGGCCATGCAGCCGGCGACCGCGAGGCCGATCCGCAGCGCGCGGGAGGCCTTGAACGAGCCGTGCGTGAAGTAGCGGTGGTAGCCCACGGTGATGCCCAGCACGGTGAACACGTAGAACCCGACGAACAGCCCCACGTCCAGCCACGACAGCCCCCAGCCCCACACCACCGGGACGACGGCGGCGAGGGCCAGGAACGGCACCACGACGAACACGTACAGCACGATCTGCTCCAGCACCCCCTTCTCCTTGCCCAGGGCGTTGGCCGGCAGCCCCACGTCAGGGTCGGCCGGCCGCGGCGCTGCGGTCGGTCGGGTGCGGGCGGGAGCGGACAAGGGGCCTCCAGGGCTCTGTTCCGGGGGTGCCGGGTTCCGGGGGTGCCGGTGCGCACGACGGCGCTCGGGGCACGGTTGGTGCACAGGAACCTACGGGAGCGTAGGGAGGCCCGCGCGCCCGGCAGCGGCGGGCCGGGAGGGCTGCGGGGAACTGCCCAGCTCAGGCCGGTGGCGCCGCTCGGATGCGGGACCCGGCGGGGCAGCTACCGGTCCGCGGTGCCCCACGGCAGGGGCTCCGACGACGGCGCGGCACGGCTCCGGCGACGACGCGGCGCCGGGGTGCCGGCCCGGCCGGCCGCCTCCCGGTGGCCGCCCGACGGCGTGCACCCGGCGTCGGAGGCCCTAGGCTCGGGAGGCGGGGAGCGGCTCGTCCGGCGTCCTCGTGGCGTCGTCCCCCGGTCGGCGTCGATGGGGGATGGGGTAATCGGCAGCCCGCCGGCCTTTGGTGCCGTGCAGTCTCGGTTCGAGTCCGAGTCCCCCAGCCAGTCGCCCGCCGTCCCGAGGAGAACCGTGACCGTGCCCCCGCCCCCCGCCCAGCCCGCAGCCGGGGCCACGGTGGCCGAGCCGGCCGTCCAGGCGGTCGTCGTCCTGGCGGCCGGGCAGGGCACCCGCATGCGGTCCGGCACGCCCAAGGTGCTGCACACGCTGGGCGGGCGCAGCATGCTCGGCCACGTGCTGGCCGCGGTGGCCCCGCTCGGGGCGCCCCGGGTCGTGGTCGTCGTCGGGGCCGGCCGGGAGGCCGTGCAGCAGCACCTCGCCGAGGTCGCACCCGACGCACTGACCGCGGTGCAGGAGGAGCAGAACGGCTCCGGTCACGCCGCGGCCGTGGCCCTGGACGCCGTCGGTGACCTGACCGGCCCGGTGCTGATCGTCAACGGGGACGCGCCGCTGCTGCGCCCGGAGACCGTCGCCGGCCTGGTCGCGCAGCACCGGGCCGAGGGCGCCGCACTCACCGTGCTCACCGCCGAGGTGCAGGACCCCACGGGCCTCGGCCGGATCGTCCGGGACGGCGCCGGCGCCGTGCGGGCGATCGTGGAGGAGCGCGACGCCGACGCCGCCCAGCGGGCGCTGCGCGAGGTGAACGCCGGGGTCTACCTGGGCGACGCCGACGCCGTGCGCGAGGCGCTCGGCCGGGTGGGCGCGGCCAACGACCAGGGCGAGCAGTACCTCACCGACGTGCTGGGCCTGCTGGTCGCCGACGGCCGGCCGGTGGGCGGACACCGCGCGGAGGACCCCGCCGACACCCTCGGCTGCAACGACCAGCGCGAGCTCGCCGAGCGCCGGCGCACCCTCAACGACCGGGTGCTGGACCGGCTCATGCGCGACGGCGTCACCGTCGTCGACCCGCAGACCACCTGGGTCGACGTCACCGTCCGGGTGGCGGCCGGTGCCACGCTGCACCCCGGCGTGCAGCTGCACGGCAGCACCACCGTGGCCGGCGGGGCGGTGGTCGGCCCGGACAGCACGCTCACCGACACCGTGGTGGGGGAGCGGGCCCGGGTCGTGCGGGCGCACTGCGAGCGCGCGGTGGTCGGCGCCGACGTCTCCGTGGGCCCGTTCGCCTACCTGCGCCCGGGCACCGACCTGGGCGCCGGGGCGAAGGTCGGCACCTTCGTGGAGACCAAGAACGCCGAGGTCGGAGCCGGGGCCAAGGTCCCGCACCTGACCTACGTCGGGGACGCGACGATCGGCGAGGGCACCAACATCGGGGCCGCCTCGGTGTTCGTCAACTACGACGGCGTGGCCAAGCACCGCACCTCGATCGGCAGCCACGCCCGCACCGGGGCGGACAACATGTTCGTGGCGCCGGTCACCGTCGGGGACGGCGCGTACACCGCGGCGGGCTCGGTGATCACCCACGACGTCCCCCCGGGGGCCATGGCCGTCGGTCGGGCGCGGCAGCGGAATGTGGCAGGCTGGGTGGGACGACGACGTCCGGGCACCCCGGCTGCACACGCGGCCGAGGCGGCCGAGAGCAGGTCGGCGACGCCGGCCGCGGCAGCGCCCGGGAACGCCACCACCCCCGCCGAGCGGGACGACGACGAGCAGGGGACGACCACCCGATGAGCGCGATCCGGCAGACGCCCAGCAAGAGCCTGATGCTCTTCTCCGGCCGGGCCTACCCCGAACTGGCCAGCGAGATCGGCGGCCACCTCGGCGTCGAGCCGGTGCCCACCTCGAGCTACGAGTTCGCCAACGGCGAGCTCTTCGTCCGGTTCGAGGAGTCGGTGCGCGGCTGCGACGCCTTCGTGGTGCAGAGCCACACCGCGCCGATCAACACCTGGCTCATGGAGCAGCTGATCATGGTCGACGCGCTCAAGCGCGCCTCGGCCAAGCGGATCACCGTCGTGGCCCCGTTCTTCCCCTACGCCCGGCAGGACAAGAAGCACCGCGGCCGCGAGCCCATCTCCGCCCGCCTGGTCGCCGACATGTTCAAGACCGCCGGCGCCGACCGGCTGATGACCGTCGACCTGCACACCGCGCAGATCCAGGGCTTCTTCGACGGCCCCGTCGACCACCTCTTCGCCCTGGACCTCCTCGTCGAGCAGGTGAAGGCCAAGTGGGGCGACCGGGACATCACCGTCGTCTCTCCCGACTCCGGCCGGGTGCGCGTGGCCGAGCGGTGGACCGACAAGCTGGGCGGGGTGCCGCTGGCGTTCATCCACAAGACCCGCGACCCGTCCAAGCCCAACGAGGTCAAGGCCAACCGCGTCGTCGGCGAGGTGTCCGGCCGGGTCTGCATCCTGGTCGACGACATGATCGACACCGGCGGCACCATCGCCAAGGCCGCCGAGACGCTGTTCGCCTCCGGTGCGGCCGAGGTCATCGTCACCGCCACCCACGGCGTGCTCTCCGGCCCGGCCACCGACCGGCTGAAGAACAGCCAGGTCAGCGAGGTCATCGTGACCAACACGCTGCCGATCACCCCCGAGCAGGACTTCGACAAGCTGACGGTGCTCTCCATCGCCCCGCTGCTGGCCCGCGCCATCCGCGAGGTCTTCGAGGACGGGTCGGTCACCAGCCTGTTCGACGGCAACGGCTGAGCCTGCAGGTCCCGCACCCCCAGCTGTACCCGCCGGCCGGGAGCCCCGTCACCCGGGAGCCCCGTCACCCGGGAGCCCCGTCACCCGGGAGCCCCGTCACCTGGGAGCCCCGTCACCTGGGAGCCCCGTCACCGGGAGCCCCGTCACCGGGAGCCCCGTCACCGGGAGCCCCGTCACCTGGGAGCCCCGTCACCGGGGCTCCGCCGTCGACCCCACGGCCATGACGTCGTCCTGGCGGTCGGCGGCTCGCCTGCCCGAGCTGGGTCTGGATCGAGCACGACCACGACCCGGTGTCTGGCGCCGCAGGCGCTCGCGGCCGGTCGATGCGCCGAACCGTTGACCAGAAGTGATGACACACAGTAACCGTCACTCGGTGCAGTCGACGGGTCACGGTGCATTCGCCCAGGTGGCGCGTGCACATCTTCACCGAGTGTCATCGCCACGCCAGTGATGATCGCGTGGGCAGGGCTCGGCGCGATGTTCCGCCGTGGTCGTCACCCGATGGGTTGACGCCCGATCGGTTGATCGTGAAACTCCCTGCGCGGCTGACCGGGAGCCCTCGGTCCGCGACCAGGGTCGGGCCGGCCGCAACGGTGCAGGGTCGACGGGGGGAACGGTCTGTGAGCGGCACGTCAGCATGGTGGGCGTCCGGACGGGAGCGCCGGTCCGCCGGGCACCACGAGGCGGCGAGGTCGTCCACGTCGACGGAGGTGTCCCGACCAGCGTCGGCGCGAGGAGCCGTCCGCTCGCCCGACGTCCCCACGCAGGGACGCCTCCGGCGGTCCCGTCGCCTGGTCGCCGGCCTCGGGACGGCGGCCGTGACCCTCGTCGTCGGGCTGGTCGGACCGGCCGCGGCCGCCCCGTGCGCGACGACCTCGGTGAACGTCGTCGCGCACCCCGACGACGATCTCTTCTTCATCAACCCGGCCGTCCTCCGTGACATCGCGGCCGGGGGGTGCGTGACCTCGGTGTTCGCGACCTCGGGGGACGCCGGCCGGGACGACAGCTACCCCCTCGGGCGCGAGTCCGGGGTCAGGGCCGCGTACGCGCGGATGGCGGGCGTGGCCGACCAGTGGACGACGAGCCGGGTGTCGGTCGCCGGCAAGTCCGTGGCACGGGCCTCCCTGACCGCACGGCCCGGCGTCCAGCTGTACTTCCTGCGTCTGCCGGACGGGTTCCAGGACGGCTCCGGCAGCCCGCGGTCGGACTACCGGAGCCTGGAGCAGCTGGAGGCCGGTCGGACGGCGTCGCTGTCGACCCTGGAGACCCCGGCGCAGAGCTACACCCGCCCGGACGTGGTCGCCGTGCTCGGCGGCATCATGTCGGCGGCGGCGCCGACCGTGGTCCGGACCCTGGACGACAAGGGCGCCTACGGGGACGGCGACCACAGCGACCACCACGCGATCGGCCGGCTGGCCGCCGACGCGCGGGCCGCGGCGGCGCCGTCGGTGCCCTTCTCGGGGTACCTCGGCTACCTGTCGACCACCCGTCCGCCGAACGTCTCCGGACCGGACCTCGACGCCAAGTACGCCGCCTTCTTCGCCTACGCGCCGTACGACCCGGGTTCCTGCCTGAGCCGCGAGGAGTGCGCCTACGGCAGCTCCGGCGACTGGCTCGTCCGCAGTCACACCAACGCCGCGGTCGTCCCGCCGCCCACCCCCACCGGCTCCGACCTGACGTCGTCGGCGACCGTGTCGGCGTCGTCGGACAACCCCGCGGACGGCCAGACGGCGGCGAAGGCGGTCGACGGGCGGGTCGACGGGTTCCCCGGGGACGTCACGGCGGAGTGGGCGAGCGCAGGCGAGCGTGCGGGCGCCTGGTTGCAGCTGACCTGGGCCGCCCCCGTCCAGCTGAACGGGGTGGTCCTGTACGACCGCCCCAACCAGTACGACCAGGTCACCGGTGCGACCCTGAGCTTCTCGGACGGGTCGACCGTCCCGGTGCCCGCGCTGGACGACGCCGGGGCTGCCGTGCCGGTCACCTTCCCGGTGCGCACCACGACGTCCCTGCGGATCACGGTCGCGTCGGTCAGCGCCACCACGGCCAACACCGGTCTGGCGGAGCTGCGGGCCTTCGGTGTGTCGGCAGCCCCGACGCCGACCCCGACCCCTACGCCGACTCCCACCCCGACTCCCACTCCGACCCCGGCCCCGCCGGTCAACCTGGCCGGTTCGGCGACCGTGACCGCCTCCTCGCAGAACACCCGGACCGGCCAGACGGCGGTGAGGGCGGTCGACGGGGTCATCGCCGGTGCACCCGGCACGCCGACCGCGGAGTGGGCGACCGCCGGCCAACGCACCGGGGCGTGGCTGCAGCTGTCCTGGCCGGCGCCGGTCCGCACCGACCGGATCGTCCTGTACGACCGCCCGAACCCGTTCGACCGGATCACGGGTGCGCGGTTGACCTTCTCCGACGGGTCGAGTGTGACGGTGCCCGCGCTGGACAACGGGGGGAAGGCCACCACGGTGACCTTCCCGGCCCGCACGACGTCCTCTGTCCGGGTCACCGTGACCTCGGTCGGGTTGGCGACGACCAACGTGGGTCTGTCGGAACTGCAGACGTTCTCCGCCTCCTCCCCACGTGGCTGAGGGTCGGGTCCGCTGGACCCGGGGGGAACCGTCGCTGTACCGCGAGAGGACCGCCGACCTGACCGGCACGCGCCGCGTGGGACAGCGTCCTCCCACGGCAGGCGGTGCACATCCTGTCCAGGGCCCGCCACGTCGGGGCGCGGCCGAACGACCGACCGGCCGGCCGAGTCACCGGGCAGCTCCGTCCCTGCGCGTGCCGGACCACGTGTCGCCGACCGGCTCCCCGGGCGCCGGGGGGCTCGCGGAGGTGCTGACCTCCGTCCTGCTGCGCCGCGGTGGGGCGGTCGTGACGTGGTTGAACCACCACAGCGCACTGGAGAGCATGCGCGCCGGCGTGCCCCTGGCCCAGTTCGACCACGTGGGGATCGACGGCACCCTGCTGTCGCGCCTCGTGCGGGCCGGCCGGCCGCGCACGACTGCTGACCTCGTCCTGCCGGTGCTCCTGGGGGACCTCCGGGACCTCCGGGTGGCACTGGTCGGGTCGTCGGCTGCCGCGCTCGCCGCGACCAGCTCCCGGATCCGGGAGGACTTCGGTCACGACGTCGTCCTGGCCGTCGACGGCTACGACGGTCTGCCGGCGCCGGGGGACCTGCGCCGACGTCTCGGCGAGCTCGAGGCCCACCTGGTGATCGTCGGTCTGGGCGCGCCGCGCCAGGACGCCTACGCACTCGCCCTGCGAGCACCCGGTTGCCTGGTCGTGACGTGCGGTGGGTGGATCGACCAGTTCTCGCAGGACCACTACTACCCGCCGTGGGCCTACCCGCTCAGGCTCAACTGGCTGGTGCGGCTGTACCGGGAGCCCCGGCGGCTGTGGCGCCGGTACTCCACGGAGGCCTGGCGAGCCGTGCTGCTCCGTCGCCAGCTGACCGCGTACGTCGTCGGACCGGGCCAGGCGCCGGCCGCCGGCCAGGGTCGGGGCGGACCACGGCCCGGAGCCGGGGACGGCGCACCGGGCACCCGGGGGACGCCGTGCTGATCAGCGTGCAGCCGCACCTCCGCTACGGCGGGGCGGAGCGGCAGACGGTGCTGCTGTCCAACGCGGTGCACCGCCGGTACGGCCGGGCAGCCGTCGTGCTGCACGAGCGGGTCGGTGGCCTGCTCGACGGTCTCGACCCGGGCGTCGCCGTCGAGAGCCTGGGCCTGGACGACCACCTGCGCACCCCGCTGGTGGCCCGCAGGCTCCGCCGGCTGCTGGACGAGCGGTTCCGGGACGGGGAGAGGTCGCTGGTCGGGCTGCACCTGTGGGCCAGCATCCTGGCCGGGGCGCTGGCCGACCGCCCTCGTGACGACGGCTTCACGTTCGTCTACTACGAGGACCTGGACCCTCGTGAGCACGCCCGGTTCATCCGCCTGGGACGGGCCAAGCAGGCCCTGGTGCGTCAGGTCTTCCGACGTCGGGACGTCGTGGTGGCCAACACCGAGGGCGTCGCCGACGCCATGGTCCAGGTGTACGGGCTGGAGCGGCGACCCCGCGTGATCAGCCCCGCCGTCGACCTGCCGGCGCTCCGGGCCGCAGTGGAGTCCCCGGCCACCCCGGTCGCCCGGCAGCGACCGCTGTCGGTGGTCTCGGTGGGTGCGCTGGTGCCGCTCAAGGGGCTGGACGTGGTCTACCAGGGGCTGCTCTCCTCCGGCCTGGAGGTCGAGTGGCACGTCGTGGGCGAGGGGCCGTTGCGCGGCTGGCTGGAGGCCCTGCCGTCGGACGGCCCGGTCCTCGTGCGCGTGCACGGGGGGCACCCGCGCCCGTACGAGCTGGTGAAGGACGCCGACCTGCTGGTGCACGGCTCGCACTCCGAGGCGCTCGGGCTGGTGGTCCTCGAAGCGATCGGGTGCGGCGTGCCGGTCGTCGCCTCGGCGACATCGGGTCCCACGGAGATGGTGCGGTTGCTGGGGGACCGGCCGGAGGTCCTCAGCCTCTTCCCGGTCGGGGACGCGCAGGCACTGTCGCAGGTCCTCGCGCGCCGCGCCGCGGACCTGGCCGGGAGGCCCGGGCTGGCCGAGATGCAGGACCACGTCCGCCGGTACTCGATCGACGTCACGGCCGACGACTGGGCCGCGCTGGCGGCGGACCATGGCTGCTCCTTCTGAGGCAGGGCAGGGCCCCGCCGGCGTGCTCGACGACGAGGCCGGTGCCGCTCGCCCGAGGATGCCGTGGGCCCGGGTCACGTCGTTCGTCGGCCTGCCGCTGATCTCCCTGCTGGGCTCGGTGGCGGTCATCCCGGTCATCAGCTCCGTCGGCGGGGCACCCGGCTGGGCGGCGGTCGCGCTGGGGCAGGCCATCGGCACCGGCGTGGCCACCGTGCTCCAGTACGGCTGGGGGTTCGTCGGTCCGACGCTCGTCGTCGGGCTCGACGGGCCGGGTCGGGCGCAGCTGCTGTGGGTGAGCACGCTGGCCCGGTTGCTGGTGGGGGCGGTCGTCTTCCCGGTCGGGGCTGTCGCCGCCGCGCTCCTGGCGCCGGACGGGTACGCGGTGCTGGCGGCCCTGACGGCGGTGGCGCTGGGCACGGTGGGCCTGTCCGCCCACTGGTTCTTCGTCGGCACCGGTCGTCCGGGACGCGAGGCGCGGTACGAGACGATCCCTCGGCTGGCCGTCCAGCTCGTCTCGGTGGTCGCCGTCCTGGTGACCCGGGACCCCTTCTGGTACCCCGCCGTCCTGCTGTGCGGTCAACTCGTGATCACCGCGACGCTGACCCGCCGGCTCAGCGAGCCGTCGTTGTCCCGGCGCACGTGGTCGCAGGCCTGGGGGTCGTTGCGCACCCAGCGGACCTCCGCGGCGACCGACGTGGTCGTCGCCGTGGTGAACTCCGCGCCGATGAGCATCCTCGCCGCCGTGGCGCCCGGTTCCCTCGCCGCGTTCGCAGCCGGGGACCGGGTGCAACGGCTGGCACAGGCGGGGGTGCAGCCGGTCTACCACGCGTTCCAGGGGTGGGTGTCGGAGACTGCCGACCTCGCTCGCGGCAGGCGCATGCGGCTGGCCGTGACGAGCACGGGCACGGCGGGACTCCTGGCCGGGACCGCGATCGGTCTGGGGCTGCCGGTGGTGGACCGCTGGCTGTTCGCCGGGGCCGTCGCCGTCGACCCCCGGGTGAGCCTCCTGTTCGGTGCGGCACTGGCGAGCTGGGCAGTGGTCTCCGCCGTCACCTTCGACGTGCTGGCGCCCCTGGGCATGTCGAGGACGATCCTCGCCAGCACGGCGACGAGCGGTCTGCTCACCGTCGCCGGTGTCGCCGTCCTCGCCCCGTCCTGGGGGGCGGCCGGCGGCGCACTCGCCCTGCTGCTCGCTCAGCTCGGGGCGCTGGTGGTCCAGGTGACCAGCCTGCGCAGGGGGTCGACACGGGACGCCGGGGGCGCCGGGACGCCGTCCGCGCCGGCCCGGCCCAGGTGAGAGCGGCGCCGTCACCCGTCGGGGTCGGGCAGGACGCCGATGCCGGGGGAGACGGGACCCACATGACAAGCTGGCCGCGGGGGACGGCTGGGGGACGACCGCACCACCGAACACCTGACAGGGGAGTCGTGGAACCGAGAGCAGTCTGGGCAGCGCTGCGGCGTGGGTGGGTGGTCGTCCTGGTGGCCGCTCTCCTCGGCGGGCTCGCGGCGGCACTCGTGACGGTGGTCCTCGGGCCCTCCTACTCGAGTCGGCTGCAGTTCTTCGTGTCCACGGCCGGCTCGTCCAGCGCGAGTGACGCCCTGCAGGGCGAGCAGCTGGCCCAGCAGCGGGTGGCGTCCTACACGGAACTGCTCACCGGAGCCGAGTTGGCGGCCCGGGTGGCCGACCGGGTGGACTGGGCGGTGACGCCGGAGCGCGTGGCGTCGGACATCCGGGCGTCGACGGTGACCGGCACGGTGCTGATCGACGTCACCGTGAGCGACTCCTCCCGGGACGTCGCACGCCGGGTGTCGACGGCGGTCGCCGTCGAGTTCCCGCGCCTGGTCGCCGGTCTGGAGACCGCGAACAGCGACCGTGCGCCGGTGGTGGTCTCGCTGACCGACGAGCCCAGCACGCCGGCGCCCAGTGACGTGCTGGCCCGGAACGCGACGTTCGGCCTGGCGGTGGGCCTGCTGGTCGGGGCCGCCGTGGTGGTCACCCGCGCGGTGTTCGACCGGACGGTCCGCGGCAGGCGGCAGGTGGAGGAGTCGACCGGCGGGCGCGTCGCCGGTGTGCTCTTCGGTGATCGCGAGTCCGGCGTCACCGGTGCCCCGGAGCAGTACCGGCAGCTCGCCGTCAACCTGCAGCACCTCGCCGGCGGGCCGCCCCCGGAGGTGGTGGTGCTCAGCAGCCCCGTGCCTGCCGACGGCGTCGATGCGGTCGCGATCCACCTGGCCGAGGCCCTCGTGGAGAGCGGGCGCTCCGTGGCCGTCGTGGACGCCGATCCCGGGCGGCCGGGACTGGTCGAGCGGCTGGGCATGGTCGCCGGTGCCGGGCTCGCCGACGTCCTGGCCGGCGACGCCGTGCTCGGCGACGTCCTCCAGTTCTCCGGGTCCCACGGGTTCACCGTCCTCGGGGCCGGACGGGCCCAGGCGGACCCCGGGCGGGTCGTCGCGCCCACGCGGATGGCCGGGGTGCTGGACGGGCTGCTCGCCGACGTCGACGTCGTGCTGGTCGCCGCCGCTCCGCTGCTCCCGTTCGCCGTCAGCCGCGCCCTCGCCGCCGAGGCGGACGGGGTGCTGCTCGTCGCCGGGTACGGCGAGACCACCGAGACCGAGCTGGCGGAGGCCGTCAGCGCCCTCGACGCCGTCGGTGCGCAGCTGCTCGGGACCGTCCTGACGCACGTGCCCGCTCACGGGGAGCTGGGGTCGGTCCTGGCTCCCGGACCCGCCCACCGGGGCGACAGCCCCCCGGTCGGTCCGTCGCCGCGACCGGCGAGGACGCGGGGCGCTGACCCGGTGTCGACGAGCCCTCCGCGTGGCCGTCGGGACGGCGCCGGCGGCCCTGTCCCGGCCGCCGGACCCGCTGCCGTGCCGACCACCGGTCGGCGGCCCGGCGGCTCCTCCAACGGTGTCGCCCGGGTCGTCGCCACCCGGGCCGGGACGTCGGCACCCGGCGACGACGTCGGGGAGCCGACCGGGGACGCCCGGCAGATCGGCAGCGGCCCGGGTGCCGGCGGCCCGGCCGGACGCGACACGTCCGGGCACGACGCGAGGACGCCCGCCGGCTGGCCGGAGTCGTGGCTCGATGAGCCCGGTACCCGGGGGTGACCACCGGCCGTCCCGGAGCACCCCCGGGGCGGGAGCTGCCATGACGGTCCCGCCGACGTCGGATCCCGGGGGAGTCGGGCACGCCGACGGCGGGGACGTCGCCCCGGCCCCTGGGCGTCGGCTCGGCCGGCGCGGGTTCATCGCCGGCGCCGTGGTCGGCGGGTCCGTGGCCACCGCCGCGGTGGTGGGGCGGGTGACCGCCGGCGACGAGCGCGTCGCCGTGGCCGCTCCCGCCGGCAGCACCGTGCTCGCCGGTCGGGGGATCGACCCGACGGGCACGACGGACAGCACGGCGGGCCTGCAGGCGGTGGTGGACGCGGCCGCGGACGGTGCGCGGCTCTGGCTCCCGGACGGCGTGCACCTGGTCGACGGCGTGGTGCTGCGCGCCGGGCAGACGCTGAGCGGCCCGTCGGCTCGCACCTACGCCGGCCGGGCCGGGTCCGGGGCCCGGCTGCGAGCGCGGGCGCCCGGGATGACCGCCCCGGTGCTGACCGTCGGTGCGTTCGGCCGGGTCACCGACATCGCCGTGGAGGGGCAGGGCCGCACCGGTCCCGCCGTCCGGCCGGCGGGGTTCGGGGTCGTGCTGGACCGGGTCACCATGACCGACGGGTCCGTCGGGTACGACGGCGACTACGTCAGCGGGACCGTGCTGACCGGCTGCCAGGTGCACGAGAACGACGTCGGGATCAAGGACGTGGTCGACTCGATGATCGTGTCGTGCACCGTCAACGCCAACGGTTCGGAGGGCATCAGCCTCGGCGCCGGCGCCAACGACAACACCCTGCTCGGCAACAAGGTGGAGTGGAACGACGGGCACGGCATCGACGTCTTCCAGGCCCTGCACAACGTGGTGGTGGGTGGGGTCGTCGACCGCAACGGCAGGACCGGGATCCGGGTCGTGGAGTGCGAGCACACGACCGTGACCGGCGTCGTCCTGCGCCGCAACGGACGCCTCGCGGAGGACTCCCCCGAGGACGACTGCCATCTCTACCAGCGGGACTGCCGGTCGTTCCTGCTGACGGGTGTGGCCACCGGCGCCGGGCGGGACGACGACGACGCCGGGTACCGGTCGCCGTCCGTCGCCGTCCGCGAGGAGGGCGGTGCCGACGTCGGCTACATCGGCAACGAACTGACCGGGCAGACGTCCGGCGTCGCCGTCGCCGGGGCGCAGGGGGCGTCCCGCACCCACAGCATGCTGAACATCGGTGTCGCCGGGGTGCAGGACCTGCCGGGGTCACGGGCGTTCGTCGCCGGCGGGGAGTTCAGCACGCCGGCACTGTCCTCGGGGTCGCTGCCGGTGGCCCTCGGCGGTGTGCCCACCGGGTCGCTCGGCACCGCCTACCGGGTGCGGCTCGTCGCCCGGGACGGCGCCGACGGCAGTCGAGCGGCCGCCGAGACGACGCTGCTGGTCTCCCGGGACGACGGCCCCGCCGCCGTGACGGTCGGCGCTGTGCAGAACGTGGTCGGGACGTCGTTCGGCACGACGGACGGCGTCCTCCAGGTGTCGGCGTCGGTGCAGCCGGACGGGGCCGTGCTGGAGGTGTCGGTGCGCAACACCGGCCCCACGGCCTGGCGCGTCGGGCTGGAGGTGACGTGACCCTCGCCGAGCTCCGGCGGTGGGGGCCGGCGACACGCCGCGCCACGCCGCCCCTGCTGCGTGACCGGCCGAGCGGTCAGGAACGCCTGCTCTACGGCGGGCTCGGCCTGCTGGCCGTCATCGGCCTCCTCTCGCCAGGACGGTTCTCGGCCGTGCCGGCCCAGACCGTCCTGGAGGTGGTCTTCGTCCTCGTCGCCCTGATGGGGATCGGGCGGATGACACCGGCGGGCACGGTGCTGACCGGTGTGGGCGCCGGGTACGTCGTCCTCAAGGCGCTCGTGCTGGTCTTCTTCAGCTCGGCGAGTGCCGTGGACTTCCTCCAGGCGTACAAGGCCTTCGTCTACGTCGCGTTGCTCGGGGCGCTGGTCGGCTCCGGGGTGTTCGACCGGGCGCGGCTGGCCCGGTTCACCACGTTCCTGGTGGTCGTGTTCCTCGTGAAGTACGGGTACTCGGCGGTGCTCGGACTGGCGGACCGTCCCGGCGTGTACCTGGAGAACAACTTCGAGCTGGTCATGCTGCTCGGACTGTTCCTCCTGGCCGACCCCCACCTGGGCAGCCGGCGCGGCTGGGTGCTCGGCGCCCTGGTCGTCATCGTCCTGCTGTCCGGCTCGAGGAGTGCCGCGCTGGGCCTGCTGGTCGTCGTCCTCTTCCTCGACCGCCGCACGGGCCCCCGCGCCTGGCCGCTGCTCGTGGCCCGGGTGGCGCTGGTCGTGGGCGCGGCGGCGGCGGTGTTCCTCGGCCGCGCTCAGTTCGATGCGGGTGCCCGCCTCGACCGGCTCAACTTCCTGGACACGTTCCGCTACGAGGTGCAGGACTGGTCGGTGCTGGAGTGGCTGCTCGGGTCCCCACCGCTGACGCCGCTGACCCCGGGTTCGTGCCAGAGCCTCTCCTACTACACGCCGCTGTTCAGCTCGACCGACCCGGGCGTGTGCTACTCGGTGATCCTGCACTCCTACGTCCTGCGCGTGGTGTTCGACCACGGGCTGCTGGGCATGGTGCTGCTCACCGGGCTGATCTGGTACGGACTGCGCCGCTCGGGCACGGGACGTCGCGAGACGCTGGCACTGCTGACGTTGATCTGGGTCAGCGGGCTGTCCGTCTCGGCCTTCAACAACGTCTTCTCGGCGGTCGTGCTCGCGGTCGCCATGGGCTCGGTCTACGATGAGCAGGTTGCCCGGCGAGGGAGACGGCACCGGCCGTTGCTCCGTGATCGACGTGCGCGCCTGTAGGTGGGGGAGACCCCGGGGTGTGTCGCGGTCGTCGCCGACCGGGCACGCAGACCCGATCCACCTGGACAGGAGCACACCACCGTGGCCGACTACCGCCTCGTCGCCGAGCCCCGCACCGAGTTCGGCAAGGGCAGCGCCCGCCGGACCCGCCGCGAGGGCCGCATCCCCGCCGTCATGTACGGGCACGGCCAGGACGTGATCCACCTGTCGCTGCCCGCCCGCGAGTTCGCCGCGGCGCTGCGCAACGGCGGCGGCAACGCCCTGCTGACCATCGAGCTCGACGGCAAGGACCAGCTGGCCCTCACCAAGGCCGTGCAGCGCGACCCGATCTCCCGCCGGCACGAGCACGTCGACCTCGTCGTCGTCCGCCGCGGTGAGAAGACCACCGTCGACGTCCCGGTGGTCATCACCGGCGAGCCCGCCCCCGACACGATCAGCAACCTGCAGCTGAACACCGTGTCCATCGAGGCCGACGCGACCAACCTGCCCGACTCGATCGAGCTGGACATCACCGGCCGCACCGCCGGCAACAACGTCACCGCCGGCGACCTGCGCCTGCCGGCCGGCTCGACGCTGGTCACCGAGCCCGACCAGCTGGTCATCGGCTTCCTGGGTGCCCCGACCGCCGAGCAGCTCGAGGCCGAGCTGGAGGAGGCCGAGGCCGAGGCCGGCATCGAGCGCGAGGAGTCCGACGCCGACGGCGACGTCGTGCCCGAGCCGTCCGACCAGGGCAGCGGCGAGTCGATGGACTCCGCCGAGAAGTCCTCCTGAGCGACCCCGCTCGATCGTGAGCACCGACCCCGGGGGCCCCGGCACCGCCGGTGCCCCCGGGCCGCTGCCCGACGGGCCCGTCCTGGTGGTCGGGCTCGGCAACCCCGGTCCCGGCTACGCCGGGAACCGGCACAACGTGGGCGCCATGGTGCTCGGCCTGCTGGCCGAGCGGGTGGGCACGAAGCTCTCGCCGGGCAAGGGCCCGCGGGCGCGGTCGGTGTCCGGTGAGGGTCGCCTCGCCGGCCGCAAGGTCGTCCTCGCCCAGCCCACCACCTACATGAACGAGTCCGGTGGCCCGGTCCGCGGCCTGCTCGACTACCACCACCTGGCACCCGAGCAACTGGTCGTCGTGCACGACGAGCTCGACATCCCCTTCGAGGCCGTGCGGCTCAAGCGCGGCGGCGGCGAGGGCGGCCACAACGGGCTGCGGTCGATCACCCGCTCCACCGGCACCAAGGACTACCTCCGGGTGCGGGTGGGCATCGGGCGCCCGCCCGGCCGGCAGGACCCGGCCGACTTCGTGCTCAAGGACTTCTCGTCCACCGAGCGCAAGGTGCTCGACCTGCTCCTCGCCGAGGCCGCGGACGCCGTCGAGGAGCTGCTGGCACACGGCCTGGAAGCCGCCCAGAACGTGGTGCACCCCCGCACCTGACCTGCGAGGACGGGCCACCGAGCCGGCCCGCGTCACCCGCCCGGACGGGTGACGCGGGCGCCGTCCCCCTTGTCGGCGAGCCGGACCCGCGGGGATCGTCGGGTCACGGCCCGACGCAGCGGCACGAGGAGCCCGGTGACCGGGACGTCCCTCCCCACGCACGCTCGCCGGGCGCCTGTCCGACGACCGCGGGGGTGCACGTGCTGCTGGAGCATGCCGGGACCGGCTCGGGAGCCGGCGGGACGCCCGTCCCGTCCCGTTCCGCAGCCCCGGTCCGCGCGGCGCTCCGCCGGCCCCGCCCGGCGTGGGTGCGCTGGTACCTCGCCGGTCTCGGCGCCGCCGACGTGCTCGCCGGTGCCGTCGCGGGTGGACTGGTGGTGCTCACCCGCGACGGCGTCGTCGCCCGGGACTCCACGCTCACCTGGGCAGCGCTCAGCCTGCTGGTCGTGTGGCCGCTGCTGCTGTCGGCGGCCGGCACCTACGACGGCCGGCTCATCGGCACCGGCAGCGACGAGTACCGCCGGGTCCTCCGGGCGGGCCTGCTCGGGCTGGCCACGGTGGGCTTCACCTCCTACGCCTTCGGTCTGGAGCTGAGCCGGTCGCTGGTCGTCGTCGCCGTCCCCGGGCTCACCGCGGTCGGCCTGCTGGTGCGCTACGGCGCCCGCCGGCAGCTGCGCCGGCTGCGGGCGACCGGGCGGTGCACCAAGCGGGTGGTCGTCGTGGGCCGGGGCGGCGCAGCCCTGACACTGGTGCGCCAGCTGGACCGGGAGCGCTTCGCCGGCCTGGAGGTGGTCGCCGCCTGCGTGACGCCCGCCGACCGCGAGCGCTTCCGCCGGCTGGTCGACCTCCCGGTGGGGAGCCTGGACGACGTCGTCGACCTGGCCGCGCGCCTGCGGGCGGACACCATCGCCGTGACCTCGGCCAGCGAGACCGCCGCCGAGTACCTGCGCCGGCTGTCCTGGCAGCTGGAGGGCACCGGCATCGAGCTGCTGGTCGCCCCGGGACTGGTGGAGGTGGCCGGCCCCCGGCTGCACATCCGGCCCTTCGAGGGCCTGCCGCTGCTGTCGGTGGAGGAGCCGCAGTTCACCGGCTGGCGGCGGGTGGTCAAGGGCCTGGTCGACCGCTCGGTCGCCGGGTCGGCCCTGGTGCTGCTGTCACCGCTGCTGCTGGCCGTCGCGCTCACCGTGCGGATGTCCTCACCGGGCCCGGTGTTCTACCGCCAGGAGCGGATCGGCCTGCGCGGGGAGCCGTTCACCATGGTCAAGTTCCGCAGCATGGTGGTCGACGCCGACCAGCAGCTCGCCGGACTGGACGCCGCCAACGAGTCCGACGGCCTGCTGTTCAAGATGCGCGAGGACCCCCGGATCACCCGGGTGGGCCGCTGGATGCGGCGCTTCTCCGTCGACGAGGTCCCGCAGCTGCTCAACGTGCTCGGCGGCTCGATGTCCCTGGTCGGCCCCCGGCCCCCGCTGCCCCGCGAGGTGGCCCGCTACGACGACCAGGTCAGCCGCCGGCTGCTGGTCAAGCCGGGGCTCACCGGGCTGTGGCAGATCTCCGGTCGCAGCGACCTGGCCTGGGAGGACGCCGTCCGGCTGGACCTGCGGTACGTGGAGAACTGGTCGCTGGCGATGGACCTGCTGATCCTGTGGAAGACCGCGCGGGCCGTGCTGTCCAGCTCCGGCGCCTACTGACCGTCGCCCGGCCGCCCGGGTCACCCGCCCGGGTGACGCTGCCGTGCACGCCTGCCGGTCGGCCGCGCCGGCTGCCGATGACCAGGGTGACCGGCCCGAGGGTGGCCGGCGCGCCCGCCCGCGGGCGCCGGCGGTACCGACGATCGGCAAGGTCAGGAGGTGGCGGTGTACACCTCCGTCCGCGACCTCCCGGGGGGACCCCCGCCGCCGGGACGCAGCACCACCCGCGTGGGCGGCACGGTCGTCGCCCTCGGCACGGTCAGCCTGCTCACCGACGTCTCCTCGGAGATGGTCACCGCCGTGCTGCCGCTCTACCTGACCATGGCGCTCGGGCTGTCCCCGCTGGCCTTCGGCGTGCTGGACGGCCTCTACCAGGGCGTCACGGTGCTGGTGCGCCTGCTCGGCGGGTACGTCGCCGACCGCTTCGCCCGGCCGAAGGTGACCGCCCAGGTCGGCTACGGGCTGTCCGCGGTGTGCAAGCTCGGGCTGCTGGCGGTGTCCTCGCCCACCGGCATCGGCGCGGTCCTGGCCGTCGACCGCACCGGCAAGGGCCTGCGGACGGCGCCGCGGGACGCGTTGATCGCAGCGGCGGTGCCCGAGGAGCTGCTGGGGCGCGCGTTCGGTGTCCACCGCGCGATGGACACCGCCGGTGCACTGCTGGGCCCGCTGGTCGCGTTCGCGCTGCTGCTGTACCTGCCCGACGACTACGACAGCGTCTTCCTCACCAGCGCCGCCTTCGCCGCGGCCGGCTGCACGGTGCTGTGGGCCTTCGTCCGGGAACGGCCCGCCGTGGCCGGCGCCGTCGCCGTCCGGCTGCGGTCGCTGGCCGGGCTGGTCCGCGACGTGTCGCTGCGGCGGGTGGCCCTGGCCGCCCTGGCCCTGGGCGCGCTGACGGTCAGCGACGGCTTCCTCTACCTCCTGCTCCGCGACCGCGACGCGGTCAGCGCCACGGCGTTCCCGCTGCTGTTCGTGGGTACCGCGGTCGCCTACCTCGTGCTCGCCGTCCCGTTGGGCCGGCTGGCCGACCGGGTCGGCCGCGTGCCGGTGCTCGTCGGCGGCCACGGGGCGCTGCTGCTCTGCTACGCCGCCCTGCGGTGGGGCGCCGGTCTGCCCGGTCCGGCCCTGCTCGTGCTGGTGCTCGGCGCGCTGGGCGTCTACTACGCGGCGACCGACGGTGTGTTGGCCGCGCTCGCCGCATCGCTGACCCCCGCCCCGCTGCGCGGGTCCGGGATCGCGCTGGTCCAGACGGCCCTCGCCGCGGGCCGGCTCGTCTCGGCGGTCCTCTTCGGCCTGCTCTGGTCGGCGCTGGACCAGGACACCGCGATGACCGTCTTCGTCGCCGCCCTCGTCGCCGGCCTGCCCGTGACCTGGCGTCTGCTGCGCGACGCCGAGAACGGGACGCGCCGGGCACCGGTGGCCTCCGGTGGCTGAGCGGCCCGATCGGACCACGCGCACCCGCCCGGACCTCCGGGGCACCGACGCGGGGCCGGGACGCGCCCGGGTGGTCGCCGTCGTCGTGGTGCTGGTGCTGCTGCTGGCCGGCACCGGCGGGTACCTCGCGTGGAGCCGGTCGGCGCAGGTCCGGGCCGCCGCCTCGGCGGCCGACGCCGAGGCGGGCCGCACCCGGCTGGCGGTCGACGACGTGCTCGCCGTCCCGCACCTGGTGGTGCGCAACACCGAGCCCGGGCCCAGCTACGGCAAGATCGCGCTGGTGCCGGTGTCCGACCCGGCCGGCCCGCGGGCGATCGTCGACCTCGCGTGCGCCCGGGTCGCGGCCTCGCCGCGGGCCGGCCTGTGCCTGCAGGAGGTGCCGGGGCTGGTGACCACCTACCGCTCGATCCTCCTCGATGCCTCGATGCGCGTGGTGTCCACGACCGAGCTCGGGGGCATCCCCAGCCGGGCCCGGATGTCCGCCGCGGGCAGCTGGGCCGCGTCCACGGTGTTCGTCACCGGGCACGCCTACACCGATGCCCAGTTCAGCACCCGGACCGTCCTCACCGACGTGCCGACCGGCCGCGAGCTCCCGGACCTCGAGCAGTGGGTCACCACCCGTGACGGGGTGCCGGTGACCGCGGTGGACCGCAACTACTGGGGCGTCAGCTTCATCGGCGACGGCCCCGGCTTCTACGCCACGCTGGGCACCGGTGGACGCCGGCTGCTGGTCCGGGGCGACGCCTCGACCCGCACGATGCAGGTGGTGGCCGACGACGGCGCCTGCCCGTCGGTCTCGCCGGACGCCGCGCACGTGGTCTACAAGCAGCAGGACGCCCAGTCCGGCAGCGACCGCTTCGTCGCGTGGTCGGCGGACTCGGGCCGGCTCACCGCGCTGCCGGAGGGCCGCGTGGTCGACGACCAGGTCGCCTGGCTGGACGCGGACACGGTGGCCTACGCCGTCGGCCGGGGGGTGGCCGCCACCGTCGACTCCGACGTCTGGGCCGCCCCGATCGACGGCCGTCCCGCGACGCGCCTCGTGCCGGACGCCTCGTCGCCGTCGGTCGTCGTCCCCGCGCGGGACTGATCGCCCACCCTCACTGCTGCCCGCGCGCGGGAGTCGAGCGGCACCCGTCCGGGGGGATCTCGGGCCCAGGACCTGCCACAACGGGTGAACCCGTGTCCACTGCGCTTCTCACCGGCCCCCCGGCTGCCGTCTCATGGGCGAGTCGACTGCGTTCCGTGGTCGACAGGTAGGACACCACGCTCCGTGACCCCACGTCCCGGGCGTCCATGGGCTGACCGGCAGGGCCGGCAGCCAGGGGGAGAGCTCGATGACCGCGGTCCCGCACGTGTACCCGCTCGGCGGGGTCCAGCCCCGGCGTGGACCTGCGACGGTCCGGCGCGCCCTGGCCGCGCTCGCGGTCACCCTGACGGCGATGGTCGGGCTGACGTTCGCCTCCCCGCCCGCCGCCCGGGCGGCCGTCGACCTGTGCGCGCTCCCGCTGACCAACCCCGTCGCCTGCGAGAACACCAAGCCCGGCACCGAGGCGTGGAAGATCACCCCGGACACCAGCATCGAGGGCTTCACCGCCGACATGAGCACGAACGTCGGTGGCCGCGTCGACTTCAAGGTGCGCACCGACTCCACGAGCTACCGCATCGACGTCTACCGGCTGGGCTGGTACGCCGACCGCGGCGGGCGGCTGATCACCTCGCTGAGCCCCAGCGTGCCGCTGCCGCAGACCCAGCCCGACTGCGTGCGCGTGCCCGCCACCGGCATGGTCGACTGCGGGAACTGGGCCGTGTCGGCCAGCTGGACGGTGCCGACCACGGCGGTGTCCGGCGTCTACACCGCCGTCCTGCACCGGCTGGACACCGACGCCCAGAACTCGGTCACCTTCGTCGTGCGCGACGACGCCGGCGCCTCCGACGTGGTGTTCCAGACATCGGACACGACCTGGCAGGCCTACAACACCTGGGGCGGCGCGAGCCTGTACGGCGGCAACGGCCCCGGTGCCGCCGGTCGCGCCTACGCCGTCAGCTACAACCGCCCGCTCGCCCCGTCGGAGTCCGCCGGCCAGGTGCTCTACGCCGAGTACCCGATGATCCGGTTCCTGGAGAGCAACGGCTACGACGTCTCCTACGTCAGCGGCATCGACACCGACCGCGACGGCGCCCGGCTCATCACGCACCAGCTGTTCCTGTCCGTCGGCCACGACGAGTACTGGTCGGGGGCCCAGCGCTCCCACGTGGAGGCCGCCAAGGCCGCCGGGGTCGACCTGGCCTTCCTCAGCGGCAACGAGATGTGGTGGAAGGTCCGCTGGGAGGACTCCGTCGCCGGCGCCCCGACCCCGTACCGGTCGATGGTGGTGCGCAAGGAGAGCCTGGACGGCGCCCGCGCCGACGCCAGCGTGCCGTGGACGGGCACGTTCCGCGACCAGCGTTTCGGCTCGGGCTCGACCCCGGAGAACGCCCTGATCGGCCAGCAGTTCAAGGTCAACGGCAACGGGTTCGGTTCCCGCCGCGACGCCCTGTCGGTGCCGGCGGAGTTCGGGGCCATGCGGCTGTGGCGCAACACCGCGGTCGCGGCCCAGCCGGCCGGCCAGACGTACACGTTCGGGGCCGGGACCCTGGGCTACGAGTGGGACGCCGACTACGACAACGGCTTCCGCCCGGCCGGGCTGGCGCACCTGTCGGAGACGACGGTGCAGATCGCCGAGGCCGACGTGCTGCAGAACGACTACGGCACCTCCTACGCCCCGGGCACCGCGCGGCACAACCTCAGCCTCTACCGCGACCAGGCCAGCGGCGCGCTGGTGTTCGGCGCCGGCACCGTGCAGTGGTCCTGGGGCCTGGACGACGACCACAGCGGCGACGGCCAGGTGGCCAACACCCCGATGCGCCAGGCCACGGTCAACGTGTTCGCCGACATGGGCGTGCAGCCGAGCACCCTCGCCGGGGACCTGTCGCGGGCCTCGGCCAGCACCGACACCACCGCACCGACGGTCACGATCAGCTCGCCCCGCACCCAGGACACGATCACGGTGGGCAGCCCGGTGACCGTCAGCGGCACCGCGACCGACATCGGCGGCGGCGCCGTCGCCGGCGTCGAGGTCTCGGTCGACGGCGGCACCACCTGGCACCCGGCCACCGGCCGGGCCACCTGGTCCTACACCTACACGCCCACCACCTCCGGCGCCCTGTCGGTGAGGGTGCGTGCGGTCGACGACAGCACCAACCTGTCCGCGCCGGTCGGCGTCAGTGGTTCCGTCGGCGCCCGCACCTGCCCGTGCACCGTCTTCGCCACCGCCGCGGTGCCCACGACCACCGCCGCCGACGACGCCACCCCCCTGGAGCTCGGCATGCCGTTCTCCATGACGACGTCCGGCTACGTCACCGGCGTCCGCTTCTACAAGGGCGCGGGCAACACCGGCACCCACACCGGCTCGCTGTGGTCGACCGGTGGCCAGCGGCTGGCCACCGGCACCTTCACCGGTGAGACGGCGTCGGGCTGGCAGACGCTGATCTTCGCCACCCCGGTGGCGATCACGGCCGGGACGACCTACGTCGCCTCCTACTACGCCCCGGTCGGCCGGTACGCCGCCGACGCGGGCTACTTCGCCACGTCCGGCGTGACCAACGAGCCGCTCGCGGTGGCCCCGGACGGCGCTGGTTCCCCCGCCGGGGTCTTCAACGCCGGCGGCTCGGCGTTCCCGACGGCCAGCTACGGCAGCACCAACTACTGGGTCGACCCGATCGTGACCACGGTCGAGCCCACCGACACCCTGCCGCCGACCGCCGGCCCGTCCGCACCGCCGGCGGGGGCGTCCAGCGTGGCGCGCACCGGCCCGGTGAGCGTCGCGCTCAGCGAGTCGGTGCAGCCCACCAGCGTCGCGATGCAGCTCACCGACCCCGCCGGCAGCACGCTGGCCGGCACGGTCGGCTACGACGACACCACCCGGACGGCGACCTTCACGCCGACCGAGCAGCTCGCCGCGGGCACCGCCTACACGGCCACCCTGCTCAGCGCCCGCGACCGCGCCGGCAACGCGCTCACCGCCCCGGTGAGCTGGACGTTCACCACCATGAAGGCCCCGGCCGTCGCCGGTGCCTGCCCGTGCAGCGTGTGGGACGACACCGCCGTGCCGGCCGTGACCAGCGCCGACGACCGGGCCGCGGTCGAGCTCGGCATGCGGTTCACCGTGGAGTCCGACGGCGTCGTCGCCGGCGTCCGGTTCTACAAGGGCGCGGGCAACACCGGCACGCACACCGGCACGCTGTGGTCGGCCACCGGGACGGAGCTGGCCACCGCCACCGCCACCGCGGAGTCGACCACCGGCTGGCAGACCATCACCTTCGGCAGCCCCGTGCGGGTCACCGCGGGCACGACGTACGTCGTCAGCTACCACACCGACGCCGGCGGCTACTCGGTGACGGCCGGTGGTCTCACCGCGCCGGTGGTCTCCGGTCCGATCACCGTGCAGGGCAGCGGCGTGTACGCCTACGGCCCGCGCAGCTTCCCGGCCCGGGACGGCGGGGGAAGCAACTACTGGGTCGACGTCACCTTCACCTCCGACGCCGACACCACCGCCCCGGTCGTCACCAGCGCCACCCCGGGTCCGGGCGCGACCAGCGTCCGGGTGGGCCGCACGCTCTCGGTGACCCTGTCCGAGCCGGTCAGCGGCGCGCGCCTCACCCTGAGCCAGGGCGGCACCCCGGTCGACGGTGCGGTCACCTCCAGCACGTCGGGCCGCAGCGTGATCCTCACGCCGAGCTCCGCGCTGACCGCCGCCACCTCCTACACCGCGACCCTCAGCGGGGCCAGGGACGCGGCCGGCAACACGCTGGCCGCCCCGTACACCTGGTCGTTCACCACGTCGGGCCCCACGGTCTGCCCCTGCACGCTGCTGTCGGACGAGACGCCGGCCACCGCCGCCGTCGACGAGAGCGCCGGCGTGGAGCTGGGTGTCCGGCTGCGCACGGACATCGCCGGCTACATCAGCGGCGTGCGCTTCTACAAGGGTGCGGGCAACACCGGCACCCACACCGGCTCGCTGTGGACCGACGGCGGCGCGCTGCTGGCCACCGGCACGTTCACCAACGAGACGGCGACCGGCTGGCAGCAGCTGAGCTTCGACCGGCCGGTGGCGGTCACCGCCGCGACGACCTACGTCGTCTCCTACTACGCGCCCAACGGGCACTACTCGGCCAGCCCCGGCGCCTTCACCAGCGCGCTGGACAACGCCCCGCTGCGCGCGGTGGCCGACGTGGCCGACGACCACAACGGCGTGTTCTCCTACGGCGCTGCCTCGAGCTTCCCGGTGTCCTCCTACGGCTCGACCAGCTACTCCGTCGACGCCGTGTTCCAGACGACCGCGGTGACCGACACGGTGGCACCGACGCTCACCGGCACCTACCCGGCGACGGGCGCGGCGTCGGTGACGGTGACCGACCCGGTCGAGTTCACCTTCGACGAGCCGGTGCAGGCCGCCTCGGCCACGATCACCGTCAGCACCGGGACGGGCACCGCGGTGACCGGTGCGACCTCGCTGGTCGGCACCGCCACGCTGCGCTTCCAGCCCGACGCGGCGCTGCCGGCCGGCGCCCAGGTGACGGCGACGGTGTCCGGGGTGCGCGACACCGCCGGCAACCAGCTGGCGACCACCGGGTCGACGAGCTTCACCACCGCGGCCACCGCCACGGCCGCCTGCCCCTGCTCGCTGTTCCTGCCCTCGGCGGTCCCGGCCATCGCCTCGGCCACCGACGGCTCGGCGGTGGAACTGGGCATGCGCTTCAGCTCCGACACCTCCGGTTACGTGACCGGCGTCCGCTTCTACAAGGGAGCGGCCAACACCGGCACCCACACCGGCTCGCTGTGGAGCGCCGACGGCACCCGGTTGGCGACCGCCACCTTCGGCGCCGAGACGTCCTCGGGCTGGCAGACCGTGCAGTTCGCCTCGCCGGTGCCCGTCACCGCCGGGACGACCTACGTGGTCAGCTACCACACCACCGTGGGCCGGTACTCCTACGACCGGGACGCCTTCGCCGCCGGCTCGCTGACCCGCGGGCCGCTGACGGCGCCGCAGGCGACGAGCAGCGTGCCCAACGGCGTCTACTCCTACGGCTCGGCGTCGACCTTCCCGGTCTCCGGCGGGGCCACCAACTACTGGGTCGACCCGGTGTTCTCCCTGGTCGGTGACACCACCGCGCCGACGGTCACCGGCACCACCCCGGCCGCCGGCGCCACCGGGGTCGCGGGGACCGTCGCCCCCAGCGCCACGTTCTCCGAGCCGGTCGACCCGTCGTCGGTCGTCCTCACCCTGACCGGCCCCGGCGGGCCGGTGGCCGGCGCGGTCACCCTCAGCGGCGCCGTGGCCACGTTCACCCCAGCCGCGGCGCTGGGCTCGGTCGCCGGCCACACGGCCACGGCCACGGCGAGGGACGTCGCGGGCAACGCCATGGCCACGCCCGTGAGCTGGACGTTCACCACCTCCGACACCGCACCCCCGGTGGTCACCGCGGTCGCGGCCACGGCCACCGCCACGTCGGCCACTATCACCTGGACGACCGACGAGCCGGCCTCCTCGACCGTGCAGTCCGGCACGTCACCGACCGTGCTCGGCAGCACGACGACCGGTCCCGGCGGGGTGCTCGCGCACAGCGTCACCGTGACCGGGCTCGTCCCCGGGACGGCGTACTCCTACCGGGTCGTCTCGGCCGACGCCGCGGGCAACAGCAGCACCTCCCCGGCGGTGGGCGCCCCGGCGGCCACGGTCAGCACCCGGACCGACCTGGCGCTGGGCGCCACCGCCACCGCCAGCTCCTCCGACGAGGTCGCGCCGCGGGGCCGGGCCAAGGCGGTGGACGGCGTGTTCACGTCGACCTCGACCTCGGCCGGCTGGAGCAGCACCAGCAGCCTGACCACGAACCACACCGAGTGGTTCCAGGTCGACCTGGGCGCCGCCAGGTCGGTGGACGAGGTCGTGCTGTGGCCGCGCACGGACGGCACGAACGCCGGGTACGGGTACCCGGTCGACTCCACCGTCGCGACCTCGGTGGACGGCACCACCTGGGCGACGGTCTCGACCGTCACCGGTGCGGCGCTGCCGACGACCGCGCAGCGCGCCACCTTCGCGAGCCGGACCGCCCGCTACGTGAAGGTGACCGGGACGTCGCTGCGGGCCAACCCGGCCGACAGCGGCTCCTACCGGATGCAGTTCGCCGAGGTCGGCGTCTTCGGCAACGGGGCCACCCCGGACACCACCGCGCCGACGGTCACCGTGGTCAGCCCCCGGGCGGCCTCCACCGGCGCACCGCTGACCGTGGCCCCGACGGCGACGTTCTCCGAGCCGGTCGCCCCGGCGACGCTGACCATGACCATGACCGGGCCCTCCGGCACGGCGGTGGCCGGCACGGCGACCGTGGACGCCGCGGGCACCGCCGCCACGTTCACGCCGTCCTCGGCCCTGGTCACCGGCACCAGCTACACGGTGACCGTGCGCACGGTGCAGGACCGGGCCGGCAACGCCCTCGCTGCCGCGTACACGTGGTCGTTCAGCACGCCGGTCGACCTGGCGCTGTCCAGGACGGTCACCGCCAGCTCCTCCAGCGAGGTCGCGCCGTGGGGCCGGGCCAGGGCGGTCGACGGGGTGCTCACCTCGACGTCGTCCTCGGCCGGCTGGCGCAGCAGCAACAGCCTGACCACGAACCACACCGAGTGGTTCCAGGTCGACCTGGGGGCGGCCCGGTCGGTCAACGAGGTGACCGTGTGGCCGCGCACCGACGGGGCCAACGCGGGCTACGGCTACCCGGTCGACTTCACCATCGCGACCTCGGTCGACGGCACGACGTGGACGACGGTGGCCTCGGTCACCGGCGCCCCGATCCCGACCGGCGTGCAGCGCACCACGTTCGCCAACCGGACAGCGCGCTACGTCAAGGTCACCGGCACGTCACTGCGGGCCAACCCGTCCGACGGCGGTTCCTACCGGATGGCGTTCGCCGAGCTGGCCGTCTACGGCGACGGCAGCACCCCGGACACCACCGCGCCGACGGTCACCGCCGTCTCCCCGACGGCCGGTGCCACCGGCGTGGCCACCTCGGTGACCCCGGTCGTGACCTTCTCCGAGCCGGTGACCGCGGCCACGGTGACACTGACCGGGCCGGCCGGTGCCGTGACCGGCAGCGTGGCGCTGGGCGCGGACAAGCGGACCGCGACCTTCACCCCGGCCGCGGCGCTCGCCGGGTCGACCACGTACACGCTGGCCGTCCCGGCAGCGACCGACCTCGCCGGGAACGCCCTGGCCGCGGCGTCCAGCGGCACCTTCTCCACGGTGACGCCGCCGTGCCCGTGCAGCCTGTTCGGCAGCGCGGACGTGCCGCCGACCGCTGCGGTGACCGCCACGACGGCCACCGAGCGGGGCATGAAGTTCAGCTCGCTCACCGGTGGCTGGGTCACCGCCGTCCGCTTCCACAAGGGCACCGGGGCCACCGGCGTGCACACCGGGTCGGTGTGGACCACGGGCGGCCAGCGGCTGGCCACGGTGCGGTTCAGCGACGAGACGGCGACCGGCTGGCAGACCGCGACCCTCGCGCAGCCGGTGCAGGTGACGGCGGGCACCACCTACGTGGTCAGCTACACCGCTCCGGCCGGCCGCTGGTCGGAGACGCCGTCGTACTTCGCCACGGCGAGGAGCAGCGGCAACCTGAGCAGCCCGGCCACGTCCGCCACCGCCAACGGCGTCTCGGGCGCCGCCGGTGCCTACCCGTCGACCAGCGGCAGCGGCGCCAACTACTGGGTCGACGTCGTGCTGGTGACCTCGGCCCCGGCCGGCGCCGCCCCGGACACGACCGCACCGGTGCTCACCGGCTACGGGCCCACCGGCACCGGCGTGTCCGCGACGTCCGACGTCACGTTCCAGGTCAGCGAGCAGCTGGCGAGCACGGGGACCGCGACGCTCACCTCGCCCAGCGGCTCCACGGTGTCCGCCGCGTACTCGTTCGACGCCGCCACCCTGACCGGCCGCCTGAACCCCTGGTTCTTCCTGTCCGGCCGGACGACGTACACGGTGACGGTGTCCGGCCAGCGGGACGCCGCCGGGAACACGCTCGCGCCGGTGACCTGGACGTTCACCACCGCCTGACCGGGTCCGCTCCGTCACTCCCCGGGGTGACGGAGCGCTTTCGGAGTGTAGGTGCGGCCTCGTCCTGCCGTCACCATCAGCAGGAAGCGTCGCGCCCGCGACGCGCTGGTGAGGGGCACGAGTGAGCACAGACATCGGTGTGGCGGTGATCGGGGCCGGCTACTGGGGGCCGAACCTGGTCCGCAACGCGCAGGCGACCCCCGGCATGCGCCTGGAGTACCTGGTGGACCTGAACGAGCAGCGGGCGCGCACCGTGCTCGGGGACTACAGCACGGTCCGGGTGAGCTCGGACCTGGCCGCCGTCCTGGCCGACCCGGCGGTGCACGCGGTGGCCATCGCCACCCCGGCCGGCACGCACGTCGAGGTGGCCCTGGCCGCCCTCGCCGCCGGCAAGCACGTGCTGGTGGAGAAGCCGCTGGCGTCGAACTGGGCCGACGGGGCCGCGGTGGTCCACGCCGCCGAGGACGCCGGCCTGGTCCTCATGCTGGACCACACCTACTGCTACACCCCGGCCGTGCAGCACCTGCGCGCCCTGGTGCGCAGCGGCGAGCTCGGTGAGCTGCAGTACCTGGACTCGGTGCGGATCAACCTGGGCCTGGTCCAGGCCGACGTCGACGTCGTCTGGGACCTCGCGCCGCACGACCTGTCCATCCTGGACTCGCTGCTGCCGGACGGCGTCGTCCCGGTCAGCGTGTCCGCGCGCGGGTCGGACCCGCTGTCCTGCGGCCAGGTCTGCGTCGCGCACCTGAGCATCGAGCTGTCCAACGGCGCGATCGCCCACGTGCACGTCAACTGGCTGTCCCCGACGAAGGTCCGCACCACGATCGTCGGCGGGTCACGCAAGACCGTCGTCTGGGACGACCTGAACCCGGCCGCGCGCCTCGCCGTGTACGACCGCGGCATCGAGACCCTCGACCCGAGCACCCTGGGCGCCGACGTGCGCAACCAGACCCGGGTCTCCTACCGCATCGGCGACATGGTCGCCCCTGCCCTGCCCGAGAAGGAAGCGCTGCGCACCATGATGGCCGAGTTCCACGCCGCGATCACCGAGGGCCGCCCGGCCCTGACCGACGGGCGGTCGGGCCTGCGGGTCCTCGCCCTGCTGGAGGCGGCCAGCGAGAGCCTCCGCAACCAGGGCGTGGCCGTGCCGGTCGCCGGGGTGCTCGCGTGAGCGCCGCGGTCGACCTGCAGGGCGCCCGTGCGCTGGTGACCGGCGGTGCCGGCACCATCGGCTCGCACGTCGTGGACCAGCTGGTCCAGGCCGGTGCCGCCGAGGTCGTCGTGCTGGACAACCTGGTCCGCGGCCGCGTCGCCAACCTCGAGCGCGCCCTGGCCGAGGGGCCGGGCGTCGTGCGCCTGGTCGAGGGCGACATCCGCGACGTCCGCACGGTGCACGAGCTGACCCGCGGCAAGGACGTCGTCTTCCACCTCGCGGCCCTGCGGATCACCCAGTGCGCCGAGGAACCCCGGCTGGCGCTGGAGTCGCTCGTCGACGGCACCTTCACCGTGCTGGAGGCCGCCGTCGAGCACGGCGTGCGCAAGGTCGTCGCGTCGTCGTCGGCGTCGGTGTACGGCATGGCGGAGCAGTTCCCGACCACCGAGCGGCACCACCCGTACAACAACGACACCTTCTACGGCGCCGCCAAGGCGTTCAACGAGGGCATGCTGCGCAGCTTCCACGCCATGAACGGCCTGGACTACGTCGCGCTGCGCTACTTCAACGTCTACGGCCCGCGGATGGACGTGCACGGCGTCTACACCGAGGTGCTCATCCGCTGGATGGAGCGCATCGCCGCCGGCCAGCCGCCGCTGATCCAGGGCGACGGGCTGCAGACGATGGACTTCGTGCACGTCGAGGACATCGCCCGGGCCAACCTGCTGGCCGCCCAGGCCGACGTCACCGACGAGGTGTTCAACATCGCCGCGGGGGAGGAGACCAGCCTGCTGGACCTGGCCGGGCACCTGCTGGCCGCGATGGACTCCCACCTGGTGCCCGAGCACGGCCCGGCCCGCAAGGTCAACTCCGTCGTCCGCCGGCTCGCCGACGTCACCGCCGCCCGCGAGCAGCTGGGCTGGCAGAGCCGGATCACCATGGACGAGGGCCTGCGCGGCCTCGTCTCCTGGTGGCAGGCCGAGCAGGTGGCCGCACCGTGACGCTCGTGACCGAGCCGCCGGCGACCCTCCCGACCATCCCGGTGATGAAGCCGTGGCTGGGCGAGGAGGAGGCCGCCGCCGCGGCCGAGGCGGTGACCTCCGGCTGGGTGGCGCAGGGCCCCCGGGTGCGCGCCTTCGAGCAGGAGTTCGCCGCGCGGGTCGGTGCGGTGGAGGCGGTCGCCGTCTCCAACTGCACCACCGGGCTGCACCTCGCGCTGCACCTGCTGGGCGTGGGGGCCGGTGACGAGGTCGTCGTCCCGTCGTTCTCCTTCATCGCCACCGCCAACGCCGCGCGGTACGTGGCGGCCACGCCGGTGTTCGCCGACGTCGACCCGGTCACCGGCAACCTGACCGCCGAGACCATCGCGGCAGTGCTCACCGACCGCACCCGCGCGGTCATCGTGGTGCACCAGGCCGGGGTGCCGGCCGACACCCGGCCGATCTACGACCTGCTCCGCGCCCGCGGCATCGCCGTCGTGGAGGACGCCGCCTGCGCCATCGGCAGCACGCTCTACGGCGCGCCGGTGGGCTCCGACGTCGACCTCGCGGTCTTCTCCTTCCACCCGCGCAAGCTGGTCACCACCGGCGAGGGCGGCATGCTGGTCACCCGGCACCCGGCGTGGGCCGCCCGGGCCCGCCGGCTGCGCGAGCACGGCATGAGCGCCAGCGCGGCCGACCGGCACGCCACCGGCAGCGTGGCGCCCGAGCAGTACCTCGAGCCGGGCTTCAACTTCCGGATGACCGACGTGCAGGCCGCCATCGGCCGGGTGCAGCTCACCAAGCTGGACGCGATGGTGGCCCGCCGCCGCGAGCTGGCCGCCCGCTACCGCGAGCAGCTGGCCGGCCTGCCGCAGCTGCAGCTGGTCGCCGACCCCGCCTGGGGGACGACGAACTACCAGTCCTGCTGGGTGCTGCTGCCGGTCGACTCGCCGGTCGGCCGGGACGAGCTGCTGGCCCGGTTCACCGAGGCCGGCGTCTCCCCCCGGCGCGGGATCATGGCCTCGCACCTGGAACCGGCCTACGCCGACCTGCCCGCGGTGGCGCTGCCGGTCACCGAGCGGCTCACCGCCGACAGCCTGGTGCTCCCGCTGTACCACCAGATGACCGAGGCCGAGCAGGACCGCGTCGTCGCGGTGCTGCACGCGGTGTTCGGCCGGTGACCGCGGCCCCGCAGCCGCTGGTGGTGCTCGGCGCCGGCGGGTTCGCCCGCGAGACCGTGCAGCTGCTGCGCGCGCACCCGGGCTGCGGGCCCGACGGCCGCTCCTACGCCGTCGAGGGCTTCCTCGACGACGACCCGGCCCGGCACGGCACGCTGGTCGACGGCGCGCCCGTGCTCGGCGGGACCGGGCTGGCGGCCGACCTGGCCGCCGCCGGCACCGCCCTGCTGGTCTGCGTCGGCAACCCCGGCGCACCCACCTCGCGGCGGCGCCTGGTCGCCCGGCTCGGGTTGCCCGACGAGGCGTTCGCCACCGTCGTCCACCCGCTGGCCAGCGTCTCGCCCGACAGCGTCGTCGGCGCCGGCACGGTGCTGCACGCCGGTGTCGTGCTCACCGCCGCCGTGCAGGTGGGCCGGCACGTGGCGGTCATGCCGCACGTGGTCCTCACCCACGACGACGTCGTCGCCGACGCCGCCACCCTGGGCGCCGGCGTCCGGCTGGCCGGGACCGTCGAGGTGGGGGAGTCCGCCTACCTCGGCTCCGGTGCGCTGGTCCGGGAGGGCCGGCGGATCGGTGCCGACGCCGTCGTCGGCATGGGCAGCGTCGTGCTCACCGACGTGCCCGCCGGCGAGACCTGGGCGGGCTCGCCCGCCCGCCTGCTCCACCCCGCGCACGGGCGCCCGCCCGTGCACCCCGTCCCCCTGGAGTCCTCCCCGTGACCGCTCTCGACACCCCGACCTCGACCCTGCCCGTCCCGCTCGTCGACCTCGGCATCCAGCGTGACCGCATCGCCGACGAGGTCGCCGAGGGCCTGGCCCGCGTGCTGGCCACCACCGCCTTCATCGGCGGCCCGGACGTCACCGCCTTCGAGGAGGAGTTCGCCGCCTTCTCCGGCCGCGCGCACTGCGTGGGGCTGGGCAACGGCACCGACGCGCTGGAGTTCGCCCTGCGGGCGGCCGGCATCGGCCCCGGCGACGGCGTGGCCCTGCCCGCCAACACGTTCGTGGCCACCGCCGAGGCCGTGCTCCGGGCCGGCGCCACGCCGGTGCTCGTCGACGTAGACGACGAGCACCTGCTGATGGACCCGGCTGCGCTGGCCGAGGTGGCCGGCGGCTGCCGCGCCGTGCTCCCGGTGCACCTGTTCGGCCAGATGGCGCCGATGGCGGCGATCCGCGAGATCGCCGACCGGCACCAGCTCGTCGTGGTCGAGGACGCCGCCCAGGCCCAGGGCGCCACCCACCACGGGATCGGCATCGGCGGCTGGGGTGCCGCCGCGGGCACCAGCTTCTACCCCGGCAAGAACCTGGGCGCCTACGGCGACGCCGGTGGCATCACCACCGACGACGCCGCGCTGGCCCGCCGGGTGCGGATGCTCGCCGCGCACGGCAGCGAGGTGAAGTACCAGCACCCGGTGCTGGGCTTCAACTCCCGGCTGGACACCGTGCAGGCCGTGGTGCTGCGCGCCAAGCTGCGCCGGCTGGCCGAGTGGAACGCCGAGCGCGTCGCCGCCGCCGACCGGTACGCCGCGCTGCTCGCCGACGTGCCCGGGGTGCGGCTGCCCGGTGTGGCCGCCGGCAACGAGCACGTGTGGCACCTCTACGTCGTCCGGGTCGCCCAGCGGGACGCGGTGCTCGCCGAGCTGAACGCCGCCGGCATCGGCGCCGGCATCCACTACCCCGTGCCGGTGCACCACACCGGTGGCCTGGCCGACGCCGGGTACGCGCACGCCGACTTCCCGGTGACCGTCCGCGCCGCCGGCGAGATCCTGTCCCTGCCGCTGTTCCCCGGCATCACCGTGGCGCAGCAGGAGCGCGTCGCCGAGGCGCTCACCGCTGCGGTGGCCCACCGTGGCTGACGGCGTGCGGGTGCACCCGCTGGGCCTGTGCGAGAGCGAGGACGTCGGTGCCGGCACCCGGGTCTGGGCGTGGGCGCACGTCATGCCCGGCGCGCGCGTCGGTGCCGACTGCAACATCGGCGACCACGCCTACGTCGAGGGCGGCGCCGTGCTCGGCGACCGGGTGACGGTCAAGAACGCCGTGCTGGTGTTCGAGGGCGTCACGGTGGGCGACGACGTCTTCCTCGGCCCCAACGTGCTGTTCACCAACGACCTGCGGCCGCGGGCACACGTCAAGAAGGGCACCGACGCCCTGCTCCCCACCGTCGTCGAGGACGGCGTCACCCTCGGCGCCGGCACCGTCGTGGTCTGCGGCACGACCCTGGGCCGGCACGCCTTCGTCGGCGCCGGGTCGGTGGTCACCCGCGACGTCGCCCCGCACTCCTTCGTCGCCGGCAACCCGGCGGTGCACCGCGGGTGGGTGTGCTCCTGCGGGGAGCGGCTGGGCGCCGACCTGGGCTGCGGCTGCGGGCGGGCGTACGAGCACGGCACCGACGGTCTGCGCGTGCGCGCCGACGTCGTCACCCCGGTCGGCTGAGGCCGATGACCCGGACGGAGCAGGCGCGATGAGGGTCCTGGTGTACCCGCACCTGATGGAGATCGGCGGCAGCCAGCTCAACGCCGTCGAGCTCGCCGCCCGGGTCCAGCAGGCCGGCCACGAGGTGGTCGTCGTCGGCCCCGACGGCGCCCTGGTGCCGCGGGCCCGCGCTCTCGGGCTGGAGTACCTGCAGCTGCCGGTGCCGCACCGGTGGCCCGCGCCGCGCAACGTCGCGGCGCTCACCTCCCTGGTGCGCCGGCGCGGGATCGACGTGGTGCACGGCTACGAGTGGGGGCCGGCCCTGGAGCTGGCCTACGGCCCGCACCTGCTCCTCGGGACCCCCGCGGTCACCACCGTGCTGTCGATGGACGTGCCCGGTTTCCTGGCCCCGCACGTGCCGCTCGTCGTCGGCACCCGGGACCTCGTGGCCGAGGCGCGCCTCCGGTACGCCGAGGTGCACCTGATGGAGCCGCCGATCGACACCGAGCTCAACGCGCCCGGACCCGATCGCGCGGCGGCCCGCGCCCGGTTCGGCGTCGGCCCCGGCGAGTTGCTGCTGTCGGTGGTCTGCCGGCTGACGCCGGACCTGGAGAAGCTCCAGGGCGTGCTGACCGCCGTGCAGGTCGTCGGCGAGCTGGCCCGTTCCCGGCCGGTCCGGCTGCTCGTCGCCGGCGACGGGCCCGGCCTGGACGACGTCCGGGCCGCCGCCGCGCAGGTCAACGCGGCCACCGGCGCACCCACCGTCGTCGTCACCGGTGGGCTGCTGGACCCCCGCCCGGCCTACGACGCCGCCGACGTCGTGCTCGGCATGGGCAGCTCGGCGCTCAAGGGCATGGCCTTCGCCCGGCCACTGGTCGTGCAGGGCCACACCGGCTTCTGGCGGCTGCTCACCCCGGCCACCGAGCCGCTGTTCGCCGCGCAGGGCTGGTACGGCGCCGGCGACGGTGACGGGCCGGCGGCGCTGCGGGCGGCCCTCGCCCCGCTGCTCGACGCACCGGGCCACCGGGCCGAGCTCGGGGCCCTCGGCCGCGGGCTGGTCACCGAGCGGTTCTCGCTCACCGCCGCGGCAGCGGCCCTGGACCAGCTGTACCGCGACGTGCTCGCCGGGCCGGCCGCGCCGGCCGCCCGGCGCCGGCTGCTCGCCGGGCCGGCGCTGGAGGTCGGCAAGTTCAAGGCCGTCACCGCGTCCCCGGCGCTGCGCGCCTGGACCGAGCGGCGCGCGCACCGGCGGGCGGCCGACGAGCCGCTCGGCGTCGGGGCGGCGCCGTGAGCGCGACGCTGGACGGCCAGGTGCGCCGCGGGCTCGGCTGGAGCGCGGTGAGCAGCCTGCTGCTGCGCGCCGGCAGCCTGGTCACCGGGATCGTGCTGGCCCGGCTGCTGGCCCCGGAGGACTTCGGGGTCTTCGCCGTCGCGCTCACCGTGCAGGCCGTGCTGGTCACCCTGGCCGACCTCGGTCTCAGCGCGGACCTGGTCCGCGCCGAGGACCCCGAGCGCCGGGCGCCCACGGTGGCCACGCTCAGCCTGGTCAGCGGCGCGCTGCTGACCGTGCTGATGATCGTCACGGCCCGGCCGGTGGCGATCGCGCTGGGCAGCGAGGCGGCGACGCCGGTCATCGTGGTGCTGGCCTGCACCCTGGTGCTCAGTGGCGCCGGTGTCGTGCCGTACGCCCAGCTGCAGCGCCGGTTCGAGCAGAAGAAGCTGTTCGCCGTCGACGCGAGCGCCTTCCTTGTCTCCACCGCCGTCGTCGTGGCGCTGGTCCTGCTCGGGGTGGGGCCGATGGCCCTGGCACTGTCCCGGCTGGTCGGGCAGGTGGTGACCACGTGCCTGCAGTTCGCCCTGGCCCGGGTGCGGCCGCGGTTCGGGTTCGACCGGCAGGTGGCGGGCAGCGCGCTGCGCTTCGGCGCGCCGCTGGCACTGGCGAACATGCTCTCCTGGGCGCTGCTGAACATCGACAACGTGGTGGTCAGCCGCAGCCTGGGCGTCGTCGCGCTCGGCTTCTACGTGCTCGCCTTCAACGTCTCCTCCTGGCCGATGACCGCCATCGGGCAGGCCATCCGGCCGGTCACCCTCGCCGCCTTCAGCCGGCAGCAGGACGAGGACCCCGGGCCCGGGCTCGGCCGCGCGACGGCGCTCACCGCCGCCGTGGCCGTGCCCGCCGGTGCACTGCTCGCCGTGCTGGCCGGCCCGGTCGTCGCCGTCCTCTACGGGGAGCGGTGGGCGCCCTCGGCGGCCGCGCTGGCCGGGCTGGCCGCCTTCGGTGCCCTGCGGATCGTGCTCGACGTGCTGGCCACCTTCCTCATCGCCCGCGGCTCGGTCACCGCCGTGCTGGTCCTGCAGGTGGTGTGGGCGGTGACGCTCGTCCCGGTGATGGTCCTGGCCACCGCCCGGGGCGGGCTGGCCGCGGCCGGCTGGGCGCACCTGGCGGTCGCGCTGCTGGTCGTGCTGCCCGGCTACCTCGTCGCCGTGCGGCGGGCCGGCGCCTCGCCGTGGACCGTGCTCGGCCGGCTCTGGCCGCCGCTGCTGGCCGTCGTGCCGGCGGTCCTGGCCAGCGGCCTGCTGTCCGCCCGGGTCGAGCACCCGGCGCTCGCCCTGCTGCTGGGCGGCACCGTGGGGCTCGCCGTCTACGCCCTGCTGATCGGCCGGTGGGCGCTGGGCTGGGCGCGCACCACGCCGGCCGGCACCGACACCAGTACCGGCACCGGCACGGCGGACCTGCCCGCTCCCGGTCCCAGCGGCACCGCCCCGGTCGCCGTCCCGGCGTCCGCGGCCGGGTCGTCGTGAACCGGACCGCCGCCCCCGCCACCCCTGGCACCACCCACCCCCGATCGGAGCATCCCGTGAGCGTGCTGACCCCGGAGTCGCCGACGGCGCCCCGGCCACCCCGGCTCGGTGCCGGCCCGTGGCTCCGCCTCGCGCGCCGGCTGTCCGGGGCCCGCGGCGGGCTGGTCTCCGGTGCCCGCACCCCGACCGGCGCCCCGACCGGCGTCGCGCCGTCGCGGCGCCCGCGGGTGACCGTCGTCGTGCCCTGCTTCGACTACGCCCGTCACCTGCCGGTCGCCGTCGGCAGCGCGCTGGACCAGCAGGACGTCGACGTCGACGTGGTCGTGGTGGACGACGCATCGACCGACGACTCGCTGGCCGTCGCCCGCCGGCTCGCCGCCGCCGACCCGCGGGTCACCGTGGTGGCGCGGCCGGTGAACGGCGGGCCGGTCGCCACCTTCAACGAGGGCCTGCGGCACGTGCGCGGTGAGTACCTGGTCCGGCTGGACGCCGACGACGCGCTGACCCCGGGCTCGCTGGCCCGGGCGACCGCGCTGGCCGACGCCTTCCCCGAAGTGGGTCTGGTCTACGGCTCGCCACGGCACTTCTCCGGTGACCGGCTGCCGCCCGCACGCACCCGGGTGCGCTCGTGGACGGTCTGGTCCGGGCCGGAGTGGTTGGACCTGCGGTGCCGCACCGGGGTCAACTGCATCACCTCACCGGAGGTGCTGATGCGCACCTCGGTGGTCGAGCAGGTCGGCGGCCAGCGCGATCTGGACCACACCCACGACATGGAGATGTGGTACCGGCTGGCGCGGGCGGCCGACGTCGGCCGCGTCGACGGACCGGACCAGGCGTTCCACCGCGAGCACCCGGCCAGCCGCTCCGCGCGGGACGTCGACGTGCTGACCGACCTGCGCGAGCGGGCCGACGCGATGACGGTGCTGTTCACCGACGGCCTCGGGGACCCTCTGCAGGACGCCCGGCTGCTCGCCGTCGCCCGCGCCGCGCTGGCCGAGGAGGCCGTCGCCCGGGTGGCGCAGGCGGTCACCCGCGGCTGGGGCGGCGACGCCACCACCGACGCCTACCTGGCCTTCGCCGCCTCGCAGGTCGACGACCCCGCCGCGCTGCCCTCGGCGCGTCGACTCGCGGTGGCCCTGCGGGTGGGCCCGCGACGGGCACGATTCGTGCCGACCCTGCTGCTGCCGGCGGTGGGCCACCGGCTCGCGACGGAGGCACGCCGCCTGCTCTGGCGCCGGACCGGCCTGTGACCCGGTCAGCGGCCGGCGGCGGTGCGGGCACGGCGGGCCCACGCCCGCACCAGCAGAGGGGGAGCGCATGAACGTCGTCGGCACCGCCAGCAAGGGCGTCCGCACACTGCGGCAGGAGGGCTGGGAGGGCGTGGCCGAGCGGCTGGTCCGCGCGGCCAACCGGCGACTCAACGTGGCCCCCGAGGCGCTGCTGCTGCGGCCCGAGGAGATCGTCGACTCGGCCACCCTGGCCCCGGCACCGGTGGGCCCCACCCGGGCGCCGGGCAGCCCGCTGGACATCGGCTGGGTGCTGACCCCGCCGGCGGCCGGCTCCGGCGGGCACACCACGGTCTTCCGGATGGTGCGGGCCCTCGAGCAGGCCGGGCACCGGTGCGTGCTGTACCTCGTCGACGTCGCACCGGCCGACCTGCCCGCACGGGAGGCCGTGATCCGCGCCGCGTGGCCGGAGGTGGTCGCCCCGGTGCGGGCGGTCGCCGACGGGCTGCCCTCCCTGGACGCCCACGTCGCGACCGCCTGGCAGACCGCCCACGTCCTGGCCCGGCACACCGCGACCGCGGGCCGGCGCTTCTACCTGGTCCAGGACTACGAGCCGTACTTCTACGGCCGCGGGGCGGTCGCCGCGCTCGCCGAGGACACCTACCGCTTCGGCTTCCAGGTGATCTCGATCGGGCACATGGTGGCCGAGGAGCTGCACGACCGCTTCGGTGTGCAGGCCACGGTCGCCCCGTTCGGCACCGACCTGGACACCTACGGGCTGCTGGACCCCCGGCCCCGGGACGAGGTCGTGTTCTACGCGCGCCCCGGAGCCGCCCGCCGGGGGTACGAGCTGGGGGTGTGGTCGCTGGAGCTGTTCGCCGCCCGGCGTCCCGACGTCGTCATCAACACCTTCGGCTCGGCCGGTCCCCGGCTGCCCTTCCCGGTGCGGGCGCACACCCATCTGTCCCCGGCGGAGCTCAACGTGCTCTACAACCGCTGTGCCGCCGGGCTGGCCCTGTCGTTCACCAACATCTCGCTGATCGCCGCCGAGCTCCTGGCCGCCGGCGCGGTGCCGGTGGTCAACGACTCGCCCGGCCCGCGCGCGGACCTGGACAACCCGCACGTCCGGTGGGCCCGGCCCACGCCCGCCGCGGTCGCGGCGGCGCTGGAGCACGCGGTCGACGCCGCCCGGTCGTCCTCCCCGACCGAGATCAGCCACAGCGTGCGCGGGACCGGCTGGGAGCCGGCCGGTCGCGCGGTGGTCCGCGCGATCGAGGCGGCCTGCGCCGGGCAGGCGCCCCCGCCCACCGCCAGTGCGCCGTGGGAGAGGGGACACGTCCACCCAATGGGTGACGCGGAGTCCTTGTTCGATGACTGAGAGCGTCCGACTCGCTTAGAGTGGGAGATCAACCGCGGGGCTGCGTCGTCGGCCCGGGACATCACTGCGACGGGAAGGCCCCCATGAACCTCGCTGAGCTGGCGCGGGTGCTGCTCCGGTGGCGGTGGTTGATCGCCCCGGTCCTGGTCGTCGCCGTCCTGGCCGGTGGTCTCGTCTACCGGACGACCCCGCCGACCTGGTCGCAGACCGAGCGCTTCCTGCTGCTGTCCCCGGTGGTGACCGAGCAGGGTCCCGGCAACCCCTTCCTGCAGCTGGGCAACGGCGTGAGCATGGCCGCCGGCGTCCTGATGACCAAGGTCGCCGCCGGCCAGACGGCCGCCGGCATCACCGACGGCGTGCCGGGCGCGAGCTTCACCATCGCCGGGGACCCGGCGACCGCGGCACCCGTCGTCGTCGTCGTCGCCGAGGGACCGCAGCGGGCCGACGTGGCCCGCGTGCTGGACCGGGTCGGCGAGCAGCTGGTGGTCCAGCTGGCCCAGCTGCAGCAGGACAGCGGTGCGCCGCAGATCTCCTGGGTGACGATCAGCCAGCTCACCCGGGACCCGTCGGCCACCCCGGTGGACTCTGCCCGGCTGCGTGCGGCCGCGGTGAGCGTGCTCGGCGTGCTCGTCGTCGGCCTGCTGCTCCTGCTGCTGCTCGAGCGCCGGCGTCGCGGCCGGGCCGCGGACGGGGCGAGCCGGGAGCAGCCCGGTGGCGTGGCCGAGGACCCGCTGCAGTCCGCGACCGGCGCGGACGACCGGACCGTCCAGCGTCTGCCGGAGCGGGCCGGCTCGGCCGACGTGCGCAGGTTCGACTCCGGTCTCAGCAGCGCGCGTGTCCCCTAGTCCGACGCTGGAGGCTCCTCGCGCCGTCGGCACCACCGGGGGCGGGGTCCCGGCCGACCCGGGGGCCTCGACGCTGCCGGCGACCGCCTACCTCGTCCTGCTCGTCCTCGTCCCGTCGGTGTTCGTCGTCGGCCCGCTCGGGGCGGCGGGCACACCCGCCGGCCTGGTCGGGCTGCTGCTGCTCGTGCTGTGGGTGTTCGCCCGGGTCACCCGGGCACGGCCGGACCTGGGCACGACGGCGGTCCACTGGCTGGTGCTGCTGTTCGTCTCCGGGCTGCTCGCCGCGGTGACCTCGGCGGCCGCCCGGCCGATGAGCGCCCTGGAGACCAACAGCATGGTGCGCGGCGTGATCGTCGTGCTCGGCTGGGCCGGTGTCGCCCTGTTCCTCGCCGACTGCGCCCGTGGGCGGCTCCGGCTGTTCTCCGTGGTCCGCCTGCTGGTCGGCCTCGGGACGGTGCTGGCCCTGCTGGGGCTGTTCCAGTTCGCCACCGGCTTCGACTTCATCGCCCAGCTGTCCGTGCCCGGCCTGTCCCGCAACGCCTCGGCGTCCCTGTACGAGCGCGCGGGCTTCCACCGGGTCAACGCGACGGCCATCCACTCCATCGAGTTCGCGGCCGTGCTCGCCATGATCCTGCCGCTGGCGGCCACCGAGGCCCTCCGGCTGCGCACCCGCACCGCACTGCTCCAGGCCCTGCTCATCGCCGGCGCCATGCCGCTGACCGTGGCCCGGTCGGGGATCATCGGGCTCGCCGTCGGGCTGCTGTTCACCTTCGTGGTGGTCCCGCGGCGGATCCGCTGGCTGATGGTGGCCCTGAGCCCCGTCGCCGTCGGGGGCTTCGTGGTGGCCAGCCCCGGCCTGCTGGGCACGCTGCGCGACCTGTTCCTGGCGGCGGGCTCGGACACCAGCATCACCGCGCGCACCGGCGACTACCCGGCCGTCGAGGCCTTCGTGTCCGAGGTGCCGTGGCTGGGCCGGGGCCCGTTCACCTTCCTGCCCTCGATCTACCGGACCCTGGACAACCAGTACCTCGGGTCGGTGGTCGAGGGCGGCCTGCTCGGGCTCGCGGTCCTGCTGGCGCTGCTCGGCGGCGCCGTGCTCCTGGCCGCCCGGGTCGCCGTGCTGTCCGAGCCGGGGCCCGACCGGCTCCTGGCGGCGGCGCTGGCCACCGGGGTCGCCGTCGCGGCGCTGCTGTTCCTCACCTTCGACGCCTTCAGCTTCCCGATGGCGATGGGCGTGCTCTTCGTGCTCATCGGGCTGATCGGTGCTGCGTCGGCGACCGTGCGACCCCCGGTCCCGCCGGCCGGCGCCGGCCGCGGGGCGTCCCTGGCCGAGCGGGCGTCGGTGGTCGTCGTGTCGGCCTCGGTGCTGCTGGCCGGTGCCGCCCACGTCTCGGTCGCCGTGCCCAGCTACGAGGCCCGGGGGTCGATCGCCCTCGCCGTGCCGCCCCGCCCGGGGCAGAACATCTTCTACGGCAAGCTGGAGATCACCGGGGTCACCGACCTCGTGCACCAGGTGATGCAGAGCCCGCGCGAGCGGGCCCGGCTGGTGCAGCTCGGCGCCGGTGACTACCAGGTGGCCGTGGGCACCGGCAGCCTCGCGCCGAACACCGAGGTGGTGGGGTACGGCGACGTGATGTGGGTGGGCACCAGCGGGTCGACGGTCGCCGAGGCGCAGGCCCGCGCCGCCCTGGTCCGCGACGAGCTGGTCGCCGAGCTGCACGCCCTGCAGAGCGAGCGCGGCGTCGACCCGACGTACGAGGTCGCCGCCGTCGAGTCCTTCACCACCGCGGAGGTCGTCGAGCTGCCGGTGCGCCGGTCCATCGGGCTGGCCACCGCGGCGGTGCTCGCCGGGCTGGCGGCCCTGACCCTGTCCGCGGTGCTGCGCCGTCTCCGGGGGCGCCTGTCGTGACGCGCACGCCGCGCGTGCTGGTGTCGGTCGCGGTCGCCGTGCTGACCGGTGCGCTGCTGACCGGGGCCGGGCTCGCCGGTGCCGGACCTGCAACGGACCGGCTCGGCGCGGCCCGGGTGCTCGCACCGGCGCCCCCGCCGGCCGCCCCGGGGCCGCCCCGGCTGCGGCCGGTCGACGGCGGGCCGGACTTCCACGCCCGGTTCGCCGACGGGCTGCCGGTCGACCCGTCGTACTTCCCGATCGGGCTCTGGTACCAGGACGTGCCCGACCTGACCACCGCCCGGGACGACGCGGCGGCCGGCATCACCACCTACGTCGAGCTGACCGAGGGCAGCGACCTCGACGCCGTGCGCCGGGCCGGCATGTCCGCGATCGTGTCCGGGCCGCGGCCGGGACCGGTGACCGGCTGGCTGCTGGCCGACGAGGCCGACATGTGGGCCGGTCCGGGCGAGGCGCCGTGGACGGGCTCCTACCCGGGGCAGGGTGAGGTGTGCGCACCGGTCGAGGCCCCCTGCGGCTACACGGTCCAGCAGACGCTGCTGGACCAGCTGCCGGCCGACGGGCGGCTGCGGTTCGCCAACTACGGCAAGGGCGTCCTGTTCGGCATGGACGACGCCGACGCCGCCCGCTTCGTCAACGCCTACCAGGACGTCGTGTCGGTGGACGCGTACTGGTCCACCGACGGACACCTGTGCGGCGAGGGGGAGGGCGCCCGGTTGCTCGGCACCGAGGCACTGGACGCCGACCGACGGCTGCCCGACGCGCTCTGCCACCGGGCGGCCAACTACGGCCTGATGGTCGACCGCGTGCGCTCGCTGGTGCAACCGGCCGGCAGCCGGCCGGTGTGGGCCTTCGTCGAGCTCGGCCACCCCTCCACCGATGACGCCGAGCCCTCGATCACCGCCGCGCAGGTGCGCGCCGCAGTGTGGAGCAGCCTGGTGCACGAGGCGCGCGGGATCGTCTACTTCGGCCACAGCTTCGGTGGCCCCTGCCCCACCCAGCACGCGCTGCGCGACCCCTGCTACGCCGACGTGCGGGCCACCGTGACCGAGCTGCACGAGCAGCTGCGCTCGCTGGCGCCGGTGCTCAACGCCCCCACGGTGGACGGCGCCACCACCGTGGCCGGCGACGTCGACGTGCTGACCAAGTACAGCGGCGGCGACCTGCACCTGCTGGCCACCGCCACCGGCGAGGGCGCCTCGGGCGCGACCTTCCGGGTGGGTTGTGCCGGTGACGCCACGGTGTCGGTGTTCGGGGAGCAGCGCAGCGTGCCGATGACCGGCGGGGTGTTCAGCGACCGGTTCGCCGGCGCCGGGAGCACCCACGTGTACGAGGTCCCGGACGGGGCCGGCTGCCGGTTCTGACCCGTCGGGCCGGCGCGGCACGGTGGTGGTGCTGCGGCGGGTGGGGCTCGTGGGCAGCCAGGGCACGCGCGGGGCACCTCCACGATCAGGAACCTGTCCCCGGGTGTGTGCGGCGTGCCATGTTGTGCGCCGTCGGCCGACGGTCGGCGCACCGGCCGGGACCTCGATCGCCCCGGCGGTGCGCCGCGGTGGAGCGCAGTGCTCCGGCACGGGGGTGTCGCCGAACGGCCCGGCCCGCACGGCACCCGCCGCGCGCGCGGGCCGTCCGACAGTGGCTGCCCTGCAGGAGGACACGTGCGCAACCGGTCGAGCTGGCGTCTGTGGGTGTGCCTGCTCGCGTCGGCACTGGTGGCGCTGCTCGGTGGCGGCGCGGTGCACCTCAGCACGGTGTCGGCCACCCAGGGGGCGGGCGTGCGGCTGCCGCTGCCGGTCAGCAGCGCGGTCGACGACGACCGGGCCGCCGTGACGCTGGGCGTCCGGTTCACCCCGGCCGTGGACGGCGTGGTCACCGCGGTCGAGTTCCGGCGCGCGACGACGGCCGACACCGCCCGCGCCGTCCAGCTGTGGGACGCCGCGACCGGCGCGCAGCTGGCCGCCGCGACCGGCTCCGGCACCCGCACGGGCACGGTGTCCACCCCCTTCGCGGCACCGGTGCCCGTCCTGGCGGGCCGGACCTACGTGGCCTCCTACCTCGCCCCGCGCGGGCGGTACTCCGCCACGGTCGGCTGGTGGGACGTGCCCCGGGCATCCGGTCCGCTGTCCGCGCCGGCGGGCGCCGGGGTCTACCACTACGGCCGCACCGCGGCGCTGCCGCAGGACGTGTGGCGGTCCTCGGACTACGGCGTCACCCCGGTGTTCCGGCCCGGTCCGACGCCCGTGCCGACCACGACCGCCCCCACGGCACCCACGGCCACGACGCCAGCCACGCTGCCGGGCACGACGGCGCCGGCCCCGACCACCCCGCCTCCGACCACAGCCGCCCCCACCACGCCGGCCCCGACGACCACCACCGCCCCGGGCACCACGGCCGGCCCGGCGCCGACCACCGCGCCGGCCACCGCGCCGGCCCCCTCGGCCGGGGCCCCGGCGGCGCTGGCGGACCTGCCGCGAGTGCCCTGGAACGGCGGGCCGGCCTACTGGTCGCAGTTCCCGGCCACGGCGGGCACCCGGCTCGCCTCGGCCGACCACTTCCCGATCATGTACTGGGGCGCCTACGTCGACGACCAGCAGCGGGTCGACCGGCACGCCGCCGCGGGCATCACCACCTACGGCGAGCTGTACGCCACCGACGCGGGCTCGGCGGCCCGGATGCGCAGCGCCGGCATCCAGAACCTGGGCTGGGACCCGGGCGGCTCGGGGACGGAGTGGGTCGGCCGGATGTACGCCGACGAGGCCGACATGTGGGCCGGCACGGGCAGCGGCACCTGGACCGGCCGCTGGCCCGGGCAGGGCACGATCTGCACCACCGCCGGCACCGGCTGCGCGCAGGACGTGCTGCGCCGGCAGCAGTCCGCCTCGGTGGCCACCGACGGCCGGGTGCGGTACCTGCAGACCGGCAAGGGGGCGAACATGTGGTGGCCTGCCGCCACCGCCGCCGACTACGTCAACGGCACCCCCGACCGGCCGGTCGACGTGACCACCGCCTCGATGTACTGGTACACCGACGCCAACCTGCACGGCGGCGACCCTGCCATCCCGGGGGAGGCGACCACCTTCTACGACGTGCCCCGCGACCAGGTGCACCGGGCGGCGAACTACGGGCAGGTCACGATGGCGCGCCTGCGCCAGCTGGACGCCGCCGACGGCCGGTACACCGCCATCGGCACGCTGGTGGAGCTGGGCCAGCAGAACGCCGAGGCGCCGGGCGACTTCGCCCACGCCACCATGACCCCGGACCGCATCGAGGGCGCCGTCTGGTCCTCGCTGATCGGGGAGGCGCGGATCGTGGGCTACTTCTCCCACGGTTTCGGCACCCAGCCGACCCCCGACGCGCTCACCGAGTCCACGAGCTCCCACTACCGCTCGGTGCAGGCGCGGGTGACCGCTCTCGACGCCCGGATCCAGGCGTTGGCGCCGGTGCTGAACACGCAGTCCTACGCCTGGGACCACGGCAGCGGCACCGTCACGATGACCAAGGCCTACGACGGCCACCTCTACGTGTTCGCCCAGCAGGCCCGTTCGGCCAGCACGTCGGGCACGTACACGTTCGCGCTGCCGCCGGGCGTCTCCGGGTCGGTGGAGGTGCTCGACGAGGGCCGGACCCTGGACGCGGCGGACGGGTCGTTCACCGACGCCTTCGCCCAGGAGCACACGACCCACGTCTACCGGGTGCGCCTGTAGCCCGGTCAGCCCTCCACGATCTCGCGCAGCAGCTCGGCCCGGGAGGTCCAGGAGCAGGGCAGCACCGAGGTGCGCAGCTTCTCCGGCTCCAGCAGCGGGCCGAACTCCAGGGACTCCCGGACGGCGGCGACGAACCCGTCGGCGTCGGCCACCCGCACCCGGTCCCGGTAGTGGTCGAGCTCGGCGAACGGCGTGCTGACCACGGGCAGGCCGAGGGCCAGGTACTCCTTGAGCTTGATCGGGTTGCAGCGGTGGATCCACGGCTGGTCCACCCACGGCATCAGCGCGACGTCGAAGCCCGCGCCGTAGCCGGCGATCTCGGCGTAGGGCCGCCGGCCCAGCCAGTGCACGTTCGGGTGCCGGGTGAGGCGCTCCATGGGGTGCGAGGAGCTGCCGACCAGCACCAGCGAGGCGTCCGGCAGCTCCACGGCCACCCGCTCCAGCAGGTCGAAGTCGACCACGAAGTCGTCCAGTGCCCCGAAGAACCCGATCCGCGGGCCGGGGATCGCGCGCAGGTCGGCGGGCAGGTCGTCGTCCTCGCGCGGCGCGAAGTGGTCGACGTCGACGCCGTGGTCGAGGAACACCGCGCGCTCGCCGGTGAGCGCTCGCTCCTCCTCCATCAGCGCCCGGCTGACGTACAGCACCCGGTCGGAGTGGGTGAGCATCTGCTGCTCGAGCGCGGCGATCGCCTCGCGGTCGGCCTCCGGGAAGTCCGAGTGCCTGTCCGACCGGTTGTAGACCAGCGCCGTGCGGGCCATCGGCCGGACGACGTCCCAGGCGGTGGGCAGGGTGGCGACCACGACCGGGCGCCGGATGCCGAGCGCCAGGCACACCGCGCGCACCTGCAGCCGCACGACGGCGGCACCCACGGCACGCCCGGCGGCGGAGCCGTAGAAGGGCAGCGGCAGCGGGGACATCACGTGGAAGCCGGGCACGTCGGGCAGCGGTCGGCGCACGAGCTTGGCGACGCTGCGCAGCTTGCGCAGGACCCGCCGGGTCACCTGCGTGCTGGAGCCGGGCGTGGGCATCCGCATGCCGATGCTGTTGACCACCAGGACCGTCCGCTGCTCGGCCAGCGACCGCATCAGCTGGAAGTCCGAGTGGGCCGTGTTGTGGTACCACCAGTCCTGCGCGGCGAAGCAGACGTAGGCGGGTCCGCGCGGGGCGGCCGGGCGCTCGGGCCAGGCCGGCATCCGCAGCAGCGCCCGCAGGCCGGCCCGGTGCACGGCGGCATCCGGCCCGCGCACCGACCGGAGCGCCTCGTTCGTGACGGCCGCCAGCCGCATGCCCGCCGCGGCCGCGCGGCCGGCGCGCTCGCGGTGCAGCCGCACCCGGTTGGTCACCGACAGCGCCCACAGCGCGGGGGACGTCGACTGCTCGCCCCCGATGTGCACCGCCTCCGCCTCCGGGACGTAGCGGACGGCGAGCCCGTGGTCGCCGGCGCGCAGCATGTACTCGGTCTCCTCGCTGTAGAGGAAGTACCGCTCGTCGAGCAGGCCCAGCGCCGCGCTGCACTCGGCCGAGACGAGCCACACCGCACCGGTGGCCCAGTCCGGCAGCTGCTCGCCCCGGTAGGCCGACGGGTCGGTGACCATCTCGCCCAGCCGTCCGGCCCGGCGGCCGCCGAGCAGCGCGTCGGCCCAGGCGCGCCGCGCCGTCGGTGCGCGGCGCAGGGACGGCTGCGTCGTCCCGTCCGCGCCGAGCAACCGCGGGACGGCGATGCCCGTCCCCGGGACGGCGAGGCCCTCCAGGAGCAGCCGGACCGCGTCGGGGGCCAACCGGACGTCGGGGTTCAGCACCAGCACGTCCCGGCCGGCGGCGTGCCGCAGGCCGGCGTTCACCCCGGCGGCGAAGCCGTCGTTGCCGGCCTGCGCGAGCACGGTGGCCGCGGGCGCGGCCGCGCGCACCGCGTCCAGCGTGCCGTCGCCGGAGGCGTTGTCCACCACGATCACCTCGGCGTCGGCGCGACCGGCGCGGGCCAGCGCGTGGCCCACCGACTGCAGGCACCCGGCCACCACCTCGGCGCTGTGGAACGTGACGACGACGACGGCCAGCGGCCGTCCCGCCGGCGGGGTCGTGCCCCCGCTCACGCCTGCACCACGGGGGGCAGCAGGGCGGCCTGCGGCAGCACGTGCACCGTCGCGCCCTCCTCGACCGCCTCGGCGAGCACGGGCGGGACCAGGGTGAGGGTCGGCGGGACGGCCACCGGCAGCACCGGCCGCGGGGCGGCGGTCGCCGTCACCCGGGCGGCCAGGGTCCGGGCCAGCAGCAGGACGGCGAAGGGGAGGTCGTCGACCAGGTACCGGCGGGCCAGGCGCCGCGGTTCCTGGGCGAGCCGGTGCAGCCACTCGGCCCCGAGCCGCTGGGCGACCTGCGGTGCGCGCCGGAACTGGCCCGCCGCCATCGGGATGCCCGCACCGCAGCCGAGGAACCAGGCGTGCGGGAGCAGCGGCCGCAGCCGGGCGATCAGCCGTTCCTGCTTGGGGAAGCCGAGGCCGACGAGGACGAGGTCCGGCGCGGCCGCCGTGACGGCCGACTCCAGGGCGGCCAGTTCCTGCTCGTCCTGGTCGAACCCGAACGGCGGTGACACCGCCCCGACCACCCGCAGCCCGGGGTAGCGGGCGGCGAGGGCCTGCCCCGCTGCCTCCGGGACCCCGGGCAGACCGCCGATCAGGTAGACGGAGCGGCCGGTGCGGGCAGCGGACTCGCACAGCGAGAAGACCAGCGAGGCGCCGGTGACGCGCTCGGGCACGCGCGCCCCGGCGAGCCGGGCGGCCCACACCACGGGCATCCCGTCGGCGACGGAGAGCTCGGCGGCGGCGACCAGCCGCGCGTACGCGGGGTCCCGGGTGGCGGCGCGCAGGATGTCGATGTTGACGGTCACGATCGACCCGCCTCGACCCTCGGAGATGGCCTGGACGACGGAGTCGCCCACCGCTCGCTCGGTGAGCCCCGTCACGGAGACAGGGCCGAGCCAGGCGGTGTCCACGGTCGTGCGCATACCGGTCCTCCACGCGTCGAGCGACGACCCGCAGCTGTCACGGACGACGTGCCGGGGGCGACGTGGGGATCCGCTGCGGATCTTGTGAGGACAGAGTCGGCAACGTCCTGACCTGCATTGACGTCTCGAGGCCCGGTGTCATCCCAAGGGGTGTGCCGGTTGCTGTCGCCCTCCACCGAACGGGGTACGTCCGCGCCGGACCAGCACGCTGCGCGACGGCGCTAACCTGGGGACCGGCCCCCCGTGCACCCGGCGCGACGAGCGCGGCCACCGGCACCCAGGAGTGGACCCACCGTGACCCTGCGCGGCGTGCTCGACGTCGTCCTCACCGACCCCGGCATGGCCCGCGTGGTCGCTGCGGCCGGTACCGCCGACCTCACGGTCACCGCACCGCCGACCGTGCAGCCGCTGGTCGCCGCGGCGCTGGCGGCCGCGGGGGGCGGCGACGGCGTGCCGGTGCTGGTGGTGACCGCGGGGGAGCGGGACGCCGAGCAGGTCACCACGCTGCTGCGCTGCCTGGTGCCCGAGCGCCGGGTCGAGACGTTCCCGGCCTGGGAGACGCTGCCGCACGAGCGGCTCAGCCCCCGCGCGGACACGGTCGGCCGCCGGCTGGCCGTGCTGCGCGACCTCACCCACCCCGCCGAGGGCGCCGCGATCGACGTGCTGGTGGCCCCGGTGCGCAGCGTGCTGCAGCCGCTGTCACCCGGCCTGGGCGACCTGGTCCCGGTCGAGCTGACCGGTGGCGACACGGCCTCGCTGGACGACGTCGCCCAGGCCCTGTCCGACGCTGCCTACACCCGGGTGGAGCTGGTGGAGAAGCGCGGGGAGTTCGCCGTCCGCGGTGGACTGCTCGACGTCTTCCCGCCCACCGAGCAGCACCCGGTGCGGGTGGAGTTCTGGGGCGACGAGGTCGACGAGCTGCGCTACTTCTCCGCCGGCGACCAGCGCTCGACCGACGAGCGGCCCGATCGGTTGTGGGCGCCGCCGTGTCGCGAGCTGCTGCTCACCCCGGTCGTGCGCCGGCGGGCGGCCGAGCTGGCGGTGGCGCACCCCGAGCTGCTGGAGGTGCTCGGCAAGCTGGCCGAGGGCATCGCGGTGGAGGGCATGGAGTCGCTCATCCCGGCCCTGATCGGCGACGAGCAGATGCAGCTGCTCACCGACCTGGTGCCGCGCGGCACGCACGTGCTGGTGCTGGACCCGGAGCGGGTGCGCAGCCGGTCGGCCGACCTGGTGCGCACTGCCGAGGAGTTCCTCGCCGCGTCCTGGGCCACCGCCGCCGAGGCCGGCCAGGCGCCGATCGACCTCGGTGCCTCGAGCTTCCAGGACCTGGCGGACGTGCAGGCCGCCGCGAGCGCCCGCGGGCTGCCCTGGTGGACCACCGGCGCCTTCACGCTGCACGACACCGACGACGACACCCACGTCACCCTGGACGCCACCGCCGTCGAGCGCTTCCACGGCGACCAGCCCCGGGCCATCGAGCAGATGCGGCAGTGGGGCCGCGACCGGTGGCGCGTCGTCCTCACGTTCGCCGGGCCCGGCCCGGCGCAGCGCGCGGCCGACCAGCTGACCGAGGCCGACCTCGGCGTCCGGCTGGTGCCCGACGTCCCGACCGCTCCCGACGCCGGGCTGACCCACGTCACCCAGGGCTCGCTGGAGGCCGGGTTCGCCTTCCCCGGCATCGGGCTGGCGCTGCTCACCGAGGGCGACATGACCGGCCAGCGCGGCACCTCGATGCGCGAGGCCACCAAGATGCCGGCCCGCCGGCGCAACGCCGTGGACCTGGTGCAGCTGCAGCCCGGTGACCTGGTGGTGCACGAGCAGCACGGGATCGGCCGGTACATCGAGATGGTCAGCCGCACCGTGCACGGCGGGCAGCGCGACTACCTGATCGTGGAGTACGCCCCGAGCCGGCGGAACCAGCCGCCGGACCGGCTGTTCGTGCCCACCGACTCCCTGGACCAGCTGACCCGCTACGTGGGCGGCGAGGCGCCGTCGCTGTCCAAGCTCGGCGGTGCCGACTGGGCGAAGACCAAGGGCAAGGCGCGCAAGGCGGTCAAGCAGATCGCCGCGGAGCTGATCCGGCTCTACTCCGCCCGGATGGCCAGCAAGGGCCACGCCTTCGGTCCGGACACCGTCTGGCAGCGCGAGCTGGAGGACGCCTTCCCGTTCCAGGAGACCCCCGACCAGCTCTCGGCGATCGACGAGGTCAAGGCGGACATGGCCCAGCCGGTGCCGATGGACCGGATCATCTGCGGCGACGTCGGCTACGGCAAGACCGAGATCGCCATCCGCGCGGCGTTCAAGGCAGTGCAGGACGGCAAGCAGGTCGGCGTCCTGGTGCCGACCACGCTGCTGGCCAACCAGCACTACAAGACCTTCTCCGAGCGGATGGCCCAGTTCCCGGTCACCGTGAAGGTGCTGAGCCGGTTCCAGTCCCGGGCCGAGAGCGAGGAGACGCTGCGGCAGCTGGCCGACGGCGAGGTCGACGTGCTGATCGGCACGCACCGGCTGCTGCAGCCGACCACCCGGTTCAAGGACCTCGGTCTGGTCATCGTGGACGAGGAGCAGCGCTTCGGGGTCGAGCACAAGGAGTACCTGAAGACGATGCGGACGGCGGTCGACGTGCTGTCCATGTCGGCGACGCCGATCCCGCGCACCCTGGAGATGTCGCTGACCGGCATCCGCGAGATGTCCACGATCCTCACCCCGCCCGAGGAGCGGCACCCGGTGCTGACCTACGTGGGCGCCTGGGAGGACAAGCAGATGGCCGCGGCGATCCGGCGCGAGCTGCTGCGCGACGGCCAGGTGTTCGTCATCCACAACCGGGTGCAGTCGATCGACAAGGCGGCGGCCAAGATCCGCGCCCTGGTGCCCGAGGCCCGGGTCGCGGTCGGGCACGGCCAGATGGGCGAGGCCGAGCTGGAGAAGATCATGGTCGGCTTCTGGGAGAAGGAGTACGACGTCCTGGTCGCCACCACGATCGTGGAGTCCGGCCTGGACATCCCGAACGCCAACACCCTCATCGTCGACAGGGCGGACACCTTCGGCCTGTCCCAGCTGCACCAGATCCGCGGCCGGGTGGGCCGTGGCCGGGAACGCGCCTACGCCTACTTCACCTACGACCCGACGCGGCCGCTGACCGAGACCTCGGTCGACCGGCTGACCACCATCGCGCACAACACCGACCTCGGCGCCGGCATGGCGGTGGCGATGAAGGACCTGGAGATCCGCGGCTCGGGCAACCTGCTCGGTGGCGAGCAGTCCGGGTTCATCGCCGGCGTCGGGTTCGACCTCTATGTCCGGCTGGTCGGCGAGGCGGTCAGCGACTACCGGGCGCAGGCCACGGGGGAGTCGCCGGCGGTGGAGCCGGCCGACGTGCGGGTCGACCTGCCGGTCGACGCGCACCTGCCGCACGACTACGTGCCCGGGGAGCGGCTGCGGATGGAGGCCTACCGCAAGGTCGCCTCCGTGCAGGACGACGAGCAGGCGCAGGCCGTGCTGGACGAGCTCACCGACCGCTACGGCCCGGCGCCTGCCCCGGTGCTCAACCTGCTGGCCGTGGCCCGGTTCCGGGCGGCGATGCGACACCTCGGCGTGACCGAGGTGTCGATGCAGGGCCGCTCGATCCGGGTCGGCCCGGCCGAGCTGCGGGAGTCCCAGCAGATGAAGCTGGCCCGGCTGGCCGACGGTGCCACCTACAAGCCGGCGGTGAACACGATCTCCCTCAAGGTGCCCACCGGTCCCGACCGGCGCACCCCGCTGCGCGACGTCGCGCTGCTGGAGAAGCTGCACCAGGTGCTGTCCGCGGTCCTGGAGCAGCCGGTGGTCGTCGCCTCCTGACCGCCGGCTCAGGCCAGGGTCGCGGACACCCGCGCGGCGAGCAGGTCGACGCGGGCGGCGGACAGCAGGTCCTCGTGGTCCCCGGCCAGCTCGGTGACCAGCAGGTGGGGGGCCGCGCGGCGCCACGCCGACAGCGTGTTGCCCACCAGCGGCAGACCCCGGGTGGCCGCGTAGTAGGTCACCGGCCCGTCGTAGGGCGACAGGCGGTGCGCCGCGGCCACCAGCCAGGACTGCGTCCAGGCGGCCTCCTCGACGCCCTGCCCCACCCCGGGGACGCGGTGGTGCAGCCGGTGCGCCAACCGGGCGGGGGAGCGCAGGGTGTCCAGCCGGCCCGCCCAGCGGCGCGCCCGTGCCTCCCCTCGGGTGAGCGAGGCGGTGGGCGGGAAGACGTCGATCAGACCCAGCCAGCCCAGCGGCCGGCCGGCCGCCCGGGCCCGCACCGCGGTCTCGTAGCCCACCAGCCCGCCGAAGGAGTAGCCGAGCAGGCTCAGCGGGCCCGCCGGCTGGCGCCCGGCCGCGGCGACCAGGCAGGCGTCGGCGAGCTCGCCGACGCTGCGCCGGCGTCCCGCCGCGTCCGCCAGCGGCGGGTGCAGGCCGAGCACCGGGCGCTCGGTGTGCAGGGCCCGCACGAGGGCGTGCAGGGAGTTGAACTGCCCCCACGCGTCGCAGAGCAGGAACACCGGCCGGCCGACCCCGGCCCGCAGCTCCACCACGTCCGGCATCGGCGCCGACCGGGCGCGGGCGACGCACCGGGCCAACCCGGCCGGTGTCGGCTCGGCGAGGAAGTCCTCGACCGGCACGTCGGCGCCCAACTCGAGTGCCACCCGGCGCAGCAGGGTCATCACCTGCCGGGAGGTGCCGCCCAGGTCGGCGAAGTGGTCGTCCGGGCCGACCCGGTCCAGGCCGAGGGCCTCGCGCCACAGGCGGGCTGCCTCCGCGGCCACCCGGTCGGCGTCGGCGTCGGCGGCCGCGGAGGTGGTCAGCGCCCGGGCGTCGGCGTCCGCCGTGGGCACGGTGGAGCGGCCGGCCCGGGCGACCGCCGCGCGGATCCCGGTCAGGCAGCCCGGGTTGCGCAGCGCCCCCTCGTTGCGGACCGGGTCGCCGTTGACGGCGTCCCGGGCGGCGGTCTCCGAGGGCTTGCCGCTGTGGGTCACCGGCAGCTCGTCGACGGCGACGACCAGCGAGGGCACGTGCGCCGCCGACGCGCGGCGGCGGACGGTCGCCCGCAGGGTGCGGGCGAGGTCGCCGTCCAGGTCGGCGTCCGGGTGCAGCACCACCAGCAGCACCATCCGGGAGGCGCCGGCGTACCGCGGGTCGCGCTGCTCGACCGCCATGGCCTGCGCGATGCCCGGCACGCCCTGCAGGGCGCGGTACACCTCGCTGGGGCCGATCCGCACGCCGTCGACGTTGAGCACGCCGTCCGAGCGGCCGTGCACCCGAGCCCCGCCGTCGGGGGCGATCTCGACGAGGTCGCCGTGGGTCCACATGCCGGGGTGCGCGGCGAAGTAGGCGTCGTGGAACCGGCGGCCGTCCGGGTCCTGGCGGAAGCCGACCGGCCGGGACGGGAAGGGCCGCCGGCACACCAGCTCACCGACCCGGCCCCGCACCTCGCGGCCGGCCTCGTCCACGGCGGCGACGTCGAGGCCCAGGCTCCGGGCCTGGGACCAGCCGCGGCGCACCGGCAGCTCGGGGTGGCCGAGCACGAAGCAGCCCAGCACGTCGGTACCGCCGGAGATCGACTGCAGGGGCACCGGCCCCACGGCGTCGGCGACCCAGTCGAACTGCCAGTCGTGCAGCACCGACCCGGTGGAGAGCACGGCACGCAGCCGGCCCAGGTCCAGGGTCTCGCCGGGCCGCAGGCCGGTGTCCTGGCACAGCTGCAGGTGCGCCGGGCTGGTGCCGAACACCGTGACGCCGTGCCGCGCGACCAGCTCCCACAGCGTCGCCGGCCGGCTCACCGGCCCGTCGTACAGCACGACGTGGGCGCCCACCGCCAGGGCGGACAGCTGCCAGTGCCACATCATCCAGGCGGTGGTCGTGTGGACGTACAGGACGTCGCGCGGCCCCAGGTCGCCGTGCAGCGCGTGCTCCTTGACGTGCTCCAGCAGGGTGCCGCCCGCCCCGTGCACGATGGCCTTCGGCGGGCCGGTGGTGCCGGAGGAGAACAGCACGAACAGCGGGTGGTCGAAGGGCAGGGCCGGCCATCGCTCGACCGGCTCGGCGGGGACACCGGTCAGCTCGCCGGCCCACGACCGGGTGTCCACCGGCCACCTCTCGGGCGCCGCGCCGTCGTCGAGCAGCAGCACGTGCCGCAGGCCCGGCAGCCCGCTCACGAGGGCGTGCCCGGCGGCGTCGGCGTCGCCGGGCACCGCCGCCCGGTCCAGGAACAGCAGCACCGGGTCGGTGCGGCCGAACCGGTCGACGAGCACCGGGGCGCCCATGTCCGGCATCGCGGTGGACACGGTCGCGCCCACGGCAGCGGCGGCCAGCACCGCGACCACGGTCGGCAGGTCGCTGCCGGCCACCACCACCACCTGCTCCCCGGGCCGCACCCCGAGCCGGCGCAGCGCCGCCGCGGCCTGCCCGACGGCCGCGCGGAGCCCGCGGCGGTCCACGGTGCGGGTCGAGCCGTCCGCGTGCACCGAGGTCACCGCGGCGGACGCGTCGTCGACGTCCGGGCGCGGGCCGAGCAGGGCCGCGGCGTAGTTGAGCCGCACGTCGGGGAAGAACCGGGCGGTCTCCACGTCGGTGCCCACGACCACCCGGTCGGCGGACCCGGACCACGGCAGCGCCGACCACTCCAGCAGGGCACGCCAGAACGTCGGTGCGTCGTCCAGGGAGAAGGCGTGCAGGTCCCCGGGGCGCTCCAGCGGCCGGCCGGTGCGCTGCGCGCAGTACCGGCGGAACGACGCGAGCCGGGTCTCGGCGGCGGGGCCGGGGCCGATCCCGGTGCCGGGCGCGGAGGTCGTCGTCATCGCGTCGTCCTCTCCGGTGGTGCGGTGGTGGGCAGGTCGTCCAGCACGAGCCGGACGGGTGTGTCGGTCGCCAGGGTCGCCACCGACCCGGCGGGGACCCGGACCGGGTGCAGCAGCCAGCCGGCGGTGCGGCGGGTGCGCGGTGCCCGGAGGGTGCCCACCTCGGGCAGCGGGCCGGTCAGCCCGCGGCCGGTCGCCTTGGCGACGGCCTCCTTCGCCGTCCAGCAGCGGGTGGCGGCCACCGCCCGCCGGGCCGGGGGCAGCAGTCGCAGCCAGCGCAGCTCGGAGGCCGTCAGCCAGCCCTCGTCGGCCACGGCCGCGGTCCACGGCGCGACCGGCTCCACGTCCACGCCCACGCGGACGCCGTGGCCCACGACGACCACGCCCAGGTCCCCGCCCGCCGAGCAGCTGACGTCGAGGCCCGGCGCCGCCGGACCCAGCCCGGGCCTGCCCAGCGGGTCGGCGACCAGCGGCACGTCCGCGGGGGCGACGCCCAGGGCGCTGCCGAGCGCTGCCCGCATGCCGGCGCGCAGCGCGGTGCGGCGGCGGCGCACCGCGGGTACGCCGTGGTCGGCGTGCTCCCGCTCGGCCGGTGACAGGACCGCCCGGGCCCGCTCCAGCGCCGCGTCGTCCAGCGTCAGCGACAGCAGGTGGACCTCGGCGAGGGGCCGGGCGTGCCTGCCGGACGGCCGGGAGGCCGGCGGCGCCGGGGCCGCGCGGGCCCCGGCTCGGTGCGCCGGTTCCGCAGTCACGCCCGGAGGATGTCACCAGCACCTGGGCATCGGCTGGGTGCCCGGGGCCTCGGCCGGGGCCCGGCCGCACCGTCCACCCGGTCGGGCGACGGGTCCGCCCCTGCCGGTCGCGTCCTGCCCACCCGCGCCGCGCCCGCTGTCCCGTACCGGTGTGGGAACCTGCACAGCGTGCTGAGCTCCCGTCGTCTCACGGCCGTCCTCGCCCTCGGGGTGTCCGGGACCCTGCTGCTGTCCGGCTGCCGTTCCGACGCCTCGGTCGCCGCCTACGTCGGCGACTCGCAGGTCACCCGCGCCGAGCTGGACCGGGCGGTCGCCGACCGGCTCGCCGACCCGGACATCGCCACGTTCGCCGGGGACGACGACGCCGGCTACCAGCGCTTCGTGCTCGGCCTGCTCGTCCAGGAGGACGTCTACGCCGCGGTCGCCGACCGGTACGACGTCCAGGTCTCCGACGACGACGCGCGGGCCCGGATCGACCAGCTGCTCGCCGGCCAGGACGAGGCCGCGACCTACCAGCAGCTGGCCCAGCAGAACGGCGTGAACGCCGAGGACGTGCTGGAGAACGTGCGCCAGCAGATGGTGCGGGAGCAGGTCGCCGTCGCGTCCGGGCAGGTCGACCTGTCCGAGTCCGCCCTCCGCGAGCGCTTCGACGCCTCCCGCGAGGGGCTGGCGAAGATCAGCCTGGGCTTCATCACCGTGCCCGACGACGCCACCGCCCAGGCGGTGCTCGGCCAGCTGACCGCCGACCCGGCCAGCTACCCGGCACTGGCTGCGCAGTACGCCGGGCAGTACACGCTGCCGGCCCTGGAGGACCGGGCGCCGGACGAGATCCCGCAGGCCCTGCTGGACCAGGTGGCGGGCACCGACCCGGGCAACGGCTTCACCCTCGCCGTCCCGGAGACCGGCGGGGTCGTCGTGGCCTTCGTCGGCGGGATCGTCTACCCGACGTTCGAGGGCTCCCGCGCCGAGCTGGAGGCGCAGGCCGCCGCCGAGGCCGCCGACAGCGGGATGGCCCTGGTCGCCGACGTGCGCGAGGACCTCGACGTCACGGTGAACCCGCGCTACGGCGTCGCGGACGGCGAGAACATCGTCGCCGGTGACGGCGGCGTGGTCGACGTCCTCACCGACGGCAGCGGCGCGGCCGAGGACCCGATCGACGACACCCTGCCCGGCACCGAGGTGCCGGCCGACCCGGGTGCTGCCGGAGACTGACCGGGTGCCCCCGCTGCCCCCTGCCTGCCTGCTCACCGTCAGCCCCCGGCTGCCCGGCCTGCTCGCACCCGCCGGGTGGCGGGTGCTCGCCGCGGCCGGTGCGGTCGCCGCCCTGCCCGGGGCCGCCGCGACCGCCGCGGCCGTGCGCGCGGCCGGCACCCCGGTGGCCGACGCCGCCGTGCTGCCGCAGCTCGCGCCCGGCGCCGTGTGCCTGCTGGCGCCGGCCGAGCTGCCCGCCGACCTGCCCGCCGGGGTCACGGTGGTCGACGGCTGCCCGGAGCCTCCCGGCGTCCGGCTGCTCGAGGCGGCGGCCGTGATGGACCGGCTGCGCTCGCCCGGCGGCTGCCCGTGGGACGCCGAGCAGACGCACGCCTCGCTGCGCGGCTACCTGCTGGAGGAGGCGCACGAGGCCTACGACGCGATCGTCGACGACGACGCGGCCGGCATGCGCGAGGAGCTCGGCGACGTCCTGCTCCAGGTGCTGTTCCACGCCCGGATCGCCGCGGAGGCACCGCAGCCGCGCGGCTTCGACGTGGACGACGTCGCCGGGGACCTGGTGGACAAGCTGGTGCGCCGGCACCCGCACGTGTTCGCCGACGCCGGGCACCGCGACGTGGCGCAGGTCGAGGCCGGCTGGGAGGAGATCAAGAAGGCGGAGAAGGGCCGGCGCTCACCCACCGAGGGCGTGTCCACCTCGCAGCCCGCGTCGGCGTGGGGCGCGGCCCTGGTGCGCCGGGCCGGGCGGGCCGGGCTGCCGGTGCCGGCCGCCGCCGACCTCCCCGCGGCCGACGCCGACGAGCTCGGCGAGCACCTGCTCGGCCTCGTCGTCGCCGCCCAGCAGCGCGGCTGGGACGCCGAGGACGCCCTGCGAGCCGCCGTACGCCGCTACGCCGCCCGGATCGACGGGGAGGCGCACGCCCGCCCGGCGCCCTGACCCGGAGGGTGTCAGTCCACCGCGGGCAGAGCGGGGGAGGAGCCGAGGAACTGCTGCACCCAGAACAGCAGCGCGGCCGCCAGCGCGGAGGCGACGACGAACCCGGCCACGCCGCTGTCGTCCACGTAGGCCCACAGCAGCCCCAGCACCGGCGCCAGCACCGGGACGACGGCGTCGCCGCGGGCCTGCCGGGCCAGCCCCGCGAACCGCGCGGCGTCGGTGCGCGGGGGTGGGGCGTTCAGCTCACCGCGAGGCGGGGCCGGGCGCAGCCGGCCCGAGGGCCACAGCTCGGCGCCGGCGACCACCGGCAGCACCACGCGACCGGCCCCGGGGTCCCCGCGCACCTCGACCCGGGTGTCCGGGGGCAGCGCGGCGAGCTCGGGCGCCCAGTGCACCGGCAGCCAGCGCAGCCCCCGCGGGGTGTCCAGCTCCAGCCAGCTGCGCACCAGCAGGCCCCGGCGCACGGTGAAGTGGGTGGCCGGCACCCGCGTCGCCGGCGCCCGGCGCAGCCGCCGCCGGCCCAGCACCCGCAACCCGGTGACCGCGGCCGCAGCCGCGGTGACCAGCGGCACCAGCACCAGCCCGAACACGACGTCGCCCACCGCGCCGTGCGCGGCGTCCCCGTCGGCGTAGACGGTCTGCGGCCCGCTCGGCGGCGGGCCGGGGGCGTACGCGACGGTCACCTGGTTGCCGGTGGGCACGGCCTGCGGGCGGTCCAGCACGAGCCGGCCCGGCCGCTCGCGCCCGTCGGCGTCGGTGAAGGTCACGTCCACACCGCGCCCGTCCGGTGCCGTGCCGCTGGCCGTCACCGTGGCGGTGGCGGTCCGGGTGGCCGCCGACAGGGGCGCCTGCGCGTCGCCCAGCCGCAGCACCAGCACGACCGTCAGCACGAGGCCGACCACGACCAGGGGCACCAGGCCCAGCAGCAGCTGGCCGACGGCGCGCCGGTGCGGCCGGGGAGGCGGGGTCGACGTCATCGCCGGGAATCGTCCCAGGCGGCCGCCGGCGGTCCCCGCGCGCCGTCGCACCGGCCGCGTCGACCGGGCCCGGGATCGCTACGCTGCCGGGGTGGCCAGCATCGAGGCAGTCGGCGCGCGAGAGATCCTGGACTCGCGCGGAAACCCCACCGTCGAGGTCGAGGTAGCACTCGACGACGGGACGATCACACGTGCGGCGGTGCCCAGCGGCGCCTCCACCGGCGCGTTCGAGGCGGTGGAGCTGCGCGACGGCGGTGATCGCTACAACGGCAAGGGCGTCACCCAGGCCGTCGACGGCGTGCTCGACGTCATCGGCCCGGAGCTCGTCGGGTTCGAGGCCAGCGAGCAGCGCCTGCTCGACCAGCGCCTGATCGACCTGGACGGCACGCCGGACAAGTCCCGCCTGGGCGCCAACGCCATCCTCGGCGTCAGCCTCGCGGTGGCCAAGGCGGCGGCCGAGTCCTCCGGTCTGCCGCTGTTCCGCTACGTCGGTGGGCCCTCCGCCCACGTGCTGCCGGTGCCGATGCTCAACATCCTCAACGGTGGCTCGCACGCGGACAGCAACGTCGACGTCCAGGAGTTCATGATCGCGCCGATCGGCGCGGCCACGTTCGCCGAGGCCCTCGCCATGGGCGCGGAGACCTACCACGCGCTGAAGTCGGTGCTGAAGAAGCGCGGGCTGTCCACCGGCCTGGGCGACGAGGGCGGCTTCGCGCCCGACCTGCCCAGCAACCGGGACGCCCTCGACCTGATCGTGGAGGCCGTGCAGAAGGCCGGCTACACCGTCGGCTCGGACGTGGCCTTCGCCCTCGACGTCGCCGCCACCGAGTTCCACAGCGAGGCCGGGTACGCCTTCGAGGGCAGGACGCTGACCTCCGACGACCTGATCAGCTACTACACCGAGCTGGTCGACGCCTACCCGATCGCCTCGATCGAGGACCCGCTGTCCGAGGAGGACTGGGACGGCTGGGTCGCCATGACCGCCGCCCTGGGCCACCGGGTGCAGATCGTCGGCGACGACCTCTTCGTCACCAACCCGACCCGGCTGGCCGACGGCATCTCCCGTGGGGCCGCCAACGCCCTGCTGGTCAAGGTGAACCAGATCGGCACGCTCACCGAGACGCTGGACGCCGTGAACATGGCCCACCGGGCCGGCTACCGGTCGATGATGAGCCACCGCTCCGGGGAGACCGAGGACACCACGATCGCCGACCTCGCCGTCGCCACCGACTGCGGGCAGATCAAGACCGGTGCCCCGGCCCGCAGCGAGCGCGTGGCCAAGTACAACCAGCTGCTGCGCATCGAGGAGGAGCTCGACGACGCCGCCCGGTACGCCGGCGCCGCCGCGTTCCCGCGCCTGTCCGTGGCTGCCGGCGGGGAGTGACGACGGGGTGAGCGCCGTCCGCGGCCGGCGGGGCGGCCCGGCCGCGGAGGCGCGCGGGCGCCGGACGTCCGGCGCCCGCCCGGCCCGGTCGGCCGGTCCCTCCCGGGAGGCCAGCCGGCCCGGGCAGCGCCGGTCGTCCCGGTACACGGCCAACGCCGGCCGCGGCGGGGCCGTCGCGCACCGCCCGCTGATCACCGGCCGGGCGGTCCTGCTGGTCGCCCTCGTACTGCTGCTGGCGCTCACGCTGGCCGGTCCGCTGCGGCAGTACGTGGCCGGCCGGCAGGACCTCGCCGAGCTCGCCGCCGAGGGCAGCGCCCTGGACCGGCGCGCCGAGGAGCTGCAGGAGCAGCTGACCCGGCAGGCCGACCCGGCCTACACCCGGCAGCAGGCCCAGTCCCGGCTGGCCTACGTGCTGCCCGGCGACCGGCTGGTGGTCGTCGCCGACGGCGAGACCGTGCCCGGCGCCACCGAGGCCGACGCCGCGACGCCGGCCACCGCCCCGGACCGCACCTGGTACGAGGGCCTGCTGGAGTCGGTCGCCACCGCCGACGGCGACGCCGCCGAGCCCACCCCGTGAGCACGCACCCCGGCACCGGACCGGCCCCGTCCGCCCCGGCGGTCACCCCGGACGAGCGGGACGTCGTCGCGCGCCAGCTGGGCCGGCCCCCGCGGGCGCTGGTCGGGGTCGCGCACCGTTGCCCCTGCGGGCAGCCCGACGTGGTCGAGACCGCACCCCGACTCGAGGACGGCACCCCGTTCCCGACGCTCTACTACCTCACCTGCCCGCGCGCGTCGGCGGCCGCCAGCCGGCTGGAGTCGGCCGGGCTCATGCGCGAGTGGCAGGCCGAGCTGGCGACCGACCCCGAGCTGGCCCGGGGGTACCTGGCCGCGCACGAGGCGTTCCTGGCCACCCGCGACGCCCGGGACGTGCTGCCCACCCGGGCCACCGCCGGCGGCATGCCCGACCGGGTGAAGTGCCTGCACGCGCTGGCCGCGCACGCGCTCGCCGCCGGGCCGGGCGTCAACCCGATCGGTGACCGCGCCGTCGCCGGCATGGGGGAGTGGTGGGCGGCCGGCCCCTGCGCCCTCCCCGCGGACGACGCCGTCACCCCGGCCGCTGACGGGGACCGCTCGTGACCCGGGTCGCCGCGATCGACTGCGGCACCAACTCGATCCGGCTGCTCGTTGCCGACGTGCCCGCCGAGGGCCCGCACGTCGACCTGGTGCGCCGGATGGAGGTCGTCCGGCTCGGGGAGGGCGTGGACGCCACCGGCCGGCTGGCCCCGGAGGCGATCGAGCGCACCCGGCTCGTGCTGGCCGAGTACGCGGCCACCGCACGCGAGCTCGGCGTCGAGCGGGTGCGGATGGTGGCCACCAGCGCCAGCCGGGACGCCGCCAACCGCGCCGACTTCGAGGCCATGGTGCTCACCACCCTGGGCCGGTTGCCCGACGTGGTCGCCGGCACCGAGGAGGCCGCCCTGTCCTTCCTCGGTGCCACCGTGTCGCTGGCCGCCGGGGCCGCTGCGCACGGGCAGGAGCCGCCGCCGGCGCCCTACCTGGTCGTGGACATCGGGGGCGGCTCCACCGAGTTCGTGCTCGGGGACGCCGACGGGGTGCGCGCCGTCCGGTCGGTCGACGTCGGCTGCGTGCGGCTCACCGAGCGGCACCTGCGCGCCGACCCGCCCACCGCCGACCAGATCCAGGCCGCGGAGAGCGACATCCGGGCGGCGCTGACCGAGGTCGTGGCCGACGTCCCGGTGGGGGAGGCGGCGACCCTGGTCGGGCTGGCCGGCTCGGTCACCACCGTGGCCGCGCTGGCGCTGCAGCTGCCGGTGTACGACGCCGACGTGCTGCAGGGCTCCCGGGTCCCGGTGGCCGGGGTGCGCTCGGTGACCGCGGGCCTGCTCACCGCCACCCGCGCCCGGCGGGCCGCGATGCCGGTGATGCACCCGGGCCGGGTCGACGTCATCGGCGGCGGATCGCTGGTCCTGCGCGTCATCATGGACGCCTTCGACATCGACGAGGTCGTCGTCTCCGAGCACGACATCCTCGACGGCATCGCGCTCCAGCTCGCCCGCACCTGACCCGCCCGCCCGCCCCAGCCGGCGGCGCTGCCGCCGGCCCGCGCGCTCCCGCCGGCCGGCCAGGCCCCCGCGTTGCAGGCCGGGCACCGCCGGTGATCAGCGGGCATCGCGGGCGCGTACCGGATCCGGGTGCGCCGTCCCGAGGGGGTGCCGTGTCAGGCGGCGCTGTCGGCGTTGGCGTTGGCCGGGGGCTTGCCGGTCAGCGCCGTGTAGATCTTGTCCGCGCCCTGCGCGGCCAGCAGCCGGCCGACCGCGACGAGCACCCCGGAGAACGCGGCCCAGGCCAGCGCGTCGGGCCAGGTGACGCCCGGGGACGTGGGGTTCTTCGGCGGCGGGGTGTTGCGCACCGCGACCCACAGCTGGTCGGTCGTCTTCTTCACCAGGATGCCGGTCGGGATCGCCAGCGCCGGGCCGAGGACCTTGTACAGCGCCGGGGTCTTCTGCTTCTGCTTCTTCGCCACCCGGCGATCATGTCAAGACCAGCGGGTCGCCGCCCGTCCGCCGGATGGTGGACTGGACCCGTGGCACTCGACGTCGACGGCTTCCCGGTCACCCGCACCCCGGCCGGGGTCGCCCGCGGCGCGGCCGGCGCCCGCACGCTGCAGGTGCTGGACGACCGCATCTCCGGGTGCCGCGCCTGCCCCCGACTCGTCGCCTGGCGCGAGGAGGTGGCCACGGTCAAGCGTGCCTCGTTCCGCGAGGAGGACTACTGGGGCCGCCCGGTGCCGGGCCTGGGCCCGGCGGACGCCCGGATCGCGGTGGTCGGGCTGGCGCCGGCGGCACACGGCGGGAACCGCACCGGCCGGGTGTTCACCGGCGACCGCAGCGGGGACTGGATCTTCGCCGCCCTGTGGCGGGCCGGCCTGGCCAACCAGCCGACGTCGACCCACCGCGGCGACGGCCTGGAGCTGACCGACGTCCGGGTGTGCGCGGCCGTGCGCTGCGCCCCGCCGGACAACGCCCCGACCCCGGCCGAGCGGGACACCTGCTCGCCGTGGCTGGCCCGGGAGCTGGCGCTGCTGCCGCGGCTGCGGGTGGTGGTGGTGCTGGGCGGTTTCGGGTGGACGGCGCTCTGGCCGGTGCTGGGCCGGGCCGGGTACCCGCTGCCGCGACCACGCCCGGCGTTCGGCCACGGCGTGGAGACGACGCTGGTCGGTCCCCGCGGCCCGCTCACGCTGCTCGGCAGCTACCACGTCAGCCAGCAGAACACCTTCACCGGCCGGCTGACCGAGCCCATGCTGGACGCCGTCCTGACGAGGGCGACCGACCTGGCCGGCGGCCCGGGGTGATGCGGTCCGGCGTGATGTGGCCCGGGGTGAGGTGGTCCGGGGTCCGTCCCGCCGGCCGCCGCCGACGGATGGGACCCTGTCGGTTCGCCGGCGAGACGCCCTCGTAGCCCAACCGGCAGAGGCAGGCCCCTTAAAAGGGTCGCAGTGTGGGTTCGAACCCCACCGAGGGCACGTCACGCGCAACCGCCGCCCGAGGCCGGCAGCGGTTCGGGCACCCCGGCCCGGGCGACCGGCGGCCACCCGTCCGGGTGAGGGACCCGGCGCGGGAACGCTGTGCGGTGGACGGTCGTTGTAGGAGACGAGTGGGACCCGCAAGACTGCGGATCCCACGGTCCGAGTCACCTCGAGGAGATGGCGATGCCCAGCAACAACCCGGTGTTCGGTCGGGCCTTCCCGGCCAACACCCCTGGCCCGCAGTTCGGCCAGCAGCCCGGCGGCTGGGGTCAGGGCGCGCAGTACGGCGCGCCCACCCAGCACAACCCCTACGGTGCTCCGGCGCAGCAGAACCCGTACGCCGCCAGCACCACGCGCTACATGACGATGGACGACGTCGTCACCAAGACCGGCATCACGTTCCTGGTGACCGTGCTCGCGGCTGCCGCCACCTGGGCCCTGCTGCCGACCGAGACGGCGCTCGGCCTCGCCCTGCCGGCCGTTCTGATCGGCCTGGTGCTCGGCCTGGTGATCTCGTTCAAGCAGATCACCAACCCCGCAGCGATCCTCACCTACGCGGCCGTCGAGGGCGTCTTCCTCGGCGCGATCAGCGAGGCGTTCGAGAACCTCTACGAGGGCATCGTCATCCAGGCGATCGTCGGCACGTTCGGTGTGTTCGCCGGCATGCTGGTCGTCTACAAGACCGGTGCTGTCCGGGTCACCCCGAAGCTCACCCGCTGGATCGTCGGCGCCATGTTCGGCGTCCTGGCGCTCATGCTGGTCAACCTGGTCGCCAGCTTCATCACCCCCGGCGGCCTCGGCCTGCGTGAGGGTGGCCCGGTGGCCATCATCTTCAGCCTGGTCGTGATCGGTGTGGCCGCGTTCTCGCTGCTGCTCGACTTCGACATGGCCGACGAGGCCATCCGCCGTGGCGCCCCGGCCAAGTTCGCCTGGTTCGTGGCGTTCGGCCTGCTGGTCACCATGGTGTGGCTGTACCTGGAGATCCTCCGCCTGCTCAGCTACTTCCGAGACTGACGAAGGACCCCTGCCCCACCACGAGCACGCTCGCGGCGGGGCAGGGGCCCCGGACGACAGTGGCCCGGTCCCCTCGCGGGGACCGGGCCACTGTGCTGTTCGGACGTCGACCGGAGTGCCACGGCGCAGGGGACCCTGCGCCGTGGCACTCCATCAGCTCGTCAGGACAGGCGCTCGAGCACCATCGCCATGCCCATGCCGCCGCCGACGCACATGGTCTCCAGGCCGAAGGTGCCGTCGGTGGTGCGCAGGCCGTTGAGCAGGGTGCCGGTGATCCGGGCGCCGGTCATGCCGAACGGGTGGCCGACGGCGATCGCGCCACCGTGCACGTTCAGCTTGTCGATGTCGATGCCCAGGTCGCGGTAGCTGGGGATGACCTGCGCGGCGAACGCCTCGTTGATCTCCACCAGGTCGATGTCGCCGATGCTCATGCCCGCGCGCTGCAGCGCCAGCTTCGAGGCGTCGACCGGGCCGTAGCCCATGATCTCCGGGGACAGGCCGGTCACCGCGGTCGACACGATCCGTGCCAGCGGCGTGAGGCCCAGCTCGGCGGCCTTGGTGTCGCTCATGACCACCACCGCGGCGGCGCCGTCGTTGAGCGGGCAGGCGTTGCCGGCGGTGACCCGGCCGTCGGGGCGGAACACCGGCTTCAGCGCGGAGATGCCCTCGATCGTCGTCCCGGCGCGGGGGCCGTCGTCGGCGCTGACCACGGTGCCGTCCGGGGTGGTGACCGGGGTGATCTCCCGGGCCCAGAAGCCGTTGGCGATGGCCTTCTCGGCGAGGTTCTGGCTGCGCACGGCGAACTCGTCCATCTCCTGGCGGGAGACGTCCTTGAGCAGCGCCAGGTTCTCCGCGGTCTGCCCCATGGAGATGTAGACGTCGGGCACGTCCCCGTCCGAGCGCGGGTCGGTCCAGCTCTCGGCGCCGCTCTCGGCCACCTTCGCCCCCCGGGCGGCGGCGTCGGTGAAGGCCGGGTTCTGCGTGTCCGGCAGGCCGTCGGAGTTGCCCTTGACGAAGCGGGACACCATCTCCACGCCCGCGGAGATGAAGACGTCGCCCTCGCCGGCCCGGATGGCGTGCATCGCCATGCGGGTGGTCTGCAGCGAGGAGGAGCAGTAGCGGGTGATCGTCGTGCCGGGCAGGTGGTCCATGCCCAGCAGCACCGCGACGACGCGGCCCATGTTGTACCCCTGCTCACCGCCGGGCAGCCCGCAACCGAGGACCAGGTCGTCGATGTCCGTCGGGTCCAGCTCGGGCACCTGGTCCAGTGCGGCGCGCACGATCGTGGCGGTGAGGTCGTCGGGGCGCAGGTCCTTCAGCGATCCCTTGAAGGCGCGGCCGATGGGCGAGCGGGCGGTGGCGACGATGACGGCTTCGGGCATACGAGTACTCCACGGTGAGGCGTTGCCGGGGGCGGCACGGGCGTCGGTCGGCCCGAACCTACCCGGGGCCGTGCCGCGGCCGTCAGCCCCGGACCCCCGGCTGGGCGACGCCCGCCCGGGCGGACTCGCCGGCCTCCTCGGGTGTGGGGATCCCCGGCGGACGGCGGCGGCGCAGCCGGGCCCAGGGCCCGCGCGGGCCGGTGTCCTGGCCGCGCACCTCGGTGGGCTGCACCTCGGTGCCGGTGCGGCCGGCCGCGCGGGCGGCGGCCTGCGCCACCGGGCGCACGGTGTTGCGCCGCAGCCGCAGGCCCCGGTCGGCCGAGGCGGGCCACACCCCGATCGAGTCGGCCACCGAGGGCAGCAGCGAGGCAGCAGCCGCGGCGTAGCCGACGGCCGAGGGGTGGAACTCGTCCCGGCTGAACATGCTGGTGTCGGTGGCGAACGCCGGCCCGAGCACCGAGCCGAGCGACACGGTGCGCCCGCCCTCGGCGACCACCGCGATGGTCTGCGCCGCCGCCAGCTCGCGGCTCCACCGCCGGGCCAGCAGGCGCAGCGGCTGCCGGATCGGCCGGATCGTGCCCAGGTCCGGGCAGGTCCCGACCACCACCTTGCAGCCGGCCGCGGTCAGCCGGCGCACCTCGTCGGCGAGCTGCCGCACCGACGTCGACGGGCGGGCGCGGCTGGTGATGTCGTTGGCGCCGATCATGATCAGCGCGACGTCGGGCCGCTCGGCCAGGGCCTGGTCGACCTGGGCGGCGAGCCGGGCGGACACGCAGCCCGACACCGCCAGGCGGACCAGCCGTACCGGGCGCTCGCTGAGCTCGGCGAGCGCGGCCGCGATGAGCACGCCGGGGGTCTCGGTGGCCTTGTCGACGCCGAGCCCCACGGCGCTGGAGTCGCCCAGCACCACGAACACGATCGGCTCGCCCCGGCCGCTGCCGTAGACGCCGTTGCCGGTGGGTGGGTCCTTGCGCAGGTCGTGGGTCTCGATCCGCCGCCGGGCCGACCGCGCCTCCTCGCGGAGCAGCGCGACCAGGCCGGCACCGACCAGGCCGATCCCGCCGCCGCCGTAGATCGCGCTGGTCGCCAGTCGCCGTGCCCTGCTGGCCCGCGTCACCTCGGCTCCCGTCCGTCGTCCGTGCACCGGCGGCGCTGCAGGCCGCCCATCGCAGGCTAGTCGCCACCTACGGTGGGCCCGTGCCCACCCGCCAGCCCCCCGCACCGGACGCCGACCTCGACCGTCAGCAGCAGATCGTCGACGTGCTCGTCGACGCCTTCTCGGCGCTGATGACCGCGGACGCCGACGCCTTCCGCACCAAGTTCCGCAAGATGGCGGCCGACCCGTTCGCCTTCTACCGCGGGTCGGCGTGCCTGTTCTACGCCGACATGGCGACCGGTGAGGACCGCTGGTGTGACGAGCGGACGTCGCGGGTGTGGATCCAGGGTGACCTGCACGCGGAGAACTTCGGCACCTACATGGACGGCGACGGGCGGATCGTCTTCGACGTCAACGACTTCGACGAGGCCTACCTGGGCCACGTCAGCTGGGACCTGCGCCGGTTCGCGGCCAGCTTCGCCCTGCTCGCCTGGCGCAAGGCGCTCGGCGACGACGTGATCGCCCAGGTGCTGGACGCCTACCTGTCGGCCTACCTGGACCAGGTCGCCGCCTTCACCCGCTCCGACGACGACCGCTCGTTCGCCCTCACGAGGGAGAACACCGACGGCGCGGTGCGCGAGCTGCTGCTGGCCACCACCGAGCGCACCCGGATCGCCCTGCTGGACCGCCTCACGGTCGTGGAGCACCACCAGCGCCGGTTCGCCGACTCCAGCCGCAACCGCGTCCTGGACGACGACGAGCGGGCCGTGGTGCTCGCCGCGGTCGACCGCTACCGGGAGACGGTGCCGGAGGGCCGGCGCCGCCGCGAGGTCGCCTACGACGTCAAGGACGTGATCGGCACCGGCGGCTTCGGCATCGGCAGCGCCGGCCTGCCCGCCTACAACGTGCTGCTGGAGGGCTACGACCAGGCCCTGGAGAACGACATCGTGCTCTCGCTGAAGCAGGGCAACGTCGCCGCGCCCAGCCGGGTGGTCACCGACCCGGCCATCCGGGAGCACTTCGAGCACGAGGGCCACCGGACGGCGGTGAGCCAGCGGGCCCTGCAGTCGCACGCCTCCCCGTTCCTCGGCCACACCGAGATCGGCGGGGTGGGCTTCCTGGTCGCCGAGCTGTCGCCGTACGAGCTGGACCTGGACTGGGACGACCTGACCGAGCCCGACGAGATCCTGCCCGTGGTGCGCCAGTTGGGCCGGGCCACCGCGAAGATGCACTGCGTCGGCGACGCCGACTCCGACCACACCCTGGTGCCCTTCCAGACCGAGGAGGCGATCACCACGATGATCGGGGGCCGGCGCGCGGAGTTCATCGCCGACCTGACCGACTTCGCCCTGGACTACGCCCAGCGCACCCGGGTGGACCACCGGCTGTTCGTCGACGCCTTCCGGGCCGGCCAGATCCCCGGCATCAGCTCCAGCGGCGCCCAGCCGCTGCGCTGAGCGGCGGCGCGGCCTCAGCGGATCGGCAGCTCGACGACCATGCCGCGGTGCGTGCCGACCGGGCGCAGGTCGTAGGGCTCGGTGACCACCTGGAAGCCCAGCTTCCGGTAGAAGCCGACGGCGGCCTCCCGGGCGTCGCACCAGACCAGCTGCCCGCCGCGGGCGGCGACCCGGGTCAGACCCTCGGCGACCAGCGCCCGCCCGGCGCCCAGGCCGCGCACCCGGGGGTCGGTGGCCATGCCGCGCAGCTGCCAGGTGCCCTCGGTCTCCCGCCACGGGCAGTCCCGCGGGTGGAACCGGACGACGCCGACGACCTCGCCGCCGTCCAGCCGGGCGGCCAGGTGCAGCGTGTACGGGGCGTCGTCCTCGTCGATCTCCACCGGGCGGCCCTGCCGGAGCTCCTGGGCGCGCAGCGGGTAGGTCGCGGCGGCGTCGACCTGCTCCACGGTGATCAGCCCGGGGCCGGCCTCGATGTCCACGTCGTCGTCCTCCCCGCTCCCGGCCCCGCCGCAGGGTGGCGGCGGGGTCCTCGGTCGGCCCAGTCTCCCCGACGGCCGGGGCGCCCTCCCGGCCGCTCCGCCGGCAGCCGGGCGTCGGCGGCCGGGGAGCCGGCGTCAACGGCCCCGCCGCCCCTTCCGGGCCCGCAGGTAGTCGGCGACGACGTACTCGCCGAGACGGTCGCCGTCCGGGGTGAACACCCGGCCACCGGTGCGCTGGGTGATGTCGTGCACGAAGTGCACCAGCGCGGGCTCCGGGTCCAGGGCGAAGACGTTCATCGTCGCCCCGGACCGGGCGCAGCGTTCCACCTCGGCGACGGTGCGGGCGATCGTCTCCGGCACGGGTGGCCAGTTGAAGTACGGCGTGCCGTCCGACAGCAGGTGCGCCGTGGGCTCGCCGTCGGTGACCACCAGGATCACCGGCTCGGCGTCGTGGTGCCGGGCCAGGAAGCGGCGGGCGAGCATGAGCCCGTGCTGCAGGTTGGTGCCCTGCAGGGTGTCCACGCTCAGCTCGGCGAGCGTCTCCGGTCGCAGCACCTGCGCGGTGGAGGCGAAGCCGATGATCTCGATCGCGTCCTGCGGGAAGCGGGTGGTCACCAGCGAGTGCAGCGCCATCGCCGTCGACTTGGCCGCCCCCCAGGTGCCGCGCAGCGCCATCGAGTAGGACAGGTCGACCAGCAGCGCCACCGCGGCACCGGCCCGGCGCTCGGTCTCCACCACCTCGAAGTCCTCGACGGCGATCTGCACGCGCCGCCGGCCGGCCGGCCCTGCGTCCGGGGCCGCCGGGTGCGGCTCGCCGGCGGTGCGCAGGACGGCGTTGCGCACGGTGCGGATCACGTCCAGCGGCTGCTCGTCGCCGAACTGCCACTCCCGCGAGCTGCCGGTCAGCTCGCCGGTGGCGCCGGCGTCGGGCACGTCGTGGTCGCCGCGGCCGGCGGCGTCCAGCGAGCTGAACACCCGCTTCAGCGCGGTGGCCCCGAGCCGGCGCACCGCCTTCGGCGAGAGCTCGAGCCTGCCCTCGGTGCGGGTCAGGAAGCCCTGCCGCTCCAGCTCGCGCTCCATCTGGCGCAGCGCGGCCAGGTCGTCCACGGCCGCGCGGCCCAGTGCGCGCTCCAGCAGCTCCTCGTCCACGTCGGCCAGCGAGGCACCGGCGTAGCCCTGGGACAGCTGGTTGCTCAGGGCCTCCAGGTCGGCCAGCTCGGCGACCGCGGAGGTGGCGTCGCCCATCCCCAGCCCCTGCTCGCCGTCCGGCACCGCACCCCGCTGGCCCCAGGGCAGGTCGGGCCGGGCCTGGCGCAGCGCGTCGTCGAGGTGCGCCATCTCGCTCTCCAGGCCCAGGTCGCCCATCGCCTGCTGCATGAGGTCGCCGAGCTCGGCCCGCTGCTCGGGGGAGAGGCCGGCCATCATCCGCTCCTGCGCGGCGGCCCGGCGGGCCAGCGCGTCGATGAGCTCGTCCACCGTCTCCGGGTCGTCGGGGAAGAACTGGCCGTGCCGCTCCATGAAGTCGGCGAACTGCTGGTCGGTGTCCTCGCCGCGGTTGTGCGCGTCCAGCAGCGCGGACAGGTCGGCCACCATGTCCTTGACCGCCTGCACGTCGCCGGCACCGGCGTTCTGCAGGGCCTGCTTCATGTTGTCGAACGAGCTGTCCAGCACCTCCCGGCGCAGCAGGTCCTGGATCTCCTGGTAGGCCTGGCGGGCCTCCTCGGAACGCCACTGCCTGTCCTTGAGCGCCCGCACCGCCCCGGCGGTGTCCTGCGGCAGGGCGTCCAGCTCGGCCTCGGCCAGCCGGGCGGCGTCGTCCGGGTCGGGGAACAGCTCGCGCCGCTCGGCCTGCACGGCGCGGTCGAGCAGCTCGCGCACCTGCTCCAGCGTGCCGTCCATCCGGCCGGCCTTGCGGGCCTCGCGCAGCCGGTCGCGGACCGAGCGGCGCAGGTCGTCCATGCCGCGCCGACCCTCGGTGCCCCGGCGCAGCAGCTCGCGCAGCGCCTCGCGCACCCCGGAGCCGGCCAGCACCTGGTCGCCGATCTCGTCGACGGCCCGGCCCAGGTCGTAGGGCGGCGCCAGCGGGTCGGGCCCGCCCCGCCACCGGCCGTACCGGTAACCGTTGCTGCCGCGTCGCCTGCCCATGTCGGCCTCCCTCGCGCTCGTCGGGTACCGGCGCGCTCAGGCGCCGTAGACCGTGCGGCTGCCGTCGGTGTCCTTCGCGAGCCGGCGGGTCAGGTACAGGCCCTCCAGCGCGAACTCCACCGCGGCCGCCGCCTGCTCCGCCGACTGCTCACCCTCCGGGACGCCCAGGCGCCCCAGCAGCTCGGCGAGCTTCGGGATGGTGCCCAGCTGGCCCAGCAGCGCCGCCGCCGGCACCAGCTCACCGGACTCGACCACCTCGCCGGCGGTGAAGTGCTCCTGCAGGCCGGTGAGGTCGAAGCCGGCGCACCGGGCGCGGAAGGTCTGCGCGGTGGCCTGGCGCAGCAGGTGCTCGAGCACCTCGACCTCGCGGTCGTCGTCGTCGTCGGAGCCGGCGTCGGCGAACTCGACCTTGCCGCGGCTGGCCGGGACGATGCTGGGCAGGTCGACCACCCGGGCCACCGGCTGGGTCTCCCCGGCCACGGCCGCGCGGCGCACCGCGGAGGCCGCGATCGTCTCCAGCCCGGCGATGGCGAACCGGGCGCTCACCCCGGAGCGCTGGTCGACGTGGCTGGACTCGCGCACCAGCCGGGTGAACCGGGCCACGATCTCCACCAGGTGCTCGGGCACCACGGGGGCGTCCAGGCCGCCGCTGCCGGTGCCGGTGGTCACCCCGCCCCAGCTGGTCTGCGCCTCCTGGTGCAGCAGCCGGATCTCGTCGGCGAGCTCCAGCGGGTAGTGGGTGCGCACCTCGGCGCCGAACCGGTCCTTGAGCGGGGTGATGATCCGCCCGCGGTTGGTGTAGTCCTCCGGGTTCGCGCTGGCCACCAGCAGCAGGTCCAGCGGCAGCCGGACGCGGTAGCCGCGGATCTGGACGTCCCGCTCCTCCAGCACGTTGAGCAGCGCCACCTGGATCCGCTCGGCCAGGTCGGGCAGCTCGTTGATGCTGAAGATGCCGCGGTTGGTGCGCGGCACCAGGCCGTAGTGCACCGTCTCCGGGTCGCCCAGGGTGCGGCCCTCGGCGACCTTGATCGGGTCGACGTCGCCGATCAGGTCACCGACGCTGGTGTCCGGGGTGGCCAGCTTCTCCCCGAACCGGTCGCTGCGGTGCAGCCAGCCGACCGGGGTGGCGTCACCGTGCTCGGCGACCTGGCGCTGTGCCCAGACGCTCACCGGCGCCATCGGGTGCTCGTTGAGCTCGCTGCCGATCAGCACCGGCGTCCACTCGTCGAACAGGCCCACCAGGGTGCGGATCAGCCGGGTCTTGCCCTGGCCGCGCTCACCGAGCAGGACCAGGTCGTGGCCGGCGAGCAGCGCCCGCTCGACCTCGGGCACCACGGTGTCCTCGAACCCGACGATGCCGGGCAGGCTGGGCTCCCCGGCAGCGAGGCGGGCGAGCAGGTTGGCGCGCAGCTCGCTCTTCACCGGGGTGGCCGTGGCACCGGTGGAGCGCAGCTCGCCGAGCGTGGTGGGTGCGGGAGCGGGGGTCTGGCGTGCGTCGTCCGTCACCTCGACCACGGTACGACGCACCTGTGACGAACGAGTGTGCAGCGCCACGCGGGGTGCTGCGAGGATCACCGGGTGTCCGCGAGCCCTGGATCGGTCCCCCTGGTCACCGGTGCGGAGGTGGCGTCGGCCGCCGAGCTGCTGCGCGGCGTCGTGCGGCGCACCCCGCTGGAGAACTCCCGGGCCCTGGCCGACCGGGTGGGCGGCCCGGTGCTGCTGAAGTGCGAGAACCTGCAGCGCACCGGCTCGTTCAAGATCCGCGGCGCCTACACCCGGATCGCCCGGCTGACCGACGCCGAGCGGGCCCGCGGCGTGGTCGCGGCCAGCGCCGGCAACCACGCGCAGGGCGTGGCGCTCGCCGCCCGCGAGCTCGGCGCCGAGGCGACGGTGTTCATGCCCGACACGGCCCCGCTGCCCAAGCTCGCCGCCACCCGTGGCTACGGCGCCACGGTGCGGCTCGGCGGGCTGTCGCTGGTCGAGCCGCTGCTGTCGGCCGCGGCGTTCGCCGAGGAGACCGGCTCGGTGTTCATCCACCCCTTCGACCACCCGGACGTCGTGGCCGGCCAGGGCACCGTCGGCCTCGAGGTGCTCGAGCAGTGCCCGGACGTCGCCACCGTCGTCGTCTGCACCGGCGGGGGCGGGCTGGTCTCCGGCGTCGCCGCGGCGGTCAAGGACGCCCGGCCCGGCGTCCGGGTGGTCGCGGTGCAGGCCGAGGGGGCCGCGGCCTTCCCCGGGTCGCTGGCCCGGGGGCGGCCGGTGGCGCTGGAGTCGATGTCGACGATGGCCGACGGGATCGCCGTGGCCGCCCCCACCGACCTGACCCTCGCCCACGTGGCCGGGCTGGTCGACGAGGTGCGCACGGTCACCGAGGAGGACCTCTCCCGGGCGCTGCTGTTCTGCCTGGAGCGGGCCAAGCTCGTCGTCGAGCCCGCCGGGGTGGCCGCGGTCGCCGCCGTCCTGGCCGACCCGGGCGCCTTCCCGGCACCGGTCGTGGCCATCGTGTCCGGCGGGAACATCGACCCGGTGCTGATGCTCAAGGTGGTGCAGCACGGCATGGCCGCCGCCGGCCGGTACCTGTCCCTGCGGGTGAGCGTGCCCGACCGGCCGGGGTCGCTGGCCGGCCTGCTGCAGGCCTGCGCCGCGGTGTCGGCCAACGTGCTGTCGATCGAGCACCAGCGCACCACCACCCGGCTGGCCGTCGGCGAGGTCGAGGTGGCCGCCGTGCTGGAGACGCAGGGGCCCGACCACGCCGCGGACGTCGTCGCGGCACTGGCCCGCGCCGGGTACGCACCCACCGCGGACTGACCCGGTTCGTCGCGCTCACGGGCGGCTTCCACGACTGTGTGTTACTCGGAGGTACACGATCGGTGGGCAGCGCTCCGAGAGCGTGGTGGAGCACCGCTCCGGTGATCTAGTTTGCCGGTCATGACGGACGCGATCGTGGTCGAGGGACTGGTCAAGCGGTTCGGTGGGACGACGGCGCTCTCCGGCGTCGACCTGTCCGTCCCCGAGGGCACGGTCCTCGGTCTGCTGGGTCCCAACGGGGCCGGCAAGACCACCACGGTCCGCATCCTGTCCACGCTGCTGACCCCGGACGAGGGCCGGGTGACGATCGGTGGTCTCGACGCGCTCACCCAGGCCCAGGAGGTCCGGTCGATCATCGGGCTCACCGGCCAGTACGCCGCCGTCGACGAGTACCTGACCGGCTACGAGAACCTGGAGATGGTCGGCAGGCTGTACCGGCTCGGGCCGCGCAAGGCCCGGTCCCGGGCCGGGCTGCTGCTCGAGCGGTTCGACCTCGTCGAGGCCGCCGACCGTCCGGCCAAGACCTACTCCGGCGGCATGCGCCGCCGCCTGGACATCGCCGCCTCCCTGATCGCCCGGCCGCGGGTGCTGTTCCTCGACGAGCCGACCACGGGCCTGGACCCGCGCAGCCGGCTCGGCATGTGGGAGCTGATCTCGGCGCTGGTCAACGACGGCACCACCATCCTGCTGACCACCCAGTACCTGGAGGAGGCCGACCGGCTGGCCGACCGGATGGTGGTCATCGACCACGGCCGGGTCATCGCCCGCGGCACCGGGGACGACCTCAAGGCACAGGTCGGCGGTGAGCGGCTGGAGTTCACCCTCGGCTCGGCCGCCGACGCCGGCATCGTCGCTGCCGAGCTCGGCACGCTGGCCGTGGGCCCGGTGCGGCGCGACGACCAGACCCGCCGGGTCACGATCCCGGTCGCCGGTGGCGCCGCGGTGCTGGCCGAGGCGCTGCGCCGGCTGGAGGGCACCCCGGTCACCGTGCTCGACGTCGGGCTGCGCCGCCCGGACCTGGACGACGTCTTCCTCACCCTGACCGGCCGCTCGGCCGGTGCGGACGGTCCCCCGGACGCACCCGACGGCGGCCCGGACGCCGACGCCCCGGGTGGGGGCGGCCCCCAGGAGCCCGTCGGGGCCGGCGGCCGGCCCGCGCACCAGCACGCCCTGCCCGCCGTCGGCCGCTCCCGCGGCGCCACGCAGCAGGCGCGGGCCCGGGTGGGCGACGGCGACGGTGGCGCGCTGAGCCTCGCCGACCCGGTGCTGCAGACCGCGCCCGTCCCGGCCCGGCAGGCGGTGGGCGTCCTGGAGCGCCCCCGGGCGGACGCTGACCGGGACCAGCCCCGCCGGGCTGCCGCACGGCCGGCCCGGCCCCGCCCCCCGTCGTCCGGCTCGGGGCGGGCTCCCGCCTCGGACGCGCCCAGCAGCGCGTTCGCCGCCTTCGTCTCCGACAGCCTGACCATCACCAAGCGGAACCTGATCAAGGTGAGGCGGGTCCCCGACCTGCTGGTCTTCGCCACGCTGTCGCCGATCATGTTCGTGCTGCTGTTCCGCTACGTGTTCGGTGGCGCGATCCAGCTGCCCTCCGGCATCACCTACGCCGAGTTCCTGCTGCCCGGGATCTTCGCCCAGACGGTGGTGTTCGGCAGCGTCCTCACCGGGGCCTCGCTCGCGGAGGACCAGCAGAAGGGGCTGATCGACCGGTTCCGCTCCCTGCCGATGTCGCGGGCGGCGGTGCTGGTCGGCCGCACGCTGGCCGACGTCACCATGAACATCGTCACCATCACCGTGATGATGCTGACCGGCCTCGCCGTCGGCTGGCGCATCCACACCTCGGTGGGCGAGGCGCTGCTGGGCGTGCTGCTCCTGCTGCTGTTCTCCTTCGCCATCTCCTGGGTGATGGCGTTCGTGGGGCTCAACGTGCGCACGCCGGAGGTGGTGAACAACGCCAGCTTCATCGTGATCTTCCCGCTGACGTTCATCGCGAACACCTTCGTGCCGACGGACAACTTCCCCGCCGTGCTGCAGACGTTCTCCGACTGGAACCCGGTGTCGGCGCTGGTGCAGGCCTGCCGTGAGCTGTTCGGCAACACCACGCCGGGCCTGAGCACCCCGGACAGCTGGGCGCTGCAGCACCCGGTGGCCTACGTGCTGCTGTGGGTGGTGCTGCTGCTGGTGGTGTTCATGCCGCTGGCGGTGCGCAGCTTCCAGCGGGTCGTCTCCCGCTGAACCGGCGCGCGGCGGCGGGGGTGATGATGGGCCCGATGAGCACTCCCGAGACCCCTCAGCCCGCTGCCGACGCCGAGCCGACCGCGGTCGTGACCGCCGACGGCACCCTCGAGCCCACCAACCCGCTGCTGCTGCCCTCGGCCCTGCCGTACGGGTTGCCCCCCTTCGCCGAGCTGACCCTGGAGCACGTCCGGGAGGCCCTGCTCGCCGGGATGGAGCAGCACCGGGTCGAGGTGGAGTCGGTGGTCGCCGACCCCGCCGAGCCGACCTTCGAGAACACCGTGGTGGCGCTGGAGGTGGCCGGGCAGCTGCTGGACCGGGCCTCGGTCGTGTTCCACAACATGAGCTCGGCGCTGGCCGACGACGCGCTGCGCGAGGTGGAGCGGGAGGTCTCCCCGCTGCTGTCCGCGCACTACGACGCCGTCCGGCTGGACCCGCGGCTGTTCGCCCGGATCGACGCCGTGCACGCCGGGCGGCACGACGCCGGCCTGGACGAGGAGTCGGTCCGGCTGGTCGAGCGCTACCACTTGGACTTCGTGCTCGCCGGTGCCCAGCTGGACGACGCGGGCACCGCACGGCTGCGGGAGCTGAACCAGGAGCTGTCCCGGCTGTCGACGGCGTTCGGGCAGAACCTGCAGCAGGCCACCGAGGCCGCCGGCGTGCTGGTCACCGACGAGGCCGAGCTCGCCGGGCTGACCGACGAGGAGATCGCCGGCGCCGCCCAGGCGGCCCGCGACCAGGGGCACGAGGGTGCCTGGCTGCTCACCCTGCGGCTGCCCAGCGGTCAGCCGCAGCTCGCCCGGCTGCAGCACCGGGCACTGCGCGAGCGCCTGCACCGGGCCTCGGTCGGCCGGGCGTCGTCCGGGGAGCACGACAACGGCCCGGTGGCGGTGCAGATGGCCCTGCTCCGGGCCGAGCGCGCGCGGCTGCTGGGCTTCGACACCCACGCCGACCTGATCGCCGCCGACCAGACCGCCCGCACGTCGGAGGCGGTGGACGCCCTGCTGGCCACCCTGGTCGGCCCCTCGGTGGCCAACGCCGCCGCCGAGGCGGCCGTGCTGGCCGAGCTGGCCGCCGCGGACGGCGTCGAGCTCGCCCCCTGGGACTGGGCCTTCTACAGCGAGCGCGTGCGGGCGGAGCGGTACGCCGTCGACACGTCGGCGCTGCGCCCGTGGTTCGAGCTGGACCGGGTGCTGGTGGACGGCGTCTTCCACGCCGCCCGCCTGCTGTACGGCTTCACCTTCACGCCGCGACCGGACCTGGTCGGCTACCACCCCGACGTCCGGGTGTGGGAGGTCGCCGACGCCTCCGGTGCCGAGGTCGGGCTGTACCTGGGTGACTTCCACGCGCGCACCGGCAAGCGCGGCGGGGCGTGGATGAGCTCGTTCGTCGACCAGTCCGCGCTGCTGGGCACCCGGCCGGTGGTCTACAACAACCTGAACGTCACCCGGCCGGCCCCGGGCCAGCCCACGCTGCTGACCCTGGACGAGGTCACCACGCTGTTCCACGAGTTCGGCCACGCGCTGCACGGGCTGTGTTCCGACGTCACCTACCCGCGGTTCTCCGGCACCAGCGTGCCGCGCGACTTCGTCGAGTTCCCGAGCCAGGTGAACGAGATGTGGGCGCTCTGGCCGGAGGTGCTGGACCACTACGCCCGGCACGTGGAGACGGGCGAGCCGCTGCCGGCCGCCACCGTCGCCGCGATCGAGGCGGCGTCGCTGTGGGGCGAGGGCTTCGGCACGTGCGAGTACCTGGGCGCCACCCTGCTGGACCAGGCCTGGCACCGGATCACCCCGGACGCCGAGGTCGGCGACCCGCAGGAGTTCGAGCGCCAGGCGCTGCTCGCGGCCGGGGTGTCCTCCGAGCTGGTGCCGCCGCGGTACCGGACGACGTACTTCCAGCACGTGTTCGCCGGCGGCTACTCGGCCGGCTACTACTCCTACATCTGGTCGGAGGTGCTCGACGCCGACACGGTGGAGTGGTTCAAGGAGAACGGCGGGCTCTCCCGCGCCAACGGCGACGTGTTCCGCACCCGGCTGCTGGCCCGCGGCGGGTCGGTCGACCCGCTGGGTGCCTTCCGGGCCGTGCGCGGCCGGGACGCCGACCCGGCGCCGCTGCTCCGCCGTCGCGGCCTGTGTTGATGGTCGCGCTCCGCGCTCCAACCGCGGCCACGTGCCGGGGCCGGTTGCGCTGAGCCCGCCGTGCTCCTCCTCGGGGAGCGCCTCGTGCCTCGGCCCTCCCGTCGGTGTCGCTCCGCCTGCGGCGGATCCGACCACGTCGGGCGGCGGTGTCGTTGCTCCTCGGGGAGGGCCTCGTTCCTCGGCCCTCCCGTCGTCACAACCAGGGCAGCCGGAGCACCAGGTCCAGGTCGTCGGGGGCGGCGCCGTCCCGGACCAGCCGGTTGGGCTGGTGGTGGCCGCAGGCGGTGCAGCGGTGCACCACCTGCCAGCCCTTGCCGGACTTCTCCACCAGCCCGACCGGCTCCATCAGCTCCCGGCAGGTGCTGGCCCGGTCGCCGGGCAGCTCGTCGACGTGCAGCGACCACAGGCACCACGGGCAGTGGTTGCGGTAGTGCCCGTCGGTGTTGGCCGGCACCGGGGTGAGGCAGTACCCGCAGGTGAAGTCGGTGTTCTCCGCGCGGCGACCGCGGGCGCGGGTACTGCCCAGGGTGGGGTCCGGGGGCAGGGCGGGGACCACGGCCGCGCTCAGACGACGAACGGCTCGACCGCGACGACCTCGACGGTCAGGTCCTTGCCGTTCGGGGTGGTGTAGGTGACCGACTCACCCGGAGCGGCACCCATGATCGCCACGCCCAGCGCCGACTCGGGGGAGTAGACGGTCAGCTCGGTGGTGCCGGCGATCTCGCGCGAGCCGAGCAGGAACTTCTCGGTCTCGTCGTCGCCGGCGAACCGGACGGTGATGACCGTGCCGAGGGCGGCGTTGGTGGCCGTTGCCGGCGGTTCGCCGACCCGTGCCTTGCGCAGCAGGTCGGTGAGCTGGCGGATGCGGCCCTCCTGCTTGCCCTGCTCGTCCTTGGCCGCGTGGTAGCCGCCGTTCTCCTTGAGGTCGCCCTCCTCGCGGCGGGCGTTGATCTCTGCCGACATGGCCGGCCGGCCGGCCACCAACTCGTCGAGCTCGGCCTTGAGCCGGTCGTACGCGGACTGGGTCAGCCAGACGCCCTGGTCCTGCTCGTCAGTGGTGGACACGATGAGATGCTCCCGGAACTCGGATGGCCGCCCCCCATGCGGGGAACGGCCTGTGATCTACCGAACGTAACACCGCCGGCCGATGCCGTGCGCACGGCTGCCGTCCCGCCGTCCGGTCACGAGACCCTACCGATCTGACCGTCCCGGGTGTCCGTTGCCGCGGTCGACGTCACCCGCTCCGGGGGGCCGGGCCGCCCCCGGGCGCCCGCAACGGGTGACAATGGACGGTGTGAACGCTCCTGATCAGCTGCGCCTGCTCGCGGTGCACGCCCACCCCGACGACGAGTCGAGCAAGGGTGCGGCCACGATGGCCAAGTACGTCGCCGAGGGGGCCCGGGTGCTCGTGGCCACCTGCACCGGCGGTGAGCGGGGCTCGGTGCTGAACCCGGCGCTGGACCGCCCGGAGGTCTGGGAGCGGCTGCCGCAGATCCGCACCGAGGAGATGGCGCGGGCCCGGGAGATCCTCGGCGTCGAGCAGGAGTGGCTCGGCTTCGTCGACTCCGGCCTCCCGGAGGGCGACCCGTTGCCGCCCCTGCCCGAGGGCTGCTTCGCCCTGGTGCCGGTGGAGGAGGCGGCCGCCCCGCTGGTCGCCCTGATCCGGCGGTTCAAGCCGCAGGTGGTCACCACCTACGACGAGCGCGGTGGCTACCCGCACCCCGACCACATCAAGACCCACGACATCTCCGTGCACGCCTTCGAGGCCGCCGGTGACCCCGACCGGTACCCCGAGCTGGGGGAGCCGTGGCAGCCCAGCAAGCTGTACTTCCACATGAGCTTCACCAAGCCGCGCATGGTGGCCACGCACGAGGCGATGCTCGCCCGCGGCCTGGAGTCGCCGTACGCGGAGTGGCTGGCCGGCTGGGACGACAGCAAGGACATCTCGCACCGGGTCACCACCCGGGTGCCGTGCGGCGAGTACTTCGAGCTCCGGGACGCCGCCCTGATCGCGCACGCCACCCAGGTCGACCCCACCGGGCGCTGGTTCGCCTGCCCGCTGGAGCTCCAGCGCGAGGTGTGGCCGACCGAGGACTACGAGCTGGCCCGCAGCCTGGTCGACTCGACCGTGCCCGAGGACGACCTGTTCGCCGGGGTCCGCAGCGGGGTGCCGGTGCCGTGAACCCGCTCGCGCAGGCCGTGCTGGCCGTCTCCGACCAGGACCCGCAGGACGTCGGCACCGCCGGCCCGATCGGGCTGGCGCTCATCCTCGTGCTGCTGGTCGCCGTCTTCGCGCTGGGCAGGTCGATGACCGGTCACCTCAAGAAGCTGCCGCGCACCTTCGACCCCGCCGACCAGCCCGTCGTCGTCCCGGACACCCCGGCGGAGCTGTTCGAGCCGCGCGCCCCGGGCGCCGACCTGCTGGACCACCTGCGCCGCGCGCCGCTGGCCATCGAGGCGCCCCGGCCCGAGGACGACACGGACGGCCGGCCCCGGTCCGCGGACTGACCACGACGCGGACGGGCCGGTGGCCGGTCGCCCAGGGCGCCCGACCACCGGCCCGCTGCCGTCACCAGCGGTGCGCGACGTCCACCACCAGGCGCGGGTCCTGCCCGGACCCGACCGGCGGCGCGAGGACGAAGGCGCGCACCGGCAGCCGCGCCCGGGTGCCCAGGGCGAGCACCGTGCTGCCCTCGAACGACTCCACCCAGGCCACCTGGCGGAACGTGCGGTAGCCGGACACGTCGACGACCTCGGCCCGGTCGGCCGGCAGGTACGCGACGTCGTCCCCGGAGAGGGCCGAGGCCCCGACCACGACCTCGATGTCGGCGCCGCCACGCACCGGGGTCGGGATGCCGCTGGAGCCGACGACCCGGTCGACGTACCGGACGGAGTAGGAGTCGAAGGCGCCCGCGCCGCCGATGTCGACCACCAGGCGGTCGAAGCAGTCGTGGCGTCCGGACCGGACGTCCTGGACGTACGCCCCGGTGTAGGGGGCGGTGTCGCGCACCTGGGGCTGGGATCCCCAGGGTGTCGTGCAGCGCGCCGGCCCGGCCTGTGCCGGTGCGGCGAGCCCCAGCAGCGCCAGGGTGAGGGCCGTGAGCAGTGCGGGGGTGCGGAATCGGTTTCCGTTCATGCTGACCTCCTTGTCGGCACCAGGAGCGTCCCGCCGGCCGCGGGAGCGTCACCAGAGCCGGCTGTGCGAGAACTGGACGGAAAGCGGGTGGGGCCGCTGGCAAGGTGCTGCCGCTCCTCAGCGAGCCACCACACGTCCCTGCCTGCCCGTCACGCTCGGTGAGGTTGCGTCCTGTCCGCGGCCCGGCTCCCCGGACCCGGGCTCGGGATCGCGGGTCTGTCGTCGGCTGGTGATGACCGTGCGTCATGGGATCGCGCACGGCTGGCCGGGTCGGCTGACGGTGGATCCGCTGTGAGCGCAACGCCGGCGCGTGACCTCGAGCCCCCGCGGGCTTACCGTGTAATCACGTAATCAACGCAGTGACACGGAGGTCGTCATGCACGCAGGACGCTTTGCAGGTGGCCCGTTCGGCGGGGGCCCGTTCCCCGGCGGCCGTGGCCGTGGCCCGGGTGGGGGGCGTGGTCCCGGTGGGCGCGGCCCCGGTGGGCGGCCGGCCGAGTCGGGTCCGCCGGTCGACCGGGCCGAGGTCGCCGGCTGGTTCGCCGGGCGGCTGCCCGACGCCTGGTTCACCGGACCCGTCGAGATCGTGGTCGACCGGGACGAGATCACCGTCGTCGGGCCGGTGCCCGAGCCGGAGGCCGGCGAGGGTGACCCGGCGGCCGCCCGGGTGGGCAGGATCGCGCGCTTCCAGGAGGACACCCGCGAGCAGCGGATGGCCATCGCGGACGCCGCGCAGGCCCGCTACGGCCGCTCCGTGGCCTGGGGCGCGGCGTGCGGTGACCAGCGCGAGGTCTTCACCACGCTGTCGGTGCCGGTCATGACCCGGCTGCGCCAGTCCGAGCGGCTGGTGCTGGACACCCTGGTCGACGCGGGGGTCGCCCGCTCGCGGTCGGAGGCGCTGGCCTGGTCGGTGCGCCTGGTCGGCGAGCACGCCGACGAGTGGCTGACCCAGCTGCGCCAGGCCATGGCCGCCGTCGAGGAGGTCCGCGCCCAGGGCCCGACCCTCGGCTGACGTCGCCGTCGCGCTCCGCCGCCTGTCGGCCGCGGCCGGGGATACTCGGCCAGGTGACCACGCCCCAGCCCATCGCGACCGACGTCCTCGTGGTGGGTGCCGGGCCCGCCGGGTCCGCCGCGGCAGCCTGGGCGGCCCGCCACGGGGCCGACGTCGTGCTGGCCGACGCGGCCACCTTCCCCCGGGACAAGCCCTGCGGCGACGGGCTGACCCCGCGGGCCATCGCGGAGCTGGACCTGCTCGGCCTGGGCGACTGGGTGCGCGGCCACGCCCGCAACCGGGGGCTGCGGGCGGCCGGCTTCGGCCGGGAGCTGCTGCTGCCCTGGCCGGGCGGGTCGCTGCCCGACCACGGCGGTGCCGTGCCGCGCACCGAGCTGGACGCGCGGATCCGCCAGGTAGCGCTGGACGACGGCGTGCTCCCGATGGACGGCGCCCGCGCCGTCGACGTGCAGCGCGACGGCGACCGGGTCGGCGGGGTGGTCTTCCGGACCGCCGACGGGGGCTCGCGCACCGTGGCCTGCCGCCGGCTGGTGGTGGCCGACGGCGTGCGGTCGCCGCTGGGCCGGGTGCTCGGCCGCCAGTGGCACCGGGAGACCGCCTACGGTGTGGCCGCGCGGGGCTACATGTCCTCCGGGCGCAGCGACGACGAGTGGATGTCCTCCCACCTGGAGCTGCGCGGCACCCAGGGCGAGCTGCTGTCCGGCTACGGCTGGGTGTTCCCGCTCGGCGACGGCGGGGTCAACATCGGCGTCGGCACGCTGGCCACGTCGCGCCGTCCGGCCGGGGTGCAGCTGCGCGCGCTGCTCGACTTCTACGCCGACAGCCGCCGAGCGGAGTGGCAGCTGGACGGCGCGGTGCGGGACCCGGCCTCGGCGCTGCTGCCGATGGGCGGCGCGGTGTCCGGTGTGGCCGGGCGCAACTGGGCGCTGGTCGGTGACGCGGCCGGCTGCGTGAACCCGCTCAACGGCGAGGGCATCGACTACGGCATGGAGACCGGCCGGAACCTGGCCGGGCTGCTGGGGGAGAGCGACTGGTCGCTGGCCTGGCCGGCCACCCTGCGCCGGCACTACGGCCACGCGTTCTCCATCGCCCGGCGGCTGGCCGGGCTGCTCACGGTGCCCCAGCTGCTGCCGACGGCGGGCCCGATCGGCATGCGCTCGACGGCGCTGATGACGGTGGCGCTGCGGGTGATGGGCAACCTGGTCACCGAGTCCGACAACGACCTCACCGCCCGGGTGTGGCGCGCGGCCGGCCGGCTGTCGGTGCGGCTGGACGAGCGGCCGCCGTTCCCGGCCGCGGACCTGCGCAGCGCCTGAGCCCACCGCGGGACACGCCGGGCCCCGACCTGGTCCAGCTGCTGTGCAGTGCACAGTAGTGTGCGGCGCACGGGACCACGGCCGAGGAGACTGCATGGACACCACACAACTGCTCAAGGGGGTGCTCGACCTCGCCGTCCTGGCCGTCCTGGACGGTGAGGACGGGTACGGCTACGACGTCGTCCGCCGGCTGCGGGCAGCCGGGCTGGACGACGTCGGCGACGCGTCGGTGTACGGCACGCTGCGCCGGCTCTACGCGGCCGGGCACCTGACCAGCTACGTGGTGCCCTCGGAGTCCGGGCCGCACCGCAAGTACTACGGGCTCAACGCCTCCGGGCACGCCCAGCTGGAGAGCGCGTCCAAGACCTGGGGCGGTTTCGCCGACACGATGGCGGCGCTGCTGCGCCGGGAGCGAGGAGAGGTGGCATGACGAGTCCAGACACCGTCGACCGGTCGACAGGGCGGCGGGACGAGACCGCCGACTACGCGCGGCAGGTCCGGGCCGCCCTCGCCGACGTCCCGCGGGAGCGGCTCACCGAGGTCCTGGAGGACCTGGAGGAGCATCTGGCCGAGGTCGCCGCGGAGAGCGAGGAGCCCCTCGTCCAGCGGCTCGGCCCGGCGTCGGCCTACGCCGAGGAGCTGCGCGCGTCCGCCGGGCTGGCCCCCGGTCCGGTACGCCGGGCCGGCCGGCTGTCCTGGGACCGGGTCGACCCGCTGCTCGACCGGGCCCGCGCGGCGCAGCCGGTGCGCGAGGTGGCCGACTTCCTGCCCGAGCTGCGGCCGGCCTGGTGGGTGGCCCGGGCGTGGCTGGGCCTGCTCGCCCTGGACCGGGTGGTGGCCGGCGGCTGGTCGCTGCTGCCCGAGTTCGGGCTCGGCCCGGTGGTGGGACTGGTGCTGCTGGCGGCGGCGGTGACCGCGTCGGTGCGGTTCGGGCGTCGGACGCAGGAGCACCCGGACCCGGCCCGTCGTCCGCTCGTGCTGGCCGGCAACGGTGCGCTCGCGCTGCTCGCCGTCGCGACGGTGCTCGGGGTGGGCGCGAACCCGGCCGCGCAGGCCGGACCGGTGTACGGCGACTACGCCGAGTCCAGCGGGAGCGGCGGGACGCTGGCCCACGAGGACGGCACCCCGATCACGAACGTCCACCCGTTCTCCGCCACCGGGGAGCCGCTGTCCGGCGTCCTGCTGTACGACCAGGACGGGCGGCCGATCGACAACCTCGCCGACTGGACCGCCGACGGCGTTCCGGTCGAGCGGGTGGTCGCCCCGGGGGCGCCGCCGGCGCCGCGCAACTCCTACCCGCAGCAGCAGCGCGCCTACGCCTACGACGAGTACGGCCGCGCGGTGCCGGTGCAGCCGGCACCGCCGACCGGGCCCGCCCCGACGACGACCGCTGCCCCGACCCCGACCCCGACCAGCGGCGCTGCGTCGTCGGCCCCCGCGTCGACGACGGACGCCCCCGCCGCGGAGACCCCGGGGACGACGGCGCCGGCCGGGCCGGCGGAGGAGCCGCCGCCCGCGGAGCCGACGCCGAGCCCCTGACGCGGTGCGCACCGCCGGGCGGCCGGCCCGGCGGTGCGGTGCGGGGCGTCGTCCGGACGGAGGGGGCGGTCCTCAGACGAACGGGCTGTTGTACAGCGCGAAGTAGACGCCGATGTAGTGGCAGGCCGCGGCCACGATGGTCATGGCGTGGAACACTTCGTGGTAACCGAAGGTGCCCGGCCACGGGTTGGGCTTCTTGATCCCGTAGGCGACGCCGCCGAGGGTGTACAGCAGCCCGCCCGCGGCCAGCAGCACCACCGACGTGACACCGGCGAGGTCGAGGATGTCGGCGAGCACGAAGACGGCCACCCAGCCGAGCGCCAGGTAGATCGGCACGCCCAGCCAGCGGGGCGCGGTCGGCCAGACCAGCTTGAGGGCCATGCCGGCCAGCGCGCCGCCCCAGACGGTGGCGAGCACCCGCCAGTTGCTGGGCGCGTTGACCGACAGCGCGGCGAACGGCGTGTACGTGCCGGCGATGAACACGAAGATCATCGAGTGGTCGAGCCGCTTCATCACCTTCCAGCCGCGCGGTGACCAGCGCCGCCGGTGGTAGAGCGCGCTCACGCCGAACAGGCCGAGGATCGTGATGCAGTAGAGCGTCACCGGCAGTCCCGCGCGCAGGCCACCGTGCGTCCAGGCCAGCGGGATGAGCACGGCGCCGGCCACGATGGAGCCGAAGAACGCGAACAGGTGCAGCCAGCCGCGCATCCGCGGGCGGGTGTCCGGGTGGTCCCAGTCGGAGTCGGCGAAGTCCTCCGCCGTCCACTCGCGGACGGCGTCCACCTGCTGGCCCTCGTCGAGGACGGTGGTCACCGCCTGGTGCAGCGGGGCCTCGATCTCCGCGCCGTCGGCCTCGACCCTCACCGGCTCGCCGGACTCGCTCGCACGGCTCATGCGCCGAGGCTACGGTCCGGTAGGTGCGTGTGCACCCGGGCGAGGCTGTGAGCTGACCCAGCGGCGCCCCGGCCGACGCCCCGGGACGCCGGGGGGGCGCGGAGCCGGTGCCCAGCCCCTAGGGTGCTCGCCATGGGGGTGCGTCAGCGGGTCCGCAGCGCGCTGGTCGGCATCTACGAGCGGCGGCTGTCCCGCTCGCTCGTCGGGGCGGACACACCGCGTCACGTGGGCGTGATCATCGACGGCAACCGCCGCTGGGCGCGGGCGATCGGCCTGGAGGACGTCAACGACGGCCACCGCCGCGGCGCGGACAAGATCGCCGACCTGCTCGGCTGGTGCGACGACGCCGGCGTCGAGGTGGTCACGCTCTTCCTGCTCTCCACCGACAACCTCACCCGCCCCGAGCCCGAGCTCACCCCGCTGCTGCGGATCATCGAGGGCGTCGCCACCGACCTCGCCGGTCCGGGTCGCCGCTGGCACCTGCGGGCGATGGGGGCGCTGGAGCTGCTGCCCGCCGAGACCGCCGCGGTGCTCAAGCAGGCCGAGGAGGACACCCGGCACCGGCCCGGTGCCAGCGTCAACCTGGCGGTCGGGTACGGAGGGCGCCGGGAGATCGTCGACGCCGTCCGGTCGCTGCTGACCGCGCACGCCGAGCAGGGCACCTCGATGGACGCCCTCGTCGAGCAGCTGCACCCGGACCACATCGCCGAGCACCTGTACACCCGTGGCCAGCCCGACCCGGACCTGGTCATCCGCACCAGCGGCGAGCAGCGGCTGAGCGGTTTCCTGCTGTGGCAGACGGCCAACGCGGAGTTCCACTTCACCGACGTCTACTGGCCGGACTTCCGCCGGATCGACTTCCTGCGCGCCCTGCGCGACTACTCCGCCCGGCACCGCCGCTTCGGCGGCTGAGCGCGCGTCCGGGGCCCGCCGGTGTGCCGGGGGCGCGCCTGGGACACTCGGGGCATGGCAGCCGGCGCGGTCGACGTCCCTCTGGAGTACGTGCGTCTGGGGCTGCGGTTCGACCGCGTGGAGGCCGGGTTCGTCGACGCGTACACCGGTGACCCGCGGCTGCGCGCCCAGGTGCTGGACGAGCCGGCGCCCACCCCGGCGCAGCTGCGCGACCAGGCCCGGGCGCTGCTGCGCGAGCTCGACTCCGCCCGGCTGGCGGCCGACCGGGCGGAGTACCTGCGCGGCCAGCTGGTCGGCCTGGAGTGCTCGGCCCGCAAGATAGGCGGCGAGCCGGTGGGCTTCGTGGAGGAGGTGAAGGCCTACTTCCAGGTCGACGTCGAGCTCGGCGACCCGGCCACGTACGCCGCCGCGCACGCCGAGCTGGTGCGGCTGCTGCCCGGCCAGGGGTCGCTGGCCGAGCGGTACGCCGCGCACCGCCGGCGGGAGGAGTGCCCGCCGGACCGGCTGGAGGCGGCGGTGCACGCGCTGTCCAGCGCGCTGCGCGACCGGGTGCGCGGTCGGTACGGCCTCCCGGAGACCGAGACGGTGCGCTACGAGGTGGTCACCGACAAGCCGTGGTCGGGCTTCAACTACTACGAGGGCGACTTCCGGTCCCGCGTGGCGATCAACGCCGACCTGCCGCACCGGCTGGGCCAGCTGCCGCACCTGGTCGCGCACGAGAGCTATCCCGGTCACCACACCGAGCACTGCCGCAAGGAGCTCGGTCTGGTGGCCCGGGACGGCCGCACCGAGCACACCGTGTTCCTGGTCAACACCCCGGAGTGCCTGATGGCCGAGGGGCTGGCCGACCTGGGTGTCGAGGCCGCCGTCGGCACCGGCTGGGGGGCCTGGTCCGCGGAGGTGCTCGGCGACCTGGGGCTGCACTTCGACGGCGAGCTGGCCGAGCGGGTCGCGGCCGCCGCGGCGCCGCTGAACCGGGTACGGCAGGACGCCGCGCTGATGCTGCACGACCGGGGCGCCGACGTCGACGACGTGGTCGCGCACCTGCAGCGCTGGTCGCTGGTCAGCCGTGAGCGCGCCACCCAGCAGCTGCGCTTCCTCACCGACCCGCTGTGGCGGGCCTACATCTCCACCTACGTCGAGGGCTACGAGCTGCTCGCCCGCTGGCTGGGTGCCCGACCGGCGGCGCAGCCGGTCGCCGACCGGTTCCTCCGGCTGCTGGACGAGCCGCTCACCCCGGCTCGGGTGACCGCGGAGCTGGCCGGCTCGACGGCGACGGCCGGTGCCGCGGGCACCTCCCTCGGTGCCTCCGGGCGTGTGCCCGGTCCCGTGGGCTGACGTGCCCCGCCGGCCCGCCCGCGAGCGGCGCGCCCTGCGGCTGTGGTCGGCCGGCTGGCTGGCGCTGTTCCTGGTGCTCGGCCTGCTGTGGGTGGGCGGCATCGCGGCGGAGTGGCTGGTGCTGCTGGTCCCGCTCGTCTGGGCCGCCCCCGCGTTGCGCCCGGTGCGCGAGGAGGAGCTGCCGGACGCATGGTGAGCGCCGGCCGGAACGCCGTGGCGTTCTGTCGGTGCCAGGACCGACACTGCACGGGTGATCCACGCGCGCGGCCTGGCCCGCACCTTCCGGAAGAAGAAGCAGGAGGTGCGCGCCGTCGACGGTGTGGACCTCGACGTCGACGCCGGCGAGATCGTCGGTTTCCTGGGCCCCAACGGCGCCGGCAAGACCACCACGCTGCGCATGCTCACCACGCTGCTCGCCCCCACCTCCGGCACCGCCACCGTGGCCGGCTGCGACCTGGTCGCCGACCCGGTCGGGGTGCGCCGGCGCATCGGGTACGTCTCGCAGAGCGGGTCCACCGCGCCGGAGGCGCGGGCCGGTGAGGAGGTGGTCGACCACGCCCGGCTGTACGGCATCAGCACCGCCGACGCCACCGCCCGGGGCAAGCAGCTGTTCCGCGAGCTGGACCTGGACGGGCTCTGGGAGCGCCAGCCCCGGGCCATGTCCGGCGGTCAGCGCCGCCGGCTGGACATCGCACTGGGCCTGGTGCACGTGCCGGAGCTGGTGTTCCTCGACGAGCCGACCACCGGGCTGGACCCGCAGGCCCGGGCCAACCTGTGGCAGCACATCCGGGGCCTGCGCGAGGAGCGCGGCACCACGGTGTTCCTCACCACCCACTACCTGGACGAGGCCGACGCGCTGTGCGACCGGATCCTGGTCATCGACCACGGCGCCATCGTCGCCTCGGGCACGCCGGACGAGCTGAAGTCCCAGGTGGGCGGGGACGTGCTCACCGTGACCGCGAGCCGGGACGACGAGGCGGCGCCGATCGCCCGGCTGGTCGACGGCCTGGTCGGTGCGGAGTCCGCCGTGGTCAGCGGGCGTCAGGTGGTGGGCCGGGTGCCGCACGGCGGGTCCGCCCTGGTCCAGCTGGTGCGCGAGCTGGACGCCGCGGGCCTGGTCGTGGCGGGCATCGAGAGCCGCCGTCCCAGCCTGGACGACGTGTTCCTCGGGCTCACCGGCCGGTCCCTGCGCGAGGAGGGCGCCCCGGCGCCGGAGGGGGTGCCGGCATGAGCGTCCTGGCCCGCGACACCTACACCGTCTTCGCCCGGGCGATGCGGATGTCGCTGCGCAACCCGGCCTGGCTGGTGATCAGCCTGATGCAGCCGATCCTCTACATCGTGCTGTTCGGGCCACTGCTCGAGCCGCTGTCCGGTCAGCTGGGGTCCGGCAACGCCTACCAGCTCTTCGTGCCCGGCATCCTGGTGCAGCTGGGCATCTTCGGTGCGTTGTTCGTCGGCTTCGGCCTGATCGCGGAGTACCGCGCCGGGGTCATCGAGAGCCAGCGGGTCACGCCGGCCAGCCGCACGGCGCTGCTGCTCGGGCGGGTGCTGCGCGACGTCGTCGTCCTGCTGGTGCAGGGCACGCTGCTGGTGCTCGTGTCGATCCCGCTGGGCCTGCGCGCACCGGTGCTCGGCGTGCTGCTCACCCTGGTGGTCATCGCGGTGCTCGGGGCGGCGTTCGCCTCCATCTCCTACGCGCTGGCCTTGACGCTGAAGAGCGAGGACGCGTTCGCGCCGCTGCTGAACGCCTTCGTGCTGCCCATCCTGCTGCTGTCCGGCATCCTGCTGCCGATGACGCTGGCCCCCGGCTGGCTGCAGGCGGTGAGCGACGTCAACCCGCTCAAGCACGTGGTCAGCGGCACCCGGGCGTTCTTCGACGGTGACTACGGCAGTGCGACCGCGTGGTGGGGGGCCGCACTGACGGTCGCGCTCGGCGTCCTGGGGTGGGCGTTCGGCGTCCGACGTTTCCGGGCGGAGTCCAGTTGATGTCCGTTGTCCCAAGCGTCACTCGAAAGCGTGTCGGTGTCTGTCCTGGGTGACGGATCGGGCCTAGCGTCGGTGGCGGGACGTGAGCACTCCTCGCGCCCCACGGGAGGCCCGGATGGTGCGATGGAGTCAGTCGACCAGGGGGGCCGAGTCCTGGCCCCTGCGCCGGGGCCCGGCCACCTTCGATCCGGGGCGCACTCCGCGCCCCTCGGGAGTCGACACGTGAGTCCACGCCGCACCTACGTCCTCGACACCTCCGTCCTGCTGTCCGACCCGGGTGCCATGCTCCGGTTCGACGGTCACGACGTGGTGCTGCCCCTGGTCGTCATCGGGGAGCTCGAGGACAAGCGCAACCACCCGGAGCTGGGCTGGTTCGCCCGTCAGGCACTGCGGATACTCGACGAGCTGCGCGTCACCCACGGCCGGCTGGACGCGCCCGTCCCGGTCGGGGACGGCGGCACGCTGCACGTCGAGCTGAACCACAGCGACGCCTCGGTGCTCCCCGCCGGGTTCCGCAACGACTCCAACGACAGCCGGATCATGGTCGTGGCGCTCAACCTGCGCACCGACGGCCGCGAGGTCTGCCTGGTGACCAAGGACGTCCCGTTGCGCGTCAAGGCAGCGGCCGTCGGCCTGGACACCGACGAGTACCGGCTGCACAACGCCGTCGACGCCGGCTGGAGCGGGATGAGCGAGCTGACGCTGGAGGACGGCGAGATCAACGCGCTGTACACCGCCGGCACCGCGTTCGTGCCCGCCGCCGCCGAGCTGCCCACGCACACCGGCCTGGTGCTGCTGTCCTCCCGGGGGTCGGCGCTGGGCCGGGTGCTGCCGGACAAGAACGTACGGCTGGTCCGGGGTGACCGGGACGCCTTCGGCCTGCACGGCCGCTCCGCCGAGCAGCGCATCGCCCTGGACCTGCTGCTCGACCCGGAGATCGGCATCGTCTCGATGGGCGGCCGGGCCGGCACCGGCAAGTCGGCGCTGGCGCTGTGCGCCGGCCTGGAGTCGGTGATGGAGCGCCGAGCGCACAAGAAGGTGGTGATCTTCCGCCCGCTGTACGCCGTCGGCGGGCAGGAGCTCGGCTACCTGCCCGGCAGCGAGGGCGAGAAGATGGCCCCCTGGGCGCAGGCGGTGTTCGACACCCTGGGTGCGCTGGTCAGCAAGGAGGTCACCGCCGAGATCGCCGCCCGCGGCCTGATCGAGGTGCTCCCGCTGACCCACATCCGGGGCCGGTCGCTGCACGACTCGTTCGTGATCGTGGACGAGGCACAGTCGCTGGAGCGCGGCGTGCTGCTGACCGTGCTCTCCCGGCTGGGCACCAACTCGCGGGTGGTGCTCACCCACGACGTCGCCCAGCGGGACAACCTGCGCGTCGGCCGGCACGACGGCGTCACCGCGGTGATCGAGGCCCTCAAGGGCCACCCGCTCTTCGCGCACGTCACCCTGACCCGCTCCGAGCGCTCCCCGATCGCCGCGCTGGTCACCGAGATGCTGGAGGACCTGCCGCTCTGACCCACCGGCGGTGGGCGGCCCCGGCCGCCCACCGCCGCGGGGGGCGCTGCCGCCTGGGCGCTGCCGTGGGCAGCGGGCAACGCGCCCGGTCGGAGGGGTACCGGGGAGCGCCCAGGTCGACCGGGGCGCGGATCACCGGCCAACGCGTCCGCTGGCCTCAGCCGGCGTCCTCCGGGGCGGGGGTGGGCTCGGCGGCCGCGGCGCCGCGGGCCGGGGCGGGGGCGGCCGGCCGGGCGGCGAACCGCACGACCGACACCACCAGCCAGCCGGCCAGCAGGCACCAGGGCAGCCGGGCCGTCAGGTCCTGGGTCGACAGGTCCCCGCGCAGGGTCAGTGCCACCACCGGCAGCGCGAAGAGCGCCGCCAGCAGCAGCACGTCACCGCGGAACGGGCTCATCGTCCCGAGACCTCCAGCCGCTCGGACAGCAGCGACGCCCAGCGGAACGCGGTGGCCGGCGCACCGTCGACCAGCGCCACCGGCACCGGCACGTGCTGCAGCATGGCCGCCGGGTCGGCGCTCGCGTCACACTCGGCCACCGCCACGGCGTCCAGTCGAGGCAGGTTCGTCAGCCACTGCGACAGGTCCTCGGGCTTGCGGGTGGCGTCCACGACGCCCCACACGGCGGTCGGCGTCCAGATGTCGATCATCTCCTGGACCCAGGCACTCGGACCGCTGCGCAGCGGGGCGTCGACGGCGACGATGGTGACCGTCCCCGCCGCCCGGGTCCACCGGCGCCGCTCGATCGCGGTCTCGGTGTTGGAGACCCGCATCGACTCCGGCGCCAGGCAGGCCAGCGCCCCGGGCGAGGCCCACTGGATCCGCTCGTGGTCCAGGCGCTGGTGCGCGGCGACGGCCCGCGCGGTGCTCAGCGCCTCCGAGCCCGGCCCCACCAGCATCAGCACGTCACCGGCGCCGGCGGGCACCGCGGGCGGCGTGGGCAGGTGCGCCGACAGCACCGACGCCAGGGCCGAGTAGGTGCCCCGGCTCGTCGCGTCCGCGGCGAAGTCGGCGTCCAGCAGGAAGTCCGGCATGCCGAGCGCACGCAGCTGGCTGATCAGCTGGGTGGACGCCTGGGTGACCAGGTCGTTGCGCCGGCGGTGCACCAGCTGGGTCACCGCGGCCAGCCGCGCCGCCGGAGCCGGGGCACCGGTCAGCTCGCGCAGGCCACCGCCGTCCGTGCGGGGACCCCGCGCCGCGGGCAGCGCCAGCGACCCCGGCCCGGACCGGCCGGCCGGCAGGGACGCGGTGCCACGGACGGCGGGCGGGAGCATCCGGCGGCTCAGCACCGGCGGCGTCCGCACCGACATCGGCGGCACCCGGTTCGGCGGGAGCAGCGACAGCGGCGGCATCACCATGGTCGCGTCGGTGGGCCACGACGGTTCCTCCACCGACGTGTCCACCGCGGACTCCAGCGACGGGACGACGGCGGGGCAGAGCTCGTCGCGGACGTCGGTGGCCTCCTCGACCACCTCGGTCCAGCTCAGCTCGGCGTGGGTGAACTGGGCCCGCGTGGTCTGCGAGCGCGTGGTCGAGGCGTGGGTCGTCTCGGTCAGCAGGGTGCGGGTGATCTCGGCGTGGGTGACCTGGCCGGGACCGCCGTCCTGGCCGCGCTCGCCCGCGGCGTGCCGGGCCCGGCTGACCGGGGCCTGCTCGAGGTCGAGCGTCGGGTCGTCGAGCAGGGCTGCGGGCAGCGTCTCCTCGGCGAACCGGCGGGCGGTGAAGCGGCCCAGCAGGTCGTGCGCGGCGAACGCCCGGCGGGCGGCGTCGGCCGACATGGGGCCGGCCTCGGCGAAGGACACACCCTCGTCGAAGCTGGAGATGTCCGGCACGGTCTCGGCCTCGGCGGGCGTCTCGTCGTCGTAGCGGTGCCGGCGACGGGTGCGCGAGGGCTCCACGCCCACCCGCAGCGCGATCTCCGCCCAGCTGGTGCCCGTGCCGCCGTCCACCGCGTCCGACGGGTCGTCGGTGACGGCCGCCGGGTCGACGTCCGTCGACGTGCCGGTGTCCCAGCTGCCGGCGCTGTCCCAGCTCGAGCCGGTCCCGGCGCTCGGGGTGAGGACGTCCGGCGTGGGCTCCCAGGAGTTGGTGAGCTCCCAGCCACCGGCGGGCTCCCAGGTGCTGCCGGTCTCGGACGCCGTGGTCGAGGGCTCCCAGGAGCTGGTGTGCTCCCAGGTGTGCAGCGGCTCCAGGGTGGTGCCGGTGTCCTCCGTGGCCACGTGCGCAGTGAGCGCCGGGGGCTCCCACGCCGGGCCGCCGAAACTGGCCAGCAGGTCGGCGAAGATGCTCGACTCCCACGCGGGGGCGGGCTCGGCGGCGGGCAGGTCGAGGTCCCACGACGTCGTCGACGTCGAGGTGGCCGGTGCGTCCCACGCCGCGGACGGCGTACCGGTCTCCTCGGCCGGCGACCAGGCCGGCGACCAGGTCGACGACTCGAGGGCGGCCAGGGGCTCGACCCGCCAGGTGCTGTCCGGGGTCACCGGGGTGGCGGCGACGTCGGCGTACGGCGAGTACCAGTCGACCGCCGGGACGTCGGCGACCGGGGCCGCGGCAGGCGCCTCGGCGGCGTGCCGGTGGCGTCCGCTCGACGCCCGGACGGCGGGGACGACGTCGGACCACAGGTCCATCGCCGAGCCGCCGCCGGCCGGCAGCGCCGGGACGTCGTACTCGACGGGTGCGTCGTGCCCGGTCGGTGCGCTGAACTCGACCGTCGTCGGGGTGGGCGGGAGCGCCCGCCCGGCGTCGGCCGGCACCGGGGCGGACAGGGCCTCGGACGCCGGGGCCTGCGCGGTGGCCACCTCGACGTACCGGGCCCCGGCCGGGTCGGCGTGCAGCACCTGCGGGACGGCGTGCACGGCCGGCTCGGCGACGTGCACGGCCGGGGCCGCCGGGGCGACCGCGGGCACCACGTGACCGGCGTGCTGCACGGCCGCGTCCGGGGCGACGTGCGCCCCGGCGTCCGGCGCCGGTGCGGCGGCCTGCTCCGGGAGCCGGTCGTGGCCGGCGGGGGCCGCGTACGCCGGCGGCAGTGCAGCCGGCGTGGCGTACGGGTCCTGCTCGGCCGGCGCGGCGTACGGCGACGGCGCGACGTACCCGTGGGGCGCGGCGTACGGCGACGGCCCAGGGTGCTCCTGCGGAGCTGCGTACGGCGACGGCCCGGCGTGCTCCTGCGGCGCCGCGTACGGCGAGACGGTGTCGGTGGGCACGCCGTGCTCCGGGCCGATCGCGTACGGGTGGCCGTGCTGCCCCGCGGCCGACAGCTGGGCCGGGTGGCCGTGCTGCGCGGCGAACTCGGCCGGCGGCGTGGACCCCGGGTGGCCCGGCTGGGTGGCCGGAGCCTGCGCCGCGTGGGCCTGCGCCGCGTGGGCCTGCGGTGCGGCGTGCGTCTGGGGTGCCGCGTAGGACTGGGGTGCCGCGTAGGACTGGGGTGCCGCGTACGACTGGGGGGCCGCGTACGACTGAGGGGCCGCGTAGGACTGGGGCGTTCCGTACGCCTGGGCTGCGTGCCCCTCGGCGCCCGGGGAGGGCTGCGGCGCCGCGTACCCCGCCGGAGCCGCGTACCCCGCCGGAGCCGCGTACCCCGCCGGAGCCGCGTAAGCCTCCGGCGTCGCGAACCCCGGGTGTCCGGGGGACGGCGCGAACCCGGCGGGGGTCACCGGGTGCCCGACGTGTCCGGCAGGCGCCGGGTACGAGGCGGGGTGCCCAGCCGGGGCCGGGTGGGCGGCACCGTGCTCGGGGTGCGCCTGGCCGGGAGCCGCCGGCACGGTGTACCCCGCGTACAGCGGCTGCGCCGCGTACCCGGCGGGCACGGGCTGGCCCGAGTACCCGTCCGGCATCGGCTGCGCCGCGGGGACCGGCTGCAAGGCAGCGACCGGCTGGGCGGCGGGCATCGGCTGGGCGGTGGGCGAGCCGGACCACACCGGCTCCGGCGCGGCAGGGACCACCGGCGCAGCCGGCAGCTCGCTCGCAGCCGACGGGACGGCGGGCACGACCTGCTCGGCGGGCGCGTACTGCTCCGCCGGCACGTGCTGCTCGGCGGTCGCGTACTGCTGCGCCGGCACGTGCTGCTCGGTGGTCGCGTACTGCTGCGCCGGCACGTGCTGCTCGGCGGGTGCGTACTGCTCCGCCGCGACGGACTGCTCGGCCGGCACGGGCGCCGGGACGGCCGCCACCGGGGCGGCACCCACCGGGGCCGCGACGGGACGGGCCGCCGGGACCTCGGCGACCGGCTCGGCGTGCTGCTCGACCAGGTCGGCCTGCTGCTCGACGGGCTCGGCGTGCTCCTCGACCGGGGCGACGTAGGTGCCGGCCTTCTCGATGGCCGGGGGCAGCAGCTCCTGTGCCGGGGTCTGCGCACTCTCCACGGCCACCAGCACCTGGTCGTCGCTGTCGACCATCCGGGCCAGGGCAGCGGCGAACGGCGACAGCGACCCACCGGTGGTGGGCTTCGCCGCCCGCGCGGACGGGGTGCGGGGCGGGGCGGCCTTGGGCTTGGCCGCGGCACGGGGTGCGCGGGCAGGTGTGGCCGCCGGAGCCGCGGCGCGGGACGACGTCGACCCGGACGGGGCAGCCGGGAACTGGGCAGAGCTGGGCTCGCCGGGGCGCGGCATCCCGCGGCCCGCGGCCGAGGCACCCGAGCGGGGGGCGGGCACGGCGCTGCCGGACCCGGTACGCGGGGACGCCGCGGACTGGCGCGACCGGGGCAGGCCGACGGAGCTCTCCGCGGTCCGGGTGTCGCGGGCCTGGCGCACCGCCGGGCGTCCGTCGCCGGCAGGCGCGGCCGGGGCCGCGGGCTGCTGCTTGGAGTAGACGCCGGCAGCGGGCGCGTCGGTGGAGCCGAGCAGGGCAGCCAGCTCCTCGACCGGGTCGGCGGCCGTCGGCCGGCCGGCCCGCGGTGCGGGCGCGTCGGCGATGTCCCAGCCGGACGGCATCGCGGGCGCGGCGGCGCGCGCGCCGCCGAGCGCACCGGCACCGCGCGGCGGGTCGGCCGGCTGGTCGACCCACTCGTCGACCCAGTCGTCGATCCACTCCTCGCCGTGCTCGTCCACGAACGAGCCGCGGCGCCGGGTCGTGTTGGCGCGCGGGGCCGGGGCCGCCGCGCGGGGTCCGGCCGGACGGTCGGGCTGCGGGGTGGCCCGCGGCGTCGACGTCCGGGGGATGGCCCCGCCGGATCGACCCGGCCGGGCCACGGGCCGGTCGTCGTCGACGTCGGGCAGGTCCACCTCGGCGACGAAGCGCTCGGCGGAGAAGAAGCCCATCACCCCGCCCGTGCGCACGCGGCGGATGCCGTTGATGCGCACGGAGGGGCCGTACATGTCCCGGGCGGCCTCGATGGCCCCCTCGCGGGTTGCCGACTCAGCGGACAGCGAAAGCACCGGTCACCACTCCTACCGTCTCGATGTTGGCCGTGCGGGTGACCTCGGTGTAGGCGATGACCGACAACCGGGGGAGGACCTGACGCATCAGGCGCGCCAGGGCGGCGCGTACCTGCGGGGAGCAGACGAGGACGGGGGAGAGGCTCATGGCCTCGGCGTCCTCGAGGATGTCGGTGCAGTTGCGCACCAGGGCGTCGACGCCTGCGCCGTCCAGGGCGAGCACCTGCCCGCCGTCCCCCTGGCGCACCGACTCGAGCAGGCGCTGCTCGAAGACCGGGTCGAGGGTCATGACGTGCAGGCGCTCGTCCGGGGTGACGTAGGGGTGGCTGATGGCCGACCCGAGGGCGGCGCGGGCGGCCTCGACGAGCCCGTCCAGGTCGGTGGAGGTCTTGGCCCGCAGCGACAGCGCCTCGAAGATGCGCACCAGGTCGCGGATCGAGACGCCCTCCTCCAGCAGCGCCTGCAGCACCCGCTGCACCTCACCCAGGGTGAGCAGCGTCGGGGTGAGCTCCTCGACGACGATCGGGTTGGTGCGGCGCACCATCTCGACCAGCATCTTCACGTCCTCCCGGCCGAGCAGGGCGGCGGCGTTGAGCCGCACGACCTCGGCCAGGTGCGTGGTGACCACCGAGGAGCGGTCGACGACGGTCGCGCCGGCCATCTCGGCCTGGCGCTGCAGCTCGGCGGGCACCCACTTGGCGGCGAGGCCGAACACCGGCTCGCGGGTCGGCTTGCCGGGCAGGCCGTCCAGGTGGTCGCCGATCGCCAGCACCGTGCCGGCCGGCGAGCTGCCCTTGGCGGCGGGCACGCCGTTGAGCCAGATGACGTACTGGGACGCCGGCAGGTCGAGGTTGTCGCGGGTGCGCACCAGGGGGATGACCAGGCCGGAGTCCATGGCGACCTTGCGGCGCAGTGCCTTCACCCGGTCCAGCAGGTCACCGCCGCGGGACGGGTCGACCAGGTCCACCAGGTCGAAGGCGACCTCCAGCTCCAGCGGGTCCACCCGCATCCGGTCCACGATCGCCTCGGGGGAGTCCGGCTGGACCTCCTCGGGCTCGGCCTGGGCGGCGTCCTCGGCGTCGTCGTCGACGTCGGGGACCTCCACGATGCGGGAGGCGAAGAACAGGAAGACGGCGCCGGCCAGCAGGAACGGCAGCTTGGGCAGACCGGGGATGAGGCAGAGGGCGACCGACGCCCCGCCGGCGATGCGCAGCGGCAGCTTGCGCCGGCCCAGCTGGGCCAGCAGGTCCCCGCCCATGTCGCCCTCGGTGGCCGAGCGCGTGACGATGAGGCCGGTGGCGGTGGAGATCAGCAGCGCGGGGATCTGGGAGACCAGGCCGTCACCCACGCTGAGCAGCGAGTAGGTCGTGATGGCCTCGCCGGGGGACATCCCGCGCTGCATCATCCCGATGGCGAAGCCACCGATCAGGTTGATCAGCGTGACGATGATGGCCGCGATGGCGTCGCCCTTGACGAACTTGCTGGCACCGTCCATCGACCCGTAGAAGTCGGCCTCGGCGGTGACCTCCTGGCGGCGCTTGCGCGCCTGGGCCTGGGTGATCAGGCCGGCGTTCAGGTCGGCGTCGATGGCCATCTGCTTGCCGGGCATGGCGTCGAGGGTGAAGCGGGCCCCGACCTCGGCCACGCGGCCGGCACCGTTGGTGATGACGACGAACTGGATGATCGTGAGGATCACGAAGATCACCAGGCCGACGATCAGCGAGCCGCCGATCACGAAGTCGCCGAACGCCTCGATGACGTGGCCGGCGTAGCCGTCGGTGAGCACCAGCCGCGTCGAGGACACGTTGAGCGCCAGCCGCAGCAGGGTCGCCACCAGCACCAGCGACGGGAACACCGCGAAGTCCAGGGGACGGCGGATCTGCATCGACACCAGCAGGATCAGCAGCGAGCCGGTGATGTTCGCCGCGATGAGCAGGTCGAGCAGCACGGCCGGCAGTGGGACCACGAGCATGAGCACGATCGACACGACGCCGATCGGTACAGCTGCTTTCCCGAGTCCTCGCACGGGGGACTCATCGGCAGTCAGGGTGCGGGCCGTACCGCCGACCTGCGGCCCGAGGGTCAGCCGGGACGACTGGGGCGCAGTGCTGCGAAAGAGGTACCCGGTTCGGCTTCAGCCCCCTGGCACCCCGAGTGGAGTGTGAGACGCGAGGGGACCTCGCCGCTGGTACTCCGCGCGGGGCGCTCAGCGGCGGCGGGCGGTGGGCAGCCCGGTGGTGTCGGGTGCGGCGAAGCCGGGGCGGTGCACCCCGCCGACGACGCCGCGCGACCCGAGGTGCATGACGAAGGCCAGCACCCGGGCCACCGCGGTGAACAGCTGCGGCGGCACCTCCTGGTCCAGGTCGGTGGAGGCGTACAGCGCCCGGGCCAGCGGGATGTCGTGCACCAGCGGCACCCGGGCCTCCTCGGCGCGGCGGCGCAGCTCGGCGGCGATCTCGTCCCGGCCCTTGGCCACCACCCGCGGGGCACCGGTCCCGGCCTCGTACTTGAGCGCCACGGCCACGTGGGTGGGGTTGACCAGCAGCACGTCGGCCTCGGTGACCGCGGTCATCATCCGGTTGCGGCTCATCTCCATGGCCACGGCCTTGCGCTGGGCCTTCATGTGCGGGTCGCCCTCGTTCTGCTTGTACTCCTGCTTGATCTCGTAGAGGCTCATCTTCAGCTGCTTCATGCTGGTGTGCCGCTGGTAGGCGTAGTCGGCCACGGCGAGCACCAGGCCGGTCACGGCGGTCACCCGGAACATCGTCACCGCGGCGTCGGTGAAGATCGCCACCACGTCGGTCAGCGACATCGAGCCGGCGCCGGACACCAGCGTCTTCGCGGTGTCGGCGGTCGACCAGATCACCGTGCCCAGCGCGACCGTCTTGACCAGCGCCTTGGCGGTCTCCCAGAGCCCGTGCGTGCCGAACATGCGCTTCAGCCCGCTGAACGGGTTGATCTTGGCGAACGTCGGCTTCATCGGCTTCGCCGAGACGTGCACGCCCTGCACGGCGTAGCCGAGCGTGCCCACCACCATCATCCCCAGTGCCAGCGGGAGGATCGCGGTGAAGAAGGCGACCACCGCGTCACCCAGCATCGCCGTGACCATGTAGGCCTGGGGCCGGTCGAACACCGCGGTCGCGGTGACGAACAGCTGGCGCAGCTGGGTGAAGCCGCTCCTGGCCAGCATCGGCAGCAGCACGCTGGCCGCGGCCACGCCGGCCCAGGTGCTGAGCTCCTGGGTCTTCGGTGACTGCCCGTCCTTCTTGGCCTTCTGCAGTTTCTGCGCTGTCGGTTTCTCTGTCTTCTCACCACCCGGACCGTCCTTGGCCACGGCTCAGCCGCTCGACAGCGAGAGCATGGCGCGGGTGGCCGCCTCGATCAGGGTCGACAGCGCGGGCGGCAGCAGCGGGAAGGTGAGCCCCAGCAGCACCAGCACGACCAGGATCTTGACCGGGAAGTTGAGGTTGAACAGCTGCATGGCCGGGGCCGCCCGGCTGAGGATGCCCAGCGCGACGTCGGACAGCAGCAGGACGGCGACCAGCGGGCCGGCGATCTGCAGCGCGGCCAGGAACATCATCGAGAAGCTGGTGATGAGCACGTCGGCCAGCTGGTCGGTGGGCAGCCCGCCGCCCAGCGGCAGGCCGCGGTAGGAGAGGACGAAGCCCCGCACCAGCACCAGGTGCGCGCCGCTGGTGAACAGCAGCGTCGTCGCCAGGAGGTAGTGCAGGCGGCCGATCGTCGAGTTCATCGTCATCGCGAGCGGGTCGTAGGCCGGCTGCAGCGAGAAGCCGCCGGTCACGTCGAGGATGTCACCGGCGGTCTGCACGGCGGTGAACAGCAGCTGGACGATGAAGCCCAGCGCCGCCCCCACCGCCAGCTCGGTCACCACCGACACCAGCAGGAAGCTGGCCGTCACGACCGGCATCGTCTCGGCGAGGTCGGGCATGACCACCAGGCCGAGCATCGTGGCCAGGGCGCCCTTGACCGAGGACGGGATCGCCTTGTTGTTGAACGGGGGTGCGGTGAGGATGAACCCGGCGGCCCGGACGGTGCCCAGGAGCAACGCCACCAGGGTCACCTCCGAGACCTGGAGGTCCACCGCCGGTCAGCTCCTGCCCAGCAGTGCCGGGAGCAGCTCGAACAGGTGGTGGGTGAAGGAGACCATCTCGTGCAGCACCCAGTTGCCGGTGACCAGCAGGGCCACGGCCACCGCGATCATCTTGGGCACGAACGACAGCGTCTGTTCCTGGATCTGGGTGGCCGCCTGGAACAGCGAGATGGCGAACCCGACGAGCAGGGCGGTCAGCAGGATCGGCGCGGAGACCTTGGCCGCCAGCAGCATGGTCTGCAGCGCGATGTGGGTGACGTCGGCGTCGCTCACGAGTAGGACCCCACCAGTGCGGTCGTGATCAGCGCCCAGCCGTCGACGACGACGAACAGCAGCAGCTTGAACGGCAGCGACACGATCGACGGCGGCACCATCATCATGCCCAGGCTCATCAGCGCGGCGCTGACCAGCATGTCCAGCACCAGGAACGGGATGAAGATGACCAGCCCGATGATGAAGGCGCTCTTCAGCTCCGACAGCACGAAGGCCGGGATCAGCGTGGTGAGGCTGACGTCGGCGGCGTTCGCCGGCGCCTCCTCACCGGACAGGCCGACCATCAGCTCCAGCTCGTCGTCCCGGGTGTTGTGCAGCAGGAAGTCCTTGAGCGGCACGGTGCCGGCGTCGTAGGCCTGCCCGGCGGTGATCGCACCGTCCATGTAGGGCTGGACGGCGACGTCGTTGATGTCGCCGAACACCGGGCCCATCACGAACAGCGTGAGGAACAGCGCGATGCCGGTGAGCACCTGGTTGGGCGGCGAGGAGGCCATGCCCAGGGCGTTGCGGGTGAGCGACAGGACGACCAGCATCTTGGTGAAGCTGGTGGTCAGCAGCAGCAGCGACGGCGCGACCGACAGCACGGTGAGCGCCAGGATCAGCGTCACGGCGGTGCTGGGGCTGCCGCTGCCGACGGAGATGTCCACGACGCCCGTGCCGGCGCCGTCGACCGCGGCCGGGGCGACGGGGGCGACGGGCGCGGTGGGAGCGACCGGCGCGGCCGAGGCCGCACCCGCCAGCACCGTGCTCAGCAGGGCCATCGCCAGCACCAGGAGGGCCAGCAGGCCGGCCCGGTCCAGCCGCCGGGTCATCGTCGCACCGTGCGTTCCCGCAGCTCGGAGACCATCGACCCCCAGGCGGCGCGGTCCAGCACGGAGCCTGCGGTGATGCCGCTGGAGTGGCGGGCCGGGGTCCGGCGGGGCGCCGGCAGCAGGTCCCCGTCGGTGTAGTCGTCGGAGTCGTCAGGGTCGTCGTCGGCGCCGGAGCGGGCCGGCCGGGAGGAGGCCAGCGCCTCGTCGACCGCGTCGGGGTCCATCTCGCCGAGCAGCGTGATCTGCTGGTCGGTGGCGCCCACGACCAGCACCCGCTCGCCGATGCGCAGCACCGACACGTTGCTCGAGCGGCCCATGCGCTGGCTGGCGAGGACCTCGATCAGGCTGCCCCCGCCGCCCAGGCCGCGCTTCTTCGCGACCCGAGCGGCCATCAGCAGCACGCCGGCGACGAACGCCAGCGACAGCACCAGGCGGATGATCATCCAGGCGGTGCTCATGCCGGCGGGTTCCCGAGCTCGGCGGCGTCGGTGACGATCTCCGAGATCCGCAGCCCGAAGTCCTCGTCGACGACGACGACCTCCCCGCGGGCGATGAGCGTGCCGTTGACCAGCAGGTCGGCCGGCGCGCTGGCGGCGCGGTCGAGCTCGATGACCTCGCCGGGGTGCAGCGACAGCAGTTCGGCCACGGTCATCCGGGTGCGGCCGATCTCGACGGTGACCTCCATGGCCACGTTGCGCAGCAGGTCCAGGCTGCCGGGCGGCCGGGTGCTGCCGGGCGGCACGGGCAGGTCGACCTGCAGGGCGAAGACCGCCTGCTCCGCACCGGCGCCGAGCAGCGGGACGGCGACGAACATGCCCTTGTCGCGCAGCCCGTCCATCGCGGCCACCGGGTCCTCGACGCGCTCGGAGGAGACCCGCACCCGGCCGAGCTGGGCGGCGGCGGCCTCCAGGGCGGGGCGCAGCGCGGTGGCGACGTCCATCGTGCCCACGGGGGAGTTCTGCAGCGCCTCCACGACGTCGCGGGAGACGACCAGCACGATGTCGCCGCTGATCTCCCCGGACAGCCGGGCGGTGACGGCCTGCTCGGCGTCGGCCGGCAGGTCGACGAGGTCCGGGTCGTGCACGGCCTCGCCGGACACCAGCGGGACCGACGCCGGCACGAGGTCGGCGGCGGCCTGGGCCGCGGCTGCGATGGCCGCCTGGACGGTGGCCGAGTCGTCGGTTCGGGGCGCGGTGCTCATGCGGTGTCCTCTGGGCTCGGTCCGACGGGTGCGCTGGGGGAGCGGGTGGGGGCCCGGCCTCGTGCGCCGGGGCCGGACCCGGCGGGCGGGGTGGGGACGATCGAGGCCGCGAGCCGCCGGCGGTGGTTGCTGGCGATCGCGTGCGCGAACGTGACGTCGTTGGTGATGACCTCGAGCGGGGAGTCCTTGGGGTGCCGCAGCAGCAGCACGTCGCCGACTGCGAGGGACAGCAGGTCGTGGCTGGCCACCTCGAGCGGGTTGAACCGGATGCTCACGTCGACCGGCACCTGGTTGAGCCGCGCCGCGACGGCCTCGGCGGCCCGGGCGCGCTTGGCGCGCGCGGACTCCGACAGCTGCGGCGACGTCGCGCTGGCCAGGGAGGCCGCGAAGGAGGAGAAGGGCAGCACCAGGGTGGCCACGGTCTCCCGGGCACCGACCTGCAGCTCGAAGCTGAAGACCATCACGGTCTCCGAGCCCACGGCGGTCTGGGCGAGAGCAGGGTTGTACTCGAGCTCGCCGAGCACCGGCTCGATCCGGGTGATCGGCTCCATCGAGCGGGCCATCTCCATCAGCAGCCGGTCGAGCAGGTGCTTCTCGAGCGAGGCCTCCATGATGGTCATCGGCCGCATGGGCTGCTCGGCGGTCCCGGAGCCGCCCAGCATGTGGTCGACGGTGGCCATCGCGACGTCGAGCGGGAAGGCGAGGTGGCCCTTGCCCTGCAGCGGCTCGAAGGTGAAGTTCGCGACGAAGTAGGGGTCCGGCAGGCTGGTGGCGTACTCCTCGTAGGAGTGCTGCTCGATCCCCACCAGGTCCATCCGGGCGCCGGTGCGCAGCAGGGACGTGAGGATCGTCGTCGCCGCGCGGGCGAAGTCCTCCTGCGAGTTCTGCAGGACCCGGACGTGGTCACGGGAGAGCTTGGTCGGCCGCCGGAAGTCGTAGTCGCGGGGCTCGCTGCGGCGCGCTCGGCTGTTGCTCACCCCCGGCGGGGGAGCACTGCCGCGCGCGGGGGCGACGGCGTCGGATCGGCTCACGAGGTGCTCATCGGCGGTGCCGGTGGGCACCCTGACCGGTGCGCCCACCCCGTCGCGGTCGGTGCGCGACGGGGTGGGCGGGTGGTGCGGGCGGTGCTGAGGTGGTGCTACTGCGTGACGTACTCGGTGAAGTAGATGCCCATCACGTCGTGGTGGTAGGCCTCGATGATCTTCTTCTGCAGGTCGGCCTTGAGGGCGTCCCGGGCGGTGGTGACGTCGGCGGGCTGGGCCTGGGAGAACTGCGAGATGAGCAGGTCCAGGGCCTTGGAGCCGTCGGGTGCTCCACCGTGCCCGCCACCGCCGGCCGCCTCGGTGAACTGCAGCGCGATGCCCACCTTGAGGTAGCCGCCACCGGCCAGGTTCACCGCGACCGGTTCCAGGGTGAGGACGGTGCCCTCGACCGGTGCCGCCTCTGCCTCGCTGCCGGAGAACACGAAGAAGTACAGCGCCGCGCCCACGGCCAGCAGCGCGACCACCGCGATGATCAGGATCTTCTTCTTGCCGCCCTTGGCCTCCTCCCCGTCGGCGGGCGCCTTGTCGTCCTTCTCCTTGGTCTTGGTGCTCATGGCCTCGCTCCTCAGTTCTGGGCTGCGTCGATGACGGGCAGCAGTTGGTTGGCGGCGCTGGACGCGTCGGACAGGACGACGACGTCCACCCGGCGGTTGACGGACATCGCGTTCGGGTCGGAGTCGGGCAGCAGCGGCTTGGTGCTGCTGTAGCCGGTGGCCGACATGCGGTCCTCGGCCACGCGGCCCGTGGTGGTGATGTACTCGACGATCACCGAGGCCCGGTCGGTGGAGAGCTGCCAGTTGGAGGAGTACCGACCGCCGGGGGTGACCGGCAGCGAGTTGGCGTGACCCTCCACCGCGATGTCCTGCGGGAGCCCCCGCAGGGTGGGGGCGATCGCGTCCAGCACGCTCTTCCCCGGTGCCCGCAGCACGGCCTGCTCCGCGTCGAACAGGAGCTGGTCGGCGATCACGTGCACCACCAGCCCGCGCTCGGTGATCTCGAACTTCGCCGCGTTCGGGTAGCCGGCCGCGTCCAGGGCCGCCTGCAACGCAGCCTTGGCCGCAGCCAGCTGGTCGTAGGTGGCCTGTGCTTCGCGCTGCGTGGCCTCGGCCGCGGCTGCGGCTGCCTTCGCAGCTGCGGCTGCTTCCTCTGCGGACTGCTCGGCCTTGCTCTCCGGCACGTCCTCGGTCACCTGCACCGGGGACGGGTAGCCGTCGAAGACACTGGCCTCGCTCGACGCGCCTTGGCCCATCGAGGTGATCGGGGCGCCGAAGCTCTCGGCCAGCCCGGTGGCGAGCTGGTCGAACTTCTTCGCGTCCACCTGGCTGATCGCGAAGAGCACGATGAAGAGCACCATCAGCAGGGTGACCATGTCGGCGTAGGAGACCAGCCACCTCTCGTGGTTCTCGTGCTCCTCCTCCTCGTGGTGCTGCGCCCGGCGTCCCTTCTTGGGGGCGTGCCCGCCGCCGCTCACGTCCGCCGCCCGTGCACGGTCGTGGTCATGCCGCGGCCTTCGCGGCCTTGGCGAGCTCGCTCGGTGGGATGAGGGAGGTCAGCTTCTGCCGCACGGTGCGCGGGCTGGTGCCGGCCTGGATCTCCGAGATGCCCTCGACGAGCATCATCATCTGGGCGGCCTCCAGGTCGCTGTTCCGGGCGATCTTGGCGCCCATCGGCAGCCAGAAGACGTTCGCCGAGAGCACGCCCCAGAGGGTCGCGATGAACGCCGCGGCGATCAGCGGGCCGAGGCTGTCGGGGTTGCTCAGGTTCTCCAGCACGTGGACCAGACCGACGACGGTGCCGATGATGCCGACCGTCGGGGCGTAGCCGCCCATGGCGGTGAAGAACTTGGTGGCGACCTTGTCCTCGGCCTTCTTCGCCGCGATCTCGGCCTCCAGGACGGCGCGCAGGTCCTCCGGGTCGGTGCCGTCGATGCTCATCTGCAGGCCGCGCTTGAGGAACGGGTCGTCGATGTTCTTGACCTCGGCCTCCAGCGCGAGCAGGCCCTCCTTGCGGGCCTTCTCGGCCAGGCTGACCAGCGTCTGGATCTTCTCGGTGATCGGCGGCACCTTGGGGGGCATGAGGCCCTGCTTCATCCAGGCGCCGATCTTGCCGACGTCGGACATCGCCAGGCCGGCGATCGCGGCGCCGAACGTGCCGCCGAACACGAGGATCAGCGGCGGCAGCAGGAAGATCGCCAGCGGGCTGGACCCCTCGAGGACCATCATGATCACGAGGGAGACCAGGGCCAGGACGATCCCGATGATCGTGGCGGGGTCCATGGGTCAGCGCTCCTCGCGCATCGGGAAGGCGAGCACGGCGGGAGCGCGCGTGTCGTCCTCGGTGGACGGGTCCTCGAGCACCGGGGCCGCGTAGGCCCCGACGTCCATCAGGTGTGCCGTGTGCAGCACGCTGGCGCGGAAGTCGCGGATCTGCCGGATCACGTGCGGCACGCTCTCGGCCACGATGTACTTCGTGTCGTCCAGCAGCGTGATGACGGTGTCGGGGTGTGCTTCCACGCGCTGGATGAGGTCGGGGTTGACCGCGAACTCGTCCCCGTTGAGTCGCGTCACGCAGATCACGGTGGTCCTTCTTCCGGCTGGGGGTGGCGGGCCTCGGGGGCCCCTCTGTGTCATCGGTCGTGGGGTGGTGCGGGTGTAGCCGATCGCCCGGTCCGTCCCCGTCGGACGGCGACGGACCGGGCGCTCGTTCCCGCCGAGATGGCCATGAAGGCGCCGCCAAGATGGCCATTAGTGCGGCGCCAAGATGGCCATCTTGGCGGGAGGGGAGGGGGTCAGCGCTTGAGCTGGACGAGCTCCTGCAGGATCTCGTCGGAGGTGGTGATCACGCGGCTGTTCGCCTGGAACCCGCGCTGGGCGATGATCAGCCCGGTGAACTCCTCGGCCAGGTCGACGTTGCTCATCTCCAGCGAGCCGGACGCCAGGGTGCCGCGGCTGCCGCTGCCACCGATGCCGATGAGCGGCTGACCGGAGTTGTCGCCGGACTTGAACGAGCTGGCGCCGGACTTGACCAGGCCGCCGGGGTTGTTGAACGAGGCGATGGCCAGCTGGCCCAGGGCCTTGGTCTGGCCGTTGGAGTAGGTGCCCTGCAGGACGCCGTCGTCGGTGAGGCCGAAGGACTGCAGCGTGCCGGTGGTCATGCCGTTCTGCACCGTGCTGTCGACGCCGGACTTCTCGCTGAACTGGGTCATCTTGGAGAAGTCGACGACGACGGGCGTGCCCCAGTTGGCGTACGGGTTCGGGGTCGCGGCCGAGGTGGCGGTGAAGGTGGTCGTGCCCGACGCCGGCGCCGTCAGCTTGCCGGTCGCGTCGAAGGTCAGGTTCACGGGCGTGAAGCCACCGACGGCGGTCCCGGTCGAGTCGTTCATCGACATGGTCCAGGCGTTCGGGCCGGTCTTGGTGAACGAGTAGGTGAACGTGAGCTTGTTGCCCTGCTTGTCGAACATGTCCACCACGCTGGTGACGACGGCACCCGGGACCGCGGGCGGCCCGACGATCGGGTTCGCGGCCGAGGCGTTGAGGTTGCCCTTGATCGCGTTGGTGCTGGTGGGCACCGGCGGCAGGATCTGGCCGAAGGGCATGGTCAGGCTGTCGATCGGGCCGGAGGTGTCGATCTTGCCGTTGGCGTCGGCGGTCCAGCCCTGCAGCAGCGCGCCGTCCGGGGTGACCAGGTGGCCGGTGCCGTCGTAGGTCATCGAGCCGGCCCGGGTGAACAGCTGGTTGTTGCCCTGCGCGGTGACGAAGAAGCCGTCGCCGTTGATGATGAAGTCCTCGACCCGCCCGGTGTTCTGGGTGGAGCCCTGGCCGAAGTTGGTGGTCACGCCGGCGACCTTGACGCCGAGGCCGACCTGGGTCGGGTTGGTGCCACCGGTGTCCTCGGTGGGGGCGGAGGCCGCCCGCACCAGCTGGGACAGCGTGTCCTGGAAGACGACGCTCTGGGTCTTGTAGCCGACGGTGTTGACGTTGGCGATGTTGTTGCCGGTCACGTCGAGCTTGGTCTGGTGTGCCTTGAGGCCGGCGACGGCGGAGAACATCGAGCGCAGCATGGTTCTTCTCCCGGTGAGAGGGGTGGACGACGGAGGGGCGGTCAGGCGGCGGGTGCGCCGCTGCCGCTGTCGGACTTCGAGTCGCTGGTGGTGCCGGTGGCTGACGTCCCTGTCGTGCCCGTGCTCCCGGTGGCCGACGTCCCTGTCGTGCCGGTGGTGGTGCCGGACGGCGACGTCGGTGTCGCGCCCGTGGTCGGGGTGGCGGCCTTCGCGTCGGCGGCTGCCTTCGCGTCCGCGGCGGCCTTGACCTCGGCTGCCTTCGCGTCGGCCGCGGCCTTGGCGTCGGCGACGGCCTTGGCCTCGATCGCCGCGGCGTCGGCGGTGGTGATGGTGGTGACCCGACCCAGCGGGACGGCGACCCCGTTGACGACGGCCTCGGCCTCCTTGGCGTCGGTGCCGATCCGCACCGAGGTGACCAGGCCGGTCTTCGCCGTGCCGTCGGTGGCGGTGTAGGCCACCGTGTGGCCGACCATCGCGCTGGCGGTCAGCGTGCGCTGGGAGGACATCAGCGTGGCGTTCTGCTTGACGAGCTCCTGCAGCTTCTCCACCTGGCTGAAGGTGGCGGTCTGCGCCATGAGCTGGCTGCTGTCGGCCGGCTTGGAGGGGTCCTGGTACTTCATCTGGGCGACCAGCAGCTTGAGGAAGGTGTCCTTGTCGTTGGCCTTGGGGTTGGCCAGGGCGGTGGTGCCACCGCCGACCGACAGGTCGGGGGCGGCCTTCATCGCCGCGAGGGAGCTGGCCGACATGCCCGTGCTGTTGGTCGACGGGTTGCCGATCCGCTTGCGCATGGCCGCGTAGGAGCTCTCTGGCATGTTCGAGACAGGAGTGGTCATGGGAGGTCCTCTCGGTCAGGCGCGGACGTCGAGCCCGGTGGCGGCTGCCACGGACGCGGACGTGTCGGAGGTGGGGGAGACGGGCCCGGGCACGGCGCCGGGCGCGGGTCGCCACGGGCGGGTGCGGTCGTCGCCGGACTGCTGCCCGGAGCCGGCGCCGCGGCCGTCGCTGCTGCCGGCGGCGGTGCCGGGCTGCTGCTGACCGCTGTCGCCCCGGCCGTCGGCCCAGGCACGGGTGTCGGTGCTCGGGTCGACCTCGACCCGGGTGACGACGAGCCCGGCGGTGGTGAGGTCCTGCCGCAGGTCGGGGACGGCGTCGAGCAGGGCCAGGCGAGCCTGGTCGTGGGCGCCGCGCATGGTCAGCTCGACCCGGCCGTCGGTGACCCGGGCGTGCACGGCCACCGGTCCGAGGGTGTCCGGGGTGACGTGCAGGGTCATCTCGGAGCCGCCGTTCGCGGCACCGTGCAGGACCGCGAGCTGGCGGGACAGCTGCTGGGCGAGCTCGGGGTCGCGCGGCGCGGCGGTGGGTGCCGCGGTCGCGGTGACCGGCGCCGCCGTCGTCGTGGCCGGTGCGGTGCCGGACGTGACACCGCTGGTCGACGCTTCCGCGGGCACCTCGACTGCGGCGGCCACCGGTGCGGCCGGGTTCCGCGGCGCGCCGGTGAGGGCGGTGAGCGCGGACAGCAGCGGTGCCGGGACGACGGCAGCAGCGGTGGCCGTGGCGCCGGCGCTGCCGGCCGGCGCGGTCGCGGCGGCACCGTCGACGGGGGTCGGGGGACCGGCCAGGAAGCCGGCCGCCGCGGTCAGCGACGACAGCGACAGGCCGGGACCGGTGGCCCCGGTGGCCCCGGTGACGGAGACACCGGAGACCGAGACGCCGGACGCGGAGGCGCCCGCTGCGGTCGGGACGGTGGTCGCCTCGACGGCGGGGTGGCTGCCGGCGGGGTCGGTCGCCGCGGCGGCGGTGAGCAGCGCCGCCGGCAGCTGGGCCGCCGTGGGGACCGTCGTGCCGGGCACCGGCGCGGCGGCAGCGGCCGGGGCCGCCTGCGGGGCGGCCGCGGTGGCCGCGGCGGTGGGCTCCGTGGCGGCGGTCGCCGGTCGGGGGCCCGGCTGCGGGGCGGCAGCCGTCTCGAGGGCGAGGGACGCGGACGCCGCCGCCGCCGCGGACGAGCCGGTCGCCGCGCCGACGGACGCGACCGCGGCGACGTCCACCGACACCTCGGCGGTGACCGCCGGGGCCGGCTGCGTGACCGGGGCCCAGACGGCGACGGTGGTGGCCTGCTCCACCGGGGCCGTCGGCACCGGGACGTCGACGCGCTCGGTGCCGGAGACGGCGTCACCGGCGGCGTCGGCGGCGTCGTCGTCGACCGGACGATCGGTCGGCGTGTGCACCTCGTCGGCACGGTCCTGACTGCGGGCCGCGGGACCACGGGCCGGCCGGGCCTCCGGGCGGGGGCGGGTGTCGTCCCGCTCGCCGGCCTTCTCCGCCGCGTGCTCGCTGCGCGCGGCGGCCTTCTCGGCGGTGCGGTCGGCGGTGCGGTCGGCCTTGTCACCGGTCCGGTCGGCGGCACGGTCGGCGGCGCCGGACACCCGCTCGCGGGCCCGGTCGGAGGTGCGGTCGGGCAGGGTCGGCCGGGCCAGCGGCGCCCGGTCCAGGACGGGGCGCTCGGCGCGGGGCTCGGGCCGGGCGGCCGGGGCGTTCGCGGAGCGGGCGCCGTCGAGCAGGGCGGCGAAGGACACCGACGCCGACACGCCGGCGGCCGGGGCGGCCACGCGGGCCGTCACGGTGGCCGACGCGGACGCGCCGGACAGGGGGGCGGTCACGAGAGACCCGCCGCGGTGGTCTTGACCTTGGTCACGTAGGCCTGCGTCTCGGGGTAGGGAGGGATCCCGCCGTGGCGGGAGACGGTGCCCGGACCTGCGTTGTAGGCAGCCAGGGCGAGGTCGGTCGAGCCGAACTGGTCGGTGAGCTGGCGCAGGTAGCGGGCCGCGCCGTCGATGGCCGACGCCGGGTCCCGCGGGTCGACGCCGAGGCCGCGGGCCGTGGCGGGCATGAACTGCATGAGGCCCTGGGCGCCGGCCGGCGACACCGCGGAGGTGTCGAAGTTCGACTCGGTCTTGGCGACGGCGGCGAGCAGCGCGGGGGAGATGCCGTGGGCGGTGGCGGCCTTGGTGAACAGGTCGGCGTAGGGCACCCCGCGCAGCGGACCGGCCGCGGTGGCCGCCGCCGTGGCCGAGGTGGGAGCGGCGGCCTGCGCGGTGAGCCCGGAGAGCAGCGACGGGGTCTGGTCGGCCGGCAGGATGCGCCGGATCACGGTCGGCGTGCCGACGGCCTGCAGCTTGACGACCTCGCCCTCCTGCGGGGCGGCGATCATCTTGCCGTTGCCGGCGTAGATGCCGACGTGGTCGATGCCGGGGCGGGAGGACGTGTTGTCGAAGAACACCAGGTCCCCGGGCAGCGCCTCGGCCAGCGAGGCCACCGGGGTGCCCGCCGTCGCCTGCTGGGAGGAGGTGCGCGGGATGGCGACGCCGAGGTCGGCGTAGACCCGCTGGGTCAGGCCGGAGCAGTCCAGGCCCTTCGTCGGGTCGGTGCCGCCCCACTGGTAGGGGACGCCGAGGTAGGCGGTCGCCGCGGCCACCGCGCGGTCGCCGTTGCTGCTGCCGGTGCCCAGCAGCTGGCTGACGGCGTCGGAGGCGGTGCTGCCGCTGAGGCCGCTGGCCGTGGCCGCGCTCTGCCAGGTGGCCGCCGCCGAGCGCGCCACGGTGTTCGGCGTGAAGCGGGCCTGGATCTCACCGATCCGGCTCTGCACAGCACTCAGGCCGTCCACGTCGCCTCCTGCTCGTCGTCGGTGTCGGGACCGTCGTGCTGACGGCCGTCACCTACTCCATCGGCGTGTTGACGCGTGACCAGGTCGTCCACGGTGCGGATCTCTGCGACGTCGTCCGCGTGGGCCAGTGCGGCGGCGTGCCGCTCCTGCAGCCGCTCCAGGCCCTTGGTGCGCTGCGCGGCCGCCGTCCACCGGCTCCGGACCAGTGCCGACTGCTCGGCCTGGGCAGCCGCGAGCGCCCGCGCGGCCGAGGCGTCCTCGACCGCCATGTGCCCGCGGAGCAGGGCGTTGACGAAGGCGCCGGCGTCGCCGCTGGGAGGCGCGGCCGCCGTGCGCAGTGCCTGCTCCTGCGCGGTCGCCCGCTCGTCGGCGGCCGCAGCCTGGGCCGCGGCCTGCGCGGCGGCGAGGGCGGCGATCCGCTCCTCGCGGCGACGCAGCTCCAGCACCGGCGCCAGCCGGAACGCCTGGCGCTTCATCGCGTCACCGTCATTGCGTCACGACGTGGTGCAGCCGGGCCCAGGACTCCATCGGGTGCGTGAGGTCACCGGTGCCCTGCTGCAGGAACGCGTCGATGGCCGGGCTGAGCTGGCGTGCGCGGTCGACCACCGGGTCGGCGCCCTCCTGGTACGCCCCGATCTCGATGAGCTCGCGCACGTCGCGCAGCGCGCCCATGAGCCGCCGCACCTCCCGCGCGTCGGCCATCTGGGCCGGCGTGGTGACCGCCGGTGCGACGCGGGAGATCGACTCCAGCACGTCGATCGCCGGGAAGTGGCCGGCGGTCGCGAGCTTGCGGGTCAGCACGATGTGGCCGTCGAGGATCGACCGGGCGGTGTCGGCGATCGGCTCGTTGTGGTCGTCGCCCTCCACCAGCACGGTGTAGAGGCCGGTGATCGAGCCGGTGGTGGACGTGCCGGCCTTCTCCAGCAGCTTGGGCATCATCGCGAAGACGCTCGGCGGGTAGCCGCGGGTGGCCGGCGGCTCGCCCGCGCTCAGGCCGACCTCGCGCTGGGCCATGGCGGTGCGGGTGATCGAGTCCATCATCAGCAGCACGTCGCGACCCTGGTCGCGGAAGGCCTCGGCGATCCGGGTGGCGACGAAGGCGGCTTTGAGGCGCACCAGCGGCGGCTCGTCGGACGTGGCGACCACGACGACGGTGTTGGCCATGCCCTCGGGGCCCAGGTCGTCCTCGATGAACTCGCGCACCTCGCGGCCACGCTCACCGATCAGCCCGATGACCCGGATGTCGGCGTTGGTGCCGCGGGTGATCTGGCTCAGCAGCGTGGACTTGCCGACGCCGGAGCCGGCGAAGATGCCCAGGCGCTGGCCCTTGCCGCAGGGCACCAGGGTGTCCAGCGCGCGCACGCCGAAGGTGAGCGGCTCGTCCACCCGGCTGCGGGTCAGCGCGTTCGGCGTCTCGCTGGACAGGTCCACGTAGTCGACGGCGGAGGCGATCGGCGGGCCGCCGTCGATCGGGCGACCCAGCCCGTCGAGCACCCGGCCGAGCAGGGCCGTGCCCACCGGCACCTGCAGCGGGCGGCCGGTGGCGCGCACCGGCGCTCCGGCGTGCACGCCGGAGATGTCGCCGAGCGGCATGCAGGTGAGCCGGTCCCGGTGCACGGCCACGACCTCGGCCAGCAGCGGCCGGGCGGCCCCCACCTCGACGAGGTCGCCGACCGCCGCCACGACGCCGTCGACGCTCAGCGTGAGGCCCATCGCGCCGGTGACCGACCCGGTCACGGCCGGGCGGGCGGCGGCACGAGCCGCGGCCAGCGCCTGGAGCGAGCTCACGGGAGGAGCACCTGGCGCACGCGCTCGAGCGCCGGGCCGAGCTGGGCGTCGATCCGGCGCGGGCCGCTCTCGGCCAGCGCGCCGCCGCGCTCGACGCCGGCGTCCGGCACGATCGTCACGCCTGCGCGCAGCTCGGTGCGGTCGCCGGCGGTCAGGCTGGCCAGGTCCTCGGGGTGCAGGCGCACGACGACGGGCGCGTCGGCCGGGCACATGCCCAGCGCGCGCCGGACGGCGTCGCGGCCCGGGGTGGTGGCGGCGGCCAGCTCGCGGCCGAGCAGCTCGGCCACCAGGTCGAACACGTTGTCGGTGATCAGGTCGCTGACCTCGTCGGCGACGGGGGCGACCGCGGAGTCGAAGCGGGCGGCGGCGGTGGCCAGGGCGGCGGCCGCGCTGGACCACTGCCGCTCCCAGTGCTGGTGCACCACGGCGAGGCGGTCGGCGGCGGCCCGCTCGGCCTCGGCCACCGCGGCCGCCGACTGGGCGGCGCCGGCGGCGAGCCCCTGGGCGTAGCCGGCGGCGTGACCGGCGGCGCGCGCCTGCTCGTGCAGCCGGGTCAGCTCGTCGGCGTACACCTCGTCCAGCCGGACGGCGGGCCGCTGCCCGGCCATCGCGGCCCGGGGGTCGCCGGCAGCGGCGGCGTCCGCGGTGGTGCCGGCCGGCCGGGTGGCGCGGGCCCGCAGGTCGGGCCGCTGCTCGGTGGACGGCACCGGACGCGGGGCCGGCGCAGCCGAGGGCCGCGCCGGCGCGGCGGCCGGCGCCGGCGCGGGAGCCGACCGGGCTCCGCGGATGCGCCCACCGCCGGCGACGGACCCGATGTCGTCCTCGCCGGCGGCGCGGTAGGGGCGGGCCGAGGCTGCCGACTCACCCCGGAGCAGCGCGGACTCACGCAACGAACTCATCCTCGCCCCCGCGGCTGATCGTGAGGGTGCCCTGCTCCTCCATGGCGCGGATGACGGTGACGACCTTCGCCTGCGCCTCCTCGACGGTGCGGGCACGCACCGGGCCGAGCAGCTCCATCTCCTCCAGCAGGTTCTCCGCTGCCCGCTCGCTCAGGTTCCGGGTGATCTTGTCCCGCACGTCCGGGCGCACGCCCTTCAGCGCCGTCGCCAGGTCGTTGGCCTCGACGTCGCGGAGCACCAGCTGCAGCGACCGGTCGTCGATGGTGACGATGTCCTCGAAGACGAACATCTGGGCGCGCACCTGCTCGGCGAGCTCCGGGTCGGTGCTCTCCAGCCCGTCCAGGATCGAGCGCTCGGCCGGCCGGGCCGAGCGGTTGATGATCTCGACCAGTGCGCTGACGCCGCCCACCGAGGCGAGGTCCTGGTTGGTGATCATCGAGCCCATGCGACGGCCGAGCTCCTCCTCGACCATGCGCACCATGTCCGGGGAGGTGCGGTCCATCGTGGCGATGCGGTGGGCGACCACGCCCTGCATGTCCGGGGACAGCCGGGACAGCACCTCCGCGGACTGCGCGGCGGGCAGGTGGGCCAGCACCAGGGCGATGACCTGCGGGTGCTCGTCCTTGAGGAAGGTGACCAGCTGCCGGACGTCGCCGTTGCGCAGCGAGGCGAACGGGATCTCGGAGTAGACCACGTTGAGCCGGTTGAGCACGGCCTCCGCGCGGTCGGCGCCGAGGCCCGCGGACAGCATGTCCCGGGCGAACTCGAAACCACCGTGCCCGACGAAGCGACGGGCCTGCATGAGCTCGTGGAACTCCCCGAGCACCCCGTCGACGGTCTCCGGGTCCACCGCGCCCTCGAGCTTCATCAGCTCGCTGGTCACCGCCTCGACCTCGCTGGGCCGCATCTTGCTCATCAAGAGGCCGGCCTCCTCGGAGGAGAGCTGGGCCAGGAACATGGCCGCCTTGCGCAGGCCCGGGAGGTTGATCCGGGCCGTGCTCCGCGAGGCGGGCATGACGGCCGTGGACGGGCTGAGCAGCCCGGCCAGGTCCTCGACGTTGGCGATGGTCATCTCTACTTGGCCTCCGCGAACCAGCTGCGCAACATGACGGCGACCTCGTCGGGACGGTCGCTGATCATCTCCGAGATCTCACTGCGGACCCGCTCGCGCTGGGCCCCTTCCAGCTCGGCCTTGCGGGCGTCGAGGGCTGCGTCCCGGCTGCTCTCCACCCGCAGCCGCTCCAGCTCGAGCATGTGCTCGTCGGAGAGCTCGAGCTCCTGGTACTGCTCGTCCTCCTCCTCGGCCGCCCGGCCGCGGCGGGACCTCAGCCACACGATCAGCACGAGCAGGACGATGCCCAGGGCGATGGCGCCGGTCTTGACCAGCGACATCATCTGGGCCTTGGCATCGGCCGCCTCGGCCTCGGCCAGTGCGGCGGCCGCGTTCTCCGCCGCCGAGGTGTCGAAGGCGACGTTGGCGACCGTGATGGCGTCACCCCGGGTCTGGTCCAGGCCGACCGCCTGGCTGACGACGTCCTCGATGATGTTCGGGGCGGGCGGCGCGACGCCGGCCGAGGCGTTGTTCATGATCACCGACACGGTCAGCCGCTTGACGTCGCCGCCGGCGCTGTTGACGGTCTCGGTGATCTTGTCCACGGCGTTGTTCTTCGTGGTGTCGGTCTTGGTGTATGCCGACTCGCCGCCGGTACCGGCGCCGACCTGGTTCTCCGGGCCGAGCACCCCGCCGACGGCGTTGCCTCCGTCGCCGTTGTAGCCCTCGGTCTGCGTGGACTCCGACAGGGCCGGGGTGTCGTCGTTGTAGTCGTACCTCTCCTCGGTGCTGGCCCGCTCGTCGAAGTCCAGGTCGGCCCGCACGGCCACGACCGCGTTGCCGGGACCGGCCACGGTGTCCAGCATGCGCTGGGCATTCGCGGTGATCCGGGCCTCGTAGTCGGCCTCGGCCTGCGACTGGGCGTCGCTGCCGCCGGCGGAGATGCCGCTGCCGGCGGTGGACAGCAGCTGCCCCTCGGAGTTGGCGACGGTGACGTCCTTGGCGTCCATGCCCTCGACGCTGGAGCTGACGAGGTTGGTCACCGACTGCACCTGCTCACCACTGAGCTGGGTGCCGGCCGCGAGGTCCAGCAGCACCGAGGCGGTGGGCGTGCCCTGGTCGTCGGTGAAGACGGTGTCCTCCGGGATGGCCAGCTTCACCACGGCGGTCTCGACGCCGTCCATGGACTCCAGGGTCGAGGCGAGCTCGCCCTGCAGCGCGCGCTGGTAGTCGACCTGCTGCTTGAACTCGCTGGTGGTGATGCCCTGCTCGTCGAGCAGCGCGTAGCCGGTCTCCTCGCTGGCGGTGAGGCCCTTGCCGGCCATGGACAGCCGGAGGTCGTAGACCTGGTCCTTGGGCACCATGATCGTGCTGCCGCCGTCGGTGACCTCGTTCTCGACGCCCTGCGCGTTGAGCTCGTCGACGATGGCCGAGGCGTCGGCCGCGGCGAGGTTGGAGAACAGTGGGGCGTACGTGGGCTTGGTGATCCACTGGGTGAAGAACACGCCGCCGAGGAGCAGGCCGGCCACGAGCAGGCCGATGACGACCTTCTGGCCGACGCTGATGGTGGACAGGACCGAGCGCATCTTGTCCAGCTGGACGTTCATGGCGCCGGGCATCAGATCTGCATCCGCATGATGTCGTTGAACGCCTCAACGCCCTTGTTGCGCAGCGAGACGACCATCTCGGTGGTCAGCTGGGCCTGGGTGGCGGCGATCTGGTAGTCGTGCGCGTCCTGCAGGTCCCCGGTGGCGGCCTGCGCGGCCAGGGTGTCGGCCTTGCCCTGCACGGCGTTCAGCCGGTCGACCTGGCTGGTGAGCACGTCGGCGAAGCTGGCACCCGAGGCGGTGGTCGACGGGGTGCCGGCCGCGGCGCTCGTGGCGTCGGGGCCGCCGACGGCACCGATGGCCGGCATGGCGGGGAACGTCAGCCCGCTGATGGCGGAGGTCATGATCAGCCCTTCCCGAGCCGGAGTGCGGCTTCGTAGGAGGTGGTGGCGCGCTCGACGACGGCGAGGTTCGCCTGGTAGCCGCGCTGGGACATGAGCAGGTAGGTCATCTGCTCGCCGAGGTCGATGTCGGGCTTGCGCACGTAGCCGGCCTCGTCGGCCAGCGGGTTCTCCGGCTCGTACACCAGCAGGCCCTCGGCGCTGCCGAGCTGCGCGCCGGCGACCCGGACGCCGCCCTGGCCGGTGCCGTACTCGACGGCCTGGGCCTGGATGAACCGCTCCCGGAAGGCCGGCTCGTCGGGCGACGTCGCCGTGTTGATGTTGGCGATGTTGTCCGAGACCGCGTCCATCCACTTGCGGTGCACGTAGAGGGAGGAGCCCGCAGTGGTGATCGCCGAGAAGGTGCTCATCACTGCGTCCGCATGGCAGCGCGCAGCAGCGCGTACTTGCCGTCGAGGGCGTTGATGGCCAGCTGGTAGCGCAGCCCGGTCTCGGTGGCGGTCGTGACCTCGGTGTCGAGGTTGACGTTGTTGCCGTCGGTGCGCGTGGGCTGCAGCGACCGGGCGATCGAGCCGCTCTCCAGGGTGGCCCGCTCGCCGTCGGCGAGCTGGCTCTTCAGGGTCGACTCGAAGTCGGTGACGCCGGCCAGGAAGCCGGGCGTGTTGACGTTGGCGATGTTGTCGGCGGTGACCCGCTGGCGCTGGGACAGCCCGTCGAGGGCTGCGTGCAGGGCGACCTGGGTGCGGTCCTCGATGATCACGAGGCGCTTCCGGCACGACGGGGACAGCAGGGCACGGTGGGACCTCCGCAGGACGCCGCACGACGCTCAGGTCGTACGGTGAGATCGCCGTCCGTGGCGACAATGGGGTGCTCTCCGTGCACTGTCCTCATCGGCAGTCCGGGCCCGGACCGTGACGTCGCGCGAGCGGGAAACGCCTGGTCGGGCGGGCATACCCACCGATCCGGGTGATCACCGCGCGCTGTCCCCGACGGTGGGTGACGAGTTCGGGTGTGACGCAATGTCGGCTGGCGGGCGAGGTTGCTGCAGGCCCCGGGAACGACTGCGGCCCGGCCCCTCGAGAGGGGCCGGGCCGGTGTGCGGGGGAGGTGACGGGTGGCGAGCGGGATCAGATGGGCCGGTCGATGAAGGCGGCGATCGGCCGGCTCGGTGCGTAGGCCATGCGTGCCGCGACGTCGCGCTGCTTCTTGCTCTGCGTGATCCGCTCGACGATCTCCTCGGCGACGGCCAGCTGGTGCTGCAGCAGGCGGGCGGCCCGCTCGCGCAGGTCGTCGGGCACCGGGCCCAGGGCGTTCGGCGGGATCCAGTCGGTCATCCGCCGGCCCCACTCGACGATCGCGTCGGTGTCGACACCGGCGATGGCCCGCTGCGCGTCGATCAGCTCGCCCTCGAGGACGTCGAGCACGTCGGGCCAGCTGTCCGCCGGCGTCCCGACGCCGGGGGAGCGGCGGTCCAGGCTCATGCGCTCGCCATGGCGAGCGACGCGGCGGCCTCCCGCCAGGCGTCGCGCAGCGGCTCGACGATGGTGCGGCAGTCGGCCACCTTGCGGACGTTGCCCTGCACGTTGGCGAGCACGAGCTCGCCGAGCAGCCAGCTGTACAACGCCGAGAGCCGCGGGCCACCCTCCCAGGCGTCGACGTTCAGGCTCTCGCGCAGCTCGAACACGATCGCCTGCGCGTTGCGCAGCGTGTCGTTCGCGGTCTGCCGGTCGCCGCTGCCGAGGGCGGCCTGGGCGCGCTCCAGGTCCAGGGCGAGCCGGTCGTAGAGCATGACGAGCAGGCGCTGGGGGGAGGCGGTGGACACCGTGTCGCTGAGGTAGCGGGCGCGAAGGGAGGCTGCACTCATCGGGGGAGCTCCTGGGTAGAGGGGTGGTGCTTCGCAGGGGAGTGCGTCATCGACGGGACCAGCTGGGCAGGTTCGCCAGCTGACCGTCCAGCCAGCTGGACTGGTTCTTGAGCTTGCCGAGGCTGGTCTCGAGGGCGGTGTAGTACTTCTCCAGGGACAGGGTGCGGCTGGCCAGGCGAACGTCCCAGGCGTCGATCCGGCCCTGGAAGTCGGTCGCCGCGCTGTCCTTGTTCTTGGCCAGCAGGGTCAGCGAGCCGGTGGTGGCGTCGCTGGCGCCCTTGGCGATGGTGAGCATCCGCGCGGCCAGCCCGTCCACGGCGGGGACCGCGGGGGAGCCGACCACCGGCGGGGTGGCCATCGGGTCGGCGATCACCTCGGCCTTGGCCAGCGTGCCGCCGACCAGCTTCTGCGCGAGCGCGGGGTCCGCGGCCAGCGCGGTGCTGAACTTCGCCGCGTCGAACGTGAGGCTGCCGGTGCGGGTCAGCGAGATGCCGACCTCGGCCGCGGAGCGCCCGCCGATCGCCGAGGAGACCGCGTCCAGGATCTGGTTGGCCAGGCCGCGCAGCGTGCTGTCGCCCTTGAGCAGCGCGGTGGTGCTCTTGTAGTCGGTGAGCGAGGTGATCGTCTTCAGCGCCTCGTTGGCGGACTCGATCAGAGTCTTCACCTTGCCGGAGATCGCACTCGGGTCGCTGCTGACGCTGACCGTGACCGGAGTGGCTGCCGCGGCGGTGCTCACGGTCAGCGTGACGCCGTCCAGCAGGCCGGTGAAGGTGTTGCTGCTCGACGTCGCCTGGTAGCTGCCGCCGCCGGAGCCCACGGTGACCTGCGCGTCGATGCCCTGCTGGACAGTCGTGCCGAAGGTGTCCGCGCCGGCGGCGGCGGTGAACACCTTGGCCGCGCCGGAGTCCTTGGCGGTGAGCTGGAGCTTGAAGGTGGTGGCACCGACCTGCACGGCGGCTGCGGTGACCCCGTAGGTGCCGCCGTTGATCGCGGCGACGGTCTCGGCCAGGGTGCCGGTGGTGGCCACGCTGCCGGCCGTGCCGTCGGCGTTCGGGAGCGAGAGGGTGCTGCCGGACCCGCCGAAGGCGTCGCTGGTGGCGGTCCAGGTCCGGTCGCTGATGACCATGTGCCGCGCGGCGACCCGGTCGACGTTGAAGGTCAGGGAGGCGGGGGTGGCGGTCGCGGAGGCACTCACGCTGACCGAGGCGGCGGAACTGGTGGCCTTGGTGGCCTGGTAGGCGCCGGCGGCGGTGAGGGCCTCGGCTGCACTGCGCAGCGAGTCGAACCGGGTGTTGGCCGATCGGTAGGCCGTGGCGTCGGTCTTGGCGGCAGACTGGCGGTTCTTCAGCACGGTCTGCGGCTGCGCCTCGACGGCGATCAGCTGCTTGATGACGTTGGTGGTGTCCAGCCCGGAGACGAGACCGTCGATGGTGCTGTTGCTGGCCATGGGTGTGCCTCCGGGCTGTCAGGGGACGGACGGGGTGAGGGGGGAGGCCGAGGGCCTCCCCCCTCACCGTCGTCCAGCGGGTGTTCGTGCTGCTGGTGTCAGGTGGTGCTACCGCTGTCCGTCAGCTCACTGGAGCAGGCTGAGGATGCCCTGGGGGGCCTGGTTGGCCTGGGAGAGCATGGCGGTGCCGGCCTGGCTCAGGATCTGCGACTTCGTGAAGTTCGTCATCTCCTGGGCCATGTCGGTGTCGCGGATCCGGCTCTCGGACGCGGTCAGGTTCTCGACCGCGACGTTGAGGTTGTTGATGGTGTGGTCGAACCGGTTCTGCAGCGCACCGAGGTTCGCCCGGACCGTGGAGACCGTGCTGATCGCCTTGTCGATCGCCGTCAGGGCGTCGGCAGCACCGCTGCCACCGGTGAAGCTGACGGTGGCGGCGGCGACGTCGGCGGCCGAGGAGCTCAGGGCGAAGCCACCGCTGGTCATGTAGCT
>NZ_JAAGWK010000023.1 GCF_010685995.1 Goekera deserti | reverse complement strand
CCGGCCGCCCGGTCACGGCTGCGCCCGCAGCCGGGGCCGGCATGACCCGCCCACGCGCACCTCTCGCCGTGGCGCGCCGGCATCGCACTGGCCGTCCAAGCGCTGCCGCACAGGGCCGACCGCGACCGGTACGGCCGGGAACTGGTCGCCGAGCTGCACGGGCTCCCGGTCGCGGCACAGCTGCAGCACACCGCCGGTGTGCTGTCCCGGGTGCTCTCCCTGCGCGCGGCGCTGGCCGCCGCCCGCTCCGATGACGAGGAGGTCGGGATGACATCGACGAGGAACGCGGAGTCCTGGCGCTGCCGGCTGCTCGGCTGGCACGCCTGGACGCCGCGGACCACCCCCGACGGCGGGCGCTTCCAGCAGTGCGCGCGCTGCGGCACCGACCGCGGTCCGGTGTCGAACCTGCCGACGAGCACCCCGCCGTGGCCGAGCCACACCCGGTGAGGGCGCAGCGGGCGGCGGCCGACCGACCAGCCGCACCGATCGTCGAGCAGTGACTCCTGCCCACGGCCCGACGACAGGTGGGCCTTCCACCTGCACGCGCTGCGCGGTGACCAGCGGGAGGGCGCGGCCCAGCCGGCGACGTCGGTGGGATCTGGTCGACCGGCAGCAGGACATCGTCCAGGAACAGCCGGATCAGAAGCCGGGGAACACCCGCCGCAAGTCGTCGAGCGTGACACTGCCGGTGACCTCGGTGCCGGCCGGCGTGTAGGGCTCGGCGAGGCGGCCGCCGAGCAGCCGGTAGAACGACTCGGTCGTACCGGTGAAGGTCACGAGCGGGTTGGTGCCAGCGGGCACGAGCCGCACGCTCTGGTCGATGACGAGCGACCAGTCGCCGGCCGCGACCTCGGTGGGCTCGCTCAAGGCGTCGGGCTCGGCGGTGACGTCGAGCATGAAGCTGAGCTGGTCGGACAGCAGGGTCAGCATCAGACCGGCGGCGGTGGCATCGACCGTCGCGGCCGGGTCCAGGCCCACGGTGACGTCCCACGTGTGCTGGGCGACCTCGTTGAGGCGCATGCCGGCAGCGACCTCCAGCGGAACGGGCTCAGGAAGCCGAGGCCGGCGGATGGTGACCGCGTCGCGCTGCTCGGGCGTCAGGGACTCGAGGACCTCGACGAGGACCGCTCCGTGGTCGACGTACCCCTGCGCCTGCTCGCGAGGCGCCATCGCGTTCCAGCGGTCCCAGACCGCCTGGTTGTCGCCCTCGGGGACCTCCGTGCCAGTGGCCGCCGCCAACGGCCGCAGCATGATCTCCGATCCGCTGCCCAGGTGGGAGAGCACGTCGCAGATCCGCCACTCGGAGGCACCGCTCGGCTCGACCAGCTGCCCGTCGTCCAGACCGTCGATGACCTCGACGAGCTGGTCATGGTGATGACGCAGCGAGACGATGATCTGGTCGACGAATGCACTCACGCCGCGACCGTACTGCTCCGCACGGTGGGAGATCTGCGGTCGTGCGCGCGGTGAACCGAGGCCGCGAGTTGAGTGGTGCCGCTCGGCTGACTCATCCGTTCGGCACGTCGCCGAGGAGTTCGCCCGGCCTTTCGGGACCTCCGGACACGGCCTCGGTGGTCAGAGGGGGCCGCTGTTCGGCGACCTCGTGGAGATGCTCCACAGCGATGAAGCCCCACTGCTCAACTCTGCCCATACCGAAACGGTCCTGGGGGTACAGCCGACGCCCCGAAAGCCGTCCTGCAGGCGACGCTTGCCGGTGCCATCCCCACCCATGACGTTGGTTGAGGTGCGGCCGTCTGGCCGCCTCGAGAAGACGAACTGGTTCCCAGGCCGGGCTCCACCTCGCCAAGGGGCGACAGAACGAGACGAATCGAAGCTCCGCGCTCGCGATGATCACCGCCACTGACCTCGATGCCTTGGTCAAGCGTTGAATCCTCGACGAGGCCTGCGCGACGAAGGCCAAGGACTACCTGGCCGATGGCGAGAAGAACACCTCGACGACCCCGCCAACCGACCTCCGGGTCAACGCGGCATCCAGGATGCAGCCCGGGACGGTCGAGCCTGACGGCTCCATCTACATGTGACCTTCACCGGCCAGTGACCGCGCCGTCTCACTTCCAGGGAAGTGAGACGGCGCGACGTCATCGACGTCACCGAGGCGAACCGCCAGGTCGTGACTTGCGGCGGTGCGTGGCGCTTCTTGCGGCGCTATGTGCTCGTAAGACAGCCCGTCGGCACCGGGCAACTTGCCCGCAAGTGGATCGCTTAGCTGGAGAGCCGAGTCAGGTGGTGGCGAGGAAGTCGGTGACAGCCCCCGCGAACTGATTCGGCGCGGTGTGTGTGGCGAAATGCGCCTGCCCATCAAGCACTACTCGGGTCATGCGTGGAACAGCTGGGCCGAAGGTCAACCGGAACGGTGTACGCACGAGGAATGACAATGGGGACGCCTCCACGGACGATCCGCCGGCAACGCCGAGCCACCTCAGCGCTTGCCGACCGAGGTTTGTCACCGCAAGAGTTAGCCGTCCGGGTCGCTGACCAGAAACTGGCGCAAGCGATCTAGAGCTCGTCGTCGGGGTCGGGGATGTGCGCGGGTCCGTGGCTGGCCGGCAGTGGCTGCAAGTCAAACGAGCGCAGGACCCGCCGGACCGCTATGCGCCACACACCATCCTGACGCCGATAGGTGTCGTCGTAGACCCCGCCGCCGATCACCCACTGTCCGTCAGGCAGTTGAACGGTGACGACTACGTCGCTGCGGCCGGTCGCCCTGTCAGGGTCGTCTGGGTCGAGTTCGACGATGTGGTTGGCGCCCGCGTGCTGCATCCTCGGGAACGTCGCCCACTGGCCCTGCACCGCCGCGGCGATGGCCTCAATCCCCCTGAACCGGTGTTCGTCGTCATCTAGGTCATCGCCGGCGGCGTCCCAGACGGCGTCCTGAGTCCAGACCGCGAGCCAGCGGGACAGGTCCTGCTGGTCGGCGCCGACGCAGTAGTCGGCAGCCAGGCGTTGGAGGGCCAGCTGAGTCTCTACCCGTTCCAAGCGCAGCAAGACGTCGTTCTCCACCTCACAGAGGCTAGAGCTCGGAAGTCAGCGCCGATAGCCGACCGTCCAGCGAGGCCGCGTCGGCATGGGGCGATGGCACGGTAGCGATGCCAGGGCGCTCCGGCGTCGCCTGACCGTTCTCACGGGCGGCTACGTGGCCGCTCTCAGGGGCGCTGGTTCGACCGCAGTCCCGCAGGCCCGACTACGCCGGCCTCGCACCCACCGACCCGGGAGGTACCCGTGCCCCGCATCGCCCTCACCGCCGCTGTCCTCGGAACACCGGACCCCAGTGGTCTCGCCCGCTTCTACCAACGACTGCTGGGCTGGCCACTGCGAGACGACGAGCCGGACTGGGCGACGCTGCGCCCGACCGACGGCGGCACCGGGCTGTCCTTCCAGCTCGAGGTCGACCACGTGCCGCCGGTCTGGCCACCGGTGCCGGGCACCCAGCAGATGCAGCAGCACCTCGACTTCGAGGTCGACGACCTGGACGCCGCCTGCACGCTCGCCGAGAAGGCCGGCGCCAGCCCGCTCGGGAGATACACCGAGCCACACGAGGTGGTGCGCATCTACGCCGACCCCGCCGGGCACCCGTTCTGTCTGTTCACCCGCACCTGACCGCGCGGCGAAGGACCCACCGAGTCGAGAACACGGCATCTCGCTGTCGAGGAGGTGAGACATGTCGATGGTCGCGCGGCGTCGCACGTCATGGGAGGCGAAAGAGGCCGACGTCGGCGACGTCGGCCAGGGCGTCCATGACGGTGGACTCGTCGTGGATCGCGATTCAGGGCGCCCGCGGCCTGCCGGTCTCGTCAGCAGGAACGTCCCGGCAACCAGCCAGTCGAGCACGGGCAGCAGGTTCTGCACCTCACGACGAACAGGCCGTCGTGTCCCTGATCGCCACGGAGCATCGATGTGGGAGTAGAACGATGTCGCCGAGTGCCGCCCCACCCACCCCATGGAGGGAGATGTCCACCGGACGCGCCGTCGTGCCGATGACACGATCGAGATGGAGGAGGGTCACGGGCCCATGACCGAGTGGTTCGGATGTGTTGGGCAACTGGAGGGACCCGACGATCATGCGGCAATGCACCGCCTGCTCATCAACGCGAATGCAGTCGCGGACCTCATCACCGGAGATCTCGAATCCCTGGTCGACGAAGAACCGGGGATGCCCTCTGCCATCCATGTCGTGCTGGTGCAGGACAGCGAGGCGACCGACATGGAGTACCAGTTGGTCACGAAGGGAAAGGACGGACAACACACCTATTCGATCCCCTACAACTGGCTCGTCGACGCCTACACCAACCAGTTGACAGGCACGTGGAATCTGCTAACCGTGCTGCCCACAGTTCTCATGTCATTGCACGAGCAGGGCGAGATGTTGCTGCCGCCATGGAAGATCGACACAGCGGAGGTCCCGTTCGACGAATAGCTGGACACCGTCCACCCCGTCACCGGCTTCGTGTGGAGGCATGTCCGCCGATGACAACGAGGGCGACGATCCCCGCGGAGCGAGCGGCACGGGTAGTTGCGGGATCGGATCCGTTCACGTCGGTGCGGGCCGCTGGCCTGCGCGCGTTGCCCCCGGCTGGCCCACTCCCATAGGGTCAGTTCCGTGATGAGACCCACCACGTCCGACCGGGTGCAGAGCCGGTGACCGGCCTGCGGATCGGGGTCAGCGTCGCCGGCGTGGGCGACGACGACGTCGCCTTCGTCGTCGAGGCCGAGGCGATGGGCGTCGACTCGGTGTGGGTCGCCGAGGCGTGGGGCCACGACGCGCTCACCCCGCTGGCGTTCCTGGCCGCGCGCACCAGCCGCATCCGGCTGGCCACCGGCATCGCCCAGCTCGGCTCCCGCTCCCCCGCCCTGCTGGCCATGTCGGCGATGTCGCTGCAGGCGATGTCCGGTGGCCGCTTCGTGCTGGGGCTGGGCACCAGCGGCCCGCAGGTGATGGAGGGCTGGCACGGCGTGCGCTTCAGCTCCCCGCTCGGCATGACCCGGGAGACCATCGAGGTGCTGCGCACGGTCACCGCCGGCGAGAAGCTCGAGCACGAGGGCACGGTCTACCCGCTGCCGCTGCCCGACAGCGCCGGGCGCGCGCTGCGCTCGATGGCCCCACCCACCACGGTCCCAGTGTACCTGGCCGCCCTGGGCCCGAAGAACCTGGAGCTGACCGGCGAGCTGGCCGACGGCTGGCTGGCCAACGCCTTCATGCCCGAGACCGCGGACTCGTTCCTCCAGCCGCTGGCCGCCGGGGCCGCGCGGGCCGGCCGATCGGTGGCCGACCTCGACGTCGTCGTGCCGGTCGGGGTGGAGTTCACCGACGACGAGGAGGCCGCGGCCCGGCGGCACGCCCGCGGCTACGCCTTCACCATCGGCGCGATGGGCAACCGGGACCAGAACTTCTACAACGCCGCCTTCACCCGCCAGGGCTGGGGCGAGGACGTGCGCGCCGTGCAGGACCTGTGGCTGGGCGGCGACCGGGAGGCCGCGGCCGCCCGCGTGCCGCTGGAGCTGGGCCGGCGCACCAACCTGCTCGGCCCGCCGGACGTCGTCCGGGAGCGGCTGGCCGCCTACCGCGCGGCCGGGGTCACCACCCTGCAGGCCAAGCTCACCGGCCCGCTGGAGGAGCGGCTGACCACGCTCGGCACGCTGCTGGAGCTGTGCGCGGAGCCGGCTGCGGCCGGGAGCGGGTCGCGATGAGGTACGCCGACGGCCCCACCACCGAGGTGCAGACCCGGGTGGACGCCGACCCGGCCGCGGTGTGGGCCTGGGTGGGCGACATCCGCACGCCCTGCCGCTTCTCCGAGGAGCTGCGGGAGGTGCGCTGGCTGGACGCCGACCGCTTCGTCGGGCACAGCGCGCACCCGGCGATCGGCGAGTGGGAGACCACCTGCACCGTGGTCGCCCGCGAGCCCGGCCGGGAACTGGCCTGGGTGGTGGGCGACCCCGACCACCCGTCCGCATCGTGGCGCTTCACCCTCCAGCCGGACGGCGCGGGCACCGTGCTGCGGCAGTGGATGCGGATGGGCCCGGCGCCGTCCGGGCTGACCATCGCGATCACCGCCCGGCCGGACAAGGAGGAGCGGATCGTCGCCCGCCGCCTGGAGGAGCACCGGGCCAACATGCAGCGCACCGTCGACGGCATCCGGCAGCTGGCCGAGAGCGGGCAGCAGCCGCCCGGGGAGTCCACCGGCGGGTAGGCAGGACGCGCGCGAGGCCCGCACCCCCGGCCGGGGGTGCGGGCCTCGCGTGATGCTGCGGGTGCTCAGTCGCTGACGCCGACCGCTTCCTTGGCGAGCGCCGCCAGGGAGGTCTGCGCGGCGTTGACGACGCTGCGGCGCTTCTTGTGCGTCTCCTCGTAGCGGATCATCGCGCGGATGTCCGCCGGGGAGGTCAGCGCCTTGACGGCCTTCGCGGCGTCGGTGGTGGACAGCGAGTCGTAGCCCTTGACCGGCATCTCGGCGGCGGTCATGTCACCGACCTCGCGGCGGGTGGCGCGCACCGCGTCGGCGGCGACGTCGTCACCCTGCCGCTCGGCCACCCGCTCGGCCCGGCGCAGGGTCGCGTTGCGGCCCACGGTGAGCGACTCGCGGACGGCGCCGGTGAAGGTGGCCGCCTTGCCGGCGACCGAGGTGATCGTCTCGGTGGTCTCCTCGCCGGCCTGCTGCACGGTGTCCAGCGCGCGGTTGACCGTGTTGGCCAGGAAGCGCACCGGCAGGTTGGCCGCGCGGGCGGCGCCGCCGGCGACCCGCTGGAACGGGGTGGCGACCAGGGCGGCCGGGCCACCCAGGGCCTCCTCGGCGAGGACGACGGTGAGCCACTCGACGGTGGCCCGGTGCGCGGTGACCAGACGCTCGGCCAGCGCGACGACGGCCGGCTGCTCGGCGGTCTGGGCCAGCACCTTCAGGTAGGTGGCGCGGTCGAGCAGCTGGTGCTCGAGCAGCAGGTCCTGCAGCAGGGCCTCGTCGAGCGGCTCGGCCTGCTCGAGGGTGGCCTTGACGACGGCGCCGAGGCGGCCGAGGGCCGGGGTCACCACGTCGGGGACGCCGCCGAGGCGGCGCAGCTGCTCGGTCAGGGCCTCGGTGCGCTCGCGGGCGTTGTCGGCGTTCTGCTCGAGCTCGCGGCGCACGGCGTCGGTCCGGGCCTGCGCGGTGCGGGTGCGCGCGACCTGCTCCTCGGTCTGGGTGAGGAGCACGAGGGCGCGCAGCTGGGCGATCAGCTTGCTGGTGTCGGTCATGGGAACTCCGTGGGGGTCGAGGACAGACCTCACTCCCCTGCCCAGTCGACCGGGCCCGCTAACTCCTGCAAGCGATCTGCTAGCAGTGGCGCTGGGCACACCGGTCAGGCGGCGGTGCCCTCGGCGGTGCCGGCTGCCGGGGCGGTCTCCTCGGCGGCGTCCTCGCTGGGCACCAGCTCGGCCGCGGCCAGCTCCTGGCCGCTGAGCCACTCCCCGTGCTCGGTCATGACCTCGACGACCGGCAGGTCGAGCGCGGTGGCGACGTCGTCCCAGGAGGCACCGGCCTGCAGTGCCGCCTCGACGGCGACCTGACGGCCGTCGGCGGCCTTGCGGGCGATGACCTCGCCGAGTGCCAGGAGCTCCAGCGCCTCGTCCTCGTCGAAGGTGACGTCGGGGAAGGCGCTCCAGAAGTCGTCGCTGCTCGGGGCGTCGGGGACCGGGGTGGCCGCCTCGTTGCGCCGGCGCAGGTAGTCGAATCGGGTGGCTGCACTGACGAGCGTGAGCTCCTCGTCGAGTTCCTCGGGCGTGATGGTCACCCACCCACCTTCGCGCCTGATTGCGCAGAGTCAAGTCGAAGCGCTTCACCTTCCCGTCATATGACGATGCGTGACTGCCGAGACCCGGCGCGTCGCCGAGAACCGCCACGGTCCTACTACTCAGCGTCATGGGCTTGATCACGGCCCGTTCGCGCCCGCGCACCACCCGCCCGCGCTGGTCAGGAGGACGGTCACCGTGGGTGACCCCGGGCAGCACGACGGCCGGGCACCTCGTCGTCGAGGTGCCCGGCCGCCGGGCCAGTGCCGTGCAGGTGCCGTGCAGGGCCGTTCAGGGGCGGAGGATCAGCCCAGGTCGACCTCTTCGTAGCAGGGGCCGGTGAAGTCGTACTCGGTGGCCGTGGGGCCGGCGAGCGCCTCCTCGGCGACCGTGACGCCGGTGGTGGCGGTCGGGTCGACGTTGCTGATCACCGTGGTGCGCGAAGCTGCCTCGTTCGGGCCACCGGCGTAGTTCCCGGACCCCTCCGGGAGGATGCCCTCGAAGTCGACCTCGGTGAGCTCGGAGGCCGCGGTGGCCAGGCCCTCGCGGGTCAGGTCACCGGACTCCACGGCGGCCTTGAGTGCGGCCAGCATCGGGTAGGACCAGATCCAGCCGCTGATGTAGGACTCGTTGGGCGTCGTGACGCCGGCCAGCGCCGTACGCGCGGCCTCGTGACCGGCGGTGTCGGCGTCCCAGGGGCCCCACGGCGCCATCAGCTGGTACTTGGCCTGCAGCGCCGGCGCGGCCGGGCTCTTCAGCAGCGCGGAGTTCCACGTCGGCGAGGAGCCGAGGAAGCGGCCCTGGAAGCCCTGCGCCACGGTCTGGCCGACGATCGTGGCCATGTCCGCGGGGCCGGTCGAGACGACGACCAGGTCGGGCTTCTGGCTGAGGATCTGCGAGATCGCGGCGGCCTGGTTGTCCGTGCCCGACGTCGTCTCCACGTTGGTGAACTCGATGCCGTTGGCGTCCGCGGCGACCTTGACGCCGGCCGCGGCGTCGCCGCCGAAGTCACCGGCGAGGTGCACGGACATGACCGACTTGGCGCCGTACTCGCCGACCGCGTAGTCGACGCCGTTCATGGCCTCGGCGCAGTAGCTGGCCCCGGACTCGACGATGATGTCCTGGAACAGGTACAGCGACGTCCACCCGGCGGGCGCGGTGACGATGTTCTCCGCGGTGAGGTCGTCGACGATCGAGGCGGTGGGCGGGGAGCCCAGCGACTGGGCCAGGCCCAGGACGTCGGGCTTGATCTCCCGGTACACCTGGTTGGTGACCTGCGGGTTGTACTGGTTGTCGCGGACGTACTCGGTGACGTTCACCTCGTAGCCCTCGATGCCGCCCTCGGTGTTGACCCGGTTCCAGAAGGCCTTCTGGCCCTCCACGATCGACGGTCCCAGCGGGGCGAACGGGCCGACGGTGAGGTCGGACAGCGTGCCCAGGTAGATGCAGCCGGTGTCCTGGTTGACCGCTTCCGGGCACGGCTCGCTGGTGACGCCGATGTCGGTGGCGACACTGCCGGCGGCGTCGCCGCCGCCGTCGGCGGGGTCCTCGCCGCCACCTCGGCAGCCGGCTGCGAGGACGGCGACGCCGGCCAGCGATGCCGCGGCCACCCGACGACGCATGGTGGTCCTGCTCATGTGGTGCTCCCTTCGTGCCGGCGACGGCGCCGGTCGGGGTGACCCCGACCGGCGTCATCGCCGTCGGGGAGTGCGTGGGCCGGCCTCAGTAGCTGAAGGGCCAGGCCTTCCAGTAGTTCCTGGCCCTGACCCAGAGCCCGAAGAGCCCGCGTGGTTCGAGGATCAGGAACAGGACGATCAAGATGCCGTAGAGGAACGTCTCGAACTGGAAGACGTTCGGCGTCTCGGTCGGCGAGGAGGACAGGAACGGCAGGTACTCCGGCAGCTCCCGGGTCAGCCGCGGCAGCAGGGCGACGAAGAAGGCGCCCATGATCGAGCCGGAGATGGTGGCCGCCCCGCCGATCAGGATCATCGCGATGAACTGCACGCTCAGCAGCACGTTGAACGACCCGGGGTCGATGTAGCCGTTGATCGAGTAGAGCAGAGCTCCGGCGCAGCCGCCGTAGAACCCGGAGATGACGAACGCCAGCCGCTTGGCCTTGCGGACGTCGACCCCGGTGACCTCCGCCGCGATGTCCCGGTCGCGGACGGCGGCGAAGTTCCGGCCGACCGCCGAGCGGGCGATGTTCCGGCCCACCAGCGCGAAGAGGACCAGCATGACCAGCATCAGCAGGTAGAGCTGCTGGTCGGCGGAGAAGAACTCGCTGCGGGTGCCGACGTCGAAGCCGAACAGCTCCGGTGTCGGCCCCTCCCGGCCCACCCCGACACCACCGGTGAGGGCGTCCCACTCGCGGAAGACGTGCTCACCGATGAAGACCAGGCCGAGGGTGACGATCGCCAGGTACAGCCCGCGCAACCGGGTGGCCAGCGGCGACACGATCGCCCCGACCAGCGCGGCGACCAGGCCGGCGGCCAGCAGCCAGACGGGCAGGAAGGTGATGCCGAAGCCGTACACCGACTCGTCCTCGGGGTCGCCGCTGACCACCGAGGCGGTGTAGGCGCCGATGCCCAGGAAGACCGCGTGGCCCAGGGAGACCTGGCCGGCGTACCCGGTCACCAGGTTCAGCCCGATCGCACCGATCGCGAGGACCGCGCCGGTGGCGAGCAGGCGGAGCAGGTCGTCCTGGAGCAGGAACGGCAGCAGCAGCGCCACGACGAACAGCACGAGGACGCCGGCCTTCTTGCCGCCGGTGTTGAGCAGCGCCATGTTCTGCGCGTAGCCGGTGTACATGGCCGGCCGGCCACGAGGGCGCCGGGCACGGGCCGGGGCCGGGGTGGCCGACGGCGCGGCGGCGGCCGGGGTGCCCGCCGCCGGGTCGCGCACGGGTCGCTGGGTCGCGGTCACACCCGTTCCACCTCTCGGGTCCCGAAGATGCCGTAGGGCCGCACCAGCAGCACGACCAGCAGCAGCACGTAGGGCGAGACGAGGGAGAAGTTCTGCCCGAGCCACGGCAGGTACTCACCCTGGTAGGTGGCGAAGAAGGACTCCACCAGCCCGACGAGGAGGCCGCCGATGACCGCGCCGCCGACCGAGTCGAGGCCGCCGATGATGATGGCCGGCAGCGCCTTGAGCGCGATGATCCAGGTGTTCTGCTCGATCCCCCCGCCCGCACCGACGAACGCACCGGCGACCGCGGCCAGCCCACCGGCGATGGCCCAGGACAGCGCCATCATGGCGCCGACCGAGACGCCCTGGACCATCGCCGTCTCCTGGTCCAGCGACGCCGCCCGCATGGCGAGGCCGTAGCGGCTGTACTGGAAGAAGGCGAACAGGGCACCGACGGTCACGACGAGCACGAGGACCATCGCGATGTAGCGCTCCTGCACCGGCAGGCCGAACACGTCGACGGCCGACAGCCCCCAGGGGTCGCCCACGTTGCGCACGTCCGAGCCGATGAAGGCGTTGACGACGACCCGGATCGCGATGTCCAGGCCGAGGGTGATGATCGCGATGACGAACACCGGCCGCCCGATCATCGGCCGGATGGTCGCCCGCTCCACCCCCAGCCCGAGCGCGGCGATCGCCAGCGCTGCCACCAGCACCGCGCCGTAGAAGCCGATCGGGCCGGCCAGGTAGCTGACCAGCACCGCGCCGGCGAGCATCAGCGCCGGCTGGGCGAAGCTGATCACGCGGGACGACTTGTAGATGACGACGAACCCGACGGCGAGCATGGCGTAGATCGAGCCGAAGCCGATCCCGCGGATGGCGGTGAGCAGGACGTCCCTCATCGGGCCGCCCCCGAGTACATGCCCTCGACCAGGTCGGAGAACCGCTCGGCGAGGGCGGAGCGGCGGACCTTCTGGGTCGCGGTGAGCTCGCCGTCCTCGTGGTCCAGGAGCTTGGGCAGCAGCCGGAAGGTCTTGATCTGCTCGACCGTCGCGAGCCGGCTGTTGACGTCGGTCACGATCCCCTGCACGAGTTCGAGGACCTCCTTCTTCTCGGTGAGGTCCCGGTAGGTGCTGTAGGCGATGTTGTGCCGCTGCGCCCAGTCGCTCATGGTGTCCGGCTCGACGCCGATGAGCGCCGTCAGGTACGCGCGCCGGTCACCGATGACCACGGCCTCCTTGATCAGCGGGCTGACCTTGAGCGCGTTCTCGATCTCCGACGGCGCGATGTTCTTGCCGCCGGCGGTGATCAGGATGTCCTTCATGCGGTCGGTGATCCGCAGGTAGCCGTCCTCGAGCACCCCGACGTCGCCGGTGTGCAGCCAGCCGTCGGCGTCGACGGTCTCCGCGGTGGCGTCGGGGCGGTTCCAGTAGCCGAGGAACGTCGCGGCGCCACGGGTGAGCACCTCGCCGGTCTGCTCGTCGATCCGCACCTCGACGCTGTCGTGCGGCTCGCCCACCGTGCCGAGCCGGATCCGGCCGGGCCGGTTGGCCGTGGCCGACGCGGTGTTCTCGGTCATCCCGTACAGCTCGTGCACCGGGATGCCGAGACCGGCGAAGAACTGCAGGACATCGACGGCGACGGGTGCCGCGCCGCAGCCGGCCCAGCGCACCCGGCGCAGTCCCAGCCGCTCGCGCAGCGACCGGACGACGAGCACCCAGGCCACCGCGTGCCTGACCCGGCTGCTCGCGGTGTGCCGGCCACCGTTGGCCACCAGCGACTTCCCGACGCCCTCGGCGAGCTTCAGGCCGAGGTTGCCCACCGCCCGCTTGACCGGGCTGGCCGAGGCCTGCCGGACCCGCACGGTGGCCAGCAGCTTCTCCCAGATCCGTGGGACGGCGAAGAAGAAGGTCGGCTGGATCTCGCGCAGGTTGGCCGGCACCGTGTCGATGTTCTCGGCGAAGTTCACCTGGATGCCGGTCGCGGCGTTGTTCCAGATCGTGAAGATGCGCTCGGCGACGTGGCACAGCGGCAGGTAGGACAGCACCATGTCCGACGGCCCGGCCGGCGGGTCCTGGAGCCCGCCGACCCCGGTGAAGGTGGCGATCGTCGCCTCGGCGTTGGCCACCGAGAGCATCGCGCCCTTGGGCGGGCCGGTGGTGCCCGACGTGTAGACCAGCGTCATCACGTCGTCCGGGCGGGTGCCGGCCATCGCCTCGTCGATCGCGCCGGGGTGCGCGGCGCGGTGGCCGCGGCCGAGCTCGAGGAAGTCGTCCCAGTGCAGCAGCCGGGGGTCGTCGTAGCGGCCGCGGATGCCGCGCGGGTCGACGTAGACCAGGTGCCGCAGCGCCGGGGTCCGGTCGCTCACCTCCAGCGCCTTGTCCAGCTGCTCCTGGTCCTCGGCGACGAGCAGCACGGACCCGGAGTCGGCCAGCAGGTGCAGCACCTCGGCGGCGGGGTTGGTGGGGTACAGCCCGACCGTGATCCCGCCGACCGCGACGATCCCCAGGTCGGCCGACAGCCACTCGCGACGGTTCTCCGACGCGATGGCCACCCGGTCGCCCCGGGTGATGCCGAGGGCCAGCAGGGCGTGCCCCACCAGCTGCACCTCCTCCCAGTACTCCGCCCAGCTGGTCTCCCGCCAGAGCCCGAGCTGCTTGGAGCGCATGGCGACCCCGCGGGGGGTCGTGGCGGCCCGGTCGCGGACCCGGGTGGCGATGGTGGTGGTGACGGTCGGCGCGGGGGCGGTGCCCGTGCCGAGGAGGGCGGTCATGTGGTCTCCCCTGTGGTCCGGGCGGCGGTGGCGCCGGTGCCGACCGGCTCGGTGCCGGTCGTGGGCGAGGTACCGGTCGTGGGCGAGGTACCGGTCGTGGGCGGGGACCCGCCGGCGGACCGGCGGCCGCCGGTGTCGTGGTCCTGGCCGAGGTAGGCGCGGATGACGTCGGGGTTGCGCTGCACGTCGGCCGGGACGCCGGTGGTGATGGGCACCCCGAAGTCGACGACCATGATCCGGTCGGCGAGGTCCATGACCAGCCCCATGTCGTGCTCGATCATGATCATCGAGATCTCGAGCTCGTCGCGGATGTCGAGGATGAAGCGGGCCATGTCCTCGGTCTCCTCGAGGTTCATGCCGGCCACCGGCTCGTCGAGCAGCAGCAGCTTGGGCTCCATGGCCAGCGCGCGGCCGAGCTCCACCCGCTTCTGGATGCCGTAGGGCAGCAGCCCGACCGGCATGCCGCGGTAGGAGGCGAGCTCCAGGAAGTCGACGATGTCCTCGACGGCGGCCCGGTCGGTCAGCTCGCTGTTCCGGGCCCGGCCGAACCAGAGCGCCGCGGACAGCACCCCGTAGCGGACCCGGTGGGCGCGGCCGAGCATCAGGTTGTCGATCACCGTGAGGTTCTCGAACAGCTCGATGTTCTGGAAGGTGCGCGCCATGCCGCGGGCGGCGATGGCGTGCGGCCGCTGGCCCAGGACGTCCTCGCCGAGGAAGCGGACGCTGCCCTCCTGTGGCCGGTACACCCCGGAGAGCACGTTGAAGATCGACGTCTTGCCGGCGCCGTTCGGGCCGATGACGGCGAACAGCTCACGCTGGCCGACGGTGAAGGACACCTGGTTGATCGCGGTGACGCCCTTGAACCGCAGCGTCACGCCCTCGACCTCGACCAGCGGGGCACCGGTCTGCTGGTCGGCACTCACGACAGCCACCTCTTCCGACGCCGGTAGTGCTTCACGTTGCGGAAGCTCCGCTCGGAGCCCTCGGCGCCGAGACCCAGGTAGAACTCCTTGATGTCGTCGTCGTCCAGCAGCTCGGCGGCGGGCTTGTCCATGACGACCTTGCCGGTCTCCATGACGTAGCCGTGACCGGCGACCGACAGCGCCATCGAGGCGTTCTGCTCGACCAGCAGCACCGTGGTGCCCTGGCTGTTGATCAGCGTGATCAGGTCGCGGATGGTGGCGACCAGCTGCGGGGCGAGGCCCAGGCTCGGCTCGTCCAGCAGCAGGTAGCGCGGGTTGCTCATCAGCGCCCGGCCCATGGCGAGCATCTGCTGCTCGCCGCCGGACAGGTAGCCGGCTGCCTGCGCGCGGCGCTCCAGCAGCCGGGGGAACAGGTCGTAGACGCGCTCGAGGTTGGCGGCGCGGTCCTTGGGCCGGGTGTGCGCCCCGACCCGGAGGTTCTCCTCCACGGAGAACTCGCCGAACACGCGGCGGCCCTCGAGCACCTGGCTGATGCCGCGGGCCACGATCTGCTGGGGGTCCAGGTGGTCGATCCGGTCGCCGTCCAGCGTCACCTGCCCGCGGGTGACGGCGCCGTGGTGGATGTCCAGGAGCCCGGAGACCGCGCGGAGCAGCGTCGTCTTGCCGGCGCCGTTGGCGCCGAGCAGACCCACGACCTGCCCCTCGGGCACCTGCAGGCTCACCCCCCGGAGCACCAGGACCACGTCGTCATAGACGACTTCCAGGTTGTTGACCGCGAGCAACCGACGACCTCTCCGTCGAGGTTCCCGGCAGAGGTCTCAGCCGAGAGCACGCCCCTCGGTTCGTGTGAGCCAGTTCACCGTGGGGGTGTGCGCCGCGACACTAAGCGGCGCCTGTGGCCGGGCGGAAGGGTGGGTGCCGACCGGTGCGGCACCGGTGCCGTTTCGTTACTGTCCCGTGATCATCGACCGCGGGCGCCCCGGCACGACGGGCCGGGCCGCCTGTCCCGGGGTGTCACCCCGGCCCGGTAGACAGGGGCCATGACAGAAGCGGTCGGGACCGACCTGGCCGACCCGGCCGACCCGGCAGACCCCGCAGACCCGGCCGCACGGCCGACCGCCGGCACGACCGTCGAGGTCACCTCCACCCCGGTGCTCAGCTACGCGTTGGCGCACAACCGGGTGCGGGTGGTCACCCGGGTGGCGATCAGCCACCCGGCCGGGTCGGTGCGGGGCGCCACGCTCCGGCTGTCCGTCCGGGACGCCGAGGGCCCGCTCGGCCCCCCGCTGGAGCGGCTGGTCGACCTCGAGCCCGGTGCCACCACGGTGCTCACCGACCTCGGCCTGCGGCTGGACCCCGCGGCGACGCTGCAGGTCGAGGAGCAGCGGCCCGGCACGATCACCGCCGAGCTGCTGTCCGGTGACACGCTGCTGGCCAGCACCGGCACGCCGGTGCAGGTGCTCGCCGCCGGCCAGTGGCTGGCCACCCCACCGACCCTGGCGCTGGAGATGCTCGCGGCCTTCGTGCAGCCCAACCACCCGGCCGTGGCCGGGCTGGTCGCCGAGGCCGCCGAGGACCTGCAGCGGCGCACCGGGAGCCCCTCGGTCCAGGGCTACCAGTCCGGGCCGGAGCGGGTGGACGAGATCGTCACCTCGCTGTGCACCGCCCTGCAGCAGCGGCAGGTGCGCTATGCCGAGCCACCGGCCAGCTGGGCCGACGTCGGCCAGAAGGTGCGCACGCCCGGCGAGGTGCTCGACGGCCGGGTGGGCACCTGCCTGGACACGGTGGTGGTGCTCGCCGCGGCGCTGGAGCAGGCCGGCGTCCGGCCGTTGCTGTGGCTGGTCGAGGGCCACGCGTTCCTGGGCTGGTGGCGCGAGGAGCTGTCGGCGGGCAGCGCCGCGGTCACCGACGTCGCGCCCCTGGTCAACCTGGTCGACCTCGGCCTGGTGGGCCTGGTCGAGACCACGATGCTCACCGCCCGCGCCGAGCCGGTGGCCGTCTCCGACACCGCCCGCCCGCCCTACGTCCGGTGGCTGTCCGGCGAGCTGGACGAGGTGCTCGGCGTGACCGACGTGCACCAGGCCCGCCGGGACGGCGTGCTGCCGCTGCCCGCGCGCACCCGGGACGCCGACGGCGGGGTGCAGGTCGTGGAGTACCGCCCGGCGGTGGCGCCGGCGGCGGCACCGGCGTCGGGCGGCCCCGAGCCCGCGGCCGTGCCGGCCGGCAGCCCGTCCCGCCCGGCACCGCCGCCCCGCGTGCAGCAGTGGAAGAACGCGCTGCTCGACCTCAGCCTGCGCAACCGGCTGATCAACTCCGGGGCGCGCGGCGGCCTGGCGCTCACCGTGCCCGACACCCACCTGGCCACCCTGGAGGACCTGGTCACGGCGGGCACGCCGCTCACCCTGCTGCCGGCCGACCAGATCGCCGCGGTGCAGCAGGAGCGCGGGCTGGGCACCGGCCGCGAGCTGCCGCAGGAGCAGCTGGCCCAGCTGCTCACCGACCGGCGCTCGGTCTACACCGACGTGCCCCGGGCCTCCTACCTCACCCGGCTGCGGGCGCTGGCGCACCGGGCGAAGACGGTGGTGGAGGAGACCGGGGCCAACAACCTGTACCTGGCGCTGGGCACGCTGGCCTGGCAGCTTGACGGCCGCCCGCTGCGCTCCCCGCTGGTGCTGGTGCCCGTGCGCCTCACCCCGGCGTCCCGGGAGGGCGCCTACCGGCTGGCGCTGGACGAGACCGGCGGCAGCACCCCGAACTGGTGCCTGCTGGAGAAGCTGCGGCAGGTGCACGGCCTGGAGGTGCCCGGGCTGGCCGAGCCCACCGAGGACGGCTCGGGCATCGACCTCGACGCCGGCCTGCAGGCGATGCGGCTGGCACTGGCCGCCGCCGGGCTCTCCCACCGGGTCGAGCCGACCGCCGAGATCGCGGTGCTGCAGTTCGCCAAGTTCCGGCTGTGGAAGGACCTCGACGAGCACTGGGCCGACTTCACCGGCAACCCGCTGGTCGCCCACCTCACGCACTCCCCCACCGACCCCTTCCGGGACCCGGCCGCGCCCCCGGCGGCGAACACCGACCTGGACGAGCTGGCCGCGGCGTGCCCGGTCGCGGCGGACGCCTCGCAGCTGGGCGCGGTGGCCGAGGCCGCCGCCGGGCGCACCTTCGTGCTGGAGGGGCCCCCGGGCACGGGCAAGTCGCAGACCATCACCAACCTGCTCACCCGGCTGGTGGCCGACGGGAAGCGGGTGCTGTTCGTGGCCGAGAAGCGGGCCGCGCTGGACGTCGTGGCCCGCCGGCTGGAGACCGTCGGCATGGGGCCCTTCGCGCTGGACCTGCACGACAAGGGCAGCAAGCCCGGCGCCGTGCGCGCGCAGGTGCGGGCTGCGCTGGACCACCTCGTGGCCGTCGACGAGCAGGGCATGGCCGCCGACGCCGAGCAGCTGCGCTCGGCGCGGCGCAGCCTGGCCCGGTACGCCGAGCGGCTGCACGAGGCCAACGGCGCCGGGCTGTCGCTGTACTCCGCGCGCACCGGGGTGCTCGCGGCCGGCAGCGACGTCCCGGCCCTGCCGGTGCCCGCGGCCTTCGTCGGCAGCGCGACCCCGGACACCACCGCCCACGTGCGCCGCGTGCTGGGCCGGCTGCCCGACGTCGCCGACCTGGCCCGGCCGCGGCCGGAGCACCCGTGGGCCTGGCTGGACTCCCCTGCCGTCGACGCCGGTGCCGTCGCTGCCGCGGCGCAGGACCTCGACGCCGCGCTGGCCGCGCTGCCCGCCGGCGGCCCGCTGGCACCCGTGCTGGCCGCCGCGCGCGGCCCGGAGGACCTCGGCGTGCTCGCCCTGCTCAGCGACGGCCCGGCCGTCCCGCTGGACCTGCTCGACGAGACCCGGTCGGCCCGCTGGGCCCGGGCCACCGCGGACCTGGTGGCCGAGGCGGCCGCGCTGGCCGGCACCGTCCCGCCGTGGCGGGAGGTCGCGGGGCCGGCCGCCCTGGACCTGCCGCTGACCGAGATCGAGGCCGCGGCCCGGGCCGCGGCCGACTCCGGCTGGTTCGGCCGGCGGCGCCGGCTCACCGCCGTGCGCGACCGGCTGGCACCCACGCTGCTGCCCGGCGCCGACGTGGCCCCGGCGGCGGTGCCGGTTCTGGCCGCGTCCCTGCTGGAGACCCAGACCGCCGTTCGGCGGCTGGCTGCCCGGGCCGCGGCCGTGCCCGGCCTGCGGGTGCCGGCCACCTGGAACGTGCTGGTCGACCCGCACCTGCTGCGCGACCAGGTCGCGTGGCTGGCCGCGGCCGGCCACGCCGTGGACGACCGCAGCGGCGCCGGCTTCGCCGTGGCACTGCGCGCGCACCTGGCCGCCGGCGCCCCGGGCGCCGCCGACGCGGCCACGGTCGCAGCGCTCACCGCCGCCCGGGACGCCGGACGGCGGACGGCGGCCGTCTGCGGCGCACCGCCGGGCTGCCTGGAGGAGTGGGCCGGCAGCGCCGGTCTGCTCGGCCGGTGGGCCGCGGGCCGAGCCGAGCGGGCCCTGCACCAGCCGGGTGCACCCTCTCTGCAGCGCTGGCTGGAGCTGCTGCGCGCCGTGGAGCCGCTGCGGGAGGCCGGCCTGGACGCCGCCCGGCGGGTCCTGCTGCACGGTGGGGTCCCGGCCGACGACGCGGTGCGCGGCTTCGACCGGGGGCTGGCCGAGGCGTCGGTCGACGAGCGGCTGTCCGCGACCGGCCTGGCCGGCTTCGACGGGCCCGCGCACGAGCGCGGCATCCGGCGCTTCACCGGCGCCGCCCGGGCGATGCGCGCCCACCAGGCGCAGGCCGTGCCCGCGCAGGTGCTCGGCCGGCGCCCCTTCGACGCCGCCACCGGCGTGGGCCACGTGGGCGCCCTGCAGCGCGAGCTGGCCCGGACCCGCGGCGGCCTGGGTGTCCGCGGGCTGATGGCCACCTACGGCGACCTGATCACCGCGGTCACGCCGTGCATGCTGGTCAGCCCCGACTCGGTGGCCCGCTTCTTCCCCGCCCGGGCCGGGCTGTTCGACGTGGTGGTGTTCGACGAGGCCTCGCAGATCCGGGTCGCCGACGCCATCGGGGCACTGGGTCGCTCCCGGGCGGCGGTCGTGGTCGGGGACAGCCGGCAGATGCCGCCCACCTCGTTCGGCGAACCGTCCGCCGGCGCCGACGAGCTGCCCGGCGACGGCGGTGCGGCCGAGCTGCTGGAGCTGGTGGAGGACGAGGAGAGCATCCTCTCCGAGTGCGTGCAGGCCCGGGTGCCGCAGCGCTGGCTGAGCTGGCACTACCGCAGCCAGGACGAGTCGCTGATCGCCTTCAGCAACGCCCAGTACTACGACGGCCGGCTGTCCTCCTTCCCGGCCCCGGTGCACGGCCGGGCGTCCTCGGCGGTCGACGGCCGCGGCGTCTCCCTGGTGCGTGTGCCGGGGCACTTCCACCGGTCCGGGCCGGCCGGGGTGCTGCGCACCAACCCGGTCGAGGCCGACGCGGTGGTGGCCGAGATCCGGCGGCGGTTCGCCGCCTCCCCCGACACGCTGCCCTCGATCGGGGTGGTCACCTTCAACGTGCAGCAGCGGGCGCTGATCGACGGCCTGCTGCGCGACGCCGGGGACGAGCGGCTGGTCGAGGCACTGGAGCGCACCGACGGCGAGGGCCTGTTCGTGAAGAACCTGGAGAACGTGCAGGGCGACGAGCGGGACGTCGTGCTGTTCTCCACCGCCTTCAGCGTCGACGCCCGCGGCCGGCTGCCGCTGAACTTCGGGCCGCTCAACCGCACCGGCGGCGAGCGCCGGCTCAACGTCGCGGTCACCCGCGCCCGCCGGCAGGTGGTGGTCTTCTGCAGCTTCGACCCCGCCCAGCTGCGCGCGGAGGAGACCACCTCGGTGGGGCTGGCCCACCTGCGGGCCTACCTGGACCTCGCCGCGGACGGGACCGACGCCCTGCCCCGGGACGGCCGGGTGGCCGCGGTGCCCGACCGGCACCGGGAACAGATCGCCGACGCGCTGCGGGCCCGGGGCCTGGTGGTGCGCACCGACGTCGGGCTGTCGGACTTCAAGGTCGACCTGTCCGTCGCGCGCCCCGCGGAGCCGGACACACCGGTGATGGCGGTGCTGCTGGACGGCCCCGCCTGGGCCCGCCGGCGCACCGTCGGTGACCGCGACGGGCTGCCGACCGAGGTGCTGTCCGGGCTGCTGCGCTGGCCGCTGGTCGAGCGCGTGTGGCTGCCCGACTGGCTCGCCGACCACGGCCCGGTGGTCGACCGGCTGGTCGCCGCGCTGGAGCAGCCGGTCCACCGGCTGCCCACCGGGCGCCCCCCGGTGCCGGTACCGGTGCCGGTGCCGGTGCCGGTGCCGGTGCCGGTGCCGGCGGCCGTGCCCGCCCCGCCGCTGCTCGACGGGGAGGAACGGTTCGTCCCGTGGGCGCCCCCGGTGGCCGGCGAGCGCAGCATGCTCGACCGGCTGGACAACGCCGTGGTCGCGCGGAAGGTGGCCGCCGTGGTCGCGGCCGGCATCGCCGCCGAGGGCCCGGTGCACCGCGACCGGCTGACCCGGCTGGTCGCCGGCGCCTTCGGGCTGGCCCGGGTGGGCGAGGCGCGCCGGGAGTCGCTGGCCGCGCTGGTGCCACCGGGCGCGTGGGAGGGCGAGTTCGCCTGGCCAGCCGAGCTGGACCGGCTGAGCTGGCCGGGTTTCCGGCGCACCCCGGGCGACGTCGACCGCCCGCTGGAGCACGTGGCGCCGGAGGAGGTCGTCAACGCGATGGTGGCGCTGTGCCGCGCCGGGCTCGGCATGGCACCGGAGGAGCTGGTGACCCAGACCCTCGAGGTGTTCGGTCACCGGCGGCGCACCCCGGCGCTGGTCGCGCAGCTCGACGTGGTGCTCCGCGGCGCCGTCGACAGCGGGCGGCTGCAGGCCCGCCCCTCGGGCCTGCTGACCGCCTGACCCACCCCGCCGACGCGTGCCCGCCGGACAGACGGTTGCGCTACGCACGGGTCCGTCACGATCACCGCAGCGTGGCCGCACCCTGCTCATCCGTGCCGCCCCGTCACACCCGCCCCAGGCGTGCGGTCGGCTCCGGGACCTCAGCGCCCGGGGCCGGTAGACAGCACGCATGGGCGATGCAGGACATGTGCAGCTGAGCTCCACCGAGACGGTCTCCGTGCCCGCCAGGACGGTGCACGGGTCCGCGCTGCGGGCCGTGGACCACCCCGGCACGCGGGCGGGCGACCCGCGCCGCCCGGCTGCCGGCCGGGCTGACGACAGCACCACGTCGGCCGGCCCGGTCCAGCCGCTGCGCGTCGCCAGCGTTCGGCGGGACACCGCACCCCGGGACACCGCGCCCCGGGACACCGCGCCCCGGGACACCGCGCCCCGCGACACCGACGCCACGCCGCCGGCCGCCCGGCCCGGCACGTCGCTGGCGCTGCGGCTGCCCGAGGAGTTCCTGACGTCCACCACGCCGGAGTCGTTCGAGCGGGTGCGCCGCGCCCTCGCCCTGGTCCCGGCGATCGCCGAGCTGGCCCGCCCCAGCGAGCGGGGCCCGTGGTCGTTCCTGCTCGACCCCACCATCGACGTCGTCGCCGCCTGGGACGCCGCCGTGGCCGTGGACGACGCGATCAGCGGGCTGACCCCGCACCGCGGCATCACCGGCATCGTCCGCAAGGCCCGCACCACCGGCGACCTCGGCGCGCTGGCCGCCCTGCTCAGTGGCCCCCGCATCGGCCTGGACGTGCTGGACCGCACCCGCACCGCGGCCTGGGCCGACCAGTGCGGCGCGGTCGCCGTGGAACTGGCCGCGCTGGCCACCGCCAGCCGCATCGCCCTCGCCGACGCCACCCCGGCCGTCCTCGACCTGCCGCTGGCCGACCTGCACGCGATGTCACAGCCCGCGCCCGGCGTCAGCTGGCTCCGCCGGCGCCGGCGGCTGACCACGGTGCGCACCCAGCTGCTGCCCGCCCTGCAGCCCGGCACCCGGGTCCCGCTGCGCGACCTGCCGGCGCTGACCGGCCGGCTGCTCCAGTTCCAGGGCGAGGCACGGGCCGTCGCGGCGCGGGTCGCCGCGGTGCCCGGGGTCTCCCTGCCGGCCGGCTGGAACCCGCTCACCCCGTCCGGCCGCCAGCTCGTCGACGGCCAGCTCGGCTGGCTGCGCCGGATGGGCCGCGCACTGGAGGGCTCCAGCAGCTTCTCCGCCGCGCTGCGCTGGTTCCTCGACGACGGCCCGGTGCTCGACCGGCCGGCCGGCGCGGCCGTCGCCCGGCTGCGCGACGCCCTCGCCGCCCTCACCCAGGTCACCGGCAGCACGCCTGAGCGGATGACCGCCTGGTGCACCGACGACGGCATCGTCGTCCGCTGGATCATGACCCGGCCGGAGCGGCTGGTCGACGACCGGGCGCGCACCTCGCTGCGCCGCCGCGTCGAGCTGCTCACCACGCTGGCACCGCTGCGGGACGCCGGGATGCAGGACGTGCACGACGCCCTGCTGTCCGGCGCGCTGCCCGCCGCGACCGCCGCGCACGCCTTCGACTGCGGCCTGGTCGCCGCCGTCACCTCCGCGGTGCACGCCGCCGAGGCCGACGACCAGCGGGCGCTCGCCCCGCACCGGGCCGCGGCCGCACCCGAGCTCGCCCCGGTGCGGCCGCTGCGGGCACTGCCCGCCGCCCGTCCCGCGCTGGAGGCCCCGGGCGAGTCCCCGCTCAAGGCCCCGCCGGCCGAGCTGCCGGCTGCCGCCACCGGCCCGGTCGACGCGGTAGCCCCTGTTGCCGTGGCCACCGTCGCCGCGACCGCCGGCACCGCCGCGGCCGCACCGCTGGCCGGCACCCCGCTGAGCGCGATGCCGGTCGCCGCGACGCCGTTCGCCGTCCCCCCGCTGACGCTCGTGCCGCCGGTGCCCAGCGACGACGACGTCGCGGCCGCGGTGCAGGAGGCCGCGGCCGAGGACGCCGTCGAGGACGAGTGGCCGCTGGCCGACGAGGACGAGACCGAGGAGCCCACCGACGTCGTCGACGAGGCCGCTCCCGTGGTCGCCGTGGAGGCCGTGGCGACCGTGGAGCCCGTCGCGGCCCCCGAGGCCCCGGCCGGGGAGCAGGCGCCGGCCGCCCGCACCGAGCGCGCGGCCCGGACCCCGGCCGCGCGGCCGGCCCCGCGCGCTGCCGCCCGCAGCGTGCGGCTGCCCGGTGCGCTGGTCGGTGAGAAGCCGTTCGTGCCGTGGACCCCGGACGCCGTCGGCGACCGGGCCCTGCTCGACCGGCTCAACGACCCGACGGCCGCGCGCACCGTCCGGCGGGTGCTCACCGCCGGGATCAAGGCCGAGGGCCCCATCCACCAGGAGCGGCTGGCGAAGCTGACCGCGCACGCGTTCGGGCTCAGCCGGCTCAGCGAGACCCGCCGCCAGCAGATCCTGTCCCTGCTGCTGCCGACGGTGACCGTGCACGGTGACTTCATCTGGCCCAAGGGCCTGGAGCCGTCGTCCTGGATCGGGTTCCGCCGGCAGAACGCCAGCGCCGACCGCCCGCTGGAGCACGTGCCGCCGCAGGAGATCGTCAACGCCATGGCCGCGCTGTGCCGGGCGAGCGACGGGATGACCAGGGACGCGCTGTTCCTGGGCACGCTGCAGGTGCTCGGCTACAACCGGCGCACCCCGGTGCTCGTCGCGCACCTGGACGAGGTGCTGGCCCAGGGCCTGGCCGCCGGCCGGCTCACCTCCGCCCCGGACGGGACGCTGTCGGCGTCCTGACCGACTCCCACCGCAGCAGGGCCCGCCGTCCCCGGACGGCGGGCCCTGCTGCGTGCCGGGGGGCTTCCGTCCGCCCCGGCGACCCGGCAGGCTCCCGGGCCATGGCGACGGGTGGGCGGGTGCAGCCGAAGGTCGACCTCAAGCGCGAGCTGGCCTGCTACCGCGCGGCCCGGGACCGGCCGCAGCTGGTCGACGTGCCGGACCTGAGCTACCTGGCCGTCGACGGCCACGGCGACCCGAACACCGCCGGCTACGCCGCCGCGGTGGCCACGCTGTACCCGGTGGCGTACGCGGTGAAGGCCGCCGCCCGGGCCGGGCTGGGCCGCGACCACGTGGTCATGCCGCTGGAGGCGCTGTGGTGGGCCGACGACATGGCCGCCTTCACCACGGCCCGGGACAAGACCCGGTGGCACTGGACGCTGCTGATCGCCCAGCCGGCCTGGGTCACCGCCGGGCTGGTGGAGGCGGCGGTCGCCCGCCGCCGGGCGGAGGGCCGCGGTGCGCGGCTGGACGACGTCCGGCTGCTGACGCTGTCGGAGGGACGCTGCGTGCAGGCGCTGCACGTGGGCCCCTTCGACGCGGAGGCGGAGCTGCTGCGGCGGATCCACGAGGAGTTCGTGCCTGCGCACGGGCTCACGCTCACCGGCCGGCACCACGAGGTCTACCTGAGCGACGCGCGCCGGGTGGAGCCGGCCCGGCTGCGCACCATCCTGCGCCAGCCGGTCAGCGGCCCGTGACCGGCAGCGGCCGCTCCAGGCCGATGCCCAGGGAGGTGCTGCACCGCCGGCCGGGGGCGACGTCCTGCGGGGTGAAGTAGGTCGTGGTGGCGGTGACGTCGTTGCCGTAGGCGCTGACGTCGTCGGCGGTGGTGGCGACGAGCTGAGTGGAGTCGATCCGGAAGCGCTGGATGCCGGTGAACTCGCACCCGGAGCCCACCGTCTGGATGCTGAACTCGATCGGCGGGCGGGCCTCCCCGCGGGCGATGGCGTCCAGCCCGCCGGCGCCCGTCGAGCCCTCCACCAGGTCGATCTCCCGGTCGGACTGCAGCTCGTCGGGCTCGTTCTGGGCGTGCACGTGCCCGGCGACCGTCTGCCGGATCATCCCGGGCAGCTCCTCGCGCAGGGCCTCGGCGGCCACCGGCTCGTGCGTGGCGAACACGTCGAACACCGGCTGCTCCGGGGCGCCCCCGGCAGCCGTGGTCCCGTCGGCTGTCGTCCCGTCGGCCGCGGTGGCGACGGCGGCAGCCGGGTCGGCGTCCCCGGTGAGCCCGGCGACGGCCTGCCGCACCGCCTCCTGCTGCAGCGGGTCGGTGACGTCCCGGTCGTCCGCGCCGTAGGCGCCCGGGCCGCCGTACACCCGCGGGTCGGGCAGGCCGGCCACCGTGAGCCCGAAGGCGTCGACCACGCCGGCGGCGACGCGGTAGCCGTCGGCGGTGCGCTCCTTCTCCCCCAGCACCGTCACGCCGGGGATGCCGGTCATCGCGTCCTGGGTGGCCGGTGAGTCGTGGTTGCCCGCCAGCCAGAGCATCGGTGTCCGGGAGGTGACCGCGGCCATGGCCTCCCGGTAGGCCGGGGTCAGCTCCGCGGTGGTGCCGAAGGCCGACTCGTCTCCGGTGTTGATGATCAGCGAGACGTCATAGGTCTCGGCGTAGCGGCCGATCAGCGGGTAGACCGCGGCCAGGTGCAGGTCGGAGACGAACATGATCCGGAAGGCCGTGTCGGGCAGCTGCTCGGCCTGGATCTGGTCCTGCAGGGTGGCCTGGATGCCGAGCACCGAGCCCACCACGTCGGCCGCCTTGGAGCGCTCGTAGTAGGCCGACAGCTGCTCGGGGAACAGCTGGGCGGCAGCGAGGGTCCCGGTCAGGCGTGACTGCCGCACCCAGTCCGGGTTGTAGGTGAGCACGCCGAAGGACACCAGCGCCAGGGTGACCAGCGCGGCCGCCCCCAGTTGCCGCAGCCGGTGCCGCAGCTCGTCGGGGCGCCGCTCCCGGCCACGCAGGTACCCGATCGACATGTTGACCGCTGCGGCCACCACGAGCCCGAGCGCGATGCCGAGCAGGGTCTCCGCGGCCAGCCACAGCACGATCCGGGGCACCTCCGCGGCGAAGCCGTCCCGCAGCTCGGCCACGAAGCCGGCGCGGTCGGCGCCGGCGGCCCGGGACAGCTCGAGCAGGTCGACGTTCTCCGGGGTGACGTGCACGCCGATCGGCAGGCCGGTCAGCTCCGGGAACTCCCAGTTGCCCACCGTGGTGTCCGCGCTGAGCCCGGGCCGGGTGAGCAGCGAGCCCTGCACGCTGAACGGGATGCCGGCGACGACCGCCTCGTAGGGCAGCGCGCGCAGCATCGCCGCGACGCCGAGGAACGGCAGCCCCAGCCGCAGCGCCCATCGGCCCAGGAAGCCCAGCACGCCGGCCACGAGGACTGCGGGCAGCCGCTGGACCGTCGCCGCCGCGGCCACCTGCGCCCGCGCCGGCGCGTCGTCGGGGAGCTGCTCGGCCACGGCTCATCCTCCCGCGCCGGCGGGCAGCCGCCCACCGCGCGGGGTGTCCGGGGGGATAGCACCACCCGGGAGGGGCACCCGGTGGCCGCTGGGGGTCGGCGGCCACCGGGGCGTCAGGAGGGCCGACCGGTCGGGTCGGCGGGGGTGGGGTCGGCGGTGGACTCGTCCCGGGCGGCCTGCAGCATGACCGCGCGCGCGTTGCAGATGTGCGCGGCCATCACCGACCGGGCCCACTCGGCGTCCCCGGCGCGCAGCGCGGTCACGATCTCGAGGTGGTGGCCGAGGCTGCGGCGCAGCGCCGGGCCGTCGTAGGCGTGGAAGTTCCGGGCCACGATCGGCGGGTGGATGGCACTGGCCAGGGCGCCGGCGAGCGCCGCGTGGTCGGCGATGGTGACCAGCCGCTCGTGGAAGGTGCGGTTCAGCGGCACCAGGGAGTCCAGGTCCTGGTGCGGGCCGGGGCACCCGACCTCGAACATCTGGTGCGCCAGCACCTCCAGGGCGTCGGCGTCCTCGGGGGTCGCCCGCGGCACGGCCAGCGAGGTCAGCTGGGGCTCCAGGAGCAGCCGCAGCTCGAAGACGCCCTCCAGCTCCTCCACCGTCCAGGTCGCGACCCGGGCGCCGCGGTTGGCCACGATGTCCACCAGGCCCTCGGCGGCGAGCCGGCTGAGCGCCTCGCGCACCGGGGTACGGCTGACCCCGAGGCGCTCGGCCAGCTCGGCCTCGCCCAGGCGGGCGCCGGCGGGCAGCTCTCCGCTCAGGATCACCTCGCGCAGCGTGCCGACGGCACGCTCGGCCGACGTCACCGGCTCGGACATGGACAGGCCCTCCCCTGGGCGATTGTGTGCAACCTAAGGGGCCGGTGCCGAGAGGGACAACCCGGGGTGCGTAGCTTGCCGTCAGCTGCACACAACGACGAGGGGTGTCCCGATGGGCGACCTGCTGGGCACGACCCACCCGCCGCGCGCGCGGCTGCGCGAGCTGCTGACCCGGCCGCGGCCGCTGATGGCGCCAGGCGCCTACGACGCCCTGTCCGCCCGGCTGGTGGAGCAGGCCGGGTTCGACGTGGTCTACATGACCGGCTTCGGCACGACGGCATCGCTGATCGGCCGCCCGGACGTCGGCCTGCTCGGCGGCAGCGAGATGGTGGACAACGCCCGGCGGATCGTCTCTGCGGTCGACGTCCCGGTGATCGCCGACGCCGACACCGGCTACGGCAACGCGCTCAACGTGCTGCGCACGGTGCAGCTGTACGAGCAGGCCGGGGTGGCCGGCATCCACCTGGAGGACCAGGTGATGCCGAAGAAGTGCGGGCACATGAGCGGCAAGGTGGTCATCCCCGCCGAGGAGATGGTGGGCAAGCTGCGGGCCGCGGTGGCCGCCCGCCGGGACCCGGACCTGCTCCTGATCGCCCGCACCGACGCCGCGGCGGTGCACGGCCTGGACGAGGCCATCGCCCGGGCCCGCGCCTACGCCGCGGCGGGCGCCGACGTGCTGTTCGTCGAGGCACCCACCAGCGAGGCGGCGGTCGAGCAGGTGGCGGCCGAGCTGCGCGGCGTGGCGCCACTGGTGTTCAACTGGGCCGAGGGCGGGCGCACGCCCCCGATCCCGCTGGAGCGGATCGCCGAGCTGGGCTTCTCCCTGGTGCTCTACCCGATCGGCACGCTGCTGGCGGCGACCGCCGGGATCCGCGCATCGCTGGAGGCGCTGCGGCAGACGGGGGTGCCGTCGCTGGCCGGGGTACCGACGTTCCAGGAGTTCACCGACCTGATCGGCCTGCCCGAGGTGCAGCAGCTGGAGCAGCGCTTCGCCGGCAGCTGAGCTCATCAACTGAGGTGAGCCTCACCTCACAGGAAGTGCACAGGGTCGAGCGGGCCGCGGTCAGGCAGCCTGAGAGCATGACGCAGACCAACCGACTCCAGCACGCCGCGATCGGCGCCACCCGGATCGTGGTGGGCTTCCTCTTCCTCATCCACGGCGCCTCGACGCTGTGGGGTTTCCCGTCCGAGCCGGCGTCCGGCGTGGTCGCCCAGTTCGGCGCGTGGCCGGGCTGGTGGGCCGCGGCCATCCAGGTCGTCGGCGGCACCCTGGTGATGCTCGGGCTGGGCTCCCGGGTGGCCGCGCTGATCTGCTCCGGCTCGATGGCCTACGCCTACTTCGTCAGCCACCAGCCCGCCGGCCTCACCCCGGTGGAGAACGGCGGCGAGACCGCGGCGCTGTTCTGCTGGGCCTTCCTGCTGCTCGCGGCCGTCGGCCCCGGCGCCTTCGCACTGCAGTCGCTGCTGCCCGGCCGGCGCAGCGCCACGGCCCCGGCCACCCGGCACGCCGACGCCGGGGTGCGCGCCGGCGCCGCCTGACCGGCACTCACCCCCGCCGGACCACGACCAGCAGCTCGCCGTCGCCCGCGCCGACCGGCTCGCGGGCCCACCCGCCGTACAGCTCCTCGACCGCGAACCCGGCCGCCGCCAGCGACGTCCGGAGTTCCTGCTCGGTGCGGAAGCGCAGCCGTCCCGAGCTGACCAGCTCGGTGCCGTCGGTGAAGCGGTAGCCGTTGTCGAAGCCGACCACGGCACCGTCGGCGCCGCCGTCCACACCGGTCACCACCGTCCAGGTGTGCACGGCGGTGCCGTCGGGCAGCGGCACGAGCTCGCTGCGCTCGGTCGGCCAGCGTTCCCACGCGCGGGCGGCGGGGTCCCGGCTGTCGAAGGTCAGCCGGCCCCCGGGCACCAGCGCCCGGGCGAGGTCGGCGAGCACCGCGGCCCACGCGTCGTCGTCGAGGAGGAACTGCGCGACGTGGCTGGTCATGACGACGACGTCGAACGCGTCCGTGGGCAGCAGCGCCGAGGTGCCGTCCACCCAGGTGACCGCCTCCGCCCCCGGCTTCGCCCGGGCGGCAGCCAGTGAGGCCGGTGCCGGGTCGACCCCGGTGACGGTGTGCCCGGCGGCGGCGAGGCCCAGGGTGAGCCGGCCGGTGCCACAGCCGAGGTCGAGCACCCGCGCGCCGGGCGGGCCGACCACGCAGGAGAAGAAGTCGTCGTCGCGGCTCCACCGGTTCTGCGCGTCGTACACCGCCACCAGGCGGGGATCGAGGAACTCGGCGTCGTCCACGCGGGCGAACGTAGGCCGACGACGCCCGCTGCGCCTCCGGTTTCCGGCTTCCCGCCAGGGCGGTAAAGCAGGTGCGGTCAGCCCGTGGCCCGCGTTCACTGCACCGGCCGCACGGCACCGTGCGGCACCCCCCGGAGAGCGAAGGACCATGGAGAAGATCAACGGACGGCTGCTCAACTGGGCGTCGATCCTGGAGGACACCACCCGCGAGCAGGCGCTGCGCACCGCACGCATGCCGTTCATCCACCCGCACCTGGCACTGATGCCGGACGCCCACCTCGGCCTGGGGGCGACCGTCGGCTCGGTCATCCCGACCGACGGCGCGATCATCCCGGCGGCGGTCGGTGTGGACATCGGCTGCGGGATGATGGCGGTGCGCACCCAGTTCGTCGCCGGCGACCTGGCCGGCCGCGACCTGAGCGTGCTGCACGGGCAGATCTCGCGGTCGATCCCGCTCTCGGCCGGCGGCCGGAACACGAAGGTGCGGGCGACGGCCGAGCCTCGGGTGGCCGAGCTGCGGGAGCGCCCGGGCGCCCGGCAGGCCGACGAGGCCACCCCGCACTGGCCGCTGCAGCTGGGCTCGCTCGGCTCGGGCAACCACTTCATCGAGGTCTCCCTGGACGAGGCCGACCGGGTGTGGCTGTTCCTGCACTCCGGCTCCCGGGGCGTGGGCAACAAGCTGGCCCAGAAGCACATCCGGGTGGCCCGCGAGCAGTGCGAGCGCCGGTTCGTGCAGCTGCCCGACCGGGACCTCGCCTACCTGGTGGAGGGCGAGCCGGAGTTCGACGCCTACATCGAGGCGCTGACCTGGGCTCAGCGGTTCGCCTACCTCAACCGCGAGGAGATGATGGACCGCGTCGTCGACCAGACCGGGCGGTTCCTGGGCAGCGAGGTGGAGCGGGTGGAGACGATCAACAGCCACCACAACTACACTGAGCGCGAGAGGCACTTCGGGCGTGAGGTGTGGGTGTCCCGCAAGGGCGCGATCTCCGCGCGGGAGGGGCAGGCCGGCCTGATCCCGGGCTCCATGGGGGCGGCGTCCTACGTCGTCGTCGGCAAGGGCAACCCGGTCGCGCTGCACTCCAGCCCGCACGGCGCGGGCCGGAACCACTCGCGCACCGCTGCCCGCAAGCTGTTCAGCCGCTCGGACCTGGACCAGCGGATGACCGGCATCGCCTGGGGTCACTCCGACGCGTTCCTCGACGAGCACCCGGACGCCTACAAGCCGATCGACCAGGTGATGGCCGACGCCGCCGACCTGGTCGAGGTGCGGCACACGCTGCGCCAGGTGGTCAACGTCAAGGGTGACTGAGCCCGGTGCCGCGCCCGCTCACCAGCGGCGCGGCACCGGCGCCGGCCGATCCTGTGCACCACGCTGGTTGCAACGTTGTAGATCCTGTGTGAACGTGGTCACGCCCACGGTTCCCGGCCGTGCGGCGCACCGCGTCCCCGACGGGGTGGACGCCGAAGCAGGAGAGGCTCCTCCGTGATCCGTTCCCGAACACTGCGCCGGGCCTGGGTGCCCGCGCTGCTCGCCGCCGCGCTGGTCGGCGCGGCGGCGCTGACGGCACCGGCCACGGCTGCGCCGTCGCCCGCCATCACGAACCCGCCGCTCGTCGCCGGGGCCGACCGCCCCGCGGACCCGGTCGCCCACGACCCGACCGTGGTCAAGGAGGGCGACTGGTACTACCTGGCGATCACCGGCGACGCCGCCACCGGCCGCGACTACCTGCCGATGAAGCGGTCCAAGGACCTGCTGAGCTGGGAGGCGCTGCCCCCGGTGTTCACCCAGGTGCCCGACCGGGTGCTGGCCGCCATCGGCGCGACGCAGGCCGACGCCCCGAAGGACGCCTGGGCGCCGGACCTGTCCTGGACCGGCACCGAGTGGCGCCTCTACTACTCCGTGTCCCGCTTCGGCACCACGAACTCGGTCACCGCGCTGGCCACCAGCAAGACCCTCGACCCGGACAGCCCCGACTACGGCTGGACCGACCAGGGCGTCGTCATCGAGTCCGAGCCCGGCAGCCTCGCCTACAACGCGATCGACGCCAACTACACCCAGGACGCGCAGGGCAAGGCGTACCTGACCTTCGGCTCGTTCTTCGGCGGCATCCAGATCGTGGCCCTGGACCCGGCCACCGGGAAGCTCGCCGCCGGTGCGACGCCGCAGACGATCGCCACCCGGCCGATCCAGTTCAACCCCATCGAGGGCCCGTCGATCATCCGCAACGGCGACCACTACTACCTATTCGTCGCTTTCGACTACTGCTGCCGCGGCGCCGAGAGCGACTACCGCGTGATGGTCGGCCGTTCCACCTCGATCACCGGCCCGTACGTCGACAAGGCCGGCGTACCGATGCTGCAGGGCGGCGGCACCGAGGTGCTGCGCGGCTACAACGAGTTCCAGGGCACCGGGCACCCCGACACGTTCTCCGACGGTGGCACCGACTTCCTGGTCAACCACTACTACGACCTGCTCAGCGACCCCACGCCGCGGGCCAACATCCGGGCGATCACCTGGACCGGTGGCTGGCCCACGGTCGGCGACCCGGCCAACCCGAGCCGCTGGGCCGGTCACGGCTCGGCCTACGTGCAGGTTGTACCGCGCGAGGGCGCCGGTGTCGTCGGCACCGAGAACTGCGGCTACGCGACGGCGAACGTCGTCCTGACGGCGCCCTCGTCGAGCACCTGCCAGCAGTGGCAGATCGACGCCCGGGACGCCCGGCAGGTCACCGACGGCAGCGAGACGGGCTCGCGCTTCCAGAACCGGAACGCGAACATGTCCGCCGACCTGCCCGGCTGCGCCGAGGCGCAGACCGACGGCGACGTCCGGCAGTTCGACTGGCTGGGCAACTTCTTCTACAACATCTGCCAGCGGTGGACCTTCACCCCGGCCCCGGACGGCTACACCACCGTCGCCTCCATCGCCGGCCGCAACCTCGTGTGGACGGCGGCCGGCACCGACCTCCGGGTCGGCACGCCGACGGCGGCGGCGAGCCAGCAGTTCCGGTTCCAGCCGGTGGGCCCGGTCCTGCTGGGCAGCGCCACCGACCGGACGCAGACGCTGGGCCAGTCGACCTGCTCGGCGAGCAAGCCGAACAGCACCAGCCCGGTGTTCCAGACCCGGACGAGGGACAGCTGCCAGGAGTGGACCGTCACCAGCACCGGTGGTGCGCAGTACGCGGTGACCAACACCCGGACCGGCCTGCAGCTGGCCGCCGGCCAGTGCGGTGACGAGCCGGGCACCGGGGCCCTGCGCCTGGTCAAGCCCGGCCCGAGCAAGAGCCCGTGCCGCGCCTGGACCCTGGTCCCGGGCAACGACGGGACCTGGTCGCTGACCAACGCCGGCACCGGGGTCCCGCAGCAGGTGCGGCTGCTCATCCCCTGATCGACCCGCTCGCACCCGACGGCCGGCGTCCCCTCCGCGGGGGCGCCGGCCGTCGGCGTCTCACCAGGTGTCGACGTGCGGGCGCACCGCCCCGAGTGCCCCTGCCGGCACCCCGAGGGAGCCGCGTCGGGGGCCGACGGGGGTGCTCGGTGCGGCCGTCCGCACCGGCGTAGGGCACTGTTGGGGGTGACGCCCGCGCTGCCGGCCGCCCCTGGAGGCGGCGCACGGCTGCAGGCGGTCGCGCACCGGACCGACACGGGGAGAACCATGGCACTGATCACCTGCCCCACCTGCGACTCCGAGGACATCCGGGGCGTGGCCCGCCCGGACGGGCAACGGCTCATCGCCTGCGAGTCCTGCGGCCACGAGTGGCTGCGCGGCGAGGTGCGCCGGTCGTCCGCCCGCCCGGCGCTGCGTACCGTGGACACGCTGCGCGAGTCGCTGCCCACGGCCGAGCAGGTGCGCCCGGAGGTGCTGGAGCGGCTGGCCCGGCTGACCACGGAGTTCGTGCGCCCGGAGCCCGACCCGGACATCGAGGGCTACCGCTCCCGCTACCAGGCGCTGTTCTCCCGGGAACAGCTCTCCACCGCCTCCCCGGAGGCGCTGCACCACTTCGCCAACTCGGCCACCGTCGCCGGGGCCGGCAACATGACCGGCTTCAACCGCTCCTGGGCGGCCCTCGGCCCGGACCGCGCCGCCCACCAGCTGCGCACCACCATCGGTTACCTGCTGCACGGGCCGGAGAGCCTGCGCCTGGAGGACCGGATCACCGAGCTGGTCAACGGCCGCAAGGGGCTCGGGTTCACCGGCTTCAAGGAGGCGCTGCTCACCAAGGTGCTGTGCGTGGTGGAGCCCGACCGCTTCCTGCCGGTGCTCAAGTACTCCGCGGCCAGCGGCGGCAAGCGGGAGATCGCCGCCGGCGTCTTCGACCTGGAGCTGCCCGAGGCGGACAAGGTGGCCTACACGATCGGCCGGCTCGTGGTCTGGGGCAACGACCTGCTGCAGTCGCTGGTGTCCGAGCAGTTCGACGACCTGCAGCAGGGCGCGGCGTTCCTCCTGTGGGCCAACAAGCAGAAGACCGACGTGCCCGCCTGACCCGCTCACCGGCCGGCGCCCCGGAAGCGGACGGCGCAGGCCCGGCAGCTGCGCCGGTCGTGCGCTGACTCGGGCGCGGTGAGCTGCCGGCACAGCAGGCACCACCGGAACGACGCCCGCCGCCGGCGCACCGACAGGTCGACGGCGGCGGTGACCACGTCGGGGGCCAGCTGCATGTCCTCCACGGCCAGCTCCGCGACGTCCGCGGCGTCGGTGCGCAGCCCGCCGGAGGGATCGCGCCGCGGCACCGGGCGCGCCACCGCCAGCGTGCGGCCCGCCACCCCGACCAGCACCTGCGCCGGGACGCCCGCGGCGAACCACTCGGCGCCGGGCGGGTACCGCGTCGCCACCTCGGCCCGCTCCCAGCCGCCGCCCAGCACCCGCAGCACCCGCTCGGCCGGCTCGCCCAGCAGGGCGGCCAGCGCGTCCGTCCCGTCGTCCTCGATGTCGGTCACCTCCTCGTTGCCGGGAGGCTCGCACGGGCCACCGACAGGACCTGCCCGGCGCGGCCCACCGGGAAGATCCACGCGCCGGGGACACTTGCTCCCACGGACGCCCCAGCCGCCGGGCCGCCCGCCGCCGACACCGAGGAGCAGCAGCAGTTGTCGACCGTGCGCGAGACCGTGCCCGACCCGGACACCGTCACCGAGCAGGACCACGTCACCGAGCTGTACCGGCGCCTGGACGACGCCCGGGAGCGGGCCGTCACCCGGCTGCGGCAGGCCATCTCCGCGCCACTGGTGGACAACCCGCAGGCGCTGGGCGAGAAGGAGGCGAACGTCCGCTTCCACTCCGAGCGGATCACCGCCCTGGACGCCGCGGAACCAGGTCTGGTCATCGGCCGGCTGGACCGCACCGAGGTCGTCCAGCCGCTGTACGTCGGGCGCACCGGCCTGGCCGCCGACGACCCCTCCGGCGACCCGGCGCTGGTCGACTGGCGGGCCCCCGCGGCGCGGCCGTTCTACACCGCCACCCCGTTCCGCCCGGACGGCGTGGCCCGCCGGCGGCACATCCGCACGCTGGGTCGCCGGGTCACCGGCATCGACGACGAGGTGCTGGACCTGCCCGACGGCGAGGCCGACGGCGACCGCACGCTGACCGGTGAGGCCGCACTGCTCCGCGCGCTGCGCGCCGACCGCACCGGCCGGATGACCGACATCGTGCGCACCATCCAGGCCGAGCAGGACGAGATCATCCGCAGCGACGCCCGCGGTGTGCTCGTCGTCCAGGGCGGGCCGGGCACCGGCAAGACCGCGGTGGCGCTGCACCGTGCCGCGTACCTGCTGTACACCCACCGCGACCGGCTGGCCCGCAGCGGCCTGCTCGTGGTCGGGCCGACCCCGACGTTCCTGCGCTACATCGCCGACGTCCTGCCCGCCCTGGGTGAGACCGGCGTGCTGCTGGCCGGCCTGGGCCAGCTGCGGCCCGGGCTGGACGCCCGTGCCGACGAGCCCGCCGAGGTGGCCGAGGTGAAGGGCCGGCTGGAGATGGTGCAGGTGGTCGCCGCGGCGGTGCGGGCCCGGCAGTCCGTGCCGCGCGGCGTGCGCGAGCTGGTGGTCGACGGGGTGCCGGTGACGCTGCGCGGCGCCGACGTGTCCCGGGTGCGCACCGCCGCCCGGCGCGCCTCCCGGGAGCACAACGTGGCCCGGGTCGCCTTCGCCCGTGGCCTGGTCGAGCTGGTGGTGGACCGCTACGCGGACCGGATCGGCTCCGACGTGCGCGGCGGCGCGGACCTGCTCGACGACGGCGACCGGCGAGCGCTGCGCGCGGAGGTCGCCGGGGAGCCGGCGGTGCGCGCCCTGGTCGACGAGCTGTGGCCGGCGCTGACCCCGGAGCAGCTGCTGGAGGAGCTGTACGCCTCCCCCGAGCGCCTCCGGGCCGCCACCCGCGACTGGGACGACGCCACCCGGGCACTGCTGCACCGGCCGGCCGGCTCGCCCTGGACCCCGGCGGACGTGCCGCTGCTGGAGGAGGCCGACGAGCTGCTCGGTCACGACGACTCGGCCGAGCGGGCCGCGGAGCAGCGCCGCCGCAGCCGGGCCCGGGACGAGGCGCAGCAGACCCTGGACCTGCTGTACGGCTCGCGCTCCACCGACGCCGACGACGACGAGGAGAGCGAGGAGCTCGCCGCCGGCGACCTGCTCGACGCCGAAGGGCTGGCGGCGCGCGCGGAAGAGGCCGACTACCGCACCACCGCGGAGCGGGCCGCCGCGGACCGGACCTGGACCTTCGGGCACGTGGTGGTGGACGAGGCGCAGGAGCTGTCGGCGATGGTGTGGCGGGTGCTGGCGCGCAAGTGCCCCACGCTGTCGATGACCGTGGTCGGCGACCTGGCGCAGACCGGCAGCCTGGCCGGCGCGACCAGCTGGGCCGACGCGCTCACCCCGCACGCGCGCACCCAGTGGCGGCTGGCCCAGCTGACCGTCAACTACCGGACGCCGTCGGAGATCATGGCGGTGGCCGCGGACGTGCTGGCCGCCGGCGGCTCGGACGCGGTGGCGCCCCGGTCGGTGCGCAGCAGCGGGCAGCCGCCGGTCGCCGAGCGGGTCGCCGATGCGGAGCTGCTCACCCGCGCCGTGCAGGTCACCCGCGACCTGGTCGGGCAGGGCGGCACGGTGGCGGTGCTGGTGCCGCGCAGCCGGCAGGCCGACGCGGTCGCCTGCCTGGCCGAGGCGCTGCCCGGCGTCACCTGGGGCCCGGAGGCCGACTCGTCGGCGGGGCCGGTGGTGCTGCTGCCCGGTCAGGCCAAGGGCCTGGAGTTCGACTCGGTGCTGCTGGTCGACCCGCAGGCGGTGCTGGACGAGGGGCTGCGCGGGCACAGCGACCTGTACGTGGCGCTGACCCGGGCCACCCAGCGGCTGGCGGTGCTGCACCCCGGCGAGCTGCCGGGGTGCCTGCGCCGTCTCGCCACGGGCTGACCGGCGGGACGGCGCTCAGCCGCGCGGGAAGAAGCCGTCCACGAAGTCGTTGGCGAACACGCCGTCCGGGTCGTGGGTGGCGCGCAGCCGGGTGAAGTCGGCGGCGCGCTCGTAGCGGGCGGCGACCTCGGCGCCGGGCACCGTGGTCAGCTTGGCCCAGTGCGGGCGTGCCCCCAGCGGCATCAGCGCCTGCTCGACCTCGGCGAGCACCGGCCGCAGCGCCGGCTCGTCGTCCAGCCAGGTGAAGTGGAAGGCGACGGAGTCCCGCTGGTACGCGGGGCTGAGCCACAGGTCGTCGGCGGCGATGCTGCGCACCTCGCAGGCGTGCACCAGCGGCGCGATCCGCTCGCCCAGGCCCATCAGCGCGGCGAACCCGGCCGGCGCCTGGTCGCGGGCGAGGAAGAACTCGGACTGGATCTCGTTGCCGGCGCTGGGCATGAACTCCGCGCGGAAGTGCGGCAGCCGCTCGTGCCAGGGACCGGGGACGCCGAGCTGCTGGGTGACGAAGGTGGCGGGCATGCCGGGCAGCGGGTGCACGTGCTCGTCGGCCTCGTGCCCGAGGGTGAAGGCGCCGTCCGGCACGCCGTCGCGGCTCTTCAGGTAGGCGTGCCCGGTCTCCCGCTGCCAGTCGGTGAACAGGCTGACGCTGTACGCGGCGGCGAGCAGCTCGCCGGGCCGGGCGGCGACCTCGGTCATCGGCACCCCCAGCCGCACCCGCTGGGACACCTCGTACGTGGGCTCGACGGCCAGCGTCAGCCGGGTCACCACGCCCAGGGCGCCGAGGGCCACGACCCAGCCGGCGAAGTCGTCGTCCACACCGCGGCGGACCTGCAGCAGGTCACCCTCCGGGCCGACGACCTCCAGCCCGACGACGGCGGCGGCGAGGCTGCGCTGGCTGTCCCCGGAGCCGTGCGTGCCGGTGGCGACGGAGCCGGCGACGGAGATGTGCGGCAGCGACGCCATGCTGCCCAGCGCCCAGCCGGCCCGGTGCAGCTCGGGTGCCACCTGCGCGTAGCTCATGCCGGCGGCGACGGTGGCGGTGCGGGCGTCGGTGTCGATGTCGACCACCGGCGGCAGCGCGTCGAGCAGCACCAGCTCACCGGTGGTGTCGGCGACGGGTGAGAACGAGTGCGCGGTGCCCAGTGCCCGCACCCGGCGCGCGCCGGCGACGATGCGGCGCAGCTCGTCGACCGAGGCCGGGCGGTGCACCCGCGTGGTGGCGAAGGTGATGGTGCCGGCCCAGTTCGTGACCGGCCGGGAGACGGTGAGCAAGGGGTGCCCCGATCTGTGTGGCGGTGGCTTCGCGGGGGTGGACGACAGCCACCGACCGGCAGGGGCGACGGTGGGGTCCGGCAGCCACCGTACAAGCGCCGCGGCCCCGGGCGGGGCCGCCGACCGGCACCGGTCGGGCCGGCTGCTACCCCACGGGCACGTGCACCGCCCGCGGCGGCAGCCGGGTGCCCAGCCACGGCAGGAGCAGCAGCGCGCCGATCCCGGCGGTGCCCACCAGGGCCCACGGCAGCCACGCCGCCAGCGCGGAGGACGCGACCACCAGCGGCGCCGCCAGCTGGGCGGCGGTGAAGCTGTACTGCACGGTCGCCAGGTACCGCCCCCGGGCCCGGGCCGGCGCGGACGCCTCGGCCATCGCCATCACCCGGACGCCGGTCAGCACGGCCGCGACGGCCAGCACCAGCGTGGCAGCGAGCAGCCACACCGGCAGCCAGCCGCCCGCGACGAGCGGGGCGGCGGCGCACATCAGGCACCAGGCGAGGGTGAGCGCGGCACCGAGGGCGACGCTGCGGGTACGCCGCCAGGAGCTCGTGGCCCGGACGACCAGCGCGGTGCCGGTGGCGCCGACGGCGGTCAGCAGCGCCACGCACGCGCCGGGCACCCACGCCGGGGCGTGCAGCTGGTCCAGCGCGAACACCGGGAACCCGACGAGGAACACGTCGCCGGCCAGGCCGGTGAGGCCGATGACCACGAGCAGGACGAGGAAGGGCCGGTCCCGCCAGGGGCGCGGGGCGGGTCCCTCGTCGGTGGGCCCGTGCCCGGGCGGCGGGGCGTCCACGGTGACCAGCAGTCGCAGCAGGGCGGCGGCCAGCAGGAAGCTGAGCGCGTCCACGGCGACGACGACCCGCAGCGCGGGGGTGTCCAGCCAGGTGAGCAGGCCGGCGGCGACGAGGGCACCGACACCGAACGCGGCGGAGCGGACCATGTCGACGTGCGCGAAGGCGCCGTCCTTGGGCCCGGTGCCGGCCACGGCCGAGATGAGCGTGAACAGCGAGCTGTAGAAGGTCTGGGTGCCGGCGGCGACCAGCACCGCGCCGGCCGCGGCCAGCGCGACCGCGACGCCGGGCCCCACGCCGGTACCGGCGAGCAGGTAGAGCCCCATCCCGGCGGCCTGCAGCAGCTGGGAGCTGATCACCACGCGGCGTGGCCCGACGCGGTCGACCACGGCGCCGACCACCAGGGGCGCGGCGAGGCCGACCAGGGTGCCGGCGAACAGCAGCGCACCAGCCGTGGGGACCGGGAGTCCGACGACCCGCACGCTGTAGAGCAGCACCAGGGGCAGGAACAGCCCGGAGCCGAGGTTGTCGACCGCCAGCGCGAGCAGCAGCCCTCCG
>NZ_JAAGWK010000022.1 GCF_010685995.1 Goekera deserti | reverse complement strand
CGGGCGCGGCGCCCGCCGGCCCAGGCCGGTGCCCGGTCCGCGCCGGCTGCGGTGGTCACGGGGTCCCAACGTAGGGCCGCGCGCGCAGCCCGGCAGCACCGCAGGGCTGCTGCGGTGCTGCCGGGCTGCGCGTGTGGCTGGTGGTGGACCGGGTCAGACGCTGAGGAGTGCCCCGGGTCTGACCCTCGGCGGTGCGCCCGGTCTGGCGAGCGGTGGCCGGTCGCCGAGGTCGGGGAGGATCTCTCTGCCGTCGGGCCGGTAGGTGTGCCAGCGGTCGCACTCGTCGCGGACGATCGTGAAGCCGTGGTGGACCTGCGTGTGGTGCCGCTCGCAGAGCAGTGCGGAGTTGTCCAGCGAGGTGGGCCCGTCGTCGATCCAGTGCACGACATGGTGCACGTCGCAGTGGTGGGCCTGCCTGCGGCAGCCGGCGAAGACGCAGTGCCGATCGCGGTGCTCCACGGCCCGGCGGATGTGCGCGGGCACGACCCGCATGCTGCGGCCGACGTCCAGGGGTGTGCTGCCGGGGCCGAACACCATCCTGATGACGGCGGAGTCGCAGGCCAGCATGCGGGTCCGGGCGGCGCTGAACCAGGCGCCGAAGCCGCTGCGCGCGACGGCCGTGTCGGGGCTGGCCCTGTCTGCTGTGGCGGGGTCCACCAGGTCCTGCAGCGGGACGGTGACCACCACGGTGGGCTTGACGGTGCGCAGGACAGGCAGCCGGCCCGAGGCGAGCTGGCCGTCGGCGATCTGCACCAGCGCGTCGCCCAGCTGCTGGGTGCGGGTCCGCGTGTCCCCGGCGGGGCGGTCGGCCTGCACGCTCGACTCGAGCGCCGCCTGGAGCTTCTCGCCGCCGACCGGGTCGAGCAGGAACCGGCCGCTGAGCCACCCGTCGGCGTGCTCGACCACGACGAGGGAGCGGTTCTCGGTGGGGTCGGGCTCGGGCCCGTCGGGGTCCAGCCCGTCCAGGTACTGCTGCACGACGCCGGCGAGGTCGACGATGCTGCCGGCAGCGGCCACTGCGGCCAGCCCGGTCTCGATCCCGGCGAGGTCGACGCCCTGGGCAGCCGCCGCGGCGAGGTTCCGCTCCGACGCGACCGGAGCGATGACCGCGACCCGGTCGGCGGTGATCCCCCCGTCGGCGAACCCGGCCGCGACCGACGGCAGGTGCGGCAGCGCCCGGCCGTTGGTCACCAGTTGGGTCGCCGCCTTGGGCGTGAGGCCGCCGCGGCCGATCAGCCAGGAGCGCATCGTCCGGGCCCCGTCGACCTCCGGCCCACCGGACACCTCGGCCTCCCGGACGGTGCGGGTCAGCTCGGCGGCCAGCTGGTTCTGCGCCCGCACCAGGGCGGCCACCCGCGCCATGACCTCCGGCCCGAACAGGGGGTGCAGGTCCTCGGCGGCGAGGGAGTCCAGCGCGGACTGCAGTGCCTCCACCGACCCCACCTCCCGTCGTGTCATTACTCGAACGTTTGTTCGAATACTACTGTGATCGAGGAGCAAGCGCAAGACGAACATGCAGCTCAGTGACCCGTCGGGCGTAGTCGCGACGCGCGGCCGGACCTCCTCGGCCGTCCTCCGTCACACCGACCGGTACTCGGGCAGGCGCCCGTCGGGCACCGACCGCCTCCAGGGCAGCGGACTGTCCCGCCGACCTCTGCACGTCCAGCGCCCACGGAGTCCGCCCCGGCATCCAGGAGCCGCCTGGCGTCCCCCGGCCTCACCGCAGCGGCAGCGGCAGCCGCATCACCACCCGCGGCCAGGCGTCCAACCCGAGCGCCGCCTCGTGCTCCCGCACCGCCCGCACCCCCGGCGTCCACTCCCCCGGGTCGAGCACCACGAAGCCGAGTCGCGCGTAGTACGGGGCGTTCCACGGCACGTCCCGGAAGGTGGTGAGCGTCAGCGCCTCCAGCCCGAGCACCCGCGCCCGGTCACCGGCCACGGCGATCAGCGCCCGGCCTCGGCCCTGCCGGCCGTGCCCCGGGTGCACGCTGAGCTGCTCCACGTGCCCCGTCCCGTCCAGCACCCCGGTGAGCACGTACCCGACCGGCTCGTCACCGGCGGCGGTCGAGACCCACAGCCGGCCGGCCCGTTGGGCCTCGGCCAGCACCGCCAGCGGCGGCGGCTCGTCGTCGGCGACGGCCGCCATGCCGAGCGGGCGGAACAGCTCGCCGGCCGCCCGCTCGACGTCCCGGAGCGTCTCGAGGTCCTCGGTGCGCGCCGGCCGGATCACCCGGCCACAACACCACAGCCGCAGGCGGTCGCGACACGCCGTGGCTGATCGGCGGGTCGCCCCGTCGGCTCCATGATCGCCGGCGCGGGGTCGCTCAGCGCGGGCTGACAGCCTCCGGGGTCAGGCCGGAGCCGTAGGGGTACAGCGGGTCGGCGGTGTCCGAGGGGACGTCGGGCCGGCTGGCGGCGATCGCGGCCGTGGACCTCGGCAGCTCGAACGGCAACCGCCCGCGTGGGGGCACCCGGCCGGTCAGCGCGTCCAGCACAGCGGCGTCGGACGCGCTGTAGTCGACGGTGAGCGCGGCCACGACCCCGGCGAACGGCGTCAGGATCGCGGGCCGGTCCAGCGTGACGTGCAGGACGACCGGCACCCGCATGGCCAGCGCGGTCACCCGGTCGACGACCTCGGCCGGGAACTCCAGCGACCCCTGGTGGAACATGAACTCCAGGAAGTAGTCGTCGCGCGGCTCGAATGGCGCGCTCAGCCGGACGACGGCCACGTCGGCGGCGTCCGGGTCGTCGACGACGAGGCCGTACCCGGCCGCGACCTCAGTGTCCACGCCCTCCACGTAGAGCCGGCGCCCTGGTGTGATCGGCAGCACGTCCGCACCCGACAGCACCGTGACGGACTGCGCCTGCGCGCGGTGACCGGCGGCTCGGGACTCCGCGCCGCCCACCACCCGCTCCGCCTCGTCCTCGTCGACGTAGGGGTCGTCGAACAGGCCCAGCCGGAACTTGACCAGCAGCAGCCGACGGACCGCCTCGTCGACCCGCTGCTCGGGGATGCGCCCGGAGTCGACCAGCTCGATCACCAGCTCCGTGCACACCTCCCCGCCGAACTGGTCGGCCCCGGCGTCGAGGACGCGCGCGACCCGGTCGGTCCGGGACAGGTGCTCCACCCCCCAGGCGCGGGCCGGGAACGGCTTGCCGAACACCTCGGCGTCGGTGACCAGCCCCCAGTCGGTGAGCACCACGCCGTCGTAGCCGAGCCGTTCGCGGAGCAGGCCGGTGACGATCTGCCGGTTGAAGCCGAAGGCGACCTCCTCGACCGGCTCGCCGTCCAGCTCGAGGCCGATCGGCATCCCGTAGTACGGCATGATCGCGCTGGTCCCGGCGGCGATCGCGGCCCGGAACGGCGCCAGGTGCTCCTCGAACCTGCCGCCCGGCCAGACCTGCTCGCGGCCGTAGGGGAAGTGCGGGTCCTCGCCGTCGAGCTGGGGGCCACCGCCGGGGAAGTGCTTGGTCGTGCAGGCGACGCCGTCGGTGCCCAACCGGTCGCCCTGCATGCCCTGCAGGTAGGCCACCACGAGCTGCGAGCTGGTCGCCGCGTCCTGCCCGAAGGTCTGCGCCTGCCGGCCCCAGCGGGGTTCGGTGGCCAGGTCGACCTGCGGGTGCAGGGCGGCCCGCAGCCCCAGTGCCAGGTACTCGCGCCGCACGACGTCGGCGAAGCGGCGGACCAGCTCGACGTCGCCGATCGCGGCCAGGCCCAGCGACTCGGGCCACTGCGACAGGGCGCCGGCCTCGAAGGAGACGCCGCTGTTCTCGGTGAAGGAGTGCCGCGGGTCGGTGGAGAGGGTCACCGGGATGCCGTGCGGGGTCTGCTCGGCCAGCTCCTGCACCGCGTTCACCCAGCGGGCCGTCTCCCGGGGCGAGGGCAGCGCGTGCACGTTCAGGTGGTTGATCAGGCGCTCGCCGACCAGCTCCCGGGTCGAGTGCGGGCTGATGCCCGCCGGGGCGTCGTGCTCACCCGGCGTGCCCACCCCGATGATCGTGTGGAACAGCAGCCCGGCCTTCTCCGGCATCGACAGCCGCGGCAGCAGGTCGGCGACCCGCTCCTCCGGCGTGCGCCGGGCGTCCTCGTAGGGGGCCATCACGCCGTCGCCGTCCAGATCGCGGAACCGGACGCCGTCCGGGGTCACCGCCGTCCGTCGCGTGCTCATCGGGTCTCCAGTCTGAGGGTAGTGCCGGGCGGCACGGCGGTGTGCCGGCTCACGGGGTGATCGTGACGGTCGTGGTCAGCGGCAGGTCGACCGCGCTGGTGCCCACCCGCAGCGAGTACGCGCCGGGCTCGTACTGCCAGCCGTCGGCCCAGTGGGCCAGGTACCGGGACGGGACGGCGACCTTCACCTGGGCGGTCTCCCCGGCCGCTACGCGCACCGGAGCCGAGCCGACCAGCCAGCGCACCGGTCGGTCGACGACGGAGCCGGGCCGCTCGGCGTACACCTGCACGACCTGCTTGCCGGGGCGCTGCCCGCGGTTGACGACCTCGACGGTCAGCGTCGCGACGGCGCCGGGCGCCACGTCGGCCGGCCCGTCGACGGCGACGAGTGCGATGTCGGTGTACCCCAGCCCGCTGCCGAACCAGTAGGCGGGCCCGGCCTCCTGCGCCAGCCAGGCGCGGTAGCCGACGTGGATGCCCTCGCGGTACTCGACGACGCCGTCCACCGGCGCGCAGGAGAGCACCGGCACGTCGGCCTCGGCGGCGGGCCAGGTCGTGGGCAGCCGGCCGCCGGGCTCGGCGACGCCGAGCAGCACGTCGGCGACCGCGTGGCCGAACTCCTGGCCACCGAACCAGCCGAGCAGCAAGGCGGCCACGTCGTCCCGCCACGGCATCAGCACCGGGGCGCCGGAGTTGACCAGCACCACGGTGCGCGGGTTGGCCGCGACGACCGCGCGGACCAGGTCGTCCTGCCGGCCGGGCAGCGCCAGGGACTCCCGGTCGTAGCCCTCGGACTCGACGATCGAGTTGGTGCCGACCACGACCAGCGCGACGTCGGCCGCGGCGGCGGCCTGCGCGGCCTCGGCGATCAGCGCGTCCTCGTCGAGGTCGGCGGGCTCGGTGCCCAGCCGCAGGGACAGCGCGTGCGCGGCCATGCCGTCGGTGGCCGTGAGCTCGTGCACCAGCCGGACGTCGACCGGTTGCCCGGCGACCAGGTGCACCGGCGCCGAGGCGGGGAGCGGGTTCATGAACGCCGCGCCCAGGTCCGGGCCGTTGGGCGCCAGGTCGGCTGCGACCAGCAGCTCGCCGTCGACGTACAGCCGGGCGGCGCCGATGAGCGCGAAGCCGAGCCGGACGGTCCCGGTCTGCGCCGGTACGAGCCGGGTGGTCAGCTCGAAGCTCGCCGCGGCGACGATCGGGACGTCCCCGCCGAAGTAGACCAGCGTGCTGCTGCGACGGTCCTCGCCGAGCAGCTCGGTGCCGTCGGCGTGCACGAAGCGGGCCCGCAGGCCCGGGCCGCCGGTGACCGGGTTGGTCAGCTGCGCCAGCGGCAGGTCGACGAGGCCCTCGTGCACCACCGCACCCAGGGACCACCCGACGTCCACGCCGGGCAGCGCCGCCCGCAGGCCCTCCAGCGGGGACACCGTGTACTCCGGCAGCACCGTGGCACTGCCGCCGCCCTGGGTGCGGGCCGCTGCGGCGTTGTCGCCGATCACCGCGACCGTGCCCAGCGTGCCGGCGTCCCAGGGCAGTTCTGCGCGGTTCGCAAGCAGCACCGTGCCCTCGGCGGCGGCCTCGCGGGCCAACGCGACGCCGTCCTCGACCCAGACCGGCTCGGTTGCCGGCGACCCGGGCAGTGCGCCGACCCGCTGGGCGAGGGTCAGGACCCGCAGCACCTTGCGGTCGACGACGGCCTCCTCGATGTCGCCGCGGCGCACCGCGTCGACGAGGGCGGCACCCCACGGACCGGCCGGCCCGGGCATCACCAGGTCTTGCGACGCGGTCGCCGACCGCAGGCTGCGCACCGCCGTCCAGTCGCTCACCACGACGCCGTCGAAGCCCCACTCGGAGTTCAGCGGCGTCTGCAGCAGGTCGTTCTCGGTGGCGGTGGTGCCGTTGACCGCGTTGTAGGCGCTCATCACCAGCCACGCCCGGGCCTCGGTGACCGCCTTCTCGAACGCCAGCAGGTAGACCTCGCGCAGGGTACGCTCGTCCGCCCGGACGTCGACGGTGAACCGGTCGGTCTCGAAGTCGTTGGCGACGTAGTGCTTGGGGGTGGCGCCCACGCCGTTGTCCTGGACGCCGGTGACGTAGGCGGCGGCCAGCTCGGCGGTGAGCACCGGGTCCTCGCTGAACGCCTCGAAGTGCCGGCCGCCCAACGGGGAGCGGTGCAGGTTGATCGTCGGTCCGAGGACCACGTCGACACCCTTGCGGCGGGCCTCCACGGCCGCAGCGGCGCCGTAGCGGCGGGCCAGGTCGGAGTCCCACGAGGAGGACAGGGCGGTGGCCGAGGGCAGGTTCAGCGAGGGGTCGCGCTCGTCCCACACCTCGCCCCGCACCCCGGAGGGCCCGTCGGAGACCAGGATGCGGCGCAGCCCGATCCTCTCGATCGGCCAGGTGTTCCAGAAGTCGCGCCCGGTCAGCAGCTGCACCTTCTCGTCCAGGGTGAGTGCGGCGAGCAGGTCGGGCAGCGGGCGCGGCTCGGTCCCGGTGGGGGCGTGGGTCATCGTCGAGGTCCTCTCGGGAGCCGGGTGGGAGGAGGGTCGTCAGGCGAGGACGCCGGCCTGTTCGTCCTGCTGTCGCTGGGTCTCGAGCAGCCGGTGCCGGTCGGCCCGCCGCTGCTCCTGTGCGACCGGCTCGGGCACGGGTGCGGCCAGCAGGAGGCGCTGCGTGTACGGGTGCTCCGGTCGGCTGGTCACCTGGTCACCGTCGCCCCACTCGACGATCTCGCCCCGGTACAGCACCGCCACCCGGTGGGAGAGATGCCGGACGACGGCGAGGTCGTGGGACACGAACAGGTAGGCCACCCCGGTGCGCTCCTGGATCTCGCGGAACAGCGCCAGCACCCGGGCCTGGGTGGAGAGGTCGAGGGCGGAGACCGGCTCGTCGCAGACGATCAGCCGCGGTTCCAGCGCCAGCGCGCGGGCGATGGCGATGCGCTGCCGCTGACCGCCGGAGAACTCCCGGGGCAACCGGTCGCCCGCGCCGGCCGGCAGGTGCACCTGGTCGAGCAGGTCACGCACGCGCCGCCCGGCGTCGGCCCGGGAGAGTGCCGCCCCGCCGGCGCGCCGGGCGGTGAGCGGCTCGGTGAGCACCTGCTCGATCGTCATCGCCGGGTTCAGCGACGAGTACGGGTCCTGGAAGACGACCTGGATCTCGGTGGCCAGGGAGCGCCGCTCGGTGCGCGACAGGTGGGCGATGTCCCGGCCGCCGTACCGGATGCTGCCGCCGGCAACCGGGGCCAGCCCCAGCACGGCCCGGCCCAGCGTCGTCTTGCCCGAGCCGGACTCCCCGACCAGGCCCACGGTCTCGCCCCGGCGGACGTCCAGCGACACCCCGTGCAGGACCCGGACGGGGGCGCCGCGCCGCCGTCCCGGGTACTCGACGACGAGGTCGTCGATGTCGAGCAGTCGCTCGGTCATGGCCGCGCCCCCTGGGTGGCGGTGGCTGTGTCGGCGGTCGTGGTCGGGTCGGTGTCGATCAGCGGTCCCCGCGCCGGGCCGTCCTCCAGGACGGCGTCGAACAGCGCGCGGGTGTACTCGTGCCGCGGGTCGGCGAACAGTGATCGGGTGGGTCCCGTCTCGACGATCCGCCCGGCGCGCATGACCGACACCCGGTCGCACAGGTCGGCCACCACGCCGAGGTCGTGCGTGACCAGCAGCACGCCCATGTCGAACTCGGCTCGCAGGTCGCGCAGCAGGTCGAGCACCTCGGCCTGCACGGTCACGTCCAGGGCGGTGGTGGGCTCGTCGGCGATCAGCAGGTCGGGGTTGCAGGAGACGGCGCCGGCGATGAGCACCCGCTGGGCCATCCCGCCCGAGATCTGGTGCGGGTAGGCGGCGTAGGTGCGCGGGGGGTCGGGGATGCCCACCCGGGTCAGCAGGGCGAGGGCCCGTTCGCGGGCCTCGGCCGCACCGATGCCCAGCGTGAGCCGTAACGGCTCGGTGAGCTGGTGGCCGATGGTGAAAGCAGGGTCGAGGTTCGACATCGGTTCCTGGGGGACGTAGGCGATCTTCGCCCCGCGCAGCGCCGTCATCTGCCGGTTCGAAGCCGACGCCAGGTCGGCGTCCTCGAACTCGATGGTGCCGCCGACGATCCGCCCACCGGGCGGGAGCAGCCGGAGGATGGACCAGGCCGTCTGCGTCTTGCCCGAGCCGGACTCCCCGATCAACCCGTGCACCTCACCGCGGCGCACCGTGAAGGAGACGTCGCGCACCACCGTCGTCACCGAGCCGTCCGGCTGGTCGTAGCCGACCGACAGGCTCTGGATGCGCAGCAGGTCGCCACCGCGGGCACCGACGGGTTCCTCGTGCACCACCACCGGTTCGGTGGCCACGGTGACCGCCGCGGCGGTGCGGCCGCGGCGTCGGCGGGGCGCCGGGCCGGCGCTGCGCTCCAGCTCGTCGCGCAGCGCGTTGCCCAGCAGCACCAGGGCGATGCAGGTGAGCCCGATCGCCGCGCTGGGCCACAGCAGCTGCAGCGGTGCGCGGTAGATGACCCCGAAAGCCGCGTTGAGCATGCCGCCCCACGAGGGCCGGCCCGGGTCGCCGAGACCGAGGAAGTCCAGGCCGGCGGAGATGGCGATGGCGATCCCGGCGATGCCCGCGGCCAGGATGATCGCCGGCGCGCGGACCACGGTGAGCACGTGCCGGGCGATGATCCGGCTGTCGGAGAGGCCGGCGACGCGGGCGGCGTCGACGTACAGCTCGTGCCGCACCCCGGACACGGCCGCCGCGACCACCCGGTAGAACGCCGGTGCGATCAGCACGCCGAAGACAGCCATGGCACCGACCATCGAGGGGCCGAGCACCGACCGGACGGCGAGCAGCACCACGACCGCGTTCAGCGACATGATCAGGCTGGCCACCCAGGATGCGACGGACTCGAACCGCCGCCCGTGGTAGCCGGCGATCAGGCCGGCGCTGATCCCGAGGGCAGCCGCGACCACCACCGTGGTCGCCGCGCCGGTCAGGCTGACCCGGGAGGCGAACAGCAGCCGGGACAGGATGTCGCGGCCGGAGGAGTCGGCGCCCAGCGGGTAGGCCCCGCCGGGCGGGGCCAGTACGTCCCGGGCCGAGGCGGTGGCCGGGTCGTGCGGCGCGAGCAGCGGGGCCAGGACCGCCGCCAGCACGATCAGCACCAGCCAGACCAGGGCCACGACCCCGGTCGGGTTCCGCACCAGGCGCCGCAGCAGGGGCACCCGGGCGGTGCTGACGGCGGGGGTCGGACCGAGGGGCAGGGCGGCGGTCACGCGCGACGCACCTTCGGGTTCAGCCAGCCCTGCAGCAGGTCGACGACGAGGTTCACCACGACGACCAGCAGGCTGACGGCGATCACCAGGCCCAGCACCAGCGGGATGTCGCCCTGACTGGTGGCACCCACGGCCACCTGGCCGAGACCGGGGATGGCGAAGATCGTCTCGACGAAGATGGCCCCGCCGATCAGGGCGATGAACTGGACGGCCAGCACCGACAGGGCCGGTCCGGCGGCGTTGCGCAGCACGTGCTCGTACACCACCCGCGACTCCGGCAGGCCGCGGCTGCGCAGCGTCCGCACCCAGTCCTGGCGCAGCGCGTCGAGCATCGCGCCGCGGACCTGCTGGGTCACGCTGGCGATGCTGCCGATCGACAGTGCCAGGACCGGCAGGGTGATGGCCGCGAGCCAGCCGCCCGCGGAGTCGCTCAGGCTGGTGTACCCGGTGGGCTCGAACCAGCCGAGGTCGATGGCGAAGACCAGGACCAACCCGATCGCGACCAGGAACCCCGGGACGGCGGTGCCGAGCACCGACGCCAGCTGCACGACCCGGTCGACCCAGCCACCGCGCTGGGCCGCCAGCACACCCAGCAGCACGGCGATCACCGCGGTGACCAGCGTTGCGCCGATGACCAGCGACAGGGTCACCGCTGTCCGGCTGGTGATGGCGTCGACCACCGGCTGACCGCTGAACCAGGACGTCCCGAGGTCACCGCGCACCGCACCGGAGAGCCAGTGGCCGAACTGGCTGAGCAGCGGCTGGTCCAGCCCCAGCTGCTGGTTCTTGAACTGCACCGTCTCCGCCGAGGCGGTCTGGCCGAGGATCCGACGGCCGATGTCGCCGCCGGCGGCGTGGAGCAGGAAGAACGTCGCGACGGCGATGACCACGACGAGGACGACACCGGCGGCCAGCCGTCGGAGGACGAAGCGGAGCACGGGAACTCCTCGGACACGAGAGGTGGGATGGAGGGGGCGGGTGAGCCGCCGGAGGTGCCGGCGACCCACCCGGGCCGGGTCAGGACGCCGGCGTGATGTTCTGTAGGAGGGGGTACGCGTTGTCGGCCTGCTGCACGACCTCGATGTCCTTGCTGGCGGCGAAGTTGCCCTCGTTCCGGTAGAAGGGCACGAACCAGGCTTGCTGAACCACGTACTCGTTCAGCTTCTTCGCCGCCGCGTCCGCGTCGGCCTCCGAACCCGACTGGATGGTCGACACCAGGCCCTGAACGGTCGGGTCCGCCTGGTGGAACACGTTCCAGGTCGCGCCCTGGGTGATCGAGAAGTTGGCCGTCTGCCAGGCGGTCGGGTCCTGCTGCAGGATGAAGAACGCCGCCGGGTACTTGGCGGCCAGGATGTCCCCGATGGCGCTGTTCAGCGGCACAGGCGTGTAGTCGACCGTGATGCCGACGTCGCTCAGGTACTGCGCGACCAGGTCGTAGACGGTGGTCGACCCGATCTGGATCTGCGGCATCGACACGCTGAACCCACCGGCGAGCCCGGCGTCGGCGAGCAGCTTCCTCGCGGCCGGCGGGTCGTAGTCGTACGTGTCGTCCAGCGACTCGTCGAAGGCCGGGGTCCCCGGGCCGAACACCTGGCCGGTCACGGTGCCCGCACCGTCGTTGGCCGCCTCGAGGATCGCCTCGCGGTCGATGGCGTGTGCGATCGCCTGGCGGACCCGGACGTCGGCGAGCTGGGGGGCCAGCTGCCCGCTGCGGTCGAACAGGACGAGGCCGGCCCAGTCCAGCTCGTGCGGGACCAGCGTGAACCCGGCCGCCTCGACCTGGTCGTTGGCGGTGTTGTCCAGCAGGTTGGCGCCGTCGATCTGGCCACCCTGCAGGGCGTTGACCTCGGTCTGGATGGTGGCGTAGACGTTGACGGTCAGGGTGTCGAAGTGCTGCTCCTCCGGCGCCCAGTAGTCGGGGTTCTTGGTGTACACGTACGTGGAGCCGACCACGGTCTTGTCCTGGTCCAGCACGTAGGGGCCGGAACCGACGGGGTTGGTCTGCTCGTCGGGGGCACCGAAGGCCTTCGGGCTCCCCTGGGCGCCGGCGGCCTGCGCGAGGTAGAGCAGCATGGCGGGGTCTGGCTGGGACAGCGTGATGGTCAGCGTCGTCGGGTCGGTCGCGACGGCGTCGGACACGTTGGCGAGGTTCGCTGCGCTGGAGGAGGTGCCGGCCTTGAAGCGCAGGACGTTCTGCGCCGCGACGGAGGCGTCGAACTTCGTGCCGTCGGTGAACACGACGTCGTCGCGCAGCTTCATGGTCAGCACGGTCTTGCTGTCGTCGTAGGACCACGAGGTGGCCAGCCAGGGCTGCACCTGCGCGTCCGGGGTCTCCCGCAGCAGGCTGTCGTAGACGGCCTGGGTGTAGATGGACTCGTTGGCCCAGAAGGCGTTCGCCGCCGACAGCGACGTCGGGGGCACGATCGCGCCCAGCCGCAGGTTGCCGCCGGAGCTGCTGCTGTCGCTGCTCCCCCCGCCACAGGCGGTCAGGGCCAGGGAGAGCGCGACGGCCATGGCTGCGATGCCAGACCTCTTCCTTGTGAACACGAGGTTCCTCCACGCCGGATCGCACCCCCCGACGGGGTGACGTCCGGCACAACGTAGACCGAAAACCTACCGAGCGCTAGGTTTGTTTTCAGGACCGGTCGGGCTACCGTGCCGTCATGACAGCGACCGCGCCCAGGGCTCGGGGCGAGTACGCGAAGAGCGCCGCACGACGCCTGCAGATCCTCACCGCCGCCGTCGAGGTCTTCTCCGCCTCGGGCTTCCACCGGGGCTCGCTGCGCGACGTGGCGGAGCGGACCGGGCTCAGCCAGGCAGGCGTGCTGCACCACTTCTCGAGCAAGAGCGAGCTGGTCGCTGCGGTGCTGACCTGGCGGGACGAACAGGCGGAAGGCCGCTTCCACGACGCGCTCAGCGGCGTGCAGTGGATCCGCGCGCTGGTCGACCTGGTCGAGTCCAACCAGCGGGAGTCGCCTCAGCTGGCCGAGATGTACGCGCTGCTCTCGAGCGAGGCCACGTCCCCGGAGCACCCGGTGCACGAGTACTTCACCCAGCGTTACGTCTGGGTGGTGGCCAACGCCCGCGAGGCCCTGGAGCGGGCTGCCCAGGTCGGCCACCTGCGTCCCGGTGTCGACCCGGCGAGTGCTGCCCGCACGCTCATCGCGCTGATGGACGGCCTGCAGGTCCAGTGGCTCTACGACCGCGGCGGCGTCGACATGGCCGCCGACTTCCACCGTTACGCCCAGTCCCTGTTCACCGTCGACCTGTGACCGGCGAGCCGCGCCCACGCCCACGGAGGCACTGATGTCCCGTCTCACCTTCCCCGACGGCTTCGTCTGGGGAGCAGCGACCTCGTCGCACCAGATCGAGGGCGGCAACGTCAACAACGACTGGTGGGCCCGCGAGCACGCCCCCGACGCGTACACGATCGAGCCCAGCGGCGATGCCTGCGACAGCTACCACCGCTACCCCGAGGACGTCGCCATCGTGGCCGACCTCGGGCTGGGCTCCTACCGGTTCAGCCTGGAGTGGAGCCGGATCGAACCCGCGGACGGCGAGTTCTCCCGGGCCGCGCGCGACCACTACCGGCGGATGGTCGACACCTGCCTGCAGGCCGGCGTCGTGCCCAACGTCAGCCTCAACCACTTCACCGTGCCGCGCTGGTTCGACGAGGGCGGAGGGTGGACGGCGCAGGACGCGGCCGACCGCTTCGCCCGGTTCACCGAGTTCGTCGAGCCCGTGGTGGCGCGGGACGTGCCCTGGGTGTGCACGATCAACGAGCCGAACATCACCGCGTGCTTCGCCAACCTGGCCGCCGACACCACCTTCGGTGGCGTCGGGCTGCCGGCTCCCGACCTGCGGATCGCCGACGGCCTGACCGCGGCCCACCACCGGGCGGTGGAGATCGTCCGCTCCTGGGGCGGTCCGCGGGTGGGCTGGGCGGTGGCCACGCAGGCGTACGACGCGCTGCCCGGCTGCGAGGAGCAGACCGCCCGGTACGCCGAGCCGCGCGAGACCCGCTTCCTGCACGAGGCCACCGGCGACGACTGGCTGGGCATCCAGGCCTACACGCGCACCTTCGTCGGCCCGGACGGCCCCCTCCCGGTGGCCGAGGGCGTCGAGACGACGCTCACCGGGTGGGAGTACTTCCCCGACGCGGTCGGCGTCGGCCTGCGCACCGCAGCCCGTGAGGTGCCGGGGGTGCCCCTGCTGGTCACCGAGAACGGCATCGCCACGGCCGACGACGAGCGACGCCGCGCGTACACCGAGGGAGCGCTCCGGTCCGTGCACGCCGCGGTCACCGACGGGATCGACGTCCTGGGCTACTACCACTGGAGCCTGCTGGACAACTTCGAGTGGGTCGCCGGGTACCGGCCTACGTTCGGCCTGGTCGCCGTCGACCGCAGCACCTTCACCCGCACCGTCAAGCCCAGTGCCCGGTGGCTCGGCGGTGTCGCCCGGGCCAACGCGCTCGGCTGATCCGGGACCAGCACCCATGAGACGAGGACCGATGAGCACCACGACCGACCGGCACGTCGTCGGCGAGACCTCCCGCGGGGCCGTGCGTGGCGCCTGGCGGGAGGGGTCGGCGGCGTTCCTGGGCATCCCGTTCGCCGAGCCGCCGTTCGGTGACCTGCGTCTGCTCGCCCCGGTCCGCCGGGCGCCGTGGCCAGGTGTGCGGGACGCTCTCGTACACGCCCCCACCCCGCAGCGGCGCGCCCTGGCGGAGGTCACGACGATCCCGGAGCCGAGCATCCCGGGCGAGGACGTGCTGACGGTGGACGTGTTCACCCCGCAGCCGTCCGGGACGGACCTGCTGCCGGTACTGGTCTACGTGCACGGCGGGGGCTTCGTCGCCGGGTCACCCGCCAGCCCCTGGTACGACGGTGCCGCCTTCAACCGGGACGGCGTCGTCACCGTCACCGTGTCCTACCGGCTTGGCTTCGAGGGCTTCGGCTGGGTGCCCGACGCGCCGGCCAACCGCGGCGTGCTCGACTGGCTGCTCGCCCTGGAGTGGGTGCGCGAGGAGATCAGCGCCTTCGGCGGCGACCCCCGGCGGGTCACCATCGCCGGGCAGTCGGCCGGCGGCGGGGCGGTGCTGACCCTGCTCACCCTGCCCCGCGCCCGCGGGCTGTTCGCCCGGGCCCTGTGCATGTCCGGATCACCCGGCGACGTGCCGCTCGCTGCCGCGCAGGCCACCACCGGTGCCCTGGCCGCCCGGCTCGGGGTGCCGGCCGACCGGGCGGGGATCTGCGCGGTAGCCGAGGCCGACCTCATCGAGGCGACGGACTGGGTCCAGCCACCTCCCGACCCGTCCCTGGACGACCTGCTGGGCGGCATGCGGGCGATGGCCGGGGGCCGGTCGCTGGGCCCGGTCGTCGACGGCGACCTGGTGCCGTGGACGGTGTCCGAGGGCCTGCGGGTCGGCGCCGGCTCGGACGTACCGCTGCTGATGGGCTCCACGCGCGGGGAGTTCAGCCGGGTGCCGCTGCTGTTCCGGCGGCTCTTCGACGATGCCACCGTGCCCGGGGTGCTCGACCGGCTGGGGCTGCCGCCCGAGCTGGCCGCGCGGTACGCCGCGGCGCTGCCCGGCAGCCACCCGGCCGAGGTGGTCGGGCAGTACATCAGCGACGCGGTCTTCCGGCGGCGCGTCGTCGAGTGGGCGGCGCTGCGCCGGGGTGCGGCACCGACGTGGGTGTACGACTTCGCCTGGCCGTCGACGGTCAGCGGGATCGCCGAGCACTGCCTCGACGTGCCCTTCGCCTTCGACCTGCTCGACGACCCCGACGTGACCCGGGTGGCCGGCCCGGACGCGCCGCAGTCGCTCGCCGACGCCGTGCACGGGGCCGTCGTCGCCTTCGCCACCGACGGCGACCCGGGCTGGCCCTCGTGCTCGGGCGACACGGAGCCGGTCATGGTCTTCGACGCGGTCAGCGGGACGGCGCCCGGCCGGTACGACTCCGCGCGGGTGCTGGCGGCACGCTGACGCGCCGGCGCCCCCGAGGTCAGCGGGAGGCGGTGAGCCTGCCTACCGGTCGCCCACCGTGCGCAGCCGCGCCCAGGCCGGCCCGTCGAGCTGCACCGCCATCCCCGGGGCGCCCGATCGACAGGCGCATCACCACCCGTGGCCACGCGTCCAGCCCGAGCGCGACCTCGTGCGCCCGGATCCTTCGCAGACCCGGGTCAGCTCCTCTGGCGAGAGCAGCACGAACTCGAGCTGGGGCGTGATGGGGGGCGTTCCACGGCACGTCCCGGAAGGTGGTGAGCGTCAGCGCGTCCAGCCCGCGCGCCCGCGCCCGGTCATCGGCGGCGGCGAGCAGCGCCCGGCCGCGGCCCTGCCGGCCGTGCCGTCGGCGACGGTCGTCATGCCGAGCGGACGGAACAGCTCGCCGGCCGCCCGCTCGACGTCCCGCAGTGTCTCGAGGTCGCCCTCACGCGCCGGCCGGATCACCGGGCCACCCCACCACGACCGGCAGCACGACCGGGACGTCGCTGGCAACCCGGGAGCCACCACCCGCCCCGGCTCCCCCACCCGTCACGCGCGACACGCCCGCCTCCCGGACCGGCCCCGAGTGCGCAGGTAGACAGGACACATGCGGGATGTCGGCGGCCACCGGGCCCGTCCGGCGCAGGACACCCGGATCGAGGTCCGGGTCGACGTCGTCCCCGTGCTGAGCCGGGCGCTGGCCCGCCGGGCCGTCCCGCTGGTGCCCCGGCTGGTGCTGACCGCGACCACGGCGGTGTCCGCGGCCCGCGTGCGGCTGGCGGTCCGGGACGTCGACGGCCCGCTGGGCACCCCGGTGGAGCGCACCCTCGACCTGCCCGCCGGCACCCCGGTCGTGCTGCACGACCTCGACCTGCGCCTGGACGACGCCGCGCTCGCCCGGGACGACGCCGCCGTGCGCCCCGGCGTGCTCGACGTGCGGGTCACGGCCGACGGGCTCGACCCGGTGCGCAGCACCACCGCCCTGTCGGTGCTCGGCCCGGCCCAGTGGCAGGCCGCCCCGGTGCCGCTGGCGCACGAACTGCTGGCCGGGCACGTGCAGCCCGGCAGCCCCGCGATCGCCGCGCTGGTCGGCGCCGCGACCGACCTGCTGGCCGCGCGGACCGGCAGCGGCACCCTGCCCGTCGACCTCGTCGGCGGCGCCGCGGGCGGGCGGGCCAGCCCCGCCCGGGTCGACCAGACGGCGGCCGCGCTGGTCGAGGCGCTGCGCCGCCGGGCCGTGCGGCTGCTCCCCGCGCCGGCCGGCTGGGCGGACAGCCCGCAGACCGTGCGCACACCGACCCAGGTGCTGGACGAGCGGGCCGGCAGCGCCCTGGACCTGGCGCTGGTGCTCGCTGCCGCGCTGGAGCACGCCGGGCTGCGGCCGCTGGTCTGGCTGACCGGGGCGCACGCGTTCGTCGGCTACTGGCGCACCGCGCGCAGCCCGGAGAGCGCGGTGACCACCCGGGTGGAGGAGCTGGCCGCGCTGGTCGAGGACGGCAGCGTGCACCTGGTCGAGCCGACGCTGCTGGCCGCCGGCGCCGGGCCCGCGACCTTCGGCGACCTGCACCGCACCCCGCAGGCCGCGTGGCTCTCCGGCGACCTGACCGGCGTCGTCGCGGTCGTCGACGTGCACCGCGCCCGCCTCGACGGCGCCGTCCCCCTCCCCCTCCCTACCGCCGCAGCACCCACCCGAGCGGCCATTCCCGCGGAAGTGGCCGCTCCTGGCCTGGGGCGCCTGCGGACGGACGCGGTGGACGCCGGCGACCTCGACGAGCTGGCCGCGCGGCTGCCGCTGCCGGCCGACGCCGGCCAGCTGGCCGCGATCGCCGACGCGCTCGCCGGCCGCTCCCTGGTGCTGGACGGCGCCCCGGGCACCGGCCGGACGCAGACCGTCGTCGACCTGGTGGCCCGCGCGGTGGCCGACGGGCAGCGGGTGCTGGTGCTGGCCGGGCCGCCGTCGCTGCCGCTGCTGGCCACCCGGCTGGACGACGTGGGCCTGGCCCCGTTCACCGCCGACCTGCGCGCCGAGCCGTCCACCGTGCGGGCCCGGCTGCGCGCGGCGCTGCGCGACTGCACCGAGGACGACGAGCTGCCCGCACCGGTGACCGACGACCCCGCGCTGACCACCGCGCGGCAGGCGCTGGCCGACCACGCCCGGCGGGTGCACGGGCCGAACCGGGCGGGCCTGTCGCTGTACGCCGCGCACGCCGGACTGCTGCGCGCCGACCCCGGCCGGCCGGCCCTGCCGGTGCCCGGCAGCGTCGTGGCGCACACCACCGAGCGCACCGTGGAGGCGATGCGCCGGGCGCTGACCGAGCTGCCGCCGCTGGCCGCGGCGACCGGCCCCCGCCCGGGCCACCCGTGGGGCTTCGTGGACCGCCCGCGCGCCGACCTGCTCGCCGTGCACGGCGCGGTCCTCGCCGTGGACCGGGCGGTGGACGGGCTGCTCGCGGCGCTGCCGGCCGAGGACACCGAGCCCTCCACCGGTGCGCTCGTGGAGGCGCTCGGCGCGGCGCGCACGCCCGACGACGTCGAGGCCGTGGCGGTGCTGCTCGACGGCCCGGTGGTCTCTGCCGACGAGCTGGACCGGACCCGGACGCCGGCGTGGGAGACCGCCGCGGTCGCGCTGCTGCACCAGGTGGCCGGGTTCGTGACCAGCGCCCAGCCGGCCCTGGAGATCGCCCGGCCGGCCGTGCTGGACCTGCCGCTGGCCGAGCTCGCCGCCGAGGCGGACACGGCGGCGGCGTCCCGGTTCGGCCGGGGCCGGCGGCTCGCCGCGGTGCTCGACCGGTTGGCCCCGGCGCTGCACCCCGGGGTCGCGGTGGCCCCGGCGGAGCTGCCGGTGCTGCTGGCCGGGCTGCTGGACCGGCAGGAGGCCGCCCGCGCGCTGGCCCGCCGGGCCGGCGCGCTGCCCGGGCTGCAGGTGCCCGAGGAGTGGAACCCGCTCACCGACCGCCGGCTGGTCGAGCGCCAGCTGGTGCGGCTGCGCCGGCTGGCGGTGGCCACGACCGGGCCGGAGGAGCCCGCGCGCGCCGCGCTGCGCCGGCTGGTCGCGGCCCGGCCACAGCCGGACCCGGTGGTCGCCGCGGCCGTCACCGGCCTGCGGGACGCCGTCGCCGGGCTCGTGCCGGCCTGCCAGACCACGGTCGCGGACCTTGCCGCGTGGGCCGGGGACGACGGCCTGCTCGGCCGCTGGACCGCGACCCGGGACGAGCGGGCGGTCGACGCCGTCGGGCTGCCGTCGCTGCACGCCTGGATGGCGCTGCTGCGCCGGCTGGAGCTGCTGCACGCCGCCGGGTTGGACGACGCCCGGACCGCCCTGCTGCGCGGTGACGTGCCGGCCGGCGACGCGCTCGCCGCCTTCGACCACGGCCTGGCCGCGACCTCGGTGGCCGAGACCTCCGTGACCGCGACCTCCGTGACCGCGACCTCCGTGACCGCGACCTCCGTGACCGCGACCTCCGTGACCGAGCGCCGGCCGGCCGGGCGCACCGACGCGGACCCGCCGGCCGACGCGTTCATCCAGGCCGCCGCAGCGGCCCGGGCCGCGCTGGCCACCGCCCTGCCCGCGCAGGCGCGCGCCGTCCGGCGGGCGGCGTGGCTGGCGTCGGGCCGGGAGGCACCGCAGATGGCCGGCGGCGTGCTCACCGAGCGGGGCGACCTCACCCACCTGCTCACCCAGGACGCCGGCCTGCTGCTGGCCACCCTGCCCTGCGTGCTCGCCGACCCGGCCACCGCCGCCCGGCTGCTGCCGCCGACGCCCGGCCTGTTCGACCTGGTGATCGTGGACGACGCCGACCTGCTGCCCGCCGCCACCGCCGACCTGCTGACCCGGGCACGCACCGCCGTCCTGACCGCCACCGGGCCTGACTCGTCCGGGCCCACGTCACCTGGGACCGCCGACCTGGCGGCGGCCGGCCGGGCCGCCGGGCTGCCGAGCCGGGCGCTGACCTGGCAGCACCGGGCCCGGGACGAGGCACTGGCCGCGCTGGGCGGTGCCGGCCCGCGGCTCGCCGCCGCGCCCGCGCCGCTGCCCTCGGCGGTCACGCTGCTGCGCGTGCCGGGCACCTTCACCCGCACCGGCACCTGGCCCGGCGCCAACCCGGTGGAGGCCCGCGCGGTGGTGGCCGAGCTGCGCCGCCGGATCGACGGCGCCCGCGGCACCGCCGGCCACGCCACGGTGCCGTCGGTCGCGGTGATCACGCTGCACCGTCAGCAGCAGCTGCTGATCGACGGGCTGCTGCGCGGCGCCGGGAACGCCCGCGTCGCCGCGGCCGTGCAGCACCCGGACGGCGTCGTCGTCGTGCACGTGGACGACGCGGCGGGGCTGGAGCGCGACGTCGTCCTGCTGTCGCTGGGCTGCTCCGCCGACGACGAGGGCGGCGTGCCGCTGGACCTGGGCCCGGTGGGCCGGGCCGGGGGCGAGCGGGCCGTGGACCGGGCGGTCAGCCGGGCCCGAGAGCAGCTCCTGGTCGTGGCGTCCTTCGACCCGGCGCAGCTGCAGGCCGGGCACACCGCCCTGGCCGGGGTGCGCCGGCTGCGCCGGTTCCTCGACCTCGCCGGTGCCGCCGGGCCGGCCACCGGGCCACCGGCCCCGGTCGCCGCCGCCGACCCGCACCGGGACGACGTGGCCGGCGCGCTGCGCGACCGCGGCCTGGTCGTGTCCACCGGCGTGGGCGGGTCGCCGTTCCGGCTCGACCTGACCGTCGCCCGACCCGGTGGGCCGCCGGTGCTGGCCGTGCTGCTGGACGGCCCCGGCTGGGCCGCGCGCGGCACGGCCGGTGACCGGGACGAGCTGCCGGTGCGCGCGCTGCTCCGGGCGGGCTGGCCGGCGGTCGAGCGGGTCTGGCTGCCGTCCTGGCTGGCCGACCGGGCCGCCGTCGTGGAGCGGCTGGTGTCCGCCGCGGAGGCCGCGGTGGCACCCGCGCCGCCCGAGCCGGTGCCGGCACCGATGACCCTGCCGCCGGTCCCGGCCCGGGTGCCCGCGCCCGCCCGGCCGGCGGCGACCGCACCCGGTGAGCCGGCCGTGCGGGTGACCGCCCGCCCCACCGTCGCCCCGACGACGATGCCCGGGGAGGTGCTGTTCCGGCCCTGGACCCCGGAGCGGGCCGGTGAGCCGCGGCAGCTGCGCCGGCTGGGTGACGCCGACGTCGCCGAGCAGGTGCGGGCGGTGCTGCGGGCCGGGGTCGACGCCGAGGGCCCGGTGCACCGGGAGCGGCTGGCGCAGCTGGCCGCGGGGGCCTTCGGCGTGCCCCGGGTGCCCGAGCGGCTGCAGGAGGACCTGCTCGCGCTGCTGGACGACGGCTCGGTGTTCCACTGGCCGCCGGGGCTGGACCGCGGGTCGTGGACCGGGTTCCGCCGGCACGCCGGCCCCGGCGACCGGCTGCTGGAACACGTCAGCCCCGACGAGGTGGGCAACGCGATGGTGGCGCTGTGCGGGGTGGGCGCCGGGATGACCCGCGACGAGCTGTTCGCCCGCACCCTGGCCGTGTTCGGGCACCCACGCCGGCACCCGGTGCTGGTGCCGTTCCTGGAGTTGGGGCTGGCCGCGGCGGTGCGCGCCGAGCGGGTGGTCCGGCCGGCGGCCGGCCTGCTGATCCGCGCCGCCTGAGAACCTCTGCGGCACGACTGTCGATCCGGCCGCCCCCCGAACGTAGGCGGGGGTGAGCCGGCGCCGCGCCGGTGCCCGACCGAGAGGAACCGTCATGCCCCAGTACCTGCTCAGCGTGGTCACCCCCAGCGAGGGCGGCGAGCCCCCCACACCGGACGAGCTGACCGCGATCATGGCCCGCGTGGACACCCTGCAGACCCGGATGCGCGAGTCCGGCCAGTGGGTGTTCTCCGGCGGGCTCGCCGCGCCGTCCACCGCCACCGTGCTGCGCCCGTCCGGGGACGACGTGCTGATGACCGACGGCCCGTTCGCCGAGGGCCGCGAGTACCTGGGCGGGTTCACCGTCGTCGACTGCCCCGACCTGGACGCCGCGCTGGACTGGGCGCGGGAGACCACGCGGGCGATCGGGCTGCCGATCGAGGTCCGCCCCTTCGTGTGGTGACCGGTGGACACCCGGCGCTGCGTCGAGCAGGTCTTCCGTGAGCACCACGGCCGGGCGGTCGCCGTCCTGGTGCGCGGGCTCGGCGACATCGACCTCGCCGAGGACGCCGTCGCCGACGCGTTCACCGCCGCGCTGGCCACGTGGCCCACGACCGGGGTACCGCCGAGCCCGGCCGGCTGGATCATCACCACCGCGCGCAACCGGGCCGTCGACCGACTGCGCCGGGCCGCGGTCGGCGACGCCAAGCTGCAGCAGGCCGCCGTGCTGAGCGCGCCACCCGAGCCGGAGGACGTCGGGGCCGTGCGGGACGACCGGCTGCGGCTGGTGTTCACCTGCTGCCACCCGGCGCTGGCGCCCAGCGCGCAGGTGGCCCTGACGCTGCGGCTGCTCGGCGGGCTGACCACCGCCGAGATCGCCCGCCCGTTCCTGGTGCCGGAGGCGACCATGGCGCAGCGGCTGGTGCGGGCCAAGGGGTGTCGCTGGCCGACCAGGACCGGTCGCGCTGGACGGCGTCGCTGGTGGCGGAGGGCCAGGAGCTGGTGCGGCGCTGCCTGCGCCGGGACCGGCCCGGGCCCTACCAGCTGCAGGCGGCGATCGCGGCGGTGCACAGCTCGGCGCCGACCGCCGCCGACACCGACTGGCCGCAGGTGCTGCAGCTCTACGACCACCTGCTGGCGCTCACCCCGACACCGGTGGTGGCGCTGCACCGGGCGGTCGCGGTGGCCGAGGTGCACGGCGCCGCGGCCGGGCTGGCGCTGGTCGAGGAGCTGGCGCTGCACCGGTCGCCGGTGGCCCACGCGGTGCGCGCCGACCTGCTGCGCCGGCTGGGCCGCACCGCCGAGGCGGCCACCGCCTACGACGACGCCATCGCCCGCACCGCGAACGAGCCGGAGCGGGCCTGGCTCGCCGCCCGCCGCGACGCGGCGGGGTGAGCTCAGCCCGCGGGGTCCGGCTCGCGGGCAGCGGCCACCGCCGCCTCGGCGGCGTCCATGCGCTCGTCGGTGGTCCACCGGGTGAGCACCAGCACCGCCAGGGACAGCGCGGCCGCCCCGGCGAACGTCGCGCGCAGGCCCACTGCCGACGCCAGCAGGCCCCCGGCAGCGGCACCCAGCGGCAGCGCGCCCCAGCTGACCAGCCGGAACCCGCTGTTGACCCGGCCGAGCAGCCGCGCCGGGGTGATCCGCTGACGCAGCGACATGGTCATCACGTTCGAGACGACCAACCCGGCTCCGCCCACCAGGAACCCGGCACCGACGACGACGGGGTGCGCGGACGCGGCCGGTGCGGCCATGAACAGCGCGCCGGTGCCCAACCCCAGCCGGATGCACCACGCCCGCCCGATCCGGCGTTCCAGCGGGCCGGCGAGGAAGGAGCCGGCCACGCTGCCCGCCGCGGCGACCGCCAGCAGCAGGCCCAGCCCCGACCCGGTGAGCCCCATCGCCGAGCCGGGGCCGACGGCGTACAGCACGAGCACGGCGAACGTGGCGTTGAGCGCCAGGTTCGTCACCCCGACGAGGACGGCGATGGTGCGCAGCAGCGGCTGCCGCCACGAGAAGCCCAGCCCCTCGGCGATCTCCGCCCGCATCCCGGCCCGCCGGCCGTCGCCGGTGCGGAAGTCCCCGCGCAGCGTCACCAGTGCCAGGCCGGCGAGCACCCAGAGCCCGGCCGTCGTGCCGAACGCGGCGGCGGCGCCCGCGGCGGCGAGCACGCCGGCCAGCGGCGGTCCGAGGAACTGACCGGCGGTCATCTCGGCGGCGAACAGCCGGCCGTTGGCCCGGGACAGCTGGCCGGGCGGCACGAGCTGAGGCACCAGCGACTGCGCCGCGGTGTCGTACAGAGTCTCGGCGACACCCAGGGCGAAGGCCGCGACGTACAGCGCCGCGATCGACCCGCCGTCCACCAGCACCGCGGCGGTCAGGGCGCCGAGGACCAGGACGCGCAGCGCCTGGGCGCCGAGCACCGCCCGGCGCCGGTCCCAACGGTCCACCAGGGCACCGACCGGCAGCGACACCACCAGCCAGGGCAGCGAGAGCGCCACCGCGAGCCCGGCGACCAGCGCCGGTGACCGGGTGGTCTGCACCGCGACCAGCGGCAGCGCCAGCTTGAGCACGCCGTCGGCGGTGTTGGACAGCGTGGACGCGGCCCACAGCCGCCAGAACGCGACCGGTAGCCGGCCCGCGGCGGTGCCCTGCTGTGTCGCTCCCATGCCCTGACGGTGTCAGGTCTCAGCCGCGGCCGGGTGCCGCCGCCCCGCCCCCGTCGCCGACCTCCAGGAACAGGACGACGACCCCGCGCTCGTCCAGCTCGTAGACGACCCGGTAGCCGCCGGTGCGCACCCGCCACTCGCCCGCGCCGCCGCGCAGCTGCTGCGCCGACGGCGGCCGCGGGTCGACGGCGAGCAGCTCCACCGTGGCCCGGACGCGCTCCCGGCCGGCGGCGTCCAGCGCGCGCAGCTGCCGGGCCGCGGACGGGCTCAGCCGCACCTGTGGCCGCACGCCCCGACCTCCTGCTCCGCGATGCGCTCAGCGCAGACCGAGGTCTGCCCGCACCCGCTCCCACAGGAGCGGCTCGACGCCGGTCTCGCGCATCTCGTGCCGGGCGGCCTCCGCGTCGAGGATGTCGGTCATGTCCTCGGCGAGGCGCTGCAGCCGGTCCAGGTCACGGACGGCGATCACCGCGGCGACCGGCCGGCCCCGCCGGGTGAGGTGGACCGGCCCGCGGGACGCGTCGTCGATCACCGCGCCCAGATTGCGTGCAGCAACTGAGACACTACTCACAGCCATCGCCCCCATGGCGGGAAAGTACACCCGCCGCCGCCCCCGCACAGGGGCCGAACGGCCTGTCGCCCACGACACCCGGGGAGCCTCGCCCTCGCTGCGTGACGGACCGGGCACAGCGGGCGCCGTCACGACACCATTGGGTCACGGAACCCGCACCGACCCAGCGCGGGGCGCCGTCCACGCCTACCGTCAGGGCTTCACACCCCCGGCGCCGCGACGAGGCCCCCATGAACGCCGACACCGTCCCCGACCAGCCCCTGCTCGAGCAGTCGGCCGACGCCGTCCCCCCGTTCCGGCGCAGCACCGCCGCCGCCGCGGTCGCCCACCAGCGGGTGGTGCACCAGCTGGCCCGCCGCGAGTTCCGCATCCTCGTCGACCTCGCCGCCGCTGCCGAGGCCGGCGACGCCGTGCGCGCCGGGGAGCTCACCATGCACGCCGAGCTGATCGGTGGCGTGCTGCAGCGCCACCACGCCCTCGAGCGCGACCTGCTCTGGCCGGCCCTGCTGCGCAGCGTCCCGCCGCGCGAGCGGACCCGGGCAGCGGCGCACGTGGGCGACTGGACCGAGCGCACCGCCGTGGTCGGCCTCCTGCTGGACGAACTGGTCGTGGCTGCCGGCACCTGGCGCACCACCCCGAGCGAGCCCGCCCGCGCCGCCTTCACCGGCGCCTGCGCCCGGGTGGTCGAGGCCGTGGTCGTGCAGACCGGCACCGAGGAGGAGGCGCTGCTGCCGCTGCTGCACGCCCACCTGTCCCCGCAGGACTGGACCCGGTTGATCCGCTCGGCCGACGACCCGCTCACCGGCCCGGAGCGGATGCTGGTGCTCGGCCTGGCCCTGGAGGACGCCAGCGCGGGCGACCGTGCCCGGCTGATGGCCTCGCTCAGCCCCGGGCTGCGGACGGCCTGGCGGGTGCACGGTCAGCGCACGGCCCGGTCCGCGGTGGAGCGGGTGCGCGGCGCGGCGACGCCCGCCCCGGCAGCCGGCGGCCCACTGCCCGGCTGACCCGCGGCGGGCGGGTGCCGCGCACGCGCGGCACGATGGGGGGATGGACGCCTCGATGCCCCGCACCCACCGGGTGACCGGAGCGCTGGTGGGGGCAGCGGTGGGCAACGCGCTCGGTGCCCCGTTCACCGGTGCCCCGCCCCGGGGGTTCAGCGCCCGCTTCCCGGCGCCCGCCCGCGGGGTGCACACCGAGATGTGCGGCGGCGGCCCGCTGGGCCTGGACCCCGGCGGCACCACCGACGACGTCGAGCAGACCCTGCTGCTGGCCACCTCGCTGGTGGAGCACCGCGGCCTGGCCGACGTCGCGGCTGACGACACCAGCCCCGCCGGCACCGCAGCAGGCGGCACCGCACCCGAGAGCACCGCACCCGGCAGCAGCGCCCTGCTGCACACGGTGCCCACCGCCCTGTTCGCCGCCCGGCAGGGACCCGACGCGACGGCCGACCTCACCCGCCGGGTCGCCGAGCGCCTGGGCGGGGACGCCGCGGTGGCCGCGGAGTGCGTGCTGTTCGCCGGGCTGCTGCGCGCCGCCTTCGACGGCGCCGACCCGGCGTCCGCGGTCCCCGGGGCGCTGGAGCTCCTCCCGGCCGGGCAGCGGGACCACTGGCGCACCGCGCTGGACGCCGGCGACCCCCCGGCCGACGGCGCACCCGTGCTGGCCCGGGCGCTGTGGGCGCTGCACGGGGGCGCGCCGGTCGCCGACGCGCTGCGCCGGGCGGTGGACCTCGGTGGCGACACCGCCGGCGTGGCCGCGGTGACCGGCGCGCTGGCAGGCGCGGTGCACGGCGTGGTCGGCATCCCGATGCGCTGGACCTCGGTCGTGCACGGCCGGGTGCCCGGCGCCGCGGACAAGGACTGGTGGCTGGCCGACCTCTACAAGCTGGCCGCCGGTCTGGACGGCGACCGGATCCCGGCGTTCGAGCGGCCGCTGGAGATGGGCCCGGGTCCGGAGGAGGTGGTGGAGGGTCTGTGGGCGTCGGACCTGGACGGTGCCCGCGGCAGCTCCCCGGACTTCGCGGTCATCTCGCTGTGCCGCACCGGCACCCGGTTCGCGCACGCCGTCCAGCGTTTCGCGCACCTGGTGGACGACGACAGCAACACCGAGATCGACGTGGTGCTCGCCGACGTGCTCGACGACATCGCGGCACTGCGCGCCGAGGGCCGGCCGGTGCTGGTGCACTGCTACGCCGGCCAGTCACGCACCGGGCTGGTCCTGCGGGCCTGGCTGCGCCGCACGGCGGGCATGTCGGTCGAGCAGGCCACCGACGCCGTGCTGGAGACCTGGCCCTACCTGAGCACCGACAACGACAGCTTCACCGCGGCGCTGGAGCGGATGGGCTGACCGCCGGCTCAGCGGTCGGGGGCGGCCAGGACCAGGTGGGCGCGGCGGGCCGGCAACGGCCCGGGGGTGCCCGGGCGCAGCCGCGGCGCACCCGGCTCGCGCAGCCCGGCCAGGGCCGCGGAGGCGGCGAGCGAGCCCAGCGGCACCCCGGTCCGGGCCCGGGTCCGGCGGGCCACGGCGCGGGCGTGCAGGCGCGCGGCGTCCGGGCCGAGCTCGGCGGTGCCCCCGGCACGACGGGCGGCACTGCCGCCGACCACCTCGGCGATGCCCGGCGGTGGTGCGGGCCGGCGGCGGAACAGGCGCAACGCGGGACCTCCTGGGCCGGGAGTGGACGCCGTCACGCTAGGGACGGCGGCCACGCTGCGTCAGCCCCGGACCGTCACCGATCGCCCGGCCGGGTGACTGCGCGGCACCCGCTCCGGGCAGCCGTCACGCTGCGCTCACAGCCGGCTGCGGCACGGCCGGCTCCTCGGTGATCCCGTGCCGGGCGTGCCAGCGGCGCAGCGGCGCCGGCGCCCACCAGTTGGCCCGGCCCAGCAGCGTCATCACCGCGGGCAGCAGCAGCATCCGCACCAGGGTGATGTCGGCGAGCACGGCCAGCACCAGGCCCAGGCCCACCTGCTTGACCGGGGAGAACCCGCCGGCGACGAACCCGGCGAACACGACCACCAGCAGCAGGCCGGCCGAGGTGACGGTGCGCGCGGTCCGGGCCAGCCCCTCGCGCAGCGCCCGGTCGGTGTCCCCGGTGGCGCGCCAGATCTCCGAGATCCGGCCGAGCAGGAACACCTCGTAGTCCATGGACAGGCCGAAGGCGATGGCGAAGACCAGCACCGGGGTGGTGATGCTCAGGCTGCCCAGCGCCTCGGTGCCGACCAGGGCGCCCAGGTTGCCGTCCTGGAACACCCACACCAGCGCACCGAAGGTCGCCCCGAGGCTCAGCGTGCTGAGCACGATCGCGGTCAGCGGCACCACCAGCGACCCGGTGAACAGGAACAGCAGCACCGTCGTCGTGCCCAGCAGCACCAGCAGCGCCCACGGCATCCGGTCCACCAGGGCGTCCTGGTAGTCGGTGAGGAAGGCGGCGTCGCCGGTCACCCGCACCGTCGCCGGGGCGTCCAGCGCGCGCACCTCGTCGACCAGCCGCATCGCCGTGGGCCCCTGGCTGTCGCCCTCGGGCAGCACGTCCAGCACGGTGAACCCGGGCACCGTCCGCTCGGTCACCGTCCGGACGCCGGGGAGCTCCCGCACCGCGCGGGCGTACCCGGTGAGGTCCGTGCCGGCCGGGGCGACCACGGTGACCGGGTCGACGTCCGTGCCGGCCGGGAAGCGCTCGTCGGCGATCTCGGTGAGCTGCCGGGACGCCGAGCTCGCCGGCAGCGAGCGGGCGTCGGGGTCGGCGAAGACCGCACCGAGGAACGGTGCACCGGCCAGCGCCAGCACGGCCGCGGTCGCCAGCACGACGAGCGCCGGACGCCGGCCGGCCAGCCGGGCGGCCCGGGCGAACAGCCCGCCGCTGCTCGCGGTGGGCGCCGCCGGGGCGATGCGACCGCCCACCCGGGCCAGCAGCGCGGGCAGCAGGGTGAGCGCGGCCAGCAGGTCCAGCAGCACCACGCTGAGGCCGGCGGCGCCGATCGAGCGCAGGAACGGGTCGGGGAACACCAGCAGCGCGGCCAGCGCGGCGGCCACCGTCGCCCCGGAGAAGGCCACCGTGCGCCCGGCCGTGGCCATCGTGCGCGCCAGCGCCCCGGCGACGCCTGGGTCGACCGCGCGTTCCTCCCGGAAGCGGGCCACCACCAGCAGCGCGTAGTCCACCGCGAGGCCCAGCCCCAGCATCGTGACGATGTTGACCGCGTACACCGAGACGTCGGTGACCACGCTGACCAGCAGCAGCGCCAGCAGCGTCGCTGCGACCCCGACCAGGGCCACCACCACCGGCAGCCCGGCCGCCACCACCCCGCCGAACAGCACGACCAGCAGCACCAGCACCACCGGCAGCGAGAACAGCTCGGCCCGGGCCAGGTCGGCCGCCGCCTGGTCGTTCATCTCCTGGTCCAGCAGCATGCCGCCGCCCACCAGGACGCGCGGGGCGTCCAGCGAGCGCAGCAGCCGCACCGCCTCGTCCACGGTGCCCTCGGCCAGCTCGTCCCGCGGCTCGAACTGCACGCCCAGCGCCACGGCCCGGCCGTCCTCGGCGGTGAGCGCCGGGTCCCCCGTCGTCCAGGGCGTGGCCACGCCGGTGACCCCGGGCAGCGCCGCGATCGCCGCGGTGACCCGCTCGACCTCCGGGCGCAGCTGGTCGGCGGGCAGCCCGTCGGCCACGGCGTACACCTGGCCACCGCTCGGCGCGGCCTGCCACAGGTCCTCGGCGGCCTGCACCGACTCCGAGGACTCCACCGAGCCGACCGCGGCGGTCAGCCGGCCGAACAGCGCCGGCGCGGCGAGCACACCCCCGACCAGCACGGCGAGCCAGACGACGACGAGCGCGCGGTGCCGGGCGCAGGTGCGGGTGAGCGAGGCGAGCATCGCGGGTGGCTCCTCTTGCGGGGTGGGCGGTCGCCGCCGACGCTAGGGCCGCCGCCGCGCCCGGCACCTCCCCCGCGACGGCGGGTCGCCCCTCCCTCTCGCGGGGGGAGGACGGGCGCGGCACTCCCCCCGGGTCGACGCTCAGGAGCCGGGCTGGACCAGGCCGTGCTCGTAGGCGTGGATCACCGCGTGCACCCGGTCGCGCAGGCCCAGCTTCATCAGCACGTTGCCCACGTGGGTCTTCACGGTGTGCTCGCTGACCACCAGCTCGCGGGCGATCTCGGCGTTGCTCATCCCGCGAGCCAGCAGCGCCAGGGTGTCCCGCTCGCGGGCGGTCAGCCCGTCCGCCGCGGCCGGCGCCGGGCGGGCCGGCGCGGGGCGGCTGCGCACGAAGTCGGCCAGCAGCCGGCGGGTGACCGCGGGCGACAGCAGCGCGTCGCCCCGGGCGACGACGCGGACGGCGTGCACGAGCTCGTCCCGGCCGACGTCCTTGAGCAGGAAGCCGCTGGCCCCGGCGTCGATCGCGTCGTACACGTGCTCGTCCAGGTCGAAGGTGGTGAGCACCAGCACCCGGGTGCCGGGAAGCTGCTCGACCAGCAGGCGGGTGGCGGCCAGCCCGTCGAGCACCGGCATGCGGATGTCCATCAGCACCACGTCCGGGCGCAGCGCGTGCGCCAGGTCCAGCGCCTGCCGGCCGTCGCCGGCCTCGCCGACCACGGCCAGGTCGTCGTGCGCGCCGAGGATCATCGCGAACCCGGCCCGCACCAGGGCCTGGTCGTCGGCGATCAGCACCCGGGTGCTCACGACGCCCGCGCCGGGTCCAGCGGGAGCCGGGCGGTCACGGTCCAGCCGCGGCCAGAATCGGGGCCGGCGGCCAGCACGCCGCCGTGCGCGGCGGCTCGCTCCCGCATGCCGACCAGCCCGTTGCCGCCGGGCAGCGGCGCGCCGGCGCGGCCGGTCGCGCCCAGGCCGTCGTCGTGCACGGTGACCAGCACCGCGTCGCCGTCCCGGCGGACCTGCACCTCGGCGCCGGCCGGGCCGGCGTGCTTGAGCACGTTGGTCAGCGACTCCTGCACGATCCGGTACACCGACAGCCCGACGCCCACCGGCAGCCCGGCCGGCAGCTCGCCGACCTCCAGCCGCACCGGCAGGCCCGCGGCCCGGCAGCGCTCGACCAGCCCGGGCAGGCCGTCGAGGCCGGGCTGCGGCTCCCGGGACGCCGGGTCGGTGCGCAGCACGCCCAGCATCCGGCGCATCTCGGTGAGCGCCGCCCGGCCGGTGGCGCTGATCGCGTCGAAGGCCTGCCCGGCCCGCACCGGGTCGCGGTGCACGACCACCGGCCCGGCCTCGGCCTGCACCACCATCATCGAGACGTGGTGGGCGACCACGTCGTGCATCTCGCGGGCGATCCGGGCGCGCTCCTGCACCACGGCCCGCTCGGCCTCCGCCGTCCGGGTGCGCTCGAGCAGGAGCATGCGCGCCTCCAGCTCCGCGGCCCGGTCGCGCCGGGCGCGGGCGCCGTCGCCCAGCAGCCAGGCGGTGGCGAAGACCAGGTAGTTCACCGTGAGGTCCTGCGCGTCGGCCCCGGTCCGCTCCAGCAGCAGCACCACGGCCAGCACGACGGCGGTCGCCGCGGCGGCGGTCCAGGCGGCGCGGCGGCTGCCGTGCGCGGCCACCGAGTACAGCGCCACGGCCGCACCGAAGGGCAGCAGCGGCTCGGGCAGCTGCGACACCCCGTGCACCGCGGCGAGCAGCCCGACCACCAGGACCACACCGAACGGCCGGCGCCGCCGCCCGACCAGCGGCAGGCTCTGCCCGGCGACCAGCGCGTAGCCGGTCCAGCCCACCGGCTCGCAGCCGCAGGCCTCGTGCGCCCACAGCGGCTGGGCCGACAGGACCAGCACCAGCAGGGCCAGGGCGACGTCGGCCAGGCGCTCGTGGGCGGCCAGCCAGCCGCGGACGTCGGGGAGGGCCGCGGCGCGCACGGGGGCAGTGTGCCGCAGCCGGGCGCTCCCCGACTCCCCCGCGCGGCGGATCCGTCAGCGCGGCGCCCGGGGCACCTCGGTCCAGCCGGTGGTGGCGCGCAGCGGGCGCTTGAGCACCTTGCCGCTGGCGTTGCGGGGCAGCGGGACGTCGAGCACCCGGACGAACTGGGGCACCTTGTAGTCGGCCAGCAGCCCGCGGGCGTGCGCGATCAGCGAGGGCACCAGTTCCTCGGCGCCCACCCCCGGACGGGGCTGGACGACGGCGCCCACCTTCTCCCCCATCACCGGGTCCGCGACGCCCACGACCGCCACCTCCACGACGTCGGGGTGGGCGGCGAGCGCGTTCTCCACCTCCACGCAGTACACGTTCTCCCCGCCGCGGTTGATCATGTCCTTGACCCGGTCCACGATCCGCACCATGCCGTCGTCGATGCGGGCGAGGTCACCGGTGTGCAGCCAGCCGTCGACGAACGTCTCCGCGGTGCGCGCGGGGTCACCCCAGTAGCCGGCGGCCACGTTCTGACCGCGGACCAGCAGCTCGCCCACGCCGCTGACCGGGTCGGGGTGCTCGACCCGGACGTCGACCACGGGGATGGGGAACCCCACCGAGTCGGGGTGGTCGTGCGAGTACTCGTCGGGCAGGAACGTGATCAGCGCGGCGGCCTCGCTCATCCCGAATCCGTTGCCGAGCCGCGCGGTCGGGAACACCGCGCGCAGCCGGTGCACCAGCTCCGGGGCGATGGGCGCACCGCCGTAGTTCACCGTGCGCAGGCTGGACAGGTCGGCCCCGGCCAGGTCGGGGTGCCGCAGGGTCAGCTCCCAGATCGTCGGCACCGTCGTCATCATCGTGACCCGGTACCGCGACACGGCGTCGATGAGGGCCGGCAGGTCGAGCCGGGGCAGCACGACCACGGTGCCGCCGATGGCCAGCTGGGTGAGCATCTGGGAGTTGCAGCCGGTGACGTGGAACAGCGGCACCGAGACGAGCGCGACCGAGTGGGCGCTGCCGTCGCGCACCAGCCGGGAGCAGCGGATCGAGGACTCGACGTTGGACAGCAGGTTCTCGTGGGTGTTCATCGCGCCCTTGGGCCGGCCGGTCGTGCCGCTGGTGTAGAACAGCGACGCGACGTCCCGGTGCGCGGCGCGGTGGGCCTGCACCGGCTCCCCGTCGGGCAGCGGCTCCCCGGGCCGGACGACGTACCGGGCGCCGCAGTCCTCCAGGACGAACGCCACCTCGGCCTCGGCCAGCCGGGTGTTCACCGGCACCACGATCCCGCCGGCCAGCAGCGTGCCCCAGTAGGCCAGCAGCCAGTCCAGCCCGTTGCCCAGGTGCACGGCCACCCGGTCGCCGGGGGCGACACCGGCCGCGCACAGTCCCCCGGCCACCCGGGCGGCGCGGGACCACAGCTCGGCGTAGGTGGCGGACGGGCCGCCCACCTCGACGACGGCGGTGCGGTCACCGAAGCGGTCGACGGTGTGCCGGAGCATCTGGACGACGTCCTCCGGCAGGTCGGTGTAGCGCCGGATGCCGTCGTCCCCGACCTCGGTGCCGGTGCGGTCGAAGGGGTACTGCGTGCTCATCGGTGCTCCCGTCCGGTGGCCGCGTCGCCACCCGGCCGCCATCTTGGCCCACCGCCCTGTGCCCCACGCCACCACCAGCGCGTGCACGGCCCGACCCGTCCGGGTGAGGACGTCGCCCCGGTCGTCGGCGCAGCGGCGGCGGGCGCACACGCTGCGCGCCCGCCGCGCCCCGGTGACCAGCGCGGACGCCGCCGCTGCCGCAGCCTGTCGGGATGCCGAGGACCAGCGTCGCCCGGGACGTCCCCGGCCTGCCGCCGGAGCTGGCCGGCCCGGTCGCGGTCGCGCTGGCCAAACCGGTCACCGCGCTGCCGGCCCCCGGGTCGCTGCCCGGGGGAGCTCGCTACGAGCCGAAGTGGGACGGCTTCCGGGTCGCCGTCGTCCGGGACGCCGCCGGCACCCGGGTGTGGTCCCGGCAGGGACGCGACCTCACCGACCGGTTCCCCGACGTCGCCGCCGCCGCGCACGCCCAGCTGCGGCCGGGCACCGTCGTCGACGGCGAGGTGGTGGTGTGGCACGACGACCGGCTCGACTTCTCCCTGCTCCAGCGCCGCCTGGTCACCGGGATCGGCCGGCTCGGCCCGCTGGTGGCCCGGCACCCGGCGTCCCTGGTGGTGTTCGACGTGCTCGCCGCGCGGTACGGCGACCTGCGCGGGTTGCCGGCCGCACGGCGCCGCGCGGAGCTGGAGTCGCTGGCCGCCGGCTGGGCCCCGCCGCTGCAGCTGTGCCCCGCGACCGGCGACCCGGCGCAGGCGCTGCAGTGGTCCCGGGAGTACCGGCCGGCCGGGGTCGAGGGCCTGGTCGTCAAGGCCGGGGCCGGCCGCTACCGGCCCGGTGCCCGCGACTGGCTCAAGGTCAAGTCGTGGGAGACCGCCGAGGTGGTCGTCGGCGGCATGATCGGCCGGCTGCAGCGGCCGAGCCAGCTGGTGCTCGGCCGGCACCGGGCCGGGGAGCTGGTGGTCGTCGGGCGCACCACGCCGCTGTCCGGCGCGCAGGCGGTCACCCTGGACGGGCTGCTCGCCCCCTCCGCCGGTGGGCACCCGTGGCCGGCGCGGATCGGCACCGGGCGCTTCGGCGGCGGCCGGCTGCAGGTGGAGCTGACCCGGGTGGAGCCGACCGTGGTGGTGGAGGTCAGCGCGGACGCCGCCTTCACCGCCGGGGTGTTCCGGCACCCGGTGCGCTACCTGCGCCCCCGCCCGGACCTGCGGCCGGAGGACCTGCCGCCGCTGTGACCGGCACGCCTCGACCCACGACCGCACACACCGGGACGGTCCTGCCGGCCGGTCCGCAGCTCAGCCCGTCGACCCCGACGTCGTCCCGGGGGCCCGGGTGCCGGCAGTGACCCGTGATCGGCCACGAGGGGACCGGTCCTGGCCGGTCCCGGGCAGATGCCCGGCCTCCGCTGCTGCACCCGTGGGGGCCGGCACCCTGGGCCCGGTCGGCGTGACGATCCGCGTGCCGCCGTCCGGCCGGTCAGGGGTGGGCGGCGAGGTGGTCCCGCAGCCGGTCGAGGAAGGGCAGCTGGCCCTTCACCAGCAGCCGGCGCGCCTGCTCCAGCGGCGCCCACAGCGCCCGGTCGATCTCCGGGAACTCCTGCACCCGGCCCGACCGGGGCGGCCACTCCATGCTGAAGGTGGTGCTGCGGGCGGCGTCGGCGTCCAGGTCGCCGCGCGCCGCCCAGACGGTGAGCAGCTTGCCGGCGCGCACCTGCCCGAGCGGCACGAAGTCCTCGGCCGGCACCGGGGAGCCGATCTCCTCCTCGAACTCCCGCAGCGCCGCGGCGAACGCGTCGTCCCCCGGCTCCAGCTCGCCCTTGGGGATCGACCAGGCGTGCTCGTCCTTGCGGGCCCAGAACGGCCCGCCCATGTGCCCGATCAGCACCTCGACGGTGCCGTCGGCGGCGCGGCGGTGGAGCAGGATCCCGGCACTGTGGCGAGCTGGCACCGGGCCATCCTGCCCCGCGCCGCGGGTCCGGCGTCGGCCTGCTGCTCGTGCTGCCCCGCTCCGGCCGGTGGTCGTCCCGGCCGGGCGCGGTTCAGCCGGGCTGCCAGCCCAGGGCCGGTCCGAGCCGGGTGGCCATGTCGGTGAGGATCTGCACGTAGTCGTCGTGCTCGAAGCTGAACGGCAGCGCGAAGGCGACCTCGGTGACCAGCTGGAAGGCCGGGTGCGCGTACAGCTGCTCGGCGATCTGCTCGGAGGTGCCGACGACGTCCGGGGCGAACAGCAGCCGCGCGGGCCCCTGCGGGCTCGCCGTCCGGGGCAGCCGGGAGGCCGCGTACGCCGCGTACTTCTCCCGCTGGGCCGGCGTCGCGGTGTCGGTGGGGATGACGACCAGTCCCTGGGAGACGCGGGCGGCGTCCCCGAGCGGGTGGTGGGCGCGGAACGTCTCGACGTGCGCGCGCTGCAGCTCCGCGAACGAGCCGGGCCCGTCGGCCTTGACCACGCTGCTGGTCAGCAGGTTCAGCCCCTGCTCACCGGCCCAGCGGGCCGATGCCAGGCTGCTGGCGCCGTACCAGACCCGCTCGTGCAGACCGGGCGAGTGCGGCTGCACCCGGTCGGAGAAGACCTCGATGCCGCGCACGCCGCTGAACGAGCTGGCCGGGTCACCGCGCAGGTGTCGCACCAGCCGCAGCACCCGCTCGTAGCCGAAGTCCTCGGCGTCGGCGGTGTCCGGGTAGAGCGCCGCCCGGACGTCGTCCCAGTGCATGGGCTGCCCGACGCTCACCCCGGGGTTGACCCGCCCGCCGCTGAGGACGTCGACGGTGGCCAGGTCCTCGGCCAGCCGCAGCGGGTTCTCCCAGGCCAGCGGGGTGACCGCGGTGCCCAGCTCGATCCGCGAGGTGCGCTGCGAGGCGGCGGCCATGACGGCGACCGGGGAGGAGACGCCGTGCTGCAGGTGCCGGTGCCGCAGCCAGGCGCTGTCGAGGCCGAGCTGCTCACCGAGCTCGATCTCGGCCAGCAGCGCCTCCATGCCGGGGCCCGGGTCGTCACCGTCGAACGTGCCGATGGTGAGGAAGCCGAGCTTCTGCAGCGGTGTCGAGGACGTGGGCATGTGAGCCCGAACCCGGCGGCGGACCCCCGCCATTCCCCGCAGACGACGAGGACCCCTCCACCGGGCTGGGTGGAGGGGTCCTCGTCGTACGGGCTCAGCGGCGGGGGCCGCGACCCTTGTTCTTGTTCATCAGCTGCTGCACCAGCTCCTTGGCCTTGCGCTGGTTCTCCGGCTTGCGGGCCTGGGTGATCACCTGCTGGACGACGACCGTCTTCAACAGTCCCTTGAGCATGCCCATGACGTACCTCCTGGATCGGTGCGTGCGTGGCCCCGTGGTCGGCGCTCCTCCTGCCCACCCGGGCGCTGTCCCACGCATCCTCCTCCCCCGGTGGTCACCGGGTGAGCAGCTCCTCCAGCCGCTCGTAGGACTCCCGCACCCCCACCTCCATGCCGCCGGCCACGAAGGCGTCCCGGTCGGCGAAGGAGTCGACCAGCGAGGTGGCGGTCAGCCGGGTGCGGCCGTCGCCGAGGTCGGTGAACACCAGCTTCTCCAGCGCGACACCGTCCGGCATGCCCTCCCAGGTGAAGGTCTGCACGATCAGCTCGCCGTCGCGGACCTCGTGGAAGGCGCCGTGGAACCCGTGCTCGGCACCCCCGCCGACGTGCAGGTACCGGTAGGAGCCGCCGGTGCGGCAGTCGTAGTGGTCGATCCGCATCTCCATCGCGCGGGGGCCCAGCCAGCGCGCGACCAGCTCCGGGTCGACGTGCGCCCGGAACACCCGCGCCGGGGGCGCGTCGAACTCCCGGGTGATGCGCACCAGGGGGACGTCTGCGGGGACGTCGATGCGGGTCTCGTTCGTGCGGGTGCTGGTCATGCCGGTTCTCCTGTCGGTCGTGCGCCGGGTGGATCGGTGTCGGGCGGGTCGGTGTCCGGTGCCCCGTCGGGTGCCCCGTCGGGTGGGTCGTCGGGCAGGGAGGCGAGGACGTCGTCGAGCCGGCGGTAGCGCTCCTCGGCCTGGCGGCGGAAGCGCTCGACCCAGCCGGTCATGAGGTCCAGCACGTCGGCCTCCAGGTGCACCGGGCGTCGCTGCGCCTCCCGGCGGCGGCTGACCAGGCCGGCGTCCTCCAGCACGCGCACGTGCTTGGACACCGCCTGCAGGCTCATGCCGTAGGGCTCGGCGAGCTCGCTGACGCCGGCGTCGGCCAGGGCGAGCCGGGCCACCATGTCGCGCCGGGTCGGGTCGGCCAGGGCGGCGAACACCCGGGACAGTGCGTCGGCCATGCGATCTCCGTCCTCAACTGATCGGTTGAGGAGACGGTAGACCCGCGATCGGACTCAGTCAACCGTTCGGTTGAGGAAGACGGCTCAGGCGCGTGGGCAGGCCCCGTCGAGCAGGGCGAGCACCCGGGCCCGCTCGGTGTCAGACAGCGGTCCGACCCGGTTCAGCCGGCGGGACAGCTGACAGGTGGCGACCAGCGGCACGCCGCGCACGGCGGGCGTGGACAGCAGCGGCAGGTCGGTGTCCACCACGCACAGCACCGCGCGCACGGGCACCGTGGCCCCCCACGGCGCGGTGTCCAGCAGTGCGCGGACGGCGGCCCGCTGCCGCTCCAGCTCCGCCACCACGCGGGTGCGGTCCTGGCCCTGCACGACCAGCCGCTCGCCGGGCGCGGGCAGGAAGCCGGCGGCGCGGGCCACCTCGACGCGCATCCGGGGCCAGCGGCGCACGTCCACGACTGTCACACCGGTGCGCGCGACGGCGATCATGTCGACCCGGCCGGCGGCGACCAGCCGGTCGTCGAGCAGGCTCACGTGCGGCCCGCAACGGTGCCGCAGCCGGGTGGCGGCGAGCACGCTGCCGGCCACCTCGTCGGCGGCGGGACGCTCGGGGGCCCGGGTGTCGAGCAGGGTCGACGGGACGTGCGCCAGCCGGGGTCGGACCCGCGTCTCCCGGACCACGCGCAGCCGGCGCAGGGCCTCGTACCGGAGTCCGCCGGCTCCCGCCCCACCGTCGACCACCGCGCCCTGCTGACCGCTCATCCCGGTAGTGCAGCGGACCGGGGCCCGCGGGACAAGGGTTCCACCCGCGTGTCCCGGCACCGGATCGACCTGCCCCACCACTCTCGGCATCCCCACCCCAGCCGTCACACCCGACGGTGGTCCGACCCGGCACCGGTGCCCGCCGTCCGGCCGTGCAGCATGACCGGCGATCCTCACGGGAGAGAGCCGTTCCGGGAGACGCCGAAGAGCCGGACGGCGGTGGGCCGGGGCCGCTGCGGCCCCGGCCCGACGCCTCGTCGGCTCAGGTGTCGCAGCCGATCCCGTCCTTGTCGCGGTCGAACTTGGCCTGGAACCCGGGGTCGCCCGCGTAGATCGGCGCGGCGCCGGCGGCGCGGACGGCGTCGCAGTTGGCGTAGTACGGCGCTGGATCGGGAGCGGGGGCCGGAGCAGGTGCGGGGACCGGAGCAGGTGCGGGTGCCGGGGCGGGTGCGGGGGCGGGCGCACGGTTGGGGGTCGGCGCAGGAACCGGAGCGGGTGCAGGAGCCGGCGGACGGTTCGGAGCCGGGGTCGCGGCCGGGGCACGGTCGGGAGCGGGAGCGGGAGCGGGAGCGGGAGCGGGAGCCGGGGCCGGGGCGCTCCAGGTGTGGGTGCAGGCGGTGGTCGCGGTCTGGCCCGCGGCATCGGTGACCAGGGCGGTGACCGTGTAGCTGCCCGGGGCGGCGTAGGTGTGCGCGAAGACGGCCGCGATGTAGGCCGGGTCCCCGGTGTACCGCGGGTCGCTGGTGAACTGCACGCCGTCGCCGTAGTCGATGCCGACGGTGTAGCCCCCGGCCGCCACCACCTGGTGCCCGAAGGCAGCTGCCGCGGATGTCACGGCCGGGCACGCCAGGGCCAGCACCGGCGCGGGCGGGAGCGTCGACGGAATGGGCGTGGCGCTCGCCGTCGGCCGGGCCGCGGCGACCGCGCGCTGCTGGGCGGACGGTGCGGCGTCCGACGAGCTGGGCGCCGACGTGGGCGTGCTGTCCGAGGACAGCGGCTGGACCGCGGTGGTGCTCGGCAGCAACGCGGCACCGGCGGCGAGCAGAGCGACCCCACCGACGGCGACTCCCCCGGCCGCACGCCGTGTCTGGATCATCGCCCACCGGGCCCGTCCGACGAGAGCTGCGGTGAGGCCGACCCCGACGACGACCAGACCGAGGAACGCCAGCGCCCCGCCGAGGTCGCCGGACGCGAGGGCGGACAGGACGATGAGCCCGACGACGACCGCGACGGCGATCAGCACCCGGTGGGAGCGTCCGTTCGAGGGCTGCTGCAGTGGAGTGGACATGCTGGGTCCCTGACTGTCGGAGGAGCGGGACGCCGGCGCCCCCGTACGGCGTCGCCCTCCCACGCCGGGTGTACCGGCGCGCAGACGGTAAGGAGACCGACCCGTCCACCCCGGGAGGCCGGCCCCGGACACGCCCGCCCCCGCCCCTCGGTGCCCATCGCCCCCGGCCATCCCACCGCCACTGCCCGACGCCGCAGTCGCCCGGGCATGACGTTCCCGCGGACACGTCCGGGCGGAACGTCCGCTCATGCCGGTGGTGGAACGGACCGGCGCCTGCAGGACGAGCGCCGCGCGCGCGTGTCCCGCCACCACCTCGAGCGTGGTCGCCACCGGCGTCGCGCCTGTGGGTCCCAGCGCTCCGACCGCGATGGCGGCGTCCGGCTCCGGGTCGAGACGACGATGGCGCCCCGCCCGGTCGGGTGGGGCGCCATCGAGGCTGTTCAGGTCACTGCAGGTTGACGGTCACGCCCCCGGAGAAGGCCGAGTCGTGGAGCTCGATCGCCGTCGGCGTCGTGCCGGCCGGCACGTCAAAGATGATCTTGCTGTTCAGGGTGTTCCCGGGGTTGATCTCGGAGTAGAGGGAGGAGCTGTCGGCGAGGTAGATGGCGGCGGACGGGTCGGAGCTGAACTCCTGCCCCTCGGCGTTCAGCAGCGTCTGGTTGTCCCCGAAGAAGCTCTGCGCCTCGTCGCCGGTGTTCTGCACAGCGACGTCCACGATGCAGAAGACGCCCTGCGCGGTCGTCGTGATCCCGGCGGTGCCCAGCTCGGTGGCCGAGCAGTCGACACCAGAGACGGTGAAGGTGAACTTGCCGTCGGCGGCTGGGGTGTTGAGCCCCGCGACTGCGTCCTCAGCAGCGTCCGAGCTGCCGCCAGCAGCGGTCGGACCCGAGGAGCTGGACGAACCGCCACCCGCCTGCATCGCGACGATCATCACCACGATGGCGGCGAGCACGATGAACCACCACTTGCGGTAGAAGGGCTTCTTCTTCTTGAGCTCGTAGCCCTTGGGCAGCGCAGGGGCTTCGGGCGAGACATGCGTGGACAAGTCGGTCCTCCGATTGTGGGGAACGGGCTCGTTCGCGATCCCGTGCTGCTGCCGAGCGTGAGGCCATCGTCGTGAACGGCCAAGGCCCGCGTCACCCGCCTCATCACATGGAGCCAGCCGTAAGACCCCCAGCAGTTCCAGCGGATGGGTTCAGCCGGCACGACGCGTGGAAGTCCCGTCCGAAACTGCCGCTACGAGAGAGGTACTGGTCACGAGAGCCACCGAGATCGCCAGAAGGAGACCCACTCCCTGTCTGACACTCGCAACGTCCAAGCCGCGTCAGCCGGCGAGGTGCTGCTGCAGCCGGTCGAGGAAGGCGACCTGGGTCTCCAGCAGCTTGCGGCGCGCCTCCGTGAGCGGGACCCAGGCGATGCGGTCGAACTCCAGGTACTCGCGCACCCGCTTCGAGCCGGGCGGCCACTCGAGCTGGAAGGTGCCGCTGTGGGCGGTGGCGGCGTCCAGGTCGCCCTCGGCGGCCCAGACGCGGAGCAGCGTGCGGGTGTCGACCTCGCCGAGCGGCACGAAGTCGGTGGCGGGCACGGAGCAGCCGACCTCCTCCTCGAACTCGCGGCGGGCGGCGTCGAACGGGTCGTCGTCCGGGGCGTGACCACCCTTGGGGATCGACCAGGACCGCTCGTCGCGGCCCACGTACGACGGGCCGCCGCGGTGGCCGATGAGCACCTCGACGGCGCCGTCGGCAGCCCGTCGGTACAGCAGGATCCCCGCTTTGTGTCGAGTGGCCACGGGGGCATCCTGCCGCCTCCGCGCCCGGATCCGTCACGTCCCGGTCCCCATCGGCGCCCTACCCTGCCCGCATGGACGTCGAGTTCCGCGGTGAGATCTGGTACTGGAGGGGCCCGGCGCCGTTCCACTTCGTGACCGTGCCCGACGAGCAGTGCGGGCCGATCGAGTCGGCGTCCTCGATGGTCACCTACGGCTGGGGCATGATCCCGGCCGCCGTGCGCATCGGAGCCACCACCTGGCGCACCGCGCTCTGGCCCAAGGACGGCGGGTACGTCGTCCCGCTCAAGGTCGCCGTCCGGCGGGCCGAGCGCCTCGAGCTCGGGGACGACGTGCAGGTCCGGCTCACCATCGACGTGTAGCTCGCGGCGCCGGGTCAGCTCACGGCGTCACGCGCAGCCGTCCAGAAGGCCTCCGGGCCGTCGGTCGGGCCGGTCATCATCCGCTGGGTGAGCAGCACCGCGACCAGGTCGATGTCCGGGTCGGCGTAGCCGGAGGTTCCGGTGCCGCCGGTCCACCCGAACCGCCCCGGGGTGGTCCACGGGTCGGTGACCTGCAGGGTGACCTCCAGGTTGCCGCCCCAACTGCGGCCGGGCCCGAGGAAGTCCTGCGCGGCGGCCCGCTGCCCGTCGGTCAGCCGGTCCCGGGTCACCTCCGCGGCCACGGTCGGGTCCAGGCCGGGGGCACCGCCGTCGGCGAGCGCGGCGAGCAGGGTCAGCACGTCACCGGCGGTGGACAGCAACCCGCCGCCGAGGGACTCGAACACCGGTGGCCGGGACCAGACGCCGTCCGGCGGGTCGAGCACCTGCAGGCCGTCGTCACCCGGGGCGTACTGGGTGGGCAGCCGGTCGGTCTCCGGGCTCCAGAAGCCGGTGCCGGTCAGGCCGAGCGGGCCGGTGACCCGCTCGGCGAGCAGCTCGCCCACGCTGCGGCCGGTCGCCCGGGCCAGCAGCACGCCCAGCACGTCGCTGCCGGTGTGGTACTGCCAGCCCTGCCCGGGCTGCGCGGCCAGCGGCAGCCGGCCGAGCCGGGTCAGCCACTCCCCCGGCTCCAGCTGGGGCGGCAGCGGGCCCGGGCTGACGCCCTGCGCCCACATCTCGTGGGCCAGCGGCGAGGCGTCCATCCGGAGGCCGAAGCCGGCGGTCATGTGCAGCAGGTCGGCGACGGTCACCGGCGCCGTCACCGGCATCGTGTCCGCCAGGGGCCCGGCCGGGTCGGCGATCACCCGTAGGCCGGCCAGCTCGGGCAGCCAGCGCGTGACGTCCTCGGCCAGGTCCAGCACGCCGTCGGCGACCAGGCCGAGGGTGAGCACGCCGCCGAACGGTTTGGTCAGCGAGGCGACCCGGAACGGGGTGTCGGTCCGCACCGGCTCACCACTGCCGACGGCCAGGGTGCCGGCGGCGTGCACCTCGGTGCGCCCGGCGTGCCGCACCGCGGCGACCGCGCCGGGGTACCGGCCCTCGGCGACGTGCGCGTCGACGAGGGCCCGGACCTGCTCGAACCCGCTCAGAGCGGGGCCAGCCCGAGGTGGTCGCGCAGCGTCGTGCCCGCGTAGTCGGTGCGGAAGACGCCGCGCTCCTGCAGCAGCGGCACCACGCGGTCGACGAACGGGTCGAGCCCACCCGGGGTGAGGTGCGGCACCAGTACGTAGCCGTCGGCGGCGTCTGCCTGCACCAGGTCGTCGATGGTGGCGGCCACCGTCTCCGGGCTGCCGACGAACGACTGCCGCGCGGTGACCTCCACCATCAGCTCGCGGATGGAGAAGCCCTTGGCCTCGGCGAGCCGGCGCCACTCGGCCGCCGTGGCCAGCGGGTCGCGGTGCATCCGCACGCTGGCCCGGCCCTGCGCCACGTGCTGCCCGCCCACCACCGGGTCGACCGTGGGCAGCGGGCCGTCCGGGTCGTGGTCGGACAGGTCGCGGTTCCACAGCTGCTCCAGGAACCGGATCGCGGTCTGCCCGGACACCTGCTGCATGCGCACCTCGTGGGCGAGCTCCGCGGCCTCGGCGTCGGTGTCACCGATGACGAAGGTGGCCGCCGGCAGGATCAGCAGCTCCTCCGGACGGCGGCCGAAGCGCGCCAGCCGGCCCTTGACGTCGGCGTAGAACGCCTGCCCGGCCTCCCGGGTGCTGTGCCGGCTGAAGATCGCGTCGGCCTGGGCGGCGGCGAAGTCCCGGCCCTCGTCGGAGTCGCCGGCCTGGAACACCACCGGCCGGCCCTGCGGGCTGCGGGGGACGTCGAACTGCCCGGCGATGTCGAAGTGGGCGTCGGTGTGGGCGAACCGGCCCGGCCGGGGCTCGCGCAGGAACGTGCCGGTGGCCTTGTCGGCCACGATCTCGTCCCCCCGCCAGGAGTCGAAGAGCTCGTGCGCGGTCTGCAGGAAGGTGCGGGCCCGCTCGTAGCGCTCCTCCTGGGGCAGGAAGCCGCCGCGGCGGAAGTTCTCCCCGGTGAAGGCGTCCCAGGAGGTGACCACGTTCCACGCCGCCCGGCCGGCGGACAGGTGGTCCAGCGTGGCGAACTGGCGGGCCACCTCGTAGGGCTCGTTGAACGTGGAGTTGATCGTGCCGGCCAACCCGATCCGGTCGGTCACCGCGGCCAGCGCGGCGAGCACGGTGAACGTGTCCGGCCGGCCGACCACGTCGAGGTCGTAGATCTCCCCGTTCTGCTCCCGCAGCCGCAGCCCCTCGGCCAGGAACAGGAAGTCGAGCCTGCCCCGCTCGGCGGCCTGGGCGAAGCGGGCGAACGAGCTGAACTCGATGTGGCTGCCGGCCTCGGGGTCGCTCCACACGGTGGTGTTGTTGACGCCGGGGAAGTGCGCACCGAGGTGCACCTGCTTGGTCATGGTCGGCACTCCTCAGACGGTCGCGTAGCGGTTGGCGGGGCGCGGCAGCCCGAGCAGGCCGCGCAGCGTGCTGGCCTCGTAGGCGCGGCGGAACAGCCCGCGGCGCTGCAGCTCCGGCACCAGGCCGCCGGTCACCTGGCGCAGGTCGTGCGGCAGGGTCGCCGGGCGCAGCCGGAACCCGGTGAGGCCGGCCGCCGCCCACTCGGTGAGCAGGTCGGCCAGCTGCACGTGCGTCCCGGTGAACACCCGGGCGTCGCTGGTGTACTCGGCGCCGGCGGTGTCGTCCAACCGGTCGCGTCGGGCCCGGGCGGTGGCGGCGTCGTCGTCGAGGAACACGACGAGGTCGCCGAACACGTGCACCGTCTCGTCCTGCCGGCCGGCCGCGGCCTGCGCGGCCCGGATCTCGGTGACGACGGCCGCGGCGTGCTCGGCGTCGCGCGGGGTGACGAACCCCAGGTCGGCGTTGCGGCCCACGAACTCGTACGGGACGGCGTGGTGGGCCAGCGCGGCCACGATCGGCTGGCCCTGCGGCGGCCGCGGGGTGATCGACGGCCCGGCGACGGAGAAGTGCCGGCCGGTGAAGTCCACCCGGTGCAGCTTGTGCCGGTCCACGAAGCGGCCGGTGGCGACGTCGCGGATCTCGGCGTCGTCCTCCCAGCTGTCCCAGAGCCGGCGCAGCACCTCGACCCAGTCGGTGGCCTCGTCGAAGAGCTCGCGCGACAGCGCGGCCACGGCCGGGTCCCGGGGGTCGACGGAGCGCACGTCGGGCAGGTCGCGGCGGCCGACGTGCGCGGCCTCGGCCCGGCTGCCGGCCACCCTCACCCGCAGCCCGGCCCGGCCCGTGCTCACGTAGTCCAGGGTGGCGATGGCCTTGGACAGGTGGAAGGGCTCGGTGTGCGTGACGACGGCGGTGGGCACCAGCCCGATCCCGGCGGTGACCGGGGCGACCCGGGCGGCCACCTGGACGGCGTCGAGCCGGCCGCGCACCTGGTCGGTGCGGTCGTCGGGCCCCCAGCGGTCGGTGGACTGCAGGGCCAGCGCGTCCTCGATGGTCACCAGGTCGAGCAGGCCGCGCTGGGCCTCGGTCACCAGGTCGACCCAGTAGCCCGCGGTGAGCAGGTCGGCGGGCCGGGCGTCCGGCTCGCGCCAGGCGGCCGGGTGCCAGCCGGCGCCGTCCAGCGCCACGGCCAGGTGCAGGAGCGGGGTGTCAGACACGGGCGGGCTGCCTCTCGTACGGGATCCGCTCGCCGGCCTCGACGGCGACCGGGAGCCGGTTCTCCGCGGGCGGCAGCGGGCAGGTGGCGAGGTCGGTGTAGGCGCACGGCAGGTTCGTGGCCCGATTGAGGTCCAGGACGACGGCGCCGTCGGCGTCCGGCGGGGCGACCGCCAGCGAGCGGACCGCACCGTAGGTGGTGACCCCGGCGGTGGCGTCGGTGAACAGCACCTGCAGGCTGCCCGGGGCCCGGCCCTCGAACGCGGTCAGCGTGTGCTCCCGGCCGTCGAGGGTGAAGGAGATCTCGCCCGGGGCGTCGTAGACGTGCTCCAGGCCCTCCACCGCGGCGCCGACCGTGGTGGGCCGGGGCGCGTTGAAGGCGCGGTACCGACCGGCCAGCACCCAGCGGGGGTCGGGTGCGTACGCGGGGGTGCCGTGGAACTGCACCCGCAGCGGGTGGTCGGGGTGCCGGGGCCGGACGATGTCGTGCCCGCCGCGGCGGGCGACCTCCACATGGGTGTCGCCGGAGACGGCGGTGACCCCGCCGCGCTCGGGGATCGGCCCGAACGCGTGCCGGCCGGTCAGTCGGACGCCGTCCAGGACCAGGTCGTCGTCCGGGTCGAGCACCACCACCGGCCCGTCCGGGCCGGTGGACCAGGTGCCGGGTGCACCGGGCAGGCGCTGCGGCCGGTCGGTCAGCCAGTGCAGAGCGGTGACGGCGAGGAAGCCGTGCGGGTCGGCGAGCGCGGCGTCCTTCTCCTCGTGCCAGCGATGCCAGGCCTCGGTGAAGGCGCTCACGAGGCCACCTCCACGGCGACCGGCTTCACGGCGACCGGGCGTTCCGGGGTGAGCTCGTGCCACAGGGTGCGGGCCAGCGCGTCGTTCTGGTGGAAGAACGGTGCGTCGGTGCGCGGCCGGGCGAAGGCGGCGACCTGGCCCCCGGAGGTCCAGAACCCGGCGGCGAACAGTCGCTGCTGCGGCCGGCCGGTGGCGTCGACCACGCGGTGCGCGGCATCGACGTGCAGCCGGCCGGTGCCGTGGGTGAGCCCGGCCTCGTGCAGCACCTTCTCCGCCGCCGACCCGCGCAGCAGCATGCTGCTCAGCAGCGGGTCGGGCGTGCTCGCCACGTCCGGGGCCGGGACGCGGGCCTCCACCAGCGCCCGGGCCTCGGTCACCGTGCCCACCGAGGCGGAGCGGGCCCGGAACACCCCGGCCTCGTCGTCCAGCGAGATCTCGGTGTCGGCACCCAGGAACCGGACGACGCCGGCCTCGGACAGCGCCACCAGCTCGGCGAGCCGGGGAGCGGGCGGGCCGCTGGCCAGGTAGCTGAACAGGTTCATCCACCAGCCGGGCAGGTCCTCGGCCTCCGAGCGGGCGGTGAGCCGGCCGGCGCGCATGAGCCCGGCCAGCGTGCCGTGGCAGATCAGCAGCGCGGTGAACACCGCGGCGTCCGCGCTGTACGCGGGGTCGGCGGCGCGGGCGAGGTCGGCCCGGACGTGCGCGCGCACCGCCTCCTGCAGCTCCGCGTCGCTGCCGAAGCGGCGTCCGGCCAGCGGGCGGTCCCGGGTGGGCAGGTCGAAGCGGTCGGCCGGGTCGGGCACGGCGGCCGCGATGACGTCGGGAAGGTCCTCGACGCCGTCGACGTAGGCCGCGGCGACGTCCTCCCACGTGCCGGTGGTGCGCTCGGGGTGGGCGCGGAACAGCTCGGTGTAGTGCGCCCAGCCCAGCTCGCGCTCGATCAGCGGCGCCAGGTCGGTGCGCAGGTCCAGGCGCCGGGTGCGGCCGAACGCGGCGTCCACCCCGGCCGGGGTGAGGAACCGCGGCGCCACCGGCGGGCCCGGCCACATGTAGCCGAGCTTGGACCGGTAGGGCACCCCGCGGCGGGAGCCGACGTATAGCACCGGCTCCCGGCCCGACGGCAGGTAGCGCAGCCCGTCGCCGTCCGGCACGAACCGGCCTCCGCGGGCGCCGGTGAGCAGCACCATCAGGTCGACGAACGCCAGCCCGATCCCGCGCACCAGCACGTCCTCCCCCGGCTGCAGGGCGCTCAGGTCGAGGTCGGCGGTGTAGCCGGGCGGCACGTAGGTCAGCCCGCGTGCGGTGGCGCGGGTGGTCAGCGCCCGCTCGCCGGCGGTGGGGTGCGCGTCCAGGTGGCCCTGGGCCAGCAGCACCGCGTCCGCCTCCAGCACCACGCCGTCGGCCAGGGTCACGGTGCCGCCGCCGTCCGGGCCGAGCCGGACGTCCTCGACCCGGGTGGCGTGCAGGTGCACGTCGGCCCACGGCCGGGCAACGTCGGTGACCGTGGCCAGCACCCAGCCCAGGTAGGCGCTCACCAGCGGGCGGGAGGGGAAGCCGGTGGGCGTGAGCCGGCGCGCCTCGGTGCCGACCGGGTCGTCCGCGGGCAGCGCACGGGCGACCCGCTCCACCCACTGCCACAGCGTGGTGCCCTCCCCGACCGGGCCGGCCACGGTGACCGACCGGTCGGGCAGCACGGTCACGTCGGCGGCCAGGGAGTTGGCCCACAGCAGCGCGGACTGGGCGCTGCGCCACACGCGGCCGCCGCCGGGCGGGTGCGGGTCGACCAGGTGCACCTGCAGGCGTTCGGTGCCGGAGAACTCGGGCGCGTTGGCGACCAGTCGTTCCAGCACCCCGACGGCGGTGGGGCCGGCGCCGACGACGACGAGGGTGGGCGGGGAGCAGCGGTGGGGCACGGGGTCTCCGGGGGGGGCGAGCGGGGTCAGCGGGTCGGGGCGCTCCGCCCGGGACACTGCGCGCTGGACGTGCGGAGCAGGTCGACGTGCCGCCGGGACCTCAGGAACTGCTCGAGCACGGGACACCTCCCCCTCGTGTGGACGCTCACACCGGCAACCCCCGTCGGGTCCCCGGGGATTCCCACCTGCAGGGTATGTCTACCAAGTCGATCGGGTTTGACGGGAAACGGGATCGCGTCCTAGGGTCCCCGCCAGGTCTCGAGTGCCAGCATCCAGCCCCGGCTCGCTGGCCGGCAACCCTCCGCTGTGACGGGGTGCCCCGGGTGACGACCTGGCGGAGCGCGCCCGCGTACCGCAAGCCAGCCGAGCAGGGAGGGACCCGTGGGAGAGCCGAGCGTGCGCCGCGCCACCGCACCCCTCGTCGGGCGGCCCACCGTCGACCTGCTGCGGACCGACAGCGCGCTCTGTCGCTGACCTGACCTGACCCGGCCGTCACGGCCACCGCTCAGACGCCCCCCTCAGCACACCCCTGCCTGGAGTCGATCCCGCATGCCCACCTCCCCCGGAGGCGTCCCGTGACGTCCCCGTACCCCGCCCTGCACGTCGTCCGGGTGCACCCCGACGATCCCCTGGCCGCGCCCCTGTTCGCGGCACTGACCGCCGAGTACGACGCCCGCTACGGCGACCTGTTCGGCGGCGCCGCCGAGGAGCTCACCCGGTACCCGGCCACGGAGTTCCTGCCCCCCGACGGCGAGCTGGTGCTGCTGACCGAGGGCGGCGTCCCGGTCGCCGGTGGCGCCTTCCGGCGGCACGCCGACCCCGGCACCGCCGAGGTCAAGCGGATGTGGACCGCCGCGGCCCACCGCCGCCGCGGCCTGGCCCGCCGCGTGCTGACCGAGCTGGAGACCCGGGCCGCCGCGGCCGGCCACGCCCGGATGGTGCTCACCACCGGCCCGCGGCAGCCCGAGGCCGTCGCGCTCTACCTGTCGGCCGGGTGGACACCGCTGTTCGACCCCGCCGTACCGCGGCCGACCGACACCCCCACGCTGCGCGCCCTGCCCGTCGCCGCCCGGCTGTACGCGTTCGAGAAGACCCTGGGAGACCCCTCGTGACGACCCTCGCGCAGCCGGACGCCGCCACCGCGGCGCCCCCGCCCGGCACGCCCTACGACCAGCTGCGCGTGGTGCCCGCGCGGCACCCGGGCCGGTGGGCGGCCACCGCGGTGGTCGCCGTCCTGCTGGCGATGGTGGTCAACTCGCTGGTCACCAACCCGCGGTGGGAGTGGGACGTCGTCGGCGCCTACCTCACCGAGGAGTCGATCGTCCGCGGCGTGCTCACCACCATCCAGCTGACGCTGATCACCGCGGTGCTCGGCTTCGCCCTCGGCACGGTGCTCGCCCTGATGCGACTGTCCCGCTCGCCGCTGCTGCAGGCGGTCAGCTGGGGCTACACCTGGGTGTTCCGCTCGGTGCCGCTCATCCTGCAGCTGCTGCTCTGGTACAACCTCGCCTACCTGTACCGCACGCTGGAGATCGGCATCCCGTTCGGGCCGGGCTTCGCCTCCGTCGACACGCTGTCCCTGATCGACAAGTTCGGCGCCGCCGTCCTCGGCCTGGGTCTGCACCAGGCGGCGTACTCCGCCGAGATCGTCCGGGCCGGCATCCTCTCGGTCGACCAGGGCCAGCTGGAGGCCGCGGCGTCCCTGGGCATCCCGCGCCGCCGGCAGACCACCCGGATCGTGTTGCCGCAGGCGATGCGCACCATCGTGCCCACCGCGGTCAACGAGGTGATCGGCCTGTTCAAGGGCACGTCGATCGTCTACGTGCTGGCCCTCGGCGAGCTCTTCTACACCGTCAGCGTGATCTACGGCCGCACCCAACGCGTGCTGCCGATGCTCGTGGTCGCCGCGGTCTGGTACGTCGTGCTCACCACCGTGGTGACGATCCTGCAGTACTACGTGGAGCGGTACTACGCCCGCGGCGCGGTGCGCACCCTGCCGCCCACCCCGCTGCAACGGCTGCGCGGCAACCTCACCGCCGGCATCTCCCGGGTGGCCGCCGTCCGCGGGGGCGTCCGGTGACCGCCGTCGCCACCCCGCCCGGGCGGGTCGAGGTGCACGGCGTGCACAAGTCCTATGCCGGGGTCGAGGTGCTGTCCGGCATCGACCTGGTCGTCGAGCCGGGCACGGTGACCGTCGTCCTCGGGCCGTCGGGGTCGGGCAAGTCGACGCTGCTGCGCAGCATCAACCACCTGGAGAAGGTGGACCGCGGTTTCGTCGCCCTGGACGGCGAGCTCGTCGGCTACCGGCGCAAGGGCGAGAAGCTGCACGAGCTGCAGGAGAAGGACCTGCTGCGCCAGCGCACCCGGTTCGGGTTCGTCTTCCAGTCCTTCAACCTCTTCCCGCACCTCACCGCGCTGGACAACGTGGTCGAGGCCCCGGTCTCGGCGCAGGGCCGGCCACGGCGCGAGGTGGAGGAGGAGGCCCGCGCCCTGCTGGCCCGGGTCGGCCTGGCCGGCCGGGAGGGCGCCTACCCGCGGCAGCTGTCCGGCGGGCAGCAGCAGCGGGTGGCGATCGCCCGCGCCCTGGCGATGCGGCCGGCGGTGCTGCTGTTCGACGAGCCGACGTCGGCGCTGGACCCCGAGCTGGTCGGTGAGGTGCTCGGCGTCATCGAGGACCTCGCCAGCAGCGGCACCACCATGATCGTCGTCACCCACGAGATCGGCTTCGCCCGCCGGGCCGCCGACCGGGTGGTGTTCATGGACTCCGGCCGCATCGTCGAGACCGGTCCGCCCGAGCAGGTGCTCGACGCCCCCCGGCACGAACGGACGAAGGCCTTCCTCGCCCGCGTCCTCTGAGCAAGGACCCCGCTGCCCCCCGCGACACGCGCTCCGCACGCCGCGGGGCCCTGCAGCGGGGCCGTACCGGACGGCGCATCCGCGACGTCCGTCGATCCCGCACGCCTGTCCGTCGATCCCACACGCCCCGAGAGGACCCCCGTGAACCGCCCCCGCACCGTCCTGTCCGCCGTCCCGCTGGTCGCCGCCGTGCTGCTGGCCGGCTGCACCAGCTCCGCCGACATCGAGGAGAGCGCAGCCTCCGGCGACGCCGCGCCCGGCGCCCTCGTCGTCGACACCAGCCCCGACCAGGAGCGGGTGCGCACCACGACCAGCGACGAGGCGCTCGCCCTGCTGCCGCCCGCCGTCGCCGAGGACGGCGTGCTCACCGTGGCCGTCGGTGCCTTCACCGCACCGCTGAGCTTCCTGGCCGACGACAACCGCACCGTCATCGGCAACGAGGCGGACATCGCCCAGCTGATCGCCGACGGCCTCGGGCTGGACCTGGAGCTGGTCACCACCGACTGGTCGAACTGGCCGCTGGCCACCTCCTCCGGCGCGGTGGAGGCGACGATCGCCAACGTCACGGTCACCGAGGAGCGCAAGCAGCTGTTCGACTTCTCCTCCTACCGCGTCGACGAGCTGGGCTTCCTGTCCACCGCCGGCTCCGGGATCACCGTCGACGGGCCGGCCGACGTCGCCGGGCTGCGCATCGCGGTCGGCTCGGGCACCAACCAGGAGAAGATCCTGCTGGCCTGGGACGAGCAGAACCGGGCGGCGGGGCTGGACCCGGTCGACGTCCAGTACTTCGAGAACGACGGCGACACCACCCTGGCGCTGCAGTCGGGGCGGCTGGACCTGACCTTCGGCCCGAACGCGACCGCCGCCTACAAGGCCGCGACCGCGCCCGCGGAGTTCGAGGTGGTCGGCACCGTCAACGGCGGCTGGCCGCTCACCGCGCAGATCGCCGCCGCCACCGCGCGGGGCAACGGCCTGGCCCCGGCGATGACCGCCGCGATCAACCACGCCGTCGACGACGGCAGCTACGCGCAGGTGGTCGAGCGCTGGGGGCTGTCGAGCGAGTCGATCGCCCGCTCGGAGACCAACCCGCCCGGCCTCCCGGCCAGCTGACGCCACCCACCCGACCACAGGAGCGCCCGTGAACCGCACGTCGCCCGCCGCCCGCACCCCTGCCGTCCTCAGCCTGGCCGCCGCGCTGCTGCTCTCGGCCTGCACCAGCTCGGCCGACATCGAGGCCGAGGCCGCTGCGTCGTCGTCCGGTGCGGCCGTGGTGCAGGTCGACACCAGCCCCGAGCAGGCCGACCGCGCCTCCACCACCGAGTCCGACGACGCGGTGGCGCTGCTGCCGGCCGACGTCGCCGAGGACGGGGAGCTCACCGTCGGCGTCGTCGGCACGGGTGAGCCGCCGCTGGCCTTCCTCGCCGACGACAACGCCACCGTGGTGGGCAGCGAGGTCGACGTGGCCTCGCTGGTCGCCGAGTCGCTCGGCCTGGAGCTCGACCTGCGCAACATCTCCTGGGAGCAGTGGCCGCTGTCGCTGCAGAGCGGCGACGTCGAGGCGGTGTTCAGCAACGTCGGCGTCAACGCCGCACGGCTGGAGCTGTTCGACTTCGCCACCTACCGGCAGGGGATCATGGCGTTCACCGCCGCGACCGGCAGCGACCTGACCATCGCCGGCCCGGACGACGTCACCGGGCTGCGGATCGCGGTCGGCTCGGGCACCAACCAGGAGCGCATCCTGCTCGACTGGAACGCCCAGGCGGAGTCCGACGGCCGGTCTCCGGCGACCCTGGAGTACTACGCCAGTGCCGCCGACGCGCTGCTGGCCGTCCAGTCCGGCCGGGTCGACGCCTACCTGGGGCCGAACCCCAACGCGGTGTACCAGGCCAGCAAGGGCCAGGTCGAGGTGGTGGGCACGGTGAACGCCGGCTGGCCGAACACGACCTACGTGGCGGCGACCGTGCTCAAGGGCACCGGGCTGGTGGACGCCGTCGAGGCGGGGCTGCAGCACGCCTTCACCGACGGCTCGTACACCGAGACGCTGGAGCGCTGGGGCCTGGGCGACGAGGCCGTGGAGGCCCCCGAGGTCAACCCGCAGGTGGCCGGCTGAGGCCGCGACCGGCATCGACCCACCCGGCCGGGCAGCTCTCAGGAGTGCAGGCCCTCGCTCTCGGCGTGCTCCCAGGGGCGGTGGTCCGCGGGCACGACGAGCGGGGGCTGGGACGGCACCCGGACACCGTCGACGGCGTACAGCGCACCCAGCTCGTCCGCGGCCGACCACACCTCGCGGACCCGGCCGCGGGCCACCGTCCAGATCTGCACGGTGCGCAGCTCGACCACCCCGCCGGTCGGGGCGACCGGCCCGACGGACGTCTCCAGCGTGCCCACCTGCCGCCCGCGCAGCCGGTAGGCGACGGCCGTCCGGGGACCGTCGCCGATCACCGACAGGACCCGGATGGTGGGCCACTGCAGCGCCTGCTGGAGCGCCCGCGCCCGGGCCACCACGTCCCCGGTGCCCAGCGGTTCACCGTTGATCGACACGGGGTCCCACCAGCACGCCGCGAACGCGGCCTCGGCGAGGGCGTCGTCGGCGGGGACCGGCGCGGTCCACAGCCCGAGGACCCGCTCGACCTGGGCGCGGCCGGCGTCCGGGGGCACCGCGGCCCGCCCCGGCGCGCACGTGGTCGGCCGCGACGCCCCAGCCACCCTCACGGCGCACCTCCCACTCCCGGGGTGTTTCTTGGTGCGCTGACCATAAAGCCATCGATCCAGCCCGTCGAGCGCACCGCGTTGCTTTCTTGACGTCGTCTCCGCTAACTGTGAGCATGGCGTGGGTCACACGGTCCCCGACAGCGACAGGAACAGCCGGCATGACGCACACCTCCGTCTCCCCCTCCCTCGACGAGCCGACCCGGCAGGCCCTGGTCGGGCTGGTGGTGCAGGGGATGCACCGGGGCCAGCTGTCCGCCGCCCAGCAGGCGCTCGTCGACGCCGGGCTCGCGATGGTCAAGGGCCCGCTGGTGATGCCCACCGCCGTGGGCGCCGCCACCGCCGCCGAGCTCACCCGGCTGCCGGCCGGGGGCCCGGAGGAGGCGGCCCTGCGGCCGCTGTTCGAGCGGTTCCTGCCGGTCAACCACGAGTTGCGGGAGGTGTGCTCGGCCTGGCAGATCCGGCCCGACGGCTCCCCCAACGACCACCGCGACGCCGCCTACGACGCCGGGGTCCGCGACCGGCTGGACGACGTGGACGCGGCCGTGGGCCGCATCCTGCGCCGGATGGCCGACGTGCACCCGGGGCTCGAGCACTACCGGGCGGACCTCGGCGCGGCGCTGGCGCAGCTCGACGAGGGCAACCCGTCGGCACTGACCTCGCCGCTGACCCGCTCGTACCACACGGTGTGGATGCACCTGCACCAGGAGCTGCTGCTGCTGCTGGGCATCAGCCGGGCGGAGGACGAGCAGCTCGAGGCCGCGCTCGTGGCCGGCCAGAAGGTCTGATGCCGACCCTGGCCGGGGCACCGTCGGTGATCAGCAGCCTGGTCCCGTACGGGCAGGGCCGCGGCCGTGGCCTCGGCGCGGAGGAGCTGGGCGTCCACGGCGAGCAGATGGACCGGCTGGTCTCCCTGGGGCTGCCCACCGTCGTCGGCATCACGGTCCCGGTCAGCCGGGCACGACAGCTCACCGACCCGGCGCTCGCCCGCGAGGCGGTGGACCTCGTGGAGGAGCTCACCGGCCGCAGGGTGGGCTCGACCGACCGCCCGCTGCTGCTCCGCCTGGTCCCCAGCACACCGGTCGCGGCCACCGGCGTGCCCCCCGACCTGCCCGCGCTGGGCGTCTGCCCGGCCAACGCCCGCGCCCTGGCGGAGCTTATCGGGCGCGAGCACCAGCTGCACGACGTCTGGACGACGGTGCTCGCCGTCGTCGCGGTCGACGCCCTGGACGTGGACGCCGACGACGTCGACGACGTGCTGACCGACACCGCCGACGGCGACCGGGCCCCCGCGCTGCTGGACCTCGTCGCCCGCACCGGCAGCGCGCCCTTCCCCGACGACCCGGCCGAGCAGCTGGCACTGGCTGCCCGGGCCCTGCTGCACCGCTGGGACTCCCCGCGCGGGCGGCGCGCCCGCCGCGCGCAGGGCCTGCCGGACGACCTCGGCCTGGCCCTGCACGTGCAGGCCCTGCACGTCGGCCCGTGGGAGCGGTCCGGGCACGGCACCGCGAGCAGCCGCGACCCCGGCACCGGTGCACCGCGGCCGCACGGCACCTTCCACCGCGGGGTCAGCCGCCGGTCCACGTCCGGCGAGGGGGAGCCGCTGTCGGCCCTGCCCGAGGGCACCGACCTGCTCCGGCACGCGCTGGCCACCCTGGAGAACCACCTGCGGGCCGTCGCCACGGTCACCTTCGAGCTGCGGGACGGCAAGCTGGCACTGCTGTCGGCCGCCGCGCTCCCGCACCCCGGCGCCCGCGCCGGGCTGCGCCTGGCGGTCGACCTGGCGACGGCGGGCACGATCGACCGCGCCACCGCGGTGCGCGCCGTCCGGCCCGCGGCGGTGCAGGAGCTGCTGCACGCCCAGCTGCGGCTCACCGGTGCGGAGAGGGAGCTGGCGCGGGGCCTGGCCGCCTCCCCCGGTGCCGCGTCCGGCGTGGTCGCGCTGAGTGCCGAGCGGGCGCTGGAGCTGAGCGGCGACGGGGTGCCGGTCGTCCTGGTCTCCACCGAGACGACCCCGGCGGACGTGCCCGCGCTGGTGGCCAGCGCCGCCGTGGTGACCTCCGCCGGCGGGCTGGCCTCGCACGCGGCCGTCGTCGCCCGGGGCACCGGAACACCGGCCGTGTGCGGGGTGGCCGAGCTGTGCATCGACCGGGACGCCGGCACCGTCACCGCGCACGGGCACACCGTCCGGGAGGGCGAGCGGGTCACCGTCGACGGGCGCGCCGGCACCGTCTACCTGGGCGAGCTGGACGTCCGCCCGGCCGAACCGTCCGCCGAGCTCGACACCCTGCTGTCCTGGGCCGACGCGGAACGGACGCTGGGGGTGCGGGCCAACGCCGACAACGCGGCCGAGGCCGAGGCCGCACTGCGCCTGGGCGCGGAGGGCATCGGGCTGTGCCGCACCGAGCACCAGTTCCTGGGCGACCGGCTGCCCGTGGTCCGGCGGTTCCTGCTGGCGCCCGACGAGGACGCCCACCGGCTGGCCCTGGACGCGCTCACCGCGGCCCAGCAGGCCGACTTCACCGCGCTGCTGCAGGTGACCGGCGACCGGCCGGTGACCGTGCGGCTGCTCGACGCACCGCTGCACGAGTTCCTGCCGCACGACGAGGTCTACGCCGACCCTGCCCACGCCCGCCGCGCCGCCCAGCTCCGCGAGGTCAACCCCATGCTCGGGCTGCGCGGGGTGCGGCTGGCGCTGCTCGAGGACGACCTCTACGCCGCGCAGGCGGAGGCGCTGTTCTCCGCGTGGGTGACCGTGGCCGCCGCGGGCACCCGCCCGCGGCTGGAGGTGATGGTGCCGATGGTGTCCATCCCGCAGGAGCTGGAGCTCGCCATCGGCCAGGTGCGCCGGGCCGCCGACCGGGTGGAGCGGACGACCGGCGTCCGGGTGCCGTACCAGGTGGGCAGCATGGTCGAGACGCCCCGGGCCGCGCTGCTCGCCGACCGGCTCGCCGAGCACGCCGACTTCCTCTCCTTCGGCACCAACGACCTCACCCAGATGACCTTCGGCTTCTCCCGGGACGACGTCGAGAGCCGGCTGCTGGCGCACTACGTCGGCGAGGGCCTGCTGACGGCCAGCCCGTTCGCCGAGTTCGACGCCGACGGCGTCGGCGCGCTGGTGGCGATCGCGGTGCAGAAGGCCCGCGCGGTCCGACCGGACATCAAGCTCGGCCTCTGCGGCGAGCACGGGGGCGACGCGGTCTCCGTCGGCCGGCTGGCCGCGCTCGGGCTGGACTACGTGTCCTGCTCCCCGCAGCGGGTGCCGGTCGCCCGGCTCGCGGCGGCGCACGCGGCGCTGCAGGACACGGCGGAGGAGAGGGCGCAGGACAGGGCTCAGGACCGGGCGCAGGCCGCGCCGTGACCGTGCTGGACACCGACCGGGCCGCCGAGCTGGCCGACCTGCGCGACGCCGTCCGGGAGGTCTGCCGGGACGCCGGGGGCCCGGCCGCCGTGCGCGCCCTGCCGGCCGGCGGCCCCGGCTGGGACCCCGCGCTGTGGGACGTCCTCGGCCGGCAGGTCGGGCTGGCCGGGCTGTGCCTGCCCGAGCGGGCCGGCGGGGGCGGGGGCCTGGCCGAGCTGACCACGGTCTGCGAGGAGCTGGGCCGCGCGCTGCTCCCGGTGCCGTTCCTGACCTCCACGGTGCTCGCCGGTCAGGTGCTCGCCGCGGCCGGCGCCGACGCGCTGGTGACCCGGGTGGCCGACGGCACGGTCGCCGCGCTCGGGGTGACCGGCCCCCGGGGTGTCTGGGACCCGGCCGCCGTCGAGCTCACCGCTGTCGGCGGCACCGTGCGCGGCGTGCTGCCCGTGGTGCCCGGCGCGGGGGGCGCCCAGCTGCTGGTGGTGGCCGCCCGCTCGGCCGAGGGCGTCGACCTGTACGCCGTGGAGGCCGGGCCGGGCGTCGACACGGTGCCGCTGGACAGCCTCGACCTGTCCCGCCCGTCGGCCGCCGTCACCCTCACCGGCGCCCCGGCGACCCGGCTGACCAGCGGCGGGACGGCCGGTGCCGCCGTCGTCCCGGCGCTGGACGTGGCCGGGGTGGCGCTGGCCGCCGAGCAGCTGGGCGGCGCGGCGGCCTGCCTGGAGGCGAGCGTCGCGTACCTCGGGGAGCGCCGCCAGTTCGGCCGGCCGATCGGCAGCTTCCAGGCGCTCAAGCACACCTGCGCCGACCTGCTCGTGCTGGTCGAGAGCTGCCGCTCCGCGGTCACCCGCGCCCTGGACGCCGAGGGGTCGCCCGACGCGATGGCCGAGGCGGCCGCCGTCGCCCAGGCCTGGTGCTCGGAGGCCTACCGGACCGTCAGCGCCGAGAACGTCCAGCTGCACGGCGGGATCGGTTTCACCTGGGAGCACGACGCCCACCTGTACTTCCGGCGCGCCCGCGCCGACGCCGTCCTGCTGGGCGGCGCGGCCCACCACCGGGAACGGCTGGCCCAGCTGCTGGGCTGGTGACCACCCGGCCGGCGCCGGCGGGTCACCCGCGGTCGGAGGCCGGCGGTTCACCCGCGGTCGGAGGCCGGCGGTTCACCCGCGGTCGGGGGCCGACCGGTCAGCCTCGGTCGGAGGCCGACCAGGGCCGGTCGCGGTCCACCCGCGGCTCGGCGGGCAGGCCCAGGACCCGCTCGGCGATGATCGTCCGCTGGACCTGGTCGGTGCCGCCGGCCAGCCGGTAGCCGGGTGCGCCGAGCAGGTGCTCGGTCCAGCCGAAGGTGCCGGGCACGCCGGTGTCCGCGGTGACCTGCGGGCCGAGCAGGTCCGCGGCGAGCTCCCCGGTGCGCACGAGCAGGTCCGAGGCCAGCAGCTTGCCGATCGAGGCGCCCGGCCCGGGCGAGACGCCGGCGGCCGCGGCCCGGGCCACCCGCTGCGCCGTCGCCACCCGCAGCGCGGTGCGCACGTAGAGGTCGGCCAGCGCCTGCCGGGTGACCGGGTCGGCGGCGGCGCCGGTGGCCCGGGCCACGGTGAGGACGTCGTCCACGGTGCCGCCCTTGCGCCGGGTGCCCGAGCCGGACGCGGTCCGCTCGAAGGCCAGCGTCGCCGTCGCCACCCGCCAGCCCTCGCCCACCCCGCCGATCCGCAGCGCGTCCGGGATGCGCACGCCGGACAGGAACACCTCGTTGAACGAGGACCCGCCGCTCATCTGCCGGATCGGGCGGACGTCGACGCCGGGGCTGTCCATCGGCAGCAGGAACGCGGTGATGCCCCGGTGCTTGGGCACGTCGGGGTCGGTGCGGGCCAGCAGCAGCCCGTGGTCGGCGTGCCGGGCCCCGGAGGTCCACACCTTCTGCCCGTCGACCACCCACTCCTCGCCGTCGGCGACGGCACGGCAGGCCAGCGCGGCCAGGTCGGAGCCGGCGCCCGGCTCGCTGAACAGCTGGCAGGCCAGCAGGTCGGTGCGCAGGAACCGCTCGGCGTGGGTGCGGCGCTGCTCCGCGGTGCCGAACATCGCCACCGCGGGCCCCACCAGACCGGTGGTGACGCTGATCAGCTCGGTGGACGGCGGCACGGCGACGGCCGCCTCCTCCTGCGCCATGGCCATCGCGAAGGACGCCGGCAGACCCGCCCCGCCCTGCTCGACGGGCAGCGTGAGGGCGCCGTAGCCGGCGTCGTAGCGGGCCCGCCGGTAGGCGCGGACGGCGTCCAGCAGCTGCCGCTCCTGCTCGTCGGACACGTTGCGGAACACCGCGAGGTCCGGCGGGCCCTGCGCGGCCGCCGGGTCGCGCGGGGGCACCGTCGCGGCCAGCCAGGCGCGCACCTCCGCCCGCCAGGCAGCCAGGTCCGGCGCGCTCACGGAGCGTCCGCCGTCAGCACGGCGCAGGCCGAGATGCCGGGGGCGCCGTACACGTGGGTGAAGCCGACGCGCGGGCCGCCGGGCACCTGCGCCCCCGCGGCCCGGCCCTGCAGCTGCCGGACCACCTCGTGCACCTGCCGCAGCCCCGAGGCCCCGACCGGCTCCCCGTTGGCCAGGCACCCGCCGTCGGTGTTCACCGGCAGCACCCCGTCGACGTCGGTGGCGCCGTCGGCGAGCAGCTGCTCCTGCGCCCCGTGCGCGCACAGCCCGGTCTCGGCCAGGTGCACGAGCTCCGAGCCGCTGTCGGTGTCCTGCACCTGCGCGACCTGCACGTCGGCGGGTGCGACGCCGGCCTCGGCGAAGGCCGCCGCAGCGGCGTCGACGCTCGGGCTGTGCCACGGGTCGGGTGCCAGCCCCGGGGAGAAGACCTCGAAGGAGCCGAAGCGGCGGGTCCGCTGGGTCACCGAGGCCAGCCGGACGGGCCGCGGGCACAGGTCGGCGGCCCGGTCACCGCGGGCCAGGACCAGCGCCACGGCACCCTGGCTGGGCTGGCAGAACATGTACGTGGTCAGCGGGTCGTTCACCGGCGCGGAGGCCAGCACCTCCTCCTCCGTCCACGGGGTGCGCCGCCACGCCGTGGGGTGGGCGGCGCCGTTGCGGAACGCCCGGGAGGCGATCCGGGCCAGCGCCAGGTCGGAGACCCCGTGCTCGTGCTGGTAGCGCCGCGTGCGCATCGCGAAGTACTGGGTGGTGACCATCAGCCCGCTGCTCGCGTACCACTCGCCGAGGCCGTAGGCGGCCGGGTCGGCGGCGAAGGCGCCGCGCTCGTGGGCGTCGAAGCCGAGCACGACCACCAGCTCGGCGCGCCGCGACTGCAGCGCGCTCACCGCCGTGGCCAGCGCCACCCCGCCGGTGGCGCACCCGTTGCGCACCGTGGTGAACGGCAGGCCGGTGAGCCCGAGCCGGGCGACCAGCGAGTCGGGCTTGCCCGAGACGTTGCTGCCGCCGACGGCGAGGTCGACGTCGGCCCAGCGCACCCCGGCGTCGTCGAGGGCGGCGCGCACCGCGACCTCGGCCATGTCCAGCCCGGTGCGGCCCTCGTGCCGGCCGAAGGCGTGCAGCCCCCCGCCGACGACGGCGACGTCGTCGGCCCTCATGCCCCCTCCGCCACGGGTGCGAAGGCGTGCCCCACGGCGGGGGCGCCGTCGACGCCGACGGCGGGTTCCAGCACCAGCCGCACGGGCGCGCCGATGCTCAGCTGCTCCGGCTCGGCGACCAGGCGCGCCTCCACGAGCACCTCGCCCAGGTCGACGTAGCCGACCGCGAACGGGCGGAAGCCGCCGTCCGGCGGCAGGTAGGGCGGCTTGGGGCAGAAGCGCTGCACCGTCCAGCTCCACACCGTGCCCCGGTCGGGCAGCACGTGGGCCAGCACCTGCTGCCCGGTGCACCGCGGGCAGGAGGTGGCGGCCGGGAAGGTGACCGTGCCGCAGTCGGCGCACCGGCTGCCGGCCAGCCGCGGCGGGTCGAGCGAGGCGAACAGGGCCGGCTCCAGCGGTGTGGTGGTCACGGTCAGCCGGCCAGCAGCAGGTGCGGGCGGGCGAGCAGGCCGCTGACCGTGCGCAGGAACTCCGCGGCCGGCGCGCCGTCCACGGCCCGGTGGTCGAAGGACAGGCTCAGGGTCAGCACCGACGTGCGGCGCGGCACCTCCCCCTCCCACCGGACGCCGTCCCGGACCCGGCCGACGCCGAGGATGCCGGTGGTGCCCGGGTTGACCACCGGGGTGAAGAAGTCCACGCCGTAGGAGCCCAGCGACGTGACGACGAAGGTGGCGCCCTCCAGCTGCGCCGCCGTCAGCCGGCCCGCCCGGGCGGCCACGGCCAGCTCCCGGGTCTGCCCGGCGAGGTCGACCATCCCGCGCCGGTCGGCGTCGCGCAGCACCGGGACGAGCAGCCCGCCGGGCACGGCCACGGCGATCCCCACGTGCACCTGCTCGTGCAGGTGGATCCCGTCCGCGCGCACGCTCGCGTTGAGCACCGGGTGCTCGGGCAGCGCCTGCGCGGCCGCCCGGACGACGAAGTCGGTGACCGTCGGCACCCGCAGCCCGGTGCCGTCCCACTCGCGGGTGAGCTGCTCGCGCAGCGCCAGCAGGCCACCGACGTCGGCCTCGTGGCCCAGGGTCAGCTGGGCCATCTCCTGCAGGCTGGCGTGCATGCTGCGGGCGATCGCGCCACGCATCCCGGTCAGCGGCAGCACCGTGCCGGGCACGGGCCCTGCGGCCGGCTGCGCGGGGGGCGCCTCGGGGGCCGGTACCGGCGCTGCCGGCGGGGGGCCCGCGGCGGCCAGCACGTCGGCCCGGCGGATCCGCCCGCCCAGCCCGGAGCCGCGCACCGAGCCCAGGTCCACCCCGGAGCTCGCGGCGTGCCGGCGCACCAGCGGGGAGCCCACCCCGCCGCCGTCGACCGGCCGCGGGGAGGGGCGGTCCGCGGTCGGTGCGGGCACGCGGGCCGCGACGACGGCGTCTGCGACGTCCTCGGACACGATCCGCCCGCCCGGCCCGGTGCCGCGCAGCGTGGTCAGGTCGACGCCCAGCTCGGCGGCGACCCGGCGCGCGTTCGGCGAGGCGAGCAGCCGCCCACCGGGCTCCGGCCGGCCGGGTGCGACCGCGCCGGACGCGAGGATCGGCTCAGGGACCGGCTCGGGGGCCCGCCCGGCGGCCGGGGCGGGCGCGGCGCCGGGCGGCTGCTCGTCGCCGTCGAGCAGCCAGGCGATCAGCGCCCCGGGCGCCAGGGTCGCGCCCTCGTCGACCACCGGCTGGAAGCGGCCCTCCCCCTCGGCCTCCACGTCGGCGTCGACCTTGTCGGTGCCCAGGCGCAGCAGCACGTCGCCGGTGCGCACCTGGTCGCCGGGGCGGGCCACCCACTCGACGATGGTGCCCTCCTCCATCGTCAGCCCCAGCTTGGGCAGCAGGACCTGCTGGGCCACGGCTCAGCTCCGCTTCGTGATCTGCCGGCACGCCTCGGCGATCCGCGTGCGGTCGGGCAGGTAGGCGTTCTCCAGCGCCGGGCTGAACGGCACCGGCGCGAACGGCGCCCCGACCCGCAGGACGGGTGCGTCCAGGTGGTCGAAGGCGGCGTCGGTGACCTGCGCGGCGATCTCCGCGCCCAGCCCGCCGAAGGTCACCGCCTCGTGCACGACGACCACCCGGTGCGTGCGGCGGGCGGACTCGGCGATGGTCGCGGTGTCCAGCGGCTGCACGGTGCGCGGGTCGACCACCTCCACCGAGATGCCCTCGGCGGCCAGCGTCCCGGCCGCGGCGGTGGCCTCCACGACCATCCGGCCCAGCGCCACCACGGTGACGTCGGTGCCCTCGCGCAGCACCGCCGCCTGCCCGAACGGCACCTCGTACAGCTCTTCGGGCACCGCGCCCTTCGCGCCGAGCAGCTTCTTGTTGAGCATCATCACGACCGGGTTGTCGTCCCGGACCGCGGTGACCATCAGGCCCTTGACGTCGTGCGCCGAGGACGGCATGGCCACCTTCAGACCCGGGGTGTGCGCCAGCCACGCCTCCAGGCTCTGGCTGTGCTGGGCCCCGGCGGACAGGCCCGCGCCGGCGGCCACGGTGAGCACCATGGGCACCCGCACCTCACCGCCGAACATGAACTTCATCTTGGCCGCCTGGTTGACCAGCTGGTCCAGGCAGACGGCGAGGAAGTCCATGAACATGATGTCCACGACCGGGCGCAGCCCGCGGGCCGCGGCACCGACCCCGAGCCCCACGATCGCGGTCTCGGAGATCGGGGTGTCGATCATCCGCCGCTCGCCGTAGGCGGCCAGCAGCCCGTCGTACATGTGGAAGACCCCGCCGTAGCCGGCCACGTCCTCCCCGACGACGAAGACGTCGTCGTCGGCCCCCATGAGCTGGTGCAGGGCCTCGGTGTAGGCCTTCACGTAGGTCAGCTCGCGCACGGCCATGCCGGTCCTCTCGACTCAGTCGGTGTAGACGTCGCGGGTGAGCGTCGCCGGGTCGGGCAGCGGGCTGGCCCGGGCGAAGGCGATGGCGTCCACGGCGTCGGCCCGGGTCTCCTCCCACACGCGCGCGAACTCCGCCGCGTCGACGACGCCGTCCGCGGCGGCCCGGGCCTCGAGCAGCTCGATGGCGTCGCGCGCCTTCCAGGCGTCGATCTCCTCCTGGGTGCGGTAGGGCTTGCGGAGACCCTTCACGCCCTGGTGGTCGTAGTACCGGTAGGTCTTCGCCTCCACCAGCGACGGCCCCTCCCCCGCCCGGGCCCGGTCGACCGCGCGCCGGCACGCCTGCCGCACGGCCACGGCGTCCATCCCGTCGCACACCTCGCTGGGCATGCCGTAGGCGGCCGCGCGGTCGGCGACGTCGTCCAGGCGCATGTGCCGCGCCTGGGCGGTGAACTCGGCGTAGCCGTTGTTCTCGCAGACGAAGACGACCGGCAGCTGCAGGACGGCGGCCATGTTGGCGGCCTCGTGGAAGGCGCCGATGTTGCTGGCTCCGTCGCCGAAGAAGGTCATCGCGATCGAGCCGTCGCCGCGGTAGCGGGCGGCGAAGGCGGCGCCCACCGCGATGGGCAGCCCGGCGCCGACGATGCCGTTGGCGCCGAGCATGCCGATCGACAGGTCGTTGATGTGCATGCTGCCGCCCCGGCCGTGGCAGTAGCCGTCGACCCGGCCGAACAGCTCGGCGAACATCTTCCGGAAGCCGGCGCCCTTGGCGACCGCGTGCCCGTGCCCGCGGTGGGTGGAGGTGATCTGGTCGGCGTCGGTGAGGGTGGCCAGCGCGCCGGCCGCGACCGCCTCCTGCCCCACGTACAGGTGCAGGAAGCCGGGCAGGTCGCCGCTCTCCATCAGCCGGCCGGCCTCGGTCTCGAAGACCCGGATGCGCACCATCCGCCGGTGCAGGTCGAGCAGCGACGCCGCGTCGAGACCCTCCACGGACGGCGCACGGTCGGTCCTGGTCGCGACGGCCCCGACTGGTTCCACGAGCACCTCCCGGTTGGCGCCCCTGTGGGCTGCATCACCTGTGTTTCTGGTGGCAGACTACAGTAAGAGCGACACAGCGGAACCCCCTGCGCGCGGTCCCGTTGCCCGCGGTCGGCGGCAGGCTCACCGGCCGGTGAGCCGCTCCACCACCGGCGCGAAGGCCTCCACCGAGCGGTCACCGACGGTGACGTAGGAGAAGCCGTAGACCTCACGGCGGCGTTCCAGCTCGGCACAGACGGCGTCGACCGAGCCGACCAGGGCGTGCGGGAACGAGCGCAACTGCTCGCCGGCCAGCCCGGTCTGCGCGGACAGCTCGGCCTCGGTGGTGCCCCCGCCGTCGACGGCCAGGAAGTAGACCCCGACCTCCAGCTCCGGCAGGGCCGGGCGGCCGGCAGCGCCCTCGAGCACCCACCCCGTCTTGCGCAGCGTCTCCTCGTGCCCGGAGCCGGCGATGCTGGCGGCGCCGATCACCCCGGACCGGTTGTCGAAGTTGACGCTCACGATGTCGGCCACCGAGCCGGCCAGCCGGAGCACCCGCGGCGCGCCCCCGCCGATCATGATCGGCGGGGGCGACGGCAGCAGCGGCAGCGGGCTCATGTCCGTGGCGTGCACGTGCGCGCCCCGGGTGTCGGCCGGCCGGCCGGCGAGGAAGTCCCGCAGCAGGTCCACGAACTCCGCCAGGTGCGCGATCCGCTCACCGGCGGGCGGGAAGGGGATGCCCATGGCGGCGTACTCGGCAGCCAGCCAGCCGGCCCCCAGCCCGACCTCGGTGCGCCCGCCGGAGAGCTCGGCGAGCGTGGCGACCTCCTTGGCCAGCACGTAGGCGTGGTGGTAGCCGACGCAGAACATCCGGCAGCCGATCCGCAGCGTGCTGGTGACCTCCGCGGCCACCGCCATCGCCGGCACCGGCGCGAGGGTGACCGGGCGGTGCCCGGTCTGCTCGGACACCGCACCGGGGCCCAGGTAGTGGTCGGAGGTGTGCAGCGCCGAGTAGCCCAGGCCCTCGACCTGGCGGGCGAGCTCGCGCCAGGCCGCGCCGGACGGCGGGCGGTAGGCCTGGACCGCGAACCGGAAGGGGCGTACGTCGGGAGCCATCGACACCGTCCGTAGTTTCTTGACGTGGACTACAGTTGCGGCGGGACCTTAGCCCATCGCGAGAGGGAGTGGACCGTGCATCGGCTGGCAGGTGTGGGCGCCCGCGCGGACGACTCCCCCGACGGGCCGGGGCTGGCCGACGACACCGTCCGGCTCACCTGGCGCGAGGTCGCGCGGCACCTCGACGCGGTCGGCGGCGAGCTGCTCGCGGTCGCGCCCGGGCCTGACGCCCGGGTGGCGGTGACCGGTGAGAACACCGCGGCCACGCTGCTCACCCACGCCGCCGGCATCCTGACCGGGGTGGGCACGGTGGCGGTGTCCCGGCAGCTCACCGCCGCCGAGATGGCCGACCAGTTCCGCGACGCGGGCGTCGTCGCCGCCGTCACCGGGCCGGCCGGGCTGGCCGCCACCGTGGCGGCCGCCCGGGCCACCGGGGTGCGCACCGTCGTGGTGCACGGCACCGACGCACCGGCCGGCACGACCCCGTGGGCGGCCTGGACCGGCAGCGCCCGCACCGTCCCGGCGACGACGGACCGGCCGGCCCGCCCGCCGCTGGTCTACACCTCGGGCACCACCGGCCGGGCCCGCGGCACGACGGTGCGCTGGGCCCCCTCGACGGTGACCGACGCCGCCGGGTACGCCGCGCTGCTGGCCGGCCGGTCGGGCTTCCCGCCCGGACCGCACCTGGTCGTCGGGCCGCTGCAGCACAACGGCCCGCTCACCTCGGTGCGGCACCTGCTGAGCGGGCAGCCGGTGGTGGTGCTGGGCCGGTTCGACCCCGAGCGGGTGCTGCAGCTGGTGCAGCAGCACCGGGTCGCCTCGACGGTCATGGTGCCCACGCACTTCACCCGCCTGCTGGCCCTGCCCGAGGACGTCCGCCGCCGCTTCGACGTGTCCAGCCTCCGCTCGGTGGCGCACACCGGCTCGGCCTGCCCACCGGACGTGAAGCGGGCGATGATCGCGTGGTTCGGCCCGGTCCTGGTGGAGAGCTACGGCGGCAGCGAGATCGGCACGGTCTGCCGGATCAGCAGCGACGAGTGGCTGGCCCACCCCGGGTCGGTGGGCCGGGTGGTGCCGCCGTTCGAGGTGGTCGTGCTGGACGAGCAGGGCCGGGAGCTGCCGCCGGGGCAGACCGGGCTGCTGGGCTTCCGGACCCCGCCGGGCCGGGAGGTCCGCTTCCACGCCGACGAGGACAAGACCCGCGCGGCGCACCCCGCCCCCGGGGTGGCCACACTCGGCGACGTGGGGCACGTGACCGCCGACGGGTTCGTGTACGTCACCGACCGGGTCGCCGACATGGTCGTCTCCGGCGGGGTCAACCTGTACCCGGCCGAGAGCGAGCAGGTGCTCCAGCAGCACCCGGCGGTCGCCGACGTCGCCGTGATCGGCGTCCCCGATGCCGACCTGGGCGAGACGCTGCGGGCCCTGGTCGTCGCCGACGGGCCGGCACCGGCCCCCGCGGAGCTGGACGCCTGGTGCCGGGCACGGCTGGCCGCCTACAAGTGCCCGCGGGGCTACACCGTCGTGGAGTCCCTGCCGCGCACCGTCATGGGCAAGCTGGACAAGCGGGCGCTGCGCCGCCCGTTCTGGGACGGCGAGCGCACCATCGCCGGCTGAGCCGGTCAGCCCGGTCGGCCCGGCGAGGCCGGGGACGCCGCGGGCCCCACCGCGGGGAACGCCCCGGTGACGCCCCACTCCAGGCAGCGCTCCAGCACGGTGGTGAACGCCGGGACCAGCCAGCTGCCGCGGTCCTCCCGGCCGGTGTCGTCGACCCCGAGGTCCTGCACGTCGAACCGGCCCCGGGTGTGCCCGAGCGTGAGGTAGCAGACCGTCCCGGCGCCGGTGCGCTTGAGGTAGAGCACCGGCCGGGGCTCGTCGTCGTCCACCCGGCCCTCCTGGAAGCCGCGGCACGACCCGGTGAAGCGGGCGTGCAGCAGCACCTCCAGCGGGGGGTGCAGCTCGCTGACGTAGAGCTCGTCGCCCACCTCGAACGGCGCGATGCCGGCCACCAGCGGGTGCTCGGGCCGGGTCACCTCCACCCGGTACGGCGCGATCGGCGGGTGGCCGAGGAACTGGCTGCCCAGCACCTCGGCCACCGGCCCCAGCACCCGCGGGGTGCCGAACACGCGGGGGCCGCCGTCCGGGGGTGGGTCGATGGCCGCGTTGGTCCCGTGCAGCGCGAGCCACCGCCCGCCGGCGGCCACCCAGTCGGCCAGCCGGCGCTGCTGGTGGGGGTCGGGCCGCAGGTCGCAGGCGTAGGTCACCAGCAGGTCGGCCCGGGCGAGGGCATCCCCGCCGGCGGCGCTGCCCGTGGCGTAGTCCTCGAACACGCGCGTGCGGGCGTGCGGGTGCCGGGCGAGGGCCTCCAGCAGCCGCAGCCGCGCGTGGTCGACGTCGTGCCAGCGACCGCCGCACACCAGGACGACGTCGACCCGACCCGCCGGCCCCGCCACGACGAGCCGGCCGTCAGCTCTGGACGCGGGTGACGATGCCGCCGTCGACGACGAGGTTCACCCCGGTGGTGAAGGCCGAGCGGGGGCTGAGCAGGAACGCGACGGCCGCGGCGACGTCCTCCGGGCGGCCGTAGCGGCCGACCGGGATCTTCGCCAGCACCTCGTCGTAGACCTCCCGGCGGCCCGCGCGGATCTTCTCCCAGTCGCCGCCGGGGAACTCGATCGGCCCGGGTGAGACGGTGTTCACCCGGATGCCCCGGGGGGCGAGCGCCCGGGACTGCGCGGCGGCGTGGTGCAGCACGGCCGCCTTCAGCGCCGAGTAGGCGTTGGGCGAGGCCGGCCGGACCGTGTCGAAGGCGTTGGTCGTGCCGATCGAGACGATCGATCCCCCGCCCTGCTCCAGGTGCGGCACGGCGGCCTCGATCAGCCGGACCAGCGGCAGCAGGTCGCCGTCCAGGCTGCGCTGCCACTGGTCGGCGGCCTTGGAGGCACCGGCGGAGACGTTGGAGACGACGGCGTCCAGGCCGCCCAGCTGCTGGGCCGAGCGGTCGACGAAGCCGGCCAGCTGCGCGGTGTCGGCGACGTCGAAGGCCTCGGCGTGCACCGTGGCGCCCCGCTCGCGCAGCGCGGACGCCGCGGCGTCCAGGCCCTCCTGCCCCCGGGCGCAGATCGCCAGCGCGCAGCCCTCCTCGGCGAGGGTCTCGGCGATCGCCCGGCCGATGCCCCGGCTGGCGCCGGTCACCAGCGCACGCGCACCGGTCAGCTGCAGGTCCATGTCGTCTCCTCGGGGCGGGGGTGCACGGGTGGGGGGTGCGCGGGTGGGGTGTGCACGGCCGGTCAGGCCTGCACGGACGGGTCGAGGCGGACGAGCATCTTGCCGACGTTCGCCCCGCGCAGCATGCCCAGGAACGCCGTCACGGCCGAGCCCAGGTCGTCGGCGACGGTCTGCTTGGCGACCAGCTCACCGGAGCGGAGCCAGCCGGCGACGCGGCGCTCGAACTCCGGCCGCAGGTCCTCGTGGTCGCGCACGATGAACCCGCGCAGGGTGACCCGCTTGAGCACGGCCTGGATCAGGTGGTCGATGCTGGGCCGGCGCTGCTCGGCGTCGAACTGCGAGATCATGCCGCACAGCGCCACGCGCCCGCCCTGGCGCAGGCTCTCCAGCGCCGCCACCAGGTGGTCGCCGCCGACGTTGTCGAAGTAGACGTCGATGCCCTCCGGCGCCACCCGGGCCAGCCCGTCGCGCACCCGCTCGGCGCGGTGGTCGACGGCGCCGTCCAGGCCGAGCTCGTCGACCAGCAGCGCGGCCTTCCGCGCACCGCCGGCGCTGCCCACGACCGACGCGGCACCGAGCAGGCGCGCCAGCTGCCCCGCCGCCGAGCCGACCGCACCGGCCGCGGCGGACACGAAGACCGCGTCGCCGGCCCGCAGCTCGGCGGCCCGCACCAGGCCGACGTAGGCGGTGAACCCGGTCTGGCCCAGGACGCCCAGCCAGTCGGCGGGCGCGGCCAGCCCGGGGTCCACCACGGCCGCGGTGGCGGCGTCGACCACCGCGACGTCGCGCCAGCCCAGGCGGTGCCGCACCCAGGCGCCGGTCGGGACCCCCGCGGCCCGGCTGTCCAGCACCCGGCCCAGCGCTGAGCCGTCCAGCGGCTCGCCGACCCGGAAGTTGGTCGTGTAGTGCTTCTCGGTCTCCTCCAGGCGCCCCCGCATCGACGGGTCGACGCTCATCCAGGCGTTGCGCACCAGCAGCTGCCCCGGCCCGAGCTCCGGCAGGGCCCGCTCCTCCAGGGCGAAGTCGGCCGGCTGCGGGGCGCCCGCCGGCCGGCGGGCCAGCGTGACGACCCGCGTGGTGGTCGGCTGCGCCGTCGTCACGATGGGGCCTCCGCGATGTGGTGGGGCGGCGTGGCTGCGACGGTCCCGCAGCCGGCCGGCGGCCCATGGAGTTTGTTGACTCCGCGCAGAGTAACGGCTGGGCCGCGCAGGACAACCCCGAACCTCGATGGCGGCGCATGCGGTGCACGAAGCCCTTTCTGGCACAGATGTGGCGTGCTTCACTGTACGCCGACCCAAGTAAGTCGATCGCCCGGACCGGGTGCCCGAGGAGGAACCGTGCTGCTGCAGGACAAAGTCGCCGTGATCACCGGTGGGACGGCCGGACTCGGTCTGGGCATAGCCGAGGCCTACCTCCGCGAGGGGGGCAAGGTGGTGCTGATGGGCCGCCGCGCGGAGAAGGGCGAGAAGGTGGTGGCCGAGCTCGGCGTCGGCGACCGGGCGGTGTTCCGGCAGGGCGACGTGATGGAGAAGGACCAGATCGAGGCCACGATCGACTTCGCCGTCGAGCACTTCGGCCGGATCGACATCATGGTCAACAACGCCGGCGGCACCGGCGTGACCGCCCCCGTCGTCGACGTGACCGACGAGGACTGGGACCTCAACATGAAGTGGAACCTGTACTCGACCTTCTACGGGACCAGGCGAGCACTGAGGTACATGATCCCGCAGCAGTGCGGCCGGATCATCAACATGTCCTCGGTGGAGGGCAAGCACGGCAAGGCGGTGCTGTCCGGCTACGTCACCGCCAAGCACGCGGTCAACGGGCTCACCAAGGTCGCGGCCAAGGAGGTGGGCACGCAGGGCATCACGGTCAACGCCCTCTGCCCCGGCCTGGTGATCACCGAGATCGTGCAGGAGAACGGCCCGTCGACGGCGGCCGCCATGGGGATGACCTTCGAGGGCATGGTCGACCTGTTCTCCTCCGAGTCGGCGATCAAGCGGCCCATCACCGTCGAGGAGGTCTCCGCGATGGCCGTGCTGCTCGCCTCCGACGCCGGCGCCGGCATCACCGGGGCCATGCTGTCGATCGACGGCGGCACCGCCGCGTACTGACACCTGCAGCTGACACGTCCCGGCGGGGTGCCGGCCCGGTGGCCCGCACCCTGCCGGTCAGCGGCCGGCGGGCAGGTCCTGGCCGACGATCCGCATGGACACCTCGTCCAGGGCGGCGTGCAGCGCCCGCGGCGAGCGCCGGCTCAGCGGCCCGCCGTCCAGGCGCATGGGGTGGATGGCCATGAGCGTGTGGATCAGGGTGCGCACCGCCAGGCGCGTCGCGGCGTGCTGCGCGGCGTCCGAGCCGTGCCGGCGCTGGTCGGTGGGCACCGCCCGGGCGTAGACGTAGGCCCGTTCGATGTGCTGCTCCTCGAACTGCACGCGCAGCTGCCGGGCCTGCTCGGTGGCGCCCGGCAGGTGGCTGTAGAGCACCCGCGCGTGGTCCGGCCGGGCCTCGATCCACTGCCAGACGGCGTCGACGACGCGCGGCAGGGCCCGGGCCTGGTCCCCCTGCGGCCGGGCCCGCTCGACCACCTCGTCCAGCTCGGCGATCACCGACTGCAGGACGACGTCGAACAGCTCCTCCTTGCCGGAGAAGTGGTAGTAGACCGCGGTCGGCACCACGCCGGCCTCGTCGGCGACGTCCTGGATGCTCGTCTCGGCGAACCCGTTGCGGCTGAACACCTCGATCGCGGCGTCCACGATCTCCTGGCGGCGGGAGGGCCGGTGCGCGGGCAGCTTGGCCGGCCGGCGGGCGTCCACCTCGGCACCCTCGGCGGGCGGTGCTCCGTCCTCCACGGGTGTGCCTCCTCGGCGCTGGCGGGTGCGGCCCCCGCACCTCGGAGACGCACTAGTCTCTCACCGTGACCGCAGCGGACAAGCGCCCGGCGCACCGTCCGTCACGGCGCACCGCGGTCGTGCAGGCGGCGATGCAGCTGTTCGCCTCCCCCCGCTCCGACGCGGTGACCGTCGCCCAGATCGCCGAGGCCGCGGGGATGACCAGCGCCGCGGTCTACTACCACTTCGCCTCCAAGGACGACGTGCTGCTCGAGGGGCTGCGCTCCTTCGGCGAGGCGATGGTGACCGAGGCCCGCCGGGTGCAGCAGGACGTCGCCGCGCGGGGCGCCTCGGTCGGCGAGGTGCCGGTGCGGCTGCTGGGCTGGATGGACGCCCGCGCGGACGAAGCACGCGTGTGGTTCGTGACCTCCTCCGGGGTCAGCCTGGCCGTCGAGCAGCTGCGCCGCGAGCTGCGGCACGACCTGATGACGGTGTTCACGCGCGCGGCGAAGGCCGCCCGGGCCCGCACGTCGGCGGCCGAGGCCGCGGTCATCGCCACGGCCCTGCTCAGCCTGCTGGAGACCGCGGCCACCTCGTGGCTGGTCGAGGACGAGTCCCTGACCGGTCTGGGCCGGCCGGCGTTCCTGGAGGAGACCGACCTGCTGGCCCGGCGGATCACCAGCCTCTGACGGCCCGCTCACCGCCCCCGCTCGCGAGGTGCTCGCCGAGGGTGCGGTGGAAGTGCTGGACGCCGGGCTCGTTGCGCCCGAAGACGAAGTCCTGGTCGGCCATGGCCGCCAGCCCCCGCTGGATGCCGAAGCCGGCCTCGTAGTCCTCGTCGAGCACCACGTCGTGGAACCAGTCCCGGGTGTGGTCGGCGCCCTTGCGCTCCTCGTCGTCCAGGGGTTCCCGGCGCAGCAGGATGTGCTGCTCGGTGCGGGAGCTGTCCCAGGTGCGCCCCGGGAAGACGAAGGACACCGCGACCTGCTCGCGCCAGCCCCCGGCGATGGCCAGGCCCGGGTACAGCCAGTAGATCGCCCCCACGCAGGTGCGCGGGTCCCAGGTCTCCGGCGGGGCGTCCACGGCCTGGGCGATGGGCCGCAGCGCGAAGGAGTTGCGCTGGTGCGGACCCCAGGAGTCGAACGCGGCCATGTTCGACAGGTTGGTGCGGAAGACCGTGGTCCGGTGCAGCGAGGCGAAGTGGTAGCCCTCCAGGTAGCCGTCGACGACCAGCTTCCAGTTCGGGCCGTCCAGCGTCCGGGTCGACCAGTGGTGGCAGCCGGCCAGCTCGAGGGCGTCGAGCAACGTGAACAGCTCCGGGTCGATCCAGGCGTCGAGGTCGAGCTCCGCGCCCGGGGTCAGGCACACGAACACGATGCCGGCGCGCTCGGCCACCGGGAGCTGCCGCAGGCCGAGCTCGCTGCGGTCGACCGGGCCGAAGGTCTTCTCGCCGTAGACCCCGGTCAGGCACCCGGCCAGGTCGTAGGACCAGGAGTGGTAGGGGCAGGTGAGCCGGCGGGTCTGGCCGGTCCCGTCCGGGAGGATCGCGCCACCGCGGTGCCGGCAGGAGTTGACCATGGCGCGGAGCTCGCCGCCGCGATCGCGGGTGAGCACCAGCGGCGTGCCGACCACCTCGACCGCCTTGTACGAGCCCGGCGTCGGCAGCTCGCAGGACAGCGCGACCGGCAGCGGGCGGGTGCGGTGCACCGCCTGCACCTCGCGCTCCCATACCTCGGGGTCGGTGTAGTTGCGCACCGGCTCCCGCCACTGGTCGGCGACCGTGTCGGTCGTGGTGTGCCGGTGGTGCTCGACCAGCCGGGCCATGACGTCGAAGGCGTCCGCGCGCACGGTCGCGTCGCCGAACGCGACGCCGGCGGCGTACTCGGGTGCGGTGGTCATGCCGGGGACTCCTCGGTGCTGCGGGGGGCGGCGGCGCCGCCCATGGGTGCCGAGGCCACGACGGTGTGCCGGGCCAGCTGCCGGCCCGTGCGGGTCAGGCCGGCGATCGAGGCACGCAGCCGGGCGACGTGCGGCAGGGCCAGGTGCGCGGCCAGCGCCGCCTCGCCGCTCCAGTGCTCGAACACCCGGACCCGGCCCGGCACGAGGGCGTCGGGCGAGAACGCGTAGTCGACGCAGCCGGGCTCGCGCCGGCTCTCGGCCACCACCTCGGCGAAGGCGGCCAGCGCGGCGTCCCGATCGGCCGGGGCGAAGTCCATCCAGCCGGCGACGATCACGGCCGGGTCACTGCTCACGGCGCGCCTCGCCGGCGTCGAGCATCCGCTGCACGGTGCGGTGGAAGTGGGTGATCTTGCACTCGTGGTCGTTGAGCACGTTGCGCGTGTAGGCCGAGGAGGTGCGGGTGGCCGCCACCTCGCCGTAGATCTCGACGTCCTCGGCCACGACCTGCTTGAGCCGCTCCCAGTGCGCGTCCACCTCGGCGGTGTAGTCCTCGTCGCCCTGCGGGTCGTACTGCAGCTCCCAGGTCTCGAACCGGGTGCGGTCGACCGCCAGCGGCACGGCGCGGAAGAGCTGCAGGTGGTTGGGGTTGTTGTTGAACACCGCGGTCGGGAAGACCGTGTAGTGGCAGATGGCCAGGCCCTGGTGGTCGCGGCTCTCCTTGAGCCGGGGCAGCACGCCCTTGTAGGGCACGACCATCATCCCGTGCGGGCCCCAGTGGAAGAACGTGCTCTCCCGGCCGTCCTTGACGTCCTGCGCGGGCACCCGGTGCAGCGCCGGGGCGTGGTAGTTCTCGTTGAAGCCGTCGATGACGACCTTCCAGTTGACCGGCAGGTCGAACTCGAGCTTGTCGATCAGCAGCATGTCCTCCATGCGGTAGGCACCGAGGTCGCCGGTCAGCTCGGGGCCCAGCCACTCGGTCAGCGGCGGCGCGACGCCGGGACCGGCCAGCACCACCCACACCCAGCCACCCCACTCCGCGCACTCGACCGGCGGGGCGGCCAGCCCGTCGAGCTGCTCGGGCGCGAAGTCCTCCCGGTCGGGGACGCCGAGCACGGCGCCCTCCAGGTCGTAGGTCCAGTTGTGCCAGCGGCAGCGGAAGCGCCGGGCACCGCAGCCGGACTCCTTCACGATCCGCGCGCCGCGGTGCTGGCACACGTTGTGGAAGCCGGTCACCCCACCGTCGCGACGGCGGGTGACCACGATCGTCTCGCCCTGCCCCTCCCACACCTGGTGGTCACCGGCGGCGGGGATCTGCGAGGAGCGGCAGACGATCTGCCAGGTGCGGGCCAGCACGTCGGTGCGCTCCCGCTCGTAGCGCTCGGGGTCCCGGTAGACCGACGCCGGCACCGTGGCGGGCTCCGCGCCCGCGGGCAGCAGCGGGACGTCGGGACCGTGCCGGGGAGGCAGGTCCCCCCGGGTGGGGACGAAGACCACGAGACCCTCCGATCGGGGGCGGGACAGGCGCGCCGGCTGCGTGTGACCGAGCACACCTCCGGCGGCCCGACAGTGCCCCAAAGAGGAGACCGTGTCAAGTAACTAGGTCGCGCTCACGACGCCGGGCGGGTGGGCGCGGCCGACGGCGCCGCGGACCACATCGCCGCACCGTCGAAGCCGATCCGGCCGGCGGGCACGACCTCCAGCACGACCCGTCCGGGCGAGTCCAGGTGGGCGGCGAAGGACGCGGCCGCCGCCTCGTCGCCCGGGCGCAGGCGGGCGGCCAGGGCCGGGTAGAACCACGCTCGCGTCGCGTCGTCGTCGTGCACGACGCAGGTGCCGGTGCGGGTCAGCGACCGGCTCACCGCGATGCCCGACCCCCGGGAGCTGATGGCGATGCTGACCCGCGGGTCGCGGCGCACGGCAGCCACCCGCGGCCGGCCGGCCGTGGCGGTGAGCCAGAACCGCGAGTCGGCGACCAGGTAGTTCATGACCACGCCGCGCGGGTGCCCGTCGCGGTCCAGCCAGATGAAGGTGCACTCGGTCTGCCGCTCGAGCAGCTCGGCCTCCTGTTGCTGCCCGAGGGGGTAGGCGCGGACGTCCTCCCAGTCCCGGGCGGCGTCCCCGCGCATGGGGTCCCCGCCGCCCAGGGCGGGGCCGGTCGGGGCGGGGCTGGTCGGAGCGGGGCCGGTCGGCTGGTGGGTCACGGTGGTCTCTCCTCCTGCACGGGCGGACCCGGTGCGGCGCGGGTACGACGCCGGACGCCTTGCGCCGTCCGGGGGTGCTGTCTACGTTCTGCCGGTGTCCGATCCCGTACGGCTGCTGCTGGACCGCGCCGAGATCAGCGAGCTGCTGGCCCGCTACGCCACGGCCCTGGACTCCCGGGAGTGGGACCTGCTGGAGCAGGTCTTCACCGCCGACGCCCGCTGCGACTACGGCCCCCTCGGGACGCCGCGGGGCGTGCCGGAGATCGTCGCGCTGGTACGCGGCACCATCGGCGACCTGGACGCCACCCAGCACCTGCTGGCCAACGTGGTGGTGGGCGTCGACGGGGACGCGGCGACCGCGGACTGCTACCTGCTCGCCCAGCACGTGCGCCTGGGCGAGCCGGGGGGCGAGCACTACGAGATCGGCGCCCGCTACCACGACGAGCTGGTGCGCACCCCGGCCGGCTGGCGGATCGCGCACCGCACGCTGCACCGGTCGTGGCACCGGGGCAACCGGGACGTCGTCCGCCGCGGGTGAGCGGTGCCGCCGGCACCCCCGCGGGGGCGCCGGCGGCCGGCGGTCAGACGCTGAGCACCGTCACCCGGCCGGTGGAGCCGTCGACCTCCACCTCGGCCCCGTCGGGGATGCGCCGCGTGGCGCCGGTGACGCCGGCGGCGCACGGGATGCCCAGCTCGCGGCTGACGATCATCGCGTGGCTGCCCATCGCGCCGACGTCCACCACGACGGCGCTGGCCACCATGAACAGCGGCGTCCAGGACGGGTCGGTCTGCGGCGCCACCAGCACCTCGCCCGGCTGGAACTCCGAGATGCTGGCCGTGTCCCGCACGATGCGCGCCCGGCCGCGGGCGACCCCGGCCGAGGCCGGCCCGCCCTGCAGCACGTCGCCCGCCCGGGCGACCTGGACCCCGGCCTGCTCCCGCCGCGGGATGTCGGCCAGCGCTGGCACGCCCGCGCGGGAGTCCAGGAACGTCGGGATGTCCAGGCCGGCGAGGCGGTGCCACTCCCGCTCCCGCTCCGCCAGCCGCTCGGTCAGCGCCTGCGGCTCGGCGATGAGGACGTCGAGCTCCTCGTCGGTGGCCATGAACAGCTGCTGCGGGGAGGCCAGGTGGCCCTCGGCGTGCAGCCGCCGGGCGAGCTCGGTCAACGCCATCCGCGCCTCGTGCATGACCTTGATGCAGTTGGTCTTGGCCCGCTCCCGCCACGCGCCGAAGCGCCGGGCCGAGGCGACGGCGAGCTCGAAGGTCTGCCGGGCCTCGACGCTCTCCCCCAGGACGGCGAACGCCTTGGCGGTCGCCTCGGCGCGCTGCCGGTCCTGCTCCCCCTGCCGCGAGCCGGGCGAGGCCTGGTCGTCCAGCTGGCGCAGCCGGTCCACCAGGCCCAGCGCGAGCTCCGGGCGGGTCTCCCACGAGTCGGCCCCCAGGTCCCACTCGCTGGGGCCGCGGTAGCCGAAGTCGCGCAGGAAACGGTGGAACTGGGAGGCGAAGTCGGCGTGCCCGGCCTCCAGCCGGCCCAGCAGCCCGTCGACGCCGCCGTCGAACGTCGCGGTCAGCGACGGGTCGGCGCGCACCACGCGGGAGAGGTCCCACAGCGCGAACGAGGGGGCGGCGGAGTCCACCTCGCCGGCCTGCCCGATCACCTGGACCACCAGGGAGGCGTCGGCCTCACCGAGGAGCTGGGCGAGGACCGCGGGGCCGGTGGCCGCCTGGTTGCTGGCGATGGTCTCGCTGCGCCAGCACAGCCGCTCCAGCGGCATCAGGGAGCGGGCGTACATCACCAGGGCGGCCGGGGACAGCGTGGCCAGGTCGGGCCGGGCCACCCGCACCCGCTCGGCGATCTGCCGCTCCTCCTCCACCTCGGGGAACGTGGTGGTGGTCAGCGCCCACTGGGTGCGGGCGGCCATCCGGGCGCTGAGCTCGGCGTTGACGTCGTCGGGGCGCTCGTCGTGCGGGGGCGAGTCGGCGCTGAAGAACGCCGCGTCGATGGCCCGCCAGCCGATGCCGGCCCGGATGCCGACGACCCGCACGTTGGACTGGTTGATGTAGAGGTAGCCGTAGAAGAAGCCGGCCACCGGGGCCATCTCCTCCTGGGCGAGCTCGGAGGGGGTGAAGGCGTCCAGCGCGGCGTAGCCGGCCGCCCAGCCCGGGATGATGTGCGGGATCCAGCAGAAGCTGGCACCCAGCGGGGTGATCGGGTCGGGCAGCACGTCGTTGGCGTTGAGCCGCGTGTAGACCGGGAACTGCTGACTCGGGACGGTGTCGATCAACCAGCCGTGCTCGGCCATCGGCGAGGTCCTTCCTGGCTCGGAGCGGGAGGACCCGCTGTGACCCGGCTCACGACGCCGGGTGGCCGGAACTCTAGAGGCACTAACTTGTGACTGTCACTAGTTTCAGCGGCGGCGGGCCGGTCGACCGGTCAGCGGGGCGGCAGCGGCACGACGGTGCCGGGGTCCAGCGGCCCGCGGTAGACCATCGAGTGCCGGCGCGCGGCGAACCGCCAGCCCGCGTCGGTGCGGCGGTAGACGTCGTCGTAGTGGCCCAGGTGCAGCGCGCCGGTGCCGTCGGCCCGGTGGTTGAGCTCCAGCACCCACCACGACCCGGTCGCGGTCCCGCCGTCGAGCTGCACGGTGCCGGTGGGGGCCAGCTGGGCGACCCACGGGTAGCGCTCCAGGGCCGAGGTCCACAGCTCGACGACGGCGGCCCGGCCGTGCACGACCCGCCCGCCGCCCAGGTCCCACACCGCGTCGTCGGTCCAGGTCCCGGCCCAGGCGACCGGGTCGCGGCGGGACACCGCGTCGCAGTACCGGGCGACCAGGTCGCGCACGGCGAGCTCGTCCTCGGCGCCGCACCCGCTCACGACCTGCACCCTCGGCCGCGTCCGCTACCGTCCGCCGGGTGACCTCCGCGCACCCGGTGCCCGCGTCCCCGGCGACACCCTCGCCGGCCCGCCGGCCGCCCGCGCCGGCACCTCCGCCGTTCTCGATGCACGACACCTTCCTGCTCTCCCAGCCCGACGGCACCGAGCTCACCCTGGTCCGGCACGGGCAGCAGCAGGTCCCGACCTCGCCGGTGTTCCTGCCGGCCGAGTGGGTGGACCCGCCGCTGTCGGCGGTGGGCCGGCGCCAGGCCGAGCTGGTGGGGCAGGCACTGGCAGCCCAGCCGGTCGACCTGGTGGCCACCAGCCACCTGAGCCGCGCCCGGGAGACCGCCGAGCAGGTCGCGCGCCACCACGGCCTCTCGCCCGAGGTGCACGAGGACCTGCGCGAGGTGGAGGTCTTCCGCGACCTGCCCGACGGCACCTCCCCCGGCGACGCCCTGCCGGAGCCGTTCTGGGCCGGCGTGCGCGCCCGGTTCCCGCTGGAGCGCCGCTGGGACCTGGTGCCCTTCGGCGAGGGCAGCGCCGAGCTGCGCCAGCGGGTGGTGTCCACCATCGAGGGCCTGCTCGCGCTGCACCCCGGCTCGAACCTGGTGGTGGTCTGCCACGGCGGGGTGGTCAACGCCTACCTCGCCCACCTGCTCGGGGTCGCCGAGGACATGTTCTTCATGCCCGCGCACACCTCGGTCAGCCGGGTGCGCCGGCTGGGTGCCCGCCGGGCACTGCACAGCCTCAACGAGCGTGACCACCTGACCGGCGCCGAGCCGGGGCTGCTGACCTACTGACCTCCCCGGCACCCGCCGGCACGGACGGCCCGGCACCGTCAGACCACCGTCTCGCCGCCGTCGACGACCAGCGTCGCACCGGTCACGAAGCCGGCGTCGTCGGAGAGCAGGAAGCACGCGGCGGCGGCCTGCTCGTCGGGCTCGGCGACCCGCCTCTGGATGGTGCCGGCACCGAAGGCCACCGAGCCGCGCTCCAGGTCGCCGTCCCCGCGGGCGAGGATGATCGGCTCGGTCATCCCCGAGCGGGTGCGCCCCGGGGCCAGCGCGTTCACCCGCACCTGCGGCCCGACCTCCAGGGCCAGCTGGCGGGTGAAGCCGAGCACGGCGGCCTTGGCCGCGCCGTAGGGCGCGTTGTCGCGCTGGGCGACCAGCGCGGCGACCGACGCGACGGTGACGATGGACCCGCCACCGCGGCGCCGCAGCAACGGCAGTGCGTGCTTGCAGACCAGGAAGGTGCCGCCGGCGTGCACCAGCATCATCCGGTTCCAGCGCTCCAGCGACCACTGCTCGATCGGCCCGAACTCGGCGTGACCGGCGGCGCTGAGCACGGCGTCGATCCCACCCAGCTGCTGCTCGGCCGCGGCGAGCGCGGCGCGGACCGACTCCTCGTCGGCGACGTCGCAGGCCAGCCCGACCGCTCCGTCCAGCTCCGCCGCGACCGCCCGGGCCCGGTCGCCGTCCAGGTCGGCGACGGCGACCCGACCACCCTCGGCGGTGAAGCGGCGGGCCACCGCGGCCGCGATGCCGGACCCGCCGCCGGTGGCGAACAGGACCTTGTCCGAGAAGCGCACGGGACCTCCGGGTGGGGTGGACGGTCGGCTCACCACGCACGGGCGCAGGCCCGGGTGGTCACCCGCCCACGCAAGCAGATACTGGTGACCCCGTCAAGAAACTCAGCGGTCGTCGCCCACCCACCGGTCGTACAGGTCGTGGAAGTGCCGGATCTTGCTCTCCTGGTAGACGGCGAACGACAGCCCCGGCTTCCGGCTGGCCCGCAGGCCCTTCTGCACCGCCTCCAGGTTGAACTCGTCCTGGTCGAAGACGCGGGCCAGCGACCCCAGCTCCCCCACTGCGCTGCGCCACGGCTCGTCCGGGCCGAGCCGGCGTTCCCGTGCCGGCGGCGGCCGCTCACCGGCGAACGGGGCGAGCAGCAGCACGTCCATGATGCAGCGCTCGTGGTCGTCGCCGTCGGGTCGCCAGCGGTAGGTGATCTGGTTGTAGCCACCCCACGGGTGCATGTTCGGGAACACGGTGAGGAAGTGGCTGTCGACCAGCTCGGCGTCCGACAGCTCGTCGGCCCGCTCGCCGATGACCGGGCGCAGGGAGCGCCGGGCCGACCGGGCCAGCGCCTGGCGCGCCGTCCAGCCGTCCGGCACCTCGAGGCCCGGGGGGTCGTCCATCCGCTGGTCGACCTGGGAGTCCAGCCGCTCCTGCTCGGTCGGGTCCCACGGCAGGTAGGGGCTGGGCACCCCGCGCGGTGAGATGGCGCGGGAGACGTTGCCGAAGACGTCGTACTGGGAGTTGGCGTCACCGAAGCCCGGGAGCAGCTGCGGGTGCGTGGTGATCACGTGGTAGGACTCCATGAAGGCCTCCTGCGCGACCTTCCAGTTGGTCCGGATCACCTTCGACAGGTGCACGCGGGTGTACCGCTCGGTCAGCGGCCAGCGCTCGAACAGCGCGTCCAGGTCACCGAGGAAGTCCGCCAGCGGCGCGCAGTCCGGGTCGGGGTTGAGGAACACGAACCCGCCCCACGTGCCCACCGCCACCTCGGGCAGCGTGAAGGCGTCCGGGCGCACCTGCGGGAAGTCCCAGGCGCTGGGCACCCGCTTGAGCCGGCCGCCCAGCGACCAGCAGAAGCCGTGGAAGGCGCACTCCAGCTCCTCGACCCGCCCGGGCCCGTCGCGCAGCGTCCGGCCGCGGTGCAGGCACGCGTTGACGTAGCCGCGGATGCCCCCGGCCCCCGGCGCGGCGCGCACCAGCAGGTAGCTCTTGTCCACGATGTCGTAGACCTGGGTGTCCCCCACCTCGGCGAGCAGCTCCTCGCGGCAGGCGAACTGCCAGACCCGCGACCACAGGTGCTCCTTCTCCCGCTCGTGCCAGGCGCGGTCGAGGTACCGCTCGACCGGCACGTCCTGCTCGCCGAAGTACCCGGGCTCGGAGCGGCGCAGCAGTGCCGGCACCGGCTTGCTGTCCCGGTCCAGCAGGTCCTGGTAGCTGGGCCCCCGGCCCAGGAAGCCGGTGCGGGGGCGGCCGTCGGGCTCGGCGGTCACGAGAACGTCTCCTCGGTCTCGAAGCGGCGGCTGCGGCTGCCCGGGCCACCCGGCTCCCGGCCACCGCTGACGATCCAGCGGCACAGCTCGGGGTCGGCCCGGCGCACCTCGCCGGCCACCCAGCCGCCGTCCCGGTCGAACCGGCCCTGCCGGCCCTCGCGGTCGGTGACCAGCACCGGCCCGTGGTCGTCGGGTGCCCACTCGTAGACCGCACGGCTGAGCGCGTGCCTGATCTTGCGCATCCACCCTCCCCGGGGCCGGCAGCGGCACGGGCCGCGCACTTTCTGCTGTCCGTGACCAGTATGTACTCGACCGCGCCACCGGGGAGGCCCCGGACACGATCCGACGTCGACAACCGGGCCCGGCACTTTGTACGGTTGCCCTCAAGTTACTCACGCCCAGGGAGCCGACCGTGACGATCTCCGAGGTGCCCGGCAGGACGCGCACGGCCGGCCTGAGCTGGTACGACCTGGTCGGCGAGGACGAGCACCCGCCGGCCGAGCACCTGCGCCGCCGGCACCCCTACACCGCCCGCACGCAGCACGTGCCGGTGGAGCGCTACACCAGCCGCGCCTGGCACGAGGCCGAGCGGCGTCACCTGTGGCGCCGGGTGTGGCAGATGGCCTGCCGGGAGGAGCACCTGCCCGAGGTGGGCAGCTACGTGGTCTACGACATCGCCGGCGACTCCTACCTGGTGACCCGCACCCGGGACGGGTCCATCCGCGCCTACGTCAACGCCTGCCTGCACCGGGGCCGCGCGCTGAAGGACGACGACGGCCGGTGCAGCGAGTTCCGCTGCTCGTTCCACGGCTTCACCTGGAAGCTGGACGGCACGCTGCGGCACATGCCCGGGAGCCGGGAGTTCCCGGAGATCGAGGCCGACCGGGACGCGTGGCGGCTGCCCGAGGCGGCCGTGGGCACCTGGGGCGGGTTCGTCTTCCTCAACCCCGACCCGGACGCCGAGCCGCTGGCGGACTTCCTCGGCGGGCTGCCCGAGCACTTCCGCGGCTGGGACCTGGAGCACCGGTACGTGCAGGCGCACGTGGCCAAGCAGGTGCGCTGCAACTGGAAGGTGGCGCAGGAGGCGTTCGACGAGGGCCTGCACCTGGGCGCCACCCACCCGCAGTCGGCGCCCTACGTCGGCGACGCGAACAGCGCCGTCGACGTCTACGGCACGTGGGCGCGGCAGATCAGCCCGTCGGGCACCCCGATCGAGGAGATCCCGGTCGAGCCCACCGAGCGGGACATCCTCGCCCGGATGCTGGACGTGCGCGAGGGCGAGGACCTGCCCATCCCGTTCGAGCAGCGCACCACCGCGCGCGACAGCATGGCCACCGCGGCCCGGGAACGCTGGCGGGCGGTGCTCGGCGACGAGGTGGACGGCGTCTCCGACGCGGAGTTCGTCGACCACTGGAACTACGCCGTCTTCCCCAACCTGCACCCCTGGGGGGCGTTCAACCGGATCGTCTACCGGTTCCGGCCCGACGGCGACCGGCACGACCGGTGCATCTTCGAGGTCATGTTCCTGACGCCCTTCCGCGGCGAGCGGCCCCCGCCCGCGCCGGTGCGCCGGCTGGGGCTCGACGACCCGTGGACCGAGGCCACCGAGCTGCAGACCCTGGCCCTGGTGATGGAGCAGGACTGCTTCAACATGGAGGCGGTGCAGCGCGGGCTGCAGGCCACCCGGCGCTCGCACCTGATCACCTCCGACTTCCAGGAGGACGTGATCAGCTGGCGCCACGACCTGCTCACCGACTGGGTGGAGCGGCCCGCCGCCCGGGAGCGGGCATGACCCAGCCGACCGGTGGGATCCGGCACCCGCTGAACCCCCGCGCGCTGTACTCCCCGGACGAGGGCGGCACCGTGCGGGTGACCATGGGCCGGCGGTGCGGCCGCTTCAGCCGGGACGGCCGGTGGCTGGAGGGTCCGCTGTTCGAGGCCGACCCCGAGCTGTGCCTGTGGGTGTCGGCGCCGCGGCCGGCCGGTCACCACCGGCTCAGCCGGCTGGTCGACGCGCCCGCCGAACGCTGAGCACGTGGCCGTGACCGCGGTGACCGCGGCGCTGGTCACCGGCGCCGGGCGGCTGGAGCTGCGCACCCTGCCGGCGCAGGAGCCCGGCCCCGGCACGGTCGCGGTGGACATCGCGCTGTGCGGCATCTGCGGCACCGACGTGGCCTCCTACCGCACCGGCCACCTGCACAGCCCCGCGGTGTGCGGGCACGAGTGGGTCGGCGTCGTCGCCGACGTGGGCCCCGGCGTCGCCGCACCCCTGGCCGGGCAGCGCGTCGTCGTCGCGGTGCCCCCGGCGTGCGGGCACTGCCCGGAGTGCCGCGCCGGGCTCGGCGACCACTGCCGCACCGCGTCGCTGGTCGCCCGCGGGCGCGACCCGCTGGCCCCCGCCCACGGCGGGTTCGCCACCCGGATCGTCGTCGCTGCCGGCCGGGTGCTGCCCGCCCACCCCGGCCTGTCCGACGAGGAGGCCGCCCAGGTGGAGCCCGCGGCCGTGGCCCTGCACGGGGTGCGCCGCTCCCGGGTGCGCCCCGGCGACGCCGTGGTGGTGCAGGGCGCCGGCCCGATCGGCCTGCTGGTCGCCCAGTTCGCCCGCGCCGCCGGGGCCGGGCAGGTCCTGGTCGTGGAACCCTCACCCGGCCGCCGCGCCCTCGCCGCCACGCTCGGCGCCACGCTGGCCGTGGCCCCCGCGGCGGCCGCGGACGCGGTGCAGGAGGCGACCGGCGGGCTGGGCGCCGACGTCGTCCTGGAGTGCACCGGCGTGGCGTCGCTGCTGCAGGGCGCCGCGGAGCTGGCCCGTACCGGCGGCGTGGTCGGGCTGCTCAGCTACCTGAGCGAGCCGGCCGCGCTGCAGGGTGCGCACTGGCTGGCCCGGGAGCTGACCCTGGTGGCGTCCAACGCCTGCACCCACGAGGACGTCCGCCGGGCGATGTCCTTCCTCGCCGACGGCCGGGTGCAGGCGGCGCCGCTGCACACCCGCACGGTCGGGCTGGCCGACCTGGACGCGACCCTGCGCTCGCTGGCCGCCGGGGCCGGCGACGACGTCAAGGTGCTGGTGGACCCGCGCCGCGGGCCGGCGTCGTGATCGGCAGCGAGCTGGTGCTCAGCCACTTCAGCCTGGGCCGGCACCGGCCGTTCGAGGAGCGGGTGCGGGCGGCAGCCGGCGCCGGGTTCGCCGGGATTGGTCTCTACGCCGGTGAGCACCGGCGGCTGCTGGCCGAGGGCGCCACCGACGCGGACCTGCGTGCGGTGCTCGACGCGCACGGCATGCGCGTCGTGGAACTGGAGGTGCTGCGCGGCTGGTCGGCGGTGGGCGCGGAGGCCGAGGCGTACCGGGCCGCCGAACGCGAGGTCTTCGCCATGGCCGGGACGCTCGGCCCCGCCCGGCACGTCCAGGTGGTCGGCCCGTACCTGGGCACCCTGGACGACGCGGCGGAGGCCTTCGCCGGGGTGTGCGACCGCGCGGCCGAGCACGGGCTGGCCGCGGCGCTGGAGTTCCTGCCGGAGATGACCAACATCCCGGACGCCGGCACCGCGCTGGAGCTGGTCACCCGGGCCGGGCGCCCCAACGGCGGGCTGTGCATCGACGTGTGGCACCACGTGCGCGGCGCGCACGACGAGGCGATGCTGCGACGGGTGCCGCCGGAGCGGGTGGTCGCCGTCCAGCTGGGCGACGGGCCGCGGCGCCGGGTCGAGGCCGACTACCGCTCGGACTGCACGCGGCACCGGCAGGTGCCCGGCGAGGGCGAGTTCGACCTGCCCCGGTTCCTGCGGCTGCTCGACAGGATGGGGGTGCGGGTGCCGCTGTCGGTCGAGGTGCTCTCCGAGCAGCTGCTGGCGCTGCCGGCCGACGTGCTGGCGCGCCGGTTGTACGACGGCACGCGTGCCGTGCAGGCCGCCGCGGCCGGCTGACCGGCCCGCACGGGCGCGGCCGGCTGCAGCTCCGGGGCCCGGTGCGGGCCTCGGGTCGGCGTGCCCGGATCCAGCGCTGCAGGCCCCTGGTGGCGGCCGGCGTGCCCGGATGCAGCGCTGCAGGCCCCGGTCGCTTCCGACGCGCGCGGATCCCGCGGTGCAGGCCCCCGGTCGGGGTCGGCGCACCGCCTGCCCGCCCAGCTCGCGCCGGGGTCAGGCGGCGGCCGGGCCGCAGACCGAGGCGCGGGCCAGCAGCTCGCCGGCGGACGGCCGCGGGTCGTCCGCCGGCTGCCAGCGCCCGGCCACCCGGGTGTAGGCGACGGCGGGCCCGTCGGTGAGGTACCGGGTCAGCCCGTGGAGCAGCCGGTCGACGTCCTCGGTGGTGCTGCCCACGCCGACGCTCGCCCGCAGCGCTCCCTCCGGGACGCCGAGCCGCTCGGTGAGCGGGTGCGCGCAGAACCGGCCGTCCCGTACGCCGATCCCGTGCTCCGCGGACAGCACCGCGGCGACCAGCCCGGGGTCCGCGCCCTCGACGGTGAACGCGACGACGCCCGTGGGCTCGCCCGCGTCGGGCCAGATGCGCAGCACCCGCACCCCCGGCAGTGCGGTGAGCCCGTCGACCAGCCGGGTGCGCAGCGCCCGCTCGTGCTGCTGGCGGGCACCGTCGGGCAGGGCGACCAGCGCGTCGCACGCCGCCGCCAGCGCCACCGCACCCACCACGTTCGGTGAGCCGCCCTCGTGCCGGTGCGGTGCTGCGGCCCAGCTGGTCCGGTCGACGGTGACCTCGTGCACCGCGCCGCCGCCGGCCAGGTACGCCGGTGCCGCGTCCAGCCAGTCCCGGCGCCCCACCAGCGCCCCGGTGCCGAACGGCGCGTACGTCTTGTGCCCGGAGAACGCCACGTAGTCCGCACCGGTCGCGGCCAGCGAGAAGCGCCGGTGCGGCACCAGCTGGGCGCCGTCCACCAGCACGCGGGTGCCGGCCGCGTGGGCGAGCGCCACGACCTCCTCCAGCGGCAGCGCCTCGCCGGTGAGGTTGGAAGCGCCGGTGACGGCCAGCAGCGCGTACTCGCCACGGGCCAGCTCGGCACCGATCGCGCGCAGCGTGCCGGTGACCGTGCCGGCCGTGGGCAGCACCGTCACCGGGCCGCGGCGCTGCCAGGGCAGCAGGTCGGCGTGGTGCTCGCAGTCCAGCACCAGCACCGCCGCCCCCTCGGGCACGGCGCCGGCCAGCAGGTTGAGCGCGTCGGTGGTGTGCCGGACGAGCACGGTGACGTCGTCGTCCCGGGCACCGACGAAGCGGCCGACGGTCTGCCGGGCCTGCTCGTACAGCGCGGTGGACACCTGGGAGAGGTAGCCGGCGCCGCGGTGCACGCTGGCGTACAGCGGCAGCACCTCGGTGACCCGCGCGGCGACGGACGCGAGCGGGCGGGTGCTGGCCGCGCCGTCCAGGTCCACGTAGCGGGCGGTGCCCGATGGCACGAGCGGCACCTCGATGTCCGCGCCGACCAGCGGCAGCAGGGCGTCGGTGCGAGTTGCGACGGTGGTGGGCAGCGTGGAGATCGACATGGGTGGAGCTCCCAGCGGGCCGGGGACCCGGGGCCCGGGTCCGCGCTTGCCGGCTGCCGGACGGCAACCTGCCTGGTCGTCACCCGGGGCACCCCGTCGCGGAGGAGGGTTGCCGGCCAGCGAGCCGGGGCTTCGCGCTGGCACTCGTGACCGGCCTCCAGACTGACAGCGCAGCCCCATCACGTCAAACCGATCGGCTTGGTGGTCTTTCGTGTCGCGCGCATGTCCGCGCTCGTCAGACGAGTGCACTGGCCGGCCAGCAGGCCGGCCCCCGGGCCTCAGCGGAGCTCGACGCTGACTCCCGTCGAGAAGGGGGAGTCGTGGAGCTCGATGGACGTGGGGATCATGCCGGAGGGCACGTCGAACACGATCTTGGCGTCCAGTGCGTTGCCGGGGTTGATCTGCTCGTAGAACGACTGTGCATCTTCGAGGTAGAGGGCCGCACCGACATCAGCCGAGTACTCCTGCCCCTGGGCGTTGTACAAGGTCGAGTCGTCGCCCGAGAACCTCTGTGCTTCGTCGCCGATGTTGTGGACCGTCAGATCGACGACGCAGAAGGTCCCCTGCGCGGTGGCGTTGAGGTACCTGCCGCCGATGGTGGTGACGGAGCAGTCGATGCCGTGGACGACGAAGCTCAAGTCGCCATCCGCGACTGCTTCGCCGAGCCGTGGAGCGGGAGGGTCCACCGGCTGCGGGGCCGGCGTGGCACCGTCGACGTCTGCGCCGGCGACGTCTGTCTGCGCGGCGTCCGGAGTGACTTGACCCGATGCCGACGCAGGCCCGCTCCCAGCGATGCGTCCGTCCGTCTCGCTCGCCTCCAGGACGGCGCCGAACAGGAACAGGCCGGCACAGACCAGGACCCAGGGCCGCTTGTAGAACGGCGGTTTCGGGGGCGGCAGGTATGCGGTCGGGATCGGTCCGTAGACGTGCGGCGACTGGCCGGGGAACTGATGATGCGGACCTGCGCCGGGCATCGGGTGTGGCCGCGGACCAGGCTGCCCGCCAAATGGGCGCATCCGAGGATCACCGTTCGGCGGCCCGTAGTCCAGTGGGGTCACGTTGCTCGTCCCGGCCTTCGTTCGAGTGCGGGCGACCACCCGCAGCGCGACTGAGCGTAAGCAGGTCCGTGACCGGCGAGGCGCGAGTTTCCCCGCGTGCTGACCCAGACGGGTGACCCGCCCCGATCGGTCCGACAGCGCGGCGTCGAGTGCGGTGAGCACGAGGGCCACCGCGAGCAGCCAGGTGCTGATCTCCACCCGGTCGGCCCCGGCGCCGAGGCCATTGCCGCTGGGTGGAGCGCGCCGACCTCGGCCCGGAGGACCGCGGTGGGCGGCAGCTGTGGAACGCCGAGGGGTGCGCACCAGCATCTCCGCGCTGGGCGCCCGCGCCCGGCGGTGGGCAGCGGACCACGGGCGGCGGGCAGACAGTACACCCGTCGAGACGCGGCCCGCTGACCTGCCTCAGGTCAGGACGCGGACCGGCGTGCCGGCGAGGAAGGCGGCAATGTCCTGGACTGCCTCGGTGAAGTACCCGGTGTAGTTGCGCCGGGTCACGTAGCCCAGGTGCGGTGTGGCCAGCACGTTCGGCAGCGTGCGGAGCTCGTCCTGGGCAGGAAGGGGCTCGACCTCGAACACGTCCAGTCCCGCACCGGCGATCCGCCCCTCGCGCAGCGCCGTCACCAGTGCCGCGCCGTCCACGACGGCCGCGCGCGAGGTGTTGACCAGGAGGGCGGTCGGCTTCATCGCCGCCAGCTCGGCGGCGCCGATCAGCCCGCGGGTGCGGTCACCGAGCACCAGGTGCACCGACAGGACGTCGCTCTCGGCGACCAGCTCCTCCTTGCTCGGCGCCAGCCGGACGCCCACCTCCTCGGCGCGGGCGGCCGTCAGGTTCTGGCTCCAAGCGACGACGTCCATGCCGAACGCGGTGCCCACCCGGGCCACCATCGCCCCGATCTTCCCGAGCCCCAACAGACCGAGCGTGGCCCCGTACAGGTCCGTGCCGACGGTGCTCTGCCACGGTCCCGATGCGCGCAGCGTCGCGTTCTCCTGCGCCAGGTGGCGAGCCAGACCGAGGATCAGAGCCCAGGTCAGTTCAGCGGGCGGTTCGGAGTTGCTGCGGGTGCCGCACACGACGACGCCGTGCTGCTCGGCCGCGACCAGGTCGATCGACGCGTTGCGCATCCCACTGGTGACCACCAGGCGCAACTGCGGCAGCCGGGCGATCAACGACGCAGTGAGAGGCGTCCGCTCCCGCATGACCACGACGATCTCGACACCGGCCAGCGCGGCGACCACCGCGTCCTCGTCCGCCAGGTGCTCGCGGACGACGATCACCTCGACGGCGTCGACGATCGGTGACCAGTCGGCCGACGTCAGGGCGACACCCTGGTAGTCGTCCAGCACGGCGCAGCGCATGTGTTCCCCCATGGACCGGTGTCAGGGCGGCGACGTCCCATGGTCCTCTGCAGACACGGCTGGTTCGCGCCGGGGCGCGCCACCTCCAGGACGTCGATGACCGCCGAGGTGCGCTCGATCAGCGCGCGGCGGCTCACTCACCCCGGGCGGCGCTCAGCGCGGTGAACACGATGGCCACCACCAGCAGCCAGGTGCTGATCTTCACCCAGTCGGCCTTGGCGCCGACACTGGTGCCGTTGGCGTGCAGCGCGTCGACCTTGGCGCGGATGATCGCGGTGTACGCGGCCGCGGTCGGCACGGTGAGGGTGCGCACGAGCAGCTCCGGCGTCGGCGCCTGGTGCCAGCGCCGGACGCCGAGGGCGAACAGGCCGGTGGCGATGACCGCCGCGTGGGCGACGAGGGCCACCACCACGAGGGCGCCGCCCTGCTCGGCGAGCAGGTAGCCGACCAGTGCGATGCCGGCGGCGACCAGCGACCCGGCCTTGGTGTCCAGCTCGTTGATCACCGCGCGCTGCCCGTCGAGCCGCTGGCCGATCTCGGCGTTCACCAGTGCCAGCAGCGTCTCGTCGATCGTGGTGCCGGCAACCGCCCCGGGGACGGCGCGGGCATCGACGAGGTCGGCGTGCGTCCGTGCCCGGGCCGGCGGCAGCACCGAAGCGACCTTGCTCCGCCACCGGTCGACACCCGACGTCTCCCCCACCCGCCGAGTGTCGCAGCCACCACCGACACCCACCGCCGCCGCGCCGCGCCGCCCCCCGCGCAGGCCGCCCCGCGCCGGCCGCGCCTCGCCCGCGGTACCGCTCATCGCCGAGCCGTGTCCCCCTCCTCGCTCCTGCGGTGTCGTTGCGGCTCGTGCGGCCGCGCATCACCGCGAGAGCAACGAGAACACCGCAAGAGCCGGGCGGTGCGCGGCGCCCGCGGCCACCCTGCCGATGGCGGCCGGACGCCACACCACCCCGCAAGCCCGCTTGCCAGCGCCTACCTCTCGCCCGCGCGCCCTGACCCTTCGCCCTTCTCGCCCGCTTCTGCGGTCGTGTTGCTGCTCCTGCGGTGTTGCCGCACCGCAAGAGCAACGAGAACACCGCAAGAGCCGAGCGCGGCACGGCGCCTCCACCGCGCCCGCTCGCCGGCTCGGCCCCTCCCCCCACCCGCGCTCACCCGCACGCCCACTCTTGCGGTCGTGTTGCGCCTCTTGCGGTGTTGCAGCACCGCAGGAGCACGGGGAACACCGCAAGAGCCGGGGATCGCGCGGCGATCTTCGACCCAACGGGCGCCGCAGGCGCAGGCGGTCACCGGCAGACGGTCACTGGCTGGGTGGTCGCCGGGCGGGGGTCACGCCCAGCGGGGGTCCGGGGGCAGCCGCGGGTTGAGCAGGTGGGCGACCAGCGCCGTCCACCCGGTCTGGTGGCTGGCACCCAGGCCCTCGCCGGTGTCGCCGTCGAAGAACTCGCTGAAGGTGGGGTGCTCGCGCCACAGCGGGGAGTCGCTGGACTCGATCCGGTCGCCGTCGGCCGGGCGCTTGCCGTCGACGGGGCGGAACAGCGCGGTCAGCGAGTTGTCGATCAGGTCGGCGGCGTCCACGAGGGTGCAGCGGTTGCCCGAGCCGGTGGGCAGCTCGATGGTGAACGAGTCGCCGTAGAACCGGCCCAGGGTGCGCAGCTTGTCGGCCAGCAGCACGTTCACCGGGAACCACACCGGCCCGCGCCAGTTGGAGTTGCCGCCGAACAGGCCGGTGCGCGACTCCCCCGGCTCGTACTCGATGGAGGCGTCCCGGCCACCGACCTTGGCGATCACCTGCTCGGTGGCCTTGGACAGCGACCGGATGCCGTAGGGCGACAGGAACTCGGCCCGGTCGAACATCCGGGACAGGATGCGCTCCAGCCGCTCCCGGTCCACCAGGGACAGCAGCATCTTGCGGCCCTCCGGCGCCGACCGGCTGCGCAGCGGGCCCATCAGCTCCGGGCGGCGCTTCTGCAGCCAGCGCAGCCGGGCGGTCACGTCGGGCACCTCCTGGGTGATCCACGCCGGCACCTCGGTGGCGCCCAGGATCGGCAGCAGGCCGACCATCGAGCGCACCCGCATCGGCTCCGGTTCGCCGTCCGGGGCGACGAGCACGTCGTAGAAGAAGCCGTCCTCCTCGTCCCACAGGCTCACGCCGTGCGAGCCGAAGGTGTTCATCGCCTCGGCGATGGACAGGAAGTGCTCCAGGAACTTGGTCGCCGTGCCGTCCCACGCCTGGTCGGACCGGGACAGCTCCAGGGCGATCTTGAACATCTGCTGGCAGTAGAACGCCATCCAGCTCGTCGCGTCGCTCTGCTCCAGCCGGTAGCCGGGAGGCAGCGGCGCGGACCGGTCGAACAGCGCGATGTTGTCCATCCCGAGGAAGCCGCCCTCGAAGACGTTGCTGCCGTCGGAGTCCTTGCGGTTGACCCACCAGGAGAAGTTGAGCAGCAGCTTGGTGAACACCCGGATGAGGAACTGCCGGTCGCGGTAGCCGTCGATCCGGTACACGTGCCAGGCGGCCCAGGCGTGCACCGGCGGGTTGACGTCGCCGAAGGCCCACTCGTAGGCGGGCAGCTGGCCGTTGGGGTGCATCGCCCACTCGCGGCACATCAGGAGCAGCTGCTCCTTGGCGAAGTCGGGGTCGACGTGCGCCAGCGGGATGGTGTGGAAGGCGGTGTCCCACGCGGCGAACCACGGGTACTCCCACTCGTCGGGCATGGAGATCACGTCGGCCAGCGCCACGTGCCGCCAGCTGGTGTTCCGCCGTCCCTGCGCGGCGCGGCCGTCCGGCGCCGGGACGTCGCGGTCGCCGTCCAGCCACTGGGCGACGTCGAAGCGGTAGAGCTGCTTGGTCCAGAGCAGCCCGGCGTAGGCGCGGCGGGCGACGTGCCGGTCCTCGGCGGACAGGCCCGGGTGGATGACCACGCCGTAGAAGTCGTCGGCCTCGCTCCGGCGGGCGGCCAGCACCTCGTCGAACTCCGCGCCGAACATGCCGTCGGCCGGGTCCTCGGTGCGCAGCCGCAGCTTCACGCGCACCGTCTCCCCGGGCGCGACGGCGTCCCAGCGGTACCAGAACGCGGCCTTGGTGCCGTGGTCGGCGGGGTTGATGCCGGAGCGGTCGCCGCGCACCACGCGGCGGTCGACGCCGTCCTTGGGGTAGCGGCTGGTGTTGCGCGCGGCGCCGAACAGGTCGACGGCGTTGGTCTCGTTGTCGCAGCACAGCACCACTGGCGAGCCCTCGGCGGCGAGCACGTAGCGGCCCAGGAACCCGTGCTCGGCCTCCACCGCCTCCAGGCCGCTGACGGTCAGGGTGGGGGCCAGCAGCTGGGTGAGGTGGCCCTGCCGCTTGTCACCGCCCCAGGACCAGGTGTTGCGGAACCAGGCCTGCGGCAGCAGGTGCAGCGGCGCCGGGTCGGGGCCGTGGTTGGTGGCGGTGACGGTGATGCAGACGTCGTCCGGGCCGGCCTTGGCGTAGGTCACCTGGACGTCGAAGAAGCGGTCCTCGTCGAGCACGCCGGTGTCGGACAGCTCGTACTCGCGCTCCAGCCGGGTGCGCCTGGCGTTCTCCGCGCGGAGCTTCGCGTACGGGTACTCGGCCTGCGGGTAGCGGTAGAGCCACTGCATCCAGGAGTGGGTGGGCGTGCCGTCGACGGCCCACCAGTGCTCCTTGGCGTCCTCGCCGTGGTTGCCCTCCTCGTTGGTGAGGCCGAACAGCCGCTCCTTGAGCACCGGGTCCTTGCCGTTCCACAGCGCGACGGAGAAGTTGAGGAACCCGTAGCGGTCGCAGATGCCGCCCAGGCCGTCCTCGCCCCAGCGGTAGGCGCGGGCGTGCGCGTGGTCGAACGGGAAGGCCGCCCACGCGTCGCCGTCGGTGGAGTAGTCCTCGCGCACGGTGCCCCACTGCCGCCCGGCCAGGTACGGGCCCCACATCCGCCAGGGCGAGCCCATGTCGCTGGACTCGGCCAGCCGGGCGTGCTCGGCGCTGCGCGGCGCGGTCGCGTCCTGCGGGCCGGGGGGCGGCTGTCGGGGCGAGGAGCCCGGTTCGTGGAGCGGGGAGCCAGGTTCTGCGGCAGACACGCCGACCACCCTGTCACGGCGGTGCGGGGTCACCGGCGACCCGCAGCTCGGCGCAGGCGTTTCGCCGGTCCCCCACCCCTCAGCCGGCGACGCGGCGCACGATGTCCGCCGCGGCCGCGCGGCCCTCGGGGACGGGGATCAGCGGGTAGACGTGCACGGCTCCCTCGCAGACCGTGACGTCGATCGGCGCCCCGGCCCGCTGCGCGCGGCGCTGCAGCTCCAGGACGTCGGGCAGGCAGATCTCGTGGGTGCCGACGTAGACCACCATCGGCGCCAGCCCGGTGAGCGGGCCGTTCAGCGGGCTGAGCCGGGGCAGCGTCGGGTCGTCGCCACCGGCCCAGGACAGCCCGGCCACCCGCAGCCCGGTGCTGGCCAGCCACGGGTCGCGGAGCTCGACGGCAGGGACCTCCGGGTTGCCGATCGTCAGGTCCAGCCACGGCGACAGCAGCACCAGCTGCCGCGGCTGGGGCAGCCCCTCGGCCTCGAGGGTCTGGGCGAACCCGAGGGCGAGGCCGCCGCCGGCGGAGTCCCCGGCGATGCTGACCGCCGACGCGTCGACCTCCGCGAGCAGCTCCCGGTACACCGCGGTGACCAGCGGGTACGCCTCGCGGTGGGTGTGCTGCGGCGCCAGGCCGTACAGCGGCACCTCCACGCGCACACCGGCGTCGGCCAGCTTCGAGACCAGCGTCCAGTGCTGCGGGGAGATCTCGCTGATGTAGGCGCCGCCGTGCAGGTAGACCGCCGCACGGGACGCCGTCCGGCCGCGGGGGGCGACGGTGTGGCAGGCGAACCCGCCGACCGTCCGGCTGCGCACGTCGTGGCGCCGGCGCAGCCGGGCCGGCGGCTCGGGAGAGCCCTTCGGCTCGGCGATCCGCCGCTGGGCCCGCTCGACGGTGGCCATCCGCGGGCGGAAGCGCAGGCGGAACAGGGGCTCGAGAAGGCGCATCCGGAGGCTCACCGGGCCACTCTCGCCGGTCGCCCGGCCGCGCCGCGACCCGGCCCGGTCCCACCTCGGCGGCACCGCCGCACCCGGAGGACGGGCGAGCACGGCAGGCTGGCCCCGTGCAGCACATCGGGATCGACCTCGCCTGGGGCCTCAAGCAGCCGACCGGCCTCGCCGTGCTGGACGACGACGGCCGGCTGGTGCACGTCAGCGCGGTGCGCACCGACGAGCAGATCGAGGCCGCGCTGGCCCCGTTCACGATGGGTGCGTGCACCGTGGCGATCGACGCGCCGCTGGTGGTCACCAACCCGACCGGCAACCGGGCCGCCGAGCGCGCGCTGAACGCCGACTTCGCGCGGTTCCAGGCCGGCGCGCACCCCACCAACACCGGCAAGCCGGAGTTCACCGACGGCGACACCCGCGGTGGCCGGATCGGCCGGATGCTGCGGCTGGACCTCGACCCGCGCTCGGGCCGGGACCGCCGGGCGATCGAGGTCTACCCGCATGCGGCGACCGTGGCGCTGTTCCGCCTGGGCCGGACGCTGAAGTACAAGAACAAGCCCGGCCGCACCGTGGAGGGCCTGCGCGCCGAGCTGCTGGTGCTGATGGCCCACCTGGAGTCGGTGCGGGAGCTCCAACTGGGCGCGCTGTTCGCCGGGCTGCGCGAGCAGGTCGAGCGGGCCGGGCGCAAGAGCGAGCTGCGCGTGGTGGAGGACCAGGTCGACGCGGTGGTGTGCGCCTACGTCGCGTTCATCGCCGTCCGCCGTCCGGACGCCGTCACCACCTACGGCGACGCCGCGCACGGCGCGATCGTGACGCCCACGCTGCCCCCGGACCTGCAGCCGGGCGCGCAGGCGCCGGCGCCGGACCCGGTGCAGCAGGCGATCCAGGCCTACGCCGACGGCCGGCCCGCGACGCTCGCCGCCGGCGCCGCGGCGCTGGCGCTGGTCACCGGGCTGCTGGACGACGCCGGGATCAACTACCTGTCGGTCACCGGGCGCACCAAGACCGTCGCCTCGTTCGCGGAGAAGGCGGCGCGCACCGTCGACGGCCGGCCCGCCTACCCCGACCCGCTGCGGGACATCACCGACCAGATCGGCGTCCGGGTGATCACCTACGTGCAGGACGACGTCCAGGCGGTCGCCGACCTGCTGGGCTCGCAGGTGGTGGTGCTGGACGACCGGGACATGGGCCGGCAGACCGCGCAGGAGGGCAGGTTCGGCTACGCCAGCCGGCACCTGCTGATCGGCCCGGACGCCGCGCGGGCCGCCGAGCTGCCCGAGCTGGTGGGCCGGGTGGTGCAGGTGCAGGTGCGCACCGTGCTGCAGCACGCGTGGGCCGAGTTCGAGCACGACATCCGCTACAAGGGCACGGTGCCGGCCGAGCACGCCTCGGAGTTCGACCGCCGCTTCACCCTGGCCGCCGGCCTGCTGGAGCTGGCCGACCGGGAGTTCACCGCGATCCGCGAGCGGCTGCGCGCCCCGGCCCCGACCGACGACACCGCCGACGACGACCCGGACGACCCGCGCATCGCCCCGCGCGAGCTCGCCGCGTTCCTGGCCGGCCAGTACGCCGAGGCGGGCTGGTCCCGGCCGGACCACTACAGCTGGATCTCCGGGCTGCTGCTGGAGCTGGGCATCACCTCGCTGGTGGAGCTGGGCGAGGTGCTGCGCTCGGCCGACGACGACGCCATCGCCGGCCGGATGGACTACCGGTACCCGCCCGGCGCGGTGCGCCGGCTGGACGACGCCCTGCTCGCCGGCTTCGGGCAGCGGTACGTCGACCTGCACGGCAACGCCGACCGACGCGCGGCCCTGTCCACCCGGCTCGCCCGCCTCCAGCGCCCACCCACCTGACCGGCCGGGTCCCGCGCACCCCCCACACCGCCACGATGGCCATCTTGGCGGTGGGTTCGTGTCGATCCTGGTGGGACGGAGCCGGGGTCAGCGGCGCGCGACGGGCGGGACGGGGACGGGGACGGCGCTGCCGAAGACCATCCGCTCCCGGCGGTGCAGGGCCGGGCCGCGGAGGGCGAGACCGACGAAGGGCAGCAGCCCGGCGCGGGCGACGACGGCCGACCACTGGTCGGTCCCGGCGGCCCGGAACAGCTCCAGCGCGGTGCGCGCACGCCGCCGCAGCGGCTTGTCGACCCGGGCGAAGTCGGCCACCGACACCCAGCGCTCGACCAGCGGCAACACCGTGTCGTCGGCGTCGGCGGCGCGCTCGGCGAGCAGGTCGCGCACCTCGGCCAACGTGCCGGCCAGCGCGGTCGCGGTCTCCTGGCCGGGGCGCGCGGTGAACGAGTCGGCCGCGGCGCGCAGCCGGGTCAGCGCCGGTGCCAGCGCGCGGGGCCGGTCGGGCAGGGCGACGTCCGGGCCGGCGGAGGCGACGAGCACCGGCCAGAGGACGTCGTCCTCGGTGGTGTGCAGGTGGTGCACCGCGTCGGCCCAGTCGCACACGTAGCGGGCGATCGCGTCGGCGCGCCGGCCGTCGACCGGGGTGACGCCGGCCGCGACCCGCTCGGCCAGGCCGGCCAGCCGGTCGGCGTCGTGCCGCACGACCCGGGTGGTCACCCGCAGGCCGTGGACGTCGGGCAGGGGGTCGCCGGGACGGCGGGGTGTGACACGGACGGGAACGGGCATCGGGACTCCTCCGGGGCGGGTGCGGCGACGCCGACCGTGCTCCCCCGCCCTTGCCGATCGCTTGTCGTGCCCCGGCAAGGGACCGGTCAGCACCGACGGGATGCCTACGAGGCCGCGCGCTCCGGTGCCCGCGTACCCGCCGCCTCGCCGTCGGGCAGGGTGATCTCGGCCCAGACCACGTCCAGGGAAAGCCCGAGGACACCGGCGATGGCGGCGACGGTGCTGAACGCCGGGGTGGCCACCCGGCCGGACTCGATCTTGCGCAGCGTCTCCGGGGAGACCCCGGCGTCCAGCGCCGTCTCCAGCATCGAGCGCCCGGCGCGGGCGCGGCGGAGCAGGGCGCCGAGGCGCCGACCGCGCTCGACCTCGGCGGGGGTGAGCGGCAACCGGACCATGCGCGGGATAGTAGTACCGGTACTGTCATCCGGGACAGTGGTCGGTCGAACGAGTGAGGCAGCTGATGATCGAGGTCCTGGACCGCACCGAACTGGCCCGGGCGAAGATCACCGGCGCCCTGGTCGCCGACGTGCTGGAGGCCATGCGGGAGCGCAGCACGGTCGGCACCAACCTGCTGGACATCGACCGCTGGGCGCAGGACATGATCCTGGGCGCCGGGGCGGTGTCCTGCTACGTCGACTACGCGCCGTCCTTCGGCCGCGGGCCCTTCGGGCACTACATCTGCACCTCGGTGAACGACGCCGTGCTGCACGGGCTGCCGCACGACCGCGTGCTGGCCGACGGCGACCTGCTGTCGCTGGACCTGGCCGTCTCCCTGGGCGGCGTGGTGGCGGACTCCGCGATCAGCTTCGTCGTCGGCGGGTCCCCCTCGCCGGCGGACACGGCGATGATCGAGACCACCCAGCGCGCGCTGGCCGCGGGCATCGCCGTGGCCGGGCCCGGCGCCCGGGTCGGCGACATCTCGCACGCCATCGGCACCGTGCTCCAGGCCGCGGGCTACCCGGTCAACACCGAGTTCGGCGGGCACGGCGTCGGGTCGACGATGCACCAGGACCCGCACGTGCCGAACACCGGGCGCCCCGGCCGCGGCCCGAAGCTGCGCCCGGGGATGTTGCTGGCCCTGGAGCCGTGGGTGATGGCCGACACCGACGAGCTGATCACCGACGACGACGGCTGGACCCTGCGCAGCGCCACCGGCAGCCGCACCGCGCACAGCGAGCACACCATCGCGGTGACCGAGACCGGCGCCGAGATCATGACCCTGCCGCGGCACGCCCGGCGGTGAGCCGAGCGCGGCGCTCCCGGGCGACCTGCTGGAAGTCGGCCAGCAGCGACACGTCGTCGACGACGTCCGGTGCGACGACGTCGTCGGGGTCGGCACCCTGCAGCAGCCGCTTCACCGGCACCTCGAGCTTCTTGCCGGTGCGGGTGTGCGGGATCCCGCGCACGGCGAGGACGACGTCGGGCACGTGCCGCGGGCTGGCCCGCTCGCGCACCCGCGCCCGGATGGCCGCGTCCAGCGCGGCGTCCAGCACGCACCCCGGCGCCAGGACGACGAACAGCGGCATCCAGTACCCGCCGTCGTCCTCCTCGGCGCCGATGACCAGCGCCTCGGCGACCTCCGGCATCGACTCGACCGCGGCGTACACGTCCGCCGAGCCCATGCGGACGCCGTGCCGGTTGAGCGTGGAGTCCGAGCGGCCGTGCACCAGCAGGCTGCCGCGCTCGGTGAGCGTCACCCAGTCGCCGTGCCGCCACACGCCGGGGAAGGTGGCGAAGTAGGCGTCCCGGTACCGGGCGCCGTCCGGGTCGTCCCAGAAGCGGGTCGGCATGCTGGGCATCGGCCGGGTCACCACCAGCTCACCGACCGCGCCGACCAGCGGCCGGCCCGCGTCGTCCCAGGCCTCCAGTGCCACGCCGAGCCCGCGGACCGGGATCTCCCCGGCGACCACCGGCTCGGTCATGGCGCCCATCGCGAAGGCGCCGGCGACGTCGGTGCCGCCGGACATGGAGAACACCGGCACCGGCCCCACCTCGGCCGCCACGAAGTCGTAGGCCCGGGCCGGCAGCGGCGCACCGGTGCTGCCGACCACGCGCAGCGCGGACAGGTCGTGCTCGGCGGCCGGGCGCGCGCCGGCGTCCTGCGTGGCGGCCAGGAAGCCGGGGCTGGTGCCGAACACGGTGACCCGCTGGTCGGCGACCAGCCGCCACAGCAGGTCCGGTGTCGGCGCACCGTCGTAGCAGACCACCGAGCCCGCGACCGCGAGCCCGCCGACCAGGCAGTTCCACACCACCCAGCTGGGCGAGGTGTACCAGCAGAACCGGTCGGCCGGGCCGAGGTCCAGGTGCAGCCCGAGCATCGTGAGGTGCTCCAGCAGCACCCCGCCGTGGCTGTGCACGATCCCCTTGGGCAGGCCGGTCGTGCCGGAGGAGAACAGCACCCACAGCGGGTCGCCGAACGCGGTGTCGGCCGGCGCGAACGGGGCCGGCTCGGCGACGGCGTCGGCCCACGGCAGGGCGTCGTCCAGGCCGGGCCCGAGCCGGGGGACGCCGACGACGTGCCGCACCGTGGGCAGCGCCGCCCGCAGCTCGGCGACCGCGGCACGGCGGTCGCGGGGCCGGCCGTCGAAGACGTGCCCGTCGGCGGCGACCAGCAGTACCGGGCGCAGCTGGGCGAACCGGTCGGCCGCCGCCGACGGCGCGTACTCCTGCCCCACCGCCGACCAGATCGCGCCCAGCGAGGCCGTCGCCAGGAACGTCACGACGGTCTCGCCGACGTTGGGCAGGTAGCCGGCGACCACGTCCCCGGGGCGCACCCCCAGCCGGCGCATCGTGGCCGCGAGCGCGGCGACGTCGCGGCGCAGCTCCCGCCAGGTCAGCTCGGCCGGTGCCGCGCCCTCCCCCACGGTGACCACCGCGACGGCGTCCTCGTCGGCGCGCGGACGCAGCACCCGGGCGGCCAGGTTGACCCGAGCGTCGGGGAACCAGACCGCGCCGGGCATCGCCTCGTCGGTGAGCACCCGCGCCGGGTCGACCGGTGCGCCCAGCCCGCCGTGCTCCCACACCGCGCTCCAGAAGCCGGGCAGGTCGGTCACCGACCACTCCCACAGCCGGGGGTAGCCGTCGAGCTCGAGCCCGCGGGTGTCGGCCACCCAGCGGGTGAACTCCGACAGCCTGCTCGGGGCCCCGGGCGTCGGCGTCCAGACGACGCGCGGGCCGTCAGTCATCGAGGAAGGCGACGGCCCGGCACGGGGCGGCGCTGGTGCGCGGCAGGTTGATCGGGAAGAAGCCGACCATGAACCCGGACAGCGGGAGCCGGTCGAGGTTGACCAGCTTCTGCACGATGAACGCCTCCCGGTCGCGGATGGCGAAGTGGCCGTCCCAGATCTGCCGCGGGTCGCCGGTCTCCCGGTAGGCCTGGACCATCACCGGCGTGGGGCGGTCCCAGGCCAGGGCGTCGGTGCCGAGCACGGTCGCGCCGAGCCCGGTCAGGTACCGCGTGCCGTCCCCGGTCATCCCGGGGTAGTGGTAGAACGCCGGCTGGTCGTTGGTGTACCGCTCCTGCCCGGTGCGCACCAGCACCGCCTGGCCCGGCTCCACCTCCTGTCCGGTGGCCGCGATCGCCTGCTCCAGGGCCGACACCGGGATGCCCTCGTCCGGCAGCGCCCACGGCCGGACGTCGAGCACCAGGCCGGGGCGGAACAGCTCCTCCAGGCCGATGTCGCTCATCGTGCGCGCCGGCCGGCCCTCGACGGTGCGGCCGCTGTGCAGCGGGGCGTCGACGTGCGTGCCGCAGTGCGTGGTCATCTCGGTGACCAGGTCGGAGCCGAAGCCGTCGCCGTCGGGCAGGTGCTCGACCGGGCAGCCGTAGATGCCCATCATCGCCTCGCGCCCGGCGGTCTCCGGCGGTGCGTAGCTGATCAGCGGCGCGACGATGCGGTCGAAGCGCGGGAACTCCGCCGGCACCAGCGCGCGGTGCGCGGGGTCCATCACGGCGGTCAGGTCGACCAGGCGGGTCATGGTGCTCCTCAGCAGCCGGAACTCAGGGGGTGGAAGGGCAGCGGGGCGGCGATGGTGTGGTCGAGCCGGCCGATCAGCTCGACCTCCAGCTCCACCCGGTCGCCGGGCTGCAGCCAGCCGGGGAACCGGTCGGGTGCGGAGATGTCGTGCTCCAGCAGGCACCCCCAGCCGACCGTGCCGGAGCCGATGACGTCGCCGGGCACCAGCCGGGTGCCGCGGGAGGCGTAGGAGACGATGTCGGCGAACGACCAGTCGATGCTCGACCAGTTGCCGGCGCTGAACGGGGTGCCGCCGAGCGTCACCGTCATCGCCAGGTCGAAGCCCTTGCCGCTGCGCCGGTGCTCGAGCTCGTCGGCGGTGACCAGGACCGGGCCCAGCGTGGTGGCGCCGTCCTTGCCCTTGATCATGACCAGCCGCTCGCGCTGCAGGTCTCGGGCGCTCCAGTCGCAGAACACGGTGTACCCGGCGATCGAGGCCTCGGCCTGCTCCGGGGTCATGTTCTCCCCCGCCCTGCCGATGACCGCCCCGACCTCCAGCTCGTAGTCGAACTTCGCGCTCTCCGGGCTGATCCGCACCTCGTCGTGGGCGCCCACGACCGACTGCGGGTTCTGGAAGTAGAAGATCGGCCACTGCTCGTGCCGCGGCTCGACCTCGGTGGGCCGGCAGTTGCGGATGTGCTCGTGGAAGCACATCGAGTCGCGCAGCGACGGCGGCACCAGCAGCGGCAGCACCCGGACGTCGGCCACCGCGACGGTCTCGGACGCCGGACGGCCCGCCGCCTCCTCCAGTGCCCCGGCCTGCAGCAGGCCGAGCATCGTCTCCCCCGGCGCCAGCCCGGAGACGACGCCGTCCCGCTCGATGCCCACCCGCTCGACGCCGTCGGCGTGGGAATAGCTCATCCAGCGGGTCACGGTACGGCCACCGGCAGCGGGACCAGCTCGAGGTCGTCCAGACCGAGCGGGACGAACATCGCGTGGTAGGTCGCCTCGTCCCAGGGCCACAGCACGACCCGGTCCCCGGCGCGGTACCAGCTGTCGCAGTCGCCGGCCCAGATGGTGTTCGGCATGGCCTCGTCGATCGCGGCCACGAAGCGCTCCGCCGCCTCCGCCGTCGGGGCGGTCGCGACGCCGTGCTCGGCGCCGTACTCGACGAGCCGGCAGACGTAGTCGCTCTGGTCGACCACGCAGATGGTGGGTGAGATGTTGGCGACCGGCGCGAACGGCCCGTTGACCACCCAGAAGTTGGGGAAGTCCGGCACCGAGACGCAGCGGTAGGCGTACGGCCCGTCCGCCCAGGCCTCGTCGATGGTGCGCCCGCGCAGACCGGTGACCTTCATCGGGCGCATGTAGGCGTGCGAGTCGTAGCCGGTCGCGTAGACGATGACGTCGAGCTCGTGCAGCTCGCCGTCGGCGGTCACCAGCCCGGCCGGCACGACCCGGTCGATGGCACCGACGGCCACCCGCACGTTGGGCTGCTGCACGGCCTCGAAGTACCGGTCGGACTTGGGGATGCGCTTGCAGCCCGGCTCGAAGTCCGGCGTCATCCGGGCGCGCAGATCCTCGTCCCGGATGTGCAGCACGTCCTCGCGCAGCGCGTCCTGGGCCGCCACCCGGTCGGGGCCGGGCTGGATCCGCCACTGGATCGACCGCCACAGTCGCGGGTCCAGCTGCGGGCCGCCGAGCAGCCGCTTCCAGACCAGCCGGCCGACGGCGGGCACCCGGGCGCCCAGCAGGCGCCCGACCGCCTTCAGCCAGCGGGGGGCGGGCGGGTTGGTGATCACCTCCACCCACTGCGGGGAGCGGACGAACTGGGTGACCTGGCTGCCCATCGAGGACAGCGACGTCGTCAGCTGGATGCCCGAGGAGCCGGTGCCGACGACGCCGATCCGCTTGCCGGCGACGTCCAGGCCCGCCGGCCAGTTCGAGGAGTGGAACGACAGCCCGGCGAACCCGTCCATGCCCGGGATGGCTGGCATCGACGGCTTGTCCAGGAAACCGGTGGCCGACACGACCGCGTCGGCCACCTCGGTGGTGCCGTCGGAGAGCTCGAGCTCCCAGTGGTCGGCCACCCAGGTCGCGGCGAGCACCTCGACGCCGAAGCGGATGTGCCGGCGCAGGTCGTGCTCGTGGCTGGCCCGCACCAGGTACTCCTGGATCTCGGTGCCGCGCGGGAAGGCGTGGCTCCAGTCGTACTTCCTGGCGAAGGACAGCTGGTACAGCGACACCGGGACGTCGATGAACAGGCCCGGGTAGGTGTTCTCCCGCCACGTGCCGCCCACCTCATGGCCACGCTCGTAGACCGTGTGCGAGATCCCCCGGCGGGTCAGGTCGCGGGTGAACTGCATCCCGGCGATCCCGGCTCCGATGACCGCCACGTGCACCTGTCTCGGCGTCATGCGCCCTCCCGTCCCTGCAATCGATGAACCGAACGTTGTTAGGTAGAACGTAGGTGCTGGCACCTGCCGTGTCATCCGACGCCGGCACCGGGCGGGCCCGGGTCGGGCCCGCCCGGGGGCCTAGTTGACGATGACCGGGTCGCCGTCGAGCACGAACTGCGCCGTCTCGGCGTCCCAGGCGAACGGCTGCATGCCCGTGACCCCGCCGGTCGCGGTGTCGAAGTCGATGCCCTCGATGAAGGTCGCCGGGTGGAAGTCCTGCGCCCGGGCCGCCTCCATGATCGACAGGCGGGTGAGCCCGTCGTCGGACTCGGCGGCGGCGGTGAGCAGGTCGGCGTAGACCTCCCCGATCGTCCAGCCGGTCACCGACCAGTTCGACATCGGGTCGGCCAGGCCCTGGGATGCCGCGTCGGCGAGGTACTGCTCCACGGCCGGGGTGCCGGCGAACTCCGGCAGCGAGGGGACGACCTCGTACTTGAAGACCCGCTGGCCGTCGGCGGCCGCACCGGCCGGCTCGTACAGCGAGCGGTCGGCGCAGGTGGAGTTCTGGTAGACCTGCGGCGCCCAGCCGATGCGGGAGATCGCCGTCGTCATGGCCAGGCACTCCTGGGCCGCCGAGGCCACGAACAGGACGTCGGCACCGGAGGCCTTGAGCGTGCTGGCCGCGGCGTTCGGGTCGGTGAGGCTCGCCTCCTCGACCACCTCCACGCTGGTGCCCTGCGCCGAGGCCTTGAACGCGTCGGCGTAGACGGTGCCCGACTCCGAGGGGCTGATCGCGACGGCGGCGGTGGCGCCGTCCGGGAACTCCCGCTCGATGGCCGCGACGATCGCACTGGTCTCCAGCTGGACCGAGGGCAGGTAGAGCGTGGCCCACGGGTAGGTCGCGGCGTCCCGGTAGGTCCCGCTGGCCGAGGTGGCGGCGATGAAGGGCACGCAGGCCGCGGCCGCGTCGTCGATCATGGTGGCCACCTGGCCGGTGCCGGTGGAGGAGACGATGTCGGCGCCGTCCTTCTGGATCATCTCGTTGTTCAGTGCCTTGGCGATCTCCGGGTCGAGCTTGGAGTCGGTGGTGAAGAAGTCCACGTCGACCCCGCCCGCGCCGCCCTGCTCGTTGTACAGCGCCATCCGCGCGGCGAACGCGTCGGTGATCTGCTGCCAGACACCGGCGTACGGCCCGGACAGCGGCACGGTCCAGCCCACCTTCACGGCGTCGTCGATGACGGCGGTCGCGGCGTCCGGGTCGGTGCAGCCGTCGGTGGAGACCGTGCCCGCCTCCCCGGTCGCCGCGGGGGCAGCGGCGTCATTGGTGACCCCGCCGCAGGCGGTGACGAGGAGGCCGGTCGCGACTGCGAGGGCGGCGACCGTTCTGGGTCGGCTCATGCGTGTTCCTTCTCTGTGGGGTGGAGCGGGGAGGGTGGTGCGGGGCAGGCGACCGCGGACCCACCGGCGGTGCCGGTGCGTCGAGCAGGTGGGGTGGCGGGGTCGGCCCCAGGCGGCCGAGCTCAGGGCGGGTCGGCGACCGGCGCCGGCATGCCGCGGGGGACGACGTCGACGCGCTGGCGCCACAGCTTGTTGAGCCGGCCGACCACGCCCTCGGGCATGACGAACACGATGACGATCAGCAGCGCGCCGAACAGCACGCCCGAGCCCTGGCCCTGGACCACGTCGGCCAGCAGCACCGGCAGGTAGACCACCACCGCGGCGCCGACCAGCGGGCCGAGCTGGGTGGCGACCCCGCCGAGCACCAGACCGCTCAGCAGCTCGATGGCCTTGAGGATGGTGAACGAGCCGGCCGGGGAGAGTGCCCCGACGTACATCGCGAGCATCGCGCCGGCCAGGCCGGTGATGCCACCGGAGATGGTGAAGGCGAGGATCTTGGTCCGCGCGACGTGCACCCCGAACGACTCCGCCGCCGCCTCGTGATCGCGCACCGCGCGCATGTCCCGGCCCAGCCGGGAGCGCAGCACGCACCAGACCAGCAGCATGGAGACCAGCAGCGCGCTCAGGCAGAGCAGGAAGGTCCACAGCGGGCGGTCCGCCAGCGTGAGGCCGGTCCACGCCGGCGGGGCCAGGAACCGCAGCGGGATCGACAGCCCGGAGTTGCCACCGGTCACCTCGGGCAGCGCGCGCAGCACCTCGGGGAAGGCGACGGCGAGCGCCAGGGTGACCATGGCCAGGTACAGCCCGCGGATCCGGATCGACGGCAGCCCGACGAAGGCGCCCACCAGGGCACCGGTCAGGACCGCCGCCGGGACCGTGATCAGCGGCAGCAGGTTCAGCTGCACCACCAGGACGCCGGTCGTGTAGGCGCCCACGCCGAGCAGTGCCGAGTGGCCGACCGACAGCAGGCCGGTGTACCCGGTGACGACGTTGAGCCCGACGATCGCGGTGGCGATCACGACCGCCCCGGAGAGCTGGCCGAGCCGGTAGGGCTCCAGCCCGGTGGCGGCGAGCACCAGCAGGGCGACCACGAGCCAGCTGCCCAGCACGAGCAGCCGGTGCCGGGTCGAGCCGATCACCAGCCGCAGCCGGCGGGCGGACGGCCGGGGCGGGGCGCCGGCGACGGCGGGCGCGGGCGGGGTCGTCGTCGTGGTCACACGCGCTCCAGCTTCTTGGTGCCGAACAGGCCCTGAGGCCGGACCAGCAGGACGAGGACGATGATCACCAGCACGGTGGTCTCGGAGAGGTTCGAGCCGACGCCGGGCACGTAGCCGATGACCAGCGCCTCCAGCACCCCGATGGACAGGCCCGCGACGACCGCACCGACCAGGCTGTCCAGCCCGCCGAGCAGCGCCGCGGCGGCGGCGGACAGGAAGATCGCCAGCATGGTCAGCAGGCTGAGCTGGGCCGGGGCCAGCGGCGTGACCAGCACGCCCGCGGCGGACCCGATCGCGCCGGCCAGGCCCCAGCTGAGGCTGAGCACCCGGCCCACCCGGACGCCGGCGAGTGCCGCGGCCTCGCCGTCGTTGGCGACCGCCCGCATGTGCAGGCCGGTGCGGGTGCAGCGGAACAGCACGGTGAGCGCGATGAGCACCAGCACGGTGCCGATCCACACCGCGGCGGTGTCGCCGTAGATGCGGGCCGGGCCGAGCGCGACGTAGTCGTCGGGGCCGTTGGGCAGCAGGCTGGCCAGCACCTTGGTCTCCCCGCCCCAGATCAGCCCGTCCAGGGAGTTGAACACGGTGAACAGGCCGAGCAGCACGATGAGCACGGCCATGTCGTTGCGCTTGCGCACCGGCCGGACGAGGAACCGCTCGACCAGCGCGCCGAGCACGAACCCGCTGGCGGTGGCCACGAGCAGGGCCACCCACACCGGCAGGTCGCGGGCGATGACCGACCAGGCCACGAAGGTGGTGAACAGGGCCATCTCGCCCTGCGCGAAGTTGATCGTGCCGGTGCCGCGGAACACCACCACCAGTGAGAGCGCGATGAGCGCGTAGACCGCGCCCTCGGTGGAGCCGGCCACCAGCCGCTCGACGAGCACGTCCACGTCAGCGCCCCCCGAGGTAGGCGCTGCGCACCCGATCGTCGTCCAGGAAGTCCGCGGCCGCGCCGGAGGCGACCAGCCGGCCGGCCTCCAGCACGTGGGCGCTGCGGGCCAGCCGCAGGGCGAGGTCGGCGTTCTGCTCCACGATGAGCATCGACGTCCCGTCGGTGGCGTTGATGTCGGCCAGTGCGGCGAAGACCCGCTGCACCACGATCGGGGCGAGCCCGAGGCTGGGCTCGTCGAGCAGCACCAGCCGGGGCCGGGCCATCAGCGCCCGGGCGATGGCGAGCATCTGCTGCTCCCCGCCGGACAGCGAGCCGGCCTTCTGCTCGCGCCGCTCGCCGAGCACGGGGAAGAACCCGCACCACTTCTCGACGTCGGCGTCGGCCTCGTGGCGGGGACGCACAGCGGCTCCGACCAGCAGGTTCTCCAGCACCGTGAGCTCAGTGAGCGTGCCGCGGCCCTGCGGCACCATGCTCAGGCCGACCCGCACCGTGTCCTCGGGCCGGGTGGGCATCGGGCGACCGTCGAACTGCACGACGCCGGAGCGGGCCAGCACGCCGGAGATCGCGCGCAGCGTCGTCGTCTTGCCCGCGCCGTTGGCCCCGAGCACGACGGCGATCTCGCCCTCGGCGACGTCCAGGGAGATCCGGTGGACGACGTCGGCGGCGCCGTAGCCGGCCGACATCCCCTCAACGTGCAGCAAGGTCGGCACCCCCACCCAGGTAGGCGCTGATCACGGCGGGGTCGTGCCGGACCTGCTCCGTGGGGCCGTCGGCGATGGTGCGGCCGGAGTCCATGACGACGATGCGGCTGCAGACCGAGAGGATCAGCCCCATGTGGTGCTCGATGAGCAGCACCACCGGCGCGAGGTCCCGGACGACGTCGGTGATCAGCCCGCCGAGCTCGTCGACCTCGGTGTGGGTGAGCCCGCCGGCGGGCTCGTCGAGCAGCAGGACGCGCGGGCGGGCCATGAGCGCCCGGGCGAACTCGACCCGCTTCAGCGTGCCGAACGGCAGGCCGTGCGCCGGGTGCCGGGCGTGCTGCACCAGGTCGAAGCGCTCGAGCATCGCCCAGACGGCGTCCCGCTCGGCGGCACCGGTGCCGGGCGGGCGCAGGCCGGGCACACCGCGCAGCCGCCGTCGGCCGCGCGGGGCGCCGGCGGCGACGTTGTCGTAGACGCTCATCTCGCCGAAGAGCGCCAGGTTCTGGAAGGTGCGGGCGATGCCCTGGCCGGCGAGCTGGTGCCGGCGCATGTCCAGCACACTGCGGCCGTCCAGGGTGACGTCGCCGCTGGTGGGCCGGTAGAACCCGGAGATGCAGTTGAGCAGCGAGGTCTTGCCGGCGCCGTTGGGCCCGATGAGGCCGATGATACCGCCGCCGGCGAGGTCGATGCTCACCTCCGACAGTGCCCGCACGCCGCCGAACTCCAGCGTCAGCCGGTCGATCCGCAGGTGTGCCGGCGGCGCGGCGACGGGGGTGCTGGGCATGCCGTGGTCCTTCCTCGCAGCGGTGCGGGGTTTCCTAACGGTGTTAGGTGGAACGTAGCGGAGGTCACTCCCGCTGTCACGTAGTTGTTGTGCAGCACCCCACGAACCCTGGAGGCACCCATGCAGATCCCGCCCGACCTGGCCGAGCAGCTGGCCGACCTGGACCGCGAGCTGAGGGCCCTGCGGGACCGCGAGGAGATCCGGCAGGTGCTGGACTCGTACGCGTTCCTGCTCGACACCGCCCGCTGGCGCGACGTCGCCGAGGCGGTGTTCACCGAGGACGCCGTCGACCACCACAGCCCGGCCATGGGCGCCGAGCCCCGGGGCCGGGCGGAGATCGCCGACTTCCTCGACCGGACGATGCGCGGCTTCGCCGGCTCCCAGCACCTGATGGGCAACAGCCGCGTCGACGTCGATGGCGACACGGCGCACAGCCGCACCTATGCCGTCTGCGCGCACTGGCGCACCGACGGCCCGGGGCCCGCCGACCTCACCGTCGCCGTCGCCTACGACGACACCTGGCAGCGCACTCCCGAGGGCTGGCGGATCAGCGAGCGCTGGGTGCACACCTTCGGCCCCAACGCGCTGGTCAGCGGCACGCGCGACCCGGCGCTCCCCCGCCTGGGCTCCGACCTCTACGGCGCCCGCGACCGCTGACGTCGGCCACGGACTGCGCCGGACGACGCCTGCCCGGCACAGTTGTGCTCTGCTCGCCCAGGCCGAGCAGAGCACAACTGTCTGCAGGTCGGAGTCGCCCTCGGGGCAGGCACTCCCGAGATGGCCTGAGGTGGCGTCAGGTGACCGACGTGCCGGCCGGCTGGAGGCGGGGCAGGTCGGTGTCCGGGTCGATCAGCTCCGCCCGGGTGGGCTGCCAGGCGGCGGCGACGAGGGCCTGGCCGCGGGCGAAGTCGCGCGGTCGGTCGACGGTGTCCAGTGCGGCCAGCCGTCCACCGCGCAGGTAGGCGACGCTGAACGACCCGGTGGCCGGGTCACCGCGCAGCACCTGCTCGTCGTCCCCGGCGGACAGCCCCACCGTGCGCAGCTCGACGCCGTACTGCGTCGACCAGAACCGCGGCGGCACCGGACCGGCGGGCAGCCGGCCGGTGAGCGCCCGGGCCGCGGCAGCCGCGTGCAGGCCGGCGTTGTGCACGGACTCGACCCGCATCGCCGCACCCGTCGCCGACCACGGGTTCGCCTGCCGCGCGCAGTCACCGACCGCCAGCACGCCGGGCAGCGACGTGCGGCACTGCTCGTCGACGTCCACGCCGCCGGTGTCCCCCCGCGCCCCGGCGGCCAGCAGGGCGTCGACCTCCGGCCGCATCCCGACACCGACCACGACGACGTCGGCTGCGAGCTCGGTGCCGTCGGCCAGCACCACGCCCGCCACCCGGTCGCCGTCGGCCCGCAGCCGGGTCACCGCGGTGCCGAGCCGGACGTCGACCCCGCGCCGGCGGTGCAGGGCCGTGAACGCTGCCGAGACGACCGTGCCGGTGACCCGGGCCAGCAGCCGCGGGGCGACCTCGACGAGGGTGACCGCCAGACCCAGCTGCCGCAGCCCGGCCGCGACCTCCAGCCCCACGTAGCCGCCGCCGACGACCACCGCGCGGGCCGCGGCACCCCCGGCGAGCTGCCTGCGCAGCGCGGTGAGGTCGGCCAGGTCGCGGATGCTGTGCACGCCGCGCAGGTCCTCCCCTGGCAGTCCGCACCGCGCGGCACGGCCACCGGTGGCCCACACGAGGTCTCGGTAGCCGATCGTCTCCCCGGCGTCGGTGCCGACCGTGCGGGCGTCCGGGTCGACGGAGACCACCCGGGTACCGGTGCGCAGCGTCACCGGCGAGCGATCCCAGTAGGCGGCCGACCGGAGCGGCACCGGCACCGGCTGGTCGCTGCCGACCAGCAGCTTCTTGGTCAGCGGCGGCCGCTCGTAGGGCAACCCCGACTCGGCCCCGAGCAGCAGCACCCCGCGCGGTCCAGCCGACGTGGCCAGCGCGACGGCCAGCTGCACCCCCGCGTGCCCGGCCCCCACCACGACGACGTCGGCCCGGTGGGTGCTCATGACGGGGCGGGGACCCGCAGGCGCAGGCCGGCGACCGCCGGGGTCACCGGCAGCTGGCAGGCCAGCCGGCTGCCGGGGGCCGGGGCGTCGACGACCTCCAGCATGTCCTCCTCGTCGTGGCTGCGTGCGGCGGTGTACCCGGCGGGCGTCGACTCGACGTGCACGTGGCAGGTGCCGCAGGTCATCTCCCCACCGCACTCGCCGACGATGCCGGGCACGTCGGCCTCCACCGCGACCTGCATCAGCGTGGCGTGGCCGCTGGCGTCGAGCACCAGCTCGCGGCCGGTCTCCTCGACGGTGAACGTCACCGGGAGCACCTCACACCCCCACACGGACGGGGTAGCGCTTGAGGCCGGTGGCGTTGTCGCTCACCAGCCACTCCGGCTCGCCGCGGGTCTGCAGGTCACCGAAGCGCTGCACGAAGGCGGGGAAGAGGATCTCCAGCTCCAGCCGGGCCATCGCGCGGCCGATGCAGGTGTGGTCGCCGTGGCCGAAGGAGAGGTGCTTGTTCGGCGTCCGGGTGATGTCGAAGTCGTCGGGCCGGTCGAACACGGCCTCGTCGCGGTTGGCCGAGGCGATCCAGCCGACCACCCAGTCACCGGCCCTGATCTGCTTGCCGCCGAGCTCGGTGTCGGCCGTGGCGACCCGCAGCCGGTTCTTCGACGGCGTGGTCCAGCGGAGCACCTCCTCCACCGTGCCGGAGGTCAGCGCCGGGTCGGCGGCCAGGGCGCGGGCCTGCTCCGGGTGCGCCATCAGCTCCATCAGCCCGACCGAGACCGCGTTGCGGGTGCCCTCCAGGCCGCCGAGCACGAAGCCGACCGCCATGAAGGCCGCCTCGCGCTCGGTGAACAGCTCGTCGCCGTCGCGCAGCTGGGCCAGGATCGTGGCGTAGTCGTCGGCCGGGGTGGCCCGGCGGTCCAGGATCAGCCCGAGCACGTACTGGTACACCTGGTCGATGTAGGTGACCACGGCGGTCAGCTCGTCGTGCCCGTCCACCTGGAACTCGGCGTCCTGGGAGTGCAGGGCGTTGACCGCCATCTGCTGCACCGCGGCCCAGTCCTCCTCCTGCACGCCGAGCAGCCGCAGGATCACCTTGACCGGCAGCGGTGCGGCGATGTCGGCGACGATGTCGAAGTCGCCCTTGGCCTCGGCGGCGTCCAGCAGATCGGTGACGATCTCGCTGAACATCGGTCGCAGCCGGGTGACCACCGGGACCGAGAAGTGCTTGTTCATCGGCCGCCGGCGGCGACCGTGGTCGGGCGGGTCGGACATGAGGATGTGGGTGTTCGTGCCGAACATCCGGTGCTCCTCGGGCGTGAGGTCGCGGCCCTTGGGAGGCAGGTGCGGCCCGGCGAGGTTGCTGAACAGCGTCGAGTCGCTCATCAGCGCCACGCAGTCGTCGTAGCGGGTCAGTGACCAGTAGGGGCGCTCGTAGTCCCCGACGGTCCAGTGCACCGGGTCCTCGGCGCGCAGCCGGCGGAACAGGTCGTGGAACTGCATCCCGGCGAAGAACTGCGGGTCGGTCAGGCACCGGTCGACGTCGAGGGTGGGTGCGGCGTGCACGTCTGCGGACACGGGGGCTCCAGTCGGGAGGGGGGCGGTCAGCCCAGGGGGACGCCGGCGGTCACGCCGCCGTCGACGGTGAACTCGGCACCGGTGCAGTAGGACGACTCGTCACTGGCCAGGAACAGCACCAGCTGGGACACCTCGTCGGACTCACCGGGCCGGCCCAGCGGGATGGTGAGCACGTCGCGGGCCCGGGAGGCCGTCATCGGGGTGACGATCATCCCGGGGTGCACCGAGTTGACCCGGATGCCGAGGCCCGCGACCTCCAGGGCGACGGACTTGGCCAGCCCCCGGGAGGCGAACTTGGCGGCCACGTAGCCGTGGATCACCGGCATGCCGCGCAGCCCGAAGATCGAGGAGACGTTCACGATCGAGCCACCCCCGGACGCCGCCATCGCGCGCACCGCCGCCTGCATGCCGAGGAAGGTGCCGGTCAGGTTGACGTCGATGACGCGCTGCCAGTCGGCGAGGGTGATGTCCAGCAGCGCCGAGCTGCCGCCGCCGACACCGGCGTTGTTCACCAGGACGTCGAGCGGGCCGAACGTCGACTGGGTGTGCGCGAGCGCCGCCGCCCAGCTGTCGGGCTCGGTGACGTCGAGCGGGGTGAAGGCGGCACTCGGCCCCAGCTCGGTGGCCAGCGCCCGGCCCTCCTCGCCCAGGACGTCGGCGACGACGACGCGCGCGCCCTCAGCGACCAGCCGCGCGGCGTGCGCGGCGCCCATGCCGCGCGCGCCGCCGGAGACCAGCACGGTCTTCCCGGCGACCCGCCCGGTGCCGGCCGGCGCGCTGGCGGGGTCCACGACGGCCGTCACCGGAACGCCGCCATGCCGGTGACGGCCCGCCCGATGACGAGCTGGTGCACCTCGGAGGTGCCCTCGTAGGTGAGCACCGACTCCAGGTTCGCCGCGTGCCGCATCATCGGGTACTCCGCGACGATCCCGGCGGCGCCGAGCACGGTGCGGCACTCCCGGGCGATGGCGATCGCCTCCCGCACGCTGTTGAGCTTGCCCAGGCTGACCTGGTCGGGGGCCAGCCGGCCGGCGTCCTTGAGCCGGGCCAGGTGCAGGGCCAGCAGCACGCCCTTGCCCAGCTCCAGGGTCATGTCGGCGAGCTTGGCCTGGGTGAGCTGGTAGGAGGCCAGCGGCCGGTCGAAGATGATCCGGCTCTGGCTGTAGGCAAGCGCGCTCTCCAGGCTGTCCCGGGCCGCACCGAGCGCGCCGAACACGATGCCGAAGCGCGCCTCGTCCAGGCAGGACAGCGGGCCGGACAGCCCGGCCGCGCCGGGCAGCACCGCGTCCGCGGGCAGCCGGACGCCGTCCAGCACCAGCTCGGAGGTGACCGAGGCGCGCAGCGACATCTTGTGCGCGATCGCCGGGGCGGAGAAGCCCGGGGTGTCCGTCGGGACGACGAAGCCGCGGATACCGTCCTCGGTGCGCGCCCAGACGACGGCGACGTCAGCGACGCTGCCGTTGGTGATCCACATCTTGGTGCCGGTGAGCACCCAGTCGGTGCCGTCGCGGCGGGCGGTGGTGCGCATGCCGGCCGGGTCGGAGCCGAAGTCGGGCTCGGTGAGGCCGAAGCAGCCGATCGCCTCGCCGCGGGCCATCGCCGGCAGCCAGCGGTCCCGGTGCTCGTCGCTGCCGAACGCGTGGATCGCGTACATGGCCAGCGAGCCCTGCACCGACACCAGCGAGCGCAGGCCCGAGTCGCCCGCCTCCAGCTCCAGGCAGGCCAGCCCGTAGGCGGTGGCCGTCGTCCCGGCACAGCCGTGGCCCTCCAGGTGCATGCCCAGGACGCCGAGGTCGCCGAGCTCGCGGGCCAGCTCGCGGATCGGCAGGACGCCGTCCTCCCACCAACCGGCGACGTGCGGGGCGACCCGGTCGTCGACGAAGCGCCGGACGGTGTCCCGGATCGCGAGCTCCTCCGGGGCGACCAGCCCGTCGAGGTCGAACAGCGCCAGCGGCGCGCGGGGCCGGGTGAGCGAGGCGGTACCGGGTGCCACGGGCTGTCCTCCACGGGTCTGCCGCCCGGGGTTCCGAACGGTGTTAGGTTATTGGAGCACAGAGCGGCCGGGGTGACCAGCCCCGCTCCCGACCCGCAGCCGGAGGCGCCCGTGACCACGTCGGCAGTACGGCTGGACGGCCACGCGGTGCCGGTCACCGTCCCTGCTGGCGCACGCCGCTATAGGCACACCACCGACCCGGGGAGCACGCCGTGGAGCTGACCGAGCTGGCCGACCGGCTGCTCATCGCCGAGACCCTGCACGCCTACTGCGACCTGGTCGACCGGGCCGAGGTCGAGCAGCTGCTCGCGCTGTTCACCGCCGACGCCGTGCTGGACATGGGACACGGCGCGACGGCGACCGGGCAGCCGGCGCTGCGCGCCATGGTGCGCGACCGGGTCGGCCGCTGGACCACCACGAACCACCACTGCTCGACCACCCGGGTGCTGCACTACGACGGCGCGACCGCCGGCACGACCAGTCAGCTGTACGCCTTCCACGACGCCCCGGGACGCGGCGAGCGGATGCACCTGTGGGGCCGCTACGACGACGAGCTGGTGCGCGCGGACGGCGGCTGGCTGATCCGGCGGCGGGCGCTGCGGGTGACCGGGGTCAACCGGACGGCGTCGGAGGAGCTGCCGGGACGCTTCCAGCGCCTGGAGCGCGCTCCGCTGCCGGACTGACGTCACCCGCCGCTGGGGTGACCGGTGACGTACAGGGTCTGACCGGTGACGAAGCCGGCCTCGGGCAGGGCGAAGAAGGCGACCGCGGCGGCGATGTCCGCGGGCTCGCCGATCCGCCCGACGGCGAGCTGCCCGGCCGCGCCGGCCTCGAACTCCGTGACCGTCCGGCCCCGCGCCGCCAGCCCGTCGCGCAGCATGGCGGTGCGCACGTACCCGGGTGCGACCACGTTGCTGGTGACGCCGCGGGCTCCCAGCTCCAGCGCCACGGTGCGCGCCAGCCCGGCGGCCCCGGCCTTGGCGGCGGCGTAGTTGGCCTGCCCCGGGTTGCCCAGCGCGGCGAGCGAGGTGACGAAGACGATCCGCCCGTAGCCGGCGGCGGCCATGTGCGCCACGACGGCCTGGGTGACGGTGAACGGACCGGTCAGGTTGGCCGCGAGCACCGCCGCCCAGACGTCGCCCGGCATGTCCAGCAGGTCGGCGTTGCGCAGCATGCCGGCGTTGTTGACCAGCACGTCCACCCGGCCGTACCGCTGGAGCACCGCGCCGACCGCGGCGGCCACCGAGTCCGGGTCGGTGATGTCGCAGCGCAGGCCGAGCCCGCCGTGCGGCAGGTCACCGGCCACCGCGGCGGCGCCGTCGGCGTCCAGGTCGAGCACCGCCACGCTCGCGCCGTCCCGGGCGAGGCGGTGGGCGGTGGCGGCACCGATGCCGCCGGCGCCACCGGTGACGAGGGCGACCCGGCCCTGCTGCGGCATCCCGCTCACGTGATCGCGAAGACCTGGTAGCGCCCGCCGGTGGCGGTGCGCTCGCCGTTGGCCACGGCGACCAGCCCGTTGAGCCAGGCGTAGCGCGCGTCGCCGGTCTCGAAGCGGGGCGTGGTGCGCAGGTAGAAGTCGTCGTAGCCCAGCAGCTCGCGGCGGCGGAACCGCTCGGTCAGCTCCGGAGTGCGCCCGCGGGCCAGGCCGGTGTAGGTCATGCCGATCACCGCGCCGTCGTCGGTGGCCAGCGTGAGCCGCACGTCGATCACCATGACGCCGTCGCTGCGCTGGGTCACCCAGTCGGCGCCGCCAGGCTGCACGGTGCCGTTCACCCGCTCGCCGGTGACGGTGCCGCCGTCCACCGGGTAGACCCCGCGCCACCCGGCGGCGGTGGCGCCGATCGGCTGCGCCCGGTCGTAGCCCACCTGTAACTCCATCAGGAACAGCGGCTCGTGGCGCAGCTCGCCGATCACCGGGGCACCAGCACCGGGGTCGCACGGGCCACGATCGCCCGGGCGTCGACCGACGGCGACAGCGTGCCGAAGGAGCTGCCCCAGTCACCGCCGAGCCGGGAGGCGCAGAACGCGTCGGCGACCGACGGCGGGCTGTGCCGCACCAGCAGCGAGGCCTGCAGGGTCAGCGCCATCAGCTCGACGGTGCGCCGGGCGCCCGCCTCGGGCCGCTCGGGGGCGTGCAGCTCCTCGGCCAGCCGGGTGCGGGCGGCGTCCAGGTGCCGGTCGGCGCCGGCGGCGAGGTCCAGCTCGGCCAGGAACGCCGGCAGGGTGGCCGGCTCCCGGCTGAGCGCGCGCAGCACGTCCAGGGCGACGACGTTCCCCGAGCCCTCCCAGATCGAGCCCAACGGCGCCTCCCGGTAGAGCCGCGGCATGACCGAGTCCTCGATGTAGCCGTTGCCGCCGAAGCACTCCAGCGCCTCGGCCGCCAGCACCGGCGCCCGCTTGCACACCCAGTACTTGGCCAGGGCGACGGCGACCCGGCGGAAGGCGCTCTCGGTGGCGTCGCCGCGGACGGCGCGGTCGGCGGCACCGGCGACCCGCATGGTGAGCAGGGTGGCGGCCTCGCTCTCCAGCGTCATGTCCGCCAGCACCGCGGTCATGGCCGGCTGGTCGACCAGCGCGCGGCCGAAGGCGTGCCGCTGCGTGGTCTGGTGCACGGCGGCGAGCAGGGCCGCGCGCATCCCGGCCGCACCGGCCAGGGCGACGTCCAACCGGGTGCCGTTGACCATCTCGATGATGGTGCGCACGCCGCGGCCCTCCTCCCCCACCAGGAAGCCGGTGGCCCGCTCGTACTCCAGCTCGGAGGAGGCGTTGGAGCGGTTGCCGAGCTTGTCCTTGAGCCGCATCAGCCGCATGGCGTTGCGGCTGCCGTCGGGCAGGACCCGGGGCAGCAGGAAGCAGGACAGCCCGCCGGGGGCGTACGCGAGCACCAGGAACAGGTCGCAGGTCGGTGCGGAGGTGAACCACTTGTGCCCGGTGATCGCGTAGCTGCCGTCGCCGGCCGGCTCCGCGCGCGAGGTGTTGGCCCGCACGTCCGAGCCGCCCTGCTTCTCGGTCATCGACATCCCGGCGAGCAGCCCGCGCTTGGTCAGCGGGGCGGCGGCGGTGGGGTCGTACTCGGTGGAGGCGAGCAGCGGCTCGTAGGCCGCGGCGAGCTCCGGGGCGTGCCGCAGCGCCGGGACGACGGCGTAGGTCATCTCGATCGGGCACATGTGGCCGGCCTCGGCCTGGCCCCACACGAAGCCGGTCGCCGCCCGGGCGACGTGCGCGCCGGGCCGCTCGTCCCGCCACGCGGCGCCGGTCAGGCCGAGACCGACGGCGGTGGCCATCAGCGCGTGCCAGGCCGGGTGGAACTCGACCTCGTCGACCCGGCGGCCCACCCGGTCGTGGGTGTGCAGCACCGGGTGGTGGGTGTTGGCCAGCCGGGCGAGCTCGAGGGTGTGCGCGGAGCCGGCCAGCTCACCGGCGGCGCGCACGTCCTTCTCCGCCCAGCCGGCGCCCTCCCGGTGCAGCGCGTCCAGCAGGGCCTCGTCGGCGGAGGGGTCGGAGTCGGCCAGCGCCTCGGCCTGGTTGAACACCTCGTGGGTGGTGGTCATCGGTTCCTCTCGGGGGCGGCACGGCGGGGTGACTGTCGGCGGGCGGTCAGGTGAGCACCTCGAGCTGGGCGCGGTCGAAGCCGATCAGCTCCTCCAGCGCGCCGCGCCGGACCTTGTGCACCCACGCCGGGTCGGCCAGCAGCGCCCGGCCGACGCCGACCAGGTCGAACTCGCCGCGGGCCAGCATCCGGTCCAGCTCGTCGAGCCGGCCGACGCCGGAGTGCTGCTCCCGCCCGTGCAGCGAGGCGACGACGTCGCTGTCCAGGCCCACCGAGCCGACGGTCATGGTGGGCCGGCCGGACAGCCGGCGCGTCCAGCCGGCCAGCGTGCGGTCCGAGCCGTCGAACTCCGGCGTCCAGAACCGGCGGGTGGAGCAGTCGAAGACGTCCACGCCGGCCTCGGCCATGACGGCGAGGAACCGGCCGAGCTCGTCCGGGGTGCTGAAAAGCCGGGCGCCGTAGTCCTGGGTCTTCCACTGGGAGAACCGCAGGAACAGCGGGAAGTCCGGGCTGGTCGCGGCGCGGCAGGCGGCGACCACCTCGGCGGCGAAGCGGGACCGGGCCTCGACGTCGCCGTTGTAGCCGTCGGTGCGCCGGTTGGTGGCCGCCCACAGGAACTGGTCGATGAGGTAGCCGTGCGCGCCGTGCAGCTCTACGCCGTCGCAGCCGATCGCCTGGGCGGCGGCCGCGGCGCGGGCATAGGCCTCGACGACCGCGGCGATGTCCCCGTCCCCGGCCGGCGCGCCGATCCGCTCGCCCGGGCGGTACAGCCCCGACGGCGAGAGCGCCGGGACGTCGGGCCGCGGCCGGTCGGCGACGAGCGCGCGGTAGCCGCCGACGTGCCACAGCTGCGGCACGAAGGCCGCACCGGCGGCCTGGACGCGGGCGGCGATGCCGGCCCAGGCGGCCAGCGCGGCCTCGCTGTGCAGGTCGGGGATGGCGGCGGAGTGCACCGAGGCCGGGTGGGCGATCTCCAGGCCCTCGCTGATGATCAGGCCGACCCCGCCCTCGGCCCGCCGCACGTAGTAGTCGCCGACCTCGGCGGTGGGCACCCCGCCCGGGGAGAACTGCCGGGTCATCGGGGCCATGACCACGCGGTTGCGCAGCCGCAGCGGCCCGAGCTGCACCGGGTCGAACAGGCGGCTGCCGCTCACGCGGTGCCCTGCAGGGCGGGCCGGTCTGCCGGGTGCCCGGCTACCGGCAGGTCGGCGAGCCAGTCGAGCACCAGCCGGTTGAACTCCACCGGGCGCTCCTGGTGCAGCCAGTGCCCGGAGCCCTCCCAGCTGACCGCCCGGCTGGCCGGGTGGGTGAGCACGCCGCGCTCCCAGTCGGCCATGTCCGGCAGCCGGTGGAAGGCCAGGGTCGGGCAGCGGCGCCCGGCCAGGTAGCGGTCGGTGGCCGGCTGCCCGGACACCTGCTCCGGGACGACGTACATGTCGCGGAAGGTCCGGGCGAGCAGCGCCGGCGCCATGCCGAGCGTGCGGCGGCGGTGCCAGGCGCGCTGCCGGGCCGGCGCGGTCGGCTCGGTGGCGGCCTGCAGGTCGGCGGCCAGCGCGTTGCCGTCCTGGGTGCCGAACTGGTCGGCCACGCCCACCAGCCACTCCAGCGCGGGCGGGGGCTGGCCGTAGGCCGGCTCGACGACGACAGTGGCCAGCACCCGCTCCGGGTGCTCGACGGCCAGTGCCGCGGCCACCACGGCGCCCAGCGAGTGGCCGATGACGACGACCGGGCCGACGTCGAGCCGGTCGAGCAGGGCCACGAGGTCGGCGGCGTGGTGCTGGGCGGTGTAGCCCGCGGCGGGGGTCGAGGACCGGCCGTGACCGCGCAGGTCCGGGGCGATCACCCGGTGCCGGGTGGCCAGCGAGTCCAGCTGGTCGGACCAGTCGTGGGAGTCGCAGGTCCAGCCGTGCACCAGCAGCACCGGCGGGGCGCCCACACCGGACAGCGGTCCGGTGTCGGTGACGAACAGCTGCACCTCCCCCAGGTCGACGACGCTCATCGCTCCTCCTCTCGCCGGTCGGGGCGCCGTGACGCCCGTCGTCCGCCGTCCTCGTCGTCGGCGGTGCGCGCGCTCGGGTGACCGGCTCGCCTGATCGAGAAGTTACCAAACAGCGTTAGGTTCAGCTAGTCCCCTCGATCGGACGAACAGCGTTAGGAAGACGCTGCGCCGACCGCTAGTCTGCCCTCGATGTGATCCCGACCACCATGCCGACCGCTCCGGCAGCTGCACCCCACGAGGAGCCATGTCCCGAGACGACGACGTCCAGGAGCTCATCGACCGCGCCCGCATCTCCGACGCCGTGCAGGCCTACTGCGATCACTGCGACAGTGCCGACGTCGAGGCCGCGCTGGCACTGTTCACCGACGACGGCGCCGTCGACCTCGGTGGCGGCGCGGTGCACCGCGGGCAGCTGGAGCTGCGGGACCTGTTCGAGGACAGGTTCACGCTGTACTCGGCGATCAGCTTCCACTGCTCCGACGTGCGGCTGGTGCGCTACGACGGCCGGACGGCCTCGACGACAACGCACCTGATCGGCTTCCACGAGGCCGCCGACGTCGACCGGGTGCTGCACATCTGGGGCACCTTCGAGGACCAGCTGGTCAAGGACGGCCGCCGCTGGCTGTTCCGGCACCGGCACCTGCGCGTGGCCGGGATCAACCACACCACCGCGTGCGAGGTGCCGCGGCGTTTCGACCAGATCGCGCACCGCCGGGCACACCCGGCGGCCGCCGGCACGCCGGTGCGCGGCATCCGGGACGATCTGGGCGGCGGCGCCAGCCGGGTCACCCGGCTGCGGGCCGACCGGAGCCCGGTCACCACCGGCTGAGCGGCCGGACACCGACGAGAGGACCACGATGGCACGCCCCAAGGAGGCGATCCTCAGCCAGAGCCTGATCCGCGACCAGGCGCTGGCGATCATCGACGAGGACGGGCTGGACGCGCTCACGATGCGCAGGCTGGCCACCCGGCTGGGCGTGCAGGCGGCCTCGCTCTACACCCACTTCCCCAACAAGGACGCCGTGCTCGAGGCGATCGCCGACCGGCTGGCCAGGCGGATCGACCCGTCGGACTTCGGCGCGAGCTGGCAGGCCGGGCTGCGCACCTGGGCCACCTCGTTCCACGCCGCGGTGCACTGGCACCCGAACGCGGCGCCGGTGGTGGCCGGCGGCAGCCCCGGGCGCACCGACCACCTGGTGAAGGCCGACCAGGTGCACGAGGCGCTGCTCGGCTACGGCTGGCCCGCCCGGCACGCCACCATGGTCGCCGCGGCCGCCCGGTTCCTGGTGCTGGGCGCCGCCACCACCGCCGGGGGTGACGGGCCGGACGGGGAGTCACCCGACCGGTCCGGCTTCACCTTCGCCCTGGACGCGCTGATCGACGGGCTCGAGGCCGTGCACGAGTCCGTGGCCGGCCGGGGCGCCCGGCGACACGCCGCCGGCTGACCGGTCGACACGCGGGACGCGCTCCGGCGCGTCGCCCGTCGGCGTGTCCGAGCTGTGCGACAGCTGTGCGTCGGCAGCGACCAGTGGCTTCACCCCCCGCCGTCGGACGACGGGAGTCCACGCCGGATCAGTGAGGTGTTGACGCCAACTCATGAGCATGGCTGCGTTCCTCGGCACCGACCGCGGGTGGTCCCCCGCGGTCCGCACCGAGAGGACACCGATGTCGCTCCGTCCCCGCCGTACCGGGCTGACCCTCGCCACCGCGACGGCCGCCCTGGCGAGCTCCCTGCTGGTCGCGGCTCCCGCCGTGGCCGCCCCCCACCCGAACCCGAACGGGTTCGCCAACCGCGTCTCCACCGAGGAGGTGCTCGGGCACCTGCGCGCACTGCAGGGCATCGCCGACGCCAACGGTGGCAACCGCGCCAGCGGCACGCCCGGCTACGACGCGTCCGGCGACTACGTGCAGGGCCTGCTGGAGGACGCCGGCTACCAGGTCGAGCGCCAGCCCTTCGAGTTCACCTCCTCCCGCACGCTGACCCAGACCCTCACCGTCGGCGGTCAGGCGGTCGACGTCATCGCGATGACGTCCTCGCCGTCGGGCACCGTGCAGGGCCCGCTGTCGGTGCTCGCCGCCGGCGACGCGACCCCGGGCTGCGAGGCCACCGACTACGGCACCGGCACCGCGGGCTCCGTGGTGCTGGTGTCCCGCGGCGGGTGCGCGTTCGCGGTGAAGCAGCAGCTGGCCAGCGCGGCCGGTGCCGTCGGGGTCGTGGTCTACAACAACACCGAGGGGCCGCTGAACGGCACGCTCGGCGCGACCCCGGCGACCGGCGCGCCCGCCGGCGGCATCACGCAGGCAGCCGGCCAGGCGCTGCTCGGGCAGGCCGGCGCGCCGACGACGCTGGCGATCGACATCCGGACGACCACCACCTCGACGTTCAACATCGTGGCCCAGACGCCGTACGGCGACGCCGACAACGTGATCATGATGGGCGCGCACCTGGACTCGGTCGACGAGGGCCCGGGGATCAACGACAACGGCACCGGCTCGGCGGCGATCCTGCAGACCGCCCTGGAGCTCGCCCAGGTGGCGCCGACCCGGAACGCCGTCCGGTTCGCGTGGTGGGGCGCGGAGGAGTCCGGGCTGATCGGGTCGAGCACCTACGTGGACTCGCTGACCGAGGCCGAGCGCGCCCAGATCACCGGGTACCTGAACTTCGACATGGTGGGCTCGCCGAACTACGTGATCGGCGTGTACGACTCGAACCAGTCGACGTACCCGGCGCCGGTCGCCGTGCCGGCGGGCTCGGAGTCGCTGGAGCAGGTGTTCACCGACTACTTCGACCGCAAGGGCCAGCCGTGGGTGGACACGGAGTTCTCCGGCCGCTCGGACTACCAGGGCTTCATCGAGGCCGGCATCCCGGCGACCGGGCTGTTCACCGGCGCCGAGCAGCTGAAGACGCCGGAGGAGGCCGCCCTGTTCGGTGGGACGGCGGGGGTCGCCTACGACCCGAACTACCACTCCCCCGGTGACACGATCGCCAACGTGAGCACCGAGGCGCTGGGGATCAACAGCAAGGCGATCGCCTTCGCCACGCTGACCCTGGCCGACGACCCGACCCCGCTGGTAGTCGGCGACGAGGTCAAGGGCACGAGCCACGCCGCCGGCCACGGGAACTCCGCCGGCCGGTACCAGGGCCACCTCGCCGTCGAGTGACGGTCGGGGCGAGCTGACGGCGGGGCCGGACACCGACGGGTGTCCGGCCCCGCTGCCGTCCGGGGCGCCGTGCGGCGGCCCCGCGGGGTCAGGCCGGCGGCAGCCGGTCGGCGAGGTGGGCGGCGAGCAGGGCCACGGCCTCCGGCGTCAGCGGGCCGCCCACGTTCAGCCGGCGGGCCACGCCGCGCGGCCCCAGCACCGGGACGCCGGCGATCCACTGGGTCGCCCACGGCAGGTCGGCCACGTCGAAACAGAACGCCGGGTACACCGGCACGTCGGTCTCGGTGGGCACTTCGGCCGCCACCAGCCGCAGCGCCTCGGCCTGCCGCTGCAGCGCGGTGAGCAGCGCGGAGCGGTCGCGGCCGCCGACCACCAGGTGCTCGCCCAGCCCGGTGGAGCGCCGCACCCGCACGGGCGAGCCGGTGTACTGCCGCACGTCGACGACGTGCACCCCGCTCGGCGTGACCGCGAGGACGTCGACGACGCCCTCCCGCCCGGCGCCCAGGCTGCGCCGGAACATCAGCCGGACGTCGGGGCCGCACCGGCGGGTCAGGGTCTCCGCGGCGGCCCGCTCGGTGTCGGCGCCGGGACGGAAGACCGCCGTCGTCGCGGGCTCGGCCTCGGGCACCAGCAGCAGGTCGCCGCGGCGGGCGCGCCGGCGCTGCGCCCGCTCCTCGCGGGCCCGCCTGCGCTGCTCGGAGACGCGGTGCAGGGAGGCGGCGGGGGTCGCGGCGCTCGGGCCGTTCTCGATCACCGGACCAGTGAAGCGCCTGTGTGCAGGCGGCGTCTCCACCCGGTAGGAGGAGTGGACGCATCCGTTCGGTGGAGCCGGCTCGCGGATCTGCGGACGACGGGTCAGCCGGTGGCCCGGGTCAGCTCGCCGTCCCGGCGCTCCAGGGTGGCCTGCAGCTCGGCCACCGGCATGGGGCGCCCGTGCAGCCAGCCCTGCTCGAAGGTGCAGCCCACGCTGCGCAGCAGCAGGTCCTGCTCCGGCGTCTCCACGCCCTCGGCGACGACGTCCATGCCGAGCGCCCCGGCGAGGGCCACGATGCTGCGGAGCATCTGGGTCCGGCGCGGGGAGGTGGTGATGGCGGCGATGAACGAGTGGTCGACCTTGAGCACGTCGATCGGGAGGGTGTCCAGCCGGCTCAGCGAGGAGTAGCCGGTGCCGAAGTCGTCGATGGCCACCTTCAGGCCCAGGTCGCGCAGCGCGTGCAGGGTGGCCACGGAGGTCGCGGACTCGGCGTCGAGCAGGCTCTCGGTCACCTCGAGCACCACCTCCTCGGCGGGCCAGCCGGTGTCGGCGAAGACGGCGCGCACCCGGTCGGGGTAGGTGGGGTCGGACAACTCGATGCCGGACACGTTGACCCCGACGCGCAGCCGGCGTCCGGTGGCGGCGTGCAGCGCGGCCAGCTGGGTGCAGGTCTGGCGAAGCACGTGCTCGCCGAGGGCGGTGATCAGGCCGTGCTGCTCGGCGACGGCGACGAACTCCGACGGTGACACCGGCCCGCGCTCCGGGTGGGTCCAGCGGGCGAGGGCCTCCACGCCGACGACGTCGTCGGTGGCCACCTGAAGGATCGGCTGGAAGTGCACGGCGACGTCGCCGTGGGTCAGCGCGACGGCCAGGTCGCGGGCCAGGTCGGACACCTCGCCGCCGTCCAGTTCGCAGCGGCCGCGACCGGCGGCCTTGGCGGCGTACAGCGCCTGGTCGGCGCGGCGCATCAGCTGCGCGGCGCTGTCGCCGACCACGTACTCGGCCACCCCGCAGGACAGCCGGATGTCGGGGTGCAGCGCGCACAGCCGGCGCACCAGCTCCAGGGCGGCGGGCCCGGGGACGCCGGGCAGCAGCAGGGCGAACTCGTCGCCGCCGTGCCGGGCGAGCACGGCCGAGGGCGGCAGTGCGCGGCGCCAGACGTCGGCGACCTCGCGCAGCACCGCGTCCCCGGCGTCGTGGCCCTGCGTGTCGTTGATGGTCTTGAAGTTGTCCAGGTCGAGCAGGGCTGCGGACAGCCGCTCACCGGTGCGCGGCACGGTGACCATCAGCTCGCGCAGGGCGTCGTCCAGGCCGCGGCGGTTGCGCAGGTCGGTGAGCGGGTCCCGGCTGGCGCCGGAGGCGCGGACGACCAGCTCACGGGTGACAACACCCAGCGCGATCATGATCACGTCGAGGGCCAAGGTGGTACCCCAGGACACCGTGCCGTGGGCGAGCAGCGCCGCGGTCACCGCAGGCAGCCAGACGGCGAGGTGCGTGGAGGCGACGAGGAAGCTGAAGAAGAAGTACACGTCGATGATGACGAAGGACATGATCGCCGCGCAGACGACCGCGCTGGCCGGGTCGGGGCTCACCGAGACAGCGGCGAGGATGAGTCCGCCTCCGCCGGCCAGGGGCAGGTGGAAGACGTTCCGACGCCAGCGCAGCCCCCAGCGGTGCGCGACCGCGGCGGCGAGCACCGCGCACAGCGAGAGGCCCGCGAGGACCTCGCGCCCGTACCCGGCCGAGCCGGCACCCAGCGCCACGAGCGAGCCGGTGACGCCACCGAAGAGGAAGAACACGCTCAGCGTGCGCGCCATCACGCGTGGCGTCGCCACGTCGGGGGCTCGTCGTCGGCTCACCGAGGAGGGATCGACGCCCGTGCCGAGCTTCTTGACCGTTCGGCGGAAACGGCCGGATGCGTCACCCACTGCGGGTGAGGGAGGCGCCCGGGAGCGCGGCCGGTCGGCCGGGCTCGGTGGTGTCGACGACCGGCGGACGTGTCGACGGTGGACCGATCTCTGTCGAGGACGTCGCCATGTCCGCTCCCCCATGGGCGCCGGTCGGCGCCCCCCGCCGACCTACCCACCATGTGACGCGGGTCATGCGCCGGTGTCCCGTCCGATCAGGGTGTCCATGGGCTCCTCCTCGCTGGCCGCGTTCCTCAGCCGGGTCCGTCGCACGCCGATCGCACGTGGCCGGTGGTCGTGACCACGACGGTGCAGGTGGGTGACGTGCCGGCCGGCGCGCACGCCGGGCTGCGGCCGACGTACCGCGGCGGCAGGCCCTCCATTGTCCGACCCCGTGCTGCGCGAGCTCACCCGGGAGGTCCTGCCGATGCGGCCGCCCGGCTGGACCACGTCCCGGACGCCGGTGGCACCGCGCTGGGCTACGGCCGGACGAGGATGAACGGGCGGGATCAGGGTTGAGTTCGGGCGCCGACCGGCGGACAGTGGTGGTCACCGCCCGGACGGGCGGCCCCACTGCGTCCGAGGACGCGACACGGGCCACGGCACCTCACGCCGTCCACTGTGGATCTCTGCTGTGACTGCAGCACACCCATCCGTTCGCACCGCACCGTCGTCGGTGGCGCCGTCTACTGCTCGCCGCTGTGCTGGCGGTACGCCGCCGGCCTGAAGCGGCGGCCGGCCGCCCGGCCGCCGCGGCGGTGACACCGCCCCGCCTCGTCGAGCACGTGGCGGGGCTGCCCCGCGGGCCGACGCCGTACGTCGTCCCGGCGCACCGTGGTCAGCGGTGCGCCGGGGCGAGCACCCGCCGGACGGTGTCCAGCAGCATGTCCTGCTCGGCGGCGGCGAGGAAGCCGGTGTCGGTGGCCAGCCGGCCGAGGAACCCGTCGAGCACGACCAGCACCCAGGCGCACAGCCGGGCAGCCGGGACGTCGACCCGGACCTGCCCCGTGGACTGCGCCGCCTGGACCCACGGCAGCAGCCCGTCGGCGACGGCGGCCTCGTCCCGCGCCAGCGCGGCGGCCACCTGCTCGTCGTTCATCACCGCGCCGACGGCCTTGACGAATCCGGCCACCCGCGGGTCGGCGTACCCGGCCGCCGCGTGGATGACGTAGTCGTCGAGCACGGCGGCGTCGGTGCGGTGCTGCTGGGCGGCGAACCAGGCCACGGTCTCGGCCGTGCTCAGCTCGAGGATGGCCAGCAGCACGTCGAGCTTGGCCGGGAAGTAGTGGAAGAAGGTGCCGGAGCCGATGCCGGCGGTGCGGCAGATGGCCGCGGTGGTGGCGCGGTCGAAACCGTCCTCGGCGAAGCGGGTCAGTGCCGCGTCGACGATGGCGAGCCGCCGCGCGGCGTACCGGACCGGGTCGATCGTGCGTGCCACGGCTCGCCTTTCCTGGAGTGGTCGCTCTATCATCCACGCGTGACGTCGCTGCGCTCACGGAAGGCACCCGAGCGGTGGCTGCTGACCTGCGACGGCCGCGAGCACCGGGTCGAGATCACCGAGGTCCGCCTGCGCCGCCGGGTCGGCTGGCTGGTCGACGGCACCGAGGTCGCGGCGACCACGACCAGCGACGAGCACGTCGTCCTCAACGGCGGCGAGCACGGTGCGGTCGGGGTCAGGCTGCCGCGCTTCACCGGTCCCGCCCGGCGCATCACCTGGTGGTCGCCCGACACGAGGCCCGGCGCCGTGGCCGCTGCGCACACCGGTCTCGGCGGCACCGACCTGGACCCCGAGCCGGGGTCGAAGGCGGCCGCTCGGGAGGCGTGGATCCGCGCCCACCCCAACCTGCACGCCGCCCGGCACGCCGGAGGCGCCGTCCTCGGCGTCGTGCTGCCGTTGGTGGTGCTGTGGCTGCTGGCCCAGGTGTCGCTGCCGGCGATCCCGTGGCCGGACTGGGACTTGCCGTCCATCCCGTGGCCGGACTGGGACCTGCCGACGATCCCGCTGCCCGACTGGGACCTGCCCGAGCTGCCCGCGTGGGTGCGGGAACTGCTGGACAAGGCGACGTACGTGGCCCCGGTGCTGGTGGCGTTCGTGGTGGCGCGGGCCGAGGTGAGGCGGCGGCGGGCGCAGGACCAGCGGAAGCAGTCCGCGGAGCGCGGCGCCTGACCGACGTGGCGTCGGGAGCGGTCAGAGCGCGGGCTCGCACGCTCCCGCGCCGAGCTGCGCCAGGCCCGCGAGGTCCCCGGCGGCGAAGTCGTGGACGGCGGACTGCTCCGGGTACATGAGCTCGCCGGGGTCGCTGACGTGCGCCCCGCGCAGTTCAGTCCGGACAATGAGGCCGGGCGCCGAGCGCTCGCCGTAGCGGTCGGACTGGTGGGCTTGCCACTGATTGCTGGAGTGCACGAGCAGCTCGCCACAGTCGGCGAACCGCAGGCTGGCGAAGGGTGACGCGGCCCGCGAGCCCTCTGAGCTGCGGCTCCCATGGCCCCAGCGGACCCGGTCCCCAGGTCACCAACTCGGGTCACTTGAGCGTGTCCAGTGGGCTAGCACATCTGGAGGAAGCAGCACCATGTCGTCTCACACGTAGGAACGAGAGGACACGATGGGCATCCTGCGCAAGACCATGTCGATCAGCACTGCGGGCATGATCGGCTACCGCAGCAAGGGCGAGCGTGCCGTGAAGTACGCCAAGCAGACGCGCAACGCTGCGCGAGTCCAGGTCGTGCAGACCGGCGTCATGATCGAGAACCAGCGACAGATGATCAACCAGAACGATCACGCCAACGTGCGCGAGGCAGTGCGGGACATGCGCGGCGAGCTGGGCGCCCCGGCGCCCGTTCCGGTCGTCGCTCCGCCCGCGGGCTTCTACTCGGACCCGCAGGGAGATGCTTCGCTCCTGCGCTGGTTCGACGGGCTGCAGTGGACCTCCATGACGAGGCCGCGCGACTGATTCTCGCGTCGCGGGGGGGTGACACTTGTCGGCGCGCGTGAATCGGGAGACGGCGGCGTTGCTGGTGCCGCCCGGCAGTACTCGTCGATGGGCGAACCATCGGGCCACGTGCCGATTGCGACTCGGTTGTCGGCTCTGCCCACCCATCTGTGGGCACAAGGGAGGCAGTACACCTGAGGAGCCGTCCGACGTCCCGCAAGTCCATCAGGCGTCGCGACCGGACCTGCGCTCACCGATGCCACGCTGCCAGATAAAAGGTCATCTCTTGGTCACCGTCGTCGCTTCGGTCGCTTTCGTCGCTTCGAGGCGGGGCCCCGCTGCCCGCGTGGCGGTGCTTTCGCGAACGTCTCGTCGAGACTGAGGAGTGGGGACGTCGCGATCTCGATGTCCCGCTCCGGCGATCGCGGTTGGGGTTCGCCGCGATACTGGGACGTCGCGATCGAGCCATCCGGTCGGTAGATGAGGAGCAGTGCCCGGTTGGATGCGGTCTGGTACTGCTTCGCTTCGATGTAGTCGACGAGGTGACCTACCGGCACGCCCGCTCTAGCAACGGCCAGTGTCAGCAACCATGATCCGTAGGGGGTTGTCCCGTGGGTTGTGAGGCTTCGTTCTCGGTCAGCGGTTCGCGCCAGTCGTCGAACCGTTTTCAGCGACTTGCCGATGTGGCGTTGCGAGCTGCGACTGAGGCTCACCAGATCAGCACCCGTTCGTAGCCATCCAGGCCACTGCGCTGATTCGCTCGCCGCGAGATAAGCCTCGACCCACGGTTCTTCTCGGCGCGTCGGCTTCGGAGCGGCCCGGTGGGAAGTGCCTTCTGTCGAGTAGATCCACGCGTCGAGCGGATCGGTCAGGGTTCCGAGGTGGACCCGCCCCTCATCTTCAAACCGTCTGATCTCAGACGGTCGCACCCGCCGCAGAACGGGGACCTGCGCACTAACCTCGTCCGGATCCGGCTCGAAGAACATTCCACCGGTCATGAACCACATCAGCATGTCCAACTCGTCGGCGCCGACGACCATGGTAGCGAGCTTACGGCCCCGCCGTCGTCGCACGTACTCGAGGAATTGAGCGGGATGGTCAATGGTGCGACTGAAGACGATCAGATCGTGAAGACTTACGATCCACGGCACGTCGGTCGTTGCAATGACCCCCTGCTGGGCCAGTTCGTTCATGGCGAGCGACAGTGGCCCCATGTCGTCGAGCATTACGACGACTGAGTGGATCTCCTGAACGGCGGACAGATCGAGCCAACTGCCGTCGCTCGCCCACACGCCATTGTTGGACTTGACGAGCGTCGCCAGGCGGTTCGCCTGCGTGTTGGCTTCCGACAGCGTCTTCTGCAGGTCCGCGGCCAGACGTTGCGCGTTGCCACTGCGCGCTTTCTCGGTAATCGATCCCGCCTTCACCTCGACGCACAGGGCCACGCCGTCTACGATGAAGAGGAGATCGGACTCGAAGGTGCGTCCTTCACCCGCGACCGGCGTGCGCCCACTAGCGAACTCGGCGTGGTCTGCGGGGTCGACGGGGCCGAGGTAATGCTGCCCAGTCCAGCGCGGCTGAGCTCCGCCTAACAGCCGGCCGATCGTCGATCCGGTCATGGTTTCGGAGAAGGCCGCCCGTCGACGCACGTATTTGTCCCAGGCCGGCGCAGCTCTCCCGCCCGCGGCTGCCGCAGCGAGAAAGCCCCTCTCGAGGTTGCGGCGCAGTTCGTCCTCAGCCATGAAGCCATTGAGGATCAGGTATTCGTCACCGTCGCGAATGCTCCCGCCCGGACCGGTGGTCCTCCCGAGACGATATCGGTCGACCATACCGGGTTCGGTCGTCTCGGGTCGAGCAGTTGCAAAGAATTCGAGAATGCGTCGAGCCGAGTCCTGCTCAATACCGGCGAGAGCTGACACATCGGCCGACGATACCGCGCCGAAGAGTCGACACTCGTTCAACATCAGATTGTAATCTCGTCGAGCCGCTTCCGCCTCGAGCTCGGTCGGGTTGACGCCAGACTGGACTAGGTCGCCGATTCGGTCACGCGCACCGAAGAAGCGTTGATTGAATAGCTGAAGGGAAGCTGTTCGGGTTAATCGCATCACATCAACCGTGAAGCCAAGCACGTCAGCCATGATCTTGCTTACTGTGGGGTCTTTGAGCAGTCCGGAGTTCAGCTCTTCGGCAACGGACTGGTACTGACGGCCCCTCACGGAGAGTTCGTACCCCAGGAACTCGCCGGCGAGCGATGCGAGAGGCAGCTTCGACAGGCGACCTCGGAAGACGGCGAGGGTCCGACAGCAGTCGACAATTCTGCCGGCTAGACGCATCGCCTCTGCGCAGTCAGGTTGGCCAGAATTCTGTCCCGTTAAAGGCGTTCTCGGCAGTCCCATTCCAAGGAGGACAAGTGCAATGACATCCTGGGCGGCTTGGGAAGTTTCCACAGTGGTTTCTGATTCATGCGACTGACTGAGCTCCCAAGGGCTGACGGCATGGCGGATGAATGCAAGCGTGTCGAAGGAGTCCCGCCCGCGCAGGAGAACCTCCAGTGCGTGTCGACTCGTTTCAATCTCGCGTTCGATGTTGGCGAGAACGGTCTGCACGTCGGACGCCCCATCCGCCAGGCCCTGCAGCTCGTCCAGCGCGCGCGCCGTCCTAGTGACCAGACCCGGTCCGACGAGCTCGATACGGTGGTTCTCCCGGCTCATGCGCCGAGACTCGCAAGAGGGTCCGACAGTTTCGACCTCGGCGTTGCGGAGGAACCGACAGCCACGCGCCGGCCAGGAACGCCTGAGCCGGTGGTGACGCGCCGTGAAGCGGCGGGCGGCGCCCGGGATGACCTGGAGGAGTCGCGTCCTGCCATCGCGCGCCGCGAGGTCCCTTGCGGTGGTCGGCAGCCGCACGGAACGTCCAACGCCTTTCGAGGTGACCAACGACCATAAGATCCTGAAGGGACGCGATGTCATCTCGACTTCTCACGACTGAGGACGCCGCCGCGTAAATTCAAACAAGCCCGGCCACGGCCTGGTACTGGCGTCACGCCGAGATCGGACCGGCGGGGGTCAAGGTGGGCCGCCGCGTGCTCTGCGAGGAGGTCAGTGCGACCGGTGGTGGGAGACCAAGGGCGCGGCGTCGCCGCACGGCACTCGCTGAGCCGATCGAGCCGCCATCGGCACGTCACTGCCTGCGGAGGGCACTGTCAGCTTGGCTGCCGCACTTCCACCCGGTTTCCCTTAGGTCGGCGACCCAGGGCCTCGTATTCGGCAGCTGCCCAAGCACAGCAGGGTGTCATCCATGCTGTTGCGCCGCGGGAAACGTCGAGTGTCGTCTGCCACTCAGGGGGCCAGGACGTAGATATGCGCGTGTGCTGAGCTGATTCCCCCCGGGTTGGCTAGGCCAGCGCGGGATTGACGTTGGTGCGCCGGTTCACGAAGCCAGCGGGTGACCCCAGTACACAAGCAGGTCTTGGTGGCCGGGCGCATGCGCTAGGACGTACTGGCGGAAGGCATCGACTTCCGCTGCGTCAGATTCGTACCTCTCGTAGAACTGGGTTGCGATCCCATGCGAGAGCCAGTATTCCTCCGTGCTTTGCCACGCGATGGACGTGGCCGCAACTCACGCCCCGAACGGTGCCCCGGCCGGTGGATGTGCGTCACCGAGCACCTGGACGCACCGCTCGAAGGCGGGGAGCTTCATCTGGTCTAGGTAGACGCTGTTGGCCAGGACATTGATCGCCCCGCGTTGACGGCGGAACGACTGGCCGAGCAGCACGACCGGTAACGCGAGCGCCACAGGCAGCAGCCAGGGCGCGACGTCCCAACTAAGTTGGCCGAGCAGCCCCGCCAACGGGGCTGACACGCCGCGCCGAAACTCGCTCTCGGAGTTGAGTCGATCGAACTCCTGCGCCTGCCCGGGCGAGTTGATCTGCAGCTGTGGCGCGACGCCTCCAAGGCGGTGGATGAAGGCGTCCGTCGGGAAGAGCGACGCGATGGACATCGGCGCCCCGACTGCAGCGAAACTTAGCTGCGATGGCGTTGTACAGGAGGCTCGGCGCGCTATCTGACTCCTCCCTGAACGTGCTCCGCAGGCGCCAGCTGAGGTGGACGAGCGGCTGGAGCTGACGACCTGACGGCCGAAGTAGACGTTCAGGGTCATCGACGGGTTGGCGTGACCGAGCTGATCGGCGACCTGCCGCGGGGGTGATCCCAGCCTCGTCGAGCCGGGTGGCCACCGTCTTGCGGAAGGTGTGCGGGGTGACCCAGGACCAGGGCCCCTTAGTGCAGCGCACCCGGCGGCCCGCCGGCGACGTGCTCGTCGCCGGCAGGAAGCCGGTTCCGTCGAATACCTCGCACAAGAAGGAGTCCAGCAGCTGGCGCAGGTCACCGGAGACGCTGTTCGGGTCGCGCAGCGTCCCGGCGAACGGCGCCGGGAAGACCAGCTCGGTGTCCGGCCGGTGGGGTGACGCGAGCCGGCGGCGCACCATCTCGATCGCAAACTCCGGCACCGCAATGATCCGCCAGCCGGCGGCGGTCTTGGTCCGCGGCTGGACGACCATCCCCTGCTTGGGCACCCGCACCGCGGTCGCGATGACCTCCCAGGTGCCGGCGTCCAGGTCCAGCAGCGGTCAACCGGCGGTCTCCGCCGTCCGCAGCGACACCGCCTCACCGATCCGCGCACCGGTCGCGAGCATCCAGTCGACGATGTCGACGACGTCCAGCTCGTTAGCCCGGGCACTCCCCCGGAACAGCTCGACCAGCCGGGTAGTCTGCTCGACGATCAGCGCCCGGGGTGCCTTCGTGGCGGTGGTGTCGATCCGGACGGTGGCGTCGCGCACGGGTTTGGCACCGACGGCGCCGTCGTCGGTGGCCTGGGAGAACATGCCGGACAGGCAGGCGCGGGCGGTTTTGGCCGCACCGGCCCGCTGGCCTTGGCGATCGCGGTGAGCGCGCGGCCGACCCGGCCGTGGGTGGCCTCCTACAGCGTCAGCTGGCCGAAGGCGGGGAGCACCGAGGTGCGGATCACCGAGCGGTAGGTGCGTTCGGTGCCGGTGGACCAGCCGTGGTGCGCCAGCCATGCCTCGACGAGTGCGGACACCCGGGAGCTCGCGGTGATGACCCCGGCTCCCCCGGGCCCGCGGCGGGCGGGCAACTCGGTCTTCAGCGCCCGCTCAGCGGCAGCGCGGCTGACACCGGTCTTGGAGACCAGCCGGGTGCGGCCGTCGAAGTCCCGGAAGCGGGCGCGGGCCTGAATCTCACCGCTGGGCAAGAGCAGGAAGCCGATCTTGCCGAACGTGCCCACCGGCAGCGGTGGTCGTCCCATGCGGCACCTGCCCTCATCGGTTTCCGATGAGTTGATGACGCCTGGTTCGAAGCTCCAGAGCTATATGCCCTGGTCAGAGCTCCCTCGATAGGACTTGAACCCAAAACCCGTCGAGTAGAAGCGTGCTCGATCTCGAATAACTCTTTAGCGCCTCCTGCATTGATCTCCTGATCATGCACGCTCAGGCGCGTCAGTTGGTCGACGATCAACACTTGCTGCGCGTCGCCGAACGAAGCACGGCCTTGGAGTGCCCCAACAGCGTCTCAAGGGGCCCTATCGATTCCCCTGTGGCCTCAGGCGACCGGCAACTGCACTGCAAGATGTCGGGTCATAGACGCGCGGAGTGTAGGTCCCAGCGAGCCAACCGAGTTGAGCCGCTTAGCGAGCCCCTTGGCCCCGAGTACCGCGACCCCTTGCACTTGTTTCGCGAAAAGGGGCAGATCTGAACCTACGAAGCAGAGCGCGAGGTGCAGAGGCACCACGTCGGACCACGGAAGGGTGGACAGGGCATCCCGGACTGCGTCCTCTTGGCGCTTGACTGAGGCGAGAAGCCGAGTCTGGTCTCGACCGTTGACCATCAGCTGCTCGGTGACAAAGCTGATCAGGCCACCCGTGCGCCGCACCCGCACGGTTGCTCTTGCGTACTTCTTCACGTCGATGACATGCACACCGGTCGGGGTCACGGCGAGCACGTCGATGTCTCCGTCCCGACGACCTGCCCCCAAGCTGCGGTTGAAGAGCAACTGCACGTCGGGCCCACACGCGCGTCTAAGCCGCTCGGCGACCAGGGCCTCGCCTTCCGCACCGCTCCGGAAAGCCGAGATGGTGCCCGGCTCTCGTTGAAGCGCCAACATCAGGCCGCCGATTCGGGGGTGCCTGCAGCGGACCGCTTCCTCCCGCGCAAGACGACGGGCCTCATAGGTGCGGAGAAGGGAACCGCCGGGTGTCCCGGGGTCGATCTGAGTCGTGTCGAGCACGCACTGAGTGAACTGGTGGACCGGACGGTGGTCATCACCACGCCGGATGAGATGCTGACGGTTCGTATCAGTGCCATTACTTGGAGCGCGAAATCGGCCCTGGCCGCCGCCGGGGGCGGCGGCTCGGGCAATCGGGGGATCACATGTCGGACGTAGAGCCGGGCATCTACGAGCACCTGATGACGCGGGGGCTCGCCCGTCGACTGGAGGCGGTGGACGGCGAACTCGTCGACCGTGGGGAACTGGATGCCGCGGACTCCCACGTCGCGCTCACGCGTCACCTGTCCGGCCTCGTCGCGCGCGCACTCCGGTCCGTATCCGGGCAGGGCATCAGGGCCCAGGTCGAACTCACCAACCGCATCGCCGACGCAGTGCGACAGGCCTCAGGTCCCGAGCTCATCCCCCAAGATGACGACGTCAGAGCGCCCGGCGAGCAGCTTCTAGCGGTGGCGACGCCGCGGACGACCCCGGCCCCGGCAGTCTTCCCGGTGCGCCCGAAAGTGCCGCTCAGCACCAGTGCGTTGCTGATCAACGGCCGCGGACAGCCCCGCATCGGCTATGAGGTCGAGCGGGAGCTGGCGTCAGCCGACTCGGTGGACCTGTTGTGCGCGTTCATCACCTGGCACGGCGTCCGCGTGTTGGAGCAGGCACTCGACGAGGCACAACGCCGCGGAGTCCGACTGCGCGTCATCACCACCACCTACATGGGCGCAACGGAACGACGTGCCGTGGATCGCCTGGTCGCTGCCGGAGCCGAGGTCCGGATCTCCTACGAGACCCGGACGACGCGCCTGCACGCCAAGGCCTGGCTCTTCCACCGGAAGAGCGGCTTCTCCACCGGCTACGTCGGCTCGTCCAACCTGTCGCGGACTGCGCTCATCGACGGCCTGGAGTGGAACGTCCGGTTGTCCGCCGTCGAGCAGTCACACCTGCTCGAGACGTTCGCCGACACCTTCGAGACCTACTGGCACGACGCGTCGTTCAAGCCGTACGACGGCGACGAGTTCGACCGGGCCCTCGCCGTCGAGCGCAGTGGCCGCGGCGACCAGCCGACCGAGCTGACGTCGCTCGACGTCCGACCGTTCGGCTACCAGCAGGAGATTCTGGAGGCACTGGACGCCGAGCGTCTGGTGCACGATCGGTGGAAGAACCTCGTCGTGATGGCGACCGGGACGGGCAAGACGGTCGTGTCCGCGTTGGATTACAGGGCGCTGCGCGCTGCCGGTCACGCCGAGACGGTGCTGTTCGTGGCTCACCGCAAGGAGATCCTGACCCAGAGCCGCTCCACCTTCCGGCAGGTGCTGCGGCGCGGTGACTTCGGTGAGCTGCTCGTCGACGGCCACAAGCCCACGCAGTGGCAGCACGTCTTCGCCTCGGTGCAGTCACTCGCGCAGCTGGACCTCTCGACGATGCGGCCGGACCTGTTCGACCTGGTCGTCGTCGACGAGTTCCACCACGCGGAGGCGGCCACCTACCGACGACTGCTGGAGCACCTGCAGCCGAAGGTGCTCGTCGGGTTGACGGCGACCCCCGAACGCACAGACGGCACCGACGTCCGGCGCTGGTTCGACGGGCGGATCGCCGTCGAACTGCGACTGTGGGAAGCACTGGAGCAGGGGCTCCTCTCACCGTTCCAGTACTTCGGCCGGCACGACGACGTCCCCCTGGACAGCGTCACCTGGCGCCGGGGCAAGGGCTACGACGTCGGCGAGCTGACCAACCTGTACACCGGCAGCGACGCTCGGGCCCGACTGATTCTGCAGGCGGTCCTGGACACCGTCAGCGCCCCGCAAGCCATGAAGGCTTTGGGCTTCTGCGTCAGCATCGAGCACGCTTCGTTCATGGCCGAGCGGTTCTCGGCCGCCGGCATCCGCAGCCTCGCCGTCACCTCGCGCGACAACTCCGACGCGCGTGCCGCGGCGCTGAGAGCGTTGCGCGACGGGAGCGTCAACGTGCTCTTCAGCGTCGACCTGTTCAACGAGGGCTTCGACCTGCCCGAGATCGACACGGTTCTGTTCCTGCGCCCCACGGAGAGCGCGACGGTGTTCCTCCAGCAGCTCGGACGGGGGCTGCGACTGTCGCCGGGTAAGGCTTGCCTGACGGTGCTCGACTTCATCGGTGCCCAGCACCGCGACTTCCGGTTCGACCGTCGCTTCCGCGCCCTGACCGGGGCGTCGCGCCGGGGGCTGGAGCGTGAGGTCGAGCTCGGGTTCCCCACCCTGCCCGCCGGCTGCTCTGTCCAGCTCGACCGGGTGGCGCAACAGGTGGTGCTGGACAACATCCGCCAGTCCCTGCGCTTGCCCTGGCCCGAGCTGGCGCGCGAGCTGTCCTCTGTGCCCGACACCGGGCTGGCTGGTTTCCTCGACGAGACCGGGCTGGAGCTCGAGGACCTGTACCGCGGGCAGAGACGCAGCTGGGTCGATCTGCGTCGCAGCTCTGGTGTGGAAATCAGCCCGCCCGGACCCGACGACGACCGGCTGCGCAGCGCTTTCGCGCGGATGTTGCACCTCGATGATCTAGAGCGACTGGACCAGCTGGTGCTGGCGCTCACCACGGGACGGATGCCCGAGGACGAGCGCAGCCGCCGCCTGGCCGCGATGCTCCACTTCGGTCTCTGGGGCTCCGGTGAGGCGTTCCAGTCCACGAACTCGACTCTGGAGCGACTGCTCGCCGACCGTGTCCGTGCATCCGAACTGCGCGAGCTCGCCGAGCTCATGCGGACACGCATCCACCGCGTGGCGCCGACGACGCCCGGCGCCCGACCGCTGCACGTACACGCTCGCTACAGCCGAGAGGAGGCACTCGCGGCGTTCGGCATGACGAACCTGGCGGGCACCTTCGGGTCGGGCGTCCGCTGGGTGCCCGACGAGCGGGCCGACCTGTTCTTCGTGACCCTGACCAAGACCGAGGGCCACTTCTCCCCCACGACCATGTACGCCGACCACGCCATCACGCCGACGCTGTTCCAGTGGGAGTCACAGAACACCACCACGGAGACGTCGCCGGTGGGCCAGCGGTACATGCGACACCGGGAACAGGGCAGCTCAGTGCACCTGTTCGTCCGCGAGACCAAGACACAAGACGGCGCACTGGGGGTGCCGCCTTACCTCTACGCCGGCCCGATGAGCTATCAGTCGCACACCGGCAACCGACCGATGCGCATCGTGTGGCAGCTCGACCACGAGCTGCCGGCCGACGTCTTCCACGCCGCGCGAGTCGCCTGAGCACCCACCTCGACGCCGTCTAGGGTGACCGGCGAACGCGGTACGACAGGCTTCCGAACCATGGACATGCCCCCTCCGCACGATGACTTCGTGCTGCCTGGGGACTGTCCTTGTCACTGCTCCGTACGTCTGCCGCCGGCCTGGCGACCCTTGCGGCGTCCGGTCGCCTCGGGTCGACGCTGGCCGATCAGATGCGTCATCGGATGAGCCGCAGCCCGTCGGCGTCCGAGGTGCGCTCGTGGGACGCCAGCCTCGGCGCGCTGGCCGCCGACCTCGCTCAGGCCGACCTCCAGGGCGTCGAGGTCCTGCTCGAGTACCAGCTCCCGTTGTCCAGCAAGCGGATCGACGTCGTGCTCGCCGGCCAGCACCCCCGCACCGGTGGCCCGTCGTACGTGGTCGTCGAGCTCAAGCAGTGGACGGCAGCGACCCTGTTCGAGGGTGATCCCGAGCTGATCCTCCAGCCCAGCTACGGCCCGCGACCGGTACTGCACCCCGTCGCTCAGGTCCGCGCCTACGGCGAGTACCTGCTGGACTTCGTCACCGTGCTGCACGGGACCACCGACGTGCTGTCCGGCGCCGCCTACCTGCACAACGCCACGGACGAGCGGGTCGACGTCCTGCGCAGCTACCCGCAGGACGAGCTCGGGCGACTGTTCACCGGTCGGGACCGTGGCGACTTCCTGACCTACCTGCAGTCGCGTCTGTCACCGGTGAACGCCGCCGTGCACGCCGACCGGCTGTTGCGCTCCCCGCACGCGCCCAGCAAGCAGTTGCTGCGGGTGGCCGCCGAGGAGATGCGCACGCGCGAGCAGTTCGTCCTGCTGGACGAGCAGCGAGTCGCCTTCGACCTGGTGCTCCACGAGGTGGAGAAGGCGCGCCGCGGCGACCACAAGAGCGTCGTCATCGTGGCCGGAGGCCCGGGCAGCGGGAAGAGCGTCATCGCACTCTCCCTGCTCGGTGAGCTCGGCCGCCGGGGGATCAGCGCTGCGCACGCCACCGGTTCGCGCTCGTTCACCCAGACGCTGCGCAAGGTCGCCGGCCACCGCGCTCCGCGCACCGCTGCCCTGTTCCGGTACTTCAACCAGTTCATGGAAGCCGACCGGAACGGCCTCGACGTCCTCATCGCCGACGAGGCACACCGCATCCGCGAGACGTCGGCCAACCGGTGGACCAAGGCCGAGCTGCGCAGCGACCGACGCCAGATCGACGAGCTGATCGACGCCGCACGCGTGCCGGTGTTCCTGCTCGACCAGAACCAGGTCGTGCGGCCCGGGGAGATGGGCACCATCGAGGACATCGAGAAGCACGCCCGCGAGAAGGGGCTCGACGTCCACCACATCGACCTGTCGACCCAGTACCGCTCCGGCGGCAGCGCCCAGTACATCGACTGGGTCGAGAAGCTGCTCGGGCTGCAGGCCGGGGGCCCGGTCGCGTGGACGGGCGACGAGCGCTTCGACGTCCGGACCGCCCCGTCGCCGTCGGCCATCGAACAGGCCCTGGCCGAGAAGCTCGCAGCGAAGGAGAACGCGCGTATCGCGGCCGGCTACTGCTGGCCGTGGAGTGACCCGCAGAAGGACGGCAGCCTGGTACCTGACGTCCGTATCGGGGACTGGTCCCGGCCGTGGAACCTCAAGGGCGACCGCTCGGTGGGAGATGCCCCGCCGGCCGCCCTGTGGGCCAGCGACGAGCGGGGCTTCGGGCAGGTCGGGTGTGTCTACACCGCCCAGGGATTCGAGTACGAGTGGAACGGCGTGCTCATGGGCCCTGACCTGGTGTGGCGCACCGACCGCTGGATCGCCGTCCGGTCGGCCAATCGGGATCCCGACTTCCGCAGCGTGACCAAGGTCAGCGACGCCGACTTCGACCTGCTCGTGCGCAACGTCTACAAGGTGCTCCTCACCCGCGGTCTGCGCGGCGTCTACCTGCACTCCACCGACGCCGAGACCCAGCAGAAGCTCGAGTCGCTCGTCACCTGACGAGAACCGGCCGGGGGCGCGCGGGGCGGCAGCGGCCTCAGCGTTGCGTCCCCTTCGCTGCCTCGCGCCAGCGTCGCCGGGCCTGCCGCACGTACTCGTACGCCGGGTGCGCCGTGTTGTCCGCCTGGTTCAGCGGAGGCTGGAGCTCGTCGATCACCGCGGCCTCCACCGTCCACGGCTCCGGGTGCTCCGCCCACGTCAACCGCAGTGTCCCGTTCATCCACTCCGACAGGTGCGCCTCGTCCTCCGGCACGAGCACCGGGCGGGGGTTCGACCCGATGATCAACCTGTTCTGGCCGGTGCCGGCGACCGCCTGGGTGCCGCTGGTCGCGCTGCTCATCGGCTACGGCGACCAGGCCTCGATCTTCCTCATCACGCTGTCGGCGTTCTTCCCCATCGTGCTCGGCACGATCAGCGGCGCCCGGCAGGTGCCCGAGCGGCTGATCGAGGCCGCCCGCATGCTCGGCACGTCCGGCGTCGGGGTGCTGATGCGCGTGGTGCTGCCGGCCGCCGCCCCGGCGATCGTCAACGGCATGCGGGTGGGGCTCGGGCTGGCCTGGGTGATCCTCGTGCTCAGCGAGACCACCGGCGTCCCGACCGGCCTGGGCTCGACGATCTTCCTGGCCCGCGACGTCGTGCAGACCGACCAGATCGTCGTCGGGATGATCTGCATCGCCGTCGCGGGGTTCCTCTCCGACCGGCTGCTGACGCTGCTGTTCCGCCTCGTGTTCCGCGACCGCCCGCTGATCAAGTAGAGGACGACGAGCCATGGGCCGCACCGCCGACGTCCGCGTCGAGCACCTGACCAAGCGCTACGGCGACGTCGTCGCGATGGCCGACGTGTCGCTGACCATCCCCTCCGGTGAGTTCGTCGCCGTCGTGGGTGCCAGCGGCTGCGGCAAGAGCACGCTGCTGCGCATCCTCGCCGGCTTCGAGCGCGCCACCGAGGGCGTCGTCGAGGTGGGCGGGGTGCCGGTCACCGGGCCCGGCCCCGACCGCGGCGTCGTCTTCCAGGACTACGGGCTGTTCCCGTGGCTGTCGGTGCGGGAGAACGTCGCCTACGGCCCGGCCCGCAAGAAGCTGCCCAAGGCTCAGGTGCGCGAGGTCGCCGACCGGTTCATCGCCGCCGTCGGCCTGACCCGGTTCGCCGACCGCTACCCCGGCCAGCTCTCCGGCGGCATGCAGCAGCGGGTGGCCATCGCCCGGGTGCTGGCCAACGACCCCTCGCTGCTGCTCATGGACGAGCCGTTCGGCGCCCTGGACGCCCTCACCCGGGGCGACCTCCAGACCGAGCTGCGCCGCATCCACATCGAAACCCGGACGACGGTGGTGTTCGTGACGCACTCCATCGAGGAGTCCGTCTACCTCGCCGACCGCGTCGTGGTCATGACCGGCGGCGCCTCGCACGGCGTGCCCGGCCACATCAGCCGGGTGGTGACCGTCGACCTCGCCGACCGGGACGTGACCTCACCGGCCTTCAACGCGGTCAAGCGGGAGATCGCCGAGCTGGTGCACACGGTGCCGGCCGCGGTCTGATCCCCCACCCGAAGAACGCTCGCGGTCGGCTGCACCCGCCGTCCTCGGCGCAGGCGCGAGTACAGCTCTTCGTGTCCGCTGACGCCCAGGAGTGGCCGCTGCTGGCCGGCGTCAGCTCTGGCGCAGCTCCGCGGAGCCCTCTCGGATGCGGGCCGCGATCTGCCCGACGTCGTCGAGTCGGCCGGTCGCGATGTCGATGATGAGGTCGTAGGCCTCATCGTTGGTGAGCGTCAGCCGCCGGCCGTTGACCCCCAGGAACGCGATCAGCCCACCGAGCGCCAGGCGTTTGTTCCCGTCGACCAGGGCGTGGTTGCGGGCGAGGGAGTGCACCAGCGCGCCTGCCTTCGCCTCCAGCGTGGCATACGCGTCGGCGCCGAATGCCGTGGCGCGTGGGCGGGCGGCAGCAGCGGCCAGCAGGCCCGCGTCCCGCAGTTGCACGTGCATGCCCGTGGCCCGATCAGCGACCAGCCGCAGCTCCGCGACGGTCAGGTAGATCACTGGCCGAGCCGCTCCAGCGCCTCGGCATAGCGAGGTAACTCGCTGTCCAGAACGCGGTCCAACAGCTCAGCACGACTGTGCACCTCGACGTACTCGCGGATCGCCTGGCGGGCCACGTCCTGCATGGAACGGTCCTCCAGCTGGGCTTGTCGACGCAGGGCGTCTGCTTCCTCGTCGGTCAGGCGCAGGGTCATCGGCACCCTTGGACGGTATCAGCCATGACACCGCGACGTCGGGGTCGGCGACGAGACGTCCGCTCCTGTGGAGCACGCACCCGGGCCCCGGCGATCTGCTCGTGACCGGTCAGCGTCGTCGTCTCGGGGACGCGGCCCCAAGCCGGATCGGTCATGACCCGCGGGTGCCCCGCCGGCCAGGTGCGCCAACCGGTGGAGCAGCACGGCCTGCGTCGAACGAGTCATCGGGCATCCCGGATGAGTCAGGTGCGCCGTCCTCCCGCGGCGGACGCCGATAGAGCGGTACGAGACCGCATCGCACCGCATCCACGTACCACGGGGGACGACATGACCACACCACCCAGCCAGCCGCAGCCTTGGGACGCGCCGCCGGCCTGGAGCCCGCCCACGGCGCCGATGGCCCAGCCGTCCTGGGCACCGCCGCCCGGCGGCCAACCCCACCCCGGGCACGGCCAGTGGCCGGCACCCACCCCGCCGAAGAAGTCTCTGGTGAAGCGACCCGGCTTCTGGGCGGTGGTCGCGATCGTCGTCGCCATCGGTGCGGCGGGCAACGCCGGCAAGGACGACGCGAGCACGGCCACCGCGCCGGCGCCGACCAGCACGGTCGCGTCGACCAGTGCACCTGCTCCCAGCACGCCCGCTCCCCTGCCGCCCGCGCCGACCAGCCCGGTGGCCGTCGCGCCGCCGACCGTCGTGCCCGCACCGACCACCGTCGCGGCACCCGTCGTCGACTTCCTCATGCCCGACCTGGTGGGCCTGGACCTCCAGACCGCGCAGAACGTGATCCAGACCAACGGCGTGTTCCTGTCGCTGTCGCACGACCTGCTCGGGTCGCGGGCGCAGCTGCTCGACTCCAACTGGATGGTCTGCGACCAGAACATCGCCGCGGGCGAGCGGGTCACCGGCGAGGTCGAGGGCACCATCGACCTCGGCGTCGTGAAGCGCGAGGAGCCCTGCCCCTGATCGCCGCAGCCGGCGCCCGCCCGGCCACCGTCCCCGACCGTCAGTCGCGCTGCGGCTGGCGGTTGCGGCAGGCCCACACCGCGGCCAGGCTCGCCACGGCCGCGACCATGACCCAGAACGCCGGCGCCGCGGCCGTCCCGGTGGCGCCGAGCAGGAACTGCGCCACCAGCGGCGTCGCCCCGCCGAACACGGCGACACCGATGTTGTAACCCACCGCCATCCCGGTGGCACGCACCCGCGTCGGGAACAGGTCGGCCATCAGCATGCCCAGCGGCCCGTAGTAGGCGCCCTTGAGCAGCGCCATCAGCCCGACCACGACCACCAGCACGCCCAGCCCGGGCGTGGAGACCATCAGCGCGAACAGCGGGTAGATGAGCAGCAGCGTCGCCGCCGCGCCGGGCAGCATGATCCGCGTCGGGCCCGACCGGTCCGACAGGTGACCCGACAGCGGTGACACCACCAGCAGCACCAGCCCGCCCACCAGCGTGGCCACGAACCCGGCGGAGTCGGCCAGGCCCAGGGTGTTGATCGCGTACGTCGGGATGTAGCTGATCATGTAGTTCAGGCAGGTGGTCACCGCCAGCGCGCCGATGGTCAGCAGCACCGCCACCTTGTGCGCGGCCAGCACCTCCCGCACCGGGGTGCGCGGCTCGGTGTCGGCCTGCGCCGCGGCGGTCGGCTCGGCCTCGGGCACCCGCCGGCGGATGTAAATGCCCACCGGCCCCACCAGCAGGCCCACCGCGAATGGGATGCGGAAGCCCCACGACTGCAGCGCGTCGTCGCTCATCAGCGTGGTGAGCAGCGTGCCGATCACGGCGGCGAGCAGCGAGCTGACGGCCTGGCTGGTGAACTGCCAGCTGGCCGCGAACCCGCGCCGGTGCGGCAGGTGCTCGACCATCATCGCCGTGGCGCTGCCGAACTCCCCGCCCGCGGCGAAGCCCTGCACCAGCCGCGCCACCAGGATGCCGATCGAGGCCCACACCCCGATCGAGGCGTACGTCGGCATCACCACGATCATCAGCGTGCCGAGCACCATCAGCGCCAGCGAGAGCGACAGCGCCGGGGTGCGCCCCACCCGGTCGGCGTACCCGCCGAGTACCAGTGCCCCCACCGGGCGGATCAGGAACGACACCGCGAACGTGCCCAGCGCGAGCAGCAGTCCCACCGCCGGGTCGCTGTCGTCGAAGAACGCCCGCGACACGTACACCGCGAAGAACGCGTAGACCGCGATGTCGTACCACTCCAGCGCGTTGCCCACGCAGGCCGCGGCGATCACCCGCGTCGGGCTCGGTGCCGGTCGCGTCCGCACGTCGCTCATCGCGTGTCCTCCTGGTCGTCGAGCGGGGACGGCGGCCAGGTCGGCAGCTCCCCTAGGTCCCACCACAGCCCGGCCATGACCAGCAGCGACTCCCGCACCAGCGCCGCGGGCAGGTGCTCGTCCGGCGCGTGCTGAGCGCACCCGGGGTAGGAGTGCGGCACCCACACCGTCGGCAGCCCGAGCACCTCGACGAACGGGTTGTTCGGCAGCGACCCGCCCAGGTTGGGCAGCAGCGCGGGCGCCGTCCCGGTGCTGCGCCGCAGGCTGGCCAGCGTCCACGCCACCCACGGGTCGTCCGGGTCGAGCCGGGTCGGGGCCATCGTGTGCTCCACCTCGACGACGACGTCACCGAAGCCCTCGGCGTCCAGGTGCGCGCGCACGGCGCCGCCCACCCCGGCCACGTCGGTGCCGACGACGCAGCGCAGCTGACAGTGCGCCCTCGCTGACGGCGGGATCGCGTTGACCGGGGCGTCGGGGTCACCGGCGGTCATCGCCAGCACCTCCAGGGTGTTCCAGCCGAACAGCCGCTCGCTCGGCGTGAGCCCCGGCTCGCCCCAGTCGGGGTCCAGCGCGGGGCTGTCCGGGCCCTGGTCGACCGGGACGTCGGCCAGCGCGGCACGCACCGCGTCGGGCAGTGTGGGCGGACGCAGCGCCGGCACCCGCAGCGCGCCGCGGGCGTCGACCAGGCTCGCCAGTGCGTGCGCCAGCCGCAGCGCCGGGTTGACCAGCACCCCACCCCAGTTGCCCGAGTGGTGCGCCTGCGCCCGCGGCTGCACCCGCAGGGTCAGGTTCACCGAGCCGCGGGTGCCCAGGAACACCGTCGGCCGGTCGGCGGCCACCCGTGGGCCGTCCGAGCCGATCAGCAGGTCGGCGGCCAGCAGCTCGCGCTCGGCGGCGCACAGCTCGGCCAGACCCGGGGAGCCGGACTCCTCCCCCATGTCCAGCAGCAGCGTCACGTTGTAGCCCAGCCGGCCTCCGCGGGCGGCGAGCACCTGCTCCAGGGCCAGCAGGTTCACCGTGTGCTGGCCCTTGTTGTCCGCCACGCCCCGGCCGTACCAGCGGCCGTCCTCGACGGTCACCTGCCAGGGGTCCAGCCCGGCCCGCCACTGCTGCGGGTGCGCGGGCTGCACGTCGCCGTGGCCATAGGTGAGCACCGTGGGCAGGCCGGGGTCCTCCACCCGGGTGGCCACCAGGAACGGGTGCCCTGGGGACAGCGGGTTCTCCAGCACCGTCGCCGTGAAGCCCATCGCCTCGACCGCCGGCACGATCTCCTGCGCCAGGTAGGCCCGGAGCGCACCGGCCCGCTCCGGTACGGCGCTCTCGGTCGGGTGAGCCACCCGCCGGCGCAGCTGCTCCAGGAACTGCCCGGAGTCGAAGGTGGCCACGGCGCCGTCCAGGGCTGCACCACGGGTCATGCCCGACGACCCTGCGGCGTCCTCCCGCGCCGGGCAAGACCCCGCCCCCTGCCGATGCGTTGTGCAACCGTTGCCGGCGCGGCAACGCCGCAGCTCAGTAGGGTGAGCCGGTGCCCCTCGTCGACCCGGCGCTCAGCTACTTCCTCGCCGTCTACGGCACGTCGTCGGTCAACGAGGCCGCCCGCCGGTTGTTCGTCGCGGCGTCGGCGGTCAGCCGCCAGCTCGCCCGGCTGGAACGCGAGGTGGGCGCGCCGCTGTTCGAACGGCAGGCCACCGGCGTGGTGCCCACCGCGGCCGGGCACGCCTTCGCCGGCTACGCCCGGCGCGCGGTCGCCGAGGCCTCCGCCGTGGTCGAGGAGGTGCAGCAGCGCCGCTCGACCGGACCGGTGGTGCGGCTGGCCGCCAGCGACGGGCCGGGCCACGACCTGGTGCCCCGCGTCGTCGCCGCCACGCGGCAGCGCTCCCCCGCCGTGCGGTTCGCGCTCACCCTCACCGCGCCCGGGGCGGTCACCCAGCGCGTGCGCGACGGCGCCTGCGACCTCGGGGTCACCTTCACCCTCGCCGCCGACCCCGATGTGCGGGTGCTGCACGCCCAGCCGGCACCGCTGGTCGCCGTCGTGCGCGCGGACTCCCCGCTGGCCGGGCGCGCCTCCGTGGCGCTGACCGAGCTGGCCGGCCACCCGCTGGTGCTGCCGCCGACCTCGACCACCAACCGGGCCCTGGTCGACCTGGCCGGTGCCAGTGCCGGCTGCGTGCTGGAACCCGCCTTCGTGTGCGACACCTCCACCGCCGCACTCCGCTTCGTGCGCGACGCCGGCGGGGTCGCCGTGCTCGGCCGGGTGTCGCTGTCGAGCGCGGCGGACGGGCTGGTAGCCGTGCCGCTGGACGGCGCGGAGCTCTCCCGCCGCTCGCTGCAGGTGCAGGCGCAGGCCGGCCGGCAGCTGCCCCCGGTGGTGCAGCGTTTCGCCGACGACCTGGCCCAGGCCCTGGCCGCGACCGACTGCTGAGCGCCGGCGGCAGGACGCCCGCTGACGACGGTCAGCCGGTGGTCGCCCAGTCGGAGCCGGTGAACGGCGGGGCACCGGGATCCGATCGACCCTCCAGCCGGACCAGCAAGCGCAGACGGGCGCCGACCTCGGGCCCGTTGACGCGCAGCACCATCACCCGAGCGCCCTCGACAGCATGGACGTAGTCCAGCAACGCGTCCGGGACGTACCCGAGGGGCTGACCTCCGCCGTCGACGATCAGCAGGGCGTGCGGGTTGCTGGCGTTCCCGGGCTCGAGCCGGATACCGAGCACCTCGCCCGTGGACAGCCTCCCGGCCCGCTCATCGGCGCCCGGCACGAAGCGCATCCCGTGCACGAGGAATGTGCAGTGCGTGTACCCGTCGGAGGCGACCTCCGGGACGGGCAACAGCATGATGCCGTCGCCGGCCCGCTGACCTCCCGATCGGGCCAGGACCTCCAACGGGGTCACCTCGTCGGAGAGGTCCAGGGCCGCCAGGAACATCGGGTGCTCAGGCCGCCGCGGATCCATGATGCGTTCGGCGAACAGCGGGAAGAGGCCCTCCGACCGGTAGACGCGCCCGCTGTCGGACAACCCGAGGAAGGCGCGGAATCCGTCTCGCTCCACCGCCGATCGCAGGTACTGGAAGGTGTACTCGACCGTGGCGTCCTGCACGGAGGCCCCGAGAAAGCCCACCGGCCGATAGAAGCCGGCAGCATCCTTCTCGGTCACCAGAAGTCGACGGTGAGTGACTTCGGCGGAGGGGCGGGCCGCAGCGACGTCCTCAACAGACATCAAGCACCTTCCTCCGGTTGATCGCCAACAACTGCTCGCAGAAGCTACGAGCACGGGCTGACATTCTCGGGATGCCTGCCAACTGGGCTCCGTAGTCCGCAGGCTCCAGGTCGGACAGCCGGGACCACGCCCTGGCAGGCACAGACCCGGGTGTTCTCCCATGGACATCACTGCTCGACGTGGCTACTTTCAGGTTCACGATCTAGCCACCAGGAGGCGGGATGACATCGGTGGGCATCAAGGAGCTCCGCGACGGGCTGAGCCGGCACCTGGCCGCTGTCCGGGCCGGGCACACGGTCACCATCACCGACCACGGCCGCCCCGTCGCGCGGATCGTCCCGATCGACCAGCCGACGACGCTCGAGCGGCTGATCGCCGAGGGCGTCGTCCGACCGCCACGCACCCCGAAGCGCCCGGCACCCGAGCCACTGGACGTCGGCGTCTCCCTGTCGGACCTGGTCGCCGAACAGCGCAGGTGATCGTCTACCTGGACACGTCTGCCCTCATCCCCCTGCTCGTCGCCGAGCCGGCGAGCGCCGGCTGCCGCCGGATCTGGGACGCGGCCGAGACGGTCGTCTGCTCCGAGCTCGGCTTCGTCGAGGCGGCGGCTGCCCTTGCTCAGGCCCACCGGCTGGGCAGGCTGTCCACAGCCGAGCGCACATCGACGCTGCGCGGACTGGACGAGAGGTGGGACCAGATGGTGGCTCTGCCCGTCGACATGCCGCTCGTCCGTGCCGCCGCTGGGCTGGCGGTCGAGCACGGGCTGCGCGGCTACGACGCCGTGCACTGCGCGATGGCTCTCTCCCATGCCGATGCCGGCATCGTCGCCGTCAGTGGGGACAGGGCACTGCTCGATGCATGGGAGACGAACGGCCTGACCGTCGTGGACACGAACGCATGACAGCACCCGACGACGCCACGACCCGCCTCACGTTGTACCGGTACGTCAGCGGCGCCGAGCAGACCGTCGAGTACCTGGCGGTCATGAGGCTGTTCAGCTCCGGCCTGCTCATCGACCTGTCCGCCACCGAGATCACCGACCGGCTCGGCGGGCAGCTCGACGTCGACACCGTCGAGGACCGCTGCGACCAGCTGGTCCGCTGGGGCAACCTGGTGCGCTCGGTCCGGGACGCCCGGGTGCGCACCATCGCCGACTGGCAGCGCGCCCGCACCCGCTACCAGATCTCCAAGCTCGGGGGCCGGGTCCACCGCCAGGTCGAGGAGCTGCTGGCCACCACCGAGGGCGCCCGCGAGGTGGCCCGCGAGCTGCTGGCCGGCACGGCCGACCGGCTGGTCCTCATCCGCCGGCTGGCCACCGCCGAGCCGGCCGACCCGGAGAAGCTGGCCGCCGAGGTCACCACCCTGTTCGGCAACCAGCGCACGTTCCTGGACAGCCTGGCCGACTTCTACGCTTACCTGGCCACCGTGCTCAGCCGCTACGACCTGGCCGGCGAGGAGTACGCCACCTTCAAGGGCGTGCTGCTGGACTACGTCGACCTGCTCGGCTCCGACGTCGGCCGGCACGCCCCGCTGGTCGTCGACGCCCTCGCCGAGCTGCAGCCGCACCTGCCCGCCGTCCTGGCCCGGCTGGCCACCCTGCCCGGCCTGGCCGGCGGCACCGCCGTCGAGCGGCTGCCGGGCCGCACCGGACGCGACTGGGCCGAGTTCGGCTCCTGGTTCACCGACGGGCACGGCCGGTCCGGGCCCGAGCGGCTTCGCTCGGCCGCCGAGCAGGCCCTCGGCCAGCTGCTGACCAACGCCAAGCGCATGGTCTCCTCCGCCGGCACCGGGCTCTCCCGGCGCGACGACCTGCTGCGGCTGGCGTCGGCCTTCAGCGCCTGCGACGACGAGACCAGCCACCGGCTGTGGGCCTCGACGTTCGGTGCCGCCCCCGCCCGGCACCTGTCCCTGGGCATCGAGGACGATGACGGGCACATCCCGCCGTCGACGTCGTGGTGGGACGCCCCGCCGGTCGACGTCCCGGTGACCGTGCGGGAGCAGGGCGATCGGACCGCCCGGGGTCGCTCGGGCCGGGTGCCCGACCCGGGCCTGGACCGGGCCCGGCTGCTCGCCGAGGCGGAGGCCGAGGCCGCCGCCCGGCGCGCCGCAGCGGCCGAGCTCACCGCCGCCGGGAGGCTGCACGGCGCCCGGCTCTCCCCCGCCGCCCGCGACCTGCTGCTGGACCAGCTCGCCGCGGTCGTCGCCGTCGACCAGCTGCTGACCGGTCCCTCCCGGCGCTCGGACGCCGACCTGGGGCTCACGCTGCACGTCGAGCCCGGCCCGGACACCGTGGTCGACTCCAGCGACGGCCGGACGACCGTGCACGGGCTCTCCCTGTCGATCACGGTGGGCACGTGAGCCGGTCCGCCGTCACCACCTCCGACCACGACGCCGCCGAGCGCCGGACGGCCGCCCGGGCGCTGCTGGCGACCCCCGTGCTCACCACCGCGCGGCACCCGGAGACGATGCGACTGGTCCGCCGGCACGCAACCGGGCTGAGGGTGCTGTTCGCCACCCAGCTGGGCTACCAGCTGGTCGTCGAGTCGACGTTCGCCCGCCTGCTGAAGACCCCGCCCGCACCCGGGTTCCCCGCCGCCCCCGCCCGGCGCGCCGACCGGACCCCGTTCACCACCCGCAGCTACGTGCACCTGTGCCTGGTCGGGGCTGCGCTGCTGGCGCCGTCCTCCGGTGAGCAGGTGCTGCTGAGCTCGCTGATCGAGCAGGTGCGCGCCGACGCCGCCGGCCTGGGCCTGGACATCCCCGACACGCTCGCGGAGCGCCGGTCACTGGTGGCCGCCCTGGACCTGCTGGTCCGCTGGGGCGTGCTCACCGAGACCGACGGCAGCACGAGCAACTGGGCCGAACGCAAGGACGAGGCCCTGCTCACCGTGCACCGCCCGCTGCTGCCCCACCTGCTCACCGGCCCGCTGCCCGCTCAGCTGGACGCGCCGACCCTGCTCGCCGGGACGGCGGACGACCCGCCGCGCCGGCGGCTGCGTCGGGTGCTCGCCGAGCACCCCGTCGTCCCGCGGGAGACCCTGGACCCCGAGACGGCCGACGTGCTGTCCCGGGAGCGCCGCGAGCTGGCCCGTCAGCTCGACGAGGCCTTCGGCCTGGTGCTCGAGACGCGCGCCGAGGGCGTGCTCGCCCACGACCCGGAGGCCTCCCTGAGCGACCTGACCTTCCCCGGCACGGGCACGGTGCCGCAGGCCGCCCTGCTGCTGGTCGAGCACCTGGTGATCGAGCACCTGCCCGACCCCGATGCCCGCGACGCCACCGGTGCGCACCCGGCGTCGGTGGCCGTGCCGTGGGCGGCGGTCGACGCCGGGCTGGCGCACCTGCTCGCCCGCTACGGCCGCGGGTGGGAGCGGCGGCTGCGGGAGGACCCACCCGCGCTGCGCGCCGCGGTGCTGGACCTGCTCACGTCCCTGTCGCTGACCAGCGTCACCGGCGACGGCGTCCTGCTGCACGCCGTCGCGGCGCGCTACCGGACCGAGGTCACCCACCACCGCGCCGCGGCGCGACCCGAGCCGCCACCGGTCGACGAGCCGGGCCTGTTCGACCTCGACCCGGAGGGGTCGGCATGACCGCGCGGTGGCGGCTGCACCGGGCGGGCATCCAGAACGTGTGGCACTACTGGGACACCGAGTTCGTGCTCACCGGTGGCCGCATGGTGCTGCGCGGCACGAACGGGTCCGGCAAGTCTCGGGCCCTGGAGCTGCTGCTCCCCTTCCTGCTCGACGCCGACCGGCGCCGGATGGACTCCAGCGGCTCGGGCCAGGTCGCCCTCGACCGGCTGATGCGGGTGGGTGGGCCGGAGTCCGGCAACCGGGTCGGCTACCTGTGGCTGGAGCTGGCGCGCACCGACGGCCGCGCCGAGCCCACCGGTTTCCTCACCCTCGGCGCGCACCTGCGCTGGTCGTCCGGCGCGGGCACCGTGAAGGTGCACTGGTTCACCACCGAGCGCCGCGTCGGGCACGACCTCCCGCTGCTCGACGCCGACCGGCACGCCCTGCCCCGCGACGACCTCGCCCGCCTCATCGGCCCGGACCAGGTGACCGACTCCGCCGACACGCATCGGGAGCGGGTGCGCCAGCAGGTGTTCGGGCTCACCGACGCCAGGGCCGAGGAACGCTTCGACGGCCTGACCCAGCTGCTGCACACGCTGCGCTCCCCCGACGTCGGCAACCGGATCGACGAGGGCCGGCTGCCCGCCCTGCTCTCGGACGCGCTGCCGCCGCTGTCGCAGGCCACGCTGGACGCCGCCGGCGCCAAGCTCGACGAGATCTCCGAGACGCGCGCCCTGCAGGACCGGCTCGAACGCGGCGTCACCGACCTGGAACGGTTCCTGGCCGCCTACCGCCGCTACGCCCAGGGCGAGCTGGGGGCGGCGACCGCCCGTGCCCGCACCGCGACCCGCGAGCGCGTCCGCGCCGAGCGTGCCGCCCGCACCGCCGAGGAGGCCCGGGTGCAGGCCGAGGCGGACGCGGCCGGCGCCGCCAGCGCCCTCGGCGCGGCCACCGAGCACCTCACCGAGGTCGAGGCCACCCTGCGCGGACTGTCCGAGTCCGCCGAGCACCGTGACCTGCTCGAGCGGGCGCGCACCGTGGCCGCGCTCCGCCGGACCGCGGAAGGGGCAGCCGGACGGGCCGTCTCCGCCCGGGCCGCCGAGGACACCGCCGCGGCGGCCGTGGTGGGCGAGACCCGCGATGCCGCCGAGGCCGCCGCCCGCGCCTCGGGCCAGCTGACCACGCTCGCCGAGCAGTGCGCGGCCGCGGGCCTGCCCGATGCGCTGCCGACCGGGCTGCCCGCGCGGGTGGTCGACGTCCCTGGGGCCGGTGACGCGGTACGCCTCCGTCTGGACGCCGACCCTGAGTCGTTCCGCCGCCCCACACGCGCCGGCCTCGACCTCGGCGACGTCGACCCGGTCGCGGTTCAGGCCGGCGCCAGCGCCGTGCGGCAGGCCGCCGCGGAGCGCCGCCAGCTGCTCGACCTGCGGGTGACGGAGACCCGTCGGCTGTCCCGGCAGCTCGTCGAGGTGCGGGCCGCCGAGCAGCGGCGGGACGAGGCGCAGGCCCGGGTCCGGGACGCCACCGCTCGACGCGGAGCGGCCCGGGAGACCGTCCGGTCGGCGGCCGACGATCTCCGTGCCCGCTGGCTCGGGTGGGTCCAGACGCCGGAGACGACGCTGCACCTCGACGGCGTCGACTGGGACGCGACCGCCGTCGGCAGCTGGCTCGCCCAGCCCGCACCCGACGAGGAAGTGGACGGTTCCGCCCTCGACGGTCTGGACCGGGCAGCCGCGGACGCAGCGCGCGGTGCCACCGAGCGCCTGCTCACCACGCGCACCGAGCTGCGCCAGCAGCGCGCCGGGCTGGAGCGCCGCGCCGACGAGCTGGCCCTCCGGCGAGCGGACCTGCTGGCCGAGAAGGACCCCGAGCCCGACCGGCCCGGGTGGGTCGGCGCACCGAACGGGGTCGCGCTGTGGCGGGTCGTCGACTTCGCGGCCGGAACCGGGCCGGACGACCAGGCCGGCGTGGAGGCGGCGCTGATCGGATCAGGGCTGCTGACCGCCGTCCTCACGCCCGACGGTGCGGCCAGCGCCGGGACGGGTGACCTGCTGGTGGACGCCGCCGGACCTCTCGCCGGGCGCCCACTGACCGAGGTGCTCGTCCCCGACCCGGGCAGTGGTGTGACCGTCGAGCAGGTGACCGCGGTGCTGTCCCGGGTCGCCTGGGACGACCGGTCCGGCACCTGCTGGCTGCACCCCGACGGCAGTTTCCGGCTGGGCGTGCTCACCGGCCGGCATGCGGTCCCACACGCCCGGCACATCGGCTCCACCGCTCGGGCACGGCACCGCAGCGAGCAGCTGGCCGCCCTCGAGCGGGAGCTGCGGGAGGTCGCCGAGTCCGTCGCCGGGGTCGACGACCTGCTCACCGCCCTGGCCGACGACCTGGCCGGGCTCGACCGGCTGGTGGCCACCGCGCCGCGCAGCGGGGACGTGCGCGACGCCCTCGCCCACCGACGCAGCACGGAGCGGGAACTGGACCGGGAGTCCGACGCCGCTTCCCGCCTCGAGCGGGCCGCGGCCGAGGTGCGCGTGGCCTGGGACGCCGACCAGCAGCGGCACGTCGACGCCTGCGCACGGCTCGGGCTGACCGCCGACGAACCGGTGCTCACCGCGGCCCGGGACGGTGCCGGGCAGGCCGTCGCCGCGGCCACCGCTGCGGGGGCGGGCCTCGCCGAGCTGATGCGCGCCCTGGGCCGTGTTGCGGCTGCCGGCGCCCGCGCGGACGCCGCCGCCGCCGAGCGGAGGAACGCCGAGGCCGGGGCCGAGCGGGAGCGCGCCGTCTGGCACGAGGCGGCGACCGCGCTGGCGGCCGCGGAGCTGGCCGCCGGGCTGGACGCGGACACCGCACGCGCGGAGCTGCGGGCCGCCGAGCAGGCGGTCACCGCGGCCGACGAGGCCGTGCGCGGCGCCGAGGCGCAGCGGCTGGCGACCTACCGGACCCAGATCGAGGCCCAGGCGCAGGCGCGCACCGCCGAGGACGCCGCCTCGGCGGCCCGCGCGGCCGCCGACACCGCGGAGCAGTCGCTGCGCTCCCTCGCGGGCCTGCCCGGGTTGGCCGAGAGCGCGGGCCTGGGCAGCGTGCCCGTCGACGGCCCGCTCGTCGACGTGCTGCTCGCCGGGCTGCCCGATCCACTGCCCGAGCCGGACCTCGACGGCTACCAGCGGGCGCTGCGCGAGCTGGACAAGCGGCGCGACCCCGCCGACTACGACCTGCTGACGTCGGTGGTCGACGGGGTCAACCTGGTCGCCATCGCCGAGGCCACCGGACGGCGCACCCTCCCGGCTGCCGTGGCCGAGCTCGTCCGGCGGCGGGACCTGGGTCGGATCGCGCTGACCGAGCGGGAGCAACGGGTGTTCACCACCTTCGTGCTCGGCTCGGTGGCCGACGAGCTGCGCCAGCAGCTGCTGTGGTCGACCCGGCAGGTGGAGCTGATGAACGAGCGGCTGGCGGGCATCCGGACCAGCCACGGCATCGGGGTGGAGATCCGCTGGCCGCTGGCCGACGACGCGGGTGGGACGGCGGCCCGGATCGAGCAGCTGGTGCTGACCCGGGCCTCGGCCCGGTCGGCCGACGCCAACGCCGAGCTCACCGACCTGCTTCGGGCGCGGGTGGAGGAACAGCTGCGCACCGACCCCGCGCAGGGCTACGCCACCGCGCTGCGCGCGGCGCTGGACCACCGGTCCTGGCACACCGTCGACGTGTTCATCCTCGGGCCCGGTGCCGGGGAACGGCGTCGGATCAGCCGCCGTGCCCGCCTGTCCCAGGGCGAGACCCGGGTGGTCAGCTACCTGGCCCTGTTCGCCGCGGCCGACGCGTTCTTCACCGGGCTGCCCGACGACGGCGCGCTGCGGCTCATCCTGCTCGACGACGCCTTCGCGAAGGTCGACGAGCGCACGATCGGTGAGCTGATGACCCAGCTGGTGCGCCTGGACTTGGACTTCGTGATGACCGGTCACGCCCTGTGGGGCTTCGGGCCCGGCGTTCCGTCGCTGGACGTCTACGAGGTGCGCCGGGCCGAGGGCACGTCGGCGATCACCACCCGGGTGCACTGGGACGGCACCACCCGGCACGTGTTCACGTGAGCGAGCCACTGTGGGCGGAGCTGGCCGATCCGGCGCTGGGCCCGGTGTGGTCCGCCGTCCGGCGCCGGGTGGAGGCCACCGGGCTGCGTCCGGTCGGCACGGTCACCGTCGCGCTCGACGACACCGCCGCGGACCTGCTCGGCGGGCTGCTCGGCCGGCGGGTGCTGCCCGGCCGGCGGCAGGTGGTGCTCGCCGACCTCGACGCGGCACTGCGCGCATCGCCGGCCGCGGTCGGGCTGGTGGAGGTCACCGCCCGGCTGCTCGGTCCGCTGCGCGACCGGGTCGCCGAGCGTCAGGTCTCCACCGACGCGCGGCGGGGAGCCGAGCACGGCTGGGCGGCGATGCTGGCGGCGGCCGGGCTGAGCGAGGAGCCGTGGGCACCGGAGTGGACGGCGGGGCTGCGCGCAGCCGGGCTGGTCGGTCCGTCGTCCCAGGAGGCAGCTCGGATCGCGGTAGGCGCCGTGGCGCTGGTGCTCGCGGACCCGTCCCCACGGACCCTCGGGGAGCTGGCTGCCCTCGTCGCCGGCGACGCGCACGGCCTGGACCCCGGCCGGCGGGCCGGGGTGATCGCCCTGCGGGGACTGGCGGCGGCGCGTGGCGAGCCGGCCCCCACCACCGCGGGCGAGCGGACCCGGTCGTGGTCGCTGGCCGGGGTGCGCACCGACGACGTGTCCGGGACGGTCCTCGTCCTGGGGTGGCAACCGCCCGGGGCGGACCGGTGGGCAGGCATGATGCGCGATCGGGCGGACCTCGGGCTGCCGACCCACGTGACGCTGCGGGAGCTGTGTGCCGCGCCCACCCCGTGGGCCGGCGCCGACGACGTCGTGCACGTCTGCGAGAACCCGCAGGTGGTGCAGGCCGCAGCCGACCGGGGGGCACCCGGCCCGCTGGTGTGCCTGCAGGGCAACCCGTCGACCGCCGGCGCGCTGCTGCTGGACGGCCTGCTGGCAGCGGGAGCCCGGGTCCGCTACCACGGTGACTTCGACTGGCCGGGACTGGCCATCGCTGCCCGGGTGCTGGCCCGCGGCGCGGCACCGTGGCGACTCGGCCGGGCCGACTACCTGGCTGCCCTGCCCGACCGCGGCGTCGGCGTGACACTGACCGGCAGCGCCGTCGCCACGCCCTGGGATCCCGGGCTGCAGGCGGCGATGGCCGAGCGAGGTGTGGCGGTGCACGAGGAGGCGGTGCTGACGACGCTGCTCGAGGACCTCGCCTGACCGCTGCCGGGTCGTCGTCGGACAGGCCCGGAGCACGGGACCGGCCCGCCGACCGTGCGATGCGCACACCGCTGACACCGCTCCCTGGGTGCGCGGCGGTGGCCGAGCTGGTGCCGCCGGGCCGACGCGCCTCGCACAGGACTGCACGTGACGACCCGCTGAGCTGAGAGTGCATCGGGCGCCGGCCGGGCGGCGGGTCGACGTCGACGACGCCTGGATCGCGGCCTGGTCCGGCTGCCGTCGATCGTCACGGCACCACGCTGCCCACCCGATGTGCGGACACCGGCGGCCGTACTTCGCACATCACCGGACAAGTGCGGATGAGCTCGTCCGGTGATCGCAGAAGGCGCGGTGTGGCCGTCGATCGGTGGCCGCGGCGTGCCCTGGCGCCCCAGCCTGCCCGACGACGTCGTGCCATGCGCCGTCCGGCTGCGGCACGTGGGCCCTACCGGGCTGCCGTCGTCCCGGATGTCTCGCGGCTGCACCCGCCCTGGACCTCGCGACCGCCCGGGCCGCGGACGAGGCCGTCGCCGAGATCGCCCGCTTCGACAGCCGGATCGGCACGGACCTCGCCGCTTTCGGGTCCATCCTGCTGCGCACGGAGTCCGCGTCGTCGTCCCGGATCGAGCGGCTGACCTCGGGCGCCAAGGCCATCGCCGTCGCCGAGCTGGGCGCGCCGTCCACCCGGAACGCCGGGTCGGTCGTCGGGAACGTGCGCGCCATGCAGGCCGCGCTCGCGCTGTCCGACGCCCCGACCGCCGACTCCGTCCTCGCGATGCACGACGCCCTGCTGCGCGAGGTGGAGCCGGCCATCGCCGGCGCTGGCGCACCGGCCGAGCACTGGCACACGCCCTGCTCCGCCATCACGGGGTCACCCGGTCGGTCACCGTGCCCGTCTCCGCCGGCCTGCTCGCCGACGTCGACGGGGACTTCGCCGCCCTCACCGCCTACCGCGCCGGCGACCTGACACCGATCGTGGACAGTTTCACGCAGGGGACGCTCACGGCCATCACGAACGCGGCGCGCCTCGTCGAGGAGCTGCGCACGATCCGGGCCGGCTGGGACGCCGCCGTGCGCGCCCGCTCCGGTGCCGGCGCCTGGCGGGTGGCCGACCTGCTCGTGCGGCAGCCCGTGCTGGGCGCCGCCACGATCGCCCGGGAGGTGGGCATCCCCGCGCAGAACGCCGTCCGGGTGATCGAGCCGCTCGTGACGGCCGGGGTGCTGACCGAGTTCACCGGCCGACGGCGGGACCGCAGGTGGCAGTCCTGTGAGGTGCTGGACGCCCTGGACGCCTTCGCCGCGCGGGCCGGGCGCCGGACGACGGGCTGACCCGCGGCACGGGCGACCGTGGCGTCGACGTTCCCGCGGGAACGTGCCCGGTGCCGCGCCACAGACCGGATCAGCTCGACGAGGGCGACAGTCGTCTCGGCCCGGAGCTGCGCGAGGGTCGATCCGGGCCTGTGGACAACCGGAGCGGGGACCGGGCCTCCTCGGCCAGAGTGCTCGACCATGACCACGCTCCCGCACCCCACCACCCCCGTCACCTCCGACGCCGAGCTCGCCGCGCGCTGAAAGGGGCTGCTGCAGCTGGACGGTCCGCCGTCCGGGCGCACGCTGTTCCTCAGCTGGCTGCGCGCCGACGGCACCGCCGTACCCCTGCTGATCCCGCTCGAGGACCTGCCCGTCGAGCCGGACCGGGCCGCGCTCGCGCACCTCGTCGAACTCCACACGATGATCGCCGAGTCCGAGGACGTCGACCCGGACGAGCTGCACCTGGCGATGTGCCTGGAGCGGCGTGGTCCGGCCGGTCCCTCCCCCGACGACCACGCCTGGTCCTCGGCGGTCGAGGCGGTGCTGCGGGGCGGGGTCGGTATCGACTGCAGCCTGCACGTCGGGAACGGCCGGACCGCGGTCGCCGTGCTCGGCCGTGCGGACTGGCCGTGACCGGCCGGACGCCGCCCTCCGCTGAGTGGGTGCGGGCAGGGCGCCCGATCGGGTGAACCTGGCGGCGTGAGTCCACAGCCTGCAGGTGAACGGCCCGGACCGAGCGCCGGCGTCCGTAACCTGCCCGGAGGACTGGCCGGAGACCGAGCACCGGGAGAGCACCTGATGACGCAGCGCGGCACGGCACGGGCAGCGGCGACCCTGCTCCTCGGCATCGCACTGCTGGCGGGGTGCTCCACCGAGCAGCAGGCCAGCCAGACCCTGCCGGAACCGACCACCGCCGAGGCGACACCCACGCTCACCGCCCTCGGACCACCCGACTTCCCGATGCCGGCCGAAGCGCGGGAGCAGACCCCGGAGGGCGCGGCGGCCTTCACCACGTACTACATCGAGCTCTACAGCCGCACGCAGCAGACGTTGGACACGCAGTACATGCGGGCGCTCAGCGCAGGCTGTACCTCGTGTGACCAACTGATGAGCTTCATGGACGGCGCAGTGGCTCAGGGCCAGAGCCTTCGAGGCGGTGAGACCGAGGTCATCGCGATGTCCGATCCGGCGGTGAATGGCGCCACTGCCGATGTTGCGTTCTCAGTGGACCAGGCGCCTCTGGACATCGTCGATTCCGCCGGGAACGTGATCGACGGAATGTCGTACGCAGGCTCCAACAACCCGAGCAGCGGCGCCATCCTCGCGTGGGACTCTGCCCGATCCACCTGGATCATGCAGCAGCTGGACATCGGATGAGGCGGCTGCTTGTCGTTGCCACGTTGATGCTTGCTCTTGCAGCATCGGATCCCGCGACGGCGCAGGCGGTTCCACAGTTGCCATGTCCCAATTTCGACTGCCTCAAGAAGCGGGTCACGGGCGGCAGCATCTACCTCTCAGCGGAAGACGTCACGCCCGCCAGCGACGGCATGCGCCGTGCCAGCAACAGTCGCTCTCCTGGCCCGGCCCTCTACCGCTGGCGGTTGGCGTCGCCCTGCCAGATCCGCGACGAGACGGTGGGCGCGTGCACGCCGGCGGACTTCGTCGACTGCCCGGACGTCCCCGACCGCGTCGTCGTCTACTACGTCGTGCAGCGCCAGCGACTGGCCCAGGCCGACGGCACACCCGTCGACGGCACCCTGCCACCCGACGGCGGAGCCCCCGGTACGCCGTACGGCCCTTGGATCGGCGACGGCCAAGGCTGTATCGACGTCACCGACCTCAACCCACCACCGTCCCCCGACGAGGTGTTCCGCTACTTCCAGGAACTCCCCCTACCGGAGCTCACCGCCCAGCAGCAGCCACCCGGCAACGCCCTCGTCGGACTCCCGGTCATCTTCTACACCACCGACCCCGCCACCCAGACCTACACCGTGGACATCCGCGGCTTCACCGTCACCATCCTCGCCACCGCCCGCACCTACACCTGGCACACCGGCGACGGCACCGACCTCACCAGCACCGACCCCGGCGCGCCCTACCCCGACCAGACCGTCACCCACGACTACCGCGCCGGCACCTACACCGCCTCCCTCACCACCACCTGGGGCGGCACCTACACCGTCGACGCCGGCGCCCCCGCCGACGTCCCCGGCACCACCACCACCGACGGACCACCGACCACCTTCACCGTCCTGCAAGCCCGAGCCGTCCTCACCGACCCCTACGACTGACAGCGAGGCGACGACCACCGAGGGCCGGGCGACCGTAGGCTGCGGTCCGTGTCCGTAGCGGTGGCCCTCGCCCGGCTGACGGCTGCGGCGGATGACGGCAGCCTGGCCGACCTGGCACGGGACTGCCGAGCCGAGCTCGTCACCGTCTTCGGCAGCGCCTTGCGGGACGCCGTGCTAGCCAGGGACATCGACGTCGCCGTCTCGTTGCCCCACGGCAGTAGGACCCTGCTCGCGCTGCACGGAGCACTCGCCGACCTCACCGGCAGCGATGCCGTCGACGTGCTCGTCCTGGACGGCGCGGGTCCCACCGCACGCTTCGCGGGCCTCGTCGGGGCCCAACCGCTGTACGAGGCGCGACCCGGCTTGTTCGCGACGACGCAGATGGCCGCGGCGCTCGAGTTCTACGAGACGGCATGGCTTCGCGACCTGGACCTTCGCCGGATGGCTGGTCTGTGACGCCGCGCAGGCTGGACACCGGTGTGGTGCACGCCCGGCTGGCTGCACTGCAGGAGCTGGTCGACGCCCTGCAGGTGATCGCAGATGTCGACGGCCACCGGCTGCGCGCCGACGTCGTCGTCCGCCTGGCCACCGAGCGTGCACTCACCGCCGCGGTCGACCTGGTCGTCTCGGTCTGCGGCCACATCGCCGCGAGCACCGCAGCGATCGTGCCGGACACGTACCGCGAGGTCGTACGTCTTGCCGGTTCGACTGTTCGTGCTGCCGGTGCTGCTCGGCGACGGCACCCGGCTGTTCAGCCACCCCGGGGGCCAGCAGGTGCAGCTCGAGCGGACCCGGCTCACCGAGCTGACCCACTCCACCGCGATGTGGTTCCGCGTCGTCCGCTGAGCAGGGCCCCGGCCACCGGGTCGGCTCAGACCCCCAGGTGGGCCAGGGCCTGCAGCAGCAGGTGGCTCTGCCCGTTGGCCAGCTCGGCGAGCACCGTGGGCTCGCGCACCTCCAGCGGGGAGAACCAGGTGAGCTCCAGCGCGTCCTGCTGCGGTGCGCAGTCGCCCTCCACCGGCACGACGTAGGCCAGCGACACCGCGTGCTGGCGCGGGTCGTGGAACGGCGTGACGCCCGGGGTCGGGAAGTACTCGGCGATGGTGAACGGCTGCGGCGCCGGCGGCACCCGGGGCAGCGCCAGCGGGCCGAGGTCCTTCTCCAGGTGCCGCAGCAGCGCCGCCCGCACCCGCTCGTGGTAGAGCACCCGCCCGCTGACCAGCGACCGCTTGATCTGCCCGTCCCCGCCGACCCGCAGCAGCAGCCCGATCGCCGACACCGTGCCGTGGTCGTCGACCCGCACCGGCACCGCGTCCACGTAGAGGATGGGCAGGCGCTCGCGGGCGGAGTCCATCTCCTCCCGGGAGAGCCATGAGGTGCCCGATGCCGTCGTCAGCTCCGTCATGTGCACTGTCTATCCGACGCCGCGACGCCGGCGGTCCGCCGGGTCAGCCGACCAGCAGCGAGGCCGCGATCCCGGTCAGCAGCACCGCCGTCACCAGGTCCAGCACGCGCCAGGCCGCCGGGCGGCTGAACAGCGGCAGCAGCACCCGCGCTCCGAAGCCCAGCGCGGTGAACCAGACGACGCTGGCCAGCACCGCGCCCGCTGCGAAGGGCCAGCGCTGCTCACCGTGCGCCACGGCCACGCCGCCCAGCACCAGCACGGTGTCCAGGTAGGCGTGCGGGTTCAGCCACGTCACCGCCAGGCCGGTGCCGAGCACCGACCACCGGCTCGCGCCCCCGCCCGCCGCCACCGACGCCACCGGCACCGGCCGGGCCACCCGCCGCAGCGCCAGCACCGCGCACCCGAACAGGAAGCAGGCCCCGCCCACCCGCAGCACGGTGACCAGCCACGGCGCGCCTGCGATCACCGTGCCGGACCCCACCACCCCGGCGGAGATCAGCGCGAGGTCCGACACCGAACACAGCACGACGACGGCGCCCACGTGCTCGCGCCGCAGCCCCTGCCGCAGCACGAACAGGTTCTGCGCGCCGATCGCCACGATGAGCGACAGCCCCAGCAGCAGACCGGGGACGACGGCGATCACGGGTGCCTCCAGACGAGGTGGTGGGGTGGTCCGAACGCTGCTCCGCCGCGCCGGCGCTGCCATCGGCGCAGCCACCTACCGGACCTCGGGGCCAGCACCGAGAACCGGTGTCCCGGCTCGGTCACGACCGGGCCGGTGACTGCCGAGGAGGACGTGCGTGAGAACCCGATTCGGCTCGCACGGGGACGACCCCGCCGCCGACGACGCCCTGGAGAGCTGGATCCGCGACCTCGGCACCGCCGACCCGGACGGCTCCCCGCCCGCCGAGCACGACGCCCCGGAGCACGACTGCGCGGTCTGCTGCGGCACCGCGACCGGTGAGATCTGGTTCGGCCCCGGCGGCAGCCTGCCCGGCCGGCTCAGCGCCTGACCGGACCACCCACCCCGGCCGGCCCCAGCCCCGGCCGACCCCAGCTCCGCGCCGGGTCGGGCTCCGTGCCGGGTCCCGCTCCGTGCCGGGTCCGGCTCCGTGCCGGGTCCGGCTCCGTGCCGGGTCCGGCTCAGCCCACCGGGACGGCGGTGCGGCTGCGCCGGCCGGTGACCAGCGCCCAGCCCAGCACGCTGTACCCCAGCGCCGCGGCCACCTCCAGCACCGCGGCCGGCCAGGCGTCCGTGACCACCGCGACCACCACGACCAGCACCGTCGCCAGTGCGAACGGCAGCGGGAACCAGCGACGCCAGCCGGTCCACCGGCGGGCGGTCAGCACCGTGACACCCAGGCCGAGCAGGCCCAGCTGCTGGGCCAGCCCACCGGCCGGGTTCAGCGGGTTCTCCTCCGCGGCCACCGACGTGAGCGCCTCCACCGGCACCGCCGCGGCCAGCAGCACCCAGCCGGCGGCGAGGAACAGCGGCCACACCCGGGCGACCGGGCCGTCGCCCCCCGGGCGGTCGCGGTACAGGCCGACCGCGAGCACCGCGTGCCCGAGCATCGCCAGCACGATCAGCGTCTGCTCCACGGCCACGTGCGCACCGGGGTCGCCGAGCCGGAAGTCCCCGATCCGCTCCCAGCAGACCATCGCCGCGTAGAGCAGCCCGGCCCCCACCCCGACCCACCCGGGGTCGAGGGCCGGTCGGGCGGTGTGGGGGTCGGTCATGGCGTCCTCCTCGGGCGGTGCCGGCCTCGTGCCGACACCGCCGAGCCTGGACAGCCGGCGGCGCCACCGGCAGGGACCGCGCTCCCGGCCCGACGGGAGGGTCTTCCCGCCGGACCGGGAACAGATCCCTGCCACGGGCGGTCGCGGTCGGCCACGATGACGGCGTGCCCCACCCGACCCCCGATGACGACGACACGCGAGCGCACCGGCGCGCGCCGGTGGCCGCCGCCGCGGTGGCCGGGCTCGACGTCGTCCTGCTGCTGGGCTCGGTGGGCACCTGGCTGGTGCGGCAGGTGCCGCTGGCGCGGCTGACCGAGGACTACCTGATCGGCAACGCCGCGATCGGCACCGGCTTCGCCGTCGGTGGGGCGCTGATCACCCTGCGGGTGCGGCGCAGCGTCGTCGGCTGGCTGATGCTCGGCGCCGGCACCCTGTACCTGGTCGCCACCGCGACCGGCACCTGGCTGTACCAGCGGCTGGACGCCGGCCTGGACGGCGCGGGCACCCGCGCGCTGGCCGCCGTCCACCTGGTGGTGTGGATGCCGGCGATCGCGCTGCTGGTGCCGCTGGCCGTGCAGCTGTTCCCGACCGGCCGCCCGCTGAACCGCGCCTGGACGCCGGTCGCGGTGCTGACCGTCGTCGCCGGCGTCGGCTTCAGCGTCGGCTGGGCGCTGGACCCGGTGCTGATGACCGGCCTCGGCCTGGCCGACGACGGCCCGCTGGTGGACGACGTGCCCCGCTGGGTGCGCACCGCGGTGTCGATCGCCTCGCTGGCCGGCGCCAGCATCCTGGCGTCGCTGCTGGCGCCGGTGGTGCGGCTGGTGCGCCGGCCCGGCGAGGAGCGGCTGCAGGTGCTGTGGCTGGTCTGGGCGGTGGTGGTCGCCCTGGTCGTCGCGGTGCCCAGCTCGGCCGCGGACGTGCCCCCGCCGCTGGTGCCGCTGGTCGTCCCGCTCGTGCCGCTGGCCATGACCGCCGCCGTGCTGCGGCACCGGCTGTACGGCATCACCGTGGTGGTCAACCGCACGCTGGTGTACCTGGCGCTCACCGCCACGCTGCTGCTCACCCACCTGGCCGTCGTGCAGGGAATGGCCGGAGTGCTCGGCAGCGCCGGGGCCGCCCAGGTGCTGGCCACCGCCGTGGTCGCGGTCGGGTTCGCCCCGGTGCGGGCGGTGCTGCAGCGGGCGGTGGACCGGTGGCTGTTCGGCTCCGGCGCCGACCCGTACGGCGCGCTGTCCGACCTGGGCCGCCGGCTGCAGTCGTCGCTGTCGCCGGAGCAGGTGCTGCCCGCGATCGCCACCACGGTCGCCGACGCCCTCAAGCTGCCCTACGTGCAGGTGCGGGCCGGGCGCCCCGGCGACCAGCCGCTGCGCACCGTGGAGCTGGGCACGCCCACCGGGCCCACGGCGGAGTACCCGCTGACCGACTCCGGTGCCGTCGTGGGTGCCCTGGTGGTCGCCGCGGACGCCCGGCCGCGCGGGCTGGGCGGGCCCCGGCACGAGCTGCTCGCCGACCTGGTGCGGCAGGCCGGCCCCGCGGTGCACGCCGTGGTGCTCACCGAGGAGCTGCAGAGCTCGCGGGAACGCACCATCACCGCACTGGAGGAGGAGCGCACCCGCATCCACCGCGACCTGCACGACGGCCTGGGCCCCGCGCTCACCGGGGTGGTGCTCAAGGCGGAGGCGGCCGGCAACCTGGTGGGCACCGAGCCCGCCCGGGCCGCCGTGCTGATGGCCGACGTCAGCAGCCAGACCCGCACCGCGGTGGACGACGTCCGGCGGCTGGTCTACGGGCTGCGGCCACCGGCGCTGGACCGGCTCGGCCTGCGGCCAGCGCTGGAGGGCCACGTGGACCGGCTCGCCGCCCGGCCGGACGGGCCGCGGCTGGCCCTGGAGCTGCCCGCCGACCTGCCGCGGCTGCCCGCCCCGGTCGAGGTCGCCGCCTACCGGATCGTCACCGAGGCGCTGGCCAACGTGCTGCGGCACAGCGGCGCCGGCACCGCCCGCGCCCGGCTGTGGGTGGAGGACGACTCGCTGCACCTGGAGGTGTGCGACGACGGCCCGGCCGGCCCGGCGTGGGTGCCCGGCGTGGGGCTGGTGTCGATGCGGGAGCGCACCGAGCAGCTCGGCGGCGGGTTCTCGGCCGCCGCGTCGCCCTCCGGCGGCGTGGTCACCGCCTGGCTGCCGCTGGCGCTGCGGTGAGCCCGCCGATCCGCGTGGTCGTGGTCGACGACCACCCGATCGTCCGGGACGGGCTGCGCGCGCTGTTCGGCACGGTGGCCGACATCGACGTCGTCGGGGAGGCCGCCGACGCCGAGGGCGCCCTGCGGGAGGTCACCCTGCTGCGCCCCGACGTGCTGCTGCTGGACGTGCACATGCCCGGCGGCACCGGCCTGGCCGCGCTGCCCCGGCTGCGCGCGGCCGGCCCGGAGACCCGGGTCCTGCTGCTCACCATGGACGACGACGCCGAGACCGTCGCCCAGGCCGTGGCCGGCGGCGTGGACGGCTACCTGGTGAAGGGCGCCGGCCAGGACGAGATCACCCGCGCGGTGCGGTCGGTGCACGACGGCCAGCTGGTCCTCGGCCGCACGGTGCGCCCCCGGGCACTGACCCCCGTCGCGGCCCCGTTCCCGCAGCTGGCCGCCCGGGAGCGGGAGATCCTCGACCTGGTCGCGGCCGGTCTCGGCAACCCCGTGATCGCCGAGCGCCTGCACCTGTCGCCCAAGACGGTGGCCAACTACCTCACCTCGGTCTTCGCCAAGCTGGGCGTGACCGACCGCGGTCAGGCGATCGTCACCGCCCGCGACGCCGGGCTGGGCCGGGGCTGACCCGCCCGGTCAGCGCTTCCCCCCGGGCTTCCCGGTGCCGGGGAAGACGTCGCGGGCAGCACCCAGCCGCAGGAACACCGTCTCCCCGGTCGCGTCCTCCACGCCGTCGTTGTCGGTGACCGCGTACACCCGGCCGTCGCCGCCGACGGTGAGGCCCTCCACCTTCTCCTGCACCCAGCCGTTGCCGGCCTGCAGCAGCGGCAGCAGGTCGACGGCCAGCGTCTTGGGCGCGATCGGCAGCGGCGCGCCGGTGGGCACCGGGGTCACCCCGGCCAGCTCGACGGTGTAGACCCGCTTGACCTCGGCGAACACACCGGGCCGGTTGTCCCGCTCGACGACGGCGAGGGTGTCGGCGTCCACCGCGACCAGTTCGGAGACGAACTCGCGCGCCCCGGCCGGCGTCGGCTCCAGCCGGTAGCCGACCCAGGTCCAGGTGCCCTTCACGGTGTCGTACCGGCCGAACCGGGTGACGCCGGACGGGTCGCCGGTCACCGGCACCTGCAGCGCGACCCACACGGTCTCCCGGCCCGGCCCGGCGTCGATCGCCACGCCCTCCAGGCCGTTGGCGGCCACGCCCGCGGCGATCTCGGCCGGCAGGGCCACCCGCTCGACCACGGCACCGGACCGGTCCAGCCGGAGCAGCTCGTTCGGACGCTCCTCGCCGTCACCCTCGGACACCACCCACCAGCCACCGGCCCGCCGCGCGGCGATGCCCTCCAGGTCCAGGTCGTACGGCGCGGTGTCGGTGACCTCGAGGGCGTCGACCACGGTGGCCGGCGTCGTGGTGGTGTCGATGGTCTGGATCTCGGCCGGGGAGTAGTAGCTGTCGCTCACCGCGTACAGCAGGCCGGGTGCCTTCGGGTCGGCGGACAGCCCGGACAGTGCGCCCCACGCGATCGGCGTGCCGTCCTGCTCGACCGAGGCGATGGTCGGGAACACCGGGCCGGGCGCGGTGGAGTAGACGCCCACGGTGGCCCGGACGTCGTCCTCGGGCACGTCGGTCTCGCTGGAGACGACGAACAGCCCGCGGGACGGGATGGGCAGCAGACCCTCCGGGCCGTTGGTGGTGGGCAGCGTCTGCACGTACGCCGGTTCGGTCGGGTCGGTCATGTCGTAGACGGCCACGAAGTTCCCGCGCTCGCTGCCCACGAACGCGTACGGCACGCCGTCGTAGGTGCCGAAGGTCAGCCCCTCGGGCTCCACGCCCTTGTTCTCCGACCGGCTCTCCGGGTACAGCCCCAGCTCGACGGCGAGCTGCTCCAGGGAGTTGCCCGAGTCGTAGACGACGTCGCCGACGCTGCCGGGCTCGGTGGAGAACACCGTCCAGCCGCGGGTGCCGCCGAACAGGTCGCCCTCGTTCGCGGTGGCCACCAGGCCCTCGCCCACCCAGGCGATCGAGTCGGGCTCGCGGGGCAGCTCACCGGTCGAGCCGGTCGGGTCGATCGTGCCGTCCTCGACCACGTCGACGCCCTGGACGGTCGAGGTGCCCGCGCTGAACGCGGTGACCCGGCTGGCGGCCAGCGCCGAGCGGTCGACGTCGACGAGGGCGACGGCGTTGTTCTCCTGCAGCGTGAGCGCGAGCCGGCCGTCGGGGCCGAAGGCGACGTACTCGGGCTCGGGGTCGGTGGCGCCGTAGGCGCCGATCGCGGTGAGCGCGGGCACCAGGTCCACGACGGCGGGAGCCCACTGCGCGACCGGGCCGGTGAGGTCGACGAGCACCAGCGTGCCGGGCGGGGTCTGCGGCAGCCCGCCCTCGACGCCGTCGACGGTGACCTCCTCGTCGCGCTGGTTCTCGATCACGATCGCGGCCAGCGAGCCGTCGCGCGTCAGCGTCACCGAGTCCGGCTGGCCGCCGAGGGCGATGGTGCGCTGCACCGCGCGGGTGGCCAGGTCGACCACGACCAGCCGGCCCGACGGCGCGTCGAACTCACCGTCGGAGTCGTCGACCAGCACGAGCAGCTGTCCGCCGCGGATCGCCACCGACGTCGGCTCGCCGCCCACGTCCAGCACCCCGCGGCCGACCGGGGCGGACGGGTCGGTGATGTCCAGGAACCCGACCAGGCCGTTGGCGGCGTCGGTGTAGACGACGGTCCTGCCGTCCGGGGTGGCCGCGGAGATCTCGGCGACCGCCTCGGCGTCCGGCCCGAGCCCGGAGTTCTGGAACACCGGGTAGGTGGCGGCGCGGGAGAACACCGCGTCCGCGGCGCCGGGGGCCGGGGCGGGCGCCGGCTTCGCCGTGGCGGCTGGTGCACCGATCAACCCCCCGCCGACCAGGGCGGCGGCGAGGGCCAGGCAGACGGACGTGGGACGGCGCGACGCGGTCAGGGGCACGGGGGTGGACCCTCACCGGTCCAGCGGACGCGCAGGTGAACGGCGTGCGTCTCGGGGGCGACGCGGGGGCGTCCTCTCCGGGATCACACCCTCAGGGCGCGGTCCAGCGGGTCGGGTCGTGCAGCAGGGGCTCGCGGGTGCGGCTCATGTCGGCGACCAGCTCGGCCATCGCGCTGCGCACGCCCTCGATCTCCGCGGTGACCCGGACGACGCCGGGGTCGGGGCGACCGGCGCCGGACGCCGTCTCGATGGTCAACCCGTCGACGACGAGGGCGGTGCGCTCCATCCGCTCCAGGTCGCGCAGGTGGCGCAGCTCGACCGAGAGCGCCGCCGCCTGGTCGCGGTAACGGATCAGCGCGTCGGCGCGGGCACCGAGCCGGCCGGCGGCCCGGTCCAGCGCGGCCACCTGCTCGTCGTGGACCTGCCCGGCCGGGCCGGTGGGCCGCCGGCCCAGGGCGAGCCGGGCCGCGTGCACCCGCAACGCCAGCTCCACGACCTGGTCGACCTCGGCGCGGCCGTCGAAGGAGCCCCGGGTGGCGGCGAGGACCGGCGAGCGCCAGGAGTGCTCCCGGATGGTCTCGCCCCAGGCGCGGGTCGCCGCCGCGGCCACCCGTGCCTCCGGGGTGCCTGAGGCGGCGAGCCGCGCCTCCGCCGACTGCGCCCGCACGGCGGGACGGCCGGGCTCCCGGGACCGCCAGAGCAGCACCACGCCGGCGGCGAGCACGCCCAGCACGCCCAGTGCCTGCGCGTCGTCGGACACCGTGGACAGCGGCGAGGTCGCCACCGTGGCGCTGACCATCGCGACCGCCCACTGCTCGTTGCGCTGCAGCCGGCGCCAGGTGCGTCCGCGGCGCTGCAGCCAGGTCGGCTCCGGGCCGGCCGGCTCGGGCTGCCGCAGCACCACCAGCCGGCCGTCGGTGAGGCAGCGGTCGGGCCAGAGGGCGGTGTCGACGTCCAGGACCAGTTGCACGCCCAGCACCTCCGCGCTCCGCCCGACCCACGCGACGCCGTGGGCTCTGCAGTCGTCTTCGGCCACAGCAGCCACATGTTGAGCGCACGCCGCCGATCACCGGCGGCGCCGGTCAGTGCGCGGCGGGCTCGCCCGTCGACCGGGCGCGGGACACCGCGGTCACCACCGCCACGACCAGGGCGCCGACGACGAGCCCGAGCAGCGCACTGGCGAACGTGTTGACCAGCCAGGTCACCACGCCGCCGATCGCGCCGGCGGCCTCGCCCGCGGCGTCCTCCAGGTGGTGCACGACGTCGTAGAGCACGTGCAGCCCCAGCTCGTCCGAGCCGACCAGCAGGATGTGGCCGCCGACCCAGAGCATCGCGGCGGTGCCGACCACGGTGAGCACGGCCAGCAGCCGGGGCATCGCCTTGACCAGCCCGCGGCCCAGTCCCGCCACGGCCTTGCCCGGGCGCTCGGCCAGCTTCAGGCCGACGTCGTCCATCTTCACGATGAGGCCGACGAAGCCGTAGACCAGCACGGTGATCGCCACCGCGACGACGGCCAGGATCACCGCGCGGGAGACGAACGGCTGGTCGACCACCTCGTTCAGCGAGATGACCATGATCTCGGCGGACAGGATGAAGTCGGTGCGCACCGCCCCGGACACCACGGTGTCCTCGTCGGGCATCTCCTCCTCGCCCGCGCCGTGGCCGTGGTCGTGGCCGCTGATCTTCGCCCACACCTTCTCCGCACCCTCGTAGCAGAGGTAGGTGCCGCCGAGCATCAGGATCGGGGTCAGCAGGACCGGTACGAACTGGCTGAGCAGCAGCACCGCGGGCAGGATGATCAGCAGCTTGTTGCGCAGCGAGCCCAGCGCGATGCGCCGGATGATCGGCAGCTCGCGCTCGGCGGCCAGGCCGCGCACGTACTGCGGGGTGACCGCGGCGTCGTCGACCACGACCCCGGCGGCCTTGGCGCTGGCCCGCCCGGCCGCTGCCCCGATGTCGTCGACCGAGGCCGCCGCGGCGCGTGCGATCACCGCGATGTCGTCGAACAGGGCTACCAGTCCACCGGCCACAGGGGGTCCTCCTCGTCGCGCACCAGGCTGTGCGTTCCCTGGTGATCCTCGTCCATCCCGGCCCGTCGTGCGCGGGCGCGGCCTGCGAACCGGGCGGGCCCGTGCGTGGGCCGCCGCCCGAGCGGGCACCGCAGGGACCGGCGTGCCCGGGCAGCGGGCGGCGCCCCCACCGACGAGCCCCCAGGGAGCACACCGTGACCGACCAGCTCACCGACCCCGTCACCCGGTACCCGGGCGGCGGCTACCCCGAGCAGAGCCAGGACGCCCCCGGCCTGGAGAGCGAGCTGCGGCCGGGCGCCGACCACGGCGAGGACAGCTACCGCGGCACCGGCAAGCTGACCGGGCGCAAGGCACTGGTCACCGGCGCCGACTCCGGCATCGGCCGGGCCACCGCGATCGCCTACGCCCGCGAGGGCGCCGACGTCGTCCTGAACTACCTGCCCAGCGAGCAGTCCGACGCCGAGGAGGTGGCCCGCCTCGTCGAGCAGGCCGGCCGGAAGGCGGTGCTCGCCCCGGCCGACATCTCCGTGGAGGAGGAGGCACGCGGCCTGGTGCGCCGGGCCGTCGAGGAGCTGGGCGGGCTGGACCTGGTGGCGAACATCGCCGGCGAGCAGCAGTACGTCGAGGACCTGGCCGACGTCACCACCGAGCAGTTCGACCGGACCTTCCGGACCAACGTGTACGCGCTGTTCTGGATCGTCCAGGAGGCGCTGCCGCACCTGCCGGCCGGCGCCACGATCGTCAACACCAGCTCGATCCAGGCCTACCAGCCCTCCCCCGGCCTGGTCGACTACGCCAGCACCAAGGCCACGATCAACACGATGAGCAAGGCACTGGCCCAGCAGCTTGCCCCGAAGGGCATCCGGGTCAACGTCGTCGCCCCCGGGCCGTTCTGGACGCCGCTGCAGGCCTCCGGCGGGCAGCCCACCGAGAAGCTGCCGGAGTTCGGCGCGGAGACCCCGCTCGGCCGGGCCGGGCAGCCCGCCGAGCTGGCCGGCGCCTACGTCTACCTGGCCTCACCCGAGTCGAGCTACGTGACCGGCGAGACCCTCAACGTCAACGGCGGCATGCCCACCCCGTGACGGGTCAGCCCGGTGGTGACCAGTCCGGGTCGCGACCGGTCTGGCCGAGCAGCCGGCGGAACCCCGGCGCGTCACCGGGCACCGGCACCCGCGGGCCGAACATCGCGGCGAACGCGTCGGGCGCCGCGCTCTCGTAGTCGACCAGGAACGCCAGGCACAGCTGGGTGGCGACCGGGTCCGGGCGGTGCTCCTGCCCGGTCGCCACGGCCAGGTCCCAGCCGTGCACCACCAGCTCGTCCAGCGCGATGAGCCCCAGCACGCCGGCGGGCAGCGGCGCGTGGCCGGGGTGCCCGCTGTCCAGCCAGGCCTCCGGCGCCGCCCAGGCCTGCGCCAGCACGTCCAGCTGGTGCGGCAGCAGCGCCCGCCAGATCGCCGGCAGCGCCGCCGCGGAGCCGTGCGCCGGCCCGGGCATGGGCTGCCCCGCGGCGGCGAGACGGAAGGCGTGGGTCAGGCCGAGCAGGTGGTCCAGCAGCCCGGCCACCGACGTGGCCGCGCAGGGCGTGGGGGCGCCGAGCTGCTCGTCCCGCACGCCGTCGACCAGGCGCACCAGTTCCGCGGCAGGACCGGTGAGGTCCGGCACGTGCCGGCCGTCGTCGCGCACCACGTACCCACCTCCTGGTCCGGCCCGGGCGCCGGTGACCGGGTCAGCGTCCCACCGTCACCGGTCCGCGGACAGGGCGTGTCGCGGGGCGACGCACCGGGGCCAGGTCACAGGCACCTCACGACTCGCCGCCGACCCGGTGCGCCGCTGCCCGGTCCGTGGCTAGGTTCCCCGGGCTGGTCCCACGTCCCCCGGAGGAGAACCCATGCGTCTGCGGAAGCCCGCTGCCGTCGTCGTCCTGGTGGCCGGTCTGTCGGTGCCCCTGGCGGGCTCCGCGTCGGCCGCCGAGCTGGACTGCGGTGACTTCCCGACCCAGGCGGCAGCGCAGGCGGCGCTGGCCGCCGACCCGAGCGACCCGAACCGGCTCGACGCGAACGACAACGGCGTGGCCTGCGAGAACGCGATCTACCCGGGCACCCCGCAGACGGTCCCGGGCACCGCGCAGACGGTCCCGGGCACCTCGCAGGTGGCGGTGCGCCCGGTGGGTGGCGTGGCCGCCGGCGACGGCAGCGCCGCCGGAGGCGGGTCGCTGACCCACCTGGTCGCCGGGGTGGCGTTCACCGGTGCCGCCGCGGCCGCGGTCGCGGCGTCCCGCACCGCCCGCCGCGGCCCGGCCTGACCACCGGCGTGCCACGGGGTTCGACGACCGCCGGCCGGGCCGCGGCCCGGCCGGTCCGCCGTGCACTGCACCAGCGCGACGCGCACCGCACCGAGGTGGTGACGGTGGCCGAGCTGCGCCCGCCCCGCCGGATCGAGGGCAGCTACCCGCCACCGCCGCCGCGCCGCCCGTCCGGCCCGGCCCGCGGCACGACCGCCCCGGGCAGCCGGCACCGCGCGCCGCGGGCGGTGCGCCCGAGCCCGGCCCGCGCCTGGGCCGGGCTGTCGGTGCTGCTCACCGTGCTCGGGTCCACCGCCCTGGTGCTGCCCACCGGGGCCGACCACCCCACCCGGCTGGACCGGCCGGTGGCGGTGTCCCCGGCGGGGGCCACCGCCGCGGTGCACGTGCCGCAGCTGGCCCTGGACCTGCCCGTCACCCCGGACGACGCCGTCGCGCCGCCGCCCGCGCCACCGGCCGGGCCGGCCGCCAGCGTGCCGGTGCGCGTGCAGGTGCCGGCGCTCGGCCTGCGGGCCGACGTCGTCCGGCTCGGCCTGGCCGCCGACGGCACGATGCAGCTGCCCCCGGACGGCGACCCGGTGGGCTGGTTCGAGGGCGGTCCGACTCCGGGCGAGCAGGGTCCCGCGGTGCTGGCCGGGCACGTCGACTGGGCCGGCGACCCCGGGGCGTTCGCCGGGCTCGCCGAGCTCGTCGCCGGGGACGAGGTGGTGGTGGACCGGGCCGACGGCAGCCAGCTGGTGTTCCGGGTGGACCGGGTCGAGACACACCCGAAGTCGGCGTTCCCGACCGAGGCGGTGTACGGCGACACGGCCGGTGCGGACCTGCGGCTGATCACCTGCGGCGGCGCCTTCGACGAGGACGCCGGCGACTACCGGGACAACGTCGTCGTCTTCGCGGCCCTGGTGCCGCCCGGCTGACCTGCCCTGCCGACGGGGACACGGCGCGCGATCGGCATCATGGGCAGCCCCGACCACCCGGAGGACCCGATGGCCCACGTGATCGCCTCGGACGGCGAGGCGCTGCAGGTCGCGCAGGAGATGGCGACGGTGCTGGCCGGCCAGGCCGACGATCGCGACCGCCTGCGCCGGCTGCCCGCCGACGAGCTGGACCGGCTGTCGGCGTCCGGGCTGCTGGGCATCACGGTGCCGCGCGAGCACGGCGGGGCCGGGGTCTCGGTGGCGACGCTCGCCGAGGTGGTGCGGCTGCTGGGCACCGCCGACGGCAGCGTCGCGCAGATCCCGCAGAGCCACTTCGTGTTCCTGGACGCGCTGCGCCGGCAGGGCACCCCGGCGCAGTGCGCGCGCTGGTTCGCCGAGGCCCTGGCCGGCCGGCGGTTCGCCAACGCGCAGACCGAGCGGTCCGGGGCCACCGTCACCGACGACAGCACGGCCCTGGTGCCCGACGGCGCCGGCGGCTGGGTGCTCAGCGGGGAGAAGTACTACTGCACGGGCGCGCTGTTCGCCGACTGGCTGGTGGTGCGGGCGGTCCTCGGCGACGAGCCGGCGCCGCGCCCGAAGGTGCTGGTGTACCTGGAGCGCGGCACCCCCGGGGTCACCGTGCAGGACGACTGGGACGGCATGGGGCAGCGCACCACGGCCAGCGGCACGGTGCGGCTGGACGACGTCCGGGTGACCGGGGACGCGGTGGTGCCCTTCGGTGGCCTGTTCGACGGCCCGACCACCTACGGCGCGCGGGCGCAGGTGCTGCACGCCGCGATCGACGCCGGCCTGGCCCGGGGGGCGCTCACCGCCGCGGTCACCGCGGTCGCCCGGGCCCGGCCGTGGTTCGAGAGCGGTGCGACCACCGCCGCCGGTGACCCGCTGGTGGTCCAGCAGGCCGGCGAGGCGGAGATCACCGTCCGCAGCGCGGAGGCACTGCTGCGCGAGGCCGCCCGGGCCGTGGACGACGCCGAGTCCGACCCCACCGACGACAGCACGGCCCGGGCGTCGATCGCCACGGCCGTGGCGAAGGTCGCGGCCGCCCGGGCCGCGGTGGACGCCGCCTCCGTGCTGTTCGAGCTGGGCGGCACCCGCACCGCGGCCGCCGGGCTCAACCTGTCCCGGCACTGGCGGGACGCCCGCACGCACACGCTGCACGACCCCGCCCGGTGGAAGGTGCAGCACGTGGGGCGGTGGCTGCTGTCCGGCACCCCGCCGCCCCGGCACGGCCAGCTCTGAGACACCGGACGCAGCTCAGCCGGCGGCGTGCTGCAGCACTGCTTCCGGGACGGCGGGTGGTGAGCCGGTACGCGGGAGCTCACCGACTCGGTGCCGGCGCTGCCCCCGGACACGCTGTACGCGGTGTTCGACGGGCTGTTCCTGCAGGCGCTGCTGCGCCGGCTGGCCGGTGACGAGACGGCTGCGGAGGGTCTCCGCACAGCGGTCGCGGCGGTGCTGCCGTCGTTGCTGCGTCCCATCCGACACACGCCGCACACCGGCCCCGCGCGCACCACGGTGCCCCGTAGCGTCCTGCTGGTGACCCGGGCAGACGTCCGGGGTGGACGACGAGGGAGCGACGTGACTGAGCTGGAGCTCACGGGTGAGCAGGGTTCGCAGGAACTCGAGGCCGAGACCATCGCCATGTGGGAGCGGAACATCAAGAAGGCCCGCAAGCGGGGCCGGCCGTTCCTCTTCTTCATGCTCACCGAGGCCGGGATCGACCTGGAGAAGACCCCGGTCATCGACGGTCTGGTCGCCACGACCGTGCTGACGGTCGACACCCGGGACAGCGTGCACGTGTTCTGCGTGCCGAAGCAGGCCGACCACGAGAAGCTGCGCTACGGCACGTCGGTGACCGACGGCGGCGTGCTCACGGTGCGCATCGCCGGGGAGAAGCAGCCGATCACCGTCTACGGGCCGGCCGGGTGGCTGAGCTACGAGCTGGCGTACGGGGCGAGCGTCGAGGGCTGACCCTCGCGGGGTGCGGCGCGTCGCGGGCTGCGGCTCCGGCGCGTCGTGCCCGGCCGGCGGTGGCAGGCTGGGCTGGTGACCGACAGCGACCTGCGCTGGGGCCGGACCCCCGACAGCGCCGTCACCGAGCGGGACGACGACGGCTACGCCGACCTGCGCAGCTACGCCGCGATCGGCGACGGCCGCACGCTGGCACTGATCGCCCGCGACGGGCGGGTCGACTGGCTGCCGCTGCCGGGGACCGACGGCCACCCGGTGTTCGCCGCGCTCCTGGACGCCGCGGACGGCGGCTGCGTGGAGCTGGCGCCGGTGGAGCCGTACACGGTGCGGCGGGAGTACGTCGGGCCGACGAACGTGCTGGCCTCGACCTTCACCACGGCGGGCGGCAGCGTGCGGGTGACCGACTCGCTGAACACCGGGATCTCCGGCCGGCTGCCGTGGACCGAGCTGGCCCGCCGGATCGAGGGGCTCGAGGGGCGGGTGGAGCTGCGGGCCGCAGTACGGCCGGGGACCTGCCTGGGCCAGGCGTCGCCGTGGGTGCACGAGACGGCGCACGGGCCGGTGCTGCGGCTGGCGGACATGACGATGGCGGTGCGGACCCTGGGCGCCGAGGACGTGGTGCCCGGTGACCGGCGGATCGACGTCACGTACGTCAGCTCGCCGGGGTCACGGCAGCTGCTCGGGCTGGTGGGCACGCAGGCCGAGCCGCTGGTGCTGCCGCCGGCCGAGGAGCTCGACGCCGGGGTGGACCGCACGATCGCACGGTGGACGGCGTGGAGCGAGGCGTTCAGCTGGGAGGGCCCGTGGAGCGACGCGGTGCGGCGCAGCGCGCTGGTGCTGAAGCTGCTGCTGCACGCGCCGAGCGGGGCGATGGTGGCCGCGGCGACGACGTCCCTGCCGGAGAGCCTGCGACCGCGGGAGGGGGTCGGCGGGAAGACGTGGGACTACCGGCTCGCCTGGGTGCGGGACTCGGCGTACGCGCTGACCGCGCTGTTCCGGTTCGGGCTGCGGGAGGAGACGCACGGCGCGATCAGCTGGATGCTCGGCTCGATCCGCCGGCACGGTCCGGAGCCGCGGGTCTGCTACACGCTGGACGGCGAGCTGCCGCGGGGGGCGCTGGAGGCCGACGTGCCGGGGTGGCGCGGGATCGGGCCGGTGGTGTCGGGCAACCCGGCCGGTGAGCAGCTGCAGCTGGGGGTGTACGGCGACCTGTTCGCGATCGTCGCGCTGTACGTGGGCGACGGGAACGTGCTGGACGCCGAGACCGGCCGGATGCTGGCCGCGGTCGCGGACCTGACGTGCGACCGGTGGCAGAGCAGGGACAGCGGGATGTGGGAGCTGCCGGAGACCCGGCACCACACGACCTCGAAGCTGGGCTGCTGGGTGGCGCTGACCCGCGCGGTGGAGCTGGCTGAGGACGGGCACATCCCGGGCGACCCGAGCCGGTGGCGCAGCGAGGCGGAGCGGATCCGCAGCTGGGTGGAGGAGCACTGCTGGTCGGAGGAGCGCGGTGCCTACGTCTGGTACCCGGGCACCGACCGGCTGGACGCCTCGATCCTGCTGCACGCGATCAGCGGCTTCGACCGGGGCGAGCGGATGAGCCGGACGCTGGACGCGCTGCGCGAGGAGCTCGGCTGCGGGCCGCACCTGTACCGGTACAGCGGGATGGCCGAGGAGGAGGGCGTGTTCCTGCCGTGCTCGTACTGGATGGTGTCGGCGCTGCAGCTGTGCGGGCGGACCCGGGAGGCGCGCGAGCTGATGGACGCGCTGCAGGACACCCCGAACGACGTGGGTCTGCTGGCCGAGATGCTGGACCCGGCCACCGGGGCGCTGGTGGGCAACCTGCCGCAGGCATTGAGCCACCTGGCGCTGGTCAACGCCGCGATCACGGTGGCGACGACGTCCTGAGCGTGGTGCTGGACGTCGGCCGGCGCGCGGGCGCTGGTCGGCGCATCGCCCACAGCGGCGGGCCGCCGGCGTCGAGGGTGACGGTGGTGTGGACGGTGAAGCCGTGCGCCTCGTAGAACGGGACGGCGGCGGGGTTGGTGGTCTCCAGGTGCGCGTCGAGGCCGCGCCGGTCTGCTCTGTCCAGTCCGGTGACGAGGAGGCGGGAGCCGACGCCCCGCCGGTGGTGGGTCGGCGCGACGACGAAGAAGTGCAGGTAGGCATGCGGGGTGACGGGTGCCAGGTCGGCCAGCACGTGCAGCGCCCGCCCGGCGGACGAGGCGCGTTCGAGGCCGACGAGCGCGGTGTAGAGGCCAGCGGCGCTGGGCAGACCCACAGCACCCGGGACCGGCGCTGCCGGTGACGAGCCGGCCGCCACCGGTGCGTCCTCCGGCCCGGGGTCGGGCAGTCGCCAGAGTGCGACCGCGGCCAGGTCACCGTCGACGAACAGCGGGTCCACCGTTCCGTGCGCGAGGTAGCGCTCGACGAAGAGGCTCAGCCAGGCAGCGGTGGCGTGCTGAGGCTCGTCGACGCCGCTGAACAGCCAGTGGATCAGCGGGTCGGTGAGGTACGCCGTCGCCAGCAGGGTGCGGACGTCCGCCACCAGCGGTCGAGTTCCCATGCCGACGATCCTGCCGGAGCTTCGGCGGCCCGGGGAGGCACCGGGGCGTCGGCACGCGCCCGAGAGCTCGTCAGTCGTCGTCTCGAGCGAGGGCGTTCTCGGGAGCGGGACCCGAGCACGTCCGGAGGTCATGCGCGTCCGGAGGCCATGCGCGTCCGAAGGCCACGTGCGTCAGCAGGCCGTACGGCGTCAAGAGAGCCAGGAGCATCAGAACGGTGGCGGGTCGTCTGCCGGGTCGATCGCGATGCCGGGCCATCGGCTCGGCCCCGCGGCCGCGTGTGTGTCGAGCAGTCCCGTTGGTGTGGTGCTGCGGGTGATGCCGCCGGGGGTGGTGACGGTGAGGGTGCCGTCGGGGGTCATGGTGAACCGCCAGCCGGGGGCGTGGGTCTTGAGCCGGTGGTGCCGGCGGCACAGGCAGCAGAGGTTGGTGCAGGCCGTCGCACCACCCTGGTCGTAGGGGTGGACGTGATCGATGTCGGCTGCGGCGGCCTTGTTGCTGCAGCCGGGGTGCCGGCAGGTGCGGTCGCGAGTGGTCACGTAACGGCGCTGGGCAGGGGTCGGTTCGTAGCGGTCGACCGCCGGTGGCAGTCCGGCCACCGGACAACCGCACGCGCCCACCACGGTGTTGCCGCCGACCTGCCCTCTCGACGGGGAGGCGCCACCCTGCTGCGGACTCCCGTCCTCGCACACGCAACCCTCGTCGCCGACCTCGGCGGGTGGTCGGTGCCGATCCGACGGTCGGTGCCGATCCGACGGTCGGTGCCGATCCGATGGTCGCCGCCGCTGGGATGCTCGCCGGCTGGGTGGCGGGTCGTGATCGGGGCAGCCGCGGTGGGCCAGGCGTTGCAGCTCCGGGCGGGTCAGCGTGGCCAGCAGCGCACCGGTGACGGGGTCGGTGACCGCGATCTGCAGGCTGCCCCCAGCCGGGGCTTGCAGCCCGCCCGGGCAGAGAGCGTCCAACTGCTCCAACAACAGCCGCAGCTGCGCTGCGGTGACCGGGGCACCATCGACCTCCCCCGGCATCACCCGACCCGCTCCACCCCCGCAACCCGCGGGTCGTGCCGCGGCTGCTGATGCACCCGCGGCACGGTCGGTACCACCGAGCCCACCGCCACCCGCGGCGTCCCCTCCAGCTCCAGCCGCTGCCCCAGCAGCCGCCGCTGTGGTGGCGGCTTCGCTGGCGGTCGCGCCGACTGCTGTCGTGCCGCCTGCTGCTGTCGTGCCGCCTCCTGCGGCTGCTCTCGCGCCGACTTCTGCCGCTCCCGCTGCTGCCGCCCCGGCTGCGGCGCCGACCATGACGGCCTCTGTGTCTGCGGCTGCGTCTGCGTCTGCGTCTGCGGCAGTGTCTGTGTCGGCGGCTACGTCTGCTGTCGCGCCGTCCGCGGCGCCGTCCGCGGCGCCGGCGGCGGCCTCACCGGCGGCGGCCTCGCCGGCGGCGGCCTCGCCGGCGGCGGCTGCGGCTGCGGCTGCGGCTGCGGTGAGGCTCGGCAGCGGGGCGTGCACCGTCAGGTGCGCGGTGACCGACGGTCGGCTGGTGTCCCACGGGCGCAGCAACAGGTCCTCGAA
>NZ_JAAGWK010000021.1 GCF_010685995.1 Goekera deserti | reverse complement strand
GCGCGGATCGACACCGCCACCCCGAACCCGCCGCCGTCCTCCATGACCACGAACCTACGGAGGGGGTACGACAGAAACCGGCCCGATCACGCAGCTGATCAGGACTTTCTCAGGAATCTCCATCGACTGCGATCATCGTCGAGGCCGTCGGGGATCCGACCGCCGGACCTCCTCCCAGGGCACGAGACGCCGAGCCACCAGTGGGCGAGCACGCACCCGGCCATAGGGCGCCGGCGAGCACAGCTGTGTGAGACAGCGCATCCGTGCAGCCCCGCAGCGCCCGACGCCCACCCACACCAAGAGCGGCCTCCCACGTCCCGCACCCACGCTCCACCCACCTCCGCGGGCGGCCTCCCGCGTCTCGCGCTCCACCCACCCAGCGAGCCGCACTCCCGCGCCCCGCGCCCCGCGCCCCGCCCACCAGCGAGCCGCCCTCCCACGTCCCGAGGGCGACCCAACCCCGACCCGCGGTGACGACCCACGCCACGTCGTCCCGGGTCCTCTCACCACCGGTGAGCCTCCGTCGTCGAGCCCCCGGCCGGCTCGGGCACGACCGGCACCGCACATCCCGATGACGGCGACGCACCACCCGCCCGGTCGGCCCCACACCGACGACAGGCGACGTCGCGAGTCCGGCTGGACGGCGGCAGTGCCCAGGACACCGACACCCTGCCCATCCAGGGGTGACCGAGCACCACCGGACGTCCGCACCTCCCCCGCCCGACCGGCCGACACCGACCCGACGGTCGATCCCGCCCACCCTTGGGGACCCGGGGCGGCGCCTGGGCTCAGCGCCACCCCCGGGGTCGACCGAGGGGCAGCGCGGCTGCCACCGACCAGCGTCCGTCACAGCGGGAACGCCCCGCCACCACAGCGCTGCGGGAACGGGCTCCGCCCCGCGTGTCGGCCAGGCGTGTCCCGCTACCGACCGGTACCGGAGAGCGCCTTTCCACTTCCCCGGGGACAGCGCGCATCATGGGCCCATGGACACACGACAGCTGGGCACGCTGACCGTCTCCGCCCAGGGCCTCGGCTGCATGGGGATGAGCGAGTTCTACGGCACCGGCGACCAGGCCGAGGCGGAGCGCACGATCCACCGCGCCCTCGACCTGGGCGTCACCTTCCTCGACACCGCCGACATGTACGGCCCGTTCACCAACGAGCGCCTCCTGGGCGCCACCCTCGCCGGCCGCCGGGACGACGTCGTCCTGGCCACCAAGTTCGGCAACGAGCGCTCCCCGGACGGCGCCTTCCTCGGCATCAACGGCCGCCCCGAGTACGTGCACCGCGCCTGTGACGCCTCCCTGCAGCGCCTCGGCGTCGACGTCATCGACCTCTACTACCAGCACCGCGTCGACGCAGGAGTCCCGGTAGAGGACACCTGGGGCGCCCTCCGCGAGCTCGTCGAGGCGGGCAAGATCCGTCACGCCGGCATCTCGGAGGCCTCGGCGGCCACCATCCGGCGCGCGCACGCCGTCCAGCCGGTCACCGCGGTGCAGAGCGAGTACTCGCTGTTCAGCCGCGACCCCGAGCAGGACGACGTGTTCAGCACCTGCACCGAACTCGGCATCGGCTTCGTCGCCTACTCCCCGATCGGCCGCGGGCTGCTCTCCGGCCGGCTCAGCGTGGACGACCTCGAGCCCACCGACTTCCGCCGGCACACCCCGCGCTTCCAGGGCGAGGCGCTGACCCACAACATGCAGCTGGTCGACCGGGTGCGCGCGCTCGCCGACGCCCGCGGCGTCACCGCCGCCCAGCTCGCCCTGGCCTGGGTCATGGCCCGCAGCGGGCGCGACGGCCTGCCGTCGGTCGTGCCCATCCCGGGCACCAAGCGGGTGCGCTACCTGGAGGAGAACGCCGCTGCCGCCGACGTCCGGCTCACCGACGACGACCTGACCGCCCTGGACGCCGCCGCCCCGGCCGGCGCCACCGCGGGCGACCGCTACCCGGACATGTCGAGCATCGGCCGCTGACCACGGCGGACGGTGCGGGAGGATGGGCGCGTGCCAGCCCCCGCCTCCCGCACCGGAGCCGCCCGGTGAGCACCACGCTCGTGGCCGTGGTCACCGTGCTGGCGCTCGTCGTCGCCGCCCTGGGCATCACCTCGACGCTGCTGCGCCGCCGCACCGGGCTGGTCCACCTGGTCGCCGCGGGCCTGCTCGAGGCCGCACTCGTCGTCCAGGCCGTGCTCGCCGTCGTCCAGCTCGTCGGTGGCACCCGGCCACCGGAGACCTCCACGTTCGTGGCCTACCTGCTCAGCGTGCTGCTGATCCCGGTCGCCGGGGCGCTGTGGTCGCGCACCGAGCCCACCCGCTGGGCCGGCACCGTGCTCGCCGTCGCCGGCCTGGTGGTGGCGGTCATGATCTGGCGCTGCCTGCAGCTCTGGGAGGCCACCGGTGCCTGACCGCGGTGACCCCGGACCCGGGGACGGCGCCCTCGGCCGCCCGGCGGAACCCACCGACGCCCAGGACACCTCCGGCGGGCCGGGCCGCGTCCTGGTGGCCCTGTACGCCGTCTTCGCGCTGGCCGCCGGTGCCCGCGCGGCGGTGCAGATCGCGCTGGACTTCGCCGAGGCGCCGCTGGCCTACGTGCTGTCCGCGGTGGCGTCGGTGGTCTACCTGGTGGCCGCGATCGGCTTCGCCCGCGGCGGCCGGGCCGGACGCCGGGCGGCGGTGGTCGCCTGCAGCGTCGAACTGGTCGGTGTGCTGACGGTCGGCGTGCTCTCGCTGGCCGACCCGGCCGCGTTCCCGGACGCCACCGTGTGGTCCGGCTTCGGGCAGGGGTACGGCTTCATCCCGCTGGCGCTGCCCGTGCTGGGGCTGCTGTGGCTGCGCCACCGGTCCGCGACCCTCGACGAGGGCCAGGGACCGGCGCCGGGCTGAGCAGGCCGCCCGCGGCCGCCGGACGGCCCGGTGCGGCCCGCGCCGGGGCCCGCGACGGCCCGCCCACCCCCGGCGCTGCACGCGCATGCCCCGGACGGGGGAACCTGCACGACGACGGGCAGGAACACCCCCAGGGTCGGTGGTGCACGACGGAATGCATCGCCTAGGGTCGGCTGCGTGCCGGCCGATCACGACCGACCGCAGGACGACGTGCCGCCATCGATCCCGGCGGAGGCCGCGGCCGTGGTCTCCGCTGCCTCCGAGGCGGCCCTCGGCGTCGACAGCGGCCCCCAGCGGGCCGCCCAGGCCGGCGTGGTCGGCGCAGCCGCCGCCGTCGTCCAGGAGCACGAGGCCGACTCCGGACCGTCCTCGGTCATCGCCGCGCTGCCCGGGGTGCTGTCCGACGTGCCCGTCGCCGTGCTGGTGATCGACCAGGCGGCGGGCACGGTCACCTACGCCAACGGCGCGGCGATCGAGATGGCCGGCACCGTCCAGCTGCCGATCGGCGTCGACGAGTGGGGCAGCGCGGCCGGGCTCACCGACCTCAACGCCGCCCCGCTGGCCAGCAGCAGCAGCCCGCTGTCCCTGGTGGCCCAGGGGCAGCCGGTCGCCGGCGAGGCGGTGCGGATGGCCGTGCGGCCCGCCGTGCCCAGCGACGGCAGCCCGGCCGGCGAGGACCTGGACGAGCAGCTGCTCTGGGTCACCGGCTTCCCGCTGTCCCAGGCGGGCGGCGGCCCCGCCCTGTCCCTGGTGGTGTTCCTCCAGGTCGACACCGGCCCGTCGATCGACCCGCGGGCACGGATGCAGGCGCTGCGCGAGCGCGCGGTGATCGCCACCGACATCACCTTCACCATCACCGACCCGAACCAGGACGACGAGCCGCTGGTGTGGGTGAACCCCTCCTTCACGCGGATGAGCGGCTACACCTACGAGGAGTCGGTGGGGCGCAACTGCCGCTTCCTGCAGGGCCCGGCCACCGACCGGGGCACGGTCGCGGCGATCCGGGCGGCGCTGGAGGCTCAGGAGCCGATCACCACCACGCTGATCAACTACCGCAAGGACGGCACCGCCTTCTGGAACCAGGTGTCCATCTCGCCGGTCTTCGACGGTCAGGGCGATCTGGTCAGCTTCGTCGGCGTGCAGACCGACGTCACCGAGCGGGTGCGGGTCGAGCACGAGCGCGAGCAGGCCTTCGCCGCGGAGCAGGTGGCCCGGCGGGAGGCCGAGGTCGCCCGAGCCGTCGCCGAGCAGTCGCAGGCCGACGCCGAGCGGGCGCAGAGCCGGCTGGCGCTCATGGCCGAGGCCAGCAGGACGCTGACCGCGACGCTGGACATGGACGAGCTCCTCGAACGGCTGGCCGGGCTGTGCGTGCCGCTGCTGGCCGACTGGGTGTTCCTCACCCTGACCGACCCGTCGGGCACCGTCGAGGCCACCGCCCACCTGCACCGCGAAGGGATGACCGAGGACCTGGAGCTGTTCGCCCGGGTGCACGCCATGCACCTGACCGACAGCTCGCCCAGCCGGCAGAGCCTGCGCACCTCCCGGCCGGTGGTGATCGAGCGGCTCACCCCGGAGCGGCTGGTGGACGCGGTGCCGCACCCCGACGCCCGGGCCGCCTTCGAGCGGCTCGGCGGGACCTCGGTGATGACCGTGCCGATGATCGCCCGCCGGCGCACCCTCGGCGCGATCGCGCTGGTCAACACCGCCCCCGGCGCCGCCTTCACCGCCGACGACGTGGAGCTGGCCGAGGACCTCGCCGGCCGCGCGGGGCTGGCCATGGACAACGTGCGGCTCTACCAGCAGGAGCACGCCGTCGCCGAGACGCTGCAGCGTTCCCTGCTGCCCCAGCTGCCGGTCATCCCGCGTGTCTCCTCCGCTGCCCACTACGTCGCGGCCTCGACCACGGCCGAGGTCGGTGGCGACTTCTACGACCTGCTGCACCTGCCCGACGGGTCCGTCGGCCTCTCGGTGGGCGACGTGGTGGGTCACGACGTCGCGGCCGCGGCCTCCATGGGGCACCTGCGCGGGCTGCTCCGCGCCTGCGTCTGGGACCCGCAGGACCCCACACCGGGGGTGGTGCTCGACCGGGTGGACCGGCTGTTCCAGGGCCTGCGGATCGCCGCACTGGCCACCATGGTCTACGGGCGGGCCGTACCGCCGGCCGCCGAGGGCCGGCCGTGGCTGCTGGACCTGGCCACCGCCGGGCACCCGCCGGTGCTGCTGCGCGCGGTGGACGGCAGCGTCCGGCTGCTCGACGAGCTGTCCGGTCTGCTGATCGGCGTGGACGAGCGGGGCGGGCGCGCCACGCTGCGCCTGGAGGTGCCGCCGGGCAGCACGCTCGTCGCCTACACCGACGGCGTCATCGAGCAGCCCGGGACGGACATCGACCAGGGCATCGCCGCCCTGGTCGCGCGGCTCGCCGCCGCACCGGTCGACGCCGGCCCGGCCGAGCTCTGCCGGCACGTCGCACCGCCGGTCCACGACGGCCGGGACGACATCGCGGTGCTCGTCGTCCGGTTCGACTGAGGAAGGACCCCCTCGCCCCCCACCCCTCGCAGGCTCGCGGCGGGCCCCTACGAGGGGGCCTGACCCTCACACCCTACGAGGGGGCCGAGGCGGGGGTCGGGGTGACGGCGCCGCGGGGAACCGGCCGCCCGCCGGCCCGGAACAGCGAGCTGGGCAGCTCGTGCCCGACGGCCCGCTCGGTGACCCGCGCGGCGGTCATCAGCGCGTCCAGGTCCAACCCGGTGCGCACCCCGGACTCCTCCAGCAGGTAGACCAGCTCCTCGGTGGCGATGTTGCCGGTCGCCCCCGGCGCGAACGGGCACCCGCCCAAGCCCCCCACCGAGGAGTCGACCTGGGTGATGCCGCTCTGCAGCGCGGTGAGCACGTTGGCCAGCCCGGAGCCCCGCGTGTCGTGGAAGTGCACCCCCAGCGGCACACCGGGGCAGGCCCGCCGGACGGCGTCCAGCAGCTGCAGCACGCGCAGCGGCGTCGTGGTGCCGATGGTGTCGCCCAGGCACAGCGCGTCGGCGCCGGCGGTGACCGCGGCCCGGGCGACGTCCACGGTGCGGGTGATCGGCGTGCGGCCCTCGAACGGGCAGTCCCAGGCGGTCGCCACGACGACCTCGAGCGACCCGCCCGCGCCGTGCGCGAGACCGGCCACCTCACCGACCGCCCCGAGGGCGCCGGCGGTGGGCCGGCCGGCGTTGGCGACGCTGTGCGAGTCCGACGCCGACACCACGTACTCCAGGTCGGCGACACCGGCGTCCACGGCGCGCACCGCGCCGCGGGCGTTGGCCACCAGCGCCGACCAGTGCACGCCGGGCCAGCGGCCCAGCTGGGCCGCCAGCGCGTCGGCGTCGGCCAGCGCGGGCACCGCCCTCGGCGAGACGAACGAGGTGACCTCGATCCGCCCGACGCCGGTGGCGACCAGCGCGTCCAGCATCTCCAGCTTCTGCGCCAGGGGCACCGGCGCCTCCAGCTGGAGGCCGTCGCGCATGCCCACCTCGCGGACGTCGACCGCGGAGGGCAGCACCAGGTCGAACTCGTTCACACCGATCTCCTCCGACGTCGACGGGCGGACGGCCCATCGTCCCCCACCCGTGCCCCCGCCGGCAGGTCAGCCGGCGGGCTGCGGCTCCCGGACGGGGGGCGCCGGGCGCTCCAGCCGCGCACCCTCGACGTCCAGGTCGGGAAGCACCCGGTCCAGCCCGCGGGGAAGCCACCACGCCGAGCGGCTCAGCAGGGCCAGCACCGCCGGCACCAGCGTCATCCGGACGACGAAGGCGTCGACCAGCACGCCGACTGCCAGACCGAACGCGATCGCCTTGATGGTGACGTCCTCGATGGTCACGAAGCTGGCGAACACCGAGAGCATGATCAGCGCCGCCGCGACCACCACCCGGGAGGCGTGCCGCATGCCGCCGACCACGGCGTCGCGCGGGGCGGCGCCGTGCACGTACTCCTCGCGCATCCGGGACACCAGGAACACCTCGTAGTCCATGGCGAGCCCGAACAGCACGGCCATCAGCAGGATCGGCATGAAGCTGATCACCGGGCCGGTGGCCGGCACCCCGAACAGGTCGGCCAGCCAGCCCCACTGGAACACCGCGACGACCGCGCCGAAGGAGGCACCGACCGACAGCAGGAAGCCCAGCGCGGCCTTCACCGGGACCAGCACCGACCGGAACACCAGCATGAGCAGCACCACCGCCAGCCCGACGACGATCAGGGCGAACGGCAACAGCGCACCCTGCAGCCGGTCGGACACGTCGATGGCGATGGCGGTCTGCCCGGTCACCGCGACCTCGGCGCCCGTCTGCTGCTCCAGCTGCGGCGCCAGCGACCGCAGGTCGGCGACCAGGTCGGTGGTGGCCTGCTCCTGCGGGCCGCTCTCCGGCACGACCTGCACGATCGCCGTCGTCCCGTCGGGCAGCACCTGGGGCGTGGCGACGACGACGTCGTCCAGGCCGCCGTCGAACTCACCGGGCCGATCGGTCGGCACCCCGCCGACGGCGACCGCGGCGGCGTTGGCCGCGTCCTGCGCACCGGCCGGGTCGAGCCCGTCGAGCAGCAGGAGCAGCGGGCCGTTGAGCCCGGGGCCGAAGTACTCGCTGACCGCGTCGTAGGCCTGCCGCTGCGGGCTGTCCTCGGCGGCGGTGCTCGCATCGGGCAGCGCCAGCCGCAGCTGCAGGGCCGGGACGGCCATCACCAGCAACCCGATCACGGTGACCAGCACGGTGACCAGCGGCCGGCGGGTCACCAGCGCACCCCAGCGGGCACCCCCGAACCGGGCCGGCCGGCCGTCCTCGGCGGCCAGCGCCTGCTCGCGGCGACCGGCCCGCGAGCCCGGCTCCGGCGTGAGCCGGGCACCGGCGAAGCCGAGCAGCGCCGGGAGCAGCGTCAGGGCCACGAGCACCGCGACCAGCACGGTGCCGGCGGCGCCGAGGCCCATCACGGTCAGGAACGGGATGCCGACGACGGACAGCCCGGACAGCGCGATGATCACGGTGAGGCCGGCGAAGACCACCGCCGAGCCCGCGGTGCCGGCGGCCCGGGCGACGGACTCCGCCGGGTCGAGGCCCGCGGCCAGCTGCGAGCGGTGCCGGGACAGGATGAACAGCGAGTAGTCGATGCCGACCGCCAGGCCGATCATCAGCGCCAGGGTCGGCGCGCTGGAGGACAGCGTCAGCACGTTGGAGGACAGCAGCAGCCCGCCCAGCCCGACCAGGACGCCGACGAGGGCGATCAGCAGGTTCATCCCGGCGGCCAGCAGCGAGCCCAGCGTGACCGCGAGGACCACCACGGCGACCAGCACCCCGACCAGCTCGGTGGGCCCGACGGCCACGCCGGTGGTGCTGAAGGCCTGGCCCCCCACCTCGACCTGCAGCCCGGCGTCGCGCGCCGCGGCGGTGGCCGCCGTCAGCTCGTCGTAGGCGTCGGCGGCCAGCGCCTCGCCCTCGACGTCGTACTGCACGGTGACCAGCGCCGCGCGGCCGTCCCGGCTGAGTGCCTGCGTGGCGAACGGGTCCGTCACGGCCCCGACGTCGGTCACCTGCCCGGCCGCCGCGACCACCTGCCCGATCGCCTGGACGTACTGCGGAGCGGTGACCGTCTGCCCGTCGGGCGCGGCGAACAGCACGCTGGCGCTGGCCCCCGCCGCCGCGGGCGAGGCCTCGCGGAGCTGATCCAGCGCCGTCTGCGACTCCGACCCGGGGATGGTGAAGGCGTCGTCGGACTGGCTGCCGACGGTGAGGAGCAGGGCGACCACGAGACCCACGACGGCCACCCAGACGGCCGACACGAGGCGACGACGGTGGTAGGCGGCACGGCCGAGCCGGTAGAGCAGGGTGGACATCAGGACTCCGGGGAAGGGGTGGACGGGCGGGTGCTGGTGGCGCCGCGCAGCAGGAGCAGCAGTGACTCGCGCTCCAGCCGGCCCGCGGCGGGCCCACCGGTGAGCTGGTGCAGGCTGACGCCCTCGTGCAGGGCCGAGATGGCGCGGGCCAGGTCGGCGGCCGGCACGGTGAGGGCGATGCCGGCGGTGCCGGCCAGCCGCTCGATGGCCTCCACCAGCAGGTTGCAGGTGCGCTCGCGCGTCTCGGCGAGCAGGGCGGCCGCGGCGGGGTGCCGGGCCGCGTGCAGGGTGAACTCCGCCAGCACCAGGGTCCAGGCGCGGTCCTGGCGGAACAGCTCCAGGCAGCGGTCCACGGCGGCCGCGACCGGGTCGGGCTCGGCGCTCACGTCACCGAGCAGGTCGTCGGCGCGGCCGAGGTCCCGGCGGCACTCCCGGGTGACGAGCGCGGCGAACAGCTCGTCCTTGCTGGCGAAGTTGGAGTAGAAGGCGCCGCGGGTGAAGCCGCCGCGCCCGCAGACGTCCTCGATGGTCGCCGCGGCGAAGCCCACGTCGGCGAAGGTCTCCAGGGCAGCGTCCAGCAGCAGCTCGGCGGTGACCGCACGCCGGCGTGGCGGGCGGCGCCGGGGCGTCGATGTCGTGCTCACGATGCGGCACCGTATCCGATGCACCGGTGTACTGGATGCACGAGTGCATCACATCGGGTCGCCCGTGCCCGCGCTCGTCACCCGTCCCGTTGTGGGTGCAGCCGCACAGCCACCAGGGCGACGTCGTCGTCCGGGCGGCCCTGCAGCAGGTGGTCGAGCAGCTGGTCGCACAGCTGGTCCAGCGGCAGGTGCGCCAGCCGGGTGAGCTCGTCGGTGAGCACCGCGAGGCCGTGGTCCAGGTCGGCGTCCCGGCGCTCGACGAGGCCGTCGGTGTAGAGCACGACGGTCGACCCGCGCGCCAGGACGACGCTGTGCTCGGTGCGCCGGGTGTCGGGGTCGACTCCGAGCAGCAGCTCCCCGGTCAGCCCACCGAGCAGGCGCAACGTGCCGTCGGGCTCGATGACCACCGGCGGCGGGTGGCCGGCGTTCGACCACACCAGCCGGGTGACCCCGCGGGCCACCTCCTCGTCGGTCTGCTCGAAGCGGGCCACCGCCACCGTCGCCAGGGCGGGCACGTCGAGCACCTGCACGGCCCGGTCCAGCCCGCGCAGCACCTCCGCCGGGCCCGCGTCGCTGTAGACGGCGACCCCGCGCAGCAGGCTGCGCAGCTGGCCCATCGCCGCGGCGGCCTGGGTGTCGTGCCCGGCGACGTCCCCGATCACGAGCATCATCGAGCCGCCCGGCTGCAGGAACGCGTCGTACCAGTCACCGCCCACCTGGGCCTGCTCGGCGGCCGGCTCGTAGCGCACGACGACCTCCAGGTCGTCGGGCTCCGGCGGCTCGGTCAGCAGGCTGCGCTGCAGCCCCTCGGCGAGCAGCCGCTGGCGGCCGAAGACCTGCGCCTGGTCCAGTGCCAGACCGGTCCGGTCGGCGACGTCCTGGGCGGTCTGCCGCTCCTCGTCGGTGGGCAGCCGGCCCGGCGCGTACAGCAGGGACAGCAGCCCGGTGTCCGAGCTGTGCCCGCGCATCGGCAGGGCCAGCACGTGGCCGACGTCTACCTCGGCGAGCAGCCGCCCCGCCGCGGGCGGCAGGTCGGGCGTCCACGCGCCGACCGCACGGTCCACCACCCCCACCCCGGCGCCGGGCGACGAGGGCCGTGCGTGCACGCGGGCCCGCCCGTAGCGCTCCAGCGCGGCCCGGTGCCCCGGGTCGGCGTGCCACGTGCCGACGTCCCGCACCCGGCCGGAGCTGTCGACGACGGTGACCACGCAGCCGTCGGCCAGCGCCGGCACCACCAGCCGGGCCAGCCGGCCGATGACCGCCGCGCCGTCCACCGTGCCGCTCAGCTCGGCGCCGACCTGGGCCAGCAGCTCCAGCCGCTGGGCCTGCCGGGCGGCCAGCTCCTGGGTGCGCCGGCGCTCGGTGACGTCGCGGAGGACGAAGGACAGGCCCTCGGGGGTGGACCAGGCCCGCACCTCGAGCCAGACGTCCAGCGGCGCGGGGTGGTACGCCTCCAGGGTCTGCGGCTCGCCGGTCTCCATCGCCCGGCGGAAGCCGGCCTCGAACGGCGTGCCGACCCCGGCGGGGAACAGCTCGCCGAGGGCCCCGCCGAGCAGCTCTGCGCGGGGCCGGCCCAGCACCCGCTCGGCCTCGGCGTTGAGGTACGTGAAGCGCCACCGGCGGTCCACCGAGACCATCGCCGAGGGCATCGCCTCCAGCACCCGGCCGACCAGTGCCTCCCGGTCGCGCTGGTCGGTGCTGTCCTGGGCGGCGCCCAGCAGGCGGACCGGCACGCCGGCGGCGTCGTAGAGCGGCTTGCCGCGGGCCCGCACCCAGCGGGTCACCCCGGTGGGCAGCACCACCCGGTACTCCATCTCGAGGTCCTCGCCCCCGGCGATCGAGCGGGCGATGGCCGCGCTGACCCGGGGCAGGTCGGCCGGGTGAACGCGGTCGTTGAAGCCCTCGATGCTGCGGTCGAAGGTGGCCGCGTCGTAACCGAACAGCTCGATCAGCCGGTCGTCCCAGGCCAGCACGCCGCTCTGCAGGTCCCAGTCGAAGCTGCCGATCTCCGCAGCCTCGATGGCCAGGCCCCAGCGCAGCCGGGTGCGCTCGTACTCCACGGCCAGCTCGGCGTGCTGCAGCTCCACGACCGCCGCCTGGCCGAGCAACCGCAGCGTCTCCCGGTCGTCGTCGGTCCACGGGCGGGGCTCGGGGTCGAAGACGCAGAAGGTGCCCACCACCAGGTCGTCGTCGACGACCAGCGGGGTGCCCAGGAACGAACCGATCAGACCCTCGGCCACCAGGCTGACACCGGCGGTACGGGCGTCGGCCCGGGCGTCGGGCACCACGATCTCCCCGTCCAGGGCCAGCCGGCAGATCGAGTCGTCCAGGGGCCGGTGGCCCGCCGGGGTGGTCAGCGAGCGGCCGGCGATCGCCTCGGCGTCGGTGAGCAGGCAGACGTGTGCCGCCCGGACGCGCATCAGCCGGGCGGCGAGCTCGGACAGCGCGTCCAGGGTGGGGCTGGTCTCCTCGGCCGGCTCCAGCCGGCGCGCGACGGCGAGCCGGTCCCGGTCCTGCGCGGGGGTGGAGGGGGACGGCGGGGCAGGAGGGGACTCGGTCACGTCACCCTTCCGCACGTGGTGCACGGCGGGTCACCATGCCCGTGTGCACGGTCACCCTCCGCCGATCCAAGTCCAGCCGGCACGGAAGTGCAAGCCGCCGACGAGCGACCCCCGCCCCGGGTGCGGGGCGGGGGTCGGCGGGGGACCGCGGCGGGTCAGACCAGCGCGCGCCCGACCGCCACCGCGCGGGTGTCCGGCGCGGCGACCCGCACCGCGTCGGCGGCCCGGTCGTCGGCCTCGGTCTGCGACCGGCGCTCGGCCTCCACCCGGGCGGCGTAGCTGGCCACCTCGTTGGCGATCCGCTCGGCGTCCCAGCCCAGGACGCCGGCCACGGCGCGGGCGACCGGCTCGGCGCTGTCCACGCCGCGGTGCGCGGTCTCGATGGAGATGCGGGTGCGCCGGGCGAGCAGGTCGTCCAGGTGCAGGGCGGCCTCGTGCTCCGCCGCCCACACCATCTCCACCATCAGGTACTCCTCGGCACCGGGCACCGGCTCCAGCAGCGAGCGGTCCTCGGCGGCCAGGGCCAGCACGTCCGGCGCCAGGGAGCCGAAGCGGTTGAGCAGGTGCTCGGCCTGGAAGCGCTGGATGCCCCAGCGCTCGGCCAGCGTGTCCAGCTGGTTGACCATCGCGTGGTAGCCCTCGGCGCCGACCAGCGGGATGTTCTCGGTGACGCTCGGCGGCACCTGGCGGGTCACGTCCTCGGCGACGGCGTCGACGGCGTCGGCGGCCATCGGGCGGTAGGTCGTGTACTTGCCGCCGGCCACCGAGATGACGCCGGGCGTCGGCCGCGCGACGGCGTGCTCGCGGGACAGCGTGCTGGTGTCCTCGCTCTCCCCGGACAGCAGCGGGCGCAGGCCGGCGTACACGCCGGTGATGTCGTCGTGCGTCAGCGGGACGGCGAGCACCTCGTTGACGTGGGTGAGGATGTAGTCGATGTCCTCCCGGCTGGCCGCCGGGTGGGCCTTGTCCAGGTCCCAGTCGGTGTCGGTGGTGCCGACGATCCAGTGGCTGCCCCACGGGATCACGAACAGCACCGACTTCTCGGTCTTGAGGATCAGGCCGGTCTCGCCGTTGATCCGGTCCCGCGGGACGACGATGTGCACGCCCTTGCTGGCCCGCACGTGGAAGCGGCCGCGGCCACCCACGAGGGTCTGCAGGTCGTCGGTCCAGACGCCGGTCGCGTTGACCACGACCTCGCTCTGCACGTCGACCTCGCGGCCGGTCTCCACGTCGCGCACCCGGGCGCCGACGACGCGGTCGCCGTTGCGCAGGAAGAAGACGACCTCCGCGGAGTTCAGCACGGTGGCGCCGTAGTGGGCGGCGGTGCGGGCGAGGGTGAGGGTGTGCCGGGCGTCGTCGGCCTGGGCGTCCCAGTACCGCACGGCACCGACCAGCGCGTCGGACCGCAGCGCCGGGAACAGCCGGCGGGCCCCGGTGCGGGTGAGGTGCTTCTGCGCGGGCATCGGCTCGGACAGCGCGCCGAAGCGGGCGAGGCCGTCGTACAGCGCCAGGCCGGCGGTGACGTAGGGCCGCTCCCACCCGCGGTGGGTCAGCGGGTACAGGAAGGACACCGGCTTGACCAGGTGCGGGGCGATCCGGTTGACCGACAGGTCGCGCTCGTGCAGCGCCTCGCGCACCAGGCCGAAGTTCAGCTGCTCCAGGTAGCGCAGGCCGCCGTGGAACAGCTTGGACGAGCGGGACGACGTCCCGCTGGCGAAGTCCCGGGCCTCGACCATGGCGGTGCGCAGACCGCGGGTGGCGGCGTCGAGCGCAACGCCGGCGCCGGTGACGCCACCACCGATCACCAGGACCTCGAACTGGCCGCGGACGAGCTCCTCCCACGCCTGTGCGCGCTGGGCGGGACCGAGCGGGGGTACTGCAGTCATGTCTGGGCTCCTCGGTGCGCGGTCGCCGTCGACCGACGCGGGGTGGAGGTGCTCCTGGGCCGGCGCACCTCGTCGTGGCTGCCGCCGCCCGTGGTACCGGCGGCTCGGGTACAACGGTAGGTCGGTGCCGCTGACCGAGTCGAACAGCGCCGTTCGACACTGTCGTACGGCCAGGTCACGGCGCGACCCCCGCCCGCCAGCGTGGATCAGCTGAGCTGATCACCGTCCGGCCGAGCTCACCAACACTGGTGAACCCGGACGGACGCTGCTGAACTCCGCCGTTCCACGGGCCGGTCGATGCCCTAGCGTGACGACGTGCCGGGCACCGTGCAGTCCATCGAGCGGGCCGCCGCGATCCTGCAGGTGGTCGCCGGCTCCGGCGGCACGCTCGGCGTCACCGAGATCGCCGGCGCGGTGGGGCTGGCGAAGACGACCACGCACAGCCTGCTGCGCACGCTGCTGGCCGTCGGGTTCGTCGACCAGGACCGCTCGACCGGGCGCTACAGCCTGGGGGCCGGCCTGCTGCGGCTGGGCGCCGGGCACCTGGACGTCAACGAGCTGCGCGCCCGCGCCTCCAACTGGGCCGACGCGCTCGCCTCCCGCAGCGGCCAGGCGGTGCGGCTGGCCACGCTGGCCGGCGACCACGTCGACGTGGTGCACCACGTCTTCCGGCCCGACGACTCCGTGCAGGTGCTCGACGTCGGCACCCGGCTGCCCGCGGCCACGACGGCGCTGGGCAAGGTGCTGCTGGCGTCGGCCGCGGGCCGGCACGGCGGCGGCACCGGGGTCGGCGACGTCGCGGTCGACCGGGTGGAGCTCGCCGAGGTGCGGGCCCGCGGCTGGGCGACCGGCCGGGTGGGCCCGGACCTCGGCGTCAGCGGGCTCGCGGCGCCCGTGCGCGGGTCGACCGGCCTGGTGGTGGCCGCGCTGGGCATCAGCGGCCCGACGTCGGTGGTGCTGGACGGGCGCGGGGCGCCGCGGCCGGCGCTGCTGACGATGGTGCTGGACGCGGCGCAGGCCGTCTCGCGCGAGTTGGGGCACAGCGGGTGACCGACCGGTACGTGCTCGCCGTCGACCAGGGCACCACCTCGACCCGCTCCATCGTGTTCGACCGGTCGGGGCGGATGGTCGCCGTCCGGCAGCGGGAGCACCGCCAGCACTTCCCTCGCCCGGGCTGGGTCGAGCACGACCCGATGGAGATCTGGGCGAACACGCAGCGGACGGCGGCCCAGGTGCTGCGCGACGTCGCCGCCGCCGACGGCGACGTGGTCGCCCTGGGCATCGCCAACCAGCGCGAGACGACGGTGGTGTGGGACCGCGCCACCGGCCGGCCGGTCGGCCGGGCCCTGGTCTGGCAGGACACCCGGACCGCCGAACTGGTCACCGAGCTGTCCGCCCGGCCGGACGCGGCGATCGTGGCCGAGCGCGCCGGCATGGACATCGCCGGCTACTTCGCCGGGCCCCGGCTGCGCTGGATCCTGGACCACGTGCCGCGGGCGCGGGAGCGTGCCGAGGCCGGTGAGCTGCTGTTCGGCACGATGGAGACCTGGCTGATCTGGAACCTCACCGGCGGCCCGGAGGGCGGCGTGCACGTCACCGACGTGACCAACGCCAGCCGCACCCTGCTGATGGACGTGCGCACCTGCCGCTGGGACGCCGACCTGCTGGCGTTCTTCGACGTCCCGGCCGTGATGCTGCCGGAGATCCGGCCGTCGGTCGGGGTCCTGGGCACGGCCACGGCGCTGTCACCGGCGATCCCGATCGCCGGTGCCCTCGGCGACCAGCAGGCCGCGCTCTTCGGCCAGGTCTGCTTCGCCCCGGGGGACGCCAAGTGCACCTACGGCACCGGCAGCTTCCTGCTGCAGAACACCGGCACCGAACTGGTGCGCTCCCGGTCGGGCTCGATCAGCACGGTGGCCTACCAGCTGGCCGGCGAGCCGGTGCGGTACGCGCTGGAGGGGTCGGTCGCCGTCGCCGGGGCGCTGGTGCAGTGGCTGCGGGACGGCCTGGGCCTGATCGCGACCGCACCCGAGGTCGAGACGCTGGCGCGCACGGTGCGGGACAACGGCGGCTGCTACGTCGTCCCGGCGTTCTCCGGGCTGCTGGCCCCGCACTGGCGCGGTGAGGCGCGCGGGCTGGTGGCCGGGCTGACCGGCTACGTGACCAAGGGCCACCTGGCCCGGGCGGCGCTGGAGGCGACCGGCTGGCAGACCCGCGACGTGGTGCAGGCGATGGAGGCGGACTCCGGGCTGTCGCTGGCCGCGCTGCGGGTGGACGGCGGCATGACCACGAACAACCTGCTCATGCAGTTCGTCGCCGACGTGCTGGACACCCCGGTGGTGCGACCGATGGTGGGGGAGACGGTCTCGCTCGGCGCCGCGTACGCCGCGGGGCTGGCCGTCGGCGTCTGGTCCGACGTGGAGGCGCTCAAGCGCAACTGGCACCGCTCCGCGCAGTGGACGCCGGTGCCGGCCCGGGCGCGGGCGCTGAGCGCGGAGTACCCCCGCTGGGAGCGGGCGGTGCAGTTGAGCATCGCCTGGGGAGCTCCCTGACCTGTTCGGGAGCAGTACGACCATGTCGCACAGGTGAGGGTTGTGACGCTCCGGTACGGCCCCTACGGTCCTGCGACGAAAGGGCACGGCGGTGACGGGGACCACATCCGCGCCGCCGTGCCGGTCACCGGTCCGCAACGCTGCGGGCCAACGCAGAGGAGCACCTACTCGTGGACACCGTCGGTCTCGGGACCGTCTTCGGCAGTGAAGTACTCGGCACCGCCATCCTGATCCTGCTGGGCGTCGGCGTCGTCGCCAACGTCTCGCTGCCCAAGAGCTTCGGCAACGGCGGCGGCTGGATCGTCATCATCTTCGGCTGGGGCCTGGCCGTCTTCGCCGGCGTCTACGCCGCCGCGAGCTCGGGCGCCCACCTGAACCCCGCCGTCACGATCGGCCTGCTGGTGAGCGGCGCCGACCAGTACGCGCCCGGCGTCGACGTGTCGGTGGCCAGCACGCTGGTCTACCTGGCCGCGGAGCTGATCGGCGCGATCCTGGGCGCCGTGCTGGCCTGGGCCGCCTACCGCGCGCACTACGACGACCCGGAGGCGGCCGGCACCCAGCTGGGCACCTTCTCCACCGGCCCGGCCATCAAGAGCACCGCGGACAACCTGGTCACCGAGGCGATCGGCACCTTCGTGCTGATCTACATCATCCTGCGCTTCGGTGACACCCCGACCGAGATCGGCCCGCTCGCGGTGGCCCTGCTCGTCGTGGGCATCGGCGCCTCGCTCGGTGGCCCCACCGGCTACGCCATCAACCCGGCCCGCGACCTGGGCCCGCGCATCGCGCACGCCATCCTGCCCATCAAGGGCAAGGGCGACAGCAACTGGGGCTACGCCTGGGTGCCGGTCGTCGGCCCGCTCATCGGCGCGGTGCTCGCCGGTGGGCTGTCGCACGTCTCCTTCTGACCCGACCCGCACCTCCCGCCATAATGGCCATTATGGCGATCACTCAGCGTTGAGAGGTAACAACTGTGAGCCAGTACGTAGCCGCGATCGACCAGGGCACCACCAGCACCCGGTGCATGATCTTCGACCACGACGGCGCCGTCGTCAGCGTCGGCCAGAAGGAGCACGAGCAGATCTTCCCGCGGGCCGGGTGGGTCGAGCACGACGCGCTGGAGATCTGGGGCAACACCCGTGAGGTGGTCGGGCAGGCCCTGGCCCGGGCCAACATCGCCACCTCCGACATCGTCGCCGTCGGCATCACCAACCAGCGCGAGACCGCCGTCGTCTGGGACAGGAACACCGGTCAGCCGGTGTACAACGCCATCGTCTGGCAGGACACCCGCACCGCGGCCATCGTCGAGCAGCTCGGTGCCCTCGGTGGCGGCGCCGACCGGTACAAGGACAAGGTCGGCCTGCCGCTGGCCACCTACTTCGCCGGCCCGAAGGTGCGCTGGATCCTGGACAACGTCGAGGGCGCCCGGGAGAAGGCCGAGGCCGGTGACCTGGTCATGGGCACCATCGACTCCTGGCTGATCTGGAACATGACCGGTGGCGCCGACGGCGGCCTGCACATCACCGACGTCTCCAACGCCTCGCGCACGATGCTGATGGACTACCGCTCGCTGCAGTGGGACGAGGAGATCGCCGCGGAGATGCAGATCCCGCTGTCGATGCTCCCGGCGATCAAGTCCAACTCGGAGGTCTACGGGAAGGGCCGCAAGGCCGGTTTCCTGGCCGACGTGCCGATCGCCGGCTCGCTCGGTGACCAGCAGGCCGCCACCTTCGGCCAGGTCTGCTTCACGAAGGGCATGGCCAAGAACACCTACGGCACCGGCAACTTCATGCTGCTGAACACCGGCGAGGAGGCCGTGCCCTCGCAGAACGGCCTGCTGACGACGCTGTGCTACCAGCTCGGCGACGCCAAGCCGGTCTACGCCCTCGAGGGCTCGATCGCCGTCACCGGCTCGCTGGTGCAGTGGGTGCGGGACAACCTGGGCATGATCAAGAGCGCCCCGGAGATCGAGGACCTGGCCCGCAGCGTCGAGGACAACGGTGGCTCGTACTTCGTGCCGGCGTTCTCCGGTCTGTTCGCCCCGCACTGGCGTTCCGACGCCCGCGGCGCCGTCGTCGGGCTGACCCGGTTCGTCAACAAGGGGCACCTGGCCCGCGCCGTGCTGGAGGCCACCGCCTACCAGACCCGCGAGGTGCTGGACGCCATGAACGCCGACTCCGGGGTCGACCTGACCGAGCTGCGGGTCGACGGCGGCATGGTCGGCAACGAGCTGCTCATGCAGTTCCAGGCCGACATCCTCGACGTCCCGGTGATCCGGCCGGAGATCGCCGAGACGACAGCGCTGGGCGCGGCCTACGCGGCCGGGCTCGCCGTCGGCTTCTGGTCCTCGCTCGACGAGCTCACCGCCAAGTGGGCCGAGGACAAGCGCTGGGACCCGTCCATGGACGGCGCCGAGCGCGAGCGGCTGTACCGCAACTGGCAGAAGGCCGTCACCAAGTCCCTGGACTGGGTGGACGACGACGTGTCCTGACTGCCGGCACCGCCCAGCGGTGATCAGCTGAGCTGATCACCGTCCGGCCGAGCTCACCAACGCTGGTGAGCTCGGCCGGACATTCGTGCACCCAGCTGATCACCGCTGCGACGACGGGCAGCGCTGCGACGACGGCAGGGCCCGGCTCAGCCGCCCAGGGCGGCCCCGACGACGGCGCGGGCCTCCTCCTGCACCTGCGCGAGGTGGTCGTCACCCCGGAAGCTCTCGGCGTAGATCTTGTAGACGTCCTCGGTGCCCGACGGGCGGGCGGCGAACCAGGCCGACTCGGTGGTGACCTTGAGCCCGCCGATCGGGGCGTCGTTGCCCGGGGCCCGGGTGAGCTTCGCGGTGATCGGCTCGCCGGCCAGCTCGGTGGCCTGCACGGCGTCGGGAGAGAGCTTGCCGAGCTTGCTCTTCTCCTCCCGGGTGGCCGCGGCGTCCACCCGCGCGTAGGACGACGCCCCGAACCGCTCCACCAGCGACGCGTGGTGCTCCGAGGGGGACCGGCCCGTCACCGCCTGGATCTCGGCCGCCAGCAGGGCCAGCAGGATGCCGTCCTTGTCCGTCGTCCAGACGCTGCCGTCGCGGCGCAGGAAGGACGCCCCCGCGGACTCCTCACCGCCGAAGCCGACCGACCCGTCGATGAGCCCGGGCACGAACCACTTGAAGCCGACCGGCACCTCCAGCAGCGTGCGGCCGAGGTCGGCCACCACCCGGTCGATCAGCGACGAGGACACCAGCGTCTTGCCGACGGCGGTGCCGGGCGCCCAGCCGGGCCGGTTGCTGAACAGGTAGCCGATCGCCACGGCGAGGAAGTGGTTGGGGTTCATCAGCCCGCCGTCGGGGGTGACGATGCCGTGCCGGTCGGCGTCGGCGTCGTTGCCGGTGGCGATCTGGAACTCGTCCTTGCGGCCGATGAGCGAGGCCATCGCCGACGGCGAGGAGCAGTCCATCCGGATCTTGCCGTCCCAGTCCAGCGTCATGAACCGCCAGGTGGCGTCCACCAGCGGGTTCACCACGGTCAGGTCGATGCCGTGCCGGTCGGCGATCTCGCCCCACCAGCCGACCGACGCACCGCCCAGCGGGTCGGCGCCGATCCGCACCCCGGCGTCCTTCACCGCGGCCAGGTCCAGCACGTCCGGCAGGTCGTCGACGTAGTCGCCGAGGAAGTCGTGCGGCTGCGCGGCGGCCCGGGCGCGGGCGAACGGGACGCGCTGCACGCCGGCGAGCCCCGCGCGGAGCAGCTCGTTGGCCCGGGCGGCGATCCAGCCGGTGGCGTCGGAGTCGGCCGGCCCGCCGTGCGGCGGGTTGTACTTGAAGCCGCCGTCCCGCGGCGGGTTGTGCGACGGGGTGACGACGATGCCGTCGGCCAGCCCGGAGCTCTTGCCCCGGTTGGCGCGGAGGATGGCGTGGCTGACGCCGGGGGTGGGCGTGTAGCCGTCGGCCCGGTCGACCAGCACGGTGACGTCGTTGGCGGCCAGCACCTCCAGCGCGCTGACCCAGGCCGGCTCGGACAGCGCGTGGGTGTCCCGGCCGACGAACAGCGGGCCGTCGGTGCCCTGCCCGCGGCGGTACTCGACGATGGCCTGCGTGGTGGCGAGGATGTGCGCCTCGTTGAAGGCGGCGTCCAAGGAGGACCCGCGGTGCCCCGACGTGCCGAACGCGACCTGCTGCTCGGGCACCGAGGGGTCGGGCTCGGTCGCGTAGTAGGCGGTGACCAGGTGCGCGACGTCGACGAGGTCGCTGGGCTGGGCGGGCTGTCCGGCGCGGTCGCTGCTCATGGCTGCGATCCTGGCCTGGCCGGGCGCCCGCCCGCGACCCGGGCGGCTCAGCCGATCAGCGCGGCGGCCCACCCGTGGACCGCGACGCCCGCGCAGAGCAGGGCCACCACGGTCCCGGCCGTGCCGAACGTGGGCACCCGCCAGTCCCCGGCCGGCAGCAACTGGTCGGGTGCCGGGCCGAAGAGGTCGTCCATCAGCCGGGCGTTCGCCCACAGGAACAGCACACCGACGCCGACCGTCGAGGCCAGGGGCACGGCCACCGCCTGCCAGGACGGACCCACGTCGAACGGCTGGAGGACGAGCAGCGCAGCGGTGAACAGCACGGCCGCGACCAGGGCCGTGGTCGCGGTGGCGCGCAGCCGGGTCGGCGGGTTCGGGCAACACAGGGCGACGACGGTGAGCACCAGACCCAGCACCGGCCCGGTGACCAGCCCCACCAGGAACCCGATCCCGGCCCCGAACAGGGTGCCGAGCACCGGGACGATCGCCGTGCCCAGCACCGCGCCTGCGAACAGGCCGCCCAGTACGCCGTAGGCGGTGCCGGACAGCGCGCCCCGGGTGAGCAGGCGGGGGACGCTGGTCATGGCCGCGCCAGGCTACGGCGGCACCGGTCCCTGGACCAGCACGTGCCCCCGTCTCAGCCTGGACCCGTCTCCGCCGCCTCCGGGCTCAGGTCCGGGTGCCGGACGGCCGGCGGCGCCGTGCCCGCGTGGGCTGGCCGGGGTCGTCGGCACCGCCGATTAGCCTGGTCCCGTGCTCACCGAGTGGCGGGACCAGCTCAGTGACTCGGCCATCCGGCGGGCTGTCGGCTACGACGCGCTGCGCCGCGGTCAGGCCTACGCCGAGCAGGGCCGGGTGTCCCAGCTGGAGGCCCAGCACGGCGGCCGCCGGCTGACCGCCACGGTGCAGGGCGCCTCGCCTCGGCCGTACCGCACCACGGTCACCGCCGGGGGCAGTGGCTGGTCCGGGGCCTGCTCCTGCCCGATCCGGGTCGACTGCAAGCACGTCGCCGCGGTGCTGGTCGCCGTCCGGGCGTCCCTGGAGGCCCCGGCGGACGCACCGCCCGCGGGCCCCCCGCTGGCCCCGTGGGAGCGCTCGCTGGGTGAGCTGGTGCAGGCCGTCGAGACGCGCACCGACCGGGCCGGCAGCCCGGTGGCGCTGCAGTTCGAGCTGATGCCGCTGGAGCCCGGTCGCGGGCGCGGGTCGGTCGGGGCGCCGGGCACCCAGCAGCGGCTGATCAAGATCCGCCCGGTGGTCACCGGGCGCAACGGCGGCTGGATCCGCACCGGCATCTCCTGGCGGCAGCTGCAGTACGACACCACCGAGGGCGGGTGGAAGGAGACCCACGTGGGCGCGCTGCGCGCGCTGTACGCCGCCCACCAGAGCTCGCGCAACCAGCACTACTCCTATGCCAACTCCGACGTCTACCTGCACGAGTTCGGCCCGGTGGTGTGGCGGATGCTCGCCCAGGCCGTCGCCGACGGCGTGCCGCTGGTCACCGCGGGCAAGCCGGGCGGGCGGGTGCTGCTCACCGAGGGCACCGCCGAGGTCGCCGTCGACGTCCGCCGGGCCCCGGCCGGGGAGCGCACGTCGCTGGAGCCGGTGGTGCGCCTGGACGGCCGGGCGCTGGTCGGCGGGTCGATCAGCTTCCTCGGGGTGCCGCCGCACGGCATCGCCGTCGAGGGGGACGACTACGCGCGCGCCGGCCGGGCCGAGGGCCTGGACGCCCCCGCCGGGGAGGAGCCGGGGCTGGTGCTCGCCCGGCTGTCCCGCCCGGTGCCGCCGGCGCTGGCCGGGATGGTGGCCCGCGGCGGCACCATCCCGATCCCCGCCGAGGACGTCGACCGGTTCCTCACCCAGTGGTACCCCGGCCTGCGCCAGGTGGTGCCGGTGCTGTCCGGCGACGGGTCGGTGGAGCTGCCCGAGATCGCCCCGCCGGTGCTGGTGCTCGACGTCCGGTACGCCGGGGACACCACCGCGATGCTGTCCTGGTCGGTCCGCTACGGACAGGGCGGGGTCCGGGGGCAGGGCGGTGGACAGGGCGCCAGCCGGGAGTTCCCGCTGCTCGACCCCGGCCAGGACGCCCCGGTCGGCTCCGGCCGGGACCTGGCCGCCGAGCGCGAGCTGATGGCCGGGCTGCCGGCGTCGGCGGTGGCCCTGGGCGAGCTGTGGCTGGACCCACCCGGTCAGCTGGCCACCCGGGTGCAGCTGCGCGGCATGGAGGCGGTCGAGTTCACCACCACGGTGCTGCCCGACCTGCAGGCCGCGCAGCAGGTGGTCGTCGAGGTCACCGGCACCCCGCCGGACTACCGGCAGACCACGTCGGCGCCGCAGATCAGCTTCGCGGCCACCGACAGCCCGGACTCCGACTGGTTCGACCTCGGTGTCACGGTGACCATGGACGGCCAGCACGTGCCGTTCAGCACGCTGTTCCACGCGCTGGTGCGCGGCAAGACGCACCTGGTGCTGATCAGCGGCACGTACTTCAGCCTGCTGCGGCCGGAGTTCCAGAAGCTGCGGGCGCTGATCGACGAGGCCCGCGAGCTGCAGGACGTGCCCGGGGACGGCGTCCAGCTCAGCCGTTTCCAGGCCGGGCTGTGGGAGGAGCTGCTGGCCCTCGGCGTCGTCGACGAGCAGAGCGAGCGGTGGGTGCGCGAGGTGCGCGGCCTGCTCGACGCCGACGCGGGCACCGGCGAGGGCCCGGAGCTGCCCGCCGGCCTGGTCGCCGACCTGCGGCCCTACCAGCGCGAGGGCTACGCCTGGCTGTCCTTCCTGTGGGACCACGCGCTGGGTGGGGTGCTGGCCGACGACATGGGCCTGGGCAAGACGCTGCAGACCCTGGCGCTGCTGTGCCGGGCGCACGAGGCCGGGCAGCTGGGCGACCCGGTGCTGGTGGTGGCGCCCACGAGCGTGGTGTCCAACTGGGCGCGCGAGGCCGCCCGCTTCGCCCCCGGGCTGCGGGTGGTCACGGTGGAGGAGACCGAGCGGCGCAGCGGGGCGAGCCTGCGCCGGCAGGTGGCGGGGGCGCACGTCGTCCTCACGTCGTACGCGCTGTTCCGGATCGACGCCGACAGCTACGGCGACGTGCGGTGGAGCGGGCTGGTGCTGGACGAGGCGCAGTTCGTGAAGAACCACCAGGCCCGCACCTACCAGTGCGCGCGGCGGCTGTCGGCGCCGTTCAAGCTGGCGATCACCGGTACGCCGCTGGAGAACAGCCTGATGGACCTGTGGTCGCTGCTGTCGATCGTGGCGCCGGGCCTGTTCCCCGACCCGAAGGCGTTCACCGACTCCTACCGGACGCCGATCGAGCGGGACGGCGACGCCGAGCGGCTGGCGACGCTGCGCCGGCGGATCCGGCCGCTGATGCGCCGGCGCACCAAGGAGATGGTGGCCGCGGAGCTGCCCCCCAAGCAGGAGCAGGTGCTGGAGGTGGCGCTCAACCCGGAGCACGAGAAGCTCTACCAGACGCACCTGCAGCGCGAGCGCACCAAGGTGCTCGGCCTGGTCGACGACATGCAGAAGAACCGGTTCACGATCTTCCGCTCGCTCACCCTGCTGCGGCAGCTCAGCCTGGACCCCGCGCTGGTCGACGAGGAGTACGCGCACGTGCGCTCCAGCAAGGCCGACGCGTTCCTGGAGCACCTGACCGAGGTCGTCGCCGAGGGGCACCGGGCGCTGGTGTTCAGCCAGTTCACCGGGTTCCTGAGCACGATCCGCCGCCGGCTGGAGGAGGAGGGCCTGCCCTACGTGTACCTCGACGGCCGCACCCGGGACCGCGGGGAGCGGATCGAGGAGTTCCGCACCGGCACCGCGCCGGTGTTCCTGATCAGCCTCAAGGCGGGCGGGTTCGGGCTGAACCTCACCGAGGCCGACTACGTGTTCGTGCTGGACCCGTGGTGGAACCCGGCCGCCGAGGCACAGGCGGTCGACCGTGCGCACCGGATCGGGCAGGACAAGACGGTGATGGTCTACCGGCTGGTGGCCACCGGCACCATCGAGGAGAAGGTCATGGCCCTCAAGGCCCGCAAGCAGGACCTCTTCACCCGGGTCATGGACGACGACGCCCTGATGTCCGGCCCGCTCACCGCCGACGACGTGCGCGGCCTCTTCGACTGACCGGTCAGCCGGCGGGCTGCCCGGCCCAGTCGCGCAGCTCCCGGGCCTGCGCGGCGGCCACGGACCACGTCCGTGCGGTCCCGGGCAGCCAGAGCGGCTCGGCACCGTCGACGGTGACCTCGAGGCCGTACCCGCCGCGGCCGTGACGGGCCTGCACGTCCCGGACGGACGACCGGGGGAGCTGCTCGGTGCGGCGATCGCGGCGGACCAGCAGGGCGTCGACGGTGACCTGGCGGAGCTGCGGTACCGGGTGCCGCCACCAGACCAGGGCAGCTCCCGCACCCAGCAGGACGTGCGCGACGGCCGTCCAGACAGCCCCGGTCAGCCCCTCTGCCACGGCGAGGGCCAGGAACACCACCGCCAGCAGACCCTGCGCGACCGGCCGGCGCCGGCGCCGCCCGATCAGCTGGGCGAGCGCAGCGGCGTCCGGCGACCGGGTGCCGGTCTGCTGCGTCGTCCGCACGGGCCCATCATGATCCGTCCCGGACGGACGTGCAGGTCAGCGACGGCGCAGCCGGGCCCGCTCGAAGCGGACGACGCCGGTCTCGGCCTCGTCGACCAGGTGGGCGAAGTGCTCGGCGCCCAGCTCGTCGGGGCCCATGCCCCGGGCGGTGAAGTGGGCGGCGACGGCCCTGCGGAGGTCGGCGACGGAACGGAAGTCGGTGGGCAGGGCACCCGGCGCGGTCTCGGCCACGGTCATCATGCTCATGCCGGGGAATCTGGCACGGGGGTCTGACAGGAACCTGTGCGGATGCTTGCGGTGACCCCTCAGGCCCCACCGGCCCCACGACCGGACCGGGCCGCGCACGCGGGTGTACGACACTTCCCGGACCAGCTGTGCGGACGTCCCGGCGGGAGAGGTGGGTGACGGTGCGGATCGAGGTCGACGACCTGACCCGGCCGGCGGTGGTCGGGCTGCTGGCCGAGCACCTGGCCGACATGCACGCCACGTCGCCCGCGTGCAGCGTGCACGCGCTGGACCTGACCGGCCTGCGCGACCCCGCGGTCACCGTCTGGACCGCCTGGGACGGCGACACGCTGCTGGGCTGCGCGGCGCTCAAGCGCCTGTCCGCCGACCACGGCGAGGTGAAGTCGATGCGGACGGCGTCCGCCGCCCGCGGCCGCGGCGTGGGCGCCACCCTGCTCGCGCACCTGCTCGCCGAGGCCCGCCGCCGCGGCTGGACGCGGCTGTCGCTGGAGACCGGCTCGCAGGACGCCTTCGGCCCGGCCCGCCGGCTCTACCTGCGGCACGGCTTCGAGCCCTGCCCGCCGTTCGCCGACTACACCGACGACCCGAACAGCACGTACTTGAACCGCCTGCTGTGAGCGGCGGGGACTCGTCGCGGCCGACGTAAGGGAGACCCGTCGTCCGGACATTGCAGGGTATGAGAGACCAACCGCCGGACGACGGCGCCGTCCGGTTCACCGCCCTGTGGGAGGCACACGCGGGCCGGGTGCTCGCCTACGCCACCCGGCACGTCGGCGCGCACGACGCCCAGGAGGTGGTCGCCGAGACGTTCCTGGTGGCGTGGCGGCGGCTGGCCGACGTGCCGGGGCAGCCGCTGCCGTGGCTGCTGGTCGTGGCCCGCAACACCGTGGCCAACCACCGCCGCTCCTCCCATCGCGGGGCAGTGCTGCAAGGTGAGCTGGCCCGGCTGCAGGAGACGGCCGCCGGTGCCGGCGCCGACGTGACCGCCACCGACCGTGCCGCGGCGTTGGCCCGGCTCGCTGCCCTGTCCGCCAAGGAGCGGGAGGCGCTGCTGCTGGTGAACTGGGACGGGCTGTCGCCGTCCGACGCCGCCCAGGTCGCGGGCTGCTCGGTGAGCGCGTTCCACGTGCGCCTGCACCGAGCGCGCAGGCGTCTGCAGTCCGGCGACCCAGACCCGGCGCACGGCCCCGACCGGCCCCTGCCCGCCACCCCGACCCGTCGTGCAGTGAGGACCCTTCGATGACCACGCAGCACCCCACCCCGCCCGACCTGCTCGCCGTGCTGGCGGCCGTCCGGCCGGACCCGGACGCCGACCGGGGGTGGTCGCTGCAGGACCAGGCCGCCGTCCGCGCACGGATCATGACGGACACGTCCCGCCCGGCCGACGAGCTCGCGGCCCGCCGGGGCCGGCGCCGGGTCGTCGCGCTGGTCACCGTTGGCCTGCTGCTGACCGGGGGTGGTGCCGTCGCCGGCGGTCTGGTGCCGCAGGCCTTCACCGACCGGTTCCCGTACTGGGCCGACGGCGGCCCGTCGCAGCCCTCGGTCGACCCCGCGGACGCCGAGCGGGTGGCCACGGCGCCCGGGCCGGACGGCCTGGTGTTCTCCCTCGTCGTCGCCCGAGCGGACAGCGACCCCGACCACCACTGCACGGTGGCGGTCTTCGAGACGGCGGAGAGCGCTGTCCGGCCGGGACCGTCGGAGTTCACCGACGTCTCCAACAACTCCTGCCACAGCGGGCCGGAGTCGACCGGTCCGTTCGGCGCCGGGGACGTCGTGTGGGCCGACGGCTACTGGGTGTGGGACGCGCCCAGCGGTGATGCCGTCCGCGCCGAGCTGCGCACGTCGGCGGGGGAGACCTACCCGGTGGTGAGCTACGGCGGGTCCTTCTACGGCTGGTTCCCGGCGCTCGGCCAGGACGAGCCGCGGGAGGCGGAGCTCATCGGCTACGCCGCCGACGGCACCGAGGTCGGCCGCATCCAGCTCTGAGCCGCTCCTCGGTGTGCTGCTCTTGCGGTGTTGCCATGGCTCCTGCGGTGTTGCAGCACCGCAGGAGCAGGCAGGACACCGCAGGAGCACACAGATCACCGCAGGGGGCGTGGCCGCGGTGGGGCGTTCCCGCGGGAACGGGCCGCGGTGGGACGTTCCCGCGGGAACGCCCGGCCGGTCAGGCGTGCAGCCAGGCGGTGAGCTGCCGGCGCTGGGCGGCGGCCTCCTCGAGCGAGCGGGCGGTGCCGGGGGCGCGGACGACCCGGCCGGTGCACAGGACCACCAGGCCGGGATCGCGGAACCAGCGGCGGGGGAGCAGCTCGACGCCGGTGACGTCCGCCCGCGCCAGCCGGACGCTGCCGACGACCTGGCGGCTCACCCGGAGGACGTCGCCCCGGGCCACCACGGTGGGGCGACAGGTCCCGGCCAGCGCCAGGAACCAGGAGGCCGCGATCACGGCGAGGAAGGCGACGTCCCGGCCGGGGTCGCCCTCAGCGACGGCCACCCCGAGCCGTCCCGTGCAGAGCACGGCGACGACGGCGAACAGGGCACGCGTGCCGGTGGTGCCGGTCGACCGGCCCAGCACGACGTCCCGGCGGGAGGTCGTCTCGGTGGTGCGGGCGTCGTCCACGGTGTCGATCCTGCGGCCGGGCCGTCCCGGCCGCCACGGGGTCACCGACCCCGGGACGTCGGGACCGTCAGCGCTGCAGCCAGGCCCGCAGGCGGCGGTGCTGGTCCTCCAGCGCGGCCCCGCGCCAGGGCAGGGACGCCGTCGCGTCGAGGCGGACCGACGAGCCGTCCCGGAGCTCCAGCTGGAGCATCGCCCCCTGCGCCACCCCCTGCATCCCGCGCGGCGGCAGCCGGACGTCCTCGATGTCCGCGCGCTCGTAGGTCGTCGTGCGCAGCCTGTTCACCACCCGGAGCCGCCCGTCGGCCGTGGTGGACACCGACAGCAGCACGGCGCGGACGAAGAACCCGCACCAGAGGAGGCTGAAGGGGACGAGGAAGACGAGCAACCCGGTGTCGCCGTCACGCAGGGTGTCCAGCAGCAGTGGCCCCAGGAAGGTCGCGACGGCGAACACCAGCACCCCGACGAACAGGACGCGGAAGACCAGCGGCGGCCGGATGACGACCATCTCCGAGGGGTGGGTCACCGGGCGACCTGCTCGGGACGCCGGTCGGCCGGGCGGGGGTCGCTGTCCACGGCGACGATCATGGGTGCCCGCCGGACGGGCTGCCACGCGCACCGCCCGATCGGGTGAACGGCCGCCCGGGTCAGTTGCCCGCGGTCACCGCTCCACCTGCTGCAGGAACCGCTCCAGGGTGGCCACGAAGACCTCGGGCTGCTCGGAGTGCACCCAGTGCCCGGCGTGCTTCACCCGCACCAGCCGGGTGGCCGGGAAGAGCTCGTCCATCCGCCGCCGGTCGCGGTCCAGCACGTAGGTCGACGACGCCCCGGCGATCCAGAGCACCGGGCCGCCGAACACCGCGCCGGGCGGCGGGTCGGGGAACCCGCGCAGCTCGCCCAGGTCGCGGGCCAGCACGTCGAGGTTCAGCCGCCACCGCCATCTCTGCCGGCCGTCGCCACCACCGACGCCGTCGCGCACCAGCGACTGCAGCAGGAAGGCCCGCACCATGTCACTGGGCACCACCGGCCGCAGGGCCTCGTCGGCCTGCTCCCGGCTGGTCAGCGACGCCAGGTCCACGGCCTGCATCGCGGCGATGAACGCGGCGAACGGCGAGGCCTCTTCGTCCGGGTCGTCGGTGCGCCCCCCGGTCTCCGGGTAGGACGACGGCGCGATGTCGACGACGACGAGCGCCCGCAGCAGGTCCGGGTGCCGCAGCGCCAGCTGCATGGCCACCTTGCCGCCCATCGAGTGCCCGACCAGCGTCACCGGCTCCCCGTAGGAGGCGATCTCCGCGGCCAGCAGCTCGGCCATGTCCAGGTAGTCCACCCGGTCGGTCCAGGGCGAGTGACCGTGGTTGGGCAGGTCCAGCAGCGTCACCCGGCGGCCCTGCGCGGCCAGCGTCCGGGCGATCGTCGTCCAGTTGCGGCCCTGGCCGAACAGCCCGTGCACGAAGACCACCCGCGGGCCGGCGTCGCCCAGCGTCCGGCCGGCGAGCTGCACGTCCTCGGTCATGCGGTCCATCCCACCAGACGGCGCAGCGCCCCGGGCCGGTGAGGGCCGGGGCGCTGCGGACTCGCGTGGCGGGGAGCGGTCAGCCGCCGTGGCCCTTGCCACCGCCCTTCCCGTTGCCGCCGTTGCCGTGGCCGCCCTGGCTGCCGGAGTCAACGGACGGCGCCTCCGGAGCGGGAGCCGGAGCGGGTGCAGGCGCAGGAGCCGGTGCGGGTGCAGGCGCCGGGTCGCCGCCGCGGTCGCGGGCCGCGGAGGACACCGCCCGGCCGTGCTCGCGGCCGGACTCGAAGCTCTGGTGCGCGACCTCCGACACCGCCTGACCGTGGTTGCGGGGCGCGGGGGCCGGCTCGGTGGGCTCGGGCTCCGTGGTCGGGTCGGTGGGCTCCGTCGTGGGGTCGGTCGGCTCGGTGGTCGGGTCGGTGGGCTCGGTGGTCGGGTCGGTCGGCTCCGTGGTCGGGTCGGTGGGCTCCGTCGTGGGGTCGGTCGGCTCCGTCGTGGGGTCGGTGGGCTCCGTGGTCGGGTCGGTGGGCTCCGTCGTGGGGTCGGTCGGCTCCGTCGTGGGGTCGGTGGGCTCCGTGGTCGGGTCGGTCGGCGCGGTCGTGGGGTCGGTGGGCTCGGTGGTGGGGTCGGCCGGGTCGGAGGTCGCGGCGGCAGGGCCGGTGCCGGCGTCGGCGTCGGCGTCGGCGTCGGCCACCGTCGTCCCGACGGTGCTGGAGACCGGCTCGGCGGCCACGGTCTGGGCGGCCGCGGCGGCACCGGTGCCGAGCACGGTGATCGCGGCAGCGCCGGCGACGACCTTGCCGGCGATGCCAGCGGGGACGGCCTTGGCGAGGAGTGCGGACAGGGCGGGGTTCACGGCGTCTCCGAGGGCGTGGGGCGACTGTGGGGGTCGTGGTGTGCAGGGGGTCCCTGACTCACGACTCACATCGGCGGCCCCGCTCGGTTCCTCGAGGTCATTCCGCCGGACGTGTCGTCCATGTCACTCCGCGTCACCGGAGCGGTCGTGCGGCTCCCCGTCCGTGTGCGGCCAGCCGCTCGGTCGGCGCAGCCGCGGGGGACGGACCCGGCGAGGGACGGCCGGCACCGGGGCACCCCTGCGGAGGAGGCCGGACCGGGTCGGGGCCGTCGCGGCCGTCCCGGCCGGGCGTCCCGGCGGCCTGTCACCCCTGTCTGCCACCCTGGCTGCCACCCCGGCCTGCCGCGCCGTCCGGGGCGGCGCCGTCCAGCGTCCACGGCGCACCGCCGGCCGACCAGGAGGTACCCGTGCCCGCACGTCGCCGGCGCTCCACCAGCACGTCCCGGTCGACCAGCACGTCCCGCTCCACGAGCAGGTCCCGCTCCACCACGTCGCGCTCCACCGCGGCGGGGAAGCCCGCTGCGCGCACGGCGCCCACCGCGCGCACGAAGGCCGCCGCGCCGGCCGACGGCCTGCCCACCGCCGGCCCCGGCGAGCGGGTGTGGGTGCTCGCCGTCCCGTTCCGGGCACCGGCGCCCGGGGCGGTCTGGCACGCCGGGCTCTCCGCGCACGTGTACGTCGGCCCGTCGCTGCCCGCGGCCCTGGCGCCCTACGACCCGCCGCCGCACACCCTCGAGCGGTTCCTCGAGGACGAGCTGAACACCACGCCGCGCCCGCTGCCCGCCGTCCCGGTGGTGCAGCCGCGACCGGAGCAGGTCACCGGCGCCGCGGCCATCGCCGCCCACGCGGCGGCGGGCGGCCGGATGTTCCTGCTCGGCGACGACCCCGGCGTCGGCAAGACCGGCACCGCGGTGCTGGCCGTGCAGCAGATCGCCCGGCAGCGGCCCGTGCGCACCGTGCTGGTCGTGGCCGACCGGCCCGCGGCGATCACCGTGCCGCACTGGACCCGGTCGATCGGCGCCTTCGGTGGCTCCGCGGACGGGGCGCAGGGCCTGCGCTGGTGCGTCACCACCTGGGACCGGCTCGCCAAGGTCGCCTCGGTGACCACGGTGGCCGGGGCGTTCGACGTCGTGGTGGCCGACGAGGCGCACATGGTGCGGCACACGACCACCCAGCGTTGGAAGCACTGGAAGGCGGTGTCCGGCTCCGGCCGGGTGAAGGACGCCCCCTTCGTGCTGCTGGCGACGGCGACCCCGGCGCACAGCCCGCTGGAGCTGCCCTACCTGGCCCCGCACCTGGCCGCGCTGCACGGGGAACCGCTGCGGGCATGGGCCGACCTGCCGGCCCGACTGGCCGAGCACGGGTTCCACGTGGAACGTGGCCGCTACGGCTGGGAGTGGACCGAGGACGCCGGCGAGCGGCGGGCCGACCTGGCCCGGCTGCGCGGCTGGCTGACCGACACCGACCCGCCGTCCACGCTGTACCGGGCCGCGCCGTGGGGCCCGGTGTCGGTGACCGGCACGCCGGTGGCGCTCACCCCGGCCGAGCGCGCGCAGTACGAGGCCGAGTGGTCGCAGTTCCGCGAGGAGATGCAGCTGGCCCGCCGCGGCCGGCAGACGGCCCGGGGCCGGGCCGCCCTGCTGCGCTTCCGGCAGAAGGCCGGGCTGATCCGGGTGCAGGCCACCGTCGACTGGGTGCGCGCGCAGGTCGAGGCGGAGCGGCAGGTGGCGGTCTCGGTGGAGTTCGTGGAGACCGCGGCCGACCCGATCCGCACCGCCCTGCTCGACGCCGGCGTCCCGGTGGCCGGCATCTACGGGCGCGACCGTTTCGACGTCGAGGCCGAGCGGCTGCGCTTCCAGACCGGCGAGGCCGCCGTCTGCGTGTTCACCGTGACCGCCTCGATCAGCCTGCACGCCCACGAGCAGCTGCCCGGCGGTCGGACGGCGTCCGGGCTGCCCCGGGTGGGGCTGTTCCACCAGCCGCGGTTCTCCGGCATCGGCGCCCGCCAGGTCACCGGCCGCACGCACCGCGACCACCAGTTGTCCCCGTGGCGCATCGCCTACGCCGAGGACACCGTGGAGGAGCAGGTGGCCCGGGTCATGGTCGAGCGGCTCGCCGTCACCGGCTCCACCGCCGGCGGCGACACGGCCGGGCTGCGCGAGATCGCCGAGCTGCTGGACGCCGACTGGCTGCCCGCGACCAGCCTCACCGGGGCGGACTGAGCTCGCGCCCGGCGCACGGCCGGTCATGATGGGCCGGTGAGCACCCAGCCGGCCGAGCCGCAGGGCCTCACCGTGGGAGCCGCGGCCGCCCGGCTCGGCGTCGCCCCGGAGACCCTGCGCAGCTGGGGACGGCGCTACGGCCTGGGCCCCAGCACGCACACCACTGGTGGGCACCGCCGCTACAGCCAGGCCGACGTCGACCTGCTCGTGCAGATGCAGCGCCTGGTCTCCACCGGCCACACGCCCGCCGAGGCGGCCCGGATGGTGCAGGAGTCACCCGCGCCCGGGTCGGCGCCGTCCGACGACCGGCCGGCCACCCCCGCCCCGCAGCCCGGACGCCGGCGACCCGGCGGACCCGGCGGCAACGTGCTGGCGGTGCCGGGCGCACCGCCGGAGGCCCGCGGGCTGGCCCGCGCCGCTGCCCGGCTGGACGCCGACGCGGTGCACGCCCTGCTGGGCGACCTGCTCGCCGAGCGGGGCACGATCGCCACCTGGGACGAGGTGCTGCGGCCGGTGCTGGTGGCCGCGGGCCAGCGGTGGGCGGAGACCGGCGGCGGGGTGGACATCGAGCACCTGCTGAGCGAGGCGACCACCGAGGCGCTGCGGGCGCACCGCGCCTGCCAGCTGCGCCCGGTGGCCGGGCGGTCGGTGCTGCTCACCTCGCCGCCCGGCGACTGGCACGTGCTGCCGCTGCACGCCCTGGCCGCGGCGCTGGCCGAGCAGCGGGTTCCGGCCCAGGTGATGGGACAGCTGCCGGCGGCCGCGCTCGGCTCGGCGGTGCGGCGCACGGGCGCGTCGGCCGTGTTCGTGTGGAGCCAGCGGCCCAGCGGCCCCGGCGTCCCGGTGCCGGAGCTGCCGATGGACGCACTGCCGCGCACCCGGCCCGCGGTGCGGGTGGTCGTGGGCGGCCCCGGCTGGACCGACGCCCCGCTGCCGGCGTCGGTCTACCGCTCGGTGAGCCTGGCCGACGCCGTCCGGGAACTGCAGGCCGCACCTCGCTGAACGTCACAACCTGTGCAAGTTGGCACGCCCAGACGGACGGGTCTATACCGGATGCATCCGGAAAACGGTGCGACCCGCGCGACTCGTCGCGGGCGCTGTCCAGCTCGAAGGGCCGATGATGTCCCTCAACGCCGCATCCGCCGACATCCCGTCGCTGTCCGCGACCAGCTACGCGACGGTCTACAACCTGTTCTCGCTGGTGATCGCCAGCATGCTGTTCACCGCGCTGTTCCTGCTGTTCTCGCAACGGCAGGTCACCCCGAGGTACCGGAACGCGATCGTCGTCTCCGCGATCGTCTGCGGGATCGCGGCGTACCACTACTTCCGGATCTTCAACAACTTCGAGGCCAGCTACCCGCCCGGGGCCACCGTCGACTCCGTGCACGAGCTGTCCAACGTCCGCTTCAACGAGGGCTACCGGTACGTCGACTGGCTGCTGACCGTGCCGCTGCTGCTGATCGAGACGGTCGCGGTGATGGCCCTGACCCGGGGCGAGTCCAAGAGCCTGCTGGTCAAGCTGGTACCGGCGTCCGCGCTCATGATCGTCCTCGGCTACCCCGGTGAGATCTCGCTGGACACCAGCACCCGGCTGATCTGGGGCACGCTGTCGACGATCCCGTTCCTGTACCTGCTCTACGTGCTCTTCGTGGAGCTGTCGAAGTCGCTGGACCGGCAGCCGCCGGAGGTCGTGCACACGATCAAGATGCTGCGGCTGGCCCTGGTCGGGCTGTGGGGCGTGTACCCCATCGCCTACCTCTTCCCGATCCTGGGCGGCGACTTCTTCACCGGCGAGGGCGGCTTCGTGCTGAAGCAGGCCGGTTACTCGATCGCCGACATCCTCGCCAAGGCGGCGTTCGGCCTGGCCATCTACAAGGTGGCCCGGGTCAAGAGCCGGCTGGAGGACCCGAGCCGGGACGAGGAACACGCCGCGGTCCCGACCGTCGACGGGCACGCGTCCGGCTCCAACGGGGCGCGCAGCGCCGACGAGCGGGTGGCCGCGGCCGGCGCCGTCAACGGCCGGGCCGCCAGCAGCCGCCGGCCCGCCTGAGCCGGTGGTCGCTGCACACGGCGCGCGTCCGGCCGGGGTCGTCCCCCGGCCGGGCGCGCGCCGGCAGCCCGCCCGCCACGTCCGCTCCGGGACGGCGGGCACCCCGGCCGCGCGGACAGCGCGGGCCTGCTCGACGGTCGGCGTGGCCGGCGTGCTCGCCGTCCTGGTGGCCCAGCTCGTCGCGCCCGGCGCGGTGGCGGCGGCCGGGGTGCCGCTGGCGCTGATCGGCATCGTGCTCGGCGTGCCGCACGGCGCGGTGGACCACATGGTCCCGTTCTGGACCAGCGGCCGCCGCCCGGACCGCGCCGCCCTGGCCCGCGTGCTCACCGGGTACCTGCTGGTGGCCGCGGCCGCCGCCACCGCGCTGCTGGTGCTGCCCACGGTGACCGTGCTGGTGTTCCTGGTCGTCTCGGCGGTGCACTTCGGCACGGCCGAGGTGGCGGTGGCGGCCGAGCGGGCGGGCCGGCCCACACCCGGTCCCACCCAGGAGGTGCTGCTGGCGGCGGCGCACGGCGCGGCTGTCGTCGTCCTGCCGGTGGCGCTGTGGCCGGGGGAGTCCGCGGCCGTGCTGGGGCGGCTGGCCCCGGCGCTGTCGGTGCCGGCGCCGCCGGTGCTGCGGGCCGCGTTGCTGCTGGTGCTGGCCGGGCTCGTGCTGGCCGCCGTGGTGCACCTGCTGCGACTCCACCGCACGGGGCAGACCGCGGAGCTGCTGCTGGTGGTGGCGCTGTTCGCCGTCGTGCCGCCGCTGGCCGCGTTCGGCGTCTACTTCGCCGGCTGGCACGCGCTGCGGCACACCGGCCGCCTGCTCGGGCTGCCCGGTCGGGACGGCGCCGTGCCGTCCGCGGGGCGGGCCGTGGCCCGGCTGGCCCTGCACGCGGCGCTGCCCACCGCGGTGACGCTGGCGGTGGTGGTGGTGCTGGTCGGCGGCCGGGCCCCGGACGCCGCGGTGGGGGTCGCGCTCGGCGTCCTGGTGGCGCTCACCTTCCCGCACGTGCGGTCGGTGGCGCTGCTGGACCGGTGGTCCCGTGGGGCCCGTTCCCGCGGGTCTGCGAGCCGTGGGCGGTCGGTGACCTATGGTCGCCGGGCCGGGTGAACGCCAGGAGCGCAGCGTGAGGGGGGTGGGCGGTGTTCGAGTTCGACGCCGCCGCGGTGTCCCGCACGGGTCCGCGCCCGGACAACCAGGACTCCGCGCTCGCCGGCAGCCGGCTGATCGCGGTCGCCGACGGCGTGGGCGGCAACGTGGGCGGCGCGGTCGCCTCCTCGCTGGTGGCCAGCTGGCTGGCGCCGCTGGGCTGCGGCGTCGGCGGTCTGGGTGGCCCGGACGCGCTGGCCCGGCTGGTGCGGCGGGCCAACGCCCGGATCACCGCGGGCTGCGCGGTCCGCCCGGCGCTGCGCGGCATGGCCACGACGCTGGTGGCCCTCACCGCCGACGAGACCGGGGTGAGCCTGGCCCACATCGGCGACTCCCGCGGCTACCTGCTGCGCGACGGGGTGCTCACCCAGGTCACCAAGGACCACTCCCTGGTGCAGGCCCTGGTGGACGCCGGCCGGCTGGCCCCGGAGGACGTGTCCACGCACCCCCAGCGCTCGGTGGTCTACGCCGCGCTGCACGGTGGGCACGACGACACCGACGGTCTGGACGTGAGCGTGCTCGACGTCCGGGGCGGTGACCGGTTGATGGTCTGCTCCGACGGGCTGTCCGACGTGGTGCCGGCCGCGCACCTGGCCGCCGCGCTGGTGTCCGCCGGCAGCCCGGAGGACGCGTGCCACTCGCTGCTGCGGGCCGCGCTCGACGCCCCCGCGCACGACAACATCACCATCGTGGTGGCCGACGTCGTCGAGGTGCCGGGCGCGCCGGGCATCCGCCGTCCGGACCCGGTGCTGGCGCTGGAGACCGCGCCGCTGGACCTGTCCTCGCTGACCACCGACACCGCCCCGTTCGCCGGCCCGTCCACGACCCGCGCCACCGTCCGCACCTACGGTGCCGCCGCCTCCGCCCGCGAGGACGTCACCCAGGTCCTCGAGACCCTCTGGCCGTAGCCGGACCAGCGCCACGGACCCGTCGTCCCGTCGCGGGGGCCGGAGGCCTCCCGACGGGACGACCGGAGTCGCTCAACGCAGCTCGGGCACGCCCCCTGGCGGCGGTGCGATCCGGAGGATCGCCATGTGACAGTGCGGGATCCCGTCCTCCACGTAGTCCGGCCCGGTGCGCACGAAACCGAGGCGCCCGTACCAGCCCTCCAGGTGGGCCTGGGCGCCGATGTCGATCCGCCGCCCGTCGCAGAGGGCGATCGCCTGCCGCAGCAGCAGCTCGGACAGCCCGCGGCCGCGGGCGCCGGCGGCGGTGCAGACCCGGCCGATGGCCCGGTCCTCGCCGTCGTGCAGCAGCCGCAGGGTGGACAGCACCTCGCCGTCGGGACCGGGCACCCACAGGTGCAGCGTGCCCGGTTCGGCGTCCCGGCCGTCGAGCTCGGGGTAGGGGCAGGTCTGCTCGACGACGAACACGTCGACGCGCAGCCGCAGCAGCCCGTAGAGCTCGGCCGGGGTCAGCTCGGCGAAGCGTGCGGCGCGCACGGGCGGGGATGAGGTCACCGGTGCATCCTGCCCGCACGATGAACGCCCCGGCCCCGTCCACGGGCGGTGGACGGGGCCGGGGCGTTCATCGTGGGCCAGGGGGCGGGTCAGGGGTGGCCGTTGTCGGAGCCGTCGACGGGGACGCGGGTCACCGCGGTGGAGCCGGCGTCGGTCACCGCACCGGAGGCCGAGCCGCCGAGCCGGCGCAGCAGCGCGCCCAGGTCCAGGCCGGTGAGGTCACCGGACAGCTGCAGGCCCTGGGCGACGTTGCCGGCCACCGACCGGGTGAGGGAGTTGGCGCCGTCGGTGGAGATGATCGTCATCTTGTCCACCCCGGCCAGCGGTGCGGCCGCGGCGGCGACCACCTCGGGCAGCACCTTGACCAGCAGGTCGAGGATGGCGGCCTCGCCGTAGCTGTTGAACGCCACGGACCGGGCGTCCATGGCCGACGCCTCGGCCTGGCCGCGGGCCAGGATGGCCGAGGCCTCGGCGGCGCCCTCCCGCTCGACGGCGTCGGCGATGGCCTGCCGGCGCAGCTTCTCGGCCTCACCGCGCTTGGCGCCCTCGATGGCCTCGGCCTCGGCCAGCGCCGAGCGGCGGGCCCGCTCGCCCTCACCGGAGAGCCGGGCCTGCTCGGCGGCGGCCTGGGCGGCGGCGATGGTGGCCTGCCGCTGCGCCTCGGCGGTGAGGATCGCGGAGTTCTTGCGCCCCTCGGCCTCCTGCTCGACGCGGTACCGCTCGGCGTCGGCGGGCCGGCGGACCTTGGTGTCCAGCTGGGCCTGGGTGAGGGTGGCGGTGCGGGTGGCGACCTTCTCCTGCGCGGCCAGCACCTCCTGGTCCTGCGCGGCCTGCGCCAGCGGTCCGGCCGCGGCGGCGCGCGCCTTGGCGGCGTCGGTCTCGGCGGTGATCTCGGCCTGCTTGAGGGCCAGCTGTCGCTGGGAGATGGCGATGGCCTCGTCGGCCAGCAGCTGCTCCTGCTGCGCGGCCTGCCGGGCCCGCGCCTCGGCGATGGAGGCCTCCTTCTGCACCCGGGCGGCCTCGGGGCGGCCCAGGTCGGCGAGGTAGCTGCCCTCGGCCTGGATGTCCTGCAGCTGGAAGGTGTCCAGCACCAGGCCCTGACCGGTCAGCGACGTCTCGGCCTCCTCGGCGACGGCGGAGGCGAACGCGGCGCGGTCCCGGATGATCTCCTCGATCGTCAGCCGGCCCACGATGGAGCGCAGCGCACCGGCCAGCACCTCGGAGGTGAAGGTGTCGATGCCCTGCTGCTGGTTGAGGAAGCGCTGGGCGGCGGCCCGGATCGACTGCTCGCTGCCGCCGACCTTGACGATGGCCACGCCCTCCAGGTCGCACTTCACGCCCTGCTTGCTCACCGCACCGCGGATGCCGACCGGGATGCGCCGGCTGGACAGGTCGATCGAGTGCAGCTTCTGCACCACGGGCAGCACGAAGACGCTGGCGCCCATGACGACCTTCTGCCCGCTCATGTCGCGGCTGGTCGCGCCGTCCGTGCCGGTGACCGACCGGCCCTGCCGGCCGGTGACCAGGAACGCCTGGTTGGGTCCGGCCACCTTGATCCGGGAGAGCACGAGCAGCACGAGCAGGACCACGAGGACGGCGATGCCGCCGAGGGCGATGAGCAGGGTCACGGAGCGGCTCCAGGGTCTGAGGAGGTGGCGGGCGGCAGGTCGGGGGCGGTGGAGACGACCTCGACGGAGGTCTCCGAGGGGGTGGCGACGACGTAGACCGGGGTCCCGGCCGGCAGCGGCAGCTCGCTGCGGGCGTGGTACTTCAGCTGCTGCCCGCCCACGGTGAGCCGCACCTCGCCCAGGCCACCGCGGGGGATGGCCGAGAGCACCACGCCCTGGGTGCCCAGCAGGTGGGCGGTGGTCAGGGTGGGCTCGGTGGGCATGTCCCGCAGCACCGCGGCCAGCCGCACCGCGCCGAGCGCCAGCGGGACGGCGACGACGAGCCCCACGCCGAGGCCCAGCAGCACCGTGACGGCGCCGGGCAGGGCCGGCAGCAGCGCGGTGGCCGCGGCGCCACCGAAGCCGATGCCGCCGACGAACGCGGCCATGGCCGGCAGCGAGAACGGCCCGTCGGCGTCGCCGAGGCCCAGCTCGACCTCGCCGGCGACCAGCGAGACCAGCAGCAGGAGCAGCCCGACCCCGCCGGCGACGAGGAAGGCCACGGCGATCGGGTCCACGCTGGGCCACCTCCGGGTCGACGGGACGGACGGTGCCAGGTGGTGACCGGCCGATCAAGCGGGCAGCCGGACGGGTGGCACCTCCCCACCCGACCGGGTGACCAGGGCGTCCAGCAGCTCCAGCGCGGGCACCGACCGGTCGATGCGCTCCCGTGCCCCTGCCCCGTGTCGCCCGCCGCCTGCTGCCCGCGACCGTGGCGGCGCTGGGGCTGGCGCTGCTGGTCGTCCCGGTCGCCCGGGCCGCGACCGAGCAGCCGGCGCCGGCCGGCCGGCCGGTCGTCCCCGCCGTGACGCTGACCGACGGCCCGGTCGCCGGCGTCCGGGTGGGCCCGGCGCCGTGCACCGTCCCGGCGCCGACCACGCCGGAGGGCTGGCAGCAGGCCTTCGACGACCTCAACGACGACCGGTGGTCCGGCGGCGACCAGGGCTCCAGCCTGCGGCTGCCCGACGGCCGGCTGCTGTGGGTCTTCGCCGACTCCTTCCAGGGCGCCCAGCGCGCCGACGGGTCCCGCGCCGCCGGTTCCCGGCTGGTGCACAACAGCCTGGTGGTCGCCGACGGCGGCTGCCTGACCGGCGTCACCGGCCCGGACGGCGGGGAGGTGGTGCCCAACGCCGCGGACGGGGAGTTCCACTGGCCGCAGCACGCCTTCCTCGACGGCGGCCGGCTGTACCTGAGCGTGTTCCGGGTGCGCGGCACCGCCGTCCCGGGCTCGACCGACTTCACCACCACCGGCACCCACCTGGCGTCCTTCGACCTGGTGCCCGGGGGCAGCCCGGTGTTCACCGGGCTCACGCCCACGCCGTCCGCCGGCACCTCCGACGACGTCGTCCAGTGGGGCACGGCGGTCGCCCAGGACGACGGCGCGACGTACGTGTACGGCACCCGGCGGGTCGAGGACCGCACCCTGTTCGGCAAGGCGCTGTACGTGGCGCGCGTGCCCGCCGGCGCGGTGACCGACCTCGCCGCCTGGCGGTTCTGGGACGGCGCCGGCTGGGCGACCGACGCCGGCGCCGCCACCCCGGTCAAGGACGCCCGCGGCGGGGTGTCCACCGCGCTGTCGATCTGGCGCGCCGCCGACGGCACCTGGCACGGGGTGACCAAGAAGGACGAGTACCTCGGTGACCAGGTGGTCGCGCTGCGGGCGCCGTCGGCGACCGGGCCGTGGACCGAGCAGGTGATCGGGTCCTCGCCGTCCTACGCGGTGCCGGGCGAGCTGACCTACACGGCGCTGGCCCACCCCGACGTGCCGCTGGACGGCGGCGGCCTGCTGGTCTCGGTCAGCCGCAACAACGAGTCGTGGACGACCCACCTCGCCGACGGCGACCTGTACAAGCCGCAGTTCAGCCGGGCGCCGGCGGCCTGAACGGGCTCACCCCGCCGCCGTCGGGTCCGGCGGGGTCGGGTCCGGCTCGCTGGGGTCCGGCCCGCTCGGGTCCGGCGCGCTCGGGTCCGGCGGGGTCCAGTCCGGCGGGGAGCCGGGGCGCAGCGCCGGGTCGTCGCCGGCGAAGGTGCGCACCCGGCCGGGCGGCGTCCGCGGGCCCTCGAACCGCACCGTGACCCGGTTCAGCCCGCTGCCCCACACCCAGCCGGCGCCGTGCTCGTCGTGCTCGACGTCCTGCCCCGGGTACCAGGGCACCGCCGCCGTGGGCGCGGGCTGCTCCGGGTCCGGGCTCTCGTCGACCGGGAGGTCGGTCGTGGTGGGCGGCTCGTCCAGGGCGAACAGGTCGCCCTGCACGAAGGTCGCCAGTCCGGAGACGCCGACGCCGAGCAGCCGCACCCCGGCGTGCCGGTCGATGCCGGCCAGCAGCCGGTGGGCGACCTCGGCGATCAGCCTCGGGTCGTCGATCGGTTGCGGCAGTGTCGAGGAGCGGGTCAGCGTGCTGAAGTCCGGCCGGCGCACCTTGAGCGTCACGGTGCGCCCGGAGGTGCCCGAGCTGCGCAGCCGGGTGCCCACCCGACGGGCCAGCGCGTCGACCTCGGCGCCCAGGCGCACCGGGTCGCTGAGGTCCCGGGCGTAGGTCTCCTCGGCCGAGACGCTCTTCGCCTCCCGGTCGGCCACCACCGGCCGGTCGTCGTCCGCGCGGGCCAGGCGGTGCAGTCCGGTGCCGTGCGCCTGGCCGAGCAGCGAGGTGAGGTCGACCAGCGACAGGCGGTGCAGGTCGCCCACGGTGGTCACCGCGATCTGGTGCAGGCGCTCGGCGGTCGCCGGCCCCACCCCGCCCAGGCTGCGCACCGGCAGCGGGTGCAGCACGTCCAGCTCCTGACCGGGCGGCACCACCGTCAAGCCGTCGGGCTTGCGCAGCTCGGAGCCGATCTTGGCGATCGCCTTGGACGTGCCGATGCCGACCGAGCCGGTCACCCCGCCGGTGGCAGCGGCGATCCGGGCCTTGAGGTCGGTGGCCAGCGCGGTCACGCCGGCCACGGACAGGTCGTGGTCCCCGGCGGCCAGGTCGACGTAGGCCTCGTCGATGGACACCGGCTCCACCAGCGGGGACAGCTCGCGCAGCAGCGCCATCACCACGTCGGAGGTCCGCCGGTAGGCGGCGAAGCGGGACCCGAGGAACGCCGTCCCGGGTGGGCAGAGCCGGCGGGCCTCGATCGTCGACATCGCCGAGCGGGCGCCGAACGCCCGCGCCTCGTAGGACGCCGTGGACACCACCCCGCGGCCGCCCGTGCCGCCCACCACCACCGGCCGGCCGCGCAGCGAGGGCTTGTCGCGCTGCTCCACGGCGGCGAAGAAGGCATCCAGGTCCAGGTGGAGGATGCTCGGGTCGCGCCGCACAGCTGCGATGGTCCTCCACCGCCGGGCATGATCACTGCGATGACCGAGCAGAACGAGTGGGCGCGGCAGGCCGCCGCGGACCCCGAGCACTCCGACCGCTACGTCGAGCGCTTCCGCTCCCTGGCCGCGGAGGGCTTCGACCTGGACGGCGAGGCCCGGCTGGTGGACGCGATGCTGGCCCGCGGCTCCCGGGTGCTGGACGCCGGCTGCGGCCCCGGCCGGGTGGGTGCCGCGCTGGCCGCAGCGGGGCACGAGGTGGTCGGGGTGGACGCCGACCCGGTGCTGGTCGCGGCGGCACGGGCCGACCACCCGGGCCCCACCTGGCTGGTCGGCGACCTGGCCGAGCTGGCCCTGCCCGGCCGGTTCGACGCGGTGGTGTGCGCGGGCAACGTGATGGCGTTCCTGGCGCCGTCCACCCGCCGGCGGGTGCTGGCCCGCTTCCTCGCCCACGTCGTGCCCGGTGGGCGCGCGGCGATCGGGTTCGGCGCCGACCGCGGCTACCCCTTCCCCGAGTTCCTGGACGACGCCCGGGCCGTGGGCTGGCGCGTCGACCTGCAGCTGAGCACCTGGGACCTGCGGCCGGCCACCCCGGACGCGGACTTCCTGGTCGCCGTCCTGAGCACCTGACCCCCGCCCCGACGACCGTCCCCGCGCGAACGGCCGCCCCAACCGGTCACCCCCGGGGCCGTTCCCGCGAGAACGGCCGCCCGAGCGGGCACCCCACCCGGCCGTTCCCGCGGAAAGGGCCGCTCGAGTCGGTCACCGCAGCCGGCCGTTTCCGCGGAAATGGCCGGGGGAGGGGTCAGGTGCGGGCGAGGGCGACGGCGATCTCGGTGGCGACGGCGGCGTTGTTCTCGGCCAGGGCCAGGTTGGCCGGGATGCTGTTGCCGGTGGTCTCCTGCTCGATCCGGGCGAGCACGTACGGCGTGATCGCCGGGCCGGTGACGCCGGCGGCGGCGCTGGCGTCCAGGGCCGTCTGCAGCGCGGCCTCGATCTCGGCGGCGGGGATCTCGTCGGCCTCCGGGATCGGCACGGTCACCAGCACGCCGGTGTCCTCCCGCACCCGGTTGCGCAGCACCGCGGCGGCCACGGCGGCGTCCTCGACGCGGTGCGGCACCCGCAGCCCGCTGGAGCGGGAGTAGAAGGCCGGGAACCAGTCGTGCCGCCAGCCGAGCACGGGCACGCCGGTGGCCTCCAGGTGCTCCAGGGTGCGCGGCAGGTCCAGGAAGGCCTTCGCCCCGGCGCAGACGGTGACGACGGGATGGCTGGCGAGGGCGTCCAGGTCGGCGGAGACGTCGCCGGTCAGCTCGGCGCCGCGGTGCACCCCGCCGATGCCGCCGGTGGCGAACACCTCGATGCCCGCGGCGTGCGCCAGCGCGACCGACGCCGACACGGTGGTCATGCCCGCCTGCCAGCCCTGCGCGACGGCGACGGCGACGTCCCGCTCGGCGACCTTCCGGCTGCCGGTGAGCATGAGCTCCTCGGCTCGGGCGTCCAGGCCCACGGTGGGCCGGCCGTCGATGACCGCGGTGACCGCGGGCACCGCGCCGCCGCGCTCGATGACGGCCGTGCAGCGGGCCAGCGCCTCGGCGTTGGCCGGGGCGGGCAGGCCCAGGTTGGAGAAGATCGTCGACTCCAGGGCGACCACGGGGCGGCCCTCGCGGAGCGCGGCGGCGACCGGCTCGGAGACCACGAGGGCGTCGGTCAGGGCGGGGCGGGCAGGCACGTCAGTGCGCTCCTGTGCTGGTGGGGGCGGGGAGGGTCGCGCCGGGCTGGCGCAGGACGGTGGCGGCCAGCGCGGTGCCGGCCCGGACGGCGGCGGCCAGCGCGACCGGGTCGGCCGGCGACGCGCCGCCGGCCAGCAGCGCGGCCAGGCAGCCGGCCGCGAACGCGTCCCCGGCGCCGGTGGTGTCCCGGACGCCGTCGACGGGCGGCACCTCGACGGTGAACGGCGTGCCCCCGGCAGGGGCGACCCGGACCGGGCCGGCGCCGTCCTTGACCACCAGGGTGGTGCCGGCCAGGTCGGCGGGGGTGAGGGCCAGCACCGCGGCCTCGGCGGCGTTGGCGAAGAGCAGGTCGGGGGCCAGGTCGGCCAGCAGGGCGTGCGCCCGGGCGGCGCCGATGGTCTGCAGCAGGTCGACCGAGGCGGCGTCGATGCTGGTCAGCGCGCCGCGGGAGCGGGCCTCGCGGAGCAGGGCGACGGCGGTGCCGGCGAACGGCTCGGCGGCGAAGCAGTAGGCCGGGGCGTGCAGCACCGTCGCGCCGTCCAGCCAGTCGGTCGGCACGTCGGCGAGCTCGGCGGAGGCGGCCCGGTCGGGGAACATCGTGCGCTCCCCGGTGTCGTCGACCAGGACCACGATCGAGCCGGTGCGCCCCGCGGTCTGCACCCGGGCGTCCACGCCCGCGGAGGCCAGTCCGGCGACCAGCGCGTGGCCGAGGGCGTCGTCGCCGACCCGGCCGAGGAAGCGGGTGGGCACCTGCGCGCGGGCGAGCACCGCCACGTTCGCCGCGCTGCCGCCCCGGGTGCGGGTGACCCGCGCGGGGTTGTCGGTGGCGTGCCGCACCGGCCCGTCCACCCACACGACGACGTCCTCGACGAGGTCGCCGAGGGCCACCAGCAGCACCGGTGCCATCGCCGTCCTCCAGCCGTCGTCCGTCGAGGTCGCGGCCATGCTAGTCAAGCGTTTGACCTAGCGGGTGACGGCCGGCCCGGTGGACGACCGGACGTCCAGCGACGACGGGATGACCTGCACCCGGCTGCCCAGCTCCCGGCCGTCGATCAGTGCCAGCAGCAGGGTCGCCGAGGTGTGCCCGAGCTGCTCGGCCGGCAGTGCGACGGCGGTGAGCGGGGGCGCGGTGAGCTGCGCGAACGGCACGCTGTCGAACGAGGCCACCGACACCTGCCCCGGCACCGACACCCCGAGGTCGGCGAGGCCGGCCAGCACCCCGAACGCCTGGACGTCGGTCGCGGTCACGATCGCGGTGACCCCGTCGACCCGCCACCGGGGCCAGGTGCGGCGCACCAGCTGGCGGGTGGTGTCGATGTCGATGTCCGAGCGGGCCGGGGTGACGATCGTGTCCGGTGCCAGCTTGGACAGCCCGGTCAGCAGGTGGGTGCGCCGGCGGGCGAAGGTGGCCCACGGCCGGGTGGCGTCCAGGTACAGCAGCCGCCGGTGGCCCAGCCCGGCCAGGTGCCCGGCCAGCAGCGCGCCGCCGGGGGCGAGGTCGAAGTAGGCGCGCGGCAGGCTCTCGTCGGCGTCCGGGTCGTCCAGGTGCACCACCGGGACGCCGAGCCCGGCCACGTGCTCGGACGCCGGGTGGTCGACCAGGATGCCGTCCACCCCGAACGCGGCGATCCGGGCCAGGTCGGGGCGCACGTCGGCGCCGGCGGAGGCCAGCAGCAGCTGGGTGCCGGTGCCCACGGCCCGGGTCACCCCCGCCGCGATCAGCGAGATGAACGGGTTGGTGATGTCGTGGGCGAGCAGGGCGATGCACTGCCGGCGGCCGGTGACCAGGCTGCGGGCGGCCGGGTCGGCCACGTACCCGAGCTGCTCGATCACCTGCTCGACGCGGGCCTGGGTCTGCATGGAGACGCGTCCGGCCGCCTTGCCGTTGGCCACCAGCGACACCGTGGCGATCGACACCCGCGCGGCGGCGGCGACGTCGGCCGCCCGGGCCCGCCCACCCGGCCGGTTCGCTGGCACACGTGGCACGGGCTCGTCCATGGCGGACATCGTGCCGGGTGCGGACCCGTCACGGTCGACCGGTCCCCGTCCCCGCTGCGCAGCGTGACGGCCCGCCGTCCTCAGGGGTCGGGGACGACCTCCGACCGGCGCAGCGGCTCCTCGCGGCCGCGGATGGCGGTCAGCGGGACCGGCGGCCCGGTCCACAGCGGGCCGGTGCGCTCGTCCCAGCCGTGCTGACGACGGCGGAAGGCGGCCACCTTGGCGCGGTTGCCGCACTCGGCCATGTCGCACCAGCGGCGGTTGCGGGTGCGCGAGGCGTCGACGTAGAGCCGGGTGCACTCCTCCCGGTCGCACTCCCGCACCCGCGCGAGCTGGTCGGAGTCCAGCAGCTCCAGCACGTCGCGGACGATGCTGGCCAGCACCTGCCGGACGTCGCCCCGGCGGCGCAGCCCCCCGCTCCAGGCCAGTTGCAGGGCCACCGGGGCGTGCCGGGCGGCCCGGTTCAGCGCGGCGATGTCGGCGGCGCGCAGCTGTCCCTCGGCGGTCCGCGCGAGCACCACCCGGTGCATCGCCTCGCGCAGGGCGCGGGCCTCGGCCAGCTCGTCCGGGGACACGTCCAGGTCCTCGTCGACCAGGGCCACCTCACCGGCCCACGTGGAGAGGTCGCGGGGCTCGAGCAGCTGCTCGACCGGCTCGTGCCGGCGCTCGGTCAGGGTGGCGACGAAGTCCAGGCTCAGCCGACCCCCGACCATCACGAACGTCATCCCCCGATGATCGGCCGGTGGCCGCCCTGCCGGTGGGACGTCACGGAGCGTGTCGTACCCGGCTGCCACCGGCCGGTGCGGTGACCGGCGTGCGGTAACCGGCCCACCCGGTTCGGGACGACGTCCGGGGCGTCGCCGAGACGGTTCGGCCGGCCCCGGACACCCCTCCAGCCGGTTCCGGTCGGCCGCGGGACACCGTCCTGACCGGTTGCCGACACGTCGTCGCAGGTCAGGGCGACGGGCGCGCCGAACCGGCCGGGGTGGTCCGGGTCGCCGTCCTCCGCGGGTGCCCGTGTCGACCCGGGACCTGCCCGGGTGGCGGCTGACGGGCAGGTCGCTGGCAGCGGATCGCCAGGGAACCGGCGATGATCGGGCGGGTGGGCGCGCCGGGGCAGGTCCGGCCTGGTCCACTGGGGGGCGACAGGACCGTGCGACGAGCGACAGGGGCACCCGTGAGCGACCAGCTGCCACACCACCGCCCGCACCGGCCCGGCGCACCCGCGCCCCGGCCGGCCGGGTGCCGTGGCCGCCGCGGTGCCGCGTGATCGCCGCCGTCCTGCTGGCCCTGGGTTCCGCGTCCGCCTTCGCCGTGTCGACCGTGGTGCAGCACCGGGCGGCCAGCTCGGTGGACTCCGGGCAGGGCGCCGGGCGGGTGCTCCGGCTGCTGCAGAAGCTGATCCGGCACCCCGTTTGGCTGGCCGGTCAGTTCGCCGCGGTGGTCGGCCTCACCCTGCACGCCTTCGCGCTGCACCACGGTGCGGTGGTGCTCGTGCAGCCGCTGCTGTCCAGCGGTCTGGTGCTGTCGCTGGTCCTGGGTGCGGTGGTGGACCGGCTGCACCCGGGCCGCGCCCTGCCCGACCGGGTGCAGTGGGCGGCGGCGGTGGTGGTCGTCGTCGGACTCGGTGTCTTCCTGCTCGCCGCGCACCCCGGGGAGGGCCGCGGGGCCACCGACCTCGCCCTCGGGCTGTGCGTCGCCGCGGCGGTGGGGGTGGCCCTGCTCGCGGCGGTGTGGGCGCTGCGGCCGAACGCGCCGCACCGGGCCCTGGTGCTCGGCATCGCCTCCGGGTGCGGCTTCGGCAGCACCGGCCTGCAGCTGAAGGCGCTGGTGGAGGTGGACGTCGACCGCTGGCTGGTGTCCTGGCCGTTCTACGCCCTGGTCCTCAGCGGCGCGGTGGGCATCACGATGGCCCAGTGGGCCTACCAGACCGGTGCGCTCATCGAGTCGCTGCCGGCGATGGCCGTGCTGGAGCCGCTGATCGCGATCGGGCTGGCCGGCCCGGTGTTCGGTGAGTCGCTGGCCCTGGGCGCGGTCGCCCGCAGCGGTCAGCTGATCGGTGTGGTGCTGCTGGTCGGCGGCGTCCTGGTGCTGGCCCGGCGCAGCGCCGGCCGCGAGCAGCCGGAGCTGGCCGCGGCCGCCGGCGGCGTCGTCGGGGCCAGCCCGTTCCCGACGCCGCCGGTGCACCTGCCGGTGGAGCGGCGCCGGGCGGGCTGACCTGCGGCCGTCAGCGGCGCAGCACCCGGCTCCACAGCGAGCGTCGCGCCTCGGTGGCGCCCGGGTGCCCGGGGCACCACTGCGCGGCGGACACGCTCGCCCGGACCTGCGCGACGTGCTGGCCGCAGCCGGCCCAGGTGGTCCTCCCGCAGGTGCTGCAGGGGGTTGCTCGGCACATGTCGTCCCTCTCGATCGTCTCGGTGTGCGGGTGGCGGGTGCGGGGGTCAGGAGTGCGAGAAGCGGATGTCGGGCAGCACGCGGGCCAGCCAGGCCGGGGTCCACCAGGCGGCCCGGCCGGTGAGGCGCAGCAGCACCGGCAGCAGCACCAGCCGCACCAGGAAGGCGTCCAGCAGGACGGCGACGCCCAGCACGATGCCCATCTCCTTGGGCGGCAGCGGGCCGGAGAGCGCGAAGGTGGCGAAGACGACCACCATCACCGCGCCCGCGGCGAAGACGACCCGGCCGGAGTGCGCCATCGCGCCGACCATCGCCTCCCGCGGGTCACCGGTGCGCTCCCAGTGCTCCTTGGCCGAGGCCAGCAGGAACACGGTGTAGTCCATCGCGATCGCGAAGATCATCGCGAAGAAGAACACCGGCGCCCAGGCGTCCAGGAAGCCCTGCGACTGGAAGCCCAGCAGGCCGGCCCCGATGCCCTCCTGGAAGACCAGGCGGGCGACGCCGAACGCGGCGGCCGTGGACAGCAGGCTGACGAGGGTGCCGAGCAGGGAGATCAGCGGCGCCTGCAGCGCGACGAGCAACAGCAGGAACCCGAGCACCAGGACGGTCACGACCACCACCGGGGTGACGGCGTCGAGCTCGGACTCCAGGTCCAGGTTCTCCACCGCGGCGCCACCCACGAGCGCCGACCGGGGGAGCTGGTCCCGCAGCCGGTCCACGGTCTCGGCGAGTGCCGGGTCGGACGGGTCGACGGTGGGCGCGGCCTGCACGAGCACCTGCGCGCTGCCGTCGGTGGCGGGCACCGGTGGCGCCACCGCGGCGATCCCGGGGTCCTGGTCCAGGACCTGCACGGTGGCGTCGGCGTCGGCGGCGTCGGCGACCACCTGCAGGGCGCCGGGCGCCCCGACGCCGAACGCCTCCTGCACCCGGTCGTAGCCCTCGCGCGCCGGGGCATCCTCCGGGAGCACCGCGATCGAGGGCATGGCGGTGCTGAGCCCGACGACGGGCGCGGCGAGCGCGAGCAGGACCACCGTGGACGCGACCCCGGCGAGCACGGGGTGCTTCCACAGGTGGGCACCCCAGGCGGCGAAGCGCGGGGACCGGTGCTCGGCGCGCGCGGTCCACGGCAGGGAGAGAGCGTCGACCCGGTGGTCCAGCCGCACCAGCACCAGCGGGAGCAGGGTGAGGGTGGCGGCGAGCACGAAGACGACGGCGAGCATGATCCCGCCGGCCATCGAGCGGAACGAGGGGCTGGGCACGATCATCACCGCGCTCAGCGAGACCAGGACGGTGACGCCGGACAGCAGCACGGCCTTGCCGGCGGTGTCCATGGTCTCGGCGACGGCGAGCCGCGCAGCCGGCCGGCCCTGCTGCCCGGCCGCCGCCTGGGCCGCGCGCGCGGCCCGGAACCGGACGACGACGAACAGCGCGTAGTCGATGCCCAGGGCGAGGGCGAACATCAGCGCGAAGTTCAGCGCCCAGATGGAGACGGGCACCAGCTGGTTGACCAGCACCAACGACCCGGCGGAGGCGACGAGCCCGGCCAGCGTCAACAGCAGTGGCAGCCCGGCGGCGACCAGGGCACCGAACGCGACCACCAGGATGGCCAGGGTCAGCGGCCAGGAGAGCAGCTCGGACTGGAGCATGGCCTGCAGGTTGGCCTCGTTGAAGTCGCTCCACAGCTGCGAGGAGCCGGTCGGGTCGACCTCGACGCCGTCCCCGGACAGGGCCTCCAGCGGCTCGGTCAGCGCGTCGGCGGCGCGGACCATGTCGTTGGTGTCGGCGTCGGCCCCGGCGAGCAGGACGGCCGTGGACCCGTCGGCGGAGAGCATGGCACCGGGCTGGGGCTGGACGACGGACGAGATCCGCGGGTCGGCCTCCAGGAGGGCGGTGGCCTGCGCCAGCACCTCCGCGCCCCGGCCCTGGGTGACCGGGCCGTCGTCGGAGTGGACGACGACCTGAAGGGCGTGGCTGGCGTTGCCGCCGAACCGGTCCTGCGCGAGCTCGCGGACCGCCACCGACTCCGAGCCGTCGGCCTGCCAGCCGGCCCCGGACAGCTCGGCCTCCACCCGCGGGGCGAAGGCGCCGAGGCCGATGACCAGCAGGAGCCACACGATCGCGGTGACCCGGCCGTGGTCGACGACGGCCAGACCGAGCCGCCCCAGCGGCCCGAACCGGCGTCGGACACCCACCGGGTCGGGGGTGTCGCCTCGTGCCGCGCCCGGCGCGGCGGGGTCGGGCGGCAGCAGGGCAGGGGGTCGGCCGGTGGTCGACGTCATGCGGGGCCTCCAGTGGGTCCGTGCCGGGAGGAGTTCGTGGATCGCCTGCATCCCCCCGGGGGGATAAAGCAGCGCGACCGTAGCAGATCCCCCCAGGGGGTTGTAGCCTGAGCTCGTCCCATCGAGGGGGTCGGCGGTCAGCCCACCGACCCCGAGCAGCCGCCGTCCCACCTCGGGCCCGTCACGCGGGGCGCGGGTCCGGCGCGGTCGACCGCCACCAGACCCAGAGAGCAGGACCCGTGGACCTCGAACCCACCGAGATCAAGGCGATCATCACGCGCATGAAGCGAGCGCACGGCCACCTCGGCAGCGTCATCCGGATGATGGAGGAGGGCTCGGACTGCGAGTCGGTGCTCACCCAGCTGGCCGCCGTGAACAAGGCGATCGCCCGCAGCGGCTACGCGATCGTCGCCACCGGCCTGCAGCACTGCCTCGCGGAGTCCGACGAGGGCCTGGACGGCGTCGACGTGAAGAAGATGGAGAAGCTGTTCCTGGCCCTGGCCTGACCGCGCCCAGGCAGGCGGCTGACCGCGAGCAGTGACCCGTCAGCGGCCACGTCGGGCTCCCTACTGGCCGCTGACGGGCCACTGCCTGCCACCGGGGACCGGAGTCCCGGACGGGGCAGGTCAGTTGGCCATGTCGACGAAGCGGCTGTAATGGCCCTGGAAGGCGACCGTGACGTTGGCGGTGGGGCCGTTGCGGTGCTTGACCAGCATGATGTCGGCCTCGCCGGCCCGCGGGGACTCCTTCTCGTACATGTCCTCGCGGTGGATCATCATGACCATGTCCGCGTCCTGCTCGATGCTGCCCGACTCGCGGAGGTCCGACAGCATCGGCTTCTTGTCCTGACGCTGCTCGGACCCACGGTTCAGCTGGCTCATCGCGATCACCGGCACCTCGAGCTCCTTGGCCAGCAGCTTCAGCGCGCGGGAGAACTCCGAGACCTCCTGCTGGCGGCTCTCCACCCGCTTGCCCGACGTCATCAGCTGCAGGTAGTCGATGACCACCAGCTCGAGGTCGTTGCGCTGCTTGAGCCGCCGCGCCTTGGCCCGGATCTCCATCATCGTCATGTTGGGGGAGTCGTCGATGTAGAGCGGCGCATCGGCGACCTCACCCATCCGACGGGCCAGCTTCGACCAGTCCTCGTCGCTCAGCGTGCCGGCGCGCATGTGGTGCAGCGGCACCTTTGCCTCGGCGGACAGCAGACGCATGGTGATCTCGTGCTTGCTCATCTCCAGGGAGAAGATGCAGGCGGCCTTGCCGTGCTTCACGGCGGCCGAGCGCGCGATGTCCAGCCCGAGCGTCGAGTTGTGGGTCGGGATGAAGCTGCGCCCGGCCAGGAAGAGGTGGTCGTCGGCATCGACCTGGATGCACCGCACGGGGACGCTGTCCACCGGCCGCACGTCGGTGATGAACCGGACACCCCGAGCGGTGAACGTGCGCGCACCTCGCTCCTTGTGCGCCAGCTTCTTGCGCTCCAGCCGGAAGACCTCGTCGTCGGTGCTGAAGGTGAGGGTGAAGCAGGTCGAGGAGTCCGGGCCGCGCCCGGCGACGGGCTTGCGCGACATCCGCACACGGTGGCCCAGGCTCGCGATCAGCTCCCGGGCGTCCTCCGCCAGCCGCCGGCTGGTCACCGCGAACTGCACCACGCCGTTCGGCGCGACCGTGCCGTCACTGTCCAGCAGGCCGGCGAGCAGCGCCCGTCGCTGGGCGACCGACGCCCGCAGGTACCGGACGGGGATGTGCTTGTCACCCAGCGCGCCCAGGGAACGCAGCCGCGCCTGCACCGTCCCGTGGTGGTCCCGGCACCCCTGGCACTGCGCGAGGCCGGCGGACGGCCCGCCGCACTCGGCGCAGGTGGCACTGCGGCCGACCCCGCCCGAGGCCCGCAGACGCCCGCCGCAGGCCTTCCCGCAGGTCTGGACCTGCGAGGTCCTCGGCAGGAACGACCCGCCGCACATCGGGCACGTCCGCTCGGCCACCGGTGGGTGGGCGGGCAGCCGCAGGGAGTACCGCCGGTCGGCGCCGGTCGGCGTGACGACCAGGCCCTCGGCCTCGATGTGGACCGCGATCTCCGGGTCGTCGCTGGTGTACTGGGCCGCCGCGGAGGAGCCGTCGCCCAGCCACACCCCGAAGGCGTAGGGCGGGACCGGCAGGTCGGCGTCGGGCAGCTCCAGTGGGGCGGCGTTGGTCACCGAGTGGTTCAGCCGGGCGTCCGCCGTGGCGCAGCGCAGGGTGCGGGCCAGCTCCTCGGTCGTCCGGACCGCGGGGACCTGACGCGGCGCCCGCGTGCCCCCGGCCGCCCGGGCCTCCTGCGCGGCGCGCCGGCTGGCCCGGTCGTGGGTCAGCCACTGGTGCTGGGCATCGGCGACGACGACCGAGCCGTCGGAGAAGTGCACCTCGAAGCAGGGGCGCCCGCGCAGCACCTCGGTCGCGGCCACCACCGTGGTCGGCCGGCCGTCGGCACCGAGCACCTGCTGCCCCACGGTGATCTCGCCCATCGTCGTCCAACCGCCGGGCGTGGCGAGCGGCGTGTCCAGGGCCAGGGCCTTGCCCACGCCAGGACGGGCGGCGATGACGATCATCTGGCCGGCCTGCAGGCCGTTGGTCAGCTCGTCGAGGTCGCGGATGCCGGTGGGCACACCGCGGGCGGTGCCACCGCGGGAGGCGATCGCGTCCAGCTCGTCCATGGTGGGCTGCAGGACGTCCTCGAGGCGCGAGTAGTCCTCGCTCATGCGCTTCTCGGTGACGTCGTAGACCTCCTGCTGGGCCCGGTCGACGATGTCGTCGACGTCGCCCCCGCCGCCGGCGGCGCCGTAGCCCATCTGCACGATCCGGGTGCCGGCCTCGACCAGCCGGCGCAGCACGGCCTGCTCGGCCACGATCGCGGCGTAGTAGCCGGCGTTGGCCGCCGTGGGCGTGGAGGCGATCAGGGTGTGCAGGTAGACCGCGCCGCCCATCCGGGACAGCTGGTCGGCGCGATTCAGCTCGGCGGCGACGGTGATGGCGTCGGCCGGCTCGCCGCGGCCGTAGAGGTCGAGGATGCAGTCGTAGACGATCTGGTGGGCGGGTCGGTAGAAGTCGTTGCCGTGCAGGACCTCCACGACGTCGGCGATGGCGTCCTTGGACATCAGCATCCCGCCGAGGACCGACTGCTCGGCAGCGACGTCCTGAGGGGGCTGCCGGTCGTACTCCGGCGCCGCCGCCTTGGGCCGGCTGATGTCGTCGACCACTGCCACGCGCTGGTCCCCCACCTTCCACGAACGTCGTCGCCGCCGGCGGCGCCAGGTCGGCGCCGTCGGTGTCGGGTACTGCTTAGCGCCCCGTACCGACAGAACGCCGGCCGCCGGGCGCATGCCGCGGGACGGTGCCCCGCGGCTGCTGGGGTCGACGCTAGGAACCCGCGGGGCCGGCGTCCAACACCGTTGGGGACGCCTCTCTGCACAACCTGTGGACAAGTCGGTGGACGCACGGAGGCGCCGTGTGGAGGCAGCGGGGGACGGCGGCCGCCCGGCGGCCCGCGACACGCTCCTCACCTGCGGCAACGTGCCGGACAGCCTGTGGACGGGAAGAAGTCACCGAAGTTTCTCGGCCCCGGCGTGGCGCACCGGTCCGCGCCCTGGGACGGGGCGTTCCGCCTCCACAGGTGCCGCCGAAGCGGCGCGGGCCTGTTGGCAGGACTCGTCCGGCGCACCCGGGGCACAGCGCCCGCCTGCATGCTCCGGGAACACCTGCAGGGGCGCCGGACCGGGGTCCGACGCCCCCACAGGAGCCGTGCACGGCCCCCTCCAGGGTCCCGCCCTGAGCCTGCGAAGGGTGGGGGGAAGGGGGGCACTCTTCAGCTGGCGACGACCTCGAGGGTGACCTCGGTGGTGACCTCCGGGTGGACCCGGACGGTCACCGTGTGCGTGCCGGTGCTCTTGATGCTGTTCGGCAGCTCGACCCGACGACGGTCGAGGTCGGGGCCACCGGCGGCGCTGACCGCGGCGACGACGTCGGCCGTGGTGATCCGGCCGAACAGCCGACCACCCTGACCGGCCTTGGCCGGCAGGGTCACGGTCAGCTTCGACAGCGAGCCGGCGAGGGCCTTGGCGTCCTCGAGCGTGTGCGCCTCGCGGCTGGCACGCGCGCGGCGCAGGGCCGCGATCTGCTTCTCGGCACCCTTGGTGGCCTGGATGGCCAGGCCGCGGGGCAGGAGGTAGTTGCGGGCGTACCCGCCCTTGACCTCGACGATGTCGCCGGAGGAACCGAGACCGGTGACCTCCGCGGTGAGGATGAGTCGTGAGTCGCTCATGATCAGCGCGCCGTCGACGTGTAGGGCAGCAGGGCCATCTCGCGGCTGTTCTTCACGGCCACGGCGACGTCGCGCTGGTGCTGGCTGCAGTTGCCGCTCACCCGGCGAGCGCGGATCTTGCCGCGGTCGGAGATGAACTTGCGCAGCAGGGTGGTGTCCTTGTAGTCGACACCGGTCGCCTTGTCCTTGCAGAACTGGCAGACCTTCTTCTTGACCTTGCGGATGGGCGGTTTGGGCACAGGGGGTCTCCTGGGTCAGTGCTGGGGAGAGTGGATCAAAAAGGAGGCTCGTCGGACGACGGCGCGGGCGTGGACCACGGGTCGCTGGACCCGCCGCCACCGCCACCGGAGGAGCCGAAGCCGCCACCGGAGGAGCCGCCGAAGCCGCCACCACCGCCGCCGCCGTCACCGCGGTTGGCCTTGGTGACCTTCGCGGTGGCGTAGCGCAGCGAGGGGCCGACCTCGTCGACCTCGAGCTCGACGACGGTGCGCTTCTCGCCTTCCTTCGTCTCGAACGAACGCTGCTTGAGGCGCCCCGAGACGATGACCCGCGATCCGCGGGTGAGCGACTCGGCGACGTTCTCGGCCGCCTGGCGCCAGACGTTGCAGCGGAGGAACAGGGCCTCGCCGTCCTTCCACTCCGACGACTGGCGGTCGAACGTCCGCGGCGTCGAGGCGATGGTGAAGTTCGCGACGGCTGCGCCGGACGGCGTGAACCGCAACTCCGGGTCGGCAGTCAGGTTGCCGATGACGGTGATGATGGTCTCGCCGGCCATGGTCAGTGGACCTCGGGCCGCATCAGCTTGGTGCGCAGGATGGACTCGTTGAGGTTCAGCTGACGGTCCAGCTCGATGACCGCAGCGGGAGTGGCGTCGATGTCGATGACGGCGTAGATGCCCTCGACGTTCTTCTTGATCTCGAACGACATCCGGCGACGGCCCCACACGTCCACCTTGCCGACGGTGCCGCCGGAGTTGGTGATGACGGTCAGGAACCTGTCCAGGCTGGGAGCGATGGTGCGCTCCTCGAGCTCGGGGTCGAGGATGATCATCAGTTCGTAGTGACGCACGGAGAACCCCACCTCCTCTGGTCTCAGCGGCCGCAGTCGATCTGCGACAGGAGGGCTGTACACGCGTCGCGCGCCCGGGCAGGAGCCAGGACGCGCTCCGAGCAGGTTACCAGCCGTCGGGAGAGGAGCGGACCGGTCGTCCACAGCCCCGCTGCCGGTGCACCGGCCTAGGGTCGCGGACGTGTCTGCACACCCGATCGGCGTCCACGTCGGCCCCGGCCTCACCGACGACAACGAGCTGCTCGACGGCGGCCCCCTGGCCCGCGCGGCGGAGGTGCGGGCCGACGCCGTCCAGGTGTTCCTCGCCGACCCGCAGGGTTGGAAGGCACCGCTCCCGCGGCCGGACGAGACCGACCTGCGCACCGGCGACGTCGCGGTGTTCGTGCACGCGCCGTACGTGCTGAACGTGGCGTCGACGAACAACCGCATCCGGATCCCCAGCCGCAAGCAGCTGGCCCAGCACGCGGCCGCGTCGGTGGCGGTCGGCGCCCGGGGCATGGTGGTGCACGGCGGGCACGTGCTGGCCAAGGACGACCCGGCGGCCGGGGTGGACAACTGGCGCAAGACCTTCGCCCGCCAGGCCGACGACGGCGGTTTCGGCCTGCCGGTGCTGATCGAGAACACCGCCGGCGGGGACAAGGCGATGGCCCGCGAGCTGGACGCGCTGGCCCGGCTGTGGGACGCGGTCGGCGAGTTCGGTGCCGGCTTCGTGCTGGACACCTGCCACGCCTGGGCCGCCGGCTGGGACCTGGCCACCGCGGTCGAGGACGTGCGGGCGGTCACCGGCCGGATAGACCTGGTGCACCTGAACAACAGCCGCGACCCCGCCGGCTCCGGCCGCGACCGGCACGCACCGCTGTCCGGCGGGGAGATCCCGACCGAGCTGCTGCTGCAGGTGGCCGCCGACGCCGGCTGCCCGGTGGTGCTGGAGACCCCGGGCGACGCCGCCTCGCACGCCGCGGAGATCGAGCTGCTGCGCTCGGCGCTGCCCGTACGGTGATCAGCTGAGCTGATCCAACTCCCGCCGAGCTCACCAGCGTTGGTGAGCCAGGACGGACGGTGATCAGCTCAGCTGATCAATGCTGGGCGGGGTCGGGTCCACCTGGGGGCGCCGGCGCAGGGTGAACCGGTCGGCGGCGCCGTCCAGCACGCCGCCGGCGGGGTCGTCGGTGCCGGGCCAGCTGCGCCGCACCAGGTCGCGAGCAGGGTCCCACACGTCCCGCACGACGAGGGCCACCAGCACCAGGACGGCGACGTCCCGGATGCCGACGGCGAGGAAGAACCAGCCGACGTCGACGCCCTTGTTGTCGGTGCCCAGGTACCAGAGCAGCCGCGGCACCCACAGCAGCGCCTCGGTGGCCTGCCAGAGCAGCAGCGCCCGCCAGCTGGGCCGGGCGAGCACGGCCAGCGGCAGCAGCCACAGCGAGTACTGCGGGCTCCACACCTTGTTGACCAGCAGGAACCCGGCGACCAGCAGGAAGGCCAGCTGGGCCACCCGCGGCCGCACGGGTGCAGCGAGCGCGAGCCAGCCGACGGCGGCGGCCAGCAGCACCAGCCCGACGGCGATCACCGCGTTGAGCTCGGACGGCGTCTGCCCGGGCGCGAGCGGGCCGTCGAAGAGCCGGTTGTCGGTGGCCGTCAGCGCCAGGTTCCAGATGGTGTCCGGGTCGGCCGGCCGGCTGCTGTTGAGGGTGAAGAACTCCAGCCAGTTCTCCCGGGCCAGCACGGCGATCGGCACGTTGACCGCCAGCCAGGCGACGGCGGCGCCGGCCGCCGCGGTGGCCCAGGCACGCAGCATCCCGGCCCGCAGGCACAGCACCAGCAGGACGCCGAGCAGCAGCACCGGGTAGAGCTTCGCGGCGACCCCGAGGCCGATCAGCACGCCGGCCAGCGCCGGGCGCCGGCGGGCCCACGCCCACAGCCCCAGGGTGGACAGCGCCACCGCGAACAGGTCCCAGTTGGTGAAGGCGTGCACGAACAGCAGCGGGGACAGCCCGACCATCGCCGCGTCCCACGGGCGGCGGCCGGCCAGCCCGAGCACCGCCCGGGTGGTGAGCAGCGCGCACACCGAGAGCAGCAGGCAGGTGACCACGTAGTAGCTCTGCACCGGCACCACGGCCGGCAGCACGCCCACCGACTGGGTCAGCTGGTCGTAGCCCCGGGCGACCCAGGCCGCGACCCACATGAACCCGCCGGTGAGCACCGGGTACTCCAGCGGGGAGTCCAGGTAGGGCACCGAGCCGTCGGCCAGCCCGCGCAGCCCGAACAGCGGGACGGTGTCGGAGTAGCAGAAGTGCGTGTACTGCTTGGACCCCGTCCAGTTCCCGTCGGCGCACGGGTCCTGCTTGGCCCAGGCCAGCGCCAGCACCGCCACGGTGAACAGCAGGCAGATCCGCAGCGGCGTCCAGAACAGGGCCCGGCCGGTGACGGCGTGCCGGCCCCAGGGGCCACCGAACGCCTCGCTGGCCTGGGCGACGACCCGGTCGCTCCAGCTCGGCACCACCCGGTCGGGCAGGTCCGGTGCCGCGCGGTCGGTGGGTGCCGGCTGCCCGGGTGCCGGGTGCGTCGCGCTCACGCCCGGGTCTGCCGGGCTCAGCGGTCGGGCTGGGTCGGCGGGGCGGGCAGGCCCTGCCCCGGCGGTGTACCGGGCTGCGTGGGCGGCACCCCCGGGGCGACGGGCACCGACGGCTGCGCGGGCGGCGGCACCGTTGTCGTCGGCGTTGCGACCGTGGGCGGCGGCGCCTCGGTGGTCGCCGTCGCCGTGGGCTCGGACTCCGCGGTGGGCGCCGGGGCGTCGGTCGTGGGTGCCGGCGCCTGGGTGGTGGCCCGCGGCTGCGTGGTCTGCGGCGCCGTGGTGGCCTCCGGCACGCCCCGGCCGGTGTCGCCCCGGATCAGCGCCTTGGTGGGCAGCGGCTCCTCGGGCGTCCCGTCCAGGACGGTGTCCATGAACTCCTGCCAGATGGCACCGGGCAGCCCGGACCCGAAGATGATCCCGCCGTTGGCGTTGACGATCGGGTCGTTGGTGTTGTCCTTGCCCATCCACACCGCGGTGGAGATCGACGGGGTGTAGCCGACCATCCAGGCGTCGGAGTTGTCCTGCGCGTTGAGCCCCTGGGTGCCGGTCTTGCTGGCCACCGGCCGCGCGCCGTCCAGGGCCCGCTTGGAGTAGGACGCGACGCCCTCCAGGGCGAAGGTGACGTCGTTGGCGACGTCGGCCGGCACGGCCTGGGTGCCTTCGTCGCCGGTGGTGTTGTCGACCCGCACGGCACCGGTGGTGTCGGTGACGCGGGCGACGAAGTGGGTGGCGTGCCGCAGGCCGCCGTTGGCGAAGGTGGCGAAGCCGGCGGCCTGGTCGATCGGGCGCATGGCGTACTCACCGATGCCGATGGCCGCGCCGGCCGACTGCGTCTGCGGGGACGGGGGAAGGGAAGGGTCGGTCGGGACGGACAGGGTCCGCTGACCGTTGAGGTAGCCGCTGGGCCAGATGTCGGGCATGCCGGTGGCGGCCAGCGCGACGTCGCGCACCTTCTCCGGGGTGACCTCGTAGGCCAGGCCGTAGAAGGTGGTGTTCAGCGAGCGGGTGATCGCCTGCACCAGCGTGCACGAGGCGCACTGCGCGTTCCCGGAGTTGCGCACCGGCTGGGTGCGGTCCGGGAAGGTCTGCGGCGAGCTGCCGTCCCGCCGGGCGTTGACGCTGATCCCCTCCTCCAGCGCGGCCGCCAGGGTGTAGGGCTTCATCGACGAGCCGGGGGCGCGTTGCGCCTGCGCGTAGTCGGTGCCGGTGCCCAGGGAACCGCCGTAGTAGGCCAGCACCCCACCGGTGCGCGGGTCGACCGCGACCAGTGCCTGGCGCAGCTCGGTGTCCCCGCCGTTGCTGGCGTCTGCCTCCATGACGTCGGCCACGGCCGCGACCGCGGCGTCCTGCTTGGGCTTGTCGATGGTCGTGGTGATCCGCAGACCGCCGGTCTGCTGCTCGTCCCGCTCGTACCCGTAGACGTCCGCCAGCTCGTCCTGGACCTGGGTGACGATCAGGCCCTCCGGGCCCTCGGGCAGGGTGCCCAACGTGCTCGTCACCCGGGGCATGACCTGCGGGTACACCGCCGCCGCACGCTGCTCGGCGGTCAGCCAGCCCTCGCCCTGCATGCCGTCGAGCACCAGGCCCCAGCGGTCCTGCGCGCCCTCGGGGTTGCTCTCCGGGTCGTAGAACGTCGGGTTGCGGATGAGCACGGCCAGCACCGCCCCCTGCTCCGCGGTCAGCTGGGATGCCGGCACCCCGAAGTAGGTGTTCGCCGCGGCCTCGATGCCGTACGCGCCGCGCCCGTAGTAGATCGTGTTCAGGTAGTTCTGCAGGATCTCGTCCTTGGAGACGGTGTTGTCCAGCTTCACCGCCAGGAAGATCTCCTTGAACTTGCCCGAGTAGCTGGTGGTGTTGTCCAGGAAGGACAGGCCCACGTACTGCTGGGTGATCGTCGACCCGCCCTGCGTCGAGCCACCGGTGACGTTGTTCCACGCGGCACGCACGATCCCGGTGAACGAGATGCCCGGGTCGGTGTAGAAGCTGCGGTTCTCCGCGGCCAGCACGGCGTACTTGGCCGGCTCGGAGATCTGGTCGATCGTGACGTTGGTGCGGTTCTCCGTGCCCAGCCGGTCCATCTCGGTGGTGCCGTCGGAGTAGTAGATGATCGAGGACTGGTTGGTCTGCAGCGAGCTGAGCGACGGCACCTCGGTGGTGGCGTAGACGACGCCGATGAACACCGCGAACAGCACGAACAGCCCGGCGACGCCGCCGAGCAGGAACTTGAACCGGCGCATCCAGCGCTGCTTGCGGGTGCGGGGCCGCTTCTTCTTGCGCGCCCCGGCCGGACGGGTGCCCGTGCGCGTGGCCGTCGTCCGCGCCCGGCCGCCACCGCGACCGCTCGCCGCGGGGCGACCACCGGACGGCCGACCACCCGAGGACGACCGGCCACCGGAGGACGGCCGGCCACCGGATGACCGGCCACCGCCGCCGCCGGTCGGGCGGGACCGGTCCGGCGGGGGACGCCGGACCGAGCCGGAACGCGATCCGACGGGGGAGGTCTCGTCGTGGGGAGGCACGGCGGTGGCCCCTTTCCTCGGTCGGTGCGCTGGACGGTCAGGTGGGCGGGACGCGGACTGCGGCCCGATGGTCCCAGCACAGGATGCTGTCTGGGGCTGTGAGTCGGGGGGAAGGCCCGCCCGCCAGCCCGGCGACGACCGTCACGGCGGACGGCAGCCGTGGCCGGTGTCCGGGCAGGAGCCGGACCCCTACCGGTGCTGCTCGGTGGCGGTGCGGCGCCGGTTCCGGCGGCGTTCCTGCCCCGGGACCGGCTCGGCCCCCAGCAGGTAGGACTGGTCCAGGTGGTTCCAGCCGCAGCTGCGGCAGACCTGGACGGCGTAGACGGAGAACTCCTCCTGCGCTGCGTCCATCCGGACCAGCTCGGCGGACGTCTTCGCCTGGCCGGCCGTCAGGCCCAGTGCCTCACCGTAGACGTAGTTGACCCGGGTGAGCCGCTGCCGGCCACAGACCGGGCAGGGGACGTCGAGCGGCTCACCGTGGAACTCGGCCGCCCGGGTCAGGTAGGGGCCCGCGTCGCACACCTCGTCCCGCGCGGTGCGTCCGGAGTGGACGGCGGCGAGCACGGCACGCCGTTGCAACGAGTGGTCCACCACCGATCGGCGCCCGGTCACGGGCTCGATCCTACGCAGCGGGCACCCTCCGGACGAGGGGTCCGACGCCCTCGCGGCCCCGTTCAGAGGCTCACGCCGAGCCTGCGAGGCGGGAGGAGGACAGGGTCCTGCATGTATCGTCCCGATACATCGTCACGATGGTCGGAGGGAGGCCGGGTGCTCGAGTTCGCGATCCTCGGCCTGCTCCAGCAGGCGCCCGTGCACGGCTACGAGCTGCGCAAGGAGCTCGCCACCGTGCTCGGCGGGCGGCGCAGCATCTCCTTCGGATCGCTGTACCCGGCCCTCAAGCGGATGCAGGGCGCCGGGCTGATCGCCGCCGACGACCGCGACCTGCACACGCTGCTGCCCGCGGGCGCCCCGCCGCTGACCGGCCGTCGCGGCAAGATCGTCTACACCATCACCCCCCAGGGGCGGGAGCGGTTCGCCCAGCTCGTCAGCGAGGCCGGCCCGGACGCCTACGACGACGCCGGCCAGTTCAGCGTGCACCTCGCCAACTTCGCGCACACCGCCGCCGACGTCCGGCTGCGGATCCTCGAGGGCCGCCGCCGCCTGGTCGAGCAGCAGCGCGACGGCATGCGCGCCACCCTCGCCCGCACCCGGGAGCGGATGGACCGCTACACCCTCGAGCTGCAGCGGCACGGGCTGGAGTCGGTGGACCGCGAGGTGCGCTGGCTGGCCGAGCTGATCGACCGCGAACGCAACCCGCCGCCCGACCCCCCGAACTGACCCACCCCCACCCCAGAGGAGAAACCCCATGCCATCGGTCAAGGTCGCCATCGTCGGCGTCGGCAACTGCGCCGCGTCGCTGGTCCAGGGCGTCGAGTACTACCGGGACGCCGACGACACGCAGTCGGTCCCCGGGCTGATGCACGTGCGCTTCGGCGACTACCACGTCTCCGACGTCCAGTTCGTCGCCGCGTTCGACGTCGACGCCAAGAAGGTCGGGCGCGACCTGTCCGAGGCGATCGTCGCCAGCGAGAACAACACCATCAAGATCGCCGACGTCCCACCGCTGGGCGTGACCGTGCAGCGCGGCACCACCCTGGACGGGCTCGGCAAGTACTACCGCGAGATCGTCGAGGAGTCCGACGAGCAGCCGGTGGACATGGTCACCGCGCTGCGCGAGTCCGGCGCCGACGTCCTCGTCTGCTACCTGCCCGTCGGCTCGCAGCAGGCCGCCGAGTTCTACGCCCAGGCCGCCATCGACGCGGACGTCGCCTTCGTCAACGCGCTGCCGGTGTTCATCGCCGGCACCAAGGCCTGGGCGGACAAGTTCACCGCCGCCGGCGTGCCGATCATCGGCGACGACATCAAGAGCCAGGTCGGTGCCACCATCACCCACCGCGTGCTCGCCAAGCTGTTCGAGGACCGCGGCGTGCGGCTGGACCGCACCATGCAGCTCAACGTCGGCGGCAACATGGACTTCAAGAACATGCTCGAGCGCGAGCGCCTGGAGTCCAAGAAGATCTCCAAGACGCAGTCGGTCACCAGCCAGGTCGACCGGGACATGGGCGTGGGCAACGTGCACATCGGCCCGTCGGACCACGTGCCGTGGCTCTCGGACCGCAAGTGGGCCTACGTGCGCCTGGAGGGCCGCGCCTTCGGCGACGTGCCGCTGAGCCTGGAGTACAAGCTGGAGGTCTGGGACTCCCCGAACTCGGCCGGCATCATCATCGACGCCGTCCGCGCCGCCAAGATCGCCAAGGACCGCGGCATCGGCGGGCCGATCCTGTCGGCGTCCTCGTACTTCATGAAGAGCCCGCCGGAGCAGTACGACGACAGCCAGGCCCGGGACGCGGTCGAGGCCTTCATCCGGGGCGACGCCGAGCGCTGAGGCCCTCACCTCCGACCCCGCCCCGCCCCGCGTTCCTGCCCCTCCGCTTTCTGTACAGAAAGCGCAGCGCTTTCTGTACAGAACGCGAGGGTCGGGTCGGGTCGGGTCGGGTCGGGTCGGGTCGGTGGGGGGCGGCAGGCGACAGGCGGGGGGACGACGGGGGCTTCTCCTACGCTGGTGCCATGCCAGCGGCCCGCCGTCTCCTCGTTGCCCTCGGGCTGGTGCTGGCCCTGCTGGCCGGGTGCAGCGACGACGGGGCGGCCGAGCGCACCCCCGGCGACGCCATCACCTCCCAGGAGGCCGAGGTGCTCGCCGGGCTGCTGTACCGCGACTTCCAGGAGGGCGGCGCGGACTTCGTGCTCACCGCCCCCTACGCCGAGGGCACCGTGCTCACCCTGACCGGGCAGGTCGACTTCGCCCGGCAGATCGGCACCGCCACCGCGGTGACCACCTTCGGCGACGGGCGCCCGGACGACAGCCGCACCCTGTGGTTCGACCCCGACGAGATCTGGTTCGGTGACGTGCCCGGTCTGACCGACGCCCTCGCCGCCCAGGGCCGGCCGGGCATCAGCGTCATGCGGCGGCCGATCGTCACCCAGGCCGGGGGCAGCGCCTCGCTCGTCGACGTGCTCGTGCAGCTGGTGCCCCGGCTGTCGGCACGCACCGCGGACGACCCCCGGGCCATCCTGGAGCGCGACTACACCTGGCAGGGCCAGCGCTCCATCGACGGTCAGCTCGCCGTCGACTACCGCACCGGCAGCGGCGCCACGGTCTCGGTCGCGGCGTCCAGCCAGCTGCTGCTGCAGTACGTGACGCCGCTGCCGCAGCAGGACTTCTCGGTGACGATCACGCTGTCCGACCACGGCTCGCGGGAGATCACGCTGCCCGCCGAGGACCAGACGGTCGCAGCCGCGGACTACCCGGACGTCGCCGGGCGGCTCGGCGTCTGAGCGAAGGCCGGACATGGAGGAAGGGGGCGGCCTCTTCCCCAGGCCGCCCCCTCCTGCGTATGTGATATCAGAGCCCGGCACGACACGCGAAGCCGACACGCCGCGGGGCCGGGGAGCTCAGTTCTCCGAGGGGTCCGTGGGCGCGGTGGCGAGCACCGCGAGAGGCCCACGCTGGCGGCGCAGCACCGCGCGCCAGAGGTCGGCGCCGGCCCGGCTGCTCAGCACGTCGTCCGGGGAGCCGGGCACGCAGGCCCACGAGCCCTGGCCCATCTCGACCGCCAGCTGACCGCGCGACCAGCCCGCGTACCCGGCGAACACCCGCAGCCCGGTCAGCCGGCCGGCCAGCGCGCCCGGGTCGGCGTCCAGGTCGACCAGGTGCACCCCCGCAGCGACCGACCGCAGGCCGTCGTCGTCCTCCTCGTCGGTGGCCGAGCGCGCCGGGCGGCGCGCCGGCGGGCCGGAGACCGCCAGGCACAGCGCCGTGTCGGCCTCGCAGGGACCGCCCACGTGGAAGACACCGGGCTCCACGGCCAGGTCCGACCAGCCCGGCAGCACGTCGCGGATCTGCACCTCGCTCGGCTGCCCCAGGACGACGCCCAGCGTGCCGGTGTCGCCGTGGTCGAGCACGTACACCACGGCGCCGGCGAAGTTCTCGTCGTCCAGCGCGGGCATCGCGACCAGCAGCGAGCCCGGGACGACGTCGGTGACCGACCCGATCGACAGCCCGGGCACACCACGTCGGCGTGCCCCGGCGACCGGCCGCACCGGCGGTCGGGACTCGGGATCGGGCGATGAGGGGACAGCGTTCATCGCGGTCCAGTGTGCCCCAGATCGGCCGGGTGGGCGGGGTCCGGCGAGCGGTGCGGCGGACGCGTACGGCATCGCCCGGCGACGACCCGGGGGACACGGGCGTGGCCCGTACAGTGCGCCGCGTGCAGCAGGCGCCCGTGACCGCCCGTGCGCTGCTCCGGCGGCGGGGCTTCCGCCGCCTGCTGCTGACCCGGCTGCCGGGCCAGTTCGGGGACGGCGTCTTCCAGGCAGCGCTCGCCGGCACGGTGCTGTTCGACCCGCAGGACGCCACCGACCCGCTCGACGTCGCCGCTGGCTTCGCGGTCCTGCTGCTGCCCTACTCGCTGGTCGGCCCCTTCGTCGGGGTGCTGCTCGACCGGTGGAGCCGGCGCCAGGTGCTGCTGGTGTCCAACCTGGTGCGGTCGGTGCTGGTCGTGCTGGTCGCCGGCCTGGTGCACGCGCAGGTGCAGGGCGCCGGGTTCTACCTCGCCGGGCTGGCCGTGTTCTCGGTCAACCGCTTCGTCCTCTCCGCCCTGTCCGCCGGGCTGCCGCACACCACCGGGACGCCGTCGCCGTCCCCCGCCCTGCCCCCGGACCCCGCCCTGGTGCCGGCCAACGCGCTGTCCACCACCTCGGGTGCGGTGGCCACGGTCGTGGGTGGCGGTGCGGCCATCGGCGTCCTGCAGCTCACCGGCGCCACCAGCGCGGGGTACGCCGCCGTCGCACTGTGCGCGGCGGTGCCCTACCTGCTCGCGGCCGCGTCCGCCGCCGGGTTCCGCCGCGACGCCCTGGGCCCGGACGGGCGGGAGGCCACCACCGGTCCCGCCGCCGGGCTGCCGCTGCTCGGCGCGTTGCGGACCGGCGTCTCCGGCCTGGTCGCCGGCGCCCGGCACATCCGGGACCGGCGGCCCGCAACGCTGGCACTGTCCGTGCTGGGCGGGCACCGGCTGCTGTACGGCCTGCTGACGATGACCATCCTGCTGCTCTACCGCGGCACGTTCCCCGCGGACGGCTCGCTGTTCCCCGGCGGCCTGGCCGGGCTCGGCCAGGTGCTGGCCGCGGGCGGGGTCGGCACCCTGCTTGCGGCGTCGTGCACACCGCCGGTCGTGCGCCGGATCGGCACGCGGCGCTGGACGGTGCTGCTGCTCTCCGTCGCCGGCGTCACCCAGTGCGTCCTGGGCCCGCTGTTCCGCCCGGAGCTGGTGGTGGCCGCCGCGCTGGTGCACGGCTTCGTCGCCCAGGGCGTGAAGATCTGCGTGGACAGCACCCTGCAGCAGACCGTGGACGACGCGTACCGCGGCCGGGTGTTCTCCGTCTACGACACCCTGTTCAACGTCATGAACGTGAGCGCGCTCGTCGTCGCTGCCCTGCTGCTGCCGGCCGGTGGCCGCTCGGTCGCGATGGTGCTGACGATCGCCGGCGGCCACCTGCTGCTGGCCGCCGCCTACGCCCGGCTCAGTGCACCCCGCGCGCGTGGTGGAGTGCCGGCGCGCCGGGGACCTGCACCGCCGCACTCCGCTCAGGCCACGGGCCGGAGCAGCTCCGCGCCGCACGTGTGAGGTCCGGCGCGCAGGGTCCCTGCGCGCCCGCACCCCAGCTCAGCTGTCGCGGGCCGCCCACCAGGCCAGCAGCTCGGCCTCGGCCACCTCGGGGTCCAGCGGGCCGCGTTCCAGCCGGAGCTCCTTGAGGAAGCGCCACGCCCGGCCGACGTCCGGGCCCGGGGGCACGCCCAGCAGCTCCATGATCCGGTTGCCGTCCAGGTCCGGCCGCACCCGCGCCAGGTCCTCGGCCGCGGACAGCTCGGCGATCCGCTGCTCCAGCGAGTCGTAGGTGGCGGCCAGCTGGGCTGCCCGGCGCTGGTTGCGGGTGGTGCAGTCCGAGCGCACCAGCTTGTTCAGCCGGGGCAGCAGGTCCCCGGCATCGGTCACGTACCGGCGCACCGCGGAGTCGGTCCACTCCCCGCGCCCGTACCCGTGGAACCGCAGGTGCAGGAAGGTCAGCCGGGCCACCGCCTCGACGACGTCCTTGGGGTAGCGCAGCGCCAGCAGGCGCTTGCGGACCAGCTTGGCGCCGACGACCTCGTGGTGGTGGAAGGACACCCGGCCGCGCGCCTCGTGCCGGCGGGTGGCCGGCTTGCCGATGTCGTGCAGCAGCGCAGCCAGCCGCAGCACCAGGTCCGGTGGGCCGCCGGCGGCCTGCTCCAGGGCGATGGCCCGGTCCAGCACGGTCAGCGAGTGCACGTAGACGTCCTTGTGCTGGTGGTGCTCGTCGATCTCCATCCGCAGCGCGGACAGCTCGGGCAGCACGACGTCGGCCAGGCCGGTGGAGACGAACAGCTCCAGGGCGGCGCGCGGGTCGGGGTTGAGCAGCGTCCGGGACAGCTCGTGCTGCACGCGCTCGGCGGTGATCCGGGCCAGCTCGCCGTGCATCCCGGTCATCGCCGCCACGACGTCGTCGCCGGGGGTGAGGTCGAGCTGGGCCACGAAGCGCACCGCGCGCAGCATCCGCAGCGGGTCGTCGGCGAAGGAGTCCGCGGCCGACCCGGGGGTGCGCAGCCGCCGGGCCAGCAGGTCGCCCAGCCCGCCGAAGGGGTCGGTGACGGTGCGGTCGGGCCCGAGGGAGACCGCCATCGCGTTCACCGTGAAGTCGCGGCGCGCGAGGTCGTCGTGCAGCGAGTCACCCCAGGCGACCTCGGGGTTGCGCGACTCCCGGTCGTAGCGGTCGGCCCGGAAGGTGGTGATCTCCACCGGCAGACCCCGGACCTCGGCACCGATCGTGCCGAAGGCGATGCCCGTGTTCCACGTGGAACTGGCCCAGCCGCGCAGCAGCTCCAGGGTCTGCTCCGGGCGCGCGTCGGTGGTGACGTCGAGGTCGCCGGGCACGCCGGGGGAGCCGGCCCCGGCGGCGAGCAGCGCGTCCCGCACCGAGCCGCCGACCAGGTGCGCCTGGAACCCGGCGGCGGTGAATCGGCGGCCCAGTTCGGTCAGCACGGGGGACAGGTCGACGAGCTCGCGCACCGTCGCCTGCACTGCTGCCGGCACGGGCGGCGGCGGGTGGCCGGGGGGAGGCGGCTGGGCAGACACGACCGCCCACCGTAGTCGGGCTCGTGCCGCTGGCTCGTCGCACACCGGTCGTCCCCAGCGGTCGCGCTACCCTCTCGGCATGGCTGGGACGGGCGGACGTCGGCGCCCGGGCCGCCGGTTGCGCCGGGTCGACGAGACCTCCGCCGGGGGCCTGGTGGTGGCCGAGGACGAGGTCACCGGCCCGAGAGCTGCCCTGATCGGCCGCACCGACCGCCGGGGCCGGCTGCTCTGGTCCCTCCCGAAGGGCCACATCGAGGCCGGCGAGACCCCGGAGGACACCGCCGTCCGCGAGGTGGCGGAGGAGACCGGCATCCTCGGCGAGGTCGTCGCGCCGCTGGGCATCATCGACTTCTGGTTCGTCGCCGACGGCCGGCGGGTGCACAAGACCGTGCACCACTTCCTGCTGCGCGCGGTCGGCGGCGTGCTGTCCGACGCCGACGTCGAGGTGACCGAGGTCGCCTGGGTGCCGCTGGACGAGCTCAGCGGGCGGCTCGCCTACGCCGACGAGCGGGCCCTGGTCGAGCGCGCCCCCGGTCTGCTGGCCGACACGGCGTGACCGGGCGGGCTGCCGGCCGCACCGGCGGACGCCCCCCCGGCCGCCGGCGCGCGACGGCGGCGCTGGTCGCCGCCTGCACCGCCGGCGTGCTGCCGCTGCTCGGCGGTCTGCCGGCCGGCGCCGCCCCGGGCGACGGGCCCGGCACCGACGACGCCGCCCGGCAGGTGCAGGTGACGCTGACCGAGCTGACCCCGCGCAGCATCGCCCCCGGGGCGGAGATCGTGGTCAGCGGCCGGATCACCAACACCGGCGAGGAGACCCTGACCGACCTCACGCTGCGGGTGCAGCGCGGCGAGCAGCTGCGCACCCGGCAGGCGCTGGCCGACGACCTCGCCGACCCGTCGCCGACCACCACCGCCGCCGCCGCGTTCGCACCCGTGGACGACGAGCTGCCGGCGGGGGAGTCGATGCCCTTCCGCTACGTCACGTCGGCCACCGAGCTCCGGCTGGAGGGTGACGGCGTCTACCCCGCGCTGGTCAACGTCAACGGCACCGACCCGGACGGGCTGACCGAGCGGGTCGGCGAGCTGACCACGCACCTGGTGGTGGCGCCCGCCACGCCGACCGCGCGCACGGCCGTGGGCGTGCTGTGGCCGATCACCGACCGCCCGCACCGCGCCCCGGACGGCGACTTCACCGACGACGACCTGGCCGGCGAGATCGCCCCCGGTGGCCGGCTCGACCGCGCCCTGGCCACCGTGGAGGACCTGCCCCGGCGCCCGGACAGCGACGCACCCGCCGTGCCGGTGACCCTCGCCGTCGACCCGGCGCTGGTCGAGGAGCTCACCACCATGGCCGGCGGCTACCGGGTGCCGGACGGCTCCGGGGGCACCACCGACGGCGCCGGCCGGGAGGACGCCGAGGCCTACCTGGCCCGGCTGCGCGCCGTGGCCGCCGAGCAGGACGTGCTCGCGCTGCCCTACGCCGACGCCGACCTCGACGCGCTGCAGACCGCCGGCGGCGGCGACGCCGTGCGCCGCGCGCTGCCCGGCACGGCGGCCGCCGACCCCCCGGCGGAGGGCGGGACCTCGCCGGGGGGCACGGCCGGGCAGACGGGCGGTACGACGGCGGGGGAGTCAGCGGCGCCGACCGACGGGGCCACCCCCGTGACGCCGTCCGGCACGGAGGCGACCACCCCGGCCGCGGAGCCGTCCGGGGACGGGTCGGCGGACGCCGGCGCCGGGACGGGCGCCGCGCTGCTGCGCACCGCCCTCGGGGTCACCCCGCGCACCGACCTGGCCTGGCCGGTGGGCGGCACGCTGCGCACCGAGACGCTGACCACCCTGCAGGACGCCGGGGTGCGGCAGCTGGTGCTCGCCGAGCAGTCCTGGGCCGACCCCGGCACCGCGGTCGGTGACGACGGCTCCACCGCCACCGCCCGGGTGGACACCGACACCGACGCCGGTCCGCTGACCACGCTGGTCGCCGACAGCGGCCTGGGCGACGCGGTCGCCGCGCTGGGCGACGACCCGGCCGGAGCACGCGCCGCCGAGCAGCGGTACCTCGCCGAGCTCGCCGTGCTCGGCACCCAGCTCGCGGCCGCGGGCGGCAGCCGGCAGACGGTGCTGGTCGTGCCGCCCCGCCAGGTCGACGTCGACCCGGCCGCCGCCACCGCGCTGCTCGCCGACGCCGCCGAGCAGCCCTGGCTGGACGTCGCCTCCCTCGGCCAGCTGACCGCCGGCCCGGTCGCCGACGCCGGACAGCTGCTGCCCGCCACCGCGGGCCCGGACCAGCTCGGCGGGCCGGCCCTGGGCGACGTCGGCGCCGCCCTCGGCGTGCGGGCCGACTTCGCCACCGCCGTGGTGGGCGACCCGGACACCGCGCTACGCGGTTACGACGCCGCGATCGACCGGTCGGTGGCGTCGTCGTGGCGCGGTGACCCGGACGGCTTCGCCGAGGCCGCTGCGGCGGTGCGCGAGCGGCTGCTCGACCTGACCCGGCGGGTGACCCTGCTCGAGCCCGCGGACGGCACCTACAGCCTGGCCTCCAGCGACGCCCCGCTGGTGCTCACCGTGAGCAACGACCTGCCTTTCGCCGTCGAGGTGCGGGTGGAGGTGCGCGCACTGGCCAACGCAGGGTTGACCACCGAGGACGGCGGCCTGCAACAGGTCGACCTGGAGTCCCGCCGCGTGGTGACGGTGGCCTCCGAGGTGAGCCAGTCGGGCAGCTTCGCAGTGACGGCCACGCTCAGCACCCCGGGCGGCGGCAGCCTCGGCGAGCCGGTGGACATGCAGGTGCGCAGCACCGCCTACGGCACGATCACCCTGGCCGTCACCTTCGGGGCGGCCGCGCTGCTGGCCCTGCTGTTCCTGCGCCGCCTGGTGCTCTTCGTGCTGCGCCGCCGCCGGGCCGGGTCCCTCCACGACGACGACCGGGACGACGCCGATGCCGACCTGGTGGGCGCGTCGCCGGCGGCCGGGTCCGGCGCCGGCCGCGACGCCGGCCCGGCCGACGGCGACCCCACCCGCCGACCCCCCACCCGGAGCCCGGTGTGAGCGGCACCCCGCGCGGCGTCCCACCCGAGGCCGCTGCCGAGACCACCGGTCCCGGTCGGGAGGGCGACGCCCTGCCCGCCGACCCGGGCCCCGCCGGCGCTCCCGCCGACGACCGCCCGACCCCCGAACGCCCGACCCACGAGCGGGGCGCTCCTGAGCACCCGGCACCCGAACGTCCGACACCTGCCCCCCCGACCCTGGACCGTGCGGCCCCGGAGCCTCCGGCCGGTGGTCGACCCGTGACTGCTGCCCCGGCCGCCGGCCCGCCGGCCGCACCGCGGCCTGGCTCCGGGCCCGCGCCGGTACAGCCGGCCGCACCGGGGTCCGGCTCCGGGGCCGCCCCGGCACGGCCGGCCGGTGCACCGGCCGGTGCGGGTCCGGGCGCACCGCGCCGTGCGGCGCCGCTGCCGGTCGCGCCGTACGGCGGTGTCCGGCCGCCGAGCGCCGCCCCCTCGGCGGGTGCGCTGGCCGGGCAGGCGTCACCACCGGCCGACGCGGCGGCCCGCCCCGTCCCCCGACCGACGCCACCACCCGTCCCGCCCCCGCCGCGTGCCCGGCAACCCCGGGTGGGCGACCTGCCGTTGCCGCCGCACTACGCGGTACCCGGCCCACCGTCCGGCGGTGGCGCGTCCGGCGGCGGCCCGTCGGCCGGCGGGCGCGCGCCGGGCGTGGGCGGGCCGCCGGTGGCTGCGCCGCCGCCGGTGCCGGGGCGCCCGCCGCTGCCGCCGGTCCCGCCGCCACCCGCCCGCCGGGCCGCGCGGTCGTCGGCCTGGCAGGACGACCGGCGACGATCGCTGTCCCCGCCCACCGAGATCCACCTCATCTCGGCGCTGCCACCCGTGCCGCCGCCGTACCGGCAGCGCGAGGAACGCCCGCAGCCCGCCGGCGAGCGACCCGGCGGCAGCCGGGGCCTGCTGCGCGCCGTCGGCGGCATGGCCGTGGCCACCACGGTCTCCCGGCTGACCGGGTTCGTGCGCACGGTGGCTCTGACCGCTGTGCTCGGCCTCGGCGCGCTCACCGTCAACAACGCCTACACGGTGGCGAACACGCTGCCGAACATCGTCTACGAGTTGTTGCTCGGCGGCGTGCTCACCTCGGTGATCGTCCCGTTGCTGGTCAGCGCGCAGGAGAAGCACGCCGACGGCGGTGTGGCCTACACCCAGCGCCTGATGACCCTGATGCTCGCCGGGCTGACCCTGCTGACGGTCGTGGCCGTGGTCGCGGCACCCCTGCTCACCGAGTTGCTCGGCATCTCCGGGAGCACCGAGCAGCGGGCACTGGGGAACTGGCTGGCTCGGATCCTGCTGGTCGAGATCGTGTTCTACGGCGTCGGGGCCATGGCCGGGGCGATCCTGAACTCACGCGGGGTCTTCGGTCCACCGGCGTGGGCACCGGTGCTGAACAACGTCGTCGTGATCGCCACCGCCGGGATCCTCGGACTGGCCAGCGGACCGGGACAGATCACCGCGGTCAGCATCGAGCCGTGGCAGGTCTGGCTGCTCGGCCTGGGCACGTTGCTGGGCATCGCCGTCCAGTCGCTCGTCCTGCTCCCGCTCCTGGGCCGCAACGGTGTGCCGCTGCGGCTGCGGTGGGGGCTGCGGGGCACCGGCCTCGGCGAGGCGAGCTCGCTGGGCATCTGGGTGATCGGCTACGTCCTGGTGAGCCAGGTGGGCGTGGTCGTGGCCAGCCGGGTGGCCGGTGAGGCCGCCGAGTCCGGTGGGCTCGGGCAGGCCGCGTTCGCCAACGCGAGCCTGCTCTTCCAGATGCCCTACGGAATCATCGGTGTCGCGCTGCTGACGGCGCTGCTGCCGCGGATGAGCCGTGCTGCTGCGCGGGCCGACGTACCCGGGGTGGTCGCCGACCTGGTGCTGGGGACCCGCCTGTCGGCCCTGGGGCTGCTGCCCGTCACGGCACTGCTCGTGGTGCTGGGCCCGGCCACCGCGACGGTCGCGTTCGGGCACGGCAACACCACGGTTGAAGAGGCTCGCGCCGTGGGCACCGCGCTGGCCATCGGCGCCTTCGGGCTGCTGCCCATGGCGGTGACCCTGCTGCAGCTGCGCGTCTTCTACGCCATGAAGGACGCCCGGACGCCGACGCTCATCCAGGTGGCCATGGTCTCGGTCCGGGTGCCGCTGATGCTGCTCGTCCCGGTGGTGGTCGAGCCGCGCCATGTGGTGGCGGGTCTCATGCTCGCCACGGGTGTGACCTACGTCGCCGGGTGGATCGCCGGTGACATCGCTCTGCGTCGCCGGTTGGGTGCTCTGCGCACGCGCGACGCGCTCGACACGCTGCTCCGGACCGCCGCGGCCTCCGTGGTGGCCGAACTGCTCGGCTGGGGGGCTGTGACGCTGGTCGAGCGGGCCGTCGGCGAGGGCGTCGCGGGGTCGCTCGTGACCCTCCTCGTCGGTACGGTGGTCATCGGCGTCGCGGTCTCCGCGGGTGCCGTGGTGGCTCGGGTGCCCGAGGCGCGAGGGGTCCTGGACCGCATCAGGAGCCGTCGTCCGGGCAGCGGTCCACCGCGGGGCCCCGACCAGGGTGACGCCGATGCGCCGGGACGTCCCCCGGCGGTGAGCACAGGAGGTCGGCAACGTCCGTGACGTCGACGTCCACCGGGCTGCCCGACCGCTACCGCCCGATCGACCAGATCACCCCCGACGAGCCCACGGCCACCGGTGTGATCCGGTCCTGGCGCGCCCGGGACAAGGTCCTCAACCGGGACGTCGCGGTCCGCATCCACACCCCCGGCGGTCCCGCCGCCCGCGAGTGGATCACCCGCGCGCTGACCGCCGGCGGCCTGGCCACCCCCGCCCTGGCGATGGTGTACGACGCCGCCGAGAGCAGCTCCGGCGCCGACGGCACCCCGGGTGCGGCCTACGTCGTCAACGAGTGGCTGGAGGGTCCGACGCTGGCCGAGCGGCTGGAGAGCGGGCCGCTGACCGAGCGCGACGCCCGCAACCTGGTGCGCCGGCTGGCCGAGGGCGTCGGCGAGGCGCACCGCGTGGGGCTCGCCGTCGGCGGGCTCACCCCGGAGCACGTCGTGCTCCGGCCCGGCGGCCTGGTGGGCCTGCTCGCGGTGCCGGCCGCGACCGGCACCGTGCAGGGCGACATCGCCGCCCTCGGCGCGCTGCTGGAGGCCGCGCTGACCGGGCACTGGCCGGGCACCCAGCCCTCGGCCCACCCACCGGCGATCAGCCAGCCCGACCTCGCCGCCCTGGTGCGCCGGGCCCGGTCCACCGAGCCGGGCGCCGGGCTGTCCAGCGCGGCCGCGATGGTCGCCCTGCTCGGCGAGCGGCGGCCCACCGGCCACACCTCCCCGCTGCCCTCGGTGAAGCCGGACGACACCACCGACAGCGGCTGGCTGCGCCGGCTGCGCGACCGCCGCGACCTCGCCGACGCCGACGCCGCCGACGAGGCCCGCCGCCGGGCGGCCGAGGAGCGGGCGGCCGACGAGCGGGCAGCCGAGCAGCGGGCGGCCGAGCAGGCACGCGCTGCCGGTGCCCCGGCACCCCGGGACGACGACCCGCTGGCCACCAGCACCGCCGCCTTCGCGCCGATCCGCCTGGAGCCCCCGCCGCCACCGCGACCCCCGGCGCCTGCTGCGCGCCCGGACCCGGAGCGGGAGGCGCTGCTGCCCTGGGGCCCCGCCGACGACATCGCCGACGACGAGCTGGAGGACGACGTCCCCCGGTCGACCGCACGCCGGCGCCTCGCCGTCGTCGGGCTGCCCCTGCTCGCCCTGGCGATGGTGGTGGTGCTCGCCTGGTGGGTGGGCAACAACCTGCTCTCGGTGGCCGGCTCCGTCGACCAGGAGGGCACCGGCCCCGCGCCGGTGTCCACCACCACCTCCGCCGCGGCACCGCCGCCCCCGGCGTCCGGGCCGCTGCCGATCGCCGCCGGGACCGTGTTCGACCCGCAGGGCGACGACGAGTCCGAGAACGACGAGGACGCACCGCTGTCCTTCGACGGCGACCCGGCGACCAGCTGGACCACGGTCACCTACCGCGGCTCGGCGACCTTCGGGAACCTCAAGGACGGCGTCGGGATCCTGTACGACCTGGGCTCACCGCAGGCCGTCGGCAGCGTCACCATCAGCACCACCCAGCCCGGCTCGACCGTCGAGGTGCGCACCGGGGAGACGGCGTCCGGTGGCCTGGACGACTACGCCGTCGCTGCCACCGCCACGCTGACCGGGACCGACACGCTGCCGCTGGCCGAGCCGGTCACCGCCCGGTACGTGCTGGTCTGGGTCACCGGCCTGGTGCCCACCGACGACGGCTTCGACGCCGGCCTGGCCGAGGTGTCGGTGCAGTCCGCCGGCTGAGGGCGACCCCGTCCCGCTGGTGCTCGCGAGCCCGGGGTGGACCCTGCGGGCCCAGCCCGAGGTGGGCCCTGCGGGCCCGGAGCGGCCGGGGAATGCCGCCCCTACGATCGTCGTTGTGCCGCCCGTGACGAACTCCCAGCCCACCCCCGGCCCCACGGTCCCCGCCACCGGGGAACCGCCGGTCATCCCGCCGGCGGAGCACGACGGCGTCCGTGACCTGATCATCATCGGGTCCGGGCCCGCGGGGTACACCGCCGCCACCTACGCCGCGCGTGCCAACCTGCACCCGCTGGTGTTCGAGGGCTCCCAGTACGGCGGCGCCCTGATGACCACCACCGAGGTGGAGAACTTCCCCGGGTTCCCCGAGGGGGTCCAGGGTCCGCAGCTGATGGACGACATGCGCACCCAGGCCGAGCGCTTCGGTGCCGAGCTCGTCTCCCGGGACGTCACCGAGGTCGACCTCACCGCCACCCCCAAGGTGGTCACGGTCGGCTCGGAGGTGCACCGGGCGCACGCGGTCATCGTGGCCACCGGCTCCAAGTACCGCTACCTCGGCCTGGACAACGAGCAGCGGCTGCTCGGGCACGGCGTGTCGGCCTGTGCCACGTGTGACGGGTTCTTCTTCCGCGACCAGGACATCGCGGTCGTCGGCGGTGGTGACTCCGCGATGGAGGAGGCCACCTTCCTCACCCGCTTCGCCCGGTCGGTCACCGTGGTGCACCGCCGCGAGGAGCTGCGCGCCTCCAAGATCATGGTGAAGCGGGCCCAGGACAACGAGAAGATCCGCTGGGCGCTGGGCAAGCAGGTCACCGACGTGGTCGGCGACAGCGCCGTCTCCTCGGTCCAGCTCACCGACGTCGCCACCGGCGCCACCGAGCAGCTGCCGGTCACCGGCCTGTTCGTCGCCATCGGCCACGACCCGCGCAGCGAGATGTTCGCCGGCCAGCTCAAGCTGGACGACGAGGGCTACGTGCAGGTCGAGCACCCGACCACCCGCACCAACATCGACGGCGTCTTCGCCTGCGGCGACGTGGTCGACCACATCTACCGGCAGGCCATCACCTCGGCCGGCACCGGTGCGGCCGCGGCGATCGACGCCGAGCGCTGGCTCGCCGACACCTTCGACGAGCGTTAGGCCCCCTCCAGGGCCCCAGTGCGAGCTTGCTCGTGCTGGGTAGGAGTGGGTCCTTCGTCCCTCTGCCCCCCACCACGCTCGCAAGCTCGCGCGTCGGGGGCCGGGCAGACGAATGTCAGCTGGCCTTTTCGCATCCAACGAGACACACACGAGAGGCACTCCCATGGCAGGCAACACCGTGACCGTCACCGACACCAGCTTCGCCGCCGACGTGCTGGGCAGCGACAAGCCCGTGCTCGTCGACTTCTGGGCCGAGTGGTGCGGCCCGTGCAAGATGGTCGCCCCCGTGCTCGAGGAGATCGCCGCCGAGCACGGCGACAAGCTCACCATCGCCAAGCTGAACATCGACGAGAACCCGCAGACCGCGCGGGACTTCCAGGTCATGTCGATCCCGACGATGACCGTGTTCCAGGGCGGCAAGCCGGTCAAGAGCATCATCGGTGCCAAGCCCAAGGGCGCCATCCTGTCCGACCTGGCCGACTACCTGTGATCACAGTTTCGCCGTAGTCCTGCTGCACGTCGAGGCTCCCTCGCAGGGCCCCGCCGCGAGCTTGCTCGCGGTGGGGGCGAGGGGGTCCTTCTTCTGAGGGCCCCCTCGCCGGGTCCTGCTGCGAGCTCGCTCGCGGTGGCGGCGAGGGGGCCCTTCGCCGTCCCCGGCACGGGCGGCGGGCCGCCGTCGCCAGGCCCTGCCGCGTCCGGCGACGCTGAGTTGTGCGGTGGCGTTCAGCCGACGACAGTGGACGTACGGGCCCCCGCCGTCCCGCCGGACTCCGGCAGGGACGACAATCGACCACACGATGGGAAGCGACACCCGCATGGAACCCCTGGGCCCCGGCGACCGCGGTCCCGCCGTCACCGACGTCCGCGCGGCGCTGCGCCGGCTCGGCCTGCTCGGCGCGGCCACGGCACACGGCGCCCACCCGAACGGCACCGGCGACGACGCGCCGTACGACGCCGAGACCGAGCTGGCCGTCCGGCACTTCCAGCAGGTGCGCGGCCTCTCGGTCGACGGCCGGGTCGGCGAGGAGACCTACCAGGCGCTGACCGAGGCCCGCTGGTCCCTCGGTGACCGGCTGCTGCGCTACGACCCGGAGCGCCCGCTGCGCGGCGACGACGTCACCAACCTGCAGGAGCGCCTGCTGGAGCTGGGCTACGACGCCGGCCGGGCCGACGGCATCCTCGGCGCGGAGACCGAGGCGGGCCTGCGGGCCTTCCAGCGCGACTACGGCCTCATCCCGGACGGCACCTGCGGGCCGGGCACGCTGCGCGCGCTCAAGCAGCTGGGGCGCCGGGTCACCGGCGGCCGGCCGCAGCTGCTGCGGCAGAGCGCCGTCCTGGTGGAGTCCGGGCCGCACCTGATCGGCCGGGTCATCGTGATCGACCCCGGGCACGGCGGCGAGGACACCGGCTACACGGCGGGGGAGACCACCGAGTCCGACCTGGTGTTCGACCTGGCCTCCCGGATCGAGGGCCGGCTGGCGGCCGCCGGGGCCAAGGTGTTCCTCACCCGCGGGCGCACCGGCGGCCCGGACATGCACGAGCGCACCGCGTTCGCCAACGACGCGCGGGCCGACCTGTTCATCTCGCTGCACATGGAGGCGCACGGCTCGCCGCACGCCCGCGGGGTGGCCAGCTACTACTACGGCAACGGCTCCGGGGTGAGCTCCACGGTCGGTGAGCAGTTCGCCAACCTGCTGCGCCGCGAGGTCATCGCCCGCACCGGGATGCTGGACTGCGGCTCCCACGCCAAGACCTGGGATCTGCTCCGGCTCACCCGGATGCCCGCCGTCCGGGTCGACTGCGGCTACCTGTCGCACCCGGTCGACCGGATGCTGCTGCTCGACGCCCGGCTGCGCAGCACCATCGCGCAGGCCGCCGTGGCCGCCGTCCAGCGGCTGTTCCTGCCGGCTGAGAACGACCCGAAGACCGGCACCTTCCTGCTCCCCACAGGCATCTGAGGCCACACCGGTCCCAGCAGGCGGCCCGTCCGGGACCCCTCCGTCCCTCGACTGCCTAGACTCGCGAGGGTGCCCCCTCCCGTGCCCGACCCCTCCGGTCAGCTGGGGACGCACTCACCCGGTGCGGCCCCCTCCTCCAGCAGCTCCGTCTCCCCGCGGCACCCGCGGCTGGACCCCCTGGCGGACAGGTACGCGGCACGCACCCACGGGATGAAGTCCTCGGAGATCCGGGCTCTGTTCTCCGTGGTCAGCCGGCCCGAGGTGGTCTCCCTGGCCGGTGGCATGCCCGCGGTCACCGCGCTGCCCCTGGACGCCGTCGGGTCGATGATCGGCGAGCTGGTCAGCGGCATGGGTGCGCAGACCCTGCAGTACGGCTCCGGCCAGGGCGACCCCCGGCTGCGCGAGCGGATCTGCGACGTCATGGCGCTGGAGGGCATCACCGACGCGTCGCCCAGCGAGGTCGTGGTGACCGTCGGCTCCCAGCAGGGGCTCGACCTGGTCACCCGGGTCTTCATCGACCCCGGTGACGTGATCCTCGCCGAGGCGCCGTCCTACGTGGGTGCCCTCGGCGTGTTCCAGTCCGCGCAGGCGCGCGTGCGGCACGTCGCCATGGACGACGACGGGCTGGTCCCCGAGGCGCTGGAGCAGGCCCTGCTGGAAGCCCGCGCCGCCGGTGACCGGGTCAAGTTCCTCTACACGGTGCCCAACTTCCACAACCCCGCCGGCGTGACGCTGAGCGAGCCGCGCCGCCAGGCGATCGTGGCCATCGCCGACCGCTACGACCTGCTGGTGATCGAGGACAACCCCTACGGCCTGCTGGGCTTCGAGCAGGAGCCGATGCGGGCCCTGCGCGCCCGGAACTCCGAGCGGGTCATCTACCTGGGGTCGTTCTCCAAGACGTTCTCCCCGGGCCTGCGGGTGGGCTGGGTGCTCGCGCCGCTGGCGGTGCGGGAGAAGCTCGTGCTGGCCACCGAGGCGCAGGTGCTCTGCCCGCCCTCGCTCACCCAGTACGCCGTCGCCCGGTACCTGGACACCCAGCCGTGGCGGGAGCAGATCAAGGTCTTCAGCGAGCTGTACCGGGAACGCCGGGACGCCTGCCTGGAGTCGCTGACCGCGCTGATGCCGCCGGGCACCACCTGGACCCGCCCGCGCGGCGGCTTCTACGTGTGGCTGAAGCTGCCGCACGGCCTGGACGCCAAGCTGATGCAGCCCCGAGCGGTCAACGCCCACGTCGCCTACGTGCCGGGCATCGGTTTCTACGCCGACGGCAGCGGCCGGGAGTACATGCGGCTGTCCTACTGCTACCCCGAGCCGGAACGGATCCGGGAGGGCGTGCGCCGCCTGGCCCGGGTCATCGAGGCCGAGCTCGACCTGCACTCCACCTTCGACACCGTGGACACCGGCACCTTCCGGGCCGCCCGCCCGGTCACGCCGGGTCCGCGCGGCGGCCCGCGCACCAGCACGCCGGCGCCCCTGATCGGGCCGGCCAACGCCGGCTCCAGCGAGGGCAGCACGGCGCCGATCGAGTCCGACGGGGGAACCGGGGCATGAGCGACACCGAGGCACGCGCGGCCGGCGGCGGGGTCTCCGTGGCCGGCACCCGCTGGAGCACCGACCGGGACCCGTTGCGCGCCGTCGTCCTGGCCGGGGGGCTGACGTTCGAACGGGAGGTCAGCCTCTCCTCCGGCACCCAGGTGGTGGACGCGCTGACCCGGGCCGGCGTCGACGCCGAGCTGCGCGACGCCGACGGCGAGCTGCTGCCCGGGCTGGCCGCCGCGCCCGCCGACGCGGTGTTCATCGCCCTGCACGGCGCCACCGGTGAGGACGGCGCGCTGCGCGCGGTGCTGGACCTCGCCGGCATCCCCTACGTCGGGTCGCCCGCCGCCGCCTGCCGGCTGGCCTGGGACAAGCCGGCCGCGAAGTCGATGGTGCGCACCGCCGGCGTCGCCACCCCCGACTGGGTGGCCCTGCCGCACAGCACCTTCCGGGAGCTGGGCGCCGGGGCCGTGCTCGACCTGATCGTGGCCCGGCTCGGCATGCCGCTGATGGTCAAGCCGGCGTCCGGGGGCTCGGCGCTGGGGGCGCAGAAGGTGGCCCGGGTCGAGGACCTGCCGGCGGCCATGGTCAGCTGCTTCGCCTACGGCGACACCGTGCTGGTGGAACGCTTCGTGGACGGCGTGGAGCTCGCCGTCTCGGTGATCGACCTGGGGGAGGGCCCGGAGGCGCTGCCGGCGGTGGAGATCGAGCCGGAGTCCGGCGTCTTCGACTACACCTCCCGCTACACGCCGGGGCTGACCGAGTACCACGTGCCGGCCCGGGTGTCCGCCGAGGTCGCCCGCCGGGCCGCCGAGGTGGCCGTGCAGGCGCACCGGACCCTGGGGCTCGCCGACCTCAGCCGCACCGACGCGATCGTCTCGCCCGACGGCGAGGTGCACTTCCTGGAGGTCAACGTCTCCCCGGGCCTCACCGAGACGTCGATGTTCCCGATGGCCGTCGAGGCCGCCGGGCACCGGCTGGGCGACGTCCTCGCCCAGCTCCTGGCCCGCCGCGCCGAGACCCGCGTCTGACGTCGGACACCGCTGCCGGACAGCGGGGCCGAAATCGTCAGTGACGACCGGTGGCCGGTCCTTACGCCCGGCCGGTGATGTCGGCGGACATGTGGCCGATGATCCGCTGCAGGTCGTCCACCGAGCCGAACTCGACGACGATCCGGCCCTTGGACCGGCCGATCTGGATCTTGACGTTGGTCTCGAAGACGTCGGACAGCCGGCTCGCGAGGTCCTCTACGCCGGGCGCGCTGATCGTGCGGGGGCTGCGGCGGCTGGTGGCGGGCTGCTCGGCGACGGCCAGCGCCACCGCCTCCTCGGTGGCCCGCACCGACATGCCCTCGGCCACGATCCGGGTGGCCAAGGCGTCCATGGCCTCGTTGTCGGCCAGCCCCAGCAGGGCCCGGGCGTGCCCGGCGGACAGCACGCCGGCGGCCACCCGGGTCTGCACCTTCACCGGCAGCTTCATCAGCCGGATGGTGTTGGTGACCTGGGAGCGGCTGCGCCCGAGCTTGCCGGCCAGCTCCTCGTGCGTGGCCCCGAACTCCTGCAGCAGCTGCTGGTAGGCGGCTGCCTCCTCCAGCGGGTTCAGCTGCACCCGGTGGATGTTCTCCAGCAGGGCGTCGCGCAGCATGGCGTCGTCGTCGGTGTCCCGGACGATGGCCGGCACGGTGCCCAGATCGGCGGCGCGCGCGGCACGCAGCCGGCGCTCGCCCATGATCAGCTCGTAGCCGCCGTCCGGGCGCTCGCGCACCACGATGGGCTGCAGCAGGCCGAACTCCCGGACCGAGTGGGTGAGCTCCTCCAGCGCCTCGTCGTCGAACACCAAGCGCGGCTGCTTCGGGTTGGGGACGACCTCCTCGACCCGGATCTCCCGCAACTGAGCACCAGGGACTGTCGAGGTCTCCGCATGTGCGGAGGCATCGGCGGCGTTCCGGAGGGTGGCCGCCATCGCCGGGGGATCGACCGTGGCGACCGCCGTCCCGCCTGCCGACGTGCCGCCGGCAGCCGTGCCGTCCGCGGCCCGGTCGTCGACTGTGGACGGCTCCGGCGCCGGCGCACTCGTCGGGATGAGGGCCGCGAGTCCGCGCCCCAGTCCACCGCGCTTGGTCACGCTGTCTCCTCGCTGGCGGTGTGCTGATCCGGGGTGCTCCTGCAGGAGCGCATCAGGTCGGGTCCTCGCGGCCGGCGCGGTGCCCGACGGACCGGGAGGCCATCGGTGGCTCGCCCAGGATGAGCGCCGCCACCGGCGGCCCGGCCACGACCGGCGCCGGCGGTGGGGCGGCCACCTGGGGCTTCAGCCCGGCACCCCGGAAGGCGAGCTCCCGGGCGGCCTCCACGTAGCTGGTCGCGCCCCGGGAACCCGGGTCGTAGGTGAGCACGGACTGGCCGTACCCGGGCGCCTCGGACACCCGGACGTTGCGGGGGATGACCGCGGTGAGCACGACGCTGCCGAAGTGGCTGCGCACCTCGTCGGCCACCTGGTCGGCGAGCTTGGTCCGGCCGTCGTACATGGTGAGCAGGATGGTGCTCACCGAAATGCCGGGGTTGAGGTGCGCCTTCACCAGGTCGATGTTGGAGAGCAGCTGCCCCAGGCCCTCCAGTGCGTAGTACTCGCACTGGATGGGAATGAGCACCTCGTCCCCGGCCACCAGCGCGTTCAGCGTGAGCAGCCCCAGGGACGGCGGGCAGTCGATCAGCACGTAGTGCGGGCGCTGGTCGGCGGGCAGCTCCTGCAGGTAGAGCTCGATCGCCCGCCGCAGCCGGTACTCGCGGGCCACCACCGAGACCAGCTCGATCTCCGCGCCGGCCAGGTCGATCGTGGCCGGCACGCAGGTCAGGTTCGGGCTCGCCGTCGTCGGGTGGGTGACCTCGGCCAGCGTGCTGTCCCCGACCAGGGCGTCGTAGATGGACGGCGTGCCGACGCTGTGGTCCACGCCGAGCGCCGTGCTGGTGTTGCCCTGTGGGTCGAGGTCGATGACCAGGGTGCGCAACCCGAAGATGGCCAGGGCCACGCCCAGGTTCACCGTCGAGGTCGTCTTGCCGACCCCGCCCTTCTGGTTGGCGATGGTCATCACCCGGATCCGGCCGGGGGCCGGCAGCGGCTCCTGGTCCGCGGCGTGCAGCACCCGGGAGGCGCGCATGGCCTCCATCGCGATGGGGGTGTCCCACTCGACGCCGGCCGTGGTGGCCTGGTCAGCAGCCAGACTGCTGCGCAGACGCTCGCCCGGGTCGGTCATGCCTGCATTCTCCCTGCCCGTTTCACGTGGAACGCAGTCGGGTACCGGTGCCCGTTCCACGTGGAACGACGTGCCGCGCGCCCGCGCCACCCCCGGACCCGGCGGCGACGCCACGCGGCCGTGCGCTCCCCGGCGGACCGGAGATCACCGACCACTCCTGGTCATCACCACCACGGTAGTGGCAGCAGCGCCCAGGTTCCCACCCACCGCGCGGGCGTGCACGTCCCGCATCCCGGCGGCCTCGAGTTCCGGCACGAGGCCGGGCAGCTCGGCCAGCGCCCGGGCGCCCACCAGCGTGACCAGCTGGGCCCCGGGCCGGAGCAGACCCCGGCACCAGCCGACCAGCCGAGGCAGCGGCGCCACCGCCCGGGCCGTGACGACGTCCACCGGCCCGACGGCGCGGGCGACCGAGCGCTCCTCCGCCCGGCCGCGCACGACCCGCCACGGCCGGGACAGCTCGGTTGCGACCTCCTCCAGGAACTCCACCCGGCGGGCCATCGGCTCCACCAGGGTCAGCGAGAGGTCGGGCCGGGCCAGGGCCAGCGGGATGCCCGGCAGGCCGGCGCCGCTGCCGACGTCCACCACGTGCGCCCCGTGCGCCACGGCGTCCCCGACAGCCACGCTGTTGAGCACGTGCCGGTCCCACAACCGGGCCACCTCCCGGGGGCCGATCAGCCCGCGGGTGACACCTCCGTCGGCCAGCAGGGCCACGTAGCGCTCGGCGTCGGCCAGCGCGTCGCCGAAGACCTCCCGCGCCAGCTCCGGCGTCGCCGGCGCCGGCTCGCGGCCCGGGTCCGCCGCGCCCGTGCCGTGCTCGCCGTAGGCGCTCGCGGGCCCGCTCACGCGTCCGGCAGGACCACGACGCGGCGGTTCGGCTCCTCGCCCTCGGACTCGCTGCGCACACCCGCCGCACCGGCGATGACGTCGTGCACCACCTTGCGCTCGAACGGGTTCATCGCCGTCAGCCGCTCGGGCTGCCGGCTCTCCGCCACCCGGCGGGCGGCCTCGGCACCCAGCGCGGTGAGGTCGGCGCGCCGCTTGGCCCGGTACCCGCCGATGTCCAGCATCAGCCGGCTGCGCGTGCCGGTCGACTGCGCCACGGCCAGCCGGGTCAGCTCCTGCAGTGCCTCCAGGGTGGCGCCGTCCGGGCCGATCAGGGTGCTCAGCCCGCCACCGACGACGGCCACCGACGCCCGGTCGCCCTCGACGTCCAGGTCGATGTCGCCGTCCACGTCGAGGATGTCCAGCAGGCGCTCGAGGTAGTCACCGGCGACGTCGCCCTCCTGCACGAGGAGGTCGTCGGCCTCCTCGTCGTCGTCCTCGTCGTCGTCGGTGTCCGACACCACCTCGACGGGCTCGACGACGGCGTCGTCGGAGACGGCGTCGGCGTCGGGCAGGGCAGGCTCGGTGTCCGTGCCGGACGGCACCAGGACGTCGTCGGAGGTGGCCTCCGCGGTCACCGCGGTGTCGGACTGGTTCAGCTGGGGAGCGCTCATGGACTCATCCTCTTCAGGCGTGCAGCAGGCGACCGGGGCGGACCCGGGGGAGGGGGAGTGCCTCGCGGGCCGGCGTCCCGGACGAACGCCGCGCGGCGGGCGAGCAGGTCAGCGCCGTTTGCGCCGGGCCCGGTTGGCCGGGCCCTGCCCGGCCTTGCCGCCACCCGGCGAGCCCGCGGCGCTGGAGCCGCCCCCGCCACGGGGACGCCCGTTCGTGGGGCGGGCCGGCGCGACGTCGGCCGTGGGCGGGGTGACGTCGGCGATGTCGGGACCGCCGGTGGAGGGCACGTCACCGGCGCCCACCGAGGCGGCGTCGATGGTGCTGCTGGGGGCCACGCTGCCGGCGGCTCCACCGCCGGCGGCGCCGCGCTTGGGCCGCACCGGCTTGGCGCCGGGGCGGGGTGCCAGGGCCTTGGGGTCGATCGCCGGCTTCTCCGCGGCGGCCTTGGCCAGGGCCGCGGGCGACCCGGGCGGGGGCAGCTTCTTGAGGATGTAGAACTGCTGGCCCAGCGTCCACAGGTTGTTGGTGAACCAGTAGAGGAGCACCCCGATCGGGAACAGGAAGCCCGAGACGAAGAGACTGGCCGGCATGCCGTAGAGCAGCAGCTTCTGGATGGTGGCCGCCTGGCCCTCGACCGGCCCGGAGCGGCGCTGGATCTGCTTCTGCGTGTAGTACGTCGTGAAGCACATGATCACGATGAGGATCATCGCGACGACGCGGATGTTGGTGTAGCTGACGCCGGGCAGGGCCAGCAGGTCGGTCTTCTTCGGGTCCATCATGTTGAACGACGACGAGATGGGTGCCCCGAAGAGGTCGGCCTTGGCCGCCTGGTCGGTGAGCTGGTCGCTCCAGGTGTAGAGCCCGTCCTTGCCCGGGGCGATCCGCCGCAGCACGTGGAACAGGCCGATGAACACCGGGATCTGCGGCAGGATCGGCAGGCAGCCGGCCAGCGGGTTGACGCCGCGCTCCTTCTGCAGGGCCATCACGGCCTGGCTGTAGCCCTGCTTGTCGCTGCCGTACTGCTTCTTGATCTTCGCGAGCTCCGGCTGGATCTCCTGCATCGCCCGCTGCGACTTGACCTGCTTGACGAACAGCCGGAACAGCAGCACCCGGATGGTGACGACGAGCAGCACGATGGACAGCGCCCAGGTGATGCCGCCGGCCGGGTCGAGGAACGTGGAGAGCACGGAGTGCCACGACTTCATCACCCACGCGATGGCGGTGTAGATCCAGTCAAGCAACGGAGGTCTCCTCCTCGGCGTCCGGGCGGGGGGGCGCCGGGCTGGGAACACGTGCGGGACGGTCGGGTGCGGGCAGGAGCCCGCCGGCGGTGCGCGCGGCCGGACCGGTGGTCAGCTGTTCCGACGACGGGGAGCCGCCGTCGGTTCCACCGCGCGGCGCACCCGCACCGGCGGGCGTGCGGGCCGGGGGCACCAGGTCGACCCCGCCGGGGTGCCAGGGCGCGCACTTGGCCAGCCGCACCAGCGCCAGCCAGGAGCCGCGCCCGGCGCCGTGCACCTCGAGGGCCTCGGCCGCGTAGGCGCTGCAGCTGGGGTGGAACCGGCACCGCGGGGGCAGCACCGGGCTCACCGCACGCTGGTACCAGCGGACGGCGGACACCAGGGCGCCCCGCAGCCGGCCCCGGGTCACGGCTGGTCGGCCCGGGGGGCGGACGAGCGTGACGACGAGGGTCGTGCGGTCGCGGCCGAGCGGCCCAGCACGCGGTCCAACCCGGCCCGCAGGTCCCGGCCGAGCGCGGCGGAGCCGGCGGTCGCCGCCTCCGGTCGGGCCCGGACCACCAGGTCCGCGCCGTCCGGGAGCCGGTGCAGCTCGGCGCGCACCAGGTGCCGCAGTTGCCGGGTCACGCGGTGCCGGCAGACCGAGTTGCCCACGGACTTCCCCACGACGAAACCGGCCCGCGGGCCGTCCGTGGACCGTGCGCCCTCGTCCCCGGCGACGAGACCACCGGGGACGCCGTCGCCAGGGACGACGCGCTGGTCGAGGTAGTGCAGGACCATGGTCGGCCGGCCGGCACGCCGGCCGGACCGGACGGCCACGGTGAACTCCGGCCGCCGGCGCAGGCGTGCCTGCGCGGGCAGCACCTCAGGCGGAGAGGTTGTCGCGACCCTTGCGGCGGCGGCCGGCGAGGATCGCGCGGCCTGCGCGGGTGCGCATCCGCAGCCGGAACCCGTGGGTCTTGGACCGGCGACGGTTGTTCGGCTGGAACGTGCGCTTGCTCACGAGGACTCCCACTACACGACATCGATGGTCGTGCACGGGCCCTGCGACCCGTGCACGTGGAGGCGCCGCCCGCCGGGGACGTCGACATCGACGACCACGGCCCCACGGACACCTCGAGGCTGGTGTGCTGCGGCCGGCGGGCACACCGGGATCGAACGCACCGGTGCCCACAGTCCACAGACGCCGACCAGCATAGCCGAGGTGCCGCCGCCACCGGTGGCGGACCGCCCCGTCGCGGCCCCTCCGGCCTGCGCCGACGCGCCGGGCCGGGAGCCGTGCACCCGGCCGCGGCGTCGTTGCCGGGCTGTGGACGAGGCTGTTAGCGTCGTCCGGGCGGCTGGTCGGGCTCCCTGGCAGGTCGCACCCCCGCTCAGCCCGTCGGCCCACCGGCCGTCGATCGACCAGCACCGTCGCCCTGACCAGGTGGCACCTGCGCAGACGCCGAGAACCGCGATCCCCGCCCCGCCTGGCTGGCAGCAGTCGTGCCGTGCGTGCACAGTCTGTGGACACGCATGTGGACGCCGTGTGCCCGCCGGGCTCGTGCCCGGGGCCCGCGGGGCCGACGTCGGCGGGCCACCCGGGAGGGCACCGGCACGCTCCGAGGAGGACACCACCCATGACCGATGCCACGGTCGACCTGGGAGGAGTCTGGGACCAGATCCGCGAGCGGCTCGCCGCCAGCCTCTCCCCCCAGCAGAACGCGATGCTGAACCTGACCCGTCCGGTGGGTGTCTTCGAGGACACCGCCGTGCTGGCCGCGCCCAACGAGTTCACCCAGACCGTGCTCGAGTCGCGGATGCGGCTGGTGCTGGCCGAGGCGCTGTCCCAGGAGTTCGGCCGTGACATCCACGTCGCGGTGCAGCTGGAGGACGTGCCGTCCGCACCCGAGCAGCTGACCATCGGCGAGCCGCCCACCCGGCGCCCGTGGTCGGCGGCCGACGCCGACCGCGAGGAGGAGGACCGCGCCGCGCGCGCCCAGGCCGACGACGGGCGCAGCGCCTTCGGTGTCCGCTCCGACCCCACCCGACCCGACCCGCTGCGCCAGGACGGCCGGGCCAGCCACTACCCCGAGTCCGGCGACGGCCGCGACTGGTCCCGCGGGCCCTACCGCGACGACCGGGGTGACCGGGACACCGGACGCGGCGACGGCCCGCGCGCAGCACCGGCCTGGGACCGGGACCGCGGCTGGGACGAGCGCCGCCCGGATGCTGCCGGCCGGGACGACCGCCGGGACGACCGCCGGGACGGCGACCGGGGCTGGGCCGGCGACGACGGTGGCCAGGCCGACGTGCTCACCTTCGACAACGCACGGCGGGCCGACTCCCGCCGTGCCTCCGACGACGACGGCCCGCCGGCGTCCCGGGACCAGCGCGGGGGAGACCAGCGCGGTGGGGACCGGCGCGGACCCGGCGGCGTCGCGCAGTTCGCCGACCGCAACCGGGCCGCCGGGCTCGACCCGGGCCTCAACGCCAAGTACGTCTTCGACAGCTTCGTCATCGGCAACAGCAACCGCTTCGCCCACGCCGCGGCGGTCGCCGTGGCCGAGGCGCCGGCGCGGGCCTACAACCCGCTGTTCATCTACGGCGACTCCGGGCTGGGCAAGACCCACCTGCTGCACGCGATCGGGCACTACGCGGCCCGGATGTTCCCCAACGTGCGGGTGCGCTACGTGTCCACCGAGGAGTTCACCAACGAGTTCATCAACCTGGTGCAGTCCGGCCGGGCCGAGGACTTCCGCCGCCGCTTCCGGGACATCGACTTCCTGCTCATCGACGACATCCAGTTCCTGGAGCGCGCCGAGCGGACGCAGGAGGAGTTCTTCCACACCTTCAACACGCTGCACAACGCCAGCAAGCAGATCGTGATCACCTCCGACCGGGCGCCGAAGAAGCTGACCACGCTGGAGGACCGGCTGCGCACCCGCTTCGAGTGGGGCCTGATCACCGACGTCCAGGCACCGGACCTGGAGACGCGCATCGCCATCCTGCGCAAGAAGGCGTGGGGCGAGCGGCTGCAGGCGCCGGACGCCGTCCTGGAGTTCATCGCCAGCAAGGTGCAGACCAACATCCGCGAGCTCGAGGGCGCGCTGATCCGGGTCACCGCCTTCGCCAGCCTGAACAAGCAGCCGGTCGACCTGTCGCTGGCCGAGATGGTGCTCAAGGACCTGATCAGCGACGAGCAGGGCCCGCAGATCACCGCGGCGATCATCATGGCCGCCACCGCCGAGTACTTCTCGGTGACGATGGAGGAGCTGCAGGGCGCCAACCGCAGCCGCACCCTGGTCAACGCCCGGCAGATCGCCATGTACCTGTGCCGTGAGCTGACCGAGCTGTCGCTGCCCCGCATCGGGGCGTCCTTCGGCGGCAAGGACCACACCACGGTCATGCACGCGGTCAAGAAGATCACCGGGCTGATGAGCGAGCGCCGGGCCACCTACACCCAGGTCACCGAGCTCACCGCCCGGATCAAGAGCCGCGCCCGCCAGTAAGGCCCCGTCCAGAGGCTCACCCGAGCGTGCGAGGGACGAGGGGGACGGGGTCCTTCCTCCTGGCGAGGTGACCGTGCGGTGGTCGGCGGCGCTGCCGGGTCGACTCCTCGACCTCGTCCGTGCAGGTGGGGCGGGGGTCGGGCGGCCGGTGGGGACCACGCTGAGTGACGTCCGGGACGCCACGCGTGCTGTGACGGAGCCGTCACACCAGCAGGGTTCTCCCCAGGAATGTGCACAGGTGGGGGAAAACGCGTCCCGCGCGGGTCACGAAGCGTGACCCGGGACGGCGTTGTCCCCAGCCCTGCCGACAACCTGCGGGCTACCAGGGGAGAGGGGGTGGACACAACGGCCGACCGGTGCACAGATGTCGACTTCTCCACTGGTCGACCCCGACGACGTCGTCACCACCCACAGCTCACCAACAGGCCTGTTCGGGGGCTGACCTGGGCGAACGGGTGATGTCCCCAGCTTCCACACCAGTGATGACGAAGATGAGCTGTATCCCGGAGAAGTCCTTGAACCACATCCAGGCTGGGGAGCACCGGCCCGGACCGCACCGCGGGAGTCCAGGACCAGGAGCGCACCGACCAGGCAGATCGGCCGACCGGGTGTGCCATCGGGAGGGGCAGCACGCGAAGATGTGCACCGACGGCGGGCCGACCGGCCGCCGCCAGCCAGCAGGGCCAGCGAGCAGGATGGGGTCGTCATGAAGTTCCGGGTGGCACGTGAGGTCCTGGCCGACGCCGTGGCCTGGACGGCCCGCAGCCTGCCGCCGCGGCCCTCGGTCCCGGTGCTGGCCGGGATCATGCTGGACGTCGAGGGCAACACACTGTCGGTCTCCGGCTTCGACTACGAGGTCTCCGCCCGCTCCGAGGTGGACGTGCACGCCACCGACGGCGGCCGCGCCCTGGTGCCCGGCCGCCTGCTCGCCGAGATCACCCGGGCGCTGCCGCCGCACCCGGTGGAGATCGTCGCCGAGGGCTCCCGGCTGTCGATCAGCTGCAGCAACGCCCGCTTCTCGCTGCCCACCCTGCCGGTGGAGGACTACCCCTCGCTGCCCTCGATGCCGTCGGCCGCCGGGGTCGTGGAGAGCGACGCCTTCGCCGAGGCCGTCGGGCAGGTCGCGATCGCCGCCGGCCGGGACGACACCCTGCCCATGCTCACCGGCGTCCGGTTGGAGATCGAGGACGACCTGGTCACCCTGGCGGCCACCGACCGGTACCGGCTCGCCGTCCGCGAGTTCGCCTGGCGCCCGGAGACCCCGGGCCTGACCGCCGCCGTGCTCGTCCCGGCGCGCACCCTCGCCGACGCGGCCAAGACGCTCACCAGCGGGCCCGAGGTGGTGCTGTCGCTGTCCTCCGGCACCTCCGGGGAGGGCATCCTCGGCCTCTCGGGCAAGGACCGGCAGACCACCACCCGGCTGCTGGACGCCGAGTTCGTCAAGTACCGCGCGATCATGCCGAGCTCCTCGACGTCGTTCGCCACGCTGCCGGTCGGCATGTTCACCGACGCCGCCAAGCGCGTGGCCCTGGTCGCCGAGCGCGGCACCCCGCTGCGCTGCGAGTTCACCCCGGGCACGGTGACCCTCAAGGCCGGCGGCAGCGACGACGAGGGCCAGGCGGAGGAGCGCTGCGACGTCGAGTTCGACGGCGACCCGCTGACGATCGGCTTCAACCCGACGTTCCTGCTCGACGGCCTGGCCGCGGTGCACACCGAGCGCGCCCGGATGGACTTCACCAGCGCGCTCAAGCCCGCGGTGCTCTCCGGGGTCGAGCCCGAGCGCGACCCGGACGCCGCGGAGAAGCCCGCGGTGCGCCCCGGCAGCTACCGGTACCTGATCATGCCGGTCCGCCTCCCCGGCTGACAGGAGGACCTCCTCGCCCCCCGGGACCACGCTCTGCGCGGCCCGGGCCCGGCGAGGAGGCCGTTCCAGCCGTGATCGGGGGCCGACGCGCGGGCGTCGGTACGGGCGAGCACGATGACGAGCGAGGACCGCTGCGCGCGGCGTGCAGCGGCCAGGACCGACCAGAGGGAGACGACGTGCAGCTGGGGCTGATCGGACTGGGCAAGATGGGCGGCAACATGGCGGAGCGCATCCGCCGGGCCGGCCACGAGGTCATCGGGTACGACAACGCCCCGGGCAAGCGGGACGTCGACAGCCTGGAGGCACTCGTCGCGGCGCTGGAGGCCCCGCGGGTGGTGTGGGTGATGGTGCCCAGCGGCGACCCCACCCGGCAGACCGTGCGGGCCCTCGGTGAGCTGCTGAGCGAGGGCGACGTGATCGTCGACGGCGGCAACTCCAAGTTCACCGACGACAAGGTCCACGCCGACGAGCTGGCGCCCAAGGGCATCGGCTACGTCGACGCCGGCGTCTCCGGCGGCGTCTGGGGCCTGGAGAACGGCTACGCGCTGATGGTCGGCGGATCGGTCGAGGACGTCGCCAAGGTGCAGCCGGTCTTCGACGCGCTCAAGCCGCCGGTGTCCACCGAGGAGCAGACCGCCGGCGAGGCCGGAGCCGGCTTCGTGCACGCCGGGCCGGTCGGCGCCGGGCACTTCTCCAAGATGGTCCACAACGGCATCGAGTACGCGATGATGCAGGCCTACGGCGAGGGCTACGAGCTGCTGGCCGCCGTCGACCTGGTCGAGGACGTCCCCGGCGTCATCGCCTCCTGGACCCAGGGCACCGTCATCCGCTCGTGGCTGCTGGACCTGCTCGTCCTGGCGCTCAAGGAGGACCCGGGTCTGGACCGGATCACCGGCTACGCCGAGGACTCCGGCGAGGGCCGCTGGACCGTCGAGCAGGCGATCGAGAACGCCGTGCCCATGCCGGCCATCTCGGCGTCGCTGTTCGCCCGCTTCGCGTCCCGGCAGACCGACTCGCCGACCATGAAGGCCGTCGCCGCGCTGCGCAACCAGTTCGGTGGGCACGCCGTCCACGCCGTGGAGGCCGTGAAGCCGGAGGCCGAGAAGCCCGCCTGATGAAGGACCCCCCTGCCCCCCGGGACACGCTTCGCGCGCCCCGGGACCCTGCAGGGGGGCCGTTCGGTCGGGCTTCAGGGGTGGACGCTCCAGTCGGGAGGGTGGGGGCGTGTACCTGAGGCACCTGCAGGTCGGTCAGTTCCGCAGCTGGGAGACGTGCGACCTCGCGCTGACCGCCGGCCCGACGGTGTTCGTCGGGCGCAACGGGCAGGGCAAGACGAACCTGGTGGAGGCGGTCGGGTACCTGGCGACCCTGAGCAGCCACCGGGTGTCCTCCGACGCCCCGCTGGTGCGGCACGGGGCGCCGCAGGCCGTCGTCCGGGCGGCGGTGCGGCGGGACGACCGCGAGCTGCTGGTCGAGGTGGAGATCAACCCGGGGCGGGCGAACCGGGTGCGGGTGAACCGGTCGCCGCTGCCCCGCCCGCGCGAGGTCCTCGGGCTGGTGAAGACGGTGCTCTTCGCCCCCGAGGACCTCGCGCTGGTGCGCGGCGACCCGACCGAGCGGCGCCGGTTCCTCGACGACCTGCTGGTCAGCCGCACCCCTCGGATGGCCGGGGTGCGCAGCGACTACGAGCGGGTGCTCAAGCAGCGCAACGCCCTGCTCAAGACCGCGCGGCTGGCCCGGGGCAACGCGCTGGCCACCCTGGACGTCTGGGACACCCACCTCACCGAGCTCGGTGCCCAGCTGCTGGAGGCACGGCTGCGGCTGGTCACCGCCCTGGCGCCGCACGTGTCCGCCGCCTACGCGGAGGTGGCCGGGCCCGGCGCGGACGCCGTCGGCCTGGGCTACACCAGCACCGTGCCGCTGGCCGGCGACGGGTCACCGCTGGCGCCCGGCGCCCCGGTGCCCGGCACGGCGGAGCTGACGGCGGCGCTGCGTGCCCGGGTCGAGGAGCGCCGCCGGGACGAGGTGGACCGCGGGGTGACCCTGGTCGGGCCGCACCGCGACGACCTGGTGCTGCACCTGGGCCCCGCGCCGGCCAAGGGCTACGCCAGCCACGGGGAGTCCTGGTCCTTCGCCCTGGCCCTCAAGCTGGCCTGCCTCGCGCTGTTCCGGGACGAGGGCGAGAACCCGGTCCTGGTGCTGGACGACGTGTTCGCCGAGCTCGACCAGGGCCGCCGCACCGCGCTGGCCCGGCTGGCCGTCAGCGCCGAGCAGACGCTGATCACCGCCGCCGTCGCCGAGGACGTGCCGGCGGCCCTGCAGGGCGCCCGCGTCCGCGTCGCCGACGGCACCGCCACCCTCCTGACCCCCTGACCCGCCGGCCCTGCCTGCCGTCCCCGGCCGTTCCCGCGGGAGTGGCCGTGGTCGTCCCAGCCGTTTCCGCGGGAGTGGCCGTGGTCGTCCGGCTGTTCCCGCGGAAGTGGCCGTCGTCGTCCGGCCGTTTGCGCGGGAGTGGCCGGTGTCGTCCGGCCGTTTGCGCGGGAAGGGCCGTCGGGGACCCGGCCGTCGTCGCGACACGGGACGGGAGGTGGGGTCGGGGGCCCGGTGGGTGGGGGACGGCGGCAGGATGGGCTCGTGAGCGAGGAGCGCCCGGCCCGGCCCAGTGACATCGCGCGAGCCGCGCTGGACGCCGCCCGGGCGGCGTCGGCGTCGCGGCCGCGGCCGACCCGGCGGCGGATCGCCGGCCCGCGACGCCGGTGGACCGGCGCGCACCCCGGTGCCGACGACCCGCAGACGCTGGGCTCGCTGGTGCAGTCGCTGGTGCGCGAGGAGGACTGGACGACGCAGACCCTGGTGGGTTCGGTGTTCGGCCGGTGGTCGGCGCTGGTGGGCAGCGACATCGCCGCGCACTGCCGCCCGCAGACGCTCACCGACGGGGAGCTGCTGGTCGTCGCGGAGTCCACCGCCTGGGCCACCCAGCTGCGGCTGCTGGCCCCGACGATCCTGAACCGGCTGCGCGCCCAGGTCGGCGGGGACGTCGTGACCCGGTTGCGCGTTGTCGGTCCGACGGCTCCGAGCTGGAGCAAGGGACCACGCTCGGTGCGCGGACGCGGTCCGCGCGACACGTACGGATAGGGAGAACGACCATGAGCAGCCCCCGCGACCGCGACGGCTTCGACGGACCCGACGGTCAGGGCTGGCGCGAGCCGGAGCACCTGGGCGGTGGCAGCACGCCGGCCGGCCGGCCGGGGCAGGACCCCGCGGGCGCCACGCCGGGTCCCACCCCGGACGCCGGCCCGCCGGCCGCCTGGGAGCCCCCGGGCTGGTCGCTGCCGGCCGCCGAGCCCGAGCGCCCCGTCCGGCCCGCCGACCCGTCGGCCGGCGCCCCGCCGCCGGCCGAGCCGCGGCGTCAGTGGGGCCCCACCCCCGACCAGATCGCCGGCCGCCAGCCCGGGCAGGTCGCCGGCGGCGGGCCGGAGCCGGTGCAGCAGCCGGAGCAGCAGTGGGCCCCGCAGCAGCCGTGGGGTTCCGCCGCCGAGCAGCCCTGGGCCCCCGGCCAGCAGCAGCCCGGTGAGCAGCCCGGTCAGGAGCAGGGCGGGCAGCGCGGCTTCTGGGGTGCCGCCCGCCCCGCCCGCCGCCGCGCCGACCGCGTCGGGGACCAGGTGTTCCGGTACCAGGGCGACCTGGTCGGCGCCCAGGGCTGGGGCATGGACAACGGCTGGGTGCCCTCCGACGGCACCGGCCCGGAGGACGCCGTCCTCGCGCAGCTGGTCGCGGCGTCCCCGGTCCGCCCCTCCAAGGACGACCGGCCGGGCAACGTGCTGCGCGGCCGGCTGGGCAGCCTGGAGCTGGTCGCCTTCGACGTCGTCTACACCTCGGGCCGGTACGCCCAGCCCCGCTGGGCGGTGACCGCGGCACCGGTGCTCGGTGAGCTGCCCTCGTTCCGGCTCTCCCCGGCCCGGTTCTGGAAGCACCGCACCGGGGGCCTGCTGCACCTGCCCAGCGGTGACCCGGAGTTCGACACCCGCTGGGTGCTGCTGGCCCCGGAGGACACCCCGCAGCTGCGCCGGCTGGTCGACGACGTCGTCGTGCGGCAGCTCCTGCTCGGCAGTGACGACGGCGACGAGCTGTGGTCGGCCGCCGGCCACGTGGCCGCGATCCGCCCGGACGGTCACCGGCCGGAGCTGATCCAGCACCAGGGGCGCATCCTGACCGCGGTCGTCGGCGCGCTCGCCGCACTCCGCTGACCGACGCCCCGGTCCGCGCGGAGGACGGGCGGCGCGGCACCGCGACGACGCCGCGCGACCAGGCCGGCGGCGCCGGCCCGCCGTCCTCCGCCGGCAGCACGTCCTCCGCCGGCAGCACGTCCTCCGGCGGGAGCACACCCCCGGGTGACAGCACGGGCCCGCAGCCGCCGCGGACGGCCGGCGTCCGGCAGCTGGTGCCGCTGCTGCGCCCGCACCGTCGCCCGCTGACCGCCGCCGCCCTGCTGTCGCTGGTCGGGGCGGCGGCGGCACTGGCGCAGCCGGCGCTGGTCGCCCGGGTGATCGACGTCGTGGGCACCGACGAGCCGCTGCTGCCGCTGGTCAGCGTGCTGGTCGTCGTCCTGGTGGGGTCGGCGGTGCTCAGCGCGTGGCAGCAGTACCTGCTGCAGCGCACCGCCGAGGGCGTGGTGCTGTCCACCCGGCGCACCCTGGCCGACCGGCTGCTGCGGCTGCCGGTGGTGGAGTACGACCGGCGGCGCACCGGTGACCTGATGTCCCGGGTGGGCGCGGACACCACGCTGCTACGGGCCACGGTCACCTCCGGGATCGTGGACCTGGGCGGGTCGGTGCTGGTGGGCGTCGGCGCGCTGGTGGCGATGGCGCTGGTCGACGGCTGGCTGCTGCTGGTCACCGTGCTGTCGGTGTCGGTCGGTGTGGGCACCGCGGTCGCGGCGGCGCGGCGGGTGCGGGTGCTGTCCCGGCAGGCGCAGGAGCAGGTCGGCGCGATGAGCGCGGCGGTGGAGCGGGCACTGTCGGCGGTGCGCACCATCCGGGCCAGTGGTGCCACTGCGCGCGAGGTGACGCTGGTGGGCGACAGCGCCCAGGGCGCCTACCGGGCCGGCGTCCGGGTGGCCCGGCTGCAGGCGTTGGTCTCCCCGGCCAGCTCGATCGCCGTCCAGGGTGCGTTCCTGGCCGTGCTCGGCCTGGGCGGCTACCGGGTCGCCCAGGGCTCGATCGAGGTCTCCCAGCTGGTCGCGTTCATCCTCTACCTGTTCCTGCTGATCCAGCCGCTGGGCCAGGGCATCCGCGCCTACACCGAGCTGCAGAGCGGGCTCGGCGCGCTGGCCCGGGTGCAGGAGGTGCTCGACCTGACCCCCGAGGACGACGACCGCCCGCAGCTGGGGTCGGCCACCACGTCACCCCGGGTCCCCGTCGCGGGTGACCCCACCCCGCTGCTCGAGCTGGTGGACGTCGACTTCGGCTACCCGGACGGCACCGGGGTGCTGCACGGCATCTCGTTCTCCGTGCCGGCGGGCACCCGCACCGCACTGGTGGGCCCCTCGGGTGCGGGCAAGTCGACGCTGCTGGCACTGATCGAGGGCTTCTACCCGCTGTCCGGCGGCGAGATCCGCTGGGCGGGCACCGACGTCCGGGAGCTGCCGCAGGCGGCGGTGCGGGCGCGGGTGGGCTACGTGGAGCAGGAGGCCCCGGTGCTGGCCGGCACGGTGCGGGAGAACCTGCTGCTGGCCGCGCCGGACACGCCCGAGGACGAACTGTGGCGGGCGCTGGCCGAGGTGGGGCTGACCGGCATCGTGGAGCGCTCGGAGCGGGGCCTGGACGTGCTGGTCGGCGACGACGGCGTGCTGCTCTCCGGCGGGGAACGCCAGCGGCTGGCCATCGCCCGGTCGCTGCTGGCCCGCCCGGCGCTGCTGCTGCTCGACGAGCCCACCGCCAGCCTGGACGCCCGCAACGAGACGCTGCTGCGCGAGACGCTCACCCGCGCGGCGGCCGACCGGGCGCTGCTCGTGGTGGCCCACCGGCTCTCGACCGTGCTGGACAGCGACCAGATCGTGGTGCTGGACGCCGGCCGGGTGGTGGGCGCGGGCACCCACGCCGAGCTGGTGGAGACCAACCCGCTGTACCGCGAGCTGGCCAGGGCGCAGCTGCTCGCCTGAGGGAGTCGAAGGACCCCGGTGCCCCCCGCACCACGCTCCGTGCGGCGCGGGGCCCTGCACCGGGGCCGGCGGCCGGGCCGGTCGGGCCGAGGGGTCGAGACGGTTCCACGTGGAACGGCGTCCCGAGTGGCCGTCGGCGGGCGGAGCCGCCACGCTCTGCTGACCGCCTGCTCCGGCGGCCCTGAGGAGGCGGTCATGGCCGAGTCGACCCGCACCGAGCACGGCACCGGCGGAGAGCAGACCGAGCTGCGCCGGGTGATGGGCCCGGGGCTGCTGTTGCTGTTCATCGTCGGCGACGTGCTCGGCACCGGCATCTACGCGCTGACCGGGCAGGTGGCCGACCAGGTGGGCGGCATCGTCTGGGCGCCGTTCCTGGTCGCGTTCCTGGTCGCGCTGGTCACCGCGTTCAGCTACCTGGAGCTGGTCACCAAGTACCCCCGGGCGGCCGGTGCGGCGCTGTACACGCACAAGGCGTTCGGGGTGCACTTCCTGACGTTCCTGGTCGCCTTCGCCGTGATGAGCTCCGGCATCACCTCGGCGTCCACGGCGGCCCGGGCGTTCGCCGCCAACGCCGCCAGCGTCTTCGGCCTGGAGCTGGGCGAGGGCATCGGCATCACGCTCATCGGGCTGGGCTTCATGGGCCTGGTGGCGCTGGTCAACATGCGCGGTGTGGGCGAGAGCGTGAAGGCCAACGTGGTGCTCACCTGCGTCGAGCTCACCGGCCTGCTGATCGTCATCGGCATCGGGATGTGGGCGATCGGGGTGGGCGAGGGCGACGTCTCCCGGGTGACCCAGGCCGACACCGGGGACATGTCGCTGCTGGGCGGGGTGATCGCGGCGACCGGGCTGGCCTTCTTCGCGATGGTCGGCTTCGAGGACTCGGTCAACATGGCCGAGGAGTGCAAGGACCCCCGGCGGATCTTCCCCAAGGTGCTGCTCACCGGCCTGGCCCTGACCGGCGTGATCTACGTGCTGGTGTCGGTCTCGGCGATCACCCTGGTGCCGGCCGACCGGCTCAGCGAGGGCGACACCCCGCTGCTGCAGGTGGTCGAGGCCGGGGCTCCGGGCTTCCCGCTCGGCCTGTTCGGCGTGATCACCATGTTCGCCGTCGCCAACTCCGCGCTGATCAACATGCTGATGGCCTCCCGCCTGGTCTACGGGATGAGCCGGGAGGGCGTGCTGCCGCCGCTGCTCGGGCGGGTGCACCCCGACCGGCGCACCCCCACGGTGGCGATCCTGTTCACCACCGCCCTGGCGTTCGGGCTGATCACCTTCGTCGGCGCGGTGCCCGACCTGGGCGGGACGACGGCCCTGCTCCTGCTGCTGGTGTTCACCGTCGTCAACATCGCGGTGCTGGTGCTGCGCCGCGACCCGGTGGACGCCGACCACTTCCGGACGCCGACCGTGCTGCCCGTCGTCGGTGCGCTGGCCTGCGCGTTCCTCGCCACGCCATGGGCCGGCCGGCCGGTGGTGCAGTACCAGATCGCCGGCGTGCTGCTGGCGATCGGCGTCCTGCTGTGGGGCGTGACGGTGCTGGTCGGCCGCCGGGCCGGGCGGGGCACGCCCGAGCTGGACCCGGAGCGGCTGGCCGACTGACGCCGGCACCGGCCCCTCCCGCCTGCCGGCACCGGCCCCTGGCCGCCCGTCGGCACCGCCCCCTGGCTGCCGTCGGCGGCGTGTCAGGGGGTGGGGCAAGACCGGTGGTGGTCGATGTGTCGGGAGGGGCGCAGATCCCGTCTGGTGGCGCGGACGGCGCGGTCCTGTCGTCCGGAGGAGGTAGTCTGGGCATGACACATCGCCAGCAGCCGCCTGAGTGCCCCGCTGAGCCCCGGACACCCCCGGTGGCGCACTTGGGCACGGTTGCGTGACAGGAGGGCCACACGTGGTCGCGAGTCCCAACACGGAGACCGACGAGAACACCTACTCGGGCAGCTCCATCACCGTCCTCGAGGGGCTCGAGGCAGTCCGCAAGCGCCCGGGCATGTACATCGGCTCCACCGGCGAGCGCGGCCTGCACCACATGGTGTGGGAGGTCGTCGACAACGCGGTGGACGAGTCGCTGGCCGGCTTCTGCGACACCGTGAAGGTCACCCTGCAGGCCGACGGCGGCGTCTCGGTCGAGGACAACGGCCGCGGCATCCCGGTCGACATGCACCCGGTGGAGAAGCGCCCCACGGTCGAGGTCGTGCTCACGATCCTGCACGCGGGCGGGAAGTTCGACGGCAAGAGCTACGGCGTCTCCGGCGGTCTGCACGGGGTCGGCGTCACCGTGGTCAACGCGCTGTCCACCAGGCTCGACGTCTCGGTGTGGACCAACGGCAGGGAGTGGGCGCAGCACTACGACTACGCCAAGCCCCAGCCGCTGCGCGAGATCGGGCCGACCGACAAGCGCGGCACCAAGATCACCTTCTACGCCGACGACTCGATCTTCGAGACGACGCACTACTCGTTCGACACGATCAGCCGCCGCCTGCAGGAGATGGCCTTCCTGAACAAGGGGCTGACCATCGTGCTGCGCGACGAGCGGCCCGGGCAGGCCAAGGGCGACACCGGCCTGGCCGAGGTGCTGCCGCTGGTCGAGGCCGCCGCACCGACCGGCGAGAGCGAGGTGTTCGAGCCGACCGAGGTCACCTACCGCTACGACCAGGGCCTGGCCGACTACGTGGCGCACATCAACGCCAAGCGCTCGCCGATCCACCGCTCGATCATCGGCTTCTCGGCCGAGGGCACCGGCAAGAACGACACCGCGATGTCCCTCGAGGTGGCGATGCAGTGGTCCGACGCCTACTCCGAGTCGGTGCACACCTTCGCCAACATCATCAACACCCACGAGGGCGGCACGCACGAGGAGGGCTTCCGCGCGGCGCTCACCTCGATCGTGAACCGGTACGCGGTGGACAAGAAGATCCTCAAGGACAAGCCGGAGGACAAGCTCACCGGTGACGACATCCGCGAGGGCCTGGCCGCCATCGTCTCGGTGAAGCTGGGCGACCCGCAGTTCGAGGGCCAGACGAAGACCAAGCTCGGCAACACCGAGGTCAAGGGCTTCGTGCAGCGGGTCTGCAACGAGCAGATCGGCCACTGGTTCGAGGCGAACCCGGGCGAGGCCAAGACGATCATCATCAAGGCCAGCTCCGCCGCCCGCGCCCGCCGCGCCGCGCAGGACGCCCGCAAGATGGCCCGCAAGAACCCGCTGAGCGTGGGCGGGCTGCCGGGCAAGCTGTCGGACTGCCGCTCCACCGACCCGCGCAACTCCGAGGTCTACATCGTCGAGGGCGACTCGGCCGGCGGCTCGGCCAAGTCCGGCCGCGACTCGATGTACCAGGCGATCCTGCCCATCCGCGGCAAGATCATCAACGTCGAGAAGGCGCGCATCGACCGGGTGCTGAAGAACACCGAGGTCCAGTCGATGATCACCGCCTTCGGCACCGGCATCCACGACGAGTTCGACGTCGCCAAGCTCCGGTATCACAAGATCATCCTGATGGCGGACGCCGACGTCGACGGCCAGCACATCACCACGCTGCTGCTCACGCTGCTGTTCCGCTTCATGCGGCCGCTGGTCGAGGCCGGTCACGTCTACCTCGCGCAGCCCCCGCTGTACAAGATCAAGTGGGGCGGGAAGACGCCGGACGACTACGTCTACACCGACAAGGAGAAGGAGTCGCTGCTCAAGCTGGCGGCCGAGAAGGGCCGCAAGCCCAAGGACGACGCCATCCAGCGCTTCAAGGGCCTCGGCGAGATGAACTCCACCGAGCTGTGGGACACCACGATGAACCCCGAGACCCGGGTGCTGCGCCAGGTGACCCTCGACGACGCCGCGGCCGCCGACGAGATCTTCAGCGTGCTGATGGGCGAGGACGTCGAGGCCCGCCGCAGCTTCATCACCCGCAACGCCAAGGACGTGCGCTTCCTCGACGTCTAGAAGGACCCCCTCGCCCCCACCCTTCGCAAGCTCAGGGCGGGCCCCTGCGAGGGGGCCGGGGTGGGTCCCTGCACGGGACTCGACTGATGAGTCCGGTGGACGCCGGCTGTCCACCCGACACACCCCCGGGCGTTGCCCACACGCAACCTGACCAGGACTTTTGTCCACCGCTGTGTACTGACCTGTGGAGAACCGCGTGACTGAGACGACCCCACCCCGCGATCGCGTCGAGCCGGTCGACCTGCAGCAGGAGATGCAGCGCAGCTACATCGACTACGCGATGAGCGTCATCGTGGGCCGCGCGCTGCCCGAGGTCCGGGACGGGCTCAAGCCCGTGCACCGGCGGGTGCTGTACGCGATGTACGACCAGGGCTTCCGGCCCGACCGCAGCTACGTCAAGTGCGCCCGCGTCGTCGGCGACGTCATGGGCAACTACCACCCGCACGGTGACTCGGCGATCTACGACGCCCTCGTCCGGCTCGCCCAGCCGTGGGCCATGCGCTACCCGCTGATCGACGGCCAGGGCAACTTCGGCTCCCCGGGCAACGACCCGGCCGCCGCCATGCGGTACTGCATCACTGCAGACTCCCTGATCAGGACGGTCCAGGGCACCGTGCCGATCGGAGAGCTCGCCGAGGGGATGGCGCCGAACTCCGAGCGGGAGCTGGGCCTCAAGGTGCTCGACCGCAACGGCGATCCGGTCGTGGCCAGGACGGTGTTCCACTCCGGCGATCACCCGGTGAGGACGCTGACCACCACCGGTGGCTTCTCGCTCACCGGGACGGGCAACCACCCGGTGCTCTGCCTGGTGTCCGTGCTGGGTGTGCCGACGCTGCTGTGGAAGCTGCTCGACGAGGTGGCAGCCGGTGACCGGGTCGTGCTCCAGCGGACTCCCGCGGAGGAGACCGGCACGGCATCCGCCGGCGAGGCGGACGCCGCGCTCCTCGCCGGTGCCTTCGTCAGTGAGGGCTGGGTGTCGTCGGAGCGAGCGGGGTTCAACAACCTGGACCGCGACTACTTCGACCGGGTTCTCGATGCCTACGACCGCCACGTGGGTGGCCGCCGCTACACGTCGTCCCGGGTCATCGCCTCGGGCAACCTGCTGCACGAACTCGACATCCAGGACCTGACCGCGTTGATGGACAGTGACCTGGGCGAGATGGTGGGCCAGCGCAGCCACGCCAAGCGGGTGCCCGGCTCCGTGTGGCGCGCCGAGCCTGCGGTCAAGCGCATCTTCCTGCAGGCCCTCTTCGAGGGTGACGGGTCGAGCTCCCTGCTGCCGCGGAACTCGATGCAGATCAGCTACTCGACCCGTAGTGACCGGCTGGCCCGCGAGGTCCAGCAGCTCCTTCTCGAGTTCGGTGTCGTGTCTTCGCTCTGCCGCTACGCCAACGGCGAGATCAAGGTCGTCGTGAGCAACCGGCGTGACGCCCGCGCGTTCGCCGGTCGGGTCGGGTTCCTCGGTCGTAAGCAGGGCACGCTGGAGGCTCAGCTGGCCCAGGTGCCGTCGACCAGCACCGCGATGTCCACCGACCACGTGCCCTTCGTGGCCGACTTCCTCCGCGCGGTGGGCGCCGAGCGGTGGACCGAGCGCGACTGGCTGCGCCGGCACAACATCGACCGCGTCGAGCGGTGGGAGCGCGATCGCGAGCTCATCGAAGCGCACATCACGAACGCCGAGGCTCTGGACGTGGTGGCGCCGCTGGTCGACGGTCGCTTCCACTACGCGGAGGTTGCCTCAGTGGTCGACGCCGGGGTGGCGCCGGTGTTCAGCCTCAAGGTCGAGTCCGACGACCACTCGTTCATCAGCAACGGGTTCGTCAGTCACAACACCGAGTCACGACTGACCCCGCTGGCCATGGAGATGCTGGCCAACATCGACGAGGAGACCGTCGACTTCCAGGCCAACTACGACGGCAAGAACCAGGAGCCGGTGGTCCTGCCCGGCCGCATCCCGAACCTGTTGCTCAACGGCTCCGCCGGCATCGCCGTCGGCATGGCCACCAACATGCCGCCGCACAACCTGCGCGAGGTCGCCGCCGCCGTCTTCTGGATGCTGGAGAACCCCGAGGCCCAGGCCGAGGAGGCGCTCACCGCGTGCATGGAGCGCGTGCTGGGCCCGGACTTCCCCACCCACGGCCTGATCGTCGGCCGGGACGGCATCGAGGACGCCTACCGCACCGGCCGGGGCTCGGTGCGCATGCGCGCCGTCGTCACCGTGGAGGAGGACTCCCGCGGCCGGGTGCAGCTGGTGGTCACCGAGCTGCCCTACCAGGTCAACCCGGACAACCTCGCCGAGTCGATCGCCGACAGCGTCCGGGACGGCCGGATCGCCGGCATCTCCGAGATCGCCGACGAGTCCAGCGACCGGGTGGGCCGCCGGCTGGTGATCACCCTGCGCCGCGACGCCGTCGCCAAGGTGGTGCTGAACAACCTCTACAAGCACACCCAGCTGCAGACGACGTTCGGCTGCAACATGCTGTCCATCGTCGACGGGGTGCCCCGCACGCTGCGCCTGGACGAGCTGATCCGGCTGTGGGTCGCCCACCAGGTCGAGGTCATCCAGCGGCGCACCCGCTACCGGCTGCGCAAGGCCGAGGAGCGCGCGCACCTGCTGCGCGGCTACGCCAAGGCCCTGGACCAGCTCGACGCCGTCATCGCGCTCATCCGGCGCAGCGAGTCCTCCGAGACCGCGCGCACCGGCCTGATGGAGCTGCTGGACGTCGACGAGCTGCAGGCCACCGCGATCCTCGACCTCCAGCTGCGCCGGCTGGCCGCCCTGGAGCGGCAGCGGATCCTCGACGAGCTGGCCGAGATCGAGGCCCGGATCGCCGAGCTGCAGGCGATCCTCGCCTCCCCGGAGCTGCAGCGGCAGATCATCCGCGACGAGCTGGCCGAGATCGTGGAGAGGTACGGCGACGACCGGCGCACCAAGTTCGTGGCCCACGACGGTGACGTGTCCATGGAGGACCTCATCGCCGAGGAGGAGGTGGTCGTCACGATCACCCGCACCGGCTACGCCAAGCGCACCAAGAGCGACCTGTACCGCAGCCAGCGCCGCGGCGGCAAGGGCGTCATGGGCGCCGCGCTCAAGCAGGACGACCTGGTGCAGCAGTTCTTCGTGGGCTCCACCCACGACTGGATCCTGTTCTTCACCAACAAGGGCCGGGTCTACCGGGCCAAGGCCTACGAGCTGCCCGAGGCCAACCGCACCGCCCGCGGCGCGCACGTGGCCAACATCCTGGCCTTCCAGCCGGACGAGAAGATCGCCCAGGTCATCCAGATCAAGGACTACACGGTCGCCCCGTACCTGGTGCTGGCCACGGCCGGCGGCCAGGTGAAGAAGACCCGGCTGGCCGACTTCGACTCCCCGCGCACCGGTGGCGTCATCGCGATCAACCTGCGCGAGGGCGACGAGCTGGTCGGCGCGGCGCTGATCAACCCGGACCAGAACCTGCTGCTGGTCACCCAGAAGGCCATGTCGATCTGCTTCAAGGCCGACGACGAGCAGCTGCGCCCGATGGGCCGGGCCACCGAGGGCGTGCGCGGCATCTCCCTGGGCGGCGACGACCGCCTGCTGTCGATGATCGTCGTGCAGGAGGGCGTCGACGTGCTCGTGGCCACCGAGGGCGGCTACGCCAAGCGCACCGGGATCGAGAACTACCCGGAGCAGAACCGCGGCGGCAAGGGCGTGCTCACCGCCGACCCGAAGTCGCGCAAGGGCGTGCTGGTCGGTGCGCTGGCGGTGGTGCTCGGCGACGAGCTGTACGCCATCACCTCCGGCGGCGGGGTCATCCGCACACCGGTCAACGGTGTCCGGCACAACAAGGACCGCGCGACGATGGGTGTCAAGCTCATGAACTTGCCGGAAGACGTCTCGATCGTCGCGATCGCCCGGACGACGGACAACGACGAGCCCGGCGCCTAGTCTGGGGTCACCTGGCTGGTCCGCCGGGCGAGACGTCGCCGTCTCGCCCGGCGTCCGTGCGGCCAGTACGGTTCTGACCGGCGTGTACGCGCCGCCTGCGCCTCGCGCGCCGGACGCAGACGAGCGCGCGCCGCTCGAGGACGGGAGACGAGCATGGCCGACCGGCCAGAGGGTGCCGTGCGCACCGCCGCGCGGTCGGGCCGACGCGGCTCGTCCACCCCGGCGGCCACCGGCAGCCCGTCGACCCAGGAGATGCCCGCCAGAGCGAGTGCCGGTGGGGGGCCGCCAGCCGGCGCCGCCACCGGGTCGGCCGCTGCCCCTTCGAACGCCAGGAGTGCTCCGATGTCCCCCAACGACACGGCCCAGACCAGCGCCCTGGCGACGGGCGCAGCGACGGGCACGCGCGGTGCCGCGCCGGCCGGCAGTCCCGGCCGCACCGGGGCAGGGGCCACCGGTCGCGGGAACGCCGCAGGCCCGAACGCCGCGGAGAGCACGACCGAGAGCAGCGGGCGCGGGCGGTCGGCGCGCGGACCCCGGCGGGCCCGGCTCCAGCTGCGCAACCTGGACACCTGGTCGGCGCTGAAGATCTCCCTGGTGCTGTCGATCGCGTTCTTCTTCGTGTGGATGGTGGCCGTCGGGCTGCTCTACGGGATCCTCGGCGGGCTGGGTGTCTTCGACACCCTCAACGACCTCATCGGGCAGCTGAACACCACCGCCACCGGTGGCGAGGAGGCGGCCACGGAGTTCATCACCCCCGGCATCGTCTTCGGTGGCGCCGCGGTGATCGGTGCGATCAACGTGGTGCTGTTCACCGCCCTGGCCACGGTGGGCACCCTGATGTACAACCTGTGCGCCGACCTGGTCGGTGGCCTGGAGGTCACGCTCGCCGAGCGCGACTGAAAGAGGACCCCGTCCTCCTCACCCCACGCTCTGCGCGGGGCGAGCCTCGGGACGGGGCCTGTTCCAGCGCCTGCAGCGGGGCCGTTCCATCCCCGCACCCCCCGTGATGGGTCAGGCGGGCAGGCAGGTAGGCTCGACGAGGTTCACGGGCCTGTAGCTCAGGCGGTTAGAGCGCATCCCTGATAAGGATGAGGCCGGAGGTTCAAGTCCTCCCAGGCCCACTCGTGCACCTCCCACCGGGATTCTCCGGTGGGCCGGCAGTCCGGTCACCGCTCCGGCGGGGCGACGGCGGAGGAGACCAAGCGTGCTGAAGAAGCTGGCTCTCGCGGCCCTCGCCGCCGGCGCCCTGGTCGCGGTCCGCCGGAAGTCGGCCACCCCGGGCGACGCCGACCTCTGGGCCGAGGCCACCCGCGGTCCGCAGTCCGTCAGCACACCGACCGGCAGGCCCACCGGCTGACGTCGGAGCGGGGCATCCGCCCCGCTCCCGTCGTCCGGGGACGTAGCTCAATTGGCAGAGCACCGCCTTTGCAAGGCGGGGGTTAGGGGTTCGATTCCCCTCGTCTCCACCAGCACGTCGTCGACGTCGCCATGCCTCGGACGGCTCTCGTCCGTCGAGGCCCACCATCGCACGGGAGCTGGTGCCCGTGGACGTGTACCTGCTGTGGCACATGCGGCCGCTGGAGGGCCAGGAAGAGCTCGATCCCGAGGTAGACCCCATCGAGACCGACGACAAGCTCTGCGGCGTCTTCTCGAGCGAGGCTCAGGCAGAGGCCGCTCGCCGACAGTTGATCATCCAGCCTGGCTTCATCGAGTACCCGGACGACTTCTACCTGGGAGCACACCCACTGGACGAGATCACCTGGACCGAGGGGTTCACGTGAGCCGGCGAGCAGCGTCGCTCCGGGCGTGAGAGGGTCCACGGCCCCGACCGCTCGCTGAACAGCGAGGGACCATCGAGCTCAGCCCTGGGTCCTGTCCGGCGAGCGACCTGGCTGGCATGGGGGGCACGAACTCCCGCCAGGATGGCCTGATGCAGTCCACGTCGTCGCCGCCGAGCTCCTCCCCGTCGTCGTCGCTCCTGGCCGGGGGCCGGTGGTGCAGGTGGGCGTGAGCCCGCAGCGGGACCCCGACCCCCGGCCGATGACCGCTGACGAGGCAGAGCTGCTGGACGCCGTCCTCGGGCACGAGTTCCCCGGTGTACTTGAGCTGCGAGAGCAGGCTCGCCAGGTGCGGGTGTCCCCCGGGTGCGCGTGCGGCTGCGGCACCCTGGACCTCCACGTGCCGGACGGAATGCCGCGGTCGTCGGCGGCGAACCCCGTGCAGGTGGACATGGGGGTCGTGGACGCCGACGGGGACCTGGTCGCCACGCTCCTGCTGTTCGTGCACGACGGTTGGCTGTCCAGCCTGGAGGTGGCCGGCTGGCTCGAGGACCCCGTCGCGCTGCCGCGTGTGGAACAGCTGCGCTGGGACCTCGACCTGTCCCTGCCGGGCCGACCAGCGCGCCGTGGGGCCGCACGACCTGCCTCGGACGACGAGGGTGCGGCCCCTCCGTCCAGGCCGGGGTGGGACAGTGGTGGGCGTGACTGAACAGACCCCCGCCGCACGGCGCGCCGTCCTGCACACCAACCACGGCGACATCACCGTCGACCTCTTCCCCGACCACGCGCCCAAGACGGTCGCGAACTTCGCGGAGCTGGCCGAGGGCAGCCGGGAGTGGACGCACCCGCAGACGCGGCAGAAGACCACCGACAAGCTGTACGACGGCACCATCTTCCACCGGGTCATCCCCAACTTCATGATCCAGGGCGGCGACCCGCTCGGTCAGGGCACCGGCGGCCCCGGCTACCGCTTCGGCGACGAGTTCCACCCCGACCTGGCCTTCTCCAAGCCGTACCTGCTGGCCATGGCCAACGCCGGCCCGGGCACCAACGGCTCGCAGTTCTTCATCACCGTCGCCAACACCCCGCACCTCAACCGCAAGCACACGATCTTCGGCGAGGTGGCCGACGACGCCAGCCGCCAGGTCGTCGACGCGATCGCGGCCACGCCCACCGCGCGCGGTGACCGCCCGCTGGAGGACGTCGTGATCACCTCGGTCGAGGTGCAGCGCAGCTGAACGAGAGCACCGGTCCGGGGGGTCCGGCACCGTCGGGCCCCCGGGCGGCCCGGGGGGTGCCGGCATGACCGAGCAGCCGGCGCCCCCGGCCACCACCTGCTACCGGCACCCCGACCGTGCCACCGGTGTGAGCTGCGTCCGGTGCGGGCGACGGATCTGCCCGGACTGCATGCAGCCGGCCTCGGTGGGGTTCCAGTGCCCGGAGTGCGTCCGTGCGGGCCGGGCGACCGTCCGGCAGCCCAAGCGGACCACCGGGCTGCGCCTGGCCGGCCAGCGCTTCGGCCCGGTCACCTCCACGCTGATCGCGGTGAACCTCACCGTCGGCGTGGCCACCTTCGTGTCCGCCCTGGTGGCCGGCGGCAACCCGGTGAGCTCCTTTGCCTCGCCGCTGACCGACGCCTTCCGGCTCAGCCCCTACGACCTGGCCCAGGGCGAGTGGTGGCGGGTGGCGACCAGCGCCTTCACCCACGTCAGCCTGGTGCACCTCGCGTTCAACATGCTCGCGCTGCTGCTGTTCGGCTCCGAGCTGGAGCGGATGATCGGACGGGGACGGTTCCTCACGGTCTACCTGGTCTCCGCCCTGGGCGGCGCGGTCGCCATCGAGCTGTTCGGTGCGTTCCTCGGCGGGGTCGTCGGTGCCTCCGCGGCCATCTACGGGCTGCTCGGCGCGTTCGGCGTGGTGCTCCTGCAGCGCCGCCAGGACATCCGCGGCCTGGTCACGCTGATCGCCATCAACGCCGTCGTCAGCTTCCTGCCCGGTGTCTCGCTGCTGGGCCACGTCGGCGGGTTCGTGGCCGGCGTGCTCACCGCCGCGGCCCTGCTCCTGCGGCCCCGCTGGGCGGCCGTGGCGGCGGTCGTCGTCCTGGTCCTGGTGTGCGTGGTGCTGCTGGCCGCGCAGGTCCGGCTGGTCTGAGCCCGCAGGATCGATCAGCCGAGCTGATCACCGTCCGGCCGAGCTCACCAGCGCTGGTGAGCTCGGCGAGGGTCTGATCAGCTGAGCTGATCACCGCTGAGGTCACAGGCCGGTGGCGCCCCGGGCCCAGAGGACGGCGGCGACCTCCTCGGGGTCCGCGCCGAGGTCCCACCGGCCGAGCACCAGCAGGACGGCGTCGTCGCCGGTGTCCTCCAGCTCGAGGGTGCGCGAGCGCGTCCCCAGCCGCCGGGTGGTGCGCACCGTCGCCCGCAGCCGCGGCCACCCGACCGCCACGCGACCCCCCAGCGTGCGGACGACGGCGCCGTCGGCGTCCACGGCGAGCCTCGGCCGCAGCAGCACGTCGCGCAGCGCCAGGGCCGCCAGGAGCAGCGCCGCGGCACCCAGCAGCGCGCGGCCCACCGGGTCGGCACCGAGCGCCGCTCCGGCCAGCAGCACGGCACCCAGGGCGAGCAGGACCGGCTGACCGGTGCGGGGGGACCACTGCACGTCGCCCAGCGTCCCAGGTCGGGAACAGTCAGCACTGACGGCCAACGGGGTTACGATGCGGCGAGGGTGCCCACCGCCACCGGTGCGCACCGGTTCGAGCCAGTCGACGAGGAGTGGTCCCCCATGCGAGATGCCGTCATCTGCCAGGCCGTGCGCACCCCGGTGGGCAAGCGGGGAGGGGGGCTGTCCGGCGTGCACCCCGTCGACCTCTCCGCGCACGTGCTCGGCGCGCTGGTGCAGCGCGCCGGGATCGACCCGGCCGAGGTCGAGGACGTGTTCTGGGGCTGCGTGAGCCAGGTCGGCGAGCAGGCGGCCAACATCGGGCGCAACGCGGTGCTCACCGCCGGCTGGCCGGAGACCGTGCCGGCCACCACCATCGACCGGCAGTGCGGCTCCTCCCAGCAGGCGCTGGCGTTCGCCGCCGCGACGGTGATCAGCGGCCAGGCCGACGTCATCGTCGCCGGCGGTGTGGAGGCCATGAGCCGGGTGCCCATGGGGTCCTCGACCGGCGAGGGCACGCCGGGCCGGCCCTGGTCGGAGGCGTTCCTGCAGCGCTACGACGGCGTGCACCCCAACCAGGGCGTGGGCGCGGAGATGATCGCCGAGCGCTGGGGCCTGTCCCGCACCCAGCTCGACGAGTACTCGCTCTCCTCGCACGAGAAGGCGGCCAAGGCGCAGGCCGACGGTGCCTTCGACGAGCAGATCGCCCCGGTCACCACCCCCGACGGCACCGTGGTCAGCGCGGACGAGGGCATCCGCGCCGGTGGCACGCTGGAGAAGCTCGCCTCGCTCAAGACCCCGTTCAAGCCCGACGGCGTGATCAGCGCCGGCAACGCCAGCCAGATCTCCGACGGCGCGGCCGCGCTGCTGGTGACCACGTCGGAGAAGGCCCGCGAGCTCGGGCTGACCCCGATCGTGCGGGTGCACACCACCGTGATGGCCGGCGACGACCCGGTCATCATGCTCACCGCGCCCATCCCGGCCACGCAGAAGCTGCTGCAGCGCTCCGGGGTCGCGCTGGCCGACATCGGCGTGTACGAGGTCAACGAGGCCTTCGCGCCGGTGCCGCTGGCCTGGCTGCACGACCTCGGGGCCGACCCGTCCCGGATCAACGTCAACGGCGGCGCCATCGCCCTGGGCCACCCGCTCGGCGGCTCCGGCGCGCGCATCACCACCACCCTGGTGCACCACATGCACGCCACCGGCACCCGCTACGGCCTGCAGACGATGTGCGAGGGCGGCGGCATGGCCAACGCCACCCTGCTGGAGCTGCTCGACGCCTGACCGGCGGCCCCCCGCGCCGCCCCCACCCCGCCAGCACAGCCCTCGTCCGCCCGCGGACGGGGGCTGTGCTGCGTCCTGGCCAGCTCACCTGCCCTCTCCTCGCCCGGGGTGGGCGGGACCGGTGGGGCAGGCCGGACGACGCCTTCCGTCGTCCACAGGCGGGTCCACATGTCCACCGGTGCCCGGGGGACGACCACTGTGGACGGCGACCCGGGTGGCCCCCGGCAGGGGCTCCGGATGCGGTGTGAGGGGCCGTTCCGTCGGGCGCGCCGTGGATGGTGGGACGCGTGTGACTCGCGGGTCGGCCGGTGACCCGGCGACGGTCACCATGACGGCGTGTCACGGGCCGGACACGCCGCCTTCGCGGCCGTCCCCCGCTCTCCACAGCTGTGTGCACAACTGGGGACGGACTTACACCGGTGTAGTTGGGGACGGGCCCGGCGCTCTCTCCCGCGGTCGTCCGGGACTTCGGGGCCCATCGGGGCGCTCGGACCCCCGGCGTCTGTCCACAGCGGTGGACAAACCTGAGGGAAACCCCGGCGGGGGGCCTGTGGAAGCAGGGGGGTCGAGGTCGCCGTCCCCGGCCCGTCGACCGGTCGTCGAGTCGACCCGGCCGGGAGGGTCGGCAGGGCCTGGACGGAGCAGTCCGCCCGGGCGCGTCGCGTCGTCCCCGGCCGTGTCCGCAGCGGCTGCGGTACCGCGGCGTCCCGAGGGGCAGCACAGCCCCGTCCTGTGGACAGCGGACGACCAGGGTCGGTCCGGGCGGCGTCCGACGGCCGGTGGTCGGGGCCGAGAACGCACGAGGCCCCCGTCCCTGGGGGACGGGGGCCTCGGGGGCGGGTGGGTCAGCGCCAGCGCATCGACATGATCAGGCCGGCCACCATGGCGCCGAAGCCGACGGCGAAGTTCCAGGCGCCCAGCGACACCATGAACGGGATGCGGTCGCCGGCGACGTAGTAGACGACGATCCACACCAGGCCGATCACCATCAGCGCGACCATGACCGGGGCGTACCAGCGCGGGCTGGGTGCGGCCGCGGCGCTGCGCGCGGCAGCGGAGGGCAGCACGCCCTGCGGCGGGGTGTAGACCGACTTCTTGCGCACCTTGGACTTGGGCACCGGACGAACTCCCTCCAGGGCCGGTCGCTCGTCTCCCGGCCGCGTCGCGCACCAGCCTAAGCTGCACAGGGTCCCTGTTCGTGCGCGACCAGGCGCGTCGCACGCCGACCTGACCCGGTCGGGGTGCCACCGTGGGGCCGGTACGCCGCCCCGGTCCGCGCGTCCCGCCCAGCCAGGAGGTCCCCGATGCCCCGCCCGAGCCTGCAGCTCCGGTCCGGCTGGGCCGCGCTGGTGCCCGTGGTGGCGCTGATGGCCGGGTTGCTGTTCGCCACCTCGGGGCAGACGGCGCAGGGCACCGACCTGCGCGGCGGGGACACCGGCCAGCTGTCCGGGCTGATCCGTGAGCGGGAGGCGGCCAACGCCCGGCAGAGCACCGAGCTGGACCGGCTGCGCACCGAGGTCGAGCGCCTCAACGAGCTCGCCGCCCGGCGCGACGGCGCGGTCGCCGCCGCCCGGGAGGCCGCCGACGCCGGGGCGACGTCCGCCGGGTTCAGTGCGCTCACCGGCCGCGGGGTGGAGATCACCCTGGACGACGCCCCCCGGCGGGCGGACGGCTCGCTGCCGGTGGGCGCCCGCGCCGACGACGTGGTGATCCACCAGTCCGACGTCCAGGCCGTGGTCAACGCGGTGTGGGCGGCGGGCGCCGACGGGGTCGCGGTGATGGGCCGGCGGCTGATCGCCACCAGCGCGGTGCGCTGCGTCGGCAACACGCTGCTGCTGCAGGGCCGCACGTACTCCCCGCCGTTCGTGATCACCGCGATCGGCGACGTGACCGCGATCCGGGCCGAGCTGGCCGACTCCCCGGGCATCGACGTGTTCGAGCAGGCCGTGGAGGACTTCGGGCTCACCTTTCGGGTGAGGGACCGGTCGGACGTGGTCCTGCCCGCCTACGATGGCACGCTCGACCTCGAGTTCGCCACGGCACGCTGATGCCCGGGGCCCGTCCAGGGGGGCAGTCCGTGAGCACCCCGACGACCGGCTCCCCCGCGGGGCAGGACCGCGACCGCCGCCCCGGAGACCTGTGGCGCACCGTGGCCCGCGGCGTCGGGCAGACGCTGGTGACCGCCGGGCTGGTGGTGCTGCTCTTCGTCGTCTATGAGCTGTACGTCACCGACCTGTTCGCCGACCGGCGGCAGGACGCGGTCGCCGACGAGCTGCGTGCCACCTGGGACGGCGCCCCGGAGGACCCCACGGTCGCCGCCGCGCCGGCCGCGCCGCCGGCCCAGGTGCCGCTGGGGCAGGGCGTGGGGTTCCTGCACGTGCCCCGGCTGGGTCCGGACTGGTCCCGGGCGGTCGTCGAGGGCACCGGACCGGAGCAGCTGGAGCAGGGGCCCGGCCACTACGTGGGCACCGCGATGCCCGGCCAGCCCGGCAACGTCGGCATCGCGGGGCACCGGGTGGGCACCGGGTCGCCGTTCCTCGACCTGGACCGGCTGCGCCCCGGCGACCCGGTCGTGCTGGAGACGGCGGACGCCTGGTTCGTCTACCGCGTGCTGGGCGACCCGGCGACCGGCGACCTGCTCGCCGACCCCAGCGGCATCCCCGGGCAGCAGGTCGTCAGCCCCACCGACGTCGACGTCATCTCCCCGACCCCGGACGCCGACCCGGCAGCGCCCGCGACCGGCTCCTACCTGACGCTGACCACCTGCCACCCGAAGTACTCCGCCCGCCAGCGGCTGGTCGTGCACGCGCGGCTGGACGGCGCGCCGGTGGCCAAGGCCGACGCCCCCGGCGGCCCACCCGCCCTGACCGGCGACTGACCGAGACGACGCGGAGCCCCTCGTGTACACCTGGATCTGGCGCCACCTGCCCGGCGGGACGGCCAGCAAGGCGGTCCTCGCGCTGCTGCTCGTCGCCGCGGTCAGCGCGCTGCTGCTGTTCGTGGTCTTCCCCGCGATCGCGCCCCATCTCCCCTACGACGACGTGACGGTGGACCAGTGACAACTCCCCGGCCGCAGGTGCTGGTGGTCGACAACTTCGACAGCTTCGTCTACAACCTCGTGCAGTACCTGGGGCAGCTCGGCGTGGGCTGCCTGGTGCGCCGCAACGACGAGGTCGACGTCGACGAGCTCGCCGACCTGGACGTCGCCGGCGTGCTGCTGTCCCCCGGCCCCGGGACGCCGACCGACGCCGGGGTCACCGTGCCGATGGTGCGGGCCGCCGCCGGCGCGGGCCTGCCGGTGCTCGGGGTGTGCCTGGGCCACCAGGCGATCGCCGAGGCCTTCGGCGGCCGGGTGGTGCGCGCCCCCGAGCTGCTGCACGGCAAGACCAGCTCGGTGGTGCACGAGGGCGCCGGCGTGCTGGCCGGCCTGCCCTCGCCGTTCACCGCCACCCGCTACCACTCGCTGGCGGTGGCCGAGGACAGCGTGCCTGCCGAGCTGGAGGTCACCGGGCGCACGCCGTCCGGCATCGTGATGGCGCTGCGGCACCGCGAGCTGCCGATCGAGGGCGTGCAGTTCCACCCGGAGTCGGTGCTCACCGAGGGCGGCCACCGGATGCTGGCGACCTGGCTCGCCGGCTGCGGCGTCCCGGTCGACCCGGCCGCCGTCCAGGCGGCCGCCGCCACCGTCCGCCGCCTCCAGGTCGCCACCGTCTGACCACAGTCCGACGCCCTCCCCCTGTACCGCAGGCGCAACCCTTCCTGCACAGCAGGACGACGCTCTCTGTACAGAAAGCAGCGAGCCTTTGTGCAGAAGGCGTCGCGCTCTCTGTACAGGGAGCGGGCGTGGGGTGGGTCAGCCGCCGGGGAGGGGGAGGGGGGCGAGGGAGGGGGCGGCCGGCGGGGTCGTCGTGGTCGGTGCCGTCGGCGTGGTCGTGCCGATGGGCCCGGACGTCGGGCCGGTGGTGGGGGCGGACGGTGTCGTCGGCGTCGTGGCGGGCGTGGGGACGGCCACCTGCAGGGTGATCTCCTGGCCGGCGCTCACCTGGGTCTGGGGTGCCGGGTCGGAGCCGACCACGGTGTCCGGCGCCACGTCGTCGCGCTCGACGTCCATCCGCAGGATGTCGCCCTCCTCGAAGCCGGCCTCGATGAGCGCGTTGCGGGCGTCCTGCTCGGTCTGGTTGCGGACGTCGGGCAGCGTGACCGAGCCGGTGGAGACGCCCAGGGTGATCGAGCTGTCCGGCGCCACGGCCGCGTTGAAGGGCGGGTCGACGGACACCACGGTGCCCTCCGGCTCCAGCGAGCTCACCTGGCGGGTGCTCGGCGGGGTGGTGAAGCCCTGCGTCCTCAGGTTGCTGATCGCGTCCTCCTGGCTGAGACCGACGACCTGCGGGATCGTGATGGTGCCCGGCCCGGCCCCGATGACCAGGGCCACGCTGGCGCCCGGGTCGACGGAGGCGCCGCTGGGCGGGTCGGTGCTGAGCACCGTGTTCAGCTGCTCGGCGGTGCTCTCGGCGGACGTCTCGGTGAAGTCCAGGCCCACGGCCTGCAGGGCGGCGACCGCCTCGTCCCGGGTCATGGTCACCAGACCGGCGGGCACGGTCACCGACGTGGTGGGCGGCGGGGCGTCGTCGCCGCTGTTCATGACGACCACGACCGCGACGACGCCGATCAGCACCACCAGCAGGGCCACCACCGCGGCGATGATCCCGCGCCGGCGGCGGGCCGCCGCGGCCTCGTCCTCGTCGTCCCAGTCGCCCTCGCCGTAACCACCGGTGGTGGCGATCAGCGACGTGCGCTCCGCCTCGCCCATCACCGGGGTGGCCTCGACGCGCTGGCCGGCGACGGCGCGCAGCAGGTCGCTGCGCATCTCGGCGGCGCTCTGGTACCGGTTGGCCGGGTTCTTGCTCATCGACTTCAGCAGGATCGCGTCGAGCTCCGGCGGGATCTCCGGGTTGATCGACGACGGCGTCTTCGGGTCCTCCCGCACGTGCTGGTAGGCGACCGCGACGGGGGAGTCGCCGGTGAACGGCGGTGCCCCGGTGACCAGCTCGTACAGCAGGCAGCCGGCGGAGTAGACGTCCGAGCGGGCGTCGACGCCCTCGCCGCGGGCCTGCTCGGGGGAGAGGTACTGCGCGGTGCCGATGACCGCGGCGGTGGAGGTCATGGTCGCGGCGGAGTCCGAGACGGCCCGGGCGATGCCGAAGTCCATCACCTTGACGGTGCCCTGCGGCGTGATCATGACGTTGCCGGGCTTCACGTCGCGGTGCACGATGCCGTTGCGGTGGCTGAAGTCCAGGGCCGCGCAGATGTCGGCGGTCAGGCTCATCGCCCGCTCAGGGGTGAGCCGGCCCTCGGCGCGCAGCACGTCGCGCAGGGTCTCGCCCTCGACGTACTCCATGACGATGTAGGGCGTGGCCCCGTGCGGGGTGCGGTCCTCGCCGGTGTCGTAGACCGCGACGATCGCCGGGTGGTTCAGCGACGCGGAGGCCTGCGCCTCGCGCCGGAAGCGCACCTGGAAGGACGGGTCGCGGGCCAGGTCGCTGCGCAGCACCTTGACGGCCACCTCGCGACCCAGCCGCAGGTCGCGCCCGCGGTGCACCTCTGCCATGCCGCCGCGGCCGAGCACCCCGCCGATCTCATAGCGCTCGCCGAGCACCTGGGGGGTGGTCATCGGAGGTCCTCTCGGGCTGCGCGCAGGGACGGGCGAACGGCCGGCGCCGGTGCCGAGGTGTCCCCCGGTTCCGGCACCGTGCGCCGGCGGGGACGTGGTCGACCCGAGGGGTGACCGCCGGGCAGCGTAACCGCCCGGGTCGGGCACACGTGGGACGCGCGGGTGTGCGCCCGGGGACCGGGCCGCCGCGGAGGTGCCAGTGACCTCACCTGTCCCGCCCTGCCGTCGCGCCACCCTCGTCGTCGCCACCGTCGCCGTCGCCACCGCCCACGCCGTCCGTGGTCGGGGTGGGCGGCGTCGGGGAACCGGTGCCGCCGCCGTTCCCGCCGCTGTTCCCGTTGCCGGGCGCGGTCGTGGTGGTCTGGGTGGACGCACTCGTGGTCGTGGTGGGCGCCGCCGTCGTGGTGGGTGCCGGGGTGCTGGTCGTGGTGGGCGCCGCCGTGGTCGTGGGCACGGCGGTGGTGGTGGGTGCCGTCGGCTCGGTGGTGGTGGCCTCCGGCTCGGTCGTCGGCTCGTCCTCCTCGTCGTCCCGGTCGGTGGTGGTGGGTGCCGACTGCGACGTCGTGGCGGGCGCGGTGCTGGTGCTCACCGAGGTGCTGGGCGCGACGCCGCCGCCGCGCTCGTCGGTGTCGAACAGCTGCGCGGCGGCGACACCGCCGCCGAGCACCAGGACCAGGGCCGCTGCGCCGATGAGCAGCAGGCGACGCCGCCGGGACGGCGGGGCGTCCGGCGACGACGCCGCGGCACCTCGGCCCCCGGCGGCACCTCCGGCGAGCGCGCCCGCGCCCGCGGCACCGCCGAGTGCGGCACCGCGGGGGAAGGTGGTGGTCGGGTCGTTGACCGGTGGGCCGTGCAGCGGCGGCATCTGCCGGCCGCCCTGACCGGTGGACGGTCCGGTGGACGGCCCGGTGCGCGGCCCGGGGGACGCCGGGAACACCCGGGTGCGGTCGTCCGACCCCTGCCCTGCCCCCCGCCCTGCCCCCGGATCCCGCCCGGCGTCGGCGCCCAGCACCTGGGTGCCGGTCGTCGGCGGGGCCAGCCCGCCCCCCGCGGCGACGTGCCGCACCGCGGCGGCGAACGCGGCGCCGTCCGGCCAGCGCGCGGCCGGGTCCTTGGCCAGCGCGCGCTCCACCAGTGCCTGCACCGACGGCGGGACGTCGGCGGGCAGCGGCGGCGGCGGCCGGTTGACCTGGGCGAGGGCGATGGCCACCTGGGAGTCGCCGTCGAAGGGACGGCGGCCCACCAGGCACTCGTAGGTCAGCACCCCGAGGGAGTAGACGTCGGAGGCCGGCGTCACGTCGTAGCCCTGGGCCTGCTCCGGGGAGAGGTACTGGGCGGTGCCCACCACCATGCCGGTGCGGGTCAGCGGTGTGGCGTCCCGGGCGCGGGCGATGCCGAAGTCGGTCAGCTTCACCACGCCGTCCGGGCGGACGATCAGGTTGCCCGGCTTGATGTCGCGGTGCACCACCCCGGCGCGGTGCGCCGCGGACAGCCCGGCGGCGGCCTGCCCGACGACGTCGAGGGTCTCGGCAGGGCTCAGCCGGCCACGCTGGGCCAGCACGGTGACCAGCGGGTCGCCCTCGACGTACTCCATCACCAGGTAGGCCAGCGACTGGCCGTCCGCCTCGGTCTCGCCGTAGTCGTAGACCGAGGCGATGTTCTGGTGGGTGAGGGCCGCGGTGTGCCGGGCCTCGTTGCGGAACCGGGACAGGAAGCTGGGGTCGCCGGTGAACTCGGACTTGAGCACCTTGGCGGCCACGGTGCGCATCAGCACCCGGTCGGTGGCCAGCCACACCTCGCCCATGCCACCGGCCGCGATCGGTGCGGTGATCTCGTACCGGCCGGCCAGCACGCTGCCCACGCGCAGTGCCATCAGTCGCTGCCCTGGGCCTGCAGGTACGCCGACATCACGCGCTGGGCGATCGGGGCGGACACGTCGCCGCCGGTGCCGCCACCGTTGGCCACGAACACGGCGACGGCGATCTGCGGGTCGTCGGCCGGGGCGAACCCGATGAACCAGTTGTGGTCGGGGGTGTCGTTGCCGGTCTGCGCGGTGCCGGTCTTGCCGGCCACCTCGACGCCGTCGATCTGCGCGCGTCGGCCGCTGCCGTTCTCCACGACGCTGACCATCATGTCGGTGAGCTCGTCCGCGGTCTCCGCCGAGATCGGCGAGCCGCTCTCCTCCGGCTCGGTCTGGTCCTCCACCGTGAGGTCCGGGGCCTGGATCTGGTCGACCAGGTAGGGCTTCATCTGGGTGCCGCCGTTGGCCACGGTGGCGGCGATGAGGGCGGCCTGCACCGGCGTCATCCGCACGTTGCGCTGCCCGATGGACGCCTGGCCGAGCGCGGCGTCGCTCTCGATCTCGCCCATCGTGCTGCCGGTGACCTCCAGGGGCAGCTCGGTCGTCTCGTCGGTCATCCCGAACGCCTCGGCCATGTCCCGCACCTTCTCCTCGCCCAGGTCGATGCCGAGCTGGGCGAAGGCCGTGTTGCAGGAGATGGTCAGCGCGTCGATCAGGCTCTGGTCGGCGCCGCCGTTGCAGCTGCTGTTGCCGAAGTTCCTCAGCGGGGTCTCGGTGCCCGGCAGGGTCAGCACGTCGGGGGCGGGCACGGTGGTCTGCGGGGTGTAGCCGTCCTCCAGCGCCGCGGCCGAGACGATGACCTTGAAGATCGAGCCGGGCGGGTAGATCTCGCTGGTCGCCTGGTTCAGCCGCGGGTCCGGGTCCTGGGCGCCGAGCTCGTCGGCGTAGGCCCGGATCGCGTCCGGGTCGTGGCTGGAGAGCAGGGTCGGGTCGTAGCTGGGCGTGCTGCCCAGTGCCAGCACCTTGCCGGTGGACGGCTCCAGGGCGACGACCGCGCCGGTCACGCCGTCCAGGCCCTCCATGCCGGCCTGCTGCGCGGCCGGGTCCAGCGTCAGGACGACGTTGCCGCCGGTGAGGTCGCGGCCGGTGAACAGGTCGGCCAGGCGCCGGCCGAACAGCCGCGGGTCGGAGCCGGTGAGCACGTCGTTCTCGGTGCGCTCCAGCCCGGAGGAGGAGTAGAGCAGCGAGTAGTACCCGGTGACGGCGGCGTACAGCTCGCCCTGCGGGTACTGGCGCAGGTAGGTGAGCGCGTCGTCGGTGCGGGTGGAGACGGCGATCTCGTTGCCGGCCACCACGATGGAGCCGCGCTGCCGGTCGTACTCCTCGGACAGCACGCGGGTGTTGCCCGGGTCGGCGCGCAGGTCGGCGGAGCGCCAGACCTGGATGTAGTTGACGTTGACGATCAGCAGCGTGAACAGCACCAGCACGCTGATGGCCACCCGGCGCAGCGGGGCGTTCACCGCTGCACGATCTCGGTGGGTGCGTCGCCCAGGCGCGGCGGCGCGGGCGCGGGCGGGGCGGCGGGGCGGCGGGCGGCGTCGCTGATCCGGACCAGCACCGCCACGAGGGCGAAGTTGGCCACCAGCGACGAGCCGCCGTAGGCGACGAACGGCGTGGTGAGCCCGGTCAGCGGGAGCAGCCCGGTCACCCCGCCCAGGACGACGAACAGCTGCCAGGCGACGCCGAAGGCGAGCCCCGCGGCCAGCAGCTTGCCGAACCCGTCGCGCACGATCAGCGAGGTGCGCAGCCCGCGCTCGACCAGCAGCAGGTACACCACGATGATCGCGACCAGCCCGAACAGGCCCAGCTCCTCACCGAGGGCGGCGGCGATGAAGTCGGTCTTGGCCACGGGCACCTGGTCCGGCCGCCCACCACCCAGGCCGGCGCCGAACAGCCCGCCGGTGCCCAGGCCGAACAGCGACTGGACCAGCTGGTAGCCGGCGCCGTTGCGGTAGGCGAACGGGTCCAGCCACACGTCGACCCGGGCCTGCACGTGGCCGAACAGGCGGTAGGCCGCGGTGGCGCCGACGGCGAACAGGCCCAGGCCGATCACCAGCCAGCTGACCCGCTCGGTGGCCACGTAGAGCATCACCACGAAGATGCCGAACAGCAGCAGCGAGCTGCCCAGGTCACGCTCGAACACCAGCACCAGGATCGACAGCGCCCAGGCGACCAGCACCGGACCCAGGTCGCGCCCGCGGGGCAGCTCCAGGCCGAGCACGCGCCGGCTGGCCAGCGCCAGCACGTCGCGCTTGTCGACCAGGTAGGCGGCGAAGAAGACGATCATGCAGATCTTGGCGAACTCACCGGGCTGGATGGAGAAGCCGGCCACCCGGATCCAGATCTTGGCGCCGTTGACCTCGGAGATGGAGTCCGGCAGCAGCGCGGGCAGCGCCAGCAGCGCGATGCCGACCAGGGCCAGGGTGTACGCGTAGCGGGACAGCACCCGGTGGTCGCGCACGACCAGCAGCACACCGATGAACAGGGCCAGCCCGACCGTGGCCCACAGCAGCTGGACGGGGGCGTCCTCCCGGCTGGCGGCGCTGCCGATCTGGTCACCGGCGATGTCCAGGCGGTGGATCATGGCCAGGCCGATCCCGGACAGCAGGGCCACGCACGGCAGGATCAGCGGATCGGCGTACGGCGCGATCCTCCGCACCACCAGGTGCGCGACCAGCCAGATCGCGGCGAACCAGGCGCTGAAGGTCGCCAGCTCCGGGCTGAGCGCGTCGGTGACGGTGATGTCGACGATGCACTGCCCGGCGATCGTGATGACGACGGCGAAGCCCAGCAGGGCCAGCTCGGTGTTGCGCCGCTTCGGCGGGGCGTCCACGCCGGGGGCAGCAGCGGCCCGGGGGTCGGTGCCGGGCCCGCGGGCCGGGGGCTGGGCCGGGGACATCAGTCCGCCTCCCGGCAGTCCACTCCGGGCTCCTGGGTACGGGTCGACGTCGTGGTGGTGGGCGCGGCGGCCGTGGTGGTCACCGCGCCGGGGTCGGTCGGCGTCGCGTCGGTACCGGGCGTCGGTGCCGACGTCGTGGTCGTGGGCGTCGTGGGCGCGGTGGTCGCGGTGCTCGGGTCGGCGGGGCAGACCCGCAGGCGCTGCCCGAGCAGGTTGGCCAGGATGCGCTCGGCGTCGTCCCGGTCGGTGGCGGTGATGCCGTTGGTGACCCGGGTGCGCGCCGCCTGGGTGAGGTCGGTGGTCGGCAGGCCGGTGGTGGACTCCAGCCGGAAGAAGTCGAACCCGAGGAACGAGGCCTCCAGACCCTGGAAGACCCCCACCTCCTCGCCCTCGGCCTGCTCGGTCACGCCGACGAACCAGTGGTCCATCACGAACAGGTAGGTGCCCACCGCGGCCGCGCCGAGGGCGATCACCGTGGCCAGCGCGACCAGGGCGGTGCGCAGCGGCCGGCGGCGGCGCGGCGCCGGGGCGTTGGTCATCACCGTCGGCGTGCTCGACGGGCGCGGGTCGGCCAGCGCCGCGCGCCCGGCCGCCGAGCGGGGGTCGACCTCGCGCTGGCCGCGGTTGTCCCCGGCGGCGCCGTCGACGACGGGGTCGACCGGTGAGCTGCCGCGCCCGCCGTCCTCGACGACGTCGGCGACGATGCAGGTGATGTTGTCCGGGCCGCCGCTGCGCAGCGCCAGCTCGATCAGCCGGTCGGCGGTGGCCTGCGGGTCGGGGTCGCGCAGCGCGTCGGCGAGGGTCTCGGTGCTGACCACGCCGGACAGCCCGTCGGAGCAGATCAGGTACCGGTCGCCCAGGCGCGCCTCGCGCATCGACAGGTCCGGCTCGACGTCCTGGCCGTTGAGGGCGCGCAGCAGCAGCGAGCGCTGCGGGTGGCTGTTGGCCTCCTCCTCGGTGATCCGGCCGTCGTCGATCAGCGTCTGCACGAACGTGTCGTCGTGGGTGATCTGGTTCAGCTCGCCGTCGCGCACCAGGTAGGCGCGGGAGTCGCCGACGTGGCACAGCGCCAGCCGGCCGCCGGCGAACAGCACCGCGGTGAGGGTGGTGCCCATGCCCTCCAGCTGCGGGGACTCCCGGATCACCTCGCGCAGGTGCTCGCTGCCGTCGAACACCGCCTCGCGCAGCGCCTGCAGCAGGTCACCGGAGGGGGAGTCGTCGTCCAGGTGCTCCAGGGCGGCGATGACCACCTTGCTGGCGACGTCGCCGGCGGCGTGGCCGCCCATGCCGTCGGCGACGGCGAGCAGCCGGGGGCCGGCGTAGACGGAGTCCTGGTTGCTGCCGCGGATCAGGCCGCGGTCGGAGCGGGCGGCGTACCGGAGGACGAGGCTCATGCGGGCGCCTCGCTGACGGGTGTCTGGGCGGCAGCGGTCCGGGGTGCGGGGACGGCTGCGCGCCGGGGGGTGGGGCCGCTCACGAGCGGAGTTCCAGGACGGTCTGGCCGATCCGGATGGGCTGGCCGGGTGCCACGAGCAGGGGACCCTGCACCCGCTGCTGGTCGAGGTACGTGCCGTTCGTCGATCCGAGGTCCTCCACGTACCACTGGCCTCCGCGGTTGGTCAGCCGGGCGTGCCGGGAACTGGCGAAGTCGTCGGTGAGCACGAGCGTGGAGTCGTCCGCCCGCCCGATCAGGATCGCCTGCTCGCCCAGGTTGATCCGGGTGCCGGTCAGCGGCCCGGCCGTGACGAGCAGGGTACGCAGCCCGCGCTGGCCCTTGCGCTTGGCCGCCGGGGCCGCGCGCGGCGGGACGGCCGCCACCCGGCCGGTGCGGCCGCCGAACAGGTCGGCCCGCACCACCCGGAAGGCGGCGAAGATGAACAGCCACAGCAGGAGCAGGAACCCGAAGCGGAAGACCTGCAGCACGATCTCGGCGGTCACGCGACGTCCGTGGCGAGCGGTGACCGGTGGCCCGGGGTCATGCCCCGTCCTGCCGGTAGACCAGCACCGAGTGGCCGATCCGGATGACGTCGCCGTCGGCCAGCGGCTGCCGGGCGACCCGGCGGCCGTTCACCAGGGTGCCGTTGGTGGAGCCCAGGTCGACCACCGTGGCGGTGCCGCCCTCCAGCTCGATGTCCACGTGCTTGCGGCTGACGCCGGTGTCCGGCAGCCGGATGTCGGCCTCGGTGCCGCGCCCGATCACGTTGCGGCCGGTGGTGAGCTCGTGCCGGGTGCCCGGGCCGTCGACGACCAGCACGTGGGTGACGCCGGGGTGCTGACCGGCGCGGCCGACCACCGGCGGGCGCAGCGCACCGCTCTCCGAGCGCCCGCGCAGCGGGGGCAGCGGCGGGAGTGCGGGTCGGCCGGCCCCCGGACCGCGGACCCCGGACACCGGGGCGGCGTCCGGCCGGGCCGGTGCGGGCGGCCGGGCCGGGTCGGCGACGTGCGAGGAGACCTCGAACACGCCGGTGGGCAGCTCCTCGGCCAGCTCGAGCTGCACCCGGACGTCGTCGAAGGTCTGGAAGCCCTCGGCCTCGATGTGCTCGGTGACCATGTCGGCGAGCTCGGCGGCCAGCTGGTCCGACCACTCGGACAGGTGGTCGTAGTCGACCGTGCCCAGCCGGACGACGTACACGTTGGGCGCCAGGACGCGGCCCTCACCCACCACCGAGCGCTGCTCGGTGGCCTCCCGCTGGAGGGCCTTGGCGATCTCGGCCGGGTGCACCTTGCCCTTGAAGACGCGGGCGAACGCCAGGCCGACCATGCCCTCGAGACGCCGCTCGAAGCGCTGCAGCACACCCACAGTCGCTCCTCCACGCTCGGTCGGCCTCGCAGTGCTCCACCGCCGATCGTAACCGGGAGGGCGCTCCGCGACCGGTCGGCGAGCATCCGACGCCCCGGGCGATCTCCGGTGGGCGCGACCCACCGGACCTCTGCGGCGGGCCCCCGCGCGGGGTGCCGACCGGTGGCTGCTATCGTTGCCGCTCGCCAGGGCAAGTGGCGGAATGGCAGACGCGCACGGTTCAGGTCCGTGTGTCCGAGAGGACGTGGGGGTTCAACTCCCCCCTTGCCCACCGTGAGGCCAGAGCGCCGGACCCCTCGGGGTCCGGCGCTCTGGTCGTCCCTGGGCATGCCCGTCTCCATCGACCAGCGGTCCCGGCACCGACGCGCCGGCCCGGAGACGCGCGTACCGGTACCCTCCACCCTCCACCACCGGCCGGTGCCTGGACCGGTGCACGTTCACCGACGAGGACAGGTCCGTGGGATCACCACTGCACGCACCGCAACCCGCTTGGCCGGCGCGCGCGATGCCGGACGTGCAGGGCCCGGTGTGGCGCTGGGACGTCACCTCGGTGCGGGAGCTCGCCGCCCTCCGGGCCGGGGTCCGGGACTGCCTGGACGTCGACCGGCGGGGCCCCGCGGCGCACTCGCCGTCGGGGGAGCGGCTGCTGCTGGCCGTAGAGGAGCTGACCTCCAACGCGCTGCGGCACGGCGAGCTGCCGGTGCGCACCGCGGTCACCGCGGGCGACGAGGGCTGGCTGCTGTCGGTCACCGATGCCGCCGGCGACCGGCCGCCGGCCGAGGCGGTGGACCGGGACCCGGCGCTGGGCGGGCTGGGGCTCAAGCTCACCGCGACGCTGGCCGGCACCTACGGCTGGGTGACCGACGGCGACCGCAAGCACGTGTGGGCCTACCTGCCGTTCACCCCCGGCGACCTGCCGCCGGACGCCGCGGACGACTGAGCGCCCGCGCGCGGCGGCCAGGCCCCGGTCAGCCGACGGGGGAGCCCTGCCGGTCGGCGGGGGAGTCCGCTGCCGCCTGGCCGGCCGGTGCGCCGTCGTCCAGCGGGCCGCCGTCGTCGGCGGGGACGCCGTCCTCCGGCCACGGGGCCGGCTTGGCCGCCAGGGCCTGCGCGTGCTGGGCCGCCGGGGCGGTGGGCAGGGCCGCCTGCAGCTGCTGCAGCTCGGCGAACAGCAGGGTGTGCACCCGGCGCAGCCGGCGCGCGGCGGCGCGGGCGGCGGCCCGGTTCTGCGTGTCGGCGTAGACCACGCCGGCCACGTACTCGTGCTGGGCCGCGACGGCGTCGTGGTAGGCGACCCCGGCGCTCATCCGCGCCAGCAGGTCGTGGTGCGCGCGGTACATGAAGCCGGCCGGCTCGCGCCCCCCGACCCACTCGCGGTGGGTCTGCAGCTCGTGCACCCGGAACTGGCGCTCGGCCCGCGCGGCGAACGTGGGGCTGCGCAGCTCCCAGGTCACCGGGGCGTCGTCGATGGTGAACGACAGCAGCGCCAGGCCCTGCCGCGCCACCTGCTGCATCCGGGCCAGCGGCAGGGAGACCACCTGCTGGTCGCCACCGCGCGGGGTGCCCACCACGTAGTACAGCGATCGGTCGGTGAGCACGGCGGTGCGCTGCACGTCCTCACCGGGCGGCTCGGAGCCCAGCGGTGCGCAGTCGGTGTGGGTCACCACCGACTCGCCGTCGGCCAGATGGGCGGACAGCTGCACTCGTACTCGGCGCGCGAACCAGGTCACCTCGACCACATCGGGACGCCGGGAGCCCGGCTTGACCACCCCGCCGGGACGCCGGGGCGGTGTCCCCCGATCGGGTGAACGGCGAGAGGCCTCAGCCGGCGGTGCGCGCGCGGTGCCGCAGCCGGCCGCCGTGCCCGCCGGTGAGGGTGCGGGCCAGCAGCGCCGCGCCCCACGGGCCGATCACCCAGCCGGGCCAGAACGGCTGCAGGTCCCGGGTGCCCAGCGACGACATCGCCCAGACGGCCAGCACGATCAGGGCCACGGTCAGCCAGCCGCGCCAGGCGTTCGTCAGCTGCCCGGCGCCACAGCCCGCGACCGCGGCGGGACCCGGCGCCGGGGCGGGCCGGTCGGCCGGTAGGTCGGCGGTGAGCCCGGCCAGCTCGCCCAGGGTGCGGGCGGCGTAGGCCCGGGTCAGCCGCTCGTCGTACTCGGCGACGGTGAGCCGGCCGGCGGCCTGGGAGCGGCCCAGCTCACCGGCCACCCGGGCGCGGTCGGTGTCGGCTGCGCGGAGGTCTGGCTGGGTCATCGGGACTCCCTCGGTCGGTGTGCGACCAGTCTGTCCAGCACCCCGGCCGGGCGGTACTGACGGACGTCACGAGGTGGCCGGTACACCCGTCCCCGCTGCGCGGGCGGACCCCTGCCCGCTGTGGTGAGCTGGTCCGGCCCCCGGCGCTGCCGGGTCGGGCGCACACCCAGGAGGCCTCCCGTGACGTCGTCCCCGTCCGCCAGCCCGTCGTCCCCGGCGTGGCCTGCCGCCGAGCCCACCGAGGTGCAGCTGCGCGCCGGGGACGCCCGGCTGGTGGTGTCCCTGCGCGGCGGGGGGCTGCGCGAGCTCGTCGTCGGCGACTGGGCGGTGCTGGACGGCTACCCGGCGGGGGCCGTGCCGAAGGGCCGGCGCGGCGGCCTGCTGCTGCCCTGGCCCAACCGGCTGCGCGACGGGCGGTGGTCCTGGCAGGGCACCGACCTGCAGCTGGACGTCGCCTCGCCCTCCTCGCCGAACGCGATGCACGGGCTGCTGTCCTGGCAGCCGTTCGCGGTGCTCGCCGCGACCGAGGACGCGGTGACCGTCGGCACCACGGTCGAGCCCCGGCCGGGCTACCCGTTCCGTCTCGCCGTCGCCGTCGACCATGCCCTGAGCGCCACCGGGCTGCGGGTGACGGTGCGGGTGCGCAACCTCGGCGACCAGGACGCGCCCGTCGGCGTGGGCATGCACCCCTACCTGCACGTCGGCGCCGGCCAGGCCACCGACGGCGCGGACGGCGACCTCGGCGAGGCCACGCTGCACGTGCCGGCCCGCACCGCGCTGGACCTCGACGGCGGGCTGCCCGCCGGCGGCCGCAGCCCCTTCGACGGGGACGTCGGGCGGCTCGGCGACCGGGTGCTGGACGACGCGCTCACCGACCTGACGCGGGACGACGACGGCTGGGCGCGGCTGCGGCTGGCCGGCCCCGGGGGCGAGCTGACCCTGGCGGTGGACCAGGCGTGGCCGTGGCTGCAGGTCTTCTCCGCCGACACCCTCCCGGAGGGCCAGCGGCGGCGCAGCCTCGCCGTCGAGCCGATGACCTGCCCGCCCAACGCGCTGGCCGACGGCACCGACCTGGTCGTGCTCGCACCCGGCGACGCGTGGTCGGGCAGCTGGGCGCTGGGGTGGCAGCCCGCCTGAGCCTGCTGTGACGGGTGGGTCACCCGGTTGGACTCACCCGGCCCGGTGGCGCACCGTGGGGCCGTGCGCATCGCGGAGATCTGGCGGTTCCCGGTCAAGTCGCTGCAGGGCGAGCAGGTCGAGGCCGGCGAGCTCGGCGCCCACGGCCTGCACGGTGACCGCGGCTGGGCGCTGTTCGACCTGGACACCGGCTACGGGCTCACCGCCCGCCGGGTGCCCGAGCTGCTGTTCGCCTCGGCCCGGCTCACCCCCGTCGGCGGCGTGGAGATCGAGCTGCCCGACGGCACCGTCACCCGCGACGACGCGGTGCTCTCGGACTGGACCGGCCGCCGGGTGGCGCTGCGCTCCACCGGCCAGCCGACCCGCCGCCGGTTCGAGAACCCGGACGACGCCGAGGACGAGGGTGGCCGCTGGCACGCCTGGGACGGCGCCGGTGGTGCGTTCCACGACAGCGACGACGTGCGGGTGTCGCTGATCAGCACGGCCAGCCTGGGCAGCTGGGACCGCCGTCGGTTCCGCGCCAACGTGGTGCTCGACGGCGCCGGCGAGGACGGGCTGGTCGGCTCCCGGGTCACCCTGGGCGGTGCCGTGCTGGACGTCGTCCGGCAGGTGTCGCGCTGCGTCATGACCACCCGCCCGCAGCCCGGCGGCATCACCCGGGACACCAGCGTGCTGCGCGCGGTGCACCGGGAGCACGGCGGCACGCTGGCCGTGGGCGCGCTGGTGGCCCGGCCCGGCCCGATCGCGGTGGGCGACGCGGTGCTCAGCCCGGCCGGCGCGGAGCTGCACGCCGGTGGCTGAGCGCCGCCGGGGAGACTGGGCGGGTGCGCACCGTCGAGATCCGCCCCGGTGAGGAGTCCATCCGGCTCGGGCAGCTGCTGAAGCTGGTCGACGCCGTCCCGTCCGGAGCGCAGGTGAAGGACGTGCTCACCAGCGGCGACGTGCGGGTCAACGGGGAGCCGGAGGAGCGCCGCGGGCGCCAGCTGCGCCGTGGCGACGTCGTGTCGGTGGCTGGGCTGCCGGACGTCCGCATCGCCTGAGGACGGGCCCTCCTGCCCCCACCCGCGGCCTCGCGACGGGCCCCCGCGGTTCCACGTGGAACCGGCCCGTCTGCGAGGGTGGGCGCCGGACAGGGGAGGTGGCAGGTGGCCGTACGCCGGGTGCTGCGCACGACCGCGGGGGTGGTCGGACCGGACTTCGACGCCGTCCGCGCCGAGTTCGACGTCCCGCTGCGGTTCGGTGACGACGTCGTCGCCGAGGCGGTGCGGGTGGCGGCCGACCCGCCGCTGCCCGAGCACGACCGGACCGACCTCGAGCTGGTCACCCTGGACCCGCTGGGCAGCCGCGACCTGGACCAGGCCGTGCACCTGCAGCGGCGGGCGGGCGGCTACCGGGTCTCCTACGCGATCGCCGACGTGGGCGGCTTCGTCGTCCTCGGCGGGGCGCTGGACGCCGAGGCCCGCCGGCGCGGGCAGACGCTGTACTGCCCCGACGGGCGCACCCCGCTGCACCCGGCGGAGCTGTCGGAGGGCGCGGCCAGCCTGCTGCCCGGCCAGCTCGCCCCGGCCGCGCTGTGGACGATCGACCTGGACGGCGACGGCGAGGTGACCGCGGTCGACCTGCGCCGGGCGCAGGTGCGCAGCCGGGCCCAGCTGGACTACGCCGCGGTGCAGGCCCAGGTCGACGCGGGCGCGCTGGACGGGCCGCTGGCGCTGCTGCCCGAGATCGGCGCCCTGCTGCACGCCCGGGCGCTGGCCCGCGGCGCGATCGAGCTGGGCACGCCGTCCCAGGAGGTGGAGGCCGGGCCGGACGGCTGGCGGGTGGTGTTCCGCGGGCAGGCCGACGTCGAGGACTGGAACGCCCAGGTCTCGCTGCTCACCGGTGGCTGCGCCGCGCGGCTGATGCTGGACGGCGGGGTGGGCGTGCTGCGCACCCTGCCGCCGCCGGCCCCCGCCGACGTGGCCGCCCTGCGCCGGCTCGCCCCCGCCCTGGACGTGGACTGGCCCGAGGGCGCGGCCCCCGGTGCGGTGATCGCCGGGCTGGACCCGGCCCTGCCCCGGCACGCCGCGTTCCTGGACGAGGCCGCGAGCCTGCTGCGCGGTGCGGCGTACACCGCCTTCGACGGCACGCCGCCGGCCGAGCCCGGCCACGGCGGCGTCGGCGGGCCCTACGCGCACGTGACCGCGCCGCTGCGCCGGCTGGTCGACCGGTTCGGCACCGAGGTGTGCCTGGCCCTGGCCGCGGGTGCCGAGCCCGAGCCGGAGCTGCGCGCCACGCTGCCGCTGCTGCCGGCGCTGATGGCCGCCTCCGACCGGCACACCAAGGAGGTCGAGCGCGCCGTGGTCGACGCCACCGAGGCAGCGCTGCTGGCCGGCCGGGTGGGCGAGACGTTCCCCGCGGTGGTGCTCGACGCCGGCGGGGACCGCGCCACGGTGGTGCTGGACGACCTCGCCGTCCGGGCGCGCTGCGACGGTGCCGGCCAGCGCCCCGGCGAGCGGGTCACCGTGCGCCTCACCCAGGCCGACCCGGCCACCCGCGCCGTCCGCTTCGTCCCCGCCTGAGCCCACCCGCCCGGGCGGGGGTCGGGCGTGATCATGGAGCTGGGTGAGCGACACGCCGGCGCGCCGCTCACGCAGCTCCGTGATCGCGGGGGCTGGTCGCCGGGGGCTGCGTAGGGTCGGGGGTGTGCGCACCCCGTACCTGTCGGCTCGGCTCCAGGGCTTCGGGACGACGGTCTTCGCCGAGATGAGCGCGCTCGCCCTCGCCACCGGTGCGGTGAACCTGGGCCAGGGGTTCCCCGACGAACCCGGCCCGGACGAGGTGCTCGACGTCGCGCGGGCCGCGATCGGCACCGGGCTGGACCAGTACCCGCCCGGACCGGGCCTGCCGGTGCTGCGCGAGGCGATCGCCGCGCACCAGTTGCGGTTCCGCGGGCTGACCTACGACCCCGACGCCGAGGTGCTGGTCACCGCGGGCGCCACCGAGGCACTGGCCGGGGCGCTGCTGGGCCTGCTCGACACCGGTGACGAGGTCGTCGTCTTCGAGCCGATGTACGACTCCTACGCCGCGGGCATCGCGATGGCCGGCGCGGTGGCCCGCCCGGTGCCGCTGCGCCCGCCCGCGCCGGGCGGCGGCGGGGTCTGGGAGTTCGACCCGGTGGAGCTGCGCGCCGCCGTCACCGGGCGCACCCGCGTGGTGCTGCTCAACACCCCGCACAACCCCACCGGCAAGGTGTTCTCCCGGGCGGAGCTGCAACTGGTCGCCGACCTGGCCGTCGAGCACGACCTGCTGGTGCTCACCGACGAGGTGTACGAGCACCTGGTGTTCAGCGGGTCCGAGCACGTCTCGATCGCCACGCTGCCGGGCATGCGCGAGCGCACGCTGGTGGTGTCCAGCGGCGGCAAGACGTTCCACACGACCGGCTGGAAGATCGGCTGGGTGTGCGGACCGGCCGCGCTGGTCGCCGCCGTCCGTACGGCGAAGCAGTTCCTCACCTACGTCAACGGCGGGCCGTTCCAGCCGGCGATCGCCGCCGGGCTCGGCCTGCCCGACGCGTACTTCCACCGCGGCGCCGCGGTGCTCGAGCGCCGCCGGGACCTGCTGCTGACCGGGCTCGCGGCGGCCGGGCTGCCGGCGATCGCGCCGCAGGGCACCTACTTCGCCACCGTGGACGTGCGCGGCGTGCAGCCCGACGGCGACGGCTGGGCCTTCTGCCGGGAGCTGCCCGGGCGGGTGGGCGTCGTCGCCGTCCCGACGGTGGTGTTCTACGACCCGTCGCACGCCCACCTGGGCCGGCACCTGGTGCGCTTCGCGTTCTGCAAGCGCGACGAGGTCGTCGCCGACGCCGCGCGCCGCCTGTCCCGCCTGGCCTGATCGCCCCCGCCGTCCTGGGTGCCGCCCCGCACCACGATCGACACGATCAGCCCGCCACAATGGCCATCGTGGCGGGGCGGCCCGCCAGGATCGACACGAACAGCCCGCCATGATGGCCATCTTGGCGGTGGGGGGGCATGGGCAGCGAGGGGGACGGCGTGAGGATCGCGGCGCTGCAGCACGACATCGTCTGGGAGGACCGCGCGGCGAACCTCGAGCGGCTGGCGCCCCGGGTGGCCGCGGCGGTGGGCGCGGGGGCGGGGCTGGTGCTGCTCACCGAGACGTTCTCCACCGGCTTCTCGATGAGCCCGGGGCTGGGGGAGCCGGAGGGCGGTGAGTCGGCCGGTTTCCTCGTCGAGCAGGCGGCCGAGCACGGCGTCTGGGTGGGCGGGACCTGCCCGGAGCTGGCCGGCGACGGCGACCCGCGGCCGTACAACTCCTTCGTGCTGGCCGGGCCGGACGGCACCGTGCACCGCTACCGGAAGCTGCACCCGTTCACCCACGCCGGCGAGCACGAGTACTTCCGGGCCGGCGACCGGCCGGTGACCGTGCAGGTCGGGGAGCTGCGCGTGTCACTGTTCGTCTGCTACGACCTGCGCTTCGCCGACGAGTTCTGGCGGCTGGCCCCGGACACCGACGTGTACCTGGTGCCGGCGAACTGGCCCGCACCCCGGCGGCTGCACTGGCAGGCGCTGCTGCAGGCGCGCGCGATCGAGAACCAGGCGTACGTGGTGGGCTGCAACCGGGTCGGTACGGCCGGCGACGGCACCGAGCACTGCGGCGACAGCCGGATCGTGTCCCCGACGGGCGAGCTGCTCGCGACGGCGGCGGGGGTCGAGACGATGGTGCTGGCCGACGTGTCGGCGGCGGAGGTGGCGGCCACCCGTGAGCGGTTCCGCTTCCTGGCCGACCGGCGCGGCTGACCCCGACACGACCACGACGCGAGGCGCGCGCCGACGGCGTGCGGAGTTGACACGCTGTTCACATGCGGACGGTGTCCGTCCGGGGGGTGGGGGTACCCGAGGGTCATCCCGGACGGCGGTGGCGCCGACCCGCCGTCCGGGGCACGAGGGCCCCGGACGGCGGCACGGCACGTCCGTCAGAACGGCAGGACGATGGAGATCTTGCCCTTCCCGTAGCCGGCGACCGTGGCGTCCAGGTCGATCCGGTTGCCGAGCGACGAGGCGATGCCCAGCACGTCCAGCGGGATGGTCTCGCCCGGCGCGTGCAGGGCGTGCAGCTTGGCGTGCGGTGCACCCGGGGTGTTGAAGATCGAGGACAGCACGTTCACGACCTCGTACAGCGCCTCGACGTGCATCGGGTACAGCTCGCCGTCGGCGACGGCGTCCTGCACGCCGCCGGGGGGCAGCAGCGCCAGGGCGGCGGCGGTCCAGCCCGAGAGGGGCAGGTCCATGACGCACACCGCGAGCACCTTCAGCTGCGGGTCGACGAAGATCGACACCGAGGACTTCTCCCGCGGCGTGGGCATGACCGGCTCGCCGGGGGCGACGGTGACCTCGCGGCCGACCAGGTCGGTCAGCAGGTCGCGGATGTCCTTGGGGGCGGGGAGCAGCGTGGTGCTCATGCCAGGATCCCGTCCAGGGCGTCGGCGAAGCTGTCGGCGTTGAACGGCTTGGCGATGAGGAACAGGGCGCCGGCGTCGGCGGCCTTCTCCCGCATCTCGGCCGAGCCCTCGGAGGTCACGAACCCGAAGGGGACCTGCGAGCCGCTGTTGCGCAGCGCCTGGAGGCACTCGATCCCGGTCATCTCGGGCATGTTCCAGTCCGACAGGACCAGGTCGGGCTTCTCCGAGCCGACCTTGTCGTAGGCGTCGCGACCGTTCTCCGCCTCGACGACGTCGTGGTCGTCGAAGCCGGCCTGCCGGAGCGTCCGGATGACGATCTTCCGCATCACGCTGCTGTCGTCAGCGACCAGGATCTTCACAGCGGCACCTCGTTCCGCTCGGGGTGCACGGGCGCCGCAGCGCCCTGCACGGTGATTGACAGGGGGTGACCGCGCCAGACGGCGTCGACGCGGCAGGTGTCGACCGGGGAGCCGGCCGACGGGGTGGTTCCGACCTCGGGGAGGCCGAGCTTGGACGGGCCGGGGAGCAGGGACTTGACGTTGCCGCCGAGCACGTTGGCGAGCTCGCCGAACGCGTCGGTGACGTCACCGTTCTCCAGCAGCTCCGGCGGGTGGGCCTGGAGCACGAAGCGGGTGAGCTCCTCGGCGGTCGCCGGCGCGCAGGTGAGCACGACGGCGCCGTTCCAGGGGCCGGAGACCGACACCCAGGCGCTCACGGTCTCGGTGGGCAGCTCCGCGGGCAGCGGGACGAGGAACTCGTCCTCGCCGAGCATCGCGACCCAGACCTCGTCGGCGATGCCCTGGACGGTCCCGGCGTCGATCAGTTCGGTGATGGGCGGGGCGGTCATGCGGTCACCTCGGTGGGGAGAAGGCCGAGCAGCGAGAGCTTGTCCCCGATGGCGTCGGCGGTGAACGGTTTGATCAGGTACTCGTGCGCCCCGGCCGCGAGGGCCCGGACGATCTGGCCGTGCTCGCTCTCCGTGGTGACCATCATCAGCGTCACCGAGCGCCAGGCCGGGTTGGAACGGACGGCGGAGACGTACTGCAGGCCGTCCATCACCGGCATGTTCCAGTCGATGCAGGCCAGGTCCGGGACGAAGCCGGCGTGCATGGCGTCGAGCGCCTGCTGGCCGTCACCTGCCTGCTCGACCTCGAACCCGAACCCGGCGAGGATCCCCCCGACGATGCGCCGCATGGCGCGTGAGTCGTCGATCACCAGAGCGCGCACGGTCAGACCCCTTTCAGAGGGCGGTAAGCGGAGCTGCGGCCGACGACGACCCGCTCCCAGGTGTTGTCGATGCCGAGCGTGGTCTCGGCGGCGCCGAGGAACAGCCAGCCATCGGGCCGCATGAGCTGCTTCACCCGGCCGAGGATCGCCTGCTTGGTGGCCAGGTCGAAGTAGATGAGCACGTTGCGCAGGTAGACGACGTCGAACGGGCCCATCCGCGGCAGGGGCGCGGCGAGGTTGCACTCCGAGGCGGTGACCATGCGGCGCAGCTCCGGGGAGATCTCCCACTCGCTGCCGGCGCGCGTGAAGTGCCGCACCAGCATCGGGGCGGGCAGGCCCCGGTTGACCTCGAGCTGGCTGAAGCGCCCGGCGCGGGTGCGCTCGACCATCTCGCGGGAGAGGTCGGTCGCGGTGATCCGCACCCGGGACGACGCGGTGGGCATGGCGTCGCGCAGCAGCATGGCGATCGTGTACGGCTCCTGGCCGCTGGAGGAGGCGGCCGACCAGATCTGGATGGTCTCGTTGGCGCCGCGGGCAGCGGTCAGCTGGGGCAGGACGGTGCTGGTCAGGGCGGTGAACGGATCGCCGTCCCGGAACCACGACGTCTCGTTGGTGGTCAGCGCCTCGACGATGCGGCGGGTGCTGGCCGGGTCCGGGCGCTTGCGCACCGTCTCCACCAGCTCGGACACGCCTGCCAGGCCCAGCTTCTGGGCGATGGGCATCAGGCGCGCCTCGACGAGGTACTCCTTGCCCGGCTGGAGGACGATGGCGCTCTCGCGGTGCACCAGCTGGCGCACGTAGTCGAAGCTGGTCGCTGTCAGCGTCATCGGGCTCCTCCGGTCAGGACGGCGGGACCCGTGGACCGGGACCCGGTGAAGTGGCGCATGATCGCCTCGGCGATGCGGTCGATCGGGAGGACCTGGTCGGCGAAGCCGGCCTGGGTCACCGCACCGGGCATGCCCCAGACCACCGAGGTGGCCTGGTCCTGCGCGATGACCGAGCCTCCGGCCTCCCGGATGAGGCCGGTGCCGATGCGACCGTCGGAGCCCATCCCGGTCAGGACGACGCCGAGCACGGCCCCGTCGAAGGCGGTGACGGCGGAGCGGAAGAGCACGTCCACCGCGGGGCGGCAGAAGTTCTCCGGCGGGCCCTGGTTGAGCTGGGTGGCCTTCTGCCGGCCGTTGGTGCGCACGGTCAGGTGGTGGTCGCCGGGGGCCAGGTGCACGGTGCCCGGCGCGAGCGGGGTGCCGTCGACGGCCTCGACCACGCGGAAGCCGCACAGCCGGTCAAGCCGCTGGGCGAACTGGCGGGTGAACACCGGTGGCATGTGCTGCACGAGCAACACCGGCACGGGCAGGTTCGCGGGCAGCGCCGGCAGCAGCTTGGTCAGCGCCTCGGGGCCTCCGGTGGAGGAGCCGATCACCAGGACGGAGGGGTCCTTGCGGGGACCGGTGCGCGGCTGGGGCTCCCGCGGCGGGCCGGCCATCGGCCGGGGGGGCGCCATGCCGGGGCCGGGGCCCGTCGGGCGGCCGGTGAGCGCCTTGATCTTGGGTACGAGCTGCTCGCGCACGCTCTCCATCGACAGGGCGACGCTGCCGACGTTGGCCGGCTTCGTCACGTAGTCGTTGGCACCGGAGGACAGCGCGTCCAGGGTGGCGGAGGCGCCCCGCTCGGTGAGCGTGCTGAACATGATGATCGGCACCCGGTTGCGGGTGGCGCGGATCGCGCGGACCGTCTCGATGCCGTTCATCTCCGGCATCTCGATGTCCATGGTGACCAGGTCGGGCTTGAGCCCGCCGATCTTCGCCATGGCCAGCCGGCCGTTCGCCGCCGTGCCCACGACCTCGATCATCGGGTCCTGCGACAGCACGTCGGTCACGATCTTGCGGACGACGACGGAGTCGTCGACCACCATCACGCGGATCGGGTTCACGCGGTCCCCCTGGTGCAGCTCTGTCCCGCCAGCGGGCCGTCACACCGAGTATCGGCACCGGCACACTGGGACTTGAGTGGAACGCAGGGGGCACCTGGGACGAATGTGACTCGATCTGCCTGCCAGGAGCATGGGTGCCCAGGCCGCGGAGATCACCGACGTCCGGCCTGGATCACCAACGCTGGTGAGCCCGGCCGTACGGTGATCAGCTCAGCTGATCACCGTCGGGGTGGCCGGGTCAGTTCAGCATGGTCCAGGGGGCCAGGAGCACCGCGAGGGACTGCTCGTCGAGCATGTCGGCCATGGCCAGGCCCTGGACGCAGCCGGACAGCGCGTTCCAGGCGCCCAGGGCGCCGTCGGAGGCGGTGAAGCCGCCGTCCACGAACGCCTGGACGGCGAGCAGCTGGCTCGCGGCCAGGGTGCGGGTGCGGCCCGAGACGTGCGCCGCCCAGGAGGCCTCGTGCATGGCCGTCGCCCAGGGCCGGCGCAGCTCGCGGACCTCGTCGACGGCGACCCGCCAGCGCCCGCGGCCCACGCCGTCCAGCCCGCGGACGGCGGCGAGCAGCTCGTGCACGACCGCCGACGACGGGCCGAGGTCGGCCTCCAGGTCGGGGGCGGTGAGCGGCGCGGCGGAGGTGGCGGCGCGGAAGGGGGCCACGAGGTCGCGGAACACCACGGGGGGAAGGGCGTCGACGGCCCAGAAGGCGAGCGCGGCGTCGGCCAGCACGTCGGCCGCCCGGTCGCGGACGTGCTCCTCGGAGACGGCCATCCCGATGTGGTCGGGGCCGAGCACGTCCTCGCGCAGCAGCCGCTCCAGGGTCGGTGCGTCACCGATCGTGCTGCGCTCGAGCAGGGCGACCAGGGCCTCCTGCCGGTCCACGCCGTCGGTCCCGGTGCCCGGCTCGGCGCCGAAGTCGCCGGTGCGCAGCTGCGGCACGGCGGTGGCGGCGAGCTCGCGGGCCTTGCGGCCGCGGACGGCGGCGGCGGAGCGCTCGGCGGAGGTGCGGGCCGGCCCGGGGTGGTGGGCGGCGAGCGAGTCCAGGGCGGCACCGTCGGCGGCGAGCCCGGTCAGCAGGACGTCGGCGACCTGGCGGCCGGAGGACAGCCGGACGAGGTCGAAGCCGAGCGTGGACGCGCTGACGAGGGAGTACGGCACAGATGCCTCCTGGGGTAGGGCACCCATGTTCCCGGTCCGCGGCGCGACCCGCCAGACGTACATCACTCTGTGGCGGGACACCGATCCGGTGCGTGTTGCGCGCCGCACCGCTCTGGGCGCCCGCTTCGTCACTCTGCGTAGATGTTGGGGAGCTCTGCGGGAGCCGCCCGGGTGGTACGGGTGTGCGGCGGTGCAGGCGTACTGGGCAGGTCCGCCGGCGGGGAAGTGCCGGCGGACCCGCCCGGATCAGGGGGTCAGACGCCGACCGCGCGGTTGACGTCCAGGGCGAGCAGCAGCTGCCCGTCCAGCTTGTAGGCACCGAGGATCAGCTCGCGGGCCTTGCCGTCCAGGGTGTCCGGCGGGGACTCGAAGTCGCGGGCGTTGACGTCGACGACGTCGGCGATCGCGTCGACGAGCAGGCTGACGGCCTCCCCGTGCAGCCGGACGACGATGACCACCGGGTCGGTGCCCTCGGCGCGCGGCGGGCGGCCCAGCAGCTCGCGCAGCTCGATGGCCGTGACCACCTGGCCCCGCAGGTTGATCAGGCCGGCCACCGCGGGCGGGGACAGCGGCACCTGGGTGATGCCCTGGCTGCGGAGCACCTCCTGCACGTGCTCCACCTCCACGCCGTAGAGGTCGTTGTCCAGCCAGAACGTGGCCAGCTGGGCGTTGCCCCCGGCGAGCGTGGGCGTGGTCGTGGTGGTCGCGGTGCTCATGTCAGACCTCCAGGAGTCCGGACGGGACGCCCAGGGAGGCGTCGTGGATGGCGGTGAAGAACATCGGGTCGGCGGCGAGGATGGCCGCGCGCACGTCCAGCAGCTCGGTCACCTTGTCGCCGAACACCGCCGCGCCGAGCAGGCCCATGTCGTCGATGTCGCTGTGCACGGCGGCCTCGCCGTCCACGATGTCGAGGATCTCCTCGACCACGATCGCCACGCTGCGCCCGTGGTCGGCGTAGACGACGACCTCGAGCACCTCGCGCTCGCTCTCGCCGTAGGCACCCAGGTGCCGGTCGAGCCGGACGATCGGGAGGATCGCGCCGCGGTACTGCACGACCTCGCGGGAGCCGATCCGCTCCACCGTCGCGGACTTGACCTGCTCGAGCCGGGTGACCGTGTCCAGCGGGATCGCCACCTGGCGGCCCCCGCCGATCGCGGCCAGCAGCATCCGCTGACGCTCGGCGACGCTGGCGTTGAGGCTGGCGGCTGCCGCGGCGGCGCGGGCTTCCTGCCGCTCGGCGGCCTCGGGCCGCATCGCCCGGCGGGACAGTGCCTGGACGTCGAGGATCAGGGCCACCGCGCCGTCGCCGAGGATCGTGGCGCCGGAGTACAGGCCGACCGCCTTGAGCTGGCCGCCGACGGCCTTGACCACGATCTCCTCGGTGTTGATGACCCGGTCGACCACGAGGCCGAAGCGGCGTCCCTCCGAGCGGAGCACGGCGATGACCAGGTGGCCGTCGTGCCGGTCGGAGGTGAGCCCGAAGACGTCGGCCAGCTGCACCAGCGGCAGCAGCTCGCCGCGCAGCCGGTAGACCGGCGCCCCGCCGACCTCCTCGACGGCCGCGGCGGCCTTCTCGGCGTCCAGGGCCACCAGCTCCTGCAGGCTGACCTGCGGGATGGCGTAGCGCTCGCCGGCGCACTCGATGGTCAGCGCCGGCATGATCGCCAGGGTCAGCGGGATGCGCAGCCGGGTGCTGGTGCCCTTGCCGACGACCGACTCGACCTCGATGGTGCCGCCGATGGCCTCGATGTTGGTCTTCACGACGTCCATGCCGACACCGCGGCCGGAGACGTTGGTGACCGCGGCGGCGGTGGAGAAGCCGGGCAGGAAGGTCAGCTGCAGGATGTCCTGGGTGGACATGCGGGCCATCTGCTCGGCGGTGATCAGGCCGCGCTCGACGGCCTTGGCGCCGATCCGGGCGGGGTCCATGCCGGCGCCGTCGTCGGAGATCTCCACGACGACCTGGCCGCTCTCGTGCCGGGCGCGCAGGCTCAGCACGCCGTCGGAGGGCTTGCCGGCGGCCAGGCGGACCTCGGCCTTCTCGATGCCGTGGTCGACGGAGTTGCGCACCAGGTGGGTCAGCGGGTCCTTGACGGCCTCGAGCAGGGTCTTGTCGAGCTCGGTCTCCTTGCCCTCCATCTCCAGCCGCACCGACTTGCCGACCTGCTGGCCCAGGTCCCGGACGACGCGGGGCAGCTTGGACCAGATGTGGTCGATGGGCTGCATGCGGGTGCGCATGACGCCCTCCTGCAGCTCGCTGGCGATCAGGTTCAGCCGCTGCGAGGCGCGCACCAGGTCGGTGCCGGTCTCCTGGGAGGCGTACTGGACGATCTGGTTGCGGGTCAGCACCAGCTCCCCGACCAGCTGCATGAGCGCGTCGAGCAGGTCGACGTCCACGCGGATGGTGCTGTCGGCGATGCCGCGGCCCTTCTGCGGCCCGGTGCCGGGCTCCGGCTCCAGCTTGGGCGCGGCAGCGGCAGCGGCCGGCTGGGCGGCGGGCTCGGTGGGGACGGCGGGCGGGGCGGCGGGTGCGGCGGCGACCGGGCCCGGCGCGTGCGCGGCGTCGTCCTCGTGGTCGTCGTGGTCCTCGTCGTGCTCGTCGTCGTTGTCCTCGTCGTGCAGTTCCTCGACGGCGGGGGCGGCGGGCGCGACCGGGGCGGCGGGCGCCAGCGTCGCGACGGAGGAGGCGGCCGGCGCACGGTCCTCCAGCGCGGCACTGATGGCGGCGACGACCTCGGACACGTCGACCGAGCCCTCGGTCCCGTCGGCCTCGATCGCGGCGAGCAGCGAGCGCACGCAGTCGACCATGCGCAGCAGCACGTCGGTGCGGAACGGGGTCAGCTCCAGCACGCCGTCGCGCATCTTGGAGAGCATGTTCTCCCCGACGTGGGTGACCTCCTCCAGCCGGTTGAAGGCGAGGAAGCCGCTGGTGCCCTTGATCGTGTGGATCGTGCGGAAGATGCTCGACATCCGCTCCCGGGAGTTGGGCTCCTGCTCCAGCGCGACCAGGTCACGGTCCAGCTGGTCGAGGTTCTCGTGGCTCTCCACCAGGAACTCGCCGACGATGTCGTCCAGACCGTCCACTTTTCGTCTGCTTCCCCTCGATGCGCCGCGGGCCGGTCCCGCTGCGACAGCACAGGGTCTATCGGCGGTCCCCCGCCCGGGTGAAGCCGGACAGGCAGGAATTCCTCAAGCATTCTCCGATGTTGCCGAATGCACGCGGCGCCATTGTCCGCCATTTGTCGACATTGCCTGGGAATGGCGCGCGCCGACCGTTCCGCACCTGTCGACATGGTGATGTCGCGGGTGCGCCGGCCGTTCCGCAGCAGCGTCGCGGCGGGCCTGTCGGGGGCCTGCGGTGAGATCCCGACCTGCACCGGGAGGCCGGTCGGGCAGCCACGGTCCACCGCGGCCGCCTACCGTGCACGCCACGTCGTCATCGGCAGTCCAGCACCGTGACCGGAACAGAGGAGCCCCACCCGTGGCCAGCGAGCACATCGAGATCGAGCGCAAGTTCGACGTCGAGGAGGGCTACGTCCTCCCCGACCTGTCCGGCGTCGACGGCGTCCACTCGGTCGGTGAGCCGGTGGTGCACCAGTTGCAGGCCAGCTACCACGACACCGCCGACCTGCGGTTGCTGCGGGCCAAGGTGACCCTGCGGCGCCGCACCGGCGGCCCCGACGCCGGCTGGCACGTGAAGCTGCCGGCCGAGGCCGGCGCCCGCCGCGAGCTCCAGTCGCCGCTCGGGCGCGCGGTCAAGACGGTTCCGAAGGCGGTGCTGGACCCGGTGCTGGGCATCGTCCGGCGGGCCCCGACCGCCGTCGTCGCGACCCTGTCGACCCGCCGGCTGGTCACCCCGCTGCTGGCCGCCGACGGTCGGGTGCTGGCCGAGGTGGCCGACGACCACGTGACCGGCACGGCCGTGTCCACCGGCCCGGGCGAGGCCGCGGTGGTCACCACCTGGCGGGAGCTGGAGGTCGAGCTGGTCGACGGCGACGAGGAGGTGCTGGCCGCGGTGGCCGCCGAGCTGGTCGTCTCCGGGGCCCGGGTCTCGCGTTCGCGGGCGAAGGTCGAGCGGGTGCTCGCCGACCGGTTGGCCGGCCTGGACCGGCCCGCGGTGCCCTCCGACGACGACGCCGACACGGCCCCGGTGGACATGGAGGCGGCCCCCGCCCCCACCGACGACGACGAGACGGCCCGCGAGGCGGACGGTGCGGGGTCGACGTCCGAGGCCGAGGGCGCGTCCCCCCGCGGCAAGGCGAAGGGCAAGGCGAAGACGAAGGACAAGGGACAGGGCAAGGCGAAGGACAAGGGGAAGGCGAAGGGCAAGGCGAAGGGCAAGGGGAAGGCCGGGTCGACGGGCGACGACGAGCCCGACCAGCCGCAGGACGCCGGCGCCGTCGTGGTCGCCGCGGTGCAGCAGCAGCTGGCCGCGCTCCAGCGAGCCGACCTCATGGTGCGCACCGGTCAGCCCGACGGCGTGCACCAGGTGCGGGTGGCCGCCCGCCGGCTGCGCAGCATCCTGGCCGCCTACCGCCCGGTGCTGCAGCGCGAGCACACCGACCCGGTGCGCGAGGAGCTGCGCTGGCTGGGTCAGGAGCTGTCCGGAGCCCGGGACTCCGAGGTGTCGCTGGCCCACCTGCTGCAGGTCGTGGCCGACCAGCCGGCCGAGCTCGTCGTCGGCCCGGTGGTCGAGCAGCTGCGGGCCGCCGAGCAGGCCGCCGAGGACACCTCGGCCGGCGGGGCGGGCGTCGCGGTGCTGCGGCAGACCCGGCACCTGGAGCTGCTGGACCGGCTGTTCGCGCTGGTCGCAGACCCGCCGCTGACCGAGGAGGCCGCCGGCCCCGCCGGGCCGGCGCTGGCCGCGGTGGTGGCGAAGACGGTGAAGCGGCTGCGCCGGTTCGTCCGCGCCGCCGAGGACGCCGCCGACGACGAGGCCCGCGACCTGGCGCTGCACGAGGTGCGCAAGGCGGCCAAGCGGGTGCGTTACACCGCCGAGGTGGCCGCCGGCACGCTCGGCTCCCCGGTGGGCGGCCTGGTGTCGGTGATGAAGCAGCTGCAGGAGGTGCTGGGCGACCGGCAGGACACCGTGGTGACCCGCGAGCAGTGCCTGCGACTGGGCGGGGAGGCGTCGGCGGCGGGGGAGAGCGCGTTCACCCACGGCCGGCTGCACGCCCTGGAGGAGGCCCGCTCCGCCGCGGCCGAGGCCGACTTCTGGGCGCTGTGGCCGACCCTGCGTCCCGCCCTGCGCGCGGCCACCCACCTGCGCCCCTGACGCACCTGCGCCCGTGCTCCCCGAGGGCTGGCCGGCCCCCGGGGAGCCGGCCGCCCCCTAGGGAGCCGGCTGGCCCCCCGGCGGGCATCGGCCCTCAGTCGGCCGTTCCTGGCTGGAGAACGGCCGCGGTCGGGTCATTGCCTGGACTGGCGGGCTGCCCGGATGCGGCCGGCGGGCCCCGGGGCCTGGGCCCTCAGTCGGCTGTTCCCGGGTGTGGGACGGCCGGGGTCAGGTCACTGCCCGAGTCGGTGGGCTGCCCGGGCGGGGCCAGCGGGCATCGGCCCTCGGTCGGCCGTTCCTGGCTGGGGAACGGCTGCGAGCGGGTCACTGCCCGAGTCGGCGGGCTGACCGGGGCGGTCCAGGGCGCGCCGCAGCCAGCGCGAGCCCGGGGCCTCGGCGCCGGCCTGGTCGCCGGGGTTGTACAACGCGCACACCGGCAGGCTGAGGCAGCCGCAGCCGATGCAGCCGTCGAGGTCCTCGCGCAGGCGCTGCAGCTCCGCGATGCGGGCGTCGACCAGGGCCCGCCAGCCGGTGGACAGCGCCGTCCAGTCGGCCCGGGTCGGTGTGCGCCCGGCGGGCAGCGTGTCCAGGGCGGCCCGCACCTGCGCCAGGGTGAGCCCGACCCGCTGGGCCGCGGCGACGAAGGCGAGCCGGCGCAGCACGCCGCGCTCGTAGCGGCGCTGGTTGCCCGGGGTGCGGCGGCTGCTGATCAGGCCCTGCTGCTCGTAGAAGCGCAGCGCGGCCACCGAGACGCCGGACCGGCGGGCGACCTCGCCGACGGTGAGCTCCACGCGTGCAGTGTGCCCTTGACCTGAAGTGCACTGCAGGTGGTCGGCTGGCGCCGTGGACGGAGCACTGGACGAGGTGTACGAGCGGTTGCGGTCGACCGGCCCGGAGTTCGACGGCTGGCTGTCCAACCACGGGCCGATGGCCGCCGACGCGCTGCTGCGGATCGACCCGTCGGCCGACGTGCACCGCTGGGTCGACGGGTACGTCGGCCGGCTGGAGCAGGCGCCCGGGGAGCGGTGGCCGGTGACCGGCGACGACTGGCACGAGGCGCTCGGCGACGCCGGCCGGCTGGGTGACTGGCTGGCGTTCTTCGACCGCGAGCTGGCCGGTGCGCCGTGGCCGGACGTGCTGGCGCGGTGGTGGCCCCGGCTGGTGCCCGGCTCGATCGCCTCGGCCACGCACTGCCTGATCCGCACCGGGCACGCGGTGCGGGCGCTGCGCGAGGTGGAGACCGCACCCCGCCGGGCCGAGCTCGCTGCCGCGCTGGGGTACTGGGCCGCCCGCTGGCAGCCGATGCCCGGCTCCGCGCCCCTGAGCGGCGCCGTGCCCCCGGTCGGCATCGTGCCCAGGAGCGCCATCGCGCCCCCGGTCGGCGCCGTGCCCCCGGTCGGCGGCCGCCCGCCGGGCGAGGCCCTGGACGGCGTCCCGGTGCTGGGTGCCGCCGGGGACCTCCGCGCCCGGCTGGACCGGCTCGGCCTGCACCCCGGCTGGCGGCCGGCGCTGCGGGCGGCCGCGGACGTCCCGGTGGCCGAGGTGCCCGCGGCGCTGACCCGCCTGGTGGACGCGGCGGTGGTCCGGTACGGCCGCTGGGCCCCCGGCTCCCCGGTGATGCTGGTGCACGCGGCCACCGCGCCGCGCGCCGCCGCCCTGGTGCTCCCGGCGCTGCCCCCTGAGCTGTGGCCGCTCACCCACCAGGCCGCCTGGACGGCCGCCGCGGCGATCGCGGCGCTCTACCGGCCCGCCGCCGCGCTGCCCGACCCCGCCCGAGGCGGCTCGGCGGAGGAGGTGGTGGCCGCAGCGGTGCGGTCGGGGGACGAGCACGCGCTGAAGTTCGCCGAGGTCGCGCTGGAGTCGGCGTCGCGCGGGGTGCCCACCGCGGCCGGTGCGGCGCTGCGGGCGGCCGCGCTGATCAACTGAGGACGTCGGCGACCGGGTCGGAGATCACCAGGTGGCCGCCAGCCCGCTCGGCACCCACCTGCGCGCGTGACCCACGCGGGGCCGGATCAGAGCATCGGCCCTCTGCTGGCCGGTCCTGGGTCGGGAACGGCCGGTGTCGGGCCAGTGCCTGCCGCCCTGCCGCCCGCCCGCCCGCCTGGCGGGCCGTCTGGTGGGCGACCTGGACGCGCCGGGCGGCGTGCGCGCGGCCCACGCGGGGGCCCGGACCGGAGCATTGGCCCGCTGTCGGCCGGTCCTGGGCCCCGAACGGCCCGTGTCGGGCCATTGCCTGCTGCCTGGCGGGCGACCTGGCCGCCGCGCGTGGCCCAAAGGGGTCGGACCGGAGCATTGGCCCGCTGTCGGCCGGTTCTGGGCCGGGAGCGGCCGGTGTCGGGCCACTGTCTGCCTTCGCGGGCGGCGTCCCGGGGGTGGCCTCCCGAGGGGCGTCGGACCTGGAGCGGACCGGCCCCGGCATGCGGCACAGTGGCGGGCGTGATCGACGGACACCGGCCTCCCTGACCGGCCGCTGACCCCGTCCCCCGCCGACCCTCCCCGAGGAGCACCCCCTGGCCGTCATCGGTCTGCTCGGCTTCGCACTGTTCGTCGTCCTGGTGGTCGTGCTGCTGCACGCCTACCTGTGGTCCCGGCTGGTGCGGGCCACCACCCGCCCCGGGCGGCTGCGCCGGCGGCTGACGTGGGGGCTGGTCGGGTTGGCGCTGCTCGCCACCGCCGCACTGGTGACCCGCGGCCGCATCCCGCTCTCGGTGGCCACCCCGCTGAGCTGGGTGGGCTTCGTGTGGCTCGGGCTGATGTTCTACCTGTTCCTGACCCTGCTCGTGCTGGAGCCGGTCCGGCTGGCGGTCCGGCTGGCCCAGCGCCGCCGTGGTCCCGACCCGGCGGCCACCACTGCGGCCACCACTGCGGCGTCCACTGCGGCCACCACGGCGGCGTCCCCGGCGTCCGACCCGGCCGCGGTGCCGGCCGGTCCGGCACCGGCAGCCCCGGCCGAGTCCGAGCCGGCCGACGTGTCCCGGCGGCTGTTCCTCGGCCGCAGCCTGGCGGTCGGCGCCGGGGTGGTGGCCGTGGGCACGGTGGGCGCCGGGGCGTACTGGGCCAACACGGCTCCGGTCGTGCGGCGGGTGCCGATCCGGCTGCAGGGCCTGGCCCCGGAGCTGAACGGCCTGCGGATCGTCACCTTCTCCGACGGTCACCTGTCGGCCACCTACGGCGGGCGGCGGTTCGAGCGGGTGGTGGAGACGGTCAACGCCCAGCGGCCGGACGTGGTGGCGATCGTCGGCGACCTGGTCGACGGCGAGCTGGCCGACCTGCGCGAGGACGTCGCCCCGCTGGCCGACCTGGTCAGCGAGCAGGGTGTCTACTTCGTCACCGGCAACCACGAGTACTTCGTGGACACCACCGCCTGGCTGCGGCACCTGCCCACGCTGGGGGTGGACGTGCTGCGCAACGAGCGGGTGCCGATCCGGCGGGGCAGCGCCAGCGTCGACCTGGCCGGCATCGACGATCGCACCGCCGCCTCCTCGGGGCTCCCCGGTCACGGCGCGGACCTCGACGCCGCCCTCGACGGCCGGGACGACGCCGTGCCGGTGGTGCTGCTGGCCCACCAGCCGGTGCAGGTCGAGCAGGCGCAGCGGGCCGGGGTCGGCCTGCAGCTGTCCGGGCACACGCACGGCGGCCAGATGTGGCCGTTCGACTACGCCGTCCGGCTCGACCAGCCGTCCGTGGAGGGGTACAGCACGCACGGGGACACGCAGCTCTACGTCACCTCGGGGGCCGGCTACTTCGGGCCACCGGTGCGCGTCGGGGCGCGCCCGGAGGTCACCGTGGTGGAGCTCTGGCAGCCCGGGGAGGGGCCGGCCCGCTGAGCGTCGTCCCCAGGGTGTCCACACCCCGCCCGGCGCGCTGAGCTGGGATGTCCCGCCGTCCACCGCGTTGTCCCCAGGCTGTGCAGATCGCTGTGCACAGTGGGTGCACAGTCTGGCCGCGGCCGGGTCCCGGTCCTACGCTGCTGCCGTGGCGGACGAGGGCGGGGCGGACCGACGGGTCGAGGCGGGCCTGTCCGAGACCGTCCCGGCGCTCCCGGTCCGCGACGTCGAGGCGGCCGTCCGCTTTTACGCCTCCCGGCTGGGCTTCCCCGCGGTTCACGAGGACGCCGGGTTCGCCGTCGTCCGGCGCGACGCCGCCGAGCTGCACCTGTGGGAGGCGGCGGACGAGCGCTGGACGCACCGGGACACCGCCGGCAGCCCGGTGCGCAGCGGTGCGGAGAGCTTCCTGGCCGGCACGGCCAGCTGTCGCATCCGCGTGGTCGACGTCGACGGGCTGCACGCCGAGCTGTCCGCGGCCGGCGTCCTGCACCCCACCGACACCGGCGCTCCAGTGGACCAGACGTTCGGCAGCCGGGAGTTCTCGGCGCTGGACCTGGACGGCAACCTGCTCACCTTCTTCCGCTGGGACTGACATCCTGGCGGGTATTCGTCATGACGTATGGACGTCTACTGGTGCAGTACCTTCGTCGGCGTGGCCAGTCCGGAGTCGGGCCCGAAGTACCTCGCGGTCCGCGAACACCTGCGGCGTCGCGTCTCCGCGCTGCCCGAGCACACCCTGCTGCCCCCCGAGCCGGTGCTGTGCGACGAGTACGGCGTCAGCCGGATCACCCTGCGCCGGGCCGTCGACGGCCTGGTCGCCGACGGCCACCTGGTGCGCGAGCAGGGCCGGGGCACGTTCGTCACCCGCCCGGGCATCCGGCACGAGTACCGCGAGAGCTTCGTGCACCGGATCGCCGGCTTCCACTCGGTCATGACCGAGCAGGGCGCCCAGGTCGGCACCTCGGTGCTCGCCCAGCACATCGTCCCGGCGGCGCCGGCCATCGCCACCGAGCTGGGGCTGGACGTGGCCGACGAGGTGGTCGAGGTCGTCCGGCTGCGCAGCATCGACGGCGCGCCGAACCACGTCTCCCGCAGCTTCCTGCCCGCCGACCGCTTCCCCAAGGCGGCCCACGAGGACTTCAGCCACGGGTCGCTGTACGAGTTCCTGCGCCGGGAGTACGAGGCCGACCTCGCCCACGCGCGGATCTTCGTCGACGTCGGCACCGCGGCCATCGACGAGGCCGACCTGCTGGCCGTCGTCACCGGCTCGCCGTTGCTGGTGGTGCGCACCACGGTGCGCGACCGGGAGGGCCAGCCGCTGGTGCACAGCTTCTCCCGGCTGCGGCCCGACGTCAGCCAGGTCGAGTTCGAGGTCTCCGTCGGCGGTCGCTGACGCGCTGGTGGAGTCCTCCGGCGCTGAGCCTGCGCCCGTGGGATTCCACTAGCGGGGCAGGTCGCGTTCCAGGTCGAGCACCATCCGGACGAACGCCGCGCGCTGCACGGTGCGGGCGACCGCCTCGTCGGTGACCGGGGCGCCGCCCAGGAACGCCTCCAGCGGCAGGCTGCTCGACGGGTAGCGCAGCAGGGCCGCGAGGACGACGGCTGTCCGGACGGTCTCCAGCGGCACCTCCATCCCCTCGGCCGCCAGGCCCTCGTGGTAGGCCGGGACGGCGAGCTCGAGCAGCCGGGGGGACTCGTCGGCGTCGCCCGTGCCCGCCTCGGCCCGCCCGAACACCAGCGGGACGACGTCGAAGCCGACCGGCGCCGGGGTCGCCGTGCCCCAGTCGACGGCGACGAAGTCGGCCGGCCGCGCGCGCGGGCGCAGCAGGTTCATCGGTGTCGCGTCGCCGTGGCACAGCACCTCGGGCAGGCCGTCGAGCCGGGCGAACAGCGCGTCGACCCGTCCGGCGAGCGCGGTGAGGTCGGGGCGCAGGGCGGCCACGGAGGGCAGCGTGAACAGCGGGTGCCGCCAGATCTCGTCGCCGCACAGCAGTGGGCCCGACCAGCCGAGCAGGTTGTCGCGCAGGTACGTGGTGAGGAACTCGCCTCCCCTCGGGAGCAGCCGGTCGTCGCCGGCGCGGCGGGCGGCGAGCCGGCCCAGCAACCCGGCGGCCCGGACGTGGTCGTCGTCCGTCCAGGGCGTGTCCACCGGGTCGACGTCCTCCAGCCACAGCGTCATCCGGTCCCCGGGCTGCTCGTGCACCGCGACGAGGTCGGGCATCCGCAGCCCGTCGGGCATCCGGTCGGCCGCAGGGGAGGCGTAGGCCTCGGCCTCCAGCCGCCAGGGGATGACGGTGTCCAGGTGGGCCCGCGCCTCGTCGGGCATCTGTGGCGGCAGGCCGTACCGGGCGGCCTGCAGCTCCTTGGTCACCAGGGAGAGCGTCACCGGGCCGTCCGCGTCGGAGGCGGCGACGGTCACACGGGTGAGCGCCCGGGTGGTCGGCGCGGAGATGCGGTGCCGGATCGGCGCACAGCGCACGTCGTCCACAGCCAGGCCGGGCCGGTGCGTCCACCGCTGGAGGGCATCGGCCAGCTCGTCGACCGGCAGGCCGCCGGGGAGGCCGGTCACCGGACCGGGCGGGGAGGCGCAGGACGGACCGGCCGCCGGGGCGAGCTGCGGGGCAGCAGGAGCGACCAGCGGTCCATGGCCGGGAGAGTCGTCATCGCGCACCTCGTGTGGGATGGTCAAGCTGCTTGTCTGATGAGGAGATGGTGAAGCAGCTTGTCCAGTTCTGTCAACGACGACGGCGCGCCGCTCGTGGTGGTCCTGCTGGAGCACGCGATGCACCGGCTCCGGGCCGAGTTGTACGAGCTCAGCGACACGTCCTTCCCGGGGCTGCGCACGCGGCACTACCGGACGCTGTCCTTCCTGCCCCCGGGCGGCGCCCGGCTCAGCCAGCTCACGGCCGCGAGCGGGCTCACCAAGCAGGCGATGGCGCAGGCGCTGGTTCCCCTGGAGCGCGGCGGGTACGTGGACGTCGTCCCCGACCCGACCGACGGGCGGGCGCGCCTGGTCCGGCTCACCGAGCGCGGACGGACGGTGAACGCGGCCGTCCGCGACCGGCTGGCCGAGGTCGAGCGCGGGTGGGCGGCCCAGGTGGGCGCCGAGCGCTACGCCGTCGCCCGGGCGGTCCTGGCGGAGGTGGCACCGGCCGAACCGGATGCGCGAGGAGATGGCGGACAACCGGATGTGCAGGCGCGCTCCGCGGGGTAGGGGCAACGGCATGACCGTCAGCTACTTCGCCCTGTACCAGACGCCCGCCGACCCGACCGACTTCGAGCAGCACTACGCCGGCACCCACGTCCCGCTGGTGGAGAAGGTCCCCGGTCTGGTGGAGAACCGGGTGCACCGGGTCATCCGCCAGTTCGTCGGCAAGCCCGCCTACCACCTGATCGCCGAGCTGGTGTTCGAGTCCGCCGAGGCCATGGAGCAGGCCCTGACGTCCCCCGAGTGGACCGCCGCCGGGGACGACTTGCGAGAGTGGGGCGGCATCGAGCTGGCCACGATGTTCTCCGCCGAGCCGCACCGCCCGGGCTCGGCCGGGGCCGACGCCACCGGGTGACCCCCGCCTGACAGGAGCTGCATGACGACCACCGCCGCCGCCAGCCGAGAGGTCGCCCACCCGCGGGACCGGGTGTGGCGGGCGCTGGCCGTCCTGCAGCCCTACTGCGCGGTGTGCGACGTCTCCTACGTCGTCACCGGCGCGGTTCGCCGCGGCGCCACCTTCGTGTGCCAGCCCGGCCGGCTCGAACCCGGCCGGGCGCCCGCCGCCACGGCGCCGCGCGGGGAGATCGTGCAGTGGCGTCCGCAGTCCGTGGTGGAGACGCGGCTGTCGCTCACCCCGGAGGTGTGGACGACGCGGATCGAGCTCGCCGACGGCGCCACGACGGGCAGCACCCGGGTGACGATCACGGTGACCCACGAGCCGACCGGCACCGGGCGCGTCGTCCGGCTCGTCCAGCGCACGTCGATGGCCCGGATGGTGCGGCGGCTGGTCGCCGCCGAGCTCGCCAAGGTCGACGACCACGTGGCCGCGCTCACCGACTGAGCCGTGCGCACCCGGCCCGCCGTCCCCGCGACCGGCGGCGGCAGGGCCGGTCCGCCGCCCGCACGGCACGCCGCGCCGACGGTGACCTGGGGTCGGAGTCCCAGGTCAGCGCGGGACTGTGCGATGGTGGGAGCTCATGGCCCGGTGTTCCCGAGTCGCCCGGCGCGAGCGGAGGGAGGTCACGTGAGCGAGCCCTCCGGGACCCCGTGGCCCTCCCGGGTCGCCCCGGACAGCGTCGGCGGCTGGCACTGGGACCTGGACGAGCTCGGTGACCTGCCTCAGGCCCGGTCCGAGCTCCGGGCCCGCATCCAGGGCCGGGACGCCGTCGAGGTGTCCGAACAGGTGGTGCTCTCCTTCGACGAGATGGCCTCCAACGCCCTGCGGCACGGCCGGGCACCCGTGAAGGCGTGCGTCCGGGAGGCCCCCGGGCACTGGCTGGTGGAGGTCCAGGACCACGCGGCCACCCGGGCGCCGGCGCCCGCCGTCGGCCGCGACCCCGCCCTCGGCGGCCTGGGGCTGTACATCATCGCCGACATGGCCACCGAGCACGGCTGGTGGCCCGACGGCGAGACTAAGTCGGTCTGGGCGACGATCCCGCGGCGGCGCTGAACCACCTGCGTGACCCCGCGCCGGGTGGGTAGCCACGCCGGCATGACCGAACCCACCGCCAACACGGCCGACAACCGCCCCCTCGCCCTCGTCACCGGTGCCTCCAGCGGCATCGGGCTGGAGATCGCCAAGCAGTTCGCGCAGCGCGGCTACGACCTCGTCGTCACCGCCGAGGACGACGAGCTGACCACCGCCGCCCACGACATCCCGGACGTCGGGGCCGAGATCCACCCCGTGCAGGTGGACCTGCGCACGCACGAGGGCGTCGAGCAGCTCTGGGCCGCCGTCGTCACGCTCGGCCGGCCGGTCGGCGCTGCCGCGCTGAACGCCGGGATCGGCGTCGGCGGGCCCTTCGTGGAGACCGAGCTCGCCGACGAGTTCTCGGTCATCGACCTGAACGTCACCGCCAACGTGCACCTGGCGAAGCTGCTGCTGCGCGACATGGTCGCCCGGGACGAGGGCCACCTGCTGATCACCTCGTCGATCGCCGCCACCATGCCCGGCGGCAACCAGTCGGTCTACAACGCCTCGAAGTCGTTCCTGCAGTCCTTCGCCGAGGCCCTGCAGGCGGAGCTGGAGGACTCGGCGGTGCAGGTGACCACCCTGATGCCCGGCCCGGTGGACACCGAGTTCTTCGAGCGGGCCGGGATGACCGACACCGCGATGGGCACGGGCCCCAAGGACACGCCCCAGGCCGTCGCCGAGCAGGGCGTCGAGGCACTGTTCGCCCACCGGGACAAGGTGCTGGCCGCCTCCCTGGCGGTCAAGGCGCAGGGCATGGCCAACCGGCTGCTGCCCGACCGGCTCAAGGCCGCCGCCAACCGGGAGGGCGCCGCGCACCGCAGCTGACGGGTGCACCCGGCCCGTGGGGTGAGCCGAGCCGCACGGACCGCTCCGGGCCCGGCAGCGTCCGCGGACCGGGGGAAGGTCAGACCGTGACGGTCTCGCCCGTCGCCAGCGTCGTGAACGGCGTCGAGGTGCCCGGGCCCCGCTCGCCGAGCAGCCCGGCGACCAGGCCGATGCCGATCTCGCTGAGCAGCGCGTCGTGCACGCCGTAGGCCTGGTCGGCGTCCACGGCGCGGACGTAGTCGATCAGCTCGCCGGTCGACGACCACGGGGCCGACGCCGGGACCAGCAGCGTGGTGACCGGCTCGTCCGGCACCGTCAGCGCGTCGCCCGGGTGGAACACCTCGCCCCCCACCAGGAAGCCGATGTTCGTGATCCGCGGGATCTCCGGGTGCACGACCGCGTGCAGCTCCCCGTGCACGGTGACCTCGAAGCCGGCCACGGTGACCGCGTCACCGGCGCCCACCACGTGCACCCGGGTGCCGGCGCCCTCCAGCAGGGCCGCCACCGCGGCGTTCGTCCAGACCTCCAGCGCCGGGTCGGCGTCCAGGGCCGCGCGCAGCCGATCGGGCACCACGTGGTCGGCGTGCTCGTGGGTGACCAGCACCGCACCGGCACCCTCCAGCGCCGCCGGGTCGGTGAACGCGCCGGGGTCGATGACGAGCCGCTGCTCGCCCTCGCTGAGGACGACGCACGCGTGGCCGTACTTGGTCAGCTCCATGGGGGCATCGTGCACCCAGCCGGTGCACAGCGGGCGTACCGGACACGTCGTGTCCGTGCTGTGCGGCCGGTCACGTGGGGGCGCCACGACGCGCCGTGACCGGACCTTGAGTGGCAAACACTGACGAGTGTCGGTCTGACTCTCTCGGGTGGGACGGGCCGTTCCGGGTCGAGGACCACCGGCGCCGCGCCGACACCTCTGCTGTGACGACCACCCTGACCACCACGTTCATCGCCGCGCGCAGCCGGGCCCACGGGCCGACCAGCGCGCTGTGGCACGCCGTCGAGGTGCACCGCGCGCCGTCGGAGATCGACGGTGCCTGCGAGCTGACCGTCTGCGGCACCCTCGCCCGCGTCGTCCCGGACCAGCCGTGGCCGGTCTCGACCCGCGACGTCTGCCCCACCTGCACCGTCCTCGCCTGAGCCCCCCGGCCGGGCGCGGCGCGGCCCGGCCTGGCGTGACCTGACGGCGTCGGGTCAGCGTCGGCGGAGCAGAGCCCCGGTCACGAGCTGGCACTCCGGGCAGCTGGGGGCGGCGGTGCACGCACCGGTGGGCGCCTCGGCGTCCACGAGCACGATGGCGCCGCAGACGGCGAGCTCGGGCTCGGCCAGCAGCTCGGCCGGGTCACGGTGGACGGCGACGGCGTGCACCACCGCGTCGGCGCCGGTGCCGGACCGACGGCTGTGGCCGGAGACGTAGCCGGGTGAGCAGGCGGTACGGACCAGCAGGATCGGTGCGCTCATGGGCTCAGCATGGGCGCGGCGCCGGCCCCCGGACCGGTTCGTGACGCGTCCTTGACACCCGGGGCGCCGATCCTGACGCGGTCCCCGCGCGTCGGCACCCGGTGTGCGCGGGCCCGCGTGACCGCACCGCGCGGTTCAGGACCCGGTGAAGGTGGGTGCCCGCTTGGCCAGGAACGCCTCGACCGCCTCGCGGTGGTCCCGGGTGCTGCCCAGCTGCTGCTGCAGGCGCGCCTCCAGGGCGAGGGTGTCCTCCAGCGAGTCCGTCGCCGCCGTCGCCAGCACCGTCTTGATCGCCGCGTAGGCCGCGGTCGGGCCCTGCGCCAGCCGGCCGGCGAGCACCTGCGCCTCGACCAGCACCTGGTCGGCGGGCACCACCCGGTGCACCAGGCCCCACTGCGCCGCCGTCTCGGCGGTGAACGTGTCCGGGAACAGCAGCAGCTCGGTGGCCCGCGAGCCGCCCACGCAGTGCACCAGCCGCGACGCCAGCGCCGAGTCGCTGGACAGCCCGATGCCAGCGAACGCCGTGCCGAGCTTCGCGCCGGCCGCGGCCACCCGCAGGTCACCGGCCAGGGCCAGCCCCAGCCCGGCGCCCACGCACGCGCCGTTGATGCCCACCACCAGCGGCACCCGCAGGCTCGCCACGAGCAGCAGCAGCGGGTTGTAGGAGTCCGACACCACGTTCAGCGAGGTGCTGGCGTCACCCTGCAGGGCCTGCACGTGCTCGCCGAGGTCCTGCCCGACGCAGAACGCCCGGCCGGCGCCGGTGAGCACCACCGCCCGCACCGTCGGGTCGGCGGAGACGGCGGTGAACGCCGCGGTCAGCTCGGCCCGCGACCGGTGCGACAGGCCCGGCGCCAGCAGGGTGATGGTGGCGACGCCGTCTGCGTCGGTGCGGGTGACGGTCGGCTCGGTCACCGGCGTCCTCTCTGTGCTCAGGAGTAGGTGTGGAAGCCGCGGCCGCTCTTGCGGCCCAGCTCGCCCGCGGCCACCTTGTCACGCAGCAGCTGCGGCGGGGCGAACCGCTCACCCAGGGTGCCGGTGAGGTACTCGGCGATGGCCAGCCGCACGTCCAGGCCGACCAGGTCGGTGGAGCGCAGCGGCCCCATCGGGTGCCGGTAGCCCAGCTCCATCGCGGTGTCGATGGCCTCGGCGTCGGCGACGCCCTCCTCCAGCATGCGGATGGCCTCCAGCCCGAGCAGCACGCCCAGCCGGGACGACGCGAACCCGGGGGAGTCCCGCACGACCACGTCGGTCTTGCCCAGCCGGCGGGTCCACGCCCGCGCCGTCTCCACGACGTCCGGGGCGGTCTCCGGGGCCACGACCACCTCGACGAGCTTCGAGGCGGGCACCGGGTTGAAGAAGTGCATGCCCACGAAGCGGGCCGGCCGGTCCAGCGCGGCGGCCAGCTCGGTCAGCGACAGCGAGCTGGTGTTGGTGGCCAGCACGGCGTCCGGGCCCAGTGCCTCCTCCGCGGCGCGCAGGACCTGCAGCTTCACCGACACCTGCTCCGGCACGGCCTCCACGACCAACCCCGTGTCCGCCGGCAGCAGGGCCGGTGAGTCGACCATGTGCAGCCGGGCCAGCGCATCGTCCACCCCGCCGTCCAGCTTGCCCCGGCGGGCGGCCTCCTCCAGGCCGTCGGCGACCCGTGCCCGGGCGGCCGCAGCGGCCGCGTCGCCGGCCTCCACGAGGTGCACGGTGGTACCCACCCCGAGCAGGACCTGGGCGATCCCCGCCCCCATCCGCCCGCCGCCGATGACGCCGACCCGCTCCGGTGCGCTCATGCCCGCCACCCTCTCACCGCTCCCCGGCCCGCCCGCCGTCCGGCCCCGCCCGCGAGGACGCCCCCCAACGCCCCGGCCGTTTCCGCGGAAGTGGCTGCTGGAGCCGGCCGTTTCCGCGGAAGTGGCCGCCGGTGGTGCCGGCCGTTTCCGCGGAAGTGGCCGCTGGTGGGCGGGGGTGGACCTACTTGATCGCCAGCGGGTTGACCGGGGAGCCGGTCGCCCGGTGCACCTTGAGCGGGGCGGCGGCGTAGAGGAACGTGTACCGGCCGTCGGCGGCGCAGCTGTCGGCCAGCGTCTCCAGGTCGCAGATCTCGGTGAGGGTGACGCCGAGGTTGCGCATCAGGGCGTTGTGCAGCACCAGCGCGACGCCGTTGTTGGGGTCGGTGGTGACCTCGTTGGCGATCGTGTCGGTGGCCAGGTTGGGGATCTCCATGTCCTGGAACCAGCGCACCAGCTCCGGGCTGTACACCAGGCCCGGCTCGTTGAAGCCCTCGTAGAAGGCCGGTCCCTGCTCGAAGAACTGCTGCAGGAAGTTGGTGCGCACCACCAGCACGTCGCGCTTGTCGATGGTGTGCCCCTGGGCCTCGGCGCAGGCCAGCAGGTCCTCGTGGGTGAACGTCTCGCCCTTGTCCAGCGAGGCCTTGCCGCGGAAGCGGGCCATGTCCAGCAGCACGCCCCGCCCGACCACGCCGCGCTGGGCGATCGGCTCGACGCTGGCCTTGTCCAGCCCGCCGACCGTCGTCCGGGCGTCGTAGCCGTTCCAGATCTTCCCGCCGTACCAGAGGTGGCCCAGCGCGTCGTACTGCGTGGAGCCCTGCAGGAAGGCGTTGATCTTGTCGTCGGCGTAGTGCAGGCCGCCGGGGTACTGCGGGGCGTCGTCGGAGTCCCAGGTCGACTCGTCCAGCAGCATCGTGCGCTCGGCGGGCGTGCGGCCGGGCCACACCGGGTCGCCCTTCGGGTCGCCGATCAGCCGCTGCAGGGTGAACACCTCGCCGGTCAGCACGTGCGCGACACCGCGCAGCACCTCCTCGGCGGTGAGGTAGTTGAGCGCCCCGACCTCGTCGTCGTCGCCCCACTTGCCCCAGTTGGTGGGCGCGCCGGCCAGCAGCTCGGTCAGGTCGGGCACATCGGCCACAGGGCACCTCTCGCAGGGTCTCGACAGTGGGACGGGAGGGCCGGGAACCGGCCCGGACCTCCGTGAGCACCGTCACAGCGGGGCGCCGCGGGTGTCAAGCCGGGTGCAACGTCCGCCCGGCGGCGACTGTCCGCGGTGCGCCGTGGCAGCGCGTCACACCGCGACTGCTGCCAGCTGCAGGGGCCGTCGCGCCTGTGGGGGAGGACGTCGCGGCGTTCCCTCCCGCGACGGGGGACACGGGCGTACGGTCGTCCGCGAACTGAGGTCAGCCTGCCCTACGCCGGGCGACGGGGACCCACGGAGGGACGGGAGGTGCGGCCATGGGCGACGTCTTCCTCGCCAGCTACCTGATCGGTCTGCGCGAGGGCCTGGAGATGGTCCTCATCATCAGCGTGCTCGTCGCCTACCTGGTCAAGACCGGGCGCCGGCGCCAGCTGCCGCCGATGTGGGCCGGGGTGGCCGCGGCCGCCGCGCTGTCCATCGGCTTCGGCTGGCTGCTCAGCTACGTCTCCTCCACCGTCCTGGGCGGCCCGGAGCAGGAGCTGTTCGACGCGATCACCTCCACCGTCGCCGTCGCGCTGGTCACCTGGATGGTGTTCTGGATGCGCCGCACCGCGCGCCGGCTGTCCGGCGAGCTGCGCGGCAAGCTGGACGACGCCGTCGGGCTGGGCATCGGCGCGGTGGTCGGCATCGCCTTCCTCGCCGTCGTCCGGGAGGGGCTGGAGACGACGCTGCTGTTCTTCGCCTCCGCGCAGGGCGCGACCACCAGCAGCCCGCTGCTCGGCCTGCTCGCCGGCCTGGCCACCGCGGTGGTGCTCGGCGTGGCGCTGTACGCCGGTGCCGTGCGGATCAACCTGTCGGCGTTCTTCACCGTCAGCGGGGCCCTGCTGGTCCTCGTCGCGGCCGGCATCTTCAAGTACGCCGTGCACGACTTCCAGGAGGCCGGCGTGCTGCCCGGCCTGACCACCACGGCCTTCGACATCTCCGGCACGCTCGACCCGAGCTCCTGGTACGGCGCGGTGATCGCCGGCGTCCTCAACATCACCCCGGCGCCGACCGTGCTCGAGATGGTGGCCTACGTGGCCTACCTCGTGCCGGTGCTCGCCCTGTTCCTGCTGCCCGGGCGCACCGCCCGCCGCACCGCAACCCCGGCCACCGCAACCCCGGCCACCCCCACCACCACGACGGAGTCCTCCCCGCATGTCGACGCACCTGCGTAGCTCGCGCGCAGTCCTGGCCGCCCTCTCCCTGACCGGCGTCACGCTGCTCGCGGCCTGCGGCTCCGACGGGTCCGGGGACACCTCCTCGGCGGCCGCCGACGACATCGCGGTGGCCGCCAGCGACGACAGCTGCGATGTCGCCACCACCGACCTGCAGGCCGGGACGCACCAGTTCACCGTGACCAACTCCGGCAGCAAGGTCACCGAGTTCTACGTCTACGCCGAGGGCGACCGGGTCATGGCCGAGGTCGAGAACATCGCCCCCGGTGTGGCTCGCGACCTGCTCGTCGAGCTGCCCGCCGGCTCCTACGAGACGGCCTGCAAGCCCGGCATGGTGGGCGACGGCATCCGCTCGGTGCTGACCGTCTCCGGTGAGTCGCAGACGCTGTCGGAGGACGAGACCCTCTCCCAGGCCAGTGCCGACTACCAGCGCTACGTGCAGAGCCAGACCGGCGCGCTGCTGGAGCAGACCACCGCCTTCGCCGACGCGGTCAAGGCCGGTGACATCGAGGGCGCCAAGACGCTGTACCCGGTGGCCCGCACCTACTGGGAGCGGATCGAGCCGGTAGCGGAGATCTTCGGCGACCTGGACCCGATCATCGACGGCCGCGAGGGCGACCAGGCCCCCGGCGAGGACTTCACCGGCTACCACCGGATCGAGAAGGCGCTGTGGGAGGCCGGCGACGTGTCCGACATGGGCCCCTACGCCGACCGGCTGGTGAGCGACGTGCAGCAGATCGTCGACCTGGCCAACGAGGAGACCCTCGACCCGCTGCAGCTGGCCAACGGCGCCAAGGCCCTGCTGGACGAGATCGCCACCGGCAAGATCACCGGCGAGGAGGACCGGTACTCGCACACCGACCTCTGGGACTTCAAGGCCAACCTCGACGGGTCCCAGGCCGCCGTCCAGGCGCTGCGCCCGTACCTGGAGGAGGCCGACCCCGAGCTGGTCGGCAAGATCGACGAGCGCTTCGCCGCCACCCAGGCCGAGCTCGCGCAGTACCAGGTCGGCGACGGCTGGACGCTGTACGACCAGCTGAGCGAGGAGCAGCTGCGTGGCCTGTCGGACAGCATCACGGCGCTGACCGAGTCGGTCAGCCAGGTCGCCGCGGTGGTCGCCCAGCGATGAGGGGCTGGGGACCGGGACGCGACGCGACCGGGGACGACGCTGCCGCCGGGCTGTCCCGGCGGCGGTTCTTCGGCCTGGCCGGGGCCGGTACGGCGGGGGTCCTGGTGGCCGGCACGGCCGGTGGGGTCATCGGCCGGGCCACCGCCGACGAGGGCGCACCGGGGCCCGCAGCGGCCACCGGCGCGGTCGAGTTCACCGGTGCGCACCAGGCCGGGATCGTCACCCCGGCCCAGGACCGGTTGCACTTCGTCTCCTTCGACGTGATCACCGAGGACCGCGACGAGCTCGTCGCGATGCTCCAGGCCTGGACGACGGCCGCCCGGCGGATGACCGCAGGGCTGGACGCCGGCAGCGTCGGGGCCGTCGGGGGCGGCCAGTACGACGTGCCCGACGACACCGGCGAGGCTCTCGGCCTGCCGCCGGCCGGGCTCACGCTCACCGTCGGCTTCGGCCCCACCCTGTTCACCACCGCGGACGGCGTCGACCGCTTCGGGCTGGCCGACCGGCGTCCGGCGCCGCTGGTCGAGCTGCCGTCCTTCCGTGGCGACGCGATCGACCCGGCGCGCAGCGGCGGCGACATCTGCCTGCAGGCCTGCTCCAACGACCCGCAGGTGGCGGTGCACGCGATCCGCAACCTGGCCCGCCTGGGCGCCGGGGTGATCAGCGTGCGCTGGTCGCAGCTGGGCTTCGGCCGCACGTCGTCGACGTCCACCGGGCAGGACACCGCGCGCAACCTGTTCGGCTTCAAGGACGGCACCGACAACCTCAAGGCGGAGAACACCAGCACGCTGGACCAGTTCGTCTGGGTCGGCGACGACGACCAGGACTGGCTGGCCGGCGGCTCCTACCTGGTCGCCCGCCGCATCCGCATGCGGATCGAGCAGTGGGACACCGCGACCCTGAACGACCAGGAGCAGACCATCGGCCGCGCCAAGGGCACCGGTGCCCCGCTGGGCCAGCAGGCCGAGTTCGACCCGGTCGACTTCACCAAGCAGGTCGACGGCGAGTTCGCGGTGCCGCAGACCTCGCACGTGTTCCTCGCGCACCCGACCAACTCCGGGACGGCGATCCTGCGCCGCGGGTACAGCTTCGTCGACGGGTCCGACGGCCTCGGCCGGCTGGACGCCGGGCTGTTCTTCATCTGCTACCAGCGCGACCCCGCGACCGGGTTCGTGCAGGTGCAGCAGAACCTGCGCGACGACGCGATGAACGAGTACGTGCAGCACACCTCCTCGGCGGTCTTCGCCTGCCCGCCCGGCGTCACCGGGCCGGACGACTGGTGGGGGCGCGCGCTGTTCGCCTGAGCCCTGGTCGTGGGCGGACCCGCGCACACCGGCGGGGACACACCGCGGGGTGGGGCGGCCGGCGGGCGCCCGACGTGGCAACCTGTGCACCGGTGCGGGGCTGGGACGGACGAGGAGCGGGCATGGGTGAGCCGGTGCGCCGCGTCCCGGTCCGGGTGCTGGGCGACCGGTACGAGCTCGAGAGCCTGATCGCCACCGGCGGCATGGGCCAGGTGTGGCGGGGGCGGGACGCCCTGCTGGGCCGCCCGGTGGCGGTGAAGGTGCTGCGTTCGGAGTACACCGGTGACCCGGTGTTCCTGAGCCGGTTCCGCAGCGAGGCCCACCACACCGCCGCGGTGGGGCACCGCAACATCGCTGCGCTCTTCGACTACGGCGAGCAGCAGCCGGCCGGCGACTCCGGTGAGCACGTGGCGTACCTGGTGATGGAGCTGGTCGACGGCGTGCCGCTGTCGGACGTGCTGCACGGGTCCGGCGGGCTGCCTGCCGAGCGGACGCTGCACCTGCTGCGCCAGACCGGGCTCGCGCTGACCGCGGCCCATGCCGCCGGCGTGGTGCACCGCGACGTGACGCCGCGCAACGTGCTGGTGTGCCCGGACGACACCGTCAAGGTGACCGACTTCGGCATCGCCTGGTCGGCCGGCAGCGTGCCGCTGACCCGCACCGGCCAGGTGGTCGGCACCGCCCAGTACCTCTCGCCCGAGCAGGCCCAGGGGCTGCCCGCGACGGCGGCCAGCGACGTCTACTCCCTCGGGATGATCGCCTACGAGTGCCTCGCCGGCCGGCGGGCCTTCGACGGCGAGAACTCGGTGGCCATCGCGCTGATGCAGCTGCGCAGCCGGCCGGACCCGCTGCCGCTGCACGTGCCGGCGGGCGTGCGGGAGCTCGTCGACGCGTGCCTGGTCAAGGACCCGGCTGCCCGCATCCCGGACGGCGCGGCCTTCGTCGCCGCCGTCGACGCGGTGCGCGCGGGCCGGCCCCTCCCGGCCCTGTCGCTGCCGGCCCTGCCTCTGCCGGCCCTGTCCCGCCCGGCTCCGTCCCGCTCGGCTCCGTCCCGCCCGGCTCCGCTGCCCACGGCCGACGGAGCCGGGGCACCGCTGCCCGGCGGAGCGGGTGGCGCGCAGGTGTCGCCGGCCGCCGCGGACGCGCCCGTGCCGAGCCCGCCCCCCGGGAGGGCGGCCAGCCCGACGGAGACCACCCCGACGGCGGCCGCCCTGACCGCGGCGGCCCTGCCCACGGGGGGCCTGCCCGCGGCGGCCCTGCCCGCCGGCGCGCCCGGCATCCCACTGACCGGCGGCGGACCGGGGCCGACGGACACCTTCCCGCTGTTCTCCGAGCTGGCCACGACGACCGGGGAGACCCCGCAGCCCCGGGACAGCCAGGCCGACGCCGCGGCGTCCCGGGTGCGCCGGCGCACGGTCGCCGTCCTGGCTGCCGTGCTGGCCGTGCTGGTCGGTGGCGCGGCGACCGTCCTGCTGCTGGCCGGGTCGGGCACCCCCGCCCGCACGCCGGCCGCCACCGGGGCGGCGCCCTCCTCGTCCGCCGCGGCCGTACTGGCCGCGGCCGACCACGTCGGCCGGCCACTGGCCGAGGTGACCGCCGACCTGGAGGCACGAGGCCTGCAGGTCCAGCCGGTGCCCGACCCCCGCTCGGACCGGGCGCCGGACCTGGTCACCTCGCTGGACCCGGTGGGCCGGCCGTTGAGCGCCGGGGACACCGTCGTGGTGCGCTACGCGGTGCCCGTCGACGACGCCGCGGGCGCCACCACCGACCCCGGTGCCCCGGTCGGTGCGACCACCGGCACCTCGCTCGGGGCCACCCCGGTCCCGGCCCCCGAGCCCGCCCCTGTCCCGGCTCCCGCACCGGCCCCGGCGCCCCCGACCGCCACCGGGGACGACGGCGGCGGTGACGGCGGCGACGACGGCGACGAGGACGAGGACGACAGCCCGGGCAACGGCAACGGCAACGGCAACGGGAACGGCAGGGGCAACGGGAACGGGAACGGCCGCTGAACGCCGACCGCGGGGCTGCGCGCCGACCGCGGCTGCTCCGGGCGGTGCGGGCATCCGCCGCGCGGGTGCGCACGGCGGCTGCCGGGCGCCGGCGGCCGGCGCCGCCCTCGCCACCGGCCGCCGGGCGCCGTCCGGTGGCGGCGCTGTCGCCGGCCGACCGGGCGGCCGTGTTCCTCGCGATGCCCACGCCGTACCTGGTGCTGGATCCCGACCTGGTGGTCCTGGACGCCAACCCGGCCTACCTGCGCACCGTTCGGCGCACCCTGGCCGAGCTGGTCGGCCACGAGCTGGTCGACGTGTTCCCGGGCAGCCCGGTCACCGCCCCGGACGGCGGGTCGCCGGTGCGCGTGTCGCTGGAGCGGGCCCGGGACACCGGCCGGCCGGACACGATGCCGGTGCAGGAGTACGCCGTCCCGGACGGGGCGGGTGGCACGACGCCGCGCTTCTGGAGCCTGACCAGCATCCCGGTGCCCGACGAGCTCGGCCGCTGCCGGCACCTGCTGCAGCGCGTCGAGGACATCACCGAGTACGTCACCGACATGGCGCGCGGGGTCGACGAGGCGGCGCGGGGGGAGGCGTGGCGGCGGCGTGTCGTGGAGGCGGAGAGCAGCCTGTACGCCCGCGGGGTGGAGCTCCAGCACGCCCGGGACGCCGAGGCGGCCGCCGCGCGCCGGCTGGCCGCGCTGGCGGCCGTGGCGCTGGAGGTCGCCGGCGCCGAGTCCGTCGCCGAGCTGTCCCACGTCGTGATGACCCGGGGGCTGTCGGCGCTCGGCGCGCACGGCGGCGCGGTGGCCGTGCGGCGGGGGCCGGTCCTGGAGATGGTGATCACCGACGGCCTGGGCCGCGAGGCGCAGGAGCTGTACGCCCACCTGCCGCTGGACGGTCCGCTGCCGGCCAGCGTGGCGGCCCGCACCGGCCGCCCGGTCCTGCTGCGCGACGCGGCGGAGAGCCTCGCGTACTGCGCGGCGATGGCCGAGGTGGCCCGGACCACGGGGTGCCAGGCGTGGGCGTCGTTGCCGCTGCGGGTGGGTGACCGGGTGCTCGGGGCACTGACCCTCGGCTGGGCCGCGCCGCAGGAGTTCCCGGCCGCCGACCGCGAGCTGATGGTGGCCTTCGCCGTGCAGTGCGCCCAGACCCTGGACCGGCTGCGGGTCCGGGAGGCCGAGCGGGAGACGCTCGTCGTCGTCCGGGGGCTGGCGGAGGCGCTGCAGCGCACGCTGCTGACCGAGCCCCCGGAACCGGAGCACCTGCAGATCGCCGTCCGGTACCTGCCCGCGGCGCGCGAGGCGCAGGTCGGCGGCGACTGGTACGACTCGTTCGTGCTGGCCGACGGCCGCACCACCCTGGTCATCGGGGACGTCTCGGGCCACGACCAGGAGGCGGCGGCCGCGATGGCCCAGGTGCGCAACGTGCTGCGCGGCATCGCCTCGGCCCTGCCCGGCACCCCGGCGGAGGTGCTCTCGGCGCTGGACCGGGCGATGCGCGACCTCGCCGTCGGCACCTACGCCACCGGGCTGCTGGCCACCATCGAGGCCGAGCCGGACGGTCCCGTCACGGGCGGTGGGCCCCGCCGGCTCCGGTGGTCCAACGCCGGCCACCCGCCGCCGCTGCTGGTGGACCCCGCGGGTGCGGTCCGCCTGCTGGACACCCGGCCGGAGCTGCTGCTGGGCCTGGACCCCGACGCCGCCCGCTCGGACCACGAGCTGCTGCTGTCGCCCGGGTCGACGGTGCTGCTCTACACCGACGGGCTCGTCGAGCGGCGCGGGCCGGACCTGGACGAGGGCGCGGCCTGGCTCGTCGACCGGGTCACCGAGCTGCGCGACCTGCCGCTGGAGCGGTTCTGCGACGAGCTGCTGTCCGAGCTGTCCGGCGGCACCGACGACGACGTCGCCCTGCTGGCCCTGCGCGTGCACCGCGACGACCCGGCGCTGGCCCCCGCGGTCAGCCGCGGCGCAGCAGAGCCGGACGGGCGCCGCGCAGGCCCAGGGCCAGGGAGCTGACCGCCGCAGCCAGGACCAGCCGGCCGGGCGTCACCTGCAGCCCGCCGAGCAGCACCCCGGACACCCCGACGGCGAGGGCCGCGGTGAGCGCCGCGGGGGCACGGGTGCGCAGGCCCACCACGGCCAGCACCCCGGCACCCACCACCAGGGCCCGGGCAGGGGCGGCGGCACCGACCGTGCCGGCGGCGGTCCACGGCAGCCCGAGGGAGACGACGGCCAGCACGGCGGCCAGGGCCAGCCAGCGCCGGGCCGCCGGCGTCACCGCGTCCGGCCGGGCGACAGCCACAGTGCACCCGCCGCCAGCGCCAGCGCCGCGGTGAGGGTGAACCCGCGGTCGCTGGCCACGAACGGCAGCACGACGAGGACCCAGAAGGCCGCCAGGCAGGCCACCCCACCCGCGGCCACCTGCCACGCCGTGCCCGCTCCCACGCCACCGGCCCGACCCGACCGCGCCGCCACCGGGACGGCGAGCAGCAGCACCGCCACCGTGGCGAACGCCGACCACGTGGGCAGCACCTCCCACAGCCGCGGGCCGTCGTCGAAGCGCAGCGACAGCCCGACCTGCAGCACCACCAGCGCCAGCGCGGCCAGGGCCAGACCGGTCAGGGCCGCACGGTCCCGGGCGCGCGGGGACCCCTCGCCGGCGTCGGCCGGCCCGGATACGCGGCCCGGGCGCAGCGCCGGGGGCACCGGCACCTGGTCGACCGGCCCGGTGGACCGCACGTGCTCACGCCCGGGCGCGCCCCAGCCCGGCGGGGACGGCGGCACGACGTCGGTCGGCTGCTGCCAGGGGCCCACCGCCGGCTGGACGGCGGTGGGCGGGTCCTGCCCCCGCTGAGGGGCGCCGTCAGGGGCGCCGAACGGCGGGCCGGCGGCCGGGTCGGGCCACGCCGTCCCCGCGGGGTGGTCCGGCACGGGGCCACTGGGCTGGTGACCCGACGGCACCTCGGACCGGTACCCGGCCGGCACCCCGGGCACGGTCCCGGCGGACGGGTGCACGACGGGGACCGGCCCGCTGGACCGAGGACCGGGCCCCCCGTACCGGGGACCCGTGCCCTCGTACTGCCCGGTGCCGCCGGACTGCGGTCCCGGACCGCCGGGCTGGTGCGTCGGGCCGCCGGGCTGGTACGCCGAGGCGCCCTGCGGACCACCCTCCTGCGGCCACCCGCCCTGCTGCCAGCCGCCCGGCGACCAGCCGCCGGACGCCGGGTCACCCGCCGCGGGGCCGGCGTCGGACCGGTACGCGCCCGGCGCAGGGCCGTCCGGCGGGGGACCCGGCTGCGCGGGAGCGGCCTTCTGGACGGCGATCGACTGCGTGTGCGGCTCGTCGTCCGCGGGCCGGTCGCGCGGGGGCTGGGTCACTCGGGTCCTCTCCACCTCACCGCCCCGGACCGGCGGCGGGCGTGCCCGCCCCCGTCCGGGTCGGGTCGTCGGACCACCGTATCGACGTCGGCTGGCAACGGCCCCCGCACCCGCCACCCCGCCGCCTCCCGTCCGCCCGCCCGGTCGGTCGGCGCAGGAACCGACACGAACTCCCCGCCAAGATGGCCATCTTGGCGGGAGGGCGCGAGGGGTGGTGCCTGCTCGGCGGGGGGCGGGGGGAGGGGAGCCTAGGGTCGCAGGGGTGACAGCGCGGGCGAGCATCGTGGTGACCGGCACCGAGGTGCTGACCGGGCGGGTGGCCGACCGCAACGGCCCCTGGCTGGCCGAGCAGCTGCGGGTGCTCGGTGTCGACGTCGGCCACGTGGTGGTGGTCGGCGACCGGCCGGGCGAGGTGCGGGCGGCGCTGGACTTCCTGGCCGGCACCGGGGTCGACCTGGTGGTCACCAGCGGGGGGCTCGGCCCGACGGCGGACGACCTCACCGCCGAGGTCGTCGGCACGTGGCAGCACCGCCCGTCGGAGGTCGACCCCGAGCTGGAGCACCGGATCGCGGCCGTCGTCGAGCGGTTGAGCGCACGGCGGAACTGGCGGGTGGACCCGGCCGCTGCGGCGGCCGGCGTCCGCAAGCAGGCCCGGGTGCCCGCGGGTTCCACGGTGCTGGAGCCGGTCGGCACCGCCCCGGGGCTGGTCGTGCCGCCGGCCGCCGGGCGCAGCGGGCCGCTCGTGCTGGTGCTGCCCGGCCCGCCCTCGGAGCTGCAGGGCATGTGGCCGGACGCGGTCGCCGACCCGACGGTGCAGGCGGCGCTGGGCGCGCGTGTCGAGCTGCGGCAGCAGACGATCCGGCTGTGGGGCACCCAGGAGAGCACGCTCGCGGTCACCCTGCGCCGGCTGGAGAGCGCGCTGGACGGACTGGAGGTGACCACCTGCCTGCGCGACGGCGAGCTCGAGATCGTCACCCGGTACGCCCCGGACGCCCAGCCGCGGTACGACGCGCTGCTCGCCGCGGTCCGGGACGAGTACGCCGGCACGCTGGTGTCCACCGACGGGTCCACGGTGGACGACCTGGTGGCCCGGGCGCTGGCCGACGGCGGGCTGACCGTCGCCACGGCCGAGTCGTGCACCGGCGGGCTGCTGTCCGCCCGGCTCACCGCCCGGGCGGGCTCCTCCGGCTGGGTGCTCGGGGGCGTCACGGCCTACGCGGACCCGGCCAAGCAGCAGCTCCTCGGCGTGCCCGCCGAGCTGCTGGCCCGGGTCGGCGCGGTGAGCACGGAGGTCGCGGCCGCGCTGGCCTCCGGGGCGCGCGAGACGTTCGGCGCCGACGTCGGGGTGGGCGTCACCGGCATCGCCGGGCCGGGGGGCGGCTCCGAGGCCAAGCCGGTGGGCACCGTGCACCTGTGCGCCGTCGGCCCGGACGGGACGCGCGAGCGGTCCCTGGTGGTGCCGGGTTCGCGCCAGGCCGTGCGGGAGCGCACGGTCACGGTCGCGATGCAGCTGCTGCGGTCGCTGCTGGCCGGTGGCCCGCCGGCCTGAGCGGCCCGCTCAGTCCTCGTCGTGCCGGGGTTGCCGGGGGGTGGGCGGGTCGAGGCGCGCCTCGCGGGGGGGCGGGCCGTCCTGCGACTCCGGCACCCCGGCCGACAGCCGGGCCCACACGTCCTTGCGCCGGCCGTCCACGCACCAGCCGTGCGCCCACGCGAGCTCGGCCACCAGGTAGAGGCCCATGCCGCCGAGCGAGGGGTCCCGGTCGACGGCCGGCACCGGCGGGCGGTCAGGGGCCTCGTCGCTGAGGCTCAGCAGCCAGCCGTCCTGCTCCACGACGACCAGGGCGGTGACCTCGCCGCCGCCGTGCCGCAGCGCGTTGGAGGCGAGCTCCTCGAACACGAGGAACAGGCCGTCGCGGGCGTCCTCGGAGCTGTTCAGGATCACCGAGGGGTGGGTCACCCGGGCCCGGAGATCGCCGCGCACCCGGGTCAGGTGGCTGATGGCGGGCAGGCTCCACCGCCACACGTCACCGGAGACGGCGGGGACCGGCGCCGGCGACCACCTCGACTGGGCCATCTGCTGAGCCTCCCGGGAACGGTGTGCGGCCACGGTCGGCCGGCGCGGTGCCGACCGGGCCCCCATCTTGACGGTCGGGGTCACGAACCGCAGGAGGGAGGACGGGGGACGCCGACCGCGCAGGTTGCCGGGGCGACGTCCGTGGGCAGTATGCCGTCATGGCATCGACCCTCACGCTGCACGCCACCGGCCCGGTCGCGCCCGCGGAGGCGTGGGAGCGCTACGCCCTGCCGCGCCGCTGGTCGGAGTGGTCGCCGCACATCCTCGGCGCCGACGCGAGCGCGCCGCGGATCGCCCCGGGGGTGACCGGGCGCGTGCACGGTCCGCTCGCCGTCCGGGTGCCGTTCACGGTGCTCCAGGTCGACGGGGCCGCCCGCTCGTGGACCTGGGAGGTGCAGGCCGGGCCGGTCCGGCTGACACTCGAGCACTGGGTGGCCGGGGCACCCGGGGGCGGGTCGACGACCGGGCTGCGGATGCGCGGTCCGCTGCCCGTGCTGGCCGGCTACACACCGCTGGCCCAGCTCGCCCTGCACCGGCTGGTGACCATGGACCCGGGTCGCCCGGGTACCCCGGCGGAGCCACCCCCGGGGCCGCAAGCGTACGGGTGAACCGGGACCGCACCCCACGACGAACTACATGGATGTGACTCCTGGGGCGTGACTCGTCGCACAGGTCGGCCATGCCACTCACGCTCTGTATGCAACACGCTGCGACAGCGCGTTGCCGCTCCCTTACTCCCTGAGATCGCGCGAAGGTTGCCAGGAAGGCCCGGCCTCGGATCCCCACAGATCCGACGCCACACGGGGTGGGGGAACGGCCGGGGAGGCAGACATCCGAGGAACTCCGATGCCGCATGCCCGCGTCATGCGACGGCGGACGTCGTCGTGCTGACCGTCGAGGTGGCGAGCCCGGACATGCATGAGCCGAACCTGGGCAGCGCGGCACTGGACGCGCTGCCCTCGCCGACAGTGGTGATGGAACCCGGCGGGCTCATCGGCTGGGCCAACCGCGCGTGGTGGGAGGCCGGCGAGGCGCTGCTGCCGAAGGGCGTCGAGCGCCGCGGGGAGGGTGCGGACTACCACGCGGCCATGGCCCGGGTGCTGCCCACCTCAGACTGCTCGGCCATCCGAGCCGGCCTCTCCGCGGTGATGGACGGCTCGACCGCCTGCTTCCAGTACGAGTACTCCTGCTCCATCCGCTCGGGCCGTGCCTGGTTCCACCTGGAGGCCTCCCGGATCGACGACGCGGGCAACATCGTGATCACCCACACCGACGTGACCCGTCGGGTGTCGGACGAGAAGACGCGCGCCTGGCAGGCGGGGCTGGACCCGCTGACCGCCCTGCCCAGCCGCGCCCGGCTGTACGGGCTCGTCGCCGATGCCCTCTCCGGGCCGCAGCCCTGCACCGTGCTCTACCTCGACGTCGACGGTTTCAAGACCGTCAACGACTCCCTCGGCCACCAGGTCGGCGACCTGCTCATCCGGGTGCTGGCCGACCGCCTGGGCCGCCGGGCCCGGGTCAGCGACGTGATGGGCCGCCTCGGCGGCGACGAGTTCCTGGTGCTGGCCTACGACTGCGACGGGGAACGCGGCCTGGCCCTCGCCGAGGACCTGCGCGGCGCCTTCGCCGAGCCGTTCGCGCTGGCCGGCATGCGCCTGTCGCTGACCGCGAGCATCGGCGTGGCCAGCTCCGCCGGCCGCACGGGCAGCGTGGACGCCGACACCCTGATCGGGGACGCCGACGCCGCGCTGTACGCGGCGAAGGGCGCCGGCCGCGACCGCGTCCACCTGTTCACCCGCGAGCTGCGGGACGCCGCGCGCTGGCGGCTGGAGGTCGCCACGAAGCTGGCCGACCCGGCCACCTACGACCAGCTCGAGGTGCACTACCAGCCGATCATGCACCTGCCCAGCGGCAAGGCCAGCGCGCTGGAGGCGCTCATCCGGTGGCGGCACCCGGAGCGCGGGCTCATGATGCCCGACTCGTTCATCCCGGTCGCCGAGGAGACCGGCGCGGTGGTGCCGATGACCCGCTGGTTGCTCGACGAGGTCATCCGGCAGACCACCGAGTGGGCGGTCGAGGGCGTCGACGTGAGCGTGGGCATCAACATCAGCGCCTGCCACCTGAGCTCCGGGACCCTGGTCGCCGACGTCCGCCGGGCGCTGTCGGCGCACGACCTGCCGGCCGACCACCTGGTGCTCGAGCTCACCGAGACCAGCATCGCCGAGGACCCGGTGCGCGGTGGTGAGCAGATGCGCGAGCTGGTGGCCATGGGCGTCCGGCTGGCGATCGACGACTTCGGCACCGGCTGGTCCACCCTGGCCCGGCTGCTCGCCATGCCGATGGACACCCTGAAGCTGGACCGGTCGCTGCTGCAGGGTGTTTGCGCCTCCGACGGGGTCGACGTCATGTCGGCGATCGTCGCGCTGGCCGACAGCCTGCGGCTGCGCTCGACGGCGGAGGGCGTGGAGACCCTGGACCAGCTGCGGATGGTCAGCGAGGCCGGCTGCGACTACGCACAGGGGTGGCTGTTCGCCCGGGCGATGCCGGCCGCCGACCTGGGCCGCTGGATGAAGGCGCGGGTGGCCGACCCGTCCCCGTGGCTGGACACCGCCTGACCCCAGTGCGGGCGCGTCGGCGCCGGCGGTCGTCCGCACCGGGCGGTCCGGTCGGGCAGACTGCGGTGGTGACTGACGTCGACGACGGTGCAGGGCAGCGGGACGACCCGACCGGGGGTGGGCGCGCCGCGCTCGACCTCCTGGTCTGGGACGCCCCGAACATCGACATGACGCTGGCCAACGTGATCGGCGCCCGGCCGACCCCGGCGTCCCGGCCGCGCTTCGACGCGATCGCGTCCTGGTTCGTCGAGGGGGCCGGCGACCCGGACGCACCCGGGGCGCCCGAGGTCGAGGCCTGCGTGTTCGCCAACGTGCCGCCGCAGCACGTCACGTCCCTGCAGCGCTGGGTGGAGGCGCTGCGCAGCTTCGGGTACGCCGTCTTCGCCCGGCCCAAGAGCCAGCCGGACGACGACATCGACCAGTCCATGCTCGACCACATCGACGTGCGGGCGCACAGCCACGAGCTGCGCCGGCTGGTGGTCTTCTCCGGGGACGGGCGCAACTTCGCCGAGCCACTGGAGCAGCTGGCCCGCGGTGGCACCGAGGTCGTCGTGGTCGCGTTCAGCGAGGTGGCGGGCTACGCCATCAGCTCGGAGCTGCTGCACTTCATCGACATCGAGGACGTGCCGGGCGCCTTCGCGGCCCCGCTGGACCGGGTGCGGCTGGACGCGCTGCCGGTCGACGGTGCCTGGCTGCGGCCGACCAGGAGCCTGCGCGAGGCGGCGATGTCGTTCCTCAACCGGCGCGGCTGAGACGCCGGGCCCAGCCGCCGGGCTGCACCCGCTCCCGCTCACCCGCGGGGGTGACGAGGGTGCCGCGGCCCTGCTCTCGGGCCGCGGTGCACCGCATCCTGGGCAGGAGCGGACCGTCCCCTGCTTCCCCCGCAGTGGGGACGGTCCGCTCTCCCCTGGTCCGCCGGAGGTCAGCTGACCGTGGTCGGGGTGGTGGCCGCCCCGGCGGCGACCGTGCTGTCGGTGGCGGTGTTGTTCTTCAGCACCGTCCCCCGCATGACCTCCTCGGGGCGCTGCTGCTCCCCGGCGTAGGAGCTGATCGCGACCAGCGCACCGGTCAGCGCCGGGATGACCCACTGCAGCTTGTCCAGCTGGGCCTGGGCTGCGGCGGCGTCGGAGCGGGTGCGCTTGGTGGGCTTGGTGCCCGACTTGGACGGGACGGCGCCGGCGGCGGACACGCGCTGGCCGAGCACCCGGCTGTAGCCGGTGACGGCGAGGGCGGCGACGGTCAGCGCGGTCTTCGCGGTGGACATGCCGGCCACGCCCTGCTGCTGGGCGATGCGGGTCTTGTTGGCGCCGAGCTGGCCGACGCTGCCGACGAGGTGGGCACCGATCGCCAGGGCGTTGACCGGGGTCCAGCGGTCCCAGCCGGCGTTGGCGACGGCGCCGGTGCGGGAGTCGCTGCCGGCCTCGGCCGCCGCGGCGTTCAGGGCGACGGCGTTGGCGAGCGTGCCGCCGAACCAGGCCGCGAGACCGACGTCGTGCAGCTGGCGGGAGAGGGTGTTGCGGGCCATGGGATGAACTCCTGGTGACGAGACTGTGGGGCACCAGCGCACTACCCGCTGTGGCGAGCCCACACCCGTCGTGTGCCACCGAGTTGGCGGGACGTGGTCAGGCCCCGGTGCGCAGCCGGTCCTCGTAGTCGGCGAGGTAGCGCGCCGCGAGGTCCCGGATCTTGGTGTTGGTCTGCTGGGACGTCGACTTGAGCACGTCGAAGGCGGCGTCGGCCGAGATGCCCTGCCGGCCCATGATCAGGCCCACGGCACGCGAGATCGTCGAGCGGCTCTCCATGCCCTCGGCCATCTGCCGCGAGGTGTCCTGGTGCCGGGCCAGCCGGGCCGCCACCACCAGCGCGCCGGTCGCCTGGTCGGCCCACTGCCGGGCCCGCGCCTCGTCCTCGGCGCCGAAGGCGTGCGGTCGGCGGGCGTAGAGGTTGAGCGCGCCGCGGCCCTCCTGGCCGATCACCAGCGGCAGCGACAGCGAGGCGGCGACGCCGACGGCGCTGGCCCGCTGCGGGAACGGCGACCAGCGCCGCTCGGCCGCCATGTCGTCCACGGTGACCACGGCACCGCTGCGCATCGCGTCCAGGCAGGGGCCGGTGTCACCGTCGTACTGCAGGGCGTCGGCGTGCGAGGCCAGCTCGTCGCTGCTGGCCACGGTGACCCCGTGCCGGTTGCGCTCCAGCGTGAGGCCGCACGAGGCGGCGTCGGGGGTGTGCTCGACCACGTCCTGGATCACCTGCTGCAGGAAGGCGGTGAGGTCGTCGGTGTCCGCGAGCAGCCGCAGGAAGTCGACCCGGCCGCCGTCGTGGTGCGGCCCGGATGCCTCGGTCACGGGTGGTTCGCCTCTCGTCCTGCCGGTGTCGGGCCGTGGGCTGGCCCGGACCGACGGGTGGCGCCCAATCTAAGTGCGCTCCACCGGACCCGCAACGTCTCGGTTGCCCGGCGAGTTCACGTCGTACTCGGACCGGCGGGCGGCATGCCCTGGACGTCGAGTCTGGCCAGCAGCCCGGTGAGCTCCAGCGGTCCGGTCACCACCCGGCTGGTGGCGATCACCCGGACGTGCTTGCCGTGCGCCTCGGGGTGCTGGCTCAGCCAGACCAGTGCGGTGACCCCGGCGGAGCCGAAGAAGGTCACGCCCTCCAGGTCGACGGTGAGCACCTCGCGCGCCTCCCGCAGGGCGCGCAGCAGCGCCTGCTGCAGGGCCGGGTTGGTGGCGGCGTCGAGCTCCCCGGCCACCGCGGCGACGACGTCCCCGTCGTCCGGGTGCCGGAGCTCGACCGAGAACGGCAGGTCGTGCGGGTCCGTGCTGGTCGTCGCTATGACGGGCCTCCTGGAGGCTGCGGCCGCGTCCGGCGTGCCGCCGGACCGTGCCCCCATCGTGCGTCGCGGCCCTGCCGCCTGCCACCCGGGCTGCCCGCTGCCGGGGCGCGGCGGTCAGCCGGTCAGCCCGGCGATCCGGGTCACCAGGAACTCCACGGCGGCGGCGCTGTCCACGCGCTCGGCGACCTCGACCGCGCTGGGCCGGTCGGACACCCGGCGCCGGTCGACCAGGGTCTGCCCCCGGGCGGCCCCCTGCGTGGTGTCCACGACGACGTCGCGGCGCACCGTGGTGAGGGTGCCCGGGACGATCGCCTCGGTCACCGCCAGTGCGTCGTGCACCACCACGCCGTCCACGCCGTAGGCGGTCCGCGCGAAGTCCGCGTAGTGCCCCAGGATCGCCGCCGCCCGGGCGCCGATCGGTCCACCGGCGGCCATCCGGGCCGTGCCGGCGTCGTCGAGCACCGTCGGCAGCGTGACGTCCAGCCCCACCATGACGGTGGGCAGCGTGGAGGTCAGCACCGCATGGGCGGCCTCCGGGTCGGCCCAGATGTTGAACTCGGCGGCGGCGGTGGTGTTCCCACCGCGGGTCGCCGAGCCGCCCATGAACACCAGCCGGCCGATCCGGGCCGCCGCCTCCGGGTACACGGCCAGCAGCAGGGCGATGTTGGTCAGCGGGCCCACCGGTGCCACGGTGACCGGCTCGTCGGAGCTCATCAGCAGCTCGGCCAGGGCGACGACGGCCGGCCGCGGGTCCACCGTCGCCGGGGACGGCGGCAGCTCGACGCCGCCCAGGCCGGTGACGCCGTGCACGTGCCCGGCGCGCTCGGGCACCGGGTGCACCAGCGGCCCGGCGGCGCCGGCGGCGACCGGCACGTCGCTGCGCCCGGCCAGGTGCAGCACCCGCAGCGCGTTCTCGGTGGTCTGCGCCAGGCCGACGTTGCCGTGCACGGTGGTGACGAGCCGGAGGTCGACCTCCGGGCTGGCCAGGGCCAGCAGGATGGCGAGGGCGTCGTCCACGCCCGGGTCGGTGTCGATCACGAGCGGGATGCGGGAGGTCACGCGGCCATCCCACCAGAGCGCCGCCACGGCCGGGCCGCGCGCACGGGTCCGGCCGCCCCCACCCGCGACCTGCCGCGCCGGGCCCGGGTCGGCCGGGGCCGGCCCGCGCGGCGCCCCGGACGAGACCCGACACGCCGGGACCCGGTACGTGCCGCCGGGGTGACCGACCGTCGCTGACCGATGAAACCGCAGGTCGGGGGCGAGCAAGTCGACTTGTGGGTGCCGGGGGAGGCGCTCACCGGCCCGCCGGCGGGGCGGGCACAACGGTTGGGTCACGCGCCTTCCAGAGCGTGTCCCAGGAGGCGAGCGCGGGGTGTCCGGATCCCTATCTTTCTCCTCGACCGCAGTCCCTTCCCCGGCTGCGGCCACTTCTTCCCCGGAGAGAACGCCATGGCGATCCGCCGCACCACCGACAGCCCCACGGGCGACCTGTCCACGGCCACACCCCGGCCGCGGACCTCGTCCGGCACGCCTCTCTCCGGTACCGGCACCCCGGACGGCGGCCGCACCCCCGGCCACGCCCAGCGCACCGGCGCGACCCGCCGGGACGGCTCGGCCAGGGCGGGGTCCGGGGGCCGAGCAGGAGCGACCGACGGCGCCGCCGTGCTCGCCCGACCCTCCGAGGCCCGCCGCCCCCGCCCGGCGGCGCCCCGTACCGGCACCACCGGTGCGCCGGTGACCAGCAGCCCGGACCGGCGCCGCGCCGCGCCCGCCCCGTGGGTCCCGGCGCGCACCGTGGCGGCCCGCCCGGCCGAGGCCCGCCCGGCCCGGCCGGCCCTGGCCCAGCGCCAGCGGGGCCCGCTGCAGCCCGAGCAGCTGCCCGCGGTGTTCGTCCCCGCCTGGTCGCCCTCCGGGTCCACCGTGCTCTCCCGCGGCACCGACGCCGGGACGCGCACCCCGGCCCGGCACGCCGTGCCGACGGTGCACGCCACCCCGCGCCGCGGGCTGGCGGCGCGGCTGCGCGGCGGCTGGCGCGCCCTGGGCTCCTGGGGCTCCGGGCCGGACGGCGCCTGGCTGGCCTGGAACCGGCCCCCCCAGCCGGTCGTGCACCGGCTCGTGCTGGACGGACCCGACCCGGTCACCGCCCGGCACCGGCACCCCGACGACGACGACCCCGCCCCCGTCCGTGAGCGGCCGAGCGCCCCGCTGACGCCCCCGCCCGCGAAGGCGGCCGTCCCCGCCGGCTCGTCCGGCTGGCCGGCCGGGCTGTCCCGGCGCGAGGTGTGGGTGACCCGCCGGGACCGCCGCCCCGGCCCGTTCCGGTCGCCGGGCACGGGTGGGGTCCGGGGGCAGGGCGGGGTGACCAGCCCGTTCCAGCTGCGCCCCGGCTCGCCGACGCCGCTGGCCCCGGCCCCCGCCCGGCACGACGCCGCGGTGTCCGGGACCCGGCTGGTGCCGGCCGCGCCGCCGGCCCCGGCCCCCGCCCGCGTCGTGCCCCGCCCGGCCCCGGCCGCGCTGCGGCACACCACCGTCGCGCCGCGACCCTCGGCGCCCGCCCTGCGCGCCCCGGCGTCGCCGGCCGGCACCGCACGCCTGCTCGCCGGCCGTGCCGCGGCGCACCCGCCGGTGCAGTGGACCGGGCGGATGGCCGCCCGCGACGTGTGGCAGCCCTCCGGCCACGCCTCGCACCAGCCGTACCGCCCGCCCGCGGCCCCGCAGCCGACCCTGCAGGCCTGTGGCCTGCCCGCCCCCCGACGGTCCGCCGTCGTCACGCTTATCGTGCGGGAGTGTTCACCACCCGACCGGAACTCTCGGGCACGTTCGGCATGGTCGCCTCCACGCACTGGCTCGCCAGCGCCGCTGGGATGGCCGTCCTCGAGGGCGGCGGCAACGCCGTCGACGCGGCAGTCGCTGCCGGCTTCACCCTCCAGGTCGTCGAGCCGCACCTCAACGGCCCGGGCGGGGAGGTCCCCGTCCTCTTCGCCCGCGGGGACGGGCGGGGGCAGCCGGGCGGGGCCGGGTCGGGGCCCACCGTCCTGGCAGGTCAGGGGACAGCCCCGAGCGCTGCGACGATCGCTGCCCACCGCGATCTCGGCCTCGACCTGGTCCCCGGGACGGGACTCCTCCCGGCGACGGTCCCGGGCGCCGTAGGCGCCTGGCTGACGCTCCTGCGCGACCACGGCACCCAGCCGTTGGACGCCGTCCTCCGCTTCGCCATCGAGTACGCAGAGACCGGCCACCCCGTGCACCCGCGGGTGGCCGCGACCGTGGCCTCGGTCTCCGAGCACTTCCGCACCCACTGGCCCACTTCGGCCGCCACCTGGCTCACCTCCGACGGAGCACCCCCCGCCGCCGGCCGCCTGTTCCGCAACCCGGTCCTCGCCTCGACCTACCGCCGACTGCTCGTCGCAGCGCGCGGTGCCACCCGAGAGGCTCAGATCGACGCGGCACTGGCTGCCTGGTACCAGGGGTTCGTCGCCGAGGCGATCGACGAGTTCTGCCGGTACCCCGTGATGGACGACTCCGGTCGTGCGCACACCGGGTTTCTGACCGGGCAGGACCTCGCAGGGTGGACGCCGACGTACGAGGCACCGGTCACGCTGGACCGGGGTGGATGGACGCTCGCGAAGGCCGGCCCCTGGTCGCAGGGACCCTCGCTGCTCCAGGCGCTGGCGATGCTGGACGGTGATCCGGCAGTCGGGTCGTCCGACCGGTCACCCGGTACGCCTTTCGTCACGGCCGAGTTGATCCACAGCTGTGTGGAGTCGGTCAAGCTGGCGATGGCCGACCGGGAGGCCTGGTACGGCGACCCCGGCACCTGGGGGCCGCTCGGCGGGGACGTCGTGGACGTCCCGGTGGAGGCGCTCCTGTCCCAGCAGTACACCGCCGAGCGGCGGGCGCTCATCGGGGAACGGGCCAGCACCGAGCTGCGGCCCGGGTCACCCGACGGGCGCCCGCCACGGCTCCCTGAGCTCGCCGTCCGCGCCGCGAGCGGGACCGCTCCGTCACGACCGGCCGCGGCCGGCGTCGGGGAGCCGACGGTCGCCCGGGCCGACGCGGACGTCGTCCCCGGCGTGGACTCCCGGACCGGCGAGCAGTCGGTCACCCCGCAGGGCACCACCCGCGGCGACACCTGCCACGTCGACGTCGTCGACCGCTGGGGCAACATGGTCTCCGCCACCCCGTCCGGGGGCTGGCTGCAGAGCTCCCCGGTCATCCCGTCACTGGGCTTCGCCCTGGGCACCCGGGGGCAGATGTTCTGGCTGGAGCCGGGCCTGCCCAACTCGCTGGCGCCGGGCAAGCGGCCGCGCACCACGCTGACCCCGTCGCTCGCGCTGCGCGACGGGGTGCCCGCGCTGGCGTTCGGCACGCCCGGCGGCGACCAGCAGGAGCAGTGGCAGCTGTGCTTCTGGCTGGCGCACACCGCCGGCGGGATGGACCTGCAGCAGGCCATCGACTCCCCGGCCTGGCACACCACCAGCTTCCCGTCGTCCTTCTACCCGCGGGACATGACACCGGGCGAGGTCGTCGTGGAGGACCGGGTGGGGCCGGAGGTGATCGCCGAGCTGCGCCGCCGCGGCCACGACGTCACGGTGTCCGGGCCGTGGTCGCTGGGCCGGCTGTCGGCGGTCTCCCGTGACCCGGAGACCGGCGTCCTGCGCGGTGCGGCGAACCCGCGCGGCATGCAGGGGTACGCCGCCGGGCGCTGACCGGGCCCCGGCGTTGACACTGCTTCGCCGATGTCCTCAGATGTGCTCACCAACCGGTCGTGCACAGCGGACACAGGGGACACGCACATGCGCAGCAGGCTCACCACTCTGGCCATCGGGACCGCGGCACTGGTCGCCGCGGGGCTGGTCGCCCCGGGCACGGCCGGCGCCATCACCGGCGGCACCGAGGACCTCGCCAACAGGTACTCCAACGTCGGGCTGATCCTGTTCTACGACGACGGCGTGCGGTACCGCTGCACCGCCACGCTGGTCCAGCCCGACGTGCTGCTCACGGCCGGGCACTGCACGTTCGGCACGTCCGGCGGCACGATCGTGACCTTCGACCCCGACGTCGCCCGCACCCCGACCGAGGCCGCCGCCGAGATCCCGACCGCGGCCGACCCGGCGCTCGGCTTCCAGCCCGGCGACCTCGGGGCGGACGACGGGGAGTGGCGGATCGGCACCGCGTCGACGCACCCCGCCTACTCCGACTTCACCGACCTGGACAACTGGAACGACGTGGGCGTGGTGCAGCTGGCCGAGCCGGTGGCGGGCATCACGCCGGCGTCGATCGCCGACCGGGGCGCGCTCGACGAGGTGGCGCAGCCGGCGCTGAACAAGACGGCGGTGACGGTCGTGGGCTACGGCACCGAGGTGCGCAAGCCGGTGGCCGGCCCGCAGAAGCCGACCCCGATGAGCTACCCGATCGTGCGCCGCTACACCGACGCGATCGGCCAGAAGCTGACGCCGCAGATCCTGCAGACCAACGGCAACGAGAACGACAACCGCGCCGGCGGCGGCTCCTGCTTCGGTGACTCCGGGGGCCCGTCGTTCCTGGACGGCGACATCGTCACGGTGACCAGCTACGGACGCACCGACAACTGCCGGTACATCGACGGCCTGCAGCGGGTGGACATCGGCGTCGTGCAGGACTGGCTGGCGACGTTCGGCGTGACGCCCGCCGCCTGACGGACCGCGCCCGGCCCCGTCCCGCCGCGGGCGGACGGGGCCGTCAGGCGGGGGGCGCGGGTGCCGGCCAGGGCAGCACGGCCCAGACGGCCTTGTGCCCGGCGCGCACCTGCCAGCCGTGGTCGACGGCGAGCTCGGCGATCAGGTACAGGCCGAGCCCGCCCTGGCTGGGGTCGCGGTCGACGGCGGGTGTGGGCGAGGTGTGGGCGTCGTCGTCGCAGACCTCGACCAGCCAGCCGCCGGTGCAACCGCGCACCGAGGAGACCACCCCGCCGCCGCCGTGCCGCAGCGCGTTGCTGGACATCTCGTCGAAGGCGAGCACCAGCTGGTCGGTCGCGTCGGCCACCGCGTCCGGATCGCGGTGCTCCCCGGCGCCGACCAGGTGACGGCGGAGCTCGGCCCGCACGCGGGGCAGGTCGCTCACCCGGGCCAGTGACCAGCTCCACCCCGCCCCGACCGCGGGGGCCGCAGCAGGGGACCACAGGCGCCGGTCTGCCCTCCCGGCCACCTGGTCTCCCTGCCTCGTTCCGGGTGCCGCCGCCATGACCCGTCGGCAGGTGCTTGCGTTCATCACCCAGTTCCCAAACACATTGTGATGCACCTCATGGAAAGCGGCGCATCGTCGGCCCCGGGTGAGAGGGTGCTCGCGTGCGGTGGGGACGGGTCGAGGTCGCCGGACCGCTCTGCGGACCGGCAGCTCCGGGGCAGCCCCGGGCACGGCAGGGAGCCTCCACCACCACGACGCAGGCGTGTCGCTGCGCTCCGCGCAGGTCAACGCCCGCACGACGGGACTGGCCGAACCGCCCCACCGCACCCCCTGCCCGGTGAGCACCGACCGCGGCCAGGAGGTCGCCCGGGCGCTCGCCGACGCGTTCCTCGGCGCACCGGTGTGGCTGCCCTCGGCCCTGCTGGCCCGCGCCGAGCTGGTGATCGGCGCCCGGCCGCCCTGGCTGGCGGCGGTCGCCGTCACCGCGGCGACGGCGTACCAGGAGCCGCCGAGGGACGCCCCCGGCGAACTGGCCGGGTTCCTCGCGGCCAGCTCGGCGCTGGAGGCCGGGCTGCTGGCCGGCAACCCGACGGTCACCGCCCGGGGCAGGCGCCGCCGGGCGCCGGTCCGGGTCGTGCGCCGGCTGCCCGCCAGCACCGCGATGGGCCGCACCCGCTGGCCGGTCGTCCCGCTGGACGACCTCGGGGACCTGGCCCGGCTGCTGGACGTCGACCCGGGACACGTGGCCTGGTACGCCGACGGACAGGGCCGCCAGCGCCTCGACCCGCCGGGCCGGCTGCACCTCTACCGCCGCGCCTGGCTGCCCCGGCCCGGCCGCACGCCCCGGCTGCTGGAGGTGCCCACGCCGCGGCTGCGCCGGGTGCACCGGCTCGTGCTCGACCAGGTGCTGGCACCCGTGCCGGCGCACCCCGCGGCGCACGGCTTCGTGCCGGGGCGCAGCGCGCTGACCGGGGCGCGGCAGCACGTCGGGGCCGGCGTCGTCGTCTCGATGGACCTGCTGTCGTTCTTCGCCACCGTGCACGTGCGCCGGGTGTACTGGGTGCTGCGCACCGCCGGGTACCCCGAGCCGGTGGCCTCCGCGCTGGCCGGCATCTGCACCGTGGCCACCCCGGTCGCCGACCTGCGGGCCATGCCCGCCGGCGGCGACGACCAGGAGCGGTCGGCGCTGCGCCGGGCGCTGGCCGCACCGCACCTGCCGCAGGGCAGCCCCAGCGCGCCGCACCTGGCCAACCTGTGCGCGCAGCGGCTGGACCGCCGGCTCGCCGGGTACGCCGGCTCGGTCGGCGCCGTCTACACGCGGTACGCCGACGACCTCACCTTCTCCGGGCGGTTCCGGGCGGGCCCGCTGATCAGCGGGGTGGGTGCGGTGGTGCGCGAGGAGGGCTTCCGGCTGAACGTGGACAAGACGCGGGTGCGCGGGCGGGGCAGCCGGCAGTCGGTCACCGGCATCGTGGTCAACGAGCGGCCGACCGTGCCCCGCCCGGAGTACGACGCGCTGCGCGCCCAGCTGTTCAACGCCGCCCGCCGGGGCCCGTCGGCGCGCGACCTGGCCGAGCACCCCGACCTGCGCGCGCACCTGACCGGGCGGGTGGCGTGGGTGGCCCAGCTGGACCCCGAGCGGGGACGGCGCCTGCGGGCGCTGCTCGACCGGGTGGACTGGTCCGGGCCGGCGTCGTGAGCTCCATCGACCCGGCGCGGGTGCGGCCACCCGCGGCGGTGGGGGAGCGGCGGCTGCTGGTGCTGCTCGCCGGCCTGGGCGCCCTGGCCGGTGCGGCGGCCAAGGCGGCCGACGAGTCGCCGTGGCGGTGGGCCGCCGACCTGGGCACCTTACCGGCGGCCTGGGTGCTCGCGGTGGCGCTGCTGGCGCGGGGCGCGGGCAGCGCGCGGGCGGCCGCCGTCCGGTCGGCGGTGTTCTTCTGCGCCATGACGGTCGCCTACTACTCCTGGGCGGCCGGCGTGCTCGACTTCGGCTGGAGCGTGCAGCTGCCGCTGTGGCTGCTGCTCTCGGTCACCGCCGTGCCGGCCTTCGGCGTCACCGTCTGGACGGCGACGCGGCGGGCCGGCGCGCTGCCCGGGCTGCTGCTGGCCTTCGCGGGTGCGGTGACGCTGGCCCGGGGTGCGGTCGGCCGGCTGTGGGCGCAGGCGCTGTCCGAGCAGCTGGGCACCCGGCCGGTCCAGCTGCTGGCCGACGTGCTGGTGGCGGGGTTCGTCGTCCTGGTGCTGCCCGGGCACCGCTCCACCCGGCGGTGGGCGGTGGCGGCGCTGGTGCCGCTCACCCTGCTGGTCCGGCTGGCGCTGGACGCCCGCGGGTGAAGCGACACCCACAGGTGACACGACAGCAGGGGGCATGCCGCCGGCTACGCCGTCCAGGCATACCAGAGCGTGGTGCGGGCCGGGTCCCGGCTGTCCGGGCGGGTGCCGATGGGTGTGAAGCCGAGGCGCCGCAGGATCCGGTGGCTGGCCTCGTTCGGCAGCTGTGCGTTGCTGCCCACCCGGCGCAGGCCCCGCTCCTCCCGCGCCCAGCGCAGCACCTCAGCTGCCGCCTCGAACCCGTGGCCCTGGCCCCAGGACAGCCGGCCGTAGCGGTAGCCGAGGTCCCACTCGGCCGGGTCACCGCCGTCGTTCGACGACGGGTACAGGCCACAGACGCCCAGGACGGTGCCGTCGCAGGTGCGCACCACCAGGAACTCGTCGTCCAGCCGGCCCTGCGCGGTCGCCCGCTCGATCGCGCTGTCGAGGTCGGCGCGGGTGAACCCGTCGCGTCCCGCCCCGACCCAGTGCCAGACCTCCGGGTCGTCCCAGGCGGTGACCAGGCCGTCCCGGTGTGCCTCGGTGGTGAGTGCCCACGGCAGCAGGGTCAGCCGGGCGGTGGTCAGCGGTACGGGCACCGTGCGAGTCGACCACGGCCTCCCGGCCGGTGTCGACGACCCGGGTGTCGGCCGGCGGCGAACACTCAGTCCGTGAGCAGCCCCGCGCGGCACCAGCCGGTCGCACGCCGTGGCGGCGTGGTGCACACCTGCGCGCGGAGCCGCGGATGAGTGCCGTCCGGGACGAGGTGACCGCGCGGCTGCGGGCCGCCGGGTGCGTGTTCGCCGAGGAGGAGGCCGACCTGCTGCTGGTGGCCGCGGCGTCGCCGGCGGAGCTGGACGGACTGGTCCGTTCCCGGGTGGCCGGTCTGCCGCTGGAGCACCTGCTCGGCTGGGTCGAGTTCTGCGGCACCCGCATGTCGGTGGGCCCGGGGGTGTTCACGCCCCGCCGGCGCACCCGGTTCCTGGTCGCCGAGGCCGTCGCCCGCTGCGCCCCGGGCGCCGTCGTGGTGGACCTGTGCTGCGGGTGCGGTGCGGTGGGTGCCGCGGTGGCCGCCCGCGTGCCGGGCGTGCAGTTGCACGTCGCCGACGTCGACCCGGTCGCCGTCGGGCACGCCCGGCGCAACGTCGCCGCGTTCGGCGGGCAGGCCCACGTCGGCGACCTGTACGAGGCGCTGCCCGCCGGGCTGCGCGGCCGGGTCGACGTCCTGGTGGTCAACGCGCCGTACGTGCCCAGCGACGCGATCGCGCTGATGCCGCCCGAGGCGCGCGACCACGAGCCGCACACCGCCCTGGACGGCGGGGACGACGGCGTGCACGTGCAGCGCCGCGTCGCCGCCGGCGCCGGGGAGTGGCTGGCACCCGGGGGACACCTGCTGGTCGAGACCGGGCAGGACCAGGCTCCGCTCACCGTGCGGGCCGTCCGGGACGGCGGCCTGGACGCCCGGGTGCTGACCTCCGACGAGCTGTGCGCCACCGTCGTGGTCGGCGCGCGCGTGCTCTAGCGTCCCCGGGCGTGACCTCCCGCGCGAGCTACGGCGTCGACGGCTGGCCCTACGTGCTCGGGCTGGCCGGCTCCGGTGCGCTGACGTCGCTCGGCGCGGTGCTGGCCGCGCGGGCCGGCCGCGGCCGGTGGGCGGGTGCGCTCGCGGTCGCCGCGGCCGGCGCCCTGGTGCCGGCCGGGCTGGGCGTCGACTACGTGCGCAGCGGCAAGCTGCTGCTCCGCGACCGGCTGCTGGACGCGGTGACCTGGCGCGGCGACGAGGTGGTGCTGGACGTCGGGTCGGGCGCCGGGCTGCTCGGGCTGGGCGCCGCCCGCCGGGTGCCGCGCGGGCGGGTGCACTGCGTGGACCTGTGGGTCGGCACCGACCTCTCGGGCAACGGGGTGGACCGGTTGCGCCGCAACGCCCGGCTGGAGGGCGTCGCCGACCGGGTCGACGCGCGCACCGTCGACGCCCGGGAGCTCGACCTGCCCGACCGCAGCGTCGACGTCGTGCTCAGCAGCCTGTGCCTGCACAACATCGACGACGCCGGCCGCCGCCGGGCCGCCGGCGAGATGGCCCGGGTGCTCGCACCCGGCGGGACCGTCGCGGTCAGCGACCTGGCCGGCACCGACGACCTCGCGGCGTGGTTCACCGCCGACGGTCTGCGCGTGCTGCGGCACGAGCGGGTCCCGCGCACCTTCCCACCGCAGCGCTGGGTGCTCGCCGAACGGCCCCGCTGAGTCGATGAGGCCCGGGACGACGTCCTGGCCGCGCACGCCGGTGCCCACGGGCGCACCCCTCAGGCCTGAGCGGCGGCTGCCGGCTCCCTCCGGGAGCGGCTGGCGCTGCTGGTGAGCAGGCCGACCAGCGCTGCGGCCACCACCACGACCAGCGCGCTGCGCACCCCGGAGCCCTCGGCGACCAGCCCCACCAGCGGCGGCCCGCCGAGGAACGCGCAGTAGCCGATCGACCCGACCACCGACACCCGGACGGCGGCGTGCGCGGGGTCGTCGGCAGCGGCGCTCATGCCCAGCGGGAAGCCCAGCGACGCCCCGACGCCCCACAGGGCTGCCCCGGCGACCGCGCCCGGCAGGCCGGGTGAGACCACGACGGCCAGCGCCCCCGCGGCGACCACCGCCGCGCTGACCCGCAGCACCACCACCCGGCCCAGCCGGTCGACCACCGTGCCACCGACCAGCCGCCCGAGGGTCATCGCCGCGACGAACACGCCGAACACCGCGGCGCCCAGCGCCTCGGTGGCGTCGTAGCCGTCGACCAGCGCCAGGGCCAGCCAGTCGTTGGCGATGCCCTCGCAGAGCGCGAACGCCAGCACCATCACGCCGAGCAGCAGGGTGTGCGGCTCGCGCCACGCCGACAGCGCCGACGGGCGGGGGCCGGCCGGTGCGGTGCCGTCGTCCGGGGGTGCGGTGACGGGCAGGAACGCCCGGGCGGCGAGCACCGCGCCCAGCACGACCGGGGTGGTGAGCAGCAGCTGCACCTGCAGCGGGACGTCGATCGCCGCGCAGCCGCTGCCCACGCCTGCGCCCAGCACGGTGCCCAGGCTGAAGCCGGCGTGGAAGCGGGGCATGATCGTGCGGCCCAGACGGCGCTCGACGTCGGCGGCCTCGATGTTCATCGCGACGTCCCAGGTGCTGGTGCCCAGCCCGAGCACGAACAGCCCGGCGCCGACCAGCGCGGCGGTGGCCGTGGCCAGCCCGAGGGCCATGGTCAGCGACCCCAGCACCACCGTGAGCACGCCGCCGACGACCGCGCGTGACGCGCCGACCCGGGCGACCAGCGCCCCGGACAGCGGCAGCGCGACGAGCGCGCCGGAGGACACGCAGAGCAGCAGCAGGGCCACCCCGCCGGCACTGAGGTCCAGCGCGCCGCGGATGGCCGGCACGCGGGCGGCCCACGAGGCGAAGGCCAGCCCGTTCAGGGTGAACACCACCCCGACGGCGACCCGTGCCCGGTCGACCCGGGCGGCGCTGTGCTCGGCGGTGGTCGGCTGCTCCACGGTGCGGTCCCCCGGTGCGGTACGTGTCGACCAGCCTGGTGCCGAATCGATTCGGCACTCACTGTCGGGGGTGGTCCCGTACCTTGTCAAACCGATTCGGCAACACCGGCGGACGGAGGGTGCGGTGCGGCAGCGAGCCCGGCTGGAGGACGTCGCCGCGCGGGCTGGGGTGTCCCCGTCCACTGCCTCCGTGGCGCTCTCCGGTGCCGGCCGGGTGGCCGCGGCCACGCGCGCGCGGGTGCAGGCGGCCGCGGCCGAGCTGGGCTACAGCCCGGACCCGGTGGCGGCCTCGCTGCGCAGCGGCAGGTCCGGCGTCGTCGGGGCGGTCGTGGGCGAGCGCCTGCTGTACGCGTTCCGCGACCCGGTGGCCGTGCAGCTGCTCGACGGCCTCACGGAGGAGCTGAGCCGGCTCGACGTCGGCCTGCTGCTGCTGGCCGGTGACGCCATGCGCTCGGGTCCGAGCCCGGCCCAGCTGTCCCGGTTGCCGCTGGACGCCGCGGTGTTCGCCACCTGCGGCCTGGAGGACGACCCGGCGTTCACGCTGCTCCAGGCCCGCGGCGTCCCGCTGGTCGCCGTCGAGGGCCCGGTCGCCGCCGGGGTGCCGCTGATCGCCATCGACGACGAGCGGGGCAGCGCCGAGCTGGCCCGGCACCTGCAGCGGCTGGGCCACGCCCGGGTCGTCGTCGTCACGCTGCCGATGCGGCTGGACGGCCGGCGGGGGCCGGTGGACGCCGAGCGGCTGGCGCGCGGGGTGTACCGGGACGCCCGCCGGCGGCTGGTCGGGCTGCGCTCGGTGCTGCCGGGTGCCCCCGCGGTGGAGGCGGCCGGCAACAGCGTCGAGGAGGGTGAGGCGGCGGCACGCCTGGTGCTCGACGTGCCCGCCGCGGATCGACCGACCGCACTCGTCGCGCAGAGCGACGTGCTCGCCGCCGGCGCGCTGCGGGCTGCCGCGGACCTGGGCCTGCAGGTGCCCGGCGACCTCAGCGTGGCCGGCTTCGACGGTGCCGACCTGCCGTGGCTGGCCCCGGTGCGGCTGACCACGGTCGTGCAGCCGACCGCGGCGAAGGGCCGCGCCGCCGGGCATGCGGTGGCCGAGCTGCTGGCCGGGCGCACCCCGGCCGACGTGGAGCTGCCGGTCGAGCTGCGCCCGGGCACCACCACCGGCCCGGTGCCGCCCGGCTGACTCAGGGTGTGGGCACCGGCCGGCGGCGGGCGGTCCACAGCGGGCCGGTGACCAGCCACACCGCCAGCACGACGCCCAGGACGGGGAAGAAGTCGCGCAGTGCCGTGGTGTCGGTGCCATCCGGCACGACCAGCAGCAGGCCGCCGAGCACCGTGGCGGCCACGGCGGCGGCCAGCAGCGCGAGCCGGAACGACCGCCACTCCAGGGCCTGCCGGGCCGGGCTGCCGGCCGGCGGGCGAGGGGCCGGCGGCGGCCCGCCGGCGAACCGGTGGGCCACCCGGACGTCGGCCCAGCGCACCATGTCGTGCCCGAAGGCCACCGAGAAGCCCAGGTACAGCGCGGCCAGGCCGTGCGCCGACTCCGGTTCTGCCCCGCGCCCGAGGTCGACGGCGGTGAGGACCAGGAGGACGACGTCGACCAGGGGCACGCAGACCAGCAGGGCCGCCCCCAGCCGCGGACGGCGCAGCACGTAGCGGGCCAGCAGCCCGGCGCCCAGCACGACCCAAAAGCCGATCTCGCAGGCGATGATCGCGGCGATCATCCCGCACCCCCTCGTTCCGACACAGTTGTGCTGGAACCATAGCAGTACAACTGTGTTAGAAAAGGGGCGTGCCGAGGACCGTCGACCGCGAGGCGCGCCGCCGCGAGCTCGCCGAGGCCCTCTGGCGGGTGGTCCGCCGCGAGGGCATCGACGGCATCTCGGTGCGCTCGGTCGCCGCCGAGGCGGGCACCAGCGCCGGCGCGCTGCGGCACTGGTTCGCCACCCAGGACGAGCTGGCCGCGTTCTCGCTGCGCGCCGTCGTCGACCGGGTGGGGGAGCGGCTGGCGGTCTCGCTGCCCGGGCTGGCCGGTGTGGAGGCGGCACTGTTCCTGCTGGAGCAGATGCTGCCGCTGGACGAGCAGCGCCGGGCCGAGACCGAGGTGTACCTGGCCTTCCTCGGCCGGCCGCACGCCGAGGGGCCGCTGCGGGAGATCCGCGGGGTCGCCGAGGCCGCCAGCCGGCAGGCTGTCGCGGCGGCGGTGCGGCTGCTGGCCGGGGACGGTGGGCTGCACCCCGACCGCGACCCCGCGTCGGCGGTGGACCTGCTGTACCCGCTGGTCGACGGGCTGGCCCTGCACAGCACGCTGTGGCCCGACCGGTACCCCGCCGAGCACGTGCGCGCCGTGCTGCGCGCGCACGTGCACGCGCTCGCCGGCCCGCCCTGAGTCGCCGTCGGCAGTCCGGGGTCACCGTCGGCACGGCAGGACGCGCGGTCGGTGAGCCGTGGGTGCCGCTGGCAGCCGAGGACGCCGCCGTCACCGCCCTGGCGCAGGCCCAGCGCGCGAGGGAGGCCCGCGCGGAGGAGCACGCCGCTGGCTGGCTGCCGACACCGCCTGGGGGCCGCGATCGCCGCCGAACGGCTCTCGCCATGGCCCCGGAACTCAGCAGACGTCGGGTGAGTCCTGGCCGCTGTGGGCGTTGGGTGGGCGGCCCGGCACGAGGCGTGTGGAGAACCAGTCGTTCAGCGACGCTGCCGTGCCCACGCCTTCAGGCACGTGATCGTGGACGAGGTGATCAGCGCGACACCGACGTACAACAAGAGGTTGCTCGCCGGGACCAGCGCGACGATCGCCAATCCCAGTACTGCCCCCAGGATCGCAATGGCCGATGTTCGCTTCTCGGCACCTTGCATCGGCGGCATGGGCAGGGTGTTCACCAGTCTTCCCTCCAGTACGAAGGCGTCGTGCGCGAGCTGACGATTGATGTGATGCTGGCCGTCGATGCGGGCCGCTCACCGTCCCGCTGTGTTGCGCCAGGGGGGACAACCAGTCCAGAAGGGACTGGACCACGGCGACCCCGACGGACGTGATGAGTGTGCAGGTGGCCGAGTTCGAGGAACACCACTGCTGCACGGCGTCGTGACCCTGTTCGATCTCCGACCAGACGTCCCTCTTCCCCTGGGGGTACTGGATCTTCAGGACCGGGGTGTTGTTCTCGAAGAGCCAGTAGTACTGACCTCCACAGGTCCGAGGGTCCTTGCCGGTCCATTCGGTCTGCGTCGTGCCGAAGCCGCACACCGCGTAGTTGCCGTCGGCGACCGACGCCGAGGCTGGCTCGGCCATGCTGACCGCCCTGCAGAGACGAGCGGGGCCGCCAGCCCAGCAATCGAAGACCTCATCGCACGATGCATCGCCGGAACTCCACTGCGGTCTGCAAGCTCGGACTCAGAGTGACAACCAGGTGGTTGCGCCGTGCAATCTGCCGCTCTCTGTCGATGTGTGCAACCCGCGCTCATGGCGTGTGGAGAAGCTGTGAGATCTCGGTGAGCTCCTACAGGGGGAGATGGGCAAGGGCTCCGGGTCTCGGCATCGCGCGCACAGAGAATGGGACTGCCCAGTCGTCAGTTGACTTGGATCGATCGGGCGATCAGGGCCGCGTGAGCGGCTGGGGTCAGCGTCTCGAACTCGATCGGGGTCATGCGTCCGAGGGCGTCCTGGCGTCTGCGGCGGAGGAGGGGCATCGTCGATGACGAACCCGTTGTAGGGCGAGGTGGCCCCACCAAGCGGAGGACCAGCTCGCCGACCTCGAAGCCGATCGTCGAGCCCGGCATCGAGCGGGGTCAGCAACGGCCTGGTTCAGTCCGGTGGGACGACGAAGACGCAGAACGGGTGGCCGGCGGGGTCGGCGTACACCCGCAGCGGCTCCTCCGGGTCGTCCGACCGGTCACGCAGCAGCCGGGCGCCCAGGGCCAGCGCCCGCCCGTGCGCCCGGTCCAGGTCGGCCACCGTCGGCACGGTGCAGTCCAGGTGCAGCATCTGCGGGTGCGGGCCGTCCGGCCAGCCGGGCTCCGGCAGGCCGGGGACCGCCTGGAACGCCAGGCACGGCTCGCCGTCCGGACGGCGCAGGCACAGCCAGTCCGCGCCGGCCGGGTCGGGCTGGCCGGGCGGTGGCGGCTCGTCGCCGGCGCGGTAGCGCAGGCCCAGCAGCTCCCGGTAGAACTCCGCAAGCGCCCGCGGGTCGCGGCAGTCGAGCACCACCTGCCGCACGACGGGCACACCGGTCACCTCGCTCATCCCGCGAGCGTGGCACCCCGACTCGAGGCCGGCCAGCGCAGTCGCGGCAGGGGTCTGGCTGCCAGCCCGCCCGAGGCACGAGAGTCGCTGCGGACCGAATCCAGGTCGCCCGGTCGGGTCGGCGACCGTCGGCCGCGCCCAGGAGCGGCCGGGCACGGGCGTCGTCTCCGGTGATCAGCCCAGTGCGGTCAGCTAGACCATGCGCGCTGGGTCCTCCTCCGGGGCGTAGTCGCTCATGAGCTGCCGCAGGCGTCGTCGGGATCGCGCGAGCCGTGTGCGGACGGTGGCACTCGGGAGGTTCAAAACCATGCTGACCTCCGCCGACGTCAGACCGTCCCACGCAATGAGCGTGACGATCTCCCGGTCGACCTCCGACAGCTGGCCCAACGCGCGGCGGGCGTCGAGACCTGCGTCGACGTGCCCACCGGCCGAGGGCTGCGTACGTTCGGTGAGCAGGCTGGCGAGGTGCGCGGTAGCCGTGTGGCGCCGCGTGGTCGACCGGCGGTGGTTGGCCAGCACGTTCCGGGCCACACCGAACAGCCACGGGACGTCGTGGGGTGAGACCGGCAGGTCGGCGCGGCGGCGCCAGGTGATCAGCATCGTCTCGCTGAGCAGGTCAGCCGCGTCCTCGACGGGCTGCACGCGCCGCGCCAGGTAGCCGAGGACCCGGTGCCCGTGCTCGCGGTACAGCGCCGCGATCTGCTCCTCGACCGGCGGCATGCCGCTCATCTGGCGATGTCGAGGTCGCAGTTGACGTCGGTGTCGCGCTGGATCGGGCGAGGGTCGCCAGCCTGAGCGGCCGCGGCGATCTGCCGCAGGGACTCAGTGACGCCTGCACCGTCGATGTCGCCCAGTACCGGCTCGTCAGGGAAGCGGGCGAGCTGCACCGTCGCCCGGTCCTGCGCCTCGGCGTCGCCCGCCGCGTGGGCGTCCAGCCAGGACAGTTCCCACGAGCAGACGCTCCAGAAGAACGTCTGGCCGCGCAGGCCGTCTGCCTGGACCAAACCGTGGTCGCCGGCCATGAACCGGTCGATGAGCGGCTCCGCGTCGAAGCCGGGTGCCAGGGGCAGCTCCGCCACGTAGCTGCGCAGCAGGTCCGGCACCTCGGGCGACGCCGCGCGGAGGAGCTCTGAGGTGTCGTTCTCGGTCATGCCCGGCTCTCCGAAGACACCGGTGTGCAGCTCGAGGAAGCCGGTCGCGGCAGCGACGCCGGTACCCGCCGCGAGGACCAGCGAGGTCGCGACGGCGGCGCGGAACACTGTCGTCCGACGTCGCGCTGCGGTCCGCGATCCGGTGCGTTCGCCGGTGAGGGGGAGCACGTCGGCCCCGTCCTGCCCGTCGACGTCCCCGCGGGAGTGGGCCTGGGCCAGCATCGCGCCGATGGCATCGTGGACCTCAGGTGTGTCCAGTGACGCCTGGTCCACCGGCGCTGCTCTCCGCAGGATCGTGTCCAGCGGGTCGGCGTTCGTGCTCATGTGCGTTGCCCCTTGCGGTCGTGGCGCGGTCGTGTCATCCACTACTTGTCGCGGCCGACGCCTTCTGTTTCACCAGCGGGATCGCTTTACCGAGGACCTCCGCAGCCGAGCGCCGGCGACGCGGCGATCAGCTGGGTCGGCGGTCACGGGGACATCGACAACCGCTCCACGCGGACGGGGACGTGTCTTTCGATCCTCCCGCCGCCGACCTGACCGGCCTCTCCGGGACTGGTCGAGGTCCCGGGCGCGGTCTCGTCCCGAGTGGTTCGGGCCTCCGGCAGCACCAGGCAGCCCAGTCGCAGGGCCTACAGTCCCGGCGTGGCGACGAAGGGGTTGATCATCGCCCGCGACCTCGTCGTGGGCTACGGCACCGACCCGGTGTGCGCGCCGGTCAGCGTCGCCGTCACCGAGGGCACCGCCCTGGGCGTGGTCGGCCCGAACGGCGCCGGCAAGTCCACGGTGCTGCAGACGATGGTGGGGCTGCTGGCCCCGATCAGCGGCAGCGTCCAGTTCGACGGCCGGGACGTCGACGAGCGGGAGGCCGGGTTCCGCCGGGACGTCGCCACCGTGCTGGACGACGACGCCTTCTTCCCCTCGCTCACCGGCCAGGAGCACCTGCTGCTCACCGCCCGCGGGCACGGCGTCGACGCCGCGGAGGACGTCGTTGCCGCGGAGATCGCCGAGTTCGGGCTGCAGGACCGGGCCGACGCCCTGCCCTCGGCGCTCTCCTCCGGCCAGCGGCGGCGGCTGGCGCTGGCGGCCGCGTTCGTCCGGCCGGCCCGGCTGCTGGTGCTCGACGAGCCGGAGCGCCGGCTGGACACCCGGATGCGGCGCCGGCTCGCCGAGCGGCTGCGCGAGGAGGTCGCCGACGGGCTGACCGTGGTGTTCGCCAGCCACGATCCGGAGTTCCTGGCCACCCTCGCCCGCCGGGTGCTGATCGTCGGGGACGACGCCTGCCGGCTCACCGGCCCGGCCGAGGCCGTCGCCGCGCTGCACGAGGGCTGAGCCACGGACACCGCACTGCCCGGGCACGCCCACGCCGACCAGGCCGGTGAGCTCACCGCCGCCGGGGTGCGGCGGTTCACCCGGCGGGCCTCCGCGGCGCGGGCCGACACCAGCTGGCTGACCCTGCTGGGCGACCTGGTCTCCTACGTGACCGGCGCCGCCGTCGTCGTTGCCGCGCTGGGCAGCACGATCACCTCGCTGCGGGAGGACATCCGCTCCCGGGAGGACACCGTCTCGGCGGTGCTGCCCGGGTCGGTGAGCGCCGCGGTCGCGGGCCTGGTGGTGGCCGCCGCCCTGGCGGGCCTGCTGGACCAGTTGGGCCCGGTCAGCGCGACGCCGCCGGCCGCCGCGTGGTGGCTGCCGCTGCCGGCGGCCCGCCGGGGCCTGCTGCGCGGTGAGCTGTGGCGGATCGGCCTGGTCGCCGTCGTCGTCTCGGTCGTGCTCGGGCTGCCGGTCGTGCTGTCCGGGGCGCGCTCGCCCACCGTGACCGGGGTGCTGCTGGGGCTGGCCTGCGCGGGGCTGCTGGGCGCCGCCGTCACCGGGCTGCTGGCCGCCGCCCAGGGTGCCGGGCGCGGGGGTCGGGTCAGTGCCGCCGCCGGGCTGGTGACGGTGCTGGCCGTGGCGCTACCGGCCCTGGGCGGCACCGCCGCGCACGCCCTCGGCGCCGCCGTCGGCGACCCGCCGTACTGGCTGGAGCTGTGCCTGCCGTCGTCCTGGCCGGTGCTGGTGGCCGGCGGGTCCTGGTGGCTGCTGGTGCCCGCAGCGCTGCTGGCCGTCGCGGGCCTGGTGCTGGGCGACCGGGGTCTGGCCGGGCTGCGGGCCGGCGTGCTGCGGGCCGGCGGGGAGACGGTGCAGTACGCCTCGGCGTCGGTGCTGTCCCTGGACACCCGGGCGATCGGGCGGGCGCTGGCCCGGCCGGTGCGCCGGGGCCGCCGGCCGGCCGCGTTCGGCCGGGTGCGCACCGCGGCACAGGCGGTCGTCGCCTCCGACCTCGCGGTGCTGACCCGCTCGCCGTGGCGCTGGGGGCAGCTGGTGGTGGGCTGCCTGCTGCCGGTGCTGGTGGCCCGCACCGAGGGCCTGGGGGAGTCCCCGCCGCTGGTCGGCATCGCCGTGGTGCTCGGCTGGGCCCTGGCCGCGGTGGCCCTCGGCGAGCCCAGCCGGCACGCGCAGGCCGCACCGGCCGCGGACCGGATGCTGCCGCTGGCCGACCGGGAGGTGGTGCGGGCGCGCGCCGTCGTCCCACTGGTGGTGCTGGTGGGCGTGTGCGGCGTCTCTGCGCTGCTGGTCAGCCAGGGCGCCGGGCTGCCGGTGGGCTGGTTGCTGCTCGGCGCGGCCGCCGCCCCGGCCTGGGCGGGTGCCGCGGTGCGCGGCGGCTACCGGCCCGAGCTGGACTGGTCCGGGCCGGTGGTGTCCTCGCCGATGGGGGCTGTGCCCAGTGGTGTGGGCGCGACGCTGGTGCGCGGTCTCGACGTCGGCGTCGTCGGCACGCTGCCGTTCGTCGTCGCGCTGCTGGTGGGTGAGCCGACCCAGCTGCTGCTCACCGTCCAGCTCGGCTGGGCCCTGCTGCTCGGCGCGGTCGCCGTGCACACCGCCCACTCCTCCCGCACCTGACTCCGGCCCTTCCCGCGGAAACGGCCGCCCAGGGTCGCGCGCCCCCGACCACTTCCGCGGAAACGGCCGTCGGGGTCGGGCACCGGCGGCCGTTTCCGCGGAAAGGGCCGCCGAGGGTCGTGCTCCGGCGGCCATTTCCGCGGAAAGGGCTGGGGGGTCGGGCGCACCGGCGGCCGTTTGCGCGGGGAGGGCCGTCGGGTGGGGTCAGCCGCCGACGAAGATCGGGTCCCAGGCGCCGGTGAGCACGCTGGTGGTGACGGCGAGGGCGCAGACCGCGACGGTGCCGGCCACGAACACCGCGTCCCTGGCGTGCAGCGTGGAGCCGCGGGCGTTGGTGCGCGGGATGCCGGAGTCGAAGCCGCGCGCGTCCATGGCGGTGGCCAGCCGCGTGCCCCGGCGCACCGCGCTGACCAGCAGCAGGAAGCCGATCCCGGCCAGCAGCCGCGCGTGGGCGACCGGGTTGCGGCCGGCGTCGACGCCGCGGGTGCGCCGGGCCAGCCGCACCGACTCCAGCTCCACGACCAGCAGCGGGGCCAGCCGGAGCGCCGCCAGCGCGCCGTAGGCGAACCGGGTGGACAGCCGCCAGTGCACCGTCAGCGCGTCGGCCAGCCGCACCGGGTCGGTGGCGGCCACCAGCAGGACGCCGGGCAGGGCCAGCGCGACCACCCGCAGGGCCAGGCCCAGGCCGGTGACCAGCGCGGCGTCCCGGGACAGCACGACGTTGACCACGCCCACCATCACCGCGCCGAACAGCAACGGCCAGGTGCGCAGCCACAGCGCACGGGGGCTGGTCAGGCCGGCGGCGGGCAGCAGGCACAGCTCGGCGGCCAGCACGACCGCCGGCGTGACGACGTCCAGGCTGGTCAGCAGGACGACGGTGACCGCGACGATCGCGGCGAGCTGGGCGACCGGGTTGACCCGGGACAGCGGGACGTCGGGCGTGGGCCCCAGAGCGAGCGAGGCGGTCACAGGGCGGGGTCCGGGGGCAGGGCGGGGGCCACAGCGGGTTCTGGGAGCAGGGAGGCGGTCACAGCCGCAGCTCCTCGTCGGCCAGCACGTCGACCAGGTCGGCGTCGTGCGTGACCACCGCGACCGCGCACCCGGCGGCGCGGCGCTCGGCCAGCAGCTGCACCAGCTCCCGCCAGGTCGCGGCGTCCTGGCCGAAGGTGGGCTCGTCGAGCACCAGCACCCGCGGGGACGTCGCCAGCGCGGTCGCCACCGACAGCCGGCGCTGCTGCCCGCCGGACAGCGTGAACGGGTTGACGTCGGCGAACGCGGCGAGGCCGAGGCGCTCCAGCAGCTCGTCGGCCATCGCCCGGGCGGCGGCGTCGCCGGACCCGGAGCGCAGCGGCCCCAGGGCCAGCTCGTCGCGCAGCCGGCCGGTGAGGAACTGGTGCTCGGGCTGCTGGAAGACCGTGCCGATCCGGGTGACCAGCTCCGCGGCCCGCCAGCGGTGCGGCTCCCGCCGGCGGGCTCCCGCGGTCAGCTCGTCGGCGGCCTCCACCCGCCCGGTGGTCGGCGCCCGCAGACCGGCCAGCAGCAGCGCGAGGGTGGACTTCCCGGTGCCGTTCCGGCCGGTCACGGCCACGGCCCGACCCGCCCGCAGCTCCACGTCGGTGGGCGGCAGCGCCGGCGCCGCCGCCCCGCGGTAGGTCCAGCCGGCGGCGTGGGCGGCGAGCAGGACCGGTCCGTCACCACCCGGCGGGAGCTGCAGCCCGCTCGTCCGCGGCACGGGCCGCCAGTCCGGCCCGTGCTCGACGACGCCGTCCGGGCCGACCTGCACGACCCGGTCGACCAGCGGCAGCCACGGCCCGGCGTCGTGGTCCACGACCAGCACGGTCACCGCCCGGTCCGCGGTCGCCTGGGCCACCGCGGAGCGCACCAGGGCTGCGCCGTCCGGGTCGAGCTGGGCGGTGGGCTCGTCGAGCAGCAGCAGGCCGGGCCGGCGCACCAGCGCGCCGGCCAGCACGAGGCGCTGCTTCTCCCCGCCGGACAGCGCCTGGGTGGGCCGGTCCCGGCCGTGCCGGAAGCCCACCGCGGCCAGCGCCGCGTCGACCCGCGGCCAGATCTGCTCGGCGGGCACGCCGGCGTTCTCCAGCCCGAACGCGACGTCGTCCCCGGCGCGGGTCATGACCAGCTGGCTGTCCGGGTCCTGGGCGAGCAGGCCCAGCCCGCTGCGCCGGTCCCGCGGCGGGTGCCCGTCCACGGTCAGCTCACCGGTGAGCTCGGCCGAGTCGGGGTCGAGCAGGCCGGCCACGGCGGTGAGCAGGGTGGACTTCCCGGCCCCGGACGCGCCGGTCACCAGCACCCGCTCGCCCGGCTCGACGACGAGGTCCACGTCGCGCAGCGCCCAGGCCAGCCGGCCCGCGTGCCGCACGCCCAGCCCGCGCGCGAGCACGCGGGCCGGGCGTCGGTCCCGCTGGCCGGCCATCGGGACGGCGGGGTCGGCGGTGGTCACCGGGCGCGGTTCAGACGCGTTGGCGACCGGAGGCGAAGGCGGTCAGCGCACCCGTGCCGGCCAGTGCCCGCACCAGCAGGACACCCACCACCCCGGCCAGCACCACGCTGGAGACCACGGTGGACAGCACGTACGGCAGCGCGAACGACGCGAACGGGAACTCGGCCGACACCGGGTAGTACAGCGCCAGGTCCATGACCGACGTCGACAGCCCGGCCGTGACCGCGGCCAGCACCGCCGTCGCCCAGCCGAAGCTGCGGTAGCGGGTGAGCAGGAAGCCCAGCTCGCCGCCCAGGCCCTGGACCAGGCCGTAGACGACGATGATGCCGCCGTAGGGCGAGCCGAGCAGGATGCTGACCGTCGCGGCCAGGGTGGAGGCGAACGTGGCGGCGCCCGGCTTGCGCACGAGCAGCCCGGCCACGACGCCCGGCATCAGGTAGACGCCGTTGAGCAGGCCCTTGATCGGGGGGAAGAAGTCCAGCGGGGTCGCGAGCGTGCTGTTGAGCAGGTTCCAGCCCCAGAAGACGACGCCGAAGGCGACGCCGAGGACGGCGGTGACGACGATGTCGACGGTGCGCCACGAGCGGCGCGGCGCCGTGGCATCGGCAGCGGACGACGGACGGACGGCCTGGTCGGCCATGGTTCCTCCAGGACTCCCTGCGCTGGCATGACCCAGATCAGGTACGAGGGTCTGCGGTTGCCCGCACTCTCAGCGCCGAGGCGCTCCCCTGTCGTGTGGTGCTCTGTGCGCTGCAAGGTACCCCGCCGTCTCCAGGAGCTGCCGGGGGGCCGCGACGCGGGCCGCGGGTGCCCCGCTCGGCGGGTGCCCGGCGTCCCCGTGGTGAGATCGGGTCCGGACCAGAGGACGGCGGGCGACGCGAGGGCATCAGCTCCTCGCCGGCTCACCCGCTCTCGACAGCGAGGAGATGCAACGTGGCAACCGAACGCAGGACGGCCATCGTCACCGGGGCGGCACGGGGGATCGGCGCGGGCGTGGCCCAGCGGCTGGCCGCCGACGGCATGGCCGTGGCCGTGCTCGACCTGGACGAGGGGGCCTGCGCGGGGACCGTCGAGGCCATCACCTCCGCCGGTGGGCAGGCCCTCGCCGTCGAGGCGGACGTCGCCGACGAGGCGTCGGTGAATGCCGCCGTCGAGCGGGTCGCCACCGAGCTGGGCGCGCCCACGGTGCTGGTCAACAACGCCGGCATCACCCGGGACAACCTGCTGTTCAAGATGAGCGTCGACGAGTGGGACCTGGTCATGGACGTGCACCTGCGCGGTGCGTTCCTGATGGCCAGGGCGACGCAGAGCTACATGGTGTCGGCTCAGTGGGGTCGGATCGTGAACCTCTCCAGCGTCTCGGCGCTGGGCAACCGCGGTCAGGTCAACTACTCCGCGGCCAAGGCCGGGATCCAGGGGTACACCAAGACCCTCGCCCTCGAGCTCGGCCGCTTCGGCGTGACCGCCAACGCGATCGGCCCCGGCTTCATCGAGACCGAGATGACCGTGGCCACCGCAGCCCGGCTGAAGATGTCCTTCGAGGACTTCAAGGCGTTCGCCGCCAAGGACATCCCGGTACAGCGCGTCGGTCAGCCCGAGGACATCGCGCACACCGTCTCGTTCCTCGTCAGCGAGGGTGCCGGCTTCGTCTCCGGTCAGGTCATCTACGTGGCCGGTGGCCCGCGCGACTAGACCCGGCGCGTCGGGTGGACCTCCGGGTGCAGGCCGCGCCCGTCCCGGAGGTCCTCCTGGCCACGCCGATGCCGGTGCCAGCGGTCCTGACCGGCAGGTGGTCGTCGACCGGTACCGAGCTGTCGCGGCCGCGACTCAGGACGCCAGCATCGTGGCCGTGACCCGCTGCAGGTAGTCGGTCACCACGGCCTGCTGCTCGGCGGGCAGGCCGGCCGCGACCGAGTCCATCGCCCGGATCACCGGCTCCCACACCGCCCAGCTCTCCTCCCGCGCGGGGCCGGTCAGGTGCACCACGGTGCTGCGCCGGTCGGTCGGGTGCGGACGGCGCTCGGCCCGCCCCGCGGCCACCAGCCGGTCGACCAGCACGGTCGCGGACGCCGTCCGGATGCCCAGCCGGTCGGCCAACGCGCCCACGGTCAACGGGCCGGCCATGTCCAGCTGGCCGACCGCGGCCACGTCGGTGGCGGGCATGTCCAGGCGGCGGGCCATCCGGCCGGTCAGCTCGCGGGAGGCGTTCATCAGGTCCCGCAGACCCACGGTCGCCGGGGCCAGTCCCGGCATCGTCGCGTCGTCGGCCACCACACCTCCTGATTTGCTAGACAATCTAGCTACCTGTCTACTGAGGTCATGACCTCACGCAGCATCCTCGTCTCCGGCGCCAGCATCGCCGGACCCACCCTGGCCTACTGGCTCGCCCGCGCCGGCTGGGAGGTCGCCGTCGTCGAGCGCACCGACGCCCTGCGCGAGGAGGGGCAGAACATCGACGTGCGCGGCGCCGCCCGCGAGGTGCTCCGCCGGATGGGGCTCGAGGACGCCGCGCTGGCTGCCACCACCGGCGAGCAGGGCACCGTCTTCCTCGACGCACAGGGCCGCGAGCTCGCCCGCTTCACCGCCGGCACCGACGACACGTCCGGCCCCACCGCCGAGCTGGAGATCCTCCGTGGCCGGCTCGGCGCGCTCCTGCACGACGCCACCGCCGGGGACGTCTCGTACCTGTTCGGCGACCAGATCGCCGGGCTGGGGCAGGACGCCGGCGGCGTCGACGTCACCTTCGCCTCCGGCCGCGAGCAGCGCTTCGACCTCGTCGTCCTGGCCGAGGGTGTCAACTCGCGCAGCCGCGCCCTGGTCCTCCCCGACGCCCGCAAGCAGCACCTGGGCATGTACGTCGCATACCTGACGATCCCGCGCCGGGACGACGACACGGACGAGTGGCGCTGGTTCGTCGTCGGCGGTGGGCGTGGGGTGAGTCTGCGTCCGGACGACGTCGGCACCATCCGCGCGTCGGTCAACCTGATGTCGGACACGCGTGGGCTGGACGAGCTGGACCGCTCCGGTCAGGTGATCGTGCTGCGGCGGGCGTTCGCCGACGTCGAGCAGGCAGCCCCCCGGGTGCTGGCGGCGCTGGAGGACGGGGCCCCGTTCTACCTGGAGGACCTCGCGCAGATGCGCCTGCCCACCTGGTCGGCCGGCCGGGTCGCGGTCGTCGGGGACGCCGCCTGGTGCGCCACCCCGGTCAGCGGCATCGGCACCACGCTGGCACTGTCCGGCGCCTACACGCTGGCCGCGTGCCTCGCCGGGGCCACCGACCACCACGCCGGACTCGCCGAGTACGAGCGACGGATGCGGCCCTTCGTCGGCAAGGCGCAGTCGCTGCCGCCGGGCACCCCACGGGTGGCCAACCCCCGCAGCGCGCTGGGCACCAAGGCCTTCGGCGCCGCGTTGCGGGTCATCGGCAGCGCGCCCGCGCAGCGACTGGGCGGCGTCCTCGGTGGCATCGGTTCGCCGCCGGCGGACCAGTACGAGCTGCCGGCGTGGCCGACCTGCCGGTAGGCCGACGACTCCGTCGGCGGACCTGGCCGGGCACACCTGGGCCCCGGCGGCGACCCGGTGGAGCCGCGGGACACGGGTCGGTCGCTGTCGCTCAGGGGTCGCGCGTCCCGGACGCGCGCAGGTGGTGCGTCTCCCACCCGGTGCCCCTCCTCCTGACCCGTGCACGTCGATGGCCCGGTCAGGTGACAGGACGACGGTCACCGGACCGTCGTCCGACCGGGTCAGCCGGCGCGGTTGGCCGGACCGCCGTGCAGCCCGCGGCGGGCCAGCACGGCGGTCAGGGCCGTCCACGGGCGCACCGGGACCAGTCGGGCGAGCTTCATCGCGACCATCATCGGGGCCGGGAAGACGATCTCCGCCTTGCCCTTGGCGATCCCGTCGGCGATGGAGCGTGCGGCCTGCTCCGGCTCGACCATGAACGGCATCGGGAAGCGGTTGCGGTCGGTCATCGGGGTGCGGACGAAACCCGGGGAGATGGTCTGCACCACGATCCCGCGCACGCCCAGCGAGGCGCGCAGGCTCTCGAGGAGGTTGAGCAGCGCCGCCTTGCTCGCGCCGTAGGCCTCCGACCCGGGGATGCCCCGGTAGCCCGCGACCGAGGCCATCCCGGCGATCTGCCCGTGGCCGGCGGCCAGCATCGCCGGCACCACCGCCTCCAGCGAGTGCACGGTGCCCATCAGGTTGACCTGCAGGTGGTCGGCGAAGGCCTGGGAGTCCCACTGCTCCACGTGGAACTGCGACCAGGTGCCGGCGTTGAGCACCGCCAGGTCCAGCCCGCCCAGCGCCTCGCGCACCGCGGCACCGGCGGCCACCGTGGCGGCCCGGTCGGTGACGTCGACCGGCTGCACGTGCATCCGCCCCGCCGCCACCGCGGTCAGCCGCTCGGCGTCCCGGGCGCTGATCGCGACGCGCGCGCCACGGTCGGCCAGCTCCCGGGCCAGCGCCGCCCCGATGCCCGACGACGCGCCGGTGACCCACACCCGTGCCGTTGCGATGTCCACCGGGCACACCCTGCCAGCACCCTGCCCGGGCCCCGCACGTCCGTCCCCGGCGGTCGGGTGCTGTCGCGCTGGTGCCGCAGACCGCCGGGGAGGACTGCAGCATGCTGTCCCCGGCAGCGCCGTGCCGTCCTGATCAGCGGCGTCACCCGCTCGACCAGCCCCTGCACCACCCACCGCCCCGTACCACCGACCCGGAGGACACCCGCAGATGAGCACCCCCACCGCACGCGTCCCGGCACCACCGACCGACCCGGCCGAGCAGCTGCAGTGGCTGGTCGACCGGGCCGCGATCAGCGACCTGCTCGTCGAGTTCGCCCGGACGCTGGACGAGAAGGACTTCGAGGCGAACACGGCCCTGTACCTGCCCGACGGCACCTTCACCGTCGAGGGCGCCCCGTTCGTGCTGGTCGGGCACGAGCAGCTCATGCGGACCGGGTCACCGACCGGTCTGGCCAAGTGGCACGCCACCTGGCACCTGTCGGCCAACCACGCGATCCACGTCGACGGCGACACCGCCACCACGCGGTCCTACCTGATCGGCGTGCACCGGTTCACCGAGGACAAGCACCGGCACGCCGACGGCGCCGGCTGGTACGACTGCACGCTGCGCCGCACCCCGGAGGGCTGGCGGTTCGCCACCGTCCGGATCCACGAGGTGTGGATGGCCGGCGAACCCCTGCCCGAGGTGGCGCCGGGCGGCCCGCCGGCAGCCGGCTGACCGCGGCCGCCCGCACCGGCGGCGCTCACCCGGGGGTCGGCGTCCCCTGCGGGGCGGGGGACCCGGCGCCCAGGCGCCGCTCGAAACCCGGGGGGACGACGACGTCGTCGGGGCGCAGGTCGTGCACCGACTCGTGCCCGAGTCCGACCAGCGCCGAGCCCAGCCCGTCGCGCATCAGGTCCAGCACGTTCTCCACGCCGGCCTGCCCGTTGGCCGCGAGACCCCACAGGTACGCCCGGCCGATCATGACGGCCTTCGCGCCCAGCGCCAGGGCCTTGGCGACGTCGCCGCCGCGCCGGATGCCGCCGTCCAGCAGCACCTCGACCTGGTCGCCCACCGCCTCGGCGACCGCCGGCAGGGCACGGATCGAGGCGGGGGTGCCGTCGAGGTTGTTGCCGCCGTGGTTGGACACCGAGATCGCGGTGACGCCGGCGTCGACGGCCCGGTGGGCATCGTCGACCCGCATGACGCCCTTGAGCATGAACGGTCCGTCCCACTGGGCGCGCAGCCAGGCGACGTCGTCCCAGCTGGGCATGGGCGAGGCCATCCACTCGCCGTAGGCGCCGAAGAACGTGGGCGCCGGGGCGCCGGGTGCCGTCGTCATGTTGGGCACGGACAGGTCCGGGATCCGGCCGGTCCGGGCGAAGGCGGCCAGCCAGCGCGGGCGCAGGAGCACCTGCGGGGCGTACTTCCGCACGGCTTCGAGGTCGATCTTCTCCGGGATGAACGGGCTGCCCCAGTCCCGGCCGTAGGCGAAGGACCAGTCGAGCGTGGCGATCATGCCGACGGCGCCGGCGGCGCGGGCGCGGTGCATCCGGGCGACCATGTCCTCGCGGCTGCCGACCCAGTACATCTGGAAGAACGTCTTCGGGTTGGCGGCGACGACCTCCTCGACCGGCTTGGAGGCGAAGGAGCTCAGGCCCATCGCCACGCCGCGGGAGGCGGCGGCCCGGGCGACGGCGACCTCGCCGTCCGGGTGCACGGCCTGGACGCCGGTGGGGCTGATCAGCACGGGCAGCGAGACCTGCTGGCCCATCACCGTGGTGCCCAGCTCGCGCTTGTTGCTCAGGCCCGCGGTGTGCGGGGCGAAACCCAGCTCGGCGAAGGCGGCGGTGTTGTCGTCGGCGGTCAGCCCGCGCTCGGACCCGGCGACGAGCGCCCCGTAGACCCCGGAGGGCAGGCGCTTCCGGGCGCGGCGCTGCGCCTCGGCGACCGACTCGAACCAGGCGTTGGCCATGGGCGTGCTCCTCCTCGGCCAGCTCCGTTGCTGGCGGTCCACTGACGTGCCGCGGCCCGGTCCAGCCCCGGCACGTCAGTGTGACACGCATCGCCCCCCGGGTGGCACTCAGTGCCACGCGGGGTGGGTCAGCCGACCCGCAGCGCGGGTCGCGTGGTGGCCGGCACCCGGAACGAGGGCAGGTGCGGCAGGACGGCGGCGACCGTCCGGTCCGCGGCCAGCACGGTGCCGTCGGGCCGGACGACGACGGCGCCGGCCCGGCCCCGGCGCAGCCACCGCTCCAGCGGCTCCCCGGCCCGCACCTGCAGCGGGACGGCGCCCCGGCGTTCCACCGTGTCCCGCTGCTGACCGGTGAACGGCTGGCGGCTGACCAGCAGGAACTGGTCGGGTGCGACCTCGTCGAGCCGGCGCTGCCCGTCGACCAGGGCATTCGGGCAGAGCCGGCCGGGCAGCGGGCCGCTGCGCAGGCTGCGTCGCACGAGCGGCCCGGCCGACAGCCGCGGCGTGGCACTGTCCAGGACCCGGGCCCGCACCCCGGGCAGCAGCTGCAGCCGCGGGGCGACCAGCTCGCGCAGCAGGTCGCCGAGGCGGCCGCCGTCGGTCATCGCCCGGCCGAGGCCGATGGCCAGGCGCACCATCGCCGTGGCGTGCGGCTTGCGCTCGGCCTGGTAGGTGTCCAGCACGTCGCCGGGCAGCTCACCCCGCAGCACCCCGGCCAGCTTCCAGGAGAGGTTCGCGGCGTCCCGCAGCCCGGCGCCCATGCCCTGGCCGATGAAGGGCGGGGTCAGGTGGGCGGCGTCGCCGAGCAGGAACACCCGGCCCGACCGCCACTGCTCGGCCACCTGGGCCCGGAACTCGTACTCGGCGGTGCGCAGCACGGTGAGCTCCTCGTCGGCCACGTGCGCGGCCCACGGGTCGATGAGCGTGCGCAGCCGGGCGAGGTCGGTGTAGTCCGCCGCGGACTCGCCGGCCAGCAGCTGGAACTCCCACCGGTAGCGGGTGGTGCCGATCCGCATGTAGGTGCCGGCCCGGCGGGGGTCGCACACCTGGTGCACGCCCTCCCACGCGTCCATCTCCGCCGTGGTGGCCACGTCGACGACGAGCCAGCGCTGGGCGAAGCCGAGGTCGCGGACGCCGATGCCGAGGACCTGCCGCACCAGGCTGTTCGCGCCGTCGCAGCCCAGCACGTACTCGGCGGTGACGTGCTCCTCGACCCCGGTCAGCCGGTCCTGCAGCTCGACCCGCACCGAGCCACCGGGCGAGGTGGACAGCCCGGTGATCTCGACGTCGCCGCGGAAGGTCACCTCGGGCCGCTGCTGCAGGTCCGCGCGCAGCGCGGCCTCCAGGTCGGGCTGGTCGAACATGCTGGCCTGGGGGTAGCCGTGCACGCCGGTGGCCTCCGACCGGCTGAACTCCGCGAGCACCCGGTGGTCGGCCGACAGCGCCCGCAGGCCCAGGGCCGGCCGGCTGATCGCCGCGAAGGCGCCGGCCAGGCCGAGGCGGCCGAGCAGCCGGTACACCTCGTCGTCCAGGTGGACGGCGCGAGGCTGCGGGTACACCGAGGACCAGCGGTCCAGGACCAGGACCGGGACGCCCTGCTGGGACAGCAGCAAAGCGGCGACGACGCCGGCCGGGCCGGCCCCCAGCACCACGACCGGGTGGGCGGCGCTCCCGGTCATGCCTGTACCTCCACGCGGGCCCGCACGGTGAACTGCTCCAGCACCGCGGTCACCTCGGCGGTGTCCCGGTCGGCCGCGACCGTGACCGTGACGACGACCGTACCGTCCTCGACCGCGCCCTCGGTGCCGACGACGCCGGGCAGGTCGGCCAGCGCCTCGGCGAGGGCCTGCCCGGCGGCGTGGGCGCGCAGCGGGAGCTTGTACGGCTTGCCCACGTCGGTGACCGGGAGGTCGGGCCGCACGGTCACCGAGCGCGGCGCCGCGGCCGGCTCCGGGACGTGGCCGGCCGCCCACTCGCGCAGCGCCTGCTCGTCGGCCTCGGCGCCCGGGGCGAGGGTCACGTAGGCCACCGGCACCTCACCGGCGTGCACGTCGGGCCGGCCGACGGCGGCGGCACCGGTGACGGCGGGGTGGCTCAGCAGCGCGTCCTCCACGGTGGAGGGGTCGATGTTGTGGCCACCCCGGATGATCAGGTCCTTGGCCCGGCCGGAGAGCCGGATGAACCCGTCGGCGTCGACCGAGCCGAGGTCGCCGGTGTCCAGCCAGCCGTCGACCAGCGCACCGAGCCCGTCCAGCTGCAGCCCCGAGGCGTCCCGGCCCACCACGTAGCCGGGGAAGACGGTGGGCCCGCTGATGACCAGCCGGCCGGTCTCGCCGGCCGGCAGGTCCTGCCAGCTGCCGTCGCCGGCGACGGTGACCGCGCGGACCTCCTGGTAGGGCAGGCGCTGGCCCACCGACCCGGCACGCAGGTCGGCCGGGAAGCTGCGCGCGGTGGCGCAGGTGGCCTCGGTCAGGCCGTACCCCTCGACGAGGTCCAGGCCGGTGTGCTCGCGGAACCCGGCACGCACGGAGTCCGGCAGCGGGGACGCCCCGACGAGGGCGAACCGCAGCGAGGAGACGTCGGCGTCGACCGGGCAGGCGGTGAGCACCGCGTAGACGGTGGGCACGGCGCTCATGGCCGCGATCCGGTGGCGCTCCACGATCTTCCAGAAGCAGCCGTAGAGCGCCGGCTCGCGGTAGCCCAGGGGCCCTGCCCACACCACCCGCTGGCCGCGCAGCAGCGGGGCGAGCAGGGTCACGACCAGCGCGTTCACGTGGAACAGCGGGAGCGCGGCGAAGCCCGTGCTGTCCTCGGTGAACTCGCTGCTGGTGGCGATCATCCAGGCGTCGCTGATCTCGTTGCGGTGGGTGTGCGCGGCGAGCTTCGGTGTGCCCGTGGTGCCACCGGTGTGGAAGAGCGAGGCCAGGCTCTCCGCCGTCGGCGGCGTACCGGCGAACGCGCCGTCGTCGTGGGCCGCGGCGGCGTCGGCCAGCCCGAGGACGGCCACGCCGTGCAGGTCGTCCGGGACGTCGCCCACCGACGCGCCGGTGGGCGCGAGCACCAGCACGGTGTCGAGCAGGCCCTGCTCGGCCAGCGCCCCGGCGGTCGACCAGGCGGTCGGGTCCAGCGCGGGGGACGACGTGACCAGCACCCGGGCGCCGGAGCGGCGGACCAGCTCGGCGACGTGCGTCTCGGCCAGCGCGGGGTTGACCGGCTGGACGATGCCCGCGGTCTGCGCGGCCAGCAGGGCGGGCAGCAGCTCGGCGCAGTTCGGGGAGAGCAGCGCGACGGCGTCGTCCCGCCGCACCCCCAGGGCGTGCAGCAGGTTGGCCGCGCGGTGCACGTCGGCCAGCAGCTGTGCGAACGTGCGGGTGGCCGGCGTCTCGTACTGCTCGGCGTCGGGCAGCACGGCCACCGCGGTGCGGTCGGGCCAGAGCCGGGCGGCACGCGCCAGGGCCTCGTAGCTGGTGCCGGGCAGGCCGCGCTCCTCCAGCGGCACCTGCTCGATCCGCGTCAGGTCCTCCGGTCCGGAGCACTCGGCCCAGACCAGTTCGGTCACGGCGACGTCGGTCATCGCGCCCACCGCACCACGGTCCGCTGCCGGCCCAGGTCCAGGGCACCGTCGGGGGTGCCGATGGCCAGCTCCATGACGTCGCCGTCCTGCAGGTAGTCGGGGTTGGCCGCCTGCCGGCGGAAGAACGTCTTCCACTTCACGTGCGGGGGCAGCAGCGCGCCGATCAGCTCGATCGGTCGGGCCGGTGCCTTGAGTGCCGTGCCACCCGGGGTGCCGGTGAGCAGCAGGTCGCCGGCCTGCAGCTGCTGGAAGCGGGCCAGGGCCTGCAGTGCCTCCAGCGGCTGGTAGACCATGTCCGCCACCGTGCTGTCCTGCCGCACGGAGCCGTTGACCCACAGCCGGAGCCGCAGCTCGCCGAACCGGGCGAACTCCCCGGCGTCGAGCAGCAGCAGCACCGGCCCGACGGGGGTGAACGTCGGGTAGGACTTGGCCTCGTAGAACTGCGTCTTGGGCAGCTGCACGTCGCGCGCCGAGACGTCGTTGGTGATCACCAGCCCGGCCACGAGGTCGGTGAGGTCGCCGGCGGTGACGTCGGTGCCGACGGGCAGGTCCCGGCCGATGACCAGGCCGATCTCCACCTCGTAGTCCAGGAAGCGCACGTGCGCCGGCCGGACGACGTCCGCGTGCGGGCCGGAGATCGACCCGGAGGACTTGCGGAAGAACGTGAGCGGCACGGTCGCCGGGTCCATGTTGGAGTCGCGGATGTGCGACTCGTAGTTGGTCATCTGGGCCACCACGCGGCACGGGGCGGTGACGGGGGAGACGAGCGCCAGCTCGTCGACCGGCACCGCGGGTCCGCCGGACGACGCGGCCGCGTCGACGGCGGCCCGGTCGGCGAGCAGCTCTCGGGTGGTGGTCGCGGACGTGTCCACGCGCACCGCCCCGGCATCGGTGAGCACGTACCAGGCGTCGCTGGTGCGGAGGACGGAGCGGCTCATGACAGTCCCACCTTCACGAGGCCACGCAGGCGCTCGAGATCGAATTCGTTCTCCTCGCGCAGTGCTCGGGCGATGCCGGCGAGCTCCTCGAGGCTGGACTTGCGGGGTGACAGGCCGAGGAAGTCCTTGCTGGCCGGCGGACCCCACTGGGCCAGGCCGGAGGCGGTCATCGGCGCCCAGCCGGGCTCCAGCGTGTTGTCGAAGTGGTCACCGTCGGAGAAGTGCTCGACCAGGAAGCCGTCCGGGTCGCGCCAGTAGTCGAAGATCTGGCTGCCCTGGATGTGCCGGCCGATGCCCCACGAGCGGGTGTAGCCCTCCTCGAGCAGGTGCTCCCCGCCCGCGGCGAGGGCGTCGATGTCGGCCACCTGGTAGGCGGAGTGCACGTAGCGGTTGGTCGGGCCGAGCGCCATCGCCAGGGTGTGGTGGTCGGCCGGCTCGGACCCCCGGTCGCACCGGATGAAGCTCATGGTGGGGCCACGATCGCGCTGACCCTCGTAGTACAGGAAGTCGCTGACGATCATCCCGAGGGTGTCCAGGTACCAGTCGAGGGTCTGGCGGTAACGGTTGGACTGCAGCACCACGTGGCCCAGTCGCTCCACCCGGGCCGGCTCGCGCGGCGGGCGCTGGGTGGCGTTCACCCGGTGCAGCTCGTGCCCCACGTTCCAGGTGAGCGGGGCCTGCGTGGGCAGCGCGGCGTGCTCGAGCAGCCCGGCCACGACCCGGACCGGCAGGCCACTGGGGTCGTGCAGCCGGACGCCCCAGCCGCCCAGGGCATCGGCGAGCGGCTCCACGCGGCTGCCGAGGGCGTCGGCGAGGGTGGCCAGGTCGACCGCCTCGGCGGCCAGGAACGTCGGCCCCAGGAACGCCGAGCGGGGTCCGCGGCGCACCACCAGGCACGGCGCCCCGGCCAGCACGCCGCGCAGGTGCAGCTCGTCGCGGGTCTGCAGGGTGGGCACGAAGCCGAAGGAGCGGGCGAAGCGCGCCGCGCCGTCCAGGTCGGGCTTCTGGAACTCCAGCCAGGCGAGGTCGCGCACCTTGACCAGCGGGTTCCGCGACCGGCCGGGGTGCTCACCGGCCAGGGCGCCTCGTTCGCTGTGCAGGTCGTCGTGGGTTCCGTGCTGTTCGATCACCGCGAGCTCCTCTCGAGCAGGGGGTGGGGGATCCGGGGACTGGGCTGCCAGGTCATGCCGGTGCCGGGACCGAGCTGCGCGCACCGGCCCGCGAGCGGGCCCGCAGCCGGCCGGCGGTGATGGGACGGCCGTGGGCGACGACGGTGTCGGGGCCGCCGTCGTGCCGCCAGGTCAGCAGCGCGTTGCCGGTGTCGGGGTCGCCCTCGACGTCGTCCGGGGGGCCGTGGACCGGCAGCGGACCGACCGCCTTGACGGAGGTGCCGGCCACCGAGGTCCAGAAGTAGTCGTCGGTGGGCGGCCCGGACGGCGGCAGGCCCAGCACCGAGGCGGCGGCCACCCCGGCCATGGCGACGGCCTGGGACCAGAACGGTGTGCGGCCCGAGCAGGGGGTGTCGAGGCAGGCGACGTCGCCGACGGCCCAGATGCCGGGCACGGCGGTGCGGCACTGCTCGTCGACGTGCACGCCGTGCGGGCCGGCCAGCTCGGTGCCGGCGAGCCAGTTGGTGCACGGGGTGTCGCCGGCGCAGGTGACCACCACGTCGGCGGAGAGCACGGTGCCGTCGGGCAGCCGCAGCCCGCTGACCGGGTCGCCGACCAGGGCGACGTCGCCGTCCACCACCAGGACCTCGATGCCCGCGGCCTCGGCCCGCGCGGTGAGCAGCCCGGAGAGGTACCCGCCCAGCACCCGCTCCAGGGGCGGCTGCCGGTCGACCACGGTGACCGGGACGCCGCGACGGGCGCAGGCGCTGGCGACCTCCATGCCGAGCACCCCCGACCCGACGACCAGCGCGCTGCGCGCGGTGTCGAGGCGGGCGCGCAGCGCCTGCGCGTCCGGGAGGGTGCGCAGCACGAGCTCGCCGCGCTGGCCGGGGCCGGCGAGCCGGCGCGGCTCGGCGCCCGTCGCCAGCACCAGCGCGTCGTAGGCCAGCGCCCGGCCGTCGGCGAGGCAGAGCGTCCGCGCGGCCGGGTCCAGGCCGGTGGCGGCGACTCGGACCAGCTCGATGTCCAGGCCGTCCAGCGCGTGGCCCAGGGTGTCGTCGTGCTGGGCGCCGTCCAGCACGTGCTTGGACAGCGGGGGCCGGTTCGGTCCCCCGCCGGGCTCGGCACCGACGAGGGTCAGCGGGCCGGTGTGGCCCAGCGCGCGGAGCCGCCGGACGGTCGTCGCGCCCGCCACCGACTCGCCCACCACCACGACACGGGGCCCTGCCTGGCTCACGGGGTGGCCCGGAGCGCGGCCACCGGGCAGCTGGACACGGCGGCCCGGGCCGCGGTCTCGGACTGCTCGGGCAGCTCGTCGCCCTCGTGGGCGACCACCAGCTCGCCGTCGTCGTCGAGGCTGAAGAGGTCGGGGGCGACGTCCTCGCAGAGCCCGTGGCCCTCGCAGCGGGCCCGGTCGACGATGATCTTCACGGCTCTCTCCTGGTGTCGGGTGCCGCGGAGGCGGCGGGGACGAGCTCGACCGGCACGCTGCTGTGCGTGCGGACGACGTTGTTCAGGCCCCAGGTGGGGGTGCCGCGCAGCTCGATGCGCTCGACCTTGGCGAGCAGCTGGCGCAGGATCGCCGCGGTCTCCATGCGCGCCAGACCCTGGCCGGCGCAGCCGTGCGCACCGTGGCCGAAGCCGAGCTGCTGGCTGGTGTCGCGGGTGATGTCGAAGGTGTCCGGGGAGGGGAAGACGCGCTCGTCGCGGTTGGCCGACGCGTAGAGCACGAGCACCCGCGACCCGGCCGGCAGCGGCGTGCCGGCCAGCGTGACGCCGTTGCCGTGCACCCGGCGGGAGAAGGCCCGGATGGGGGAGGTGAACCGCACGACCTCGTTCACCGCCGCCTTGACCAACGAGGGGTCGTCCTTGAGCAGCGCCCACTGGTCACGGTGCTCGGCCAGCAGCCGCACGGCGCTGGATATCGCACTGATCGTGGTGTCCAGCGACGGCGCCACGTAGTCGATGAGCAGCGCCGGGCACTCCGAGGGGCCGATCCGGCCCTCGTCGACCGCGCGCAGCAGGTCGGCGCCCATGCTGTCCGGCAGCAGCGTCCGGGTGCGGGAGACGCGCTTGGTGAACCGGGTCATCGCCAGGGCGGCCGGGACCGCGCGCACCGCCCGTCGGTTGGCCGGGCCCAGCACGTCGAAGGTCGCGGCGGCCCAGCGCAGCAGCTGGTCACGCCCCTCGAGCGGCCAGCCCACCAGGTCGGGCACCACGGCCACAGGGAGCGCCCGGGCCAGGTCGTCCACGGCGTCGACGTGCCGACGGGAGAGCGCAGCGTCGACGACCGCGGCGGCCTTCTCGTCCACGACCTCCTCCATCGCGCGCAGGGCGCGGGGGGTGAGGCGGTGGGCCACCAGGTCGCGACGGTCCTGGTGTTCCTTGCCGTCGCTGTTGAGCGTCGTGCCGCGGCTCATCCGGTTGATGACCGGGTTCATCGCGACACCCGCCCCGGACCGGAAGGTCTCGTCGTCCAGCAGGACCTGCTTGCACTCCGCGTGCCGGGAGACGGCGAATGCCCGGTGCCGGGGGAGCCGGACGACCGGCCCGAGCGCTCGCAGCCGGGCGTAGTGCGGGTACGGGTCCAGCAGCGCGGCACGCCGGTACAGGTCCTCGTCGTACGTGGGTGTGGGAGCGTGCTCCAGACCACTAACTGATGATCTCATCAGTGATGACCATAGCGTCAGATGCGCCCCCTGTCACACCCCGGGCGGGTGACTCGGGGCGCCGGGGAGTGACGGGCGGTGCGGTGGTTAGCCTCGGGCCGTGACGTCGGAGGTCGGAGAGGACGGGCGCGTGTCCCGCGGCGAGCGGCGCAAGGCCCAGACCCGGGCGGCGCTCGTGCGGGCGGCCCAGCAGCTGCTGGCCGCGGGCCTCACCGAGGTGAGCATCCAGCAGATCACCGAGCAGGCCGACGTCGGCTTCGGGTCCTTCTACAACCACTTCCGTGACAAGGACGAGCTCTGGAAGGTCGCCATCCTGGAGGTGCTCGAGCTGCAGGGCGACCTGATCGACCAGGCCACCAGCGAGGGCGACGACCCGGCCGAGGTGTTCTGCGTCGGCCTGCGGCTGATCGGGCGCCTCGCGCGGGAGGAGCCGGAGCTGGCCCGGGTGGTGCTGCGCGGCGGCACGAGCTATCTGCTCGTCGACCACGGGCTGATGCAGTTCGCCCGCCGGGACGTCGCCGGGGCCGTGCGGGCGGGCCGGTTCGACGTCACCGACGTGTCGCTCGCCCTGGCGACCACCGGGGGCGCGCTGCTGGGCCTGCTGGCCCTGCTCGAGTCCGACCCGCAGGCGGACGCCGCGTCGTTGTCGGACGACCTGGCCGAACGGCTGCTGCGCGCCTTCGGCCTCGACCGGGCCGAGGCCGCGGAGATGGTGGCCCGCCCGCTGCCCGCCGTCCGGGACGCCCTCGCCCGCTGACCGCCGGGCGGCGGTGTCAGCCGACGGCGGTGCCGGGCTCCGGCTGCACGATCAGGATGCTGCTGGTCGCGGTGGCCAGCAGCCGGTCGGCGGAGTCGTGCAGCGTCGCCTCGGCCAGCGCCACCCGGCGGCCCAGGTGGGTCACCGTGCCGGTGCACCGCACCCGGCCGGTGTCCACGGTCATCGCCCGGAGGAACTTCACCGTCAGGTCCAGGCTGGTGTAGCCGACCCCGGCGGGCAGCCGGGAGTGCACCGCGCAGCCGGTGGCCGAGTCCAGCAGGGTGGCGTAGACGCCGCCGTGCACCGAGCCGATCGGGTTGTAGTGGAACTCGGCCGGCACCAGGGTGAACACCACCCGGCCGGGCTCGGCCGACTCCAGCTCGAAGCCCAGCGTGCGGCCGATCGGGGTGGCCGGCAGCTCGCCGGCGGCGACGGCCTGCAGCAGCTCCAGCCCGGCACGGGTGCGGGTGGCCAGGGCGGTGACCATCGGGTCGCCCCAGGTCGTGGTGCGCTCGCGGACCGGCTCGGCGTTGCTCACGACCCGACGGTAGGGCACTCGCGCGCCGCTGCGGTGGGCGGCATCATCGTCGTCCGTGGAGCCGGTGACCCTGCGCGCGCCCGGGCTGCTGCTGCGCCCCTGGACCCCGGACGACGTCGACGCCGTGCACGCGGCCCTGGCCGACCCGGACATCCGGCTGTGGAACGGCAGCGGCGCGGGCTCCCGGGAGGACACCGCGGCGCTTGTGGCCCGGCGTGCGGACTGGAGCGCCGGCGACCACGCGTCGTTCGCCGTCACCGACGAGGCCGGGCTGCTGCTCGGGTCGGTGTCGCTGCACGCGATCGACCGGGACCAGGCCGACGCCGAGATGGGCTACTGGGTCGTCCCGGCGGCCCGTGGCCGGCAGGTCGCCGTCCGCGCCGTCGACGTGGTGTGCGGCTGGGGCTTCGCGACCCTCGCCGTCGACCGGGTCCAGCTGTTCCACGCGGTGGAGAACGAGCCCTCGGGCCGGGTGGCGGCGCGGGCCGGCTTCACGCTGGAGGGCCGGCTGCGCCGATCCCACCGCTACGGCGACGGCGTCAGGCACGACGAGCTGCTCTGGTCGAGGCTGTCGGACGACCCGCCGGCGCCGATCAGCAGCCGCAGCTGAGCCCGGCGGGCGCGGTGAGCAGGTCGACGGAGCCGCGCTGCACGCCGGCCGCGGTCTGCACCGGCAGACCCTCGCGCGCCCAGTACTCGAAGCCGCCGAGCATCTCCCGCACCCGGAAGCCCAGCAGGGCGAGCGCCAGTGCGGCCCGGGTCGCGCCGTTGCAGCCCGGTCCCCAGCAGTAGGTGACCACCGGGACGCCGGGGTCCAGCAGGCCGGCTGCCTCGGTGGTGATCCGGGCGCCGGGCAGGTGCACGGCGCCGGGCACGTGCCCCTGCGCCCAGGACTCCGCACTCCGGCTGTCCAGCAGCACGAACCCGGGGACGCCGGACTCCAGCGCCGCGTGCACGTCGCTCACGTCGGTCTCCGTGGACAGCCGCCGGCGCAGGTGGGCGACGGCGTCGGCGGGCTCGGCCCAGTCGGTGGTCACGGAGGTGATGCTCCGGTGCCAGGCGGTGGGCGCACCAGGTGCCGGACTGCCGCCGACCGCGTCGATCCGGCCGAGGTACGGCGGCTCGCGCGGTGGGCTCGGGTCCGGTGCCGTCCACGGGTCCGGGTCCTCGTCCGGTTCACGGGTCCAGGTCCGGGTCCGGCTCGGCACGGGTCCGGGTCCCGCTCGGCACGGGTCCGGGTCGCTGGGTCGCGGTGCCGGCCCGGCGGCACGCCGGTGGTCCGGCCACCCGTGGGGGTGGCCGGGCCGTCGGTGTGCGGTGCTCGCGGTTACTGCTGCCGGCGGCGGGTGCCGGTGGTGATGGCCAGGCCGAGGGCGAGGGCGAGCAGGCCGGCGAGCAGCACTGGGAGGGTGCTGGTGCCGGTGTAGGCCAGCCGGCCGTCGGTGGCGGCGGTGGTGGTCTCCGGGCTGGCGTCGGCGCGGGGGGCGACGGTGGTCCGGACGGTGGCGGCCGGGCTGGTGCCGGTCGCCGGGGTGAGTGGTGCTGCCGCCGGGGTGGTGGCGACGGTCGCGGGCAGCAGCGGGTAGGTCGGGGTCGTCGGGGTGGTGGGGGTCTCCGGGGTGCTCGGGGTGGTCGGGTTGGTGGGGGTGGTGGGCGTGGTGCCGGGGGCGGTGCAGGTGCCGGTGGCGTCGCCGAGCAGGCCGATGCCGGTGCCGCAGACGGTCACCGGGACGGTGACCGTGCCGCCGGGGGTGGTGCCGGTGCCCGGGGTGGTGCTGCCGGGCGTGCTGCCGCTGCCCGGCGTGGTGCCGGTGCCGTTGCCGGGGGTGGTGCAGGTGCCGGTGGCGTTGCCGAGCAGGCCGATGCCGGTGCCGCAGGCCGTGACGGGCACGGTGACCACGAGACCGCCGCCGGTGGAGGGCGTCGTCCCGCTGGCCGGAGCACTGCCGGTGCCGGTGCCGGTGCCGGTGCCGATGACGCCGATGCCGTTGCCGCCGATCAGGACGGGCACGGTGACGGCGATGCCGCCGGAGGTGGGCGTCGTGCCGGTGGCGGGTGTCGTGCCGGTGGTGGGCGCGGTGCCGGTGGCCGGGGCGGAGCCCGTCCCGGCGCCACTGCCCAGGACGCCGACGCCGTTGCCGGCGACGATGACCGGGACGGTCACGTCGAGGCCGCCGTTGGTGCCGCCGGTGGCCGGAGCCGGTGCGGTGCAGGTGCCCTCGCCGAGGACGCCGACACCGGTGCCGCAGACGGTGACCGGCACGGCGACGTCGATGCCGCCGCCGGGGCCGGCCACGGCCCCGCCGGTCGCCGGCGTGCCTGCCGGCGCGGTGCCGGTGCCCTCACCGAGCACGCCGATGCCGTTGCCGACGACGGTCACCGGCACGGCCAGGTCGATCCCCGTGCCGCTGCCGGAGCCGGTGCTGGTGGGGATGCCGGCCGGGGCGCCACCGGTGCCCTCACCCAGGACACCGGTGCCGTTGCCGGCCACGGTCAGCGGAACGCTCAGGTCGATGCCGCCGCCGTCGACGGCGGCGGCGGAGGTACCGCCGGTGGGCGTGCTGCCCGGGGCGGCGCCGGTGCCCTCGCCCAGCAGGCCGATGCCGTTGCCGGCGATGGTCACCGGCACGGCGACGTCGATGCCGCCGTCGTCCCCGCTGGTGGGGGTGCCGGCCGGCGCACTGCCGGTGCCGGTGCCGAGCAGGCCGACGCCGTTGCCGGCGACGGTGATCGGGGCGGTGACGTCCACGTCCAGGCCGTGGACGTCGAGGCTGCCGGCGAACAGCCCGGCGGTGGTGGTGTGCGAGGGGGCGGGGGTGTCGGCGGAGGCGATGCCGGCGCCGGCGGCGAGCAGGCCTGCGGTGAGCAGGCCGGTCTGCAGGCCGCGTGTGATCCACACGTTCATGAGAGGTGTCCTTCGAGGTGACTGAGGGACCGGTCCCGGACGGGGCCGGTGGGGTGTGCCGGGGTCAGCGCGGGGCTGACGGCGGCGGTCTCAGTCGGGTGCGAAGGAGGGGTCGGTGGCCGGGGTGGCCACCGCGTCCCGGGCGGTGTCGGCGACCGCCGACAGCGCCAGCACGGCCGCCGCGCCGGAGGCGGCGGCCAGGTCGCCGGACACGCGGTCCGGGTGCTGCGTGGGCCCGGCCGCGCCGCCGCAGCCACCGGCCGGCGCACCGGCGGGCAGCGGCAGCGGCACGGGCAGCGGAGCGGGGGCGCCGGGAGCAGGGGCGTCGATCGGGGTGGGCGTGCCCGCGCCGGCGGCGGGGACGCGGTCCAGCACGGATCCACGGACGGCGTCGGCCGGGCCGGCGACGATGCGGGGGTCGGGCACGTCACCGGCGTCCGTGGTGGCGGCGCCGGTACCGGGCAGCAGCACCCCGGTCGCGTCCGGCGCGGGCAGGAGCGGCAGGGCGGGCGCCGTGATCACCGGCGCGGTCCCGGCCGACACCGCGCCGACCGGGACGACCGGTGCCAGCACGGGCGCGGCGGCCTGGACCACGGGCGCGAGGACGGGGGCGGCGGCCCTGACCACGGGCGCCAGGATGGGCGCGGCGGCCTGGACCACGGGTGCTGCGGCCTGGACCACGGGCGCGAGGACCGGCGCAGCTGCCTGGACCACCGGCGTCAGGACGGGCGCGGCGGTGCGTACGACGGGCCCTACGACGGGTGCGGCAGCCTGCACCACGGGGGTCACGACAGGCGCCGCGGCCTGGACGACCGGTGCCGCCTCCTGCGCGACGGGCGTGACCACGGGGGCGACGACGCCGCCCACCACCGGCGCGACCGCCTCGGTCACCGGCGCGGTCACGGAACCGACCGCCCTGGTCAGCGGCGTGACTGCCGACGTGACCGGGCCGGTCAGCCCGGCGAGGGTCTGGCCGAGCGAGGGGGCCGGAACCGGCTCCGTGGCGTCGGCCACGCCCTGGCCGGCCAGCCACAGGCCGGCACCGAGCCCGGCGACGACCAGGGCGCGGCCCGCCATCCGGGCCAGTGCCGGCCGACGCGGGCCGGGAGCGGTCTCGCAGGGAGGCAGGCGGCCGTGATCGGACACCGCACGCACCCCCTCGGCCAGTCGGTCTCGCCGGAACGAGACCCACTGTGCCCCGGATCGCCGGCATCCCGCGTCACCCGATGTGCTTGTTCAACTACACCGGCGGTCACGCGGGGTGACCTCCGGTGCTGTCACGCTGGCCGCGAGTGCCGTGAGGCGGGAGCCAGGGCAGCCCCGGCCGGGGGCGAGCGCCGGGTGTCAGCTGGCGAGGTCGTCGAGCCGGCGATCGGTGGGGCCGGGGGACCGTCTGGACGAGCTGCGGGACGGCCACCGACAGTCCGGCGACGACGAGGACCACCAGGGCCACCATGCCCGTGCACATCGCTCGCGGCCCCACCGAGGGCACCACAGCCCTCGACGATCCGCGGACCGGCGCCGCCATGACCGACCAGCAGCTGCCGGAGTCCGACGCCGAGCCGGTGCTGTCGCCGCGCCCGGCCGATCCCGGCCGGTCGTGTCGGCTGGGTGATCACGGCTCGGCCGGCGGAGCGGTCTCCCCACGCGGGCTCCAGGGAGCTCAGGTGCCTGGTCCGGTGGGGAGGGCTCCGGTGGTGACGAGTTCGTCGGCGACGGTGTGCAGCTTGCGGTTGGTGCGCTGGCTGGCCGCTGCCAGCAACGCGAACGCCTGGTCGGGCGTCACCTTGTACCGCTCGACGAGCACGCCCTTGGCCATGCCGATCACGTCCCGGGTGACCACCGCGGCGCGCAGGTGCTCGTCGCTGAGCGCTTCGGCCACCGCCACCGCGGCGTGCGCGGCCACCGCCAGCGCGACCAGCTCGGAGTCGCCGGTGAACGCCCGCGGCGCGCTGCTGCTGACGGTCAGCGCTCCCAGTTCCCCGTGCTGGCCGTCGACGAACAGCTGCACGCTCAGCATGCTGCCCACCCCCAGCTGTCGGGCACGGGCGGTGAACGCCGGCCACCGGGACTCCGCGGCCAGGTCCTCGAGCCGGACGGTGTGCCGGCCGAACAGGGTGTCCAGGCACGGGCCCTGCCCGGTGTCGTACTGCGACTGGTCCAGCTCGCGTGCCGCTGGGCCGGTGGCGGCCAGGGTGTGCACCTCGCGGTGGTCGCGGACGGCGCTCACGCTGGCTTGCTCGGCACCGGGGATCGTGACCAGGGCGGCGCGCACCGCGGTCTCCAGCCGGCCCTGCACCCCGGGGGTGCCCTGCAGGGAGCGGGCCAGGTCGGCCAGCTGGGGCAGCACGTCGTCCGCGTCGGCGCCCGGGCGTGGGGTGGACGCGGGTCCCTCTGTCATGGACACATGGTCGCCCGGCCGTGCACTCCGTGCCGTCTTCCTCCGTGACGCGCCCGCTGCCGGGGACAGGTCAGGACCTGCTCGCAGCTGGCGCACCGCTTCGCGGTCGATGCGGGCGTCGTTGACCGCGGCTTCCACAGCGCTGCGGTCGTGATCGGTGACGTCGGGGAGGTCGTCGTCGAGCATGGCCTGGACCTGGGTGGGTGTCAGGTCGCCGGTGAGGGCGAGCTGGGCCCGGTACAGCGCCTCGGCGGACAGGCCGCTTGCCCGCGCTCCCTCGGCCAGGGACGACGACGACTGGGCGGTGATCGGCATGAGATGGACCCTCGCGGGTGGAGGCGAGAGCGCTGCACGCCCGGGCCCCGTCCACGCCGGCGTGGCTTGCCGGCACCCCCGACGATCCCAGACTCCGTCGGGTGCCGCGACCCGCGGCCGCGTTCCCCCCGGGCGCAGTGGATCAGCGGGCCCGGTTCCTGGTGACGGTGCTCGACGGCCTGATACCCGCCGCGCCCTGCCCACGGACGTGCTGCAGCTCGAGGCGGAGACCGGGGCACCGGAACCAGCCGTCCACGCTGTCACGACCGCGTGGACCACGGATCCGGCCCCCGAGGGTGCACCCTGACGGGGCATCACCCGGGGGCGGGGCAACGGACGCGCCGACGGCCGCCCGGGGAGGTCCCGGACGGCCGTCGGTGGAGCAGGTGCTGCCGGCTCAGGCCGGGAACGGGTGGCGCGCCAGACCGAGCTGGCTGACCCCCAGGTAGCCCACCCGGAACCCGGCCTCGCAGTAGGCCAGGTAGAACTCCCACATCCGCTGGAAGGTCTCGTCGAACGAGCCGTCCAGGGAGTCCCAGTTGGCTCCGAACCGCTCGCGCCAGAGCTGCAGCGTGCGGGCGTAGTGCGGCCCCAGGTCGCGCCGCTCGACGATGGAGAGCCGGGTGTGCGCGTCCAGGTTCTGCTCGATCGACCGGATCGAGGGGATGATCCCGCCCGGGAAGACGTACTTGTGGATCCACGTGTACGCGCGCCGGCTGGCCATCATCCGGTCGTGCGGCATGGTGATCGACTGCAGGCCGACCCGGCCGCCCGGCTTCAGCAGCGTGTCCAGCGCGGTGAAGTAGGTGGCCCAGAACTTCTCGCCGACCGCCTCGATCATCTCCACCGAGACGACGGCGTCGTACTGCCCGCGGGCGTCCCGGTAGTCCTGCAGCCGCACCTCCACCAGGTGGCCCACGCCGGCGTCCTCGGCGCGGCGGCGGGCCAGCGCCTGCTGCTCGGTGGACAGGGTCAGCGTGGTGACCCGGGCGCCGCGGTCACGGGCGGCCCGGATCGCCAGGGCACCCCAGCCCGAGCCGATCTCCAGCACGTGCATGCCCTCGCGCACCCGCGCCATGTCCAGGACGCCGTCGATCTTGCGCACCTGGGCGGCGAGCAGGTCGTCGCCGGGCTCGAACCAGCCGGACGAGTAGGTCATCGTCTCGTCGAGGAAGGCCTCGAACAGCTCGTTGGAGAGGTCGTAGTGCCGGCTGATGTTGTGCCGGCTGTTCTCCTTGGTGTTCTCCTCCCCGATCGGCTGGGTGCGCTCGGCGACGTGCCGCAGCCGCTGCAGGAGCGGGTGCACCAGGTGCGACATCCGGGCGGCGAAGGGCGCCAGCAGGTCGGCGAGGTCGGTGTCCAGCCCCGTCGTCCAGTCGCCGGTCATGTAGGCCTCGCCGAAGCCGATCTTCGCGTCGGCCCCCAGGCGGTGGTAGACGGTGGCCGGCCGGACCATCCGCATCACCGGTGCCGAGCGGTCGCCGCTGCCCAGCACGGTGCCGTCGGGGTAGACCACCCGCACGGGAAGCGTGGCGACGGCCTTCTTGAACAGCGCCTCGGCGATCCGGGCGCGGAACGCGTCGTGCGGCGGGACGGCGAGACCCGGCCAGACGCACTCGTCCGGGCGCGGCACCGGGAACCGTGCGTCGTCGGCGTCCGTCGGCTTGTGCTCCACCGTTGTCATGACCTCTCCTCGCCGTCCGCGTGCGCTGTGTGCTGGGCCGCGGCGTCGGGGCCCGCGTGCTCGCCGGTGTTCGTGCCCACCCCGGGTACCGGATGGTGTGGCGGCCGCCTGACCAGCGGCAACCGTCGTGCCCAGAGGCGGATCCCCTGCCAGCGGATGAGCGTGCTGACCCACAGCGCCATGAACGGCCACCGCAGCACGGTGCGCAGCACCGCGGCCGTGGTGGCCGGGCGGGCGGTGCCGCGCATCCACGCGGTGAACGGCGTCCGGTCGCCCTGGCGCAGCGCGATGGCCACCCGCAGCTGGGCCGCGGGGGCGGAGAAGCGCATCAGGTACCGGCCGTCGACTCCTGCGAACGGCGACACGTAGAAGGCCTTGTCCACCTCCGCCCGGCCGGCCTCGTCGGGGCTCAGCAGGTAGGCGTGCCGCTCGCCGTAGGTGTTGTGCACCTCGGCGACGATGCAGCTCAGCGAGCCGTCGGCCCGGTAGCACCAGTACGTGGACAGCGGGTTGAACACGTACCGGCCCGAGCGCGCGTTGGCCAGCATCAGCACCCGGACGACGTCGTCCACCCCGCGCAGCCGGGCGAACGTGACGACGTTCTGCTTGATCGAGCGCGACGGGTCGCCCAGGTGGTCGCTCGCCGCGAACCGGGCCAGCCCGCGCAGCCCGCGAGGCAGCTGCGGCAGGGCGTCCAGGTCGACCAGCCACTGGTAGCCGCGGTAGCTGAACGTGTTGTGCAGCGGGTGCGTGCGGGTGTGCCCGATCCGGACGTCGTAGAGCGCCGGTGTGCCGAACGGCGTCCAGTCCTGGGCCGGGGGAGCAGGCGCGGGTGACGGGGGTGAGACCAGCGTCACCAGCCGCTGCCCAGCGACTCGGCGGCCCGCACGCCGGAGGCGCAGCCGTCCTCGTGGAAACCCCAGCCGTGGTAGGCCCCGGCGAAGGCCGTGCGGCCGGTGTTCAGCGCGGGCAGCAGCCGCTGCGCGGCCACCGACTCCGGGGTGTACAGCGGGTGCTCGTAGACCATCCGGCGCAGCACCGACCCGGCCGGCACGCGGTCGGTGCCGTTCAGCGTGACCAGGTAGTCCAGCGGCTCGTCGATGGCGTGCAGCCGGTTCATCCAGTAGGTCACCTGCACGGCCTCGACCTGCTGGTCGCAGGCACCCATCCGGTAGTTCCACGACGACCGGGCGGCCTGCGCCCGCGGCAGCACGGTGGAGTCGGTGTGCAGCACCGTCTCGTTGCGCGAGTAGGAGAACGCGCCCAGTGCGGCCCGCTCGGCGTCGGTCGGGTCGCCCAGCAGGCGCAGCGCCTGGTCCGGGTGCGTGGCCACCACGACGACGTCGGCCTCGTGCCGCTCGCCGTCCCCGTCGACCAGCTGCACGCCGTCCGGGTGCCGGGTGAGCGACCGGACGCCGGCCCCGGTCTGCACCGCGGTGAGGCCCTTGGCGGCCTTCTCCACGTAGGCCCGGGAGCCGCCGGTGACCGTGCGCCACTGGGGCGAGCCGGAGACCGAGAGCATGCCGTGGTTGGCCAGGAACCGGAACAGGTACTCGGCCGGGTACTGCAGCGAGAGCCCGGTGCCCGAGGACCACACGCAGCTGACCACCGGCACCATGAAGTGCCGCACGAAGTAGTCGGAGTACCCGCCCAGGGCCAGGAACGCGCCGAGGGTCAGGCCGTCGAAGCCGGTGCCGGCGTCCGCGGCGGCCAGCAGGCGCCGGGCCTGCGCGTGGAAGCGGGTCACCTCGGTGAGCATCTTCAGGTACCGCGGGTTGGCCAGCTGCTTCTTCTGCGCGAAGACCCCGGGCAGCCCGCGCGCCCCGGCGTACTCCAGCCCGCACCCGCCGCAGCTGATCGACATGCTCATCTCGGTGGGCTGGGTGGCCACCCCGAGCTCGGCGAACAGCCGCAACAGGTTCGGGTAGGTGCGCTCGTTGTGCACGATGAAGCCGGTGTCGATGGGCACCACCCGGTCGTCGGGGGTCTCGACGTCGTGGGTGTGCGCGTGCCCGCCCAGGCGCGGCTCGCTCTCGAACAGGGTGACGTCGTGCGTCTTCTGCAGCAGGTAGGCGGCGGTCAGGCCGGACACCCCCGCGCCGACGACGGCGGCGGTGGGCCGGGTCACCGGTCGGCCCACCGCAGCGAGAGCGCGCAGAGACCGGCGTAGCCCAGGGCGACGGCGAGGGACTTCGCGCGCTTGTCGGCCGGGGCGTTCAACCCGAAGGCGACCGCGTCGGTCAGGTCGGAGAACACCCGGACCGCGGTGACCGTGCGCAGCGGCGTGCCGGCAGGGGCGAGCGTCATGCCCACCCCGATCACCACGTCGCGCACCCCGAGCGTGTGGTGCAGCGTGCGCAGTGCGCGCGACGGCGGACCCAGTCCAGCCGCCGTGCCGTACAGGTCGGGCCGGGCGAACTCGAGGACACCGAACCCGGCGGTGGCCACGCCGAGCACTCGGGACAGGACGGGCATGGCGGTGTGCTCCCTCGCGCGGACTCTGCCCAGGACGGGCTCTGGGCTCCCGGAAGCCCAGGTCCGCGCGTACCGCCGCACCCCTACAGGGGGACGGCGAGACCCTCCGGGCTCGGCTGCCGCAGCGCGTTCGACACATCGGCCCGCATCGGTTCGAGTCCGGTGCCGGCGAGCACCGCGTCCCGGGCGAAGGTGTGCCACTGGTGCGCCGAGCGAAGCATGCCGTGTCCACCGGCCACGGTGAAGCGGGCCACGCGGGCGCCGGCGCGCCGGGCCCGCACCGCGAAGTCCGCGGAGAGCTTGGCCGGCACCCAGCGGTCGGCCCGGCCGTGCAGGATCGTGACGGTCTGGTCGCGCAGGTGCATGACCGGCTCGCCCGGTGGCGTCCACGGCGCCAGCGCGCAGACCCCGGTCACCGAGGGCTCCCCGCCGGCCCGCAGCGCCGCGCGCCCGCCCATGGAGTGGCCGACCAGCACGATCGGCACGTCGGCGCCGTGCTCGGCCCGCATCTGCCCGATCGCCCAGCGGACGTCCGCGAAGGCGTCGGCGGCCTCCCCGTTCCAGCCGGCAACGCGGTAGCGGACCAGGCAGGTGGCGATGCCGCGCTCGGCGGCGCTGCGGTGCACGAACTGCTCGAAGGCCCGCATGCGCACCAGGGACAGGGCCTTGTCCTTGGGCGGGGAGACGCTGGCCGCCGTACCGCCGTGGCAGAAGACGGCGATGCCGCGCGTCTCGCCCTCGGCGGGGCGCGTCTCCAGTCTCGGGTGCTCCACGGTTCCTCCAGTCAGCGCCGCACGACCGGGGCGGCGCTCCGGCGTTCGCGATCCAGCGTCGTCCCGGTGGGCGGGGGGCGCATGTGATCTCCGTCGCAGCACCCGGTCGCTGGAGCGGCAGGGGTCGGGGGGCGGGGGTCAGAAGAGGCCGAAGCGCTTCTTCCGGGGCTGCGGGCCGAAGCGCCGGCGGGCCCCTTCGGCGAGCGCCCCGCCCTTGAGCAGGGCACCGCTGACCGCGGGCGGGCCGCCCCGGCGCTGGACGGCGAGTCCGGCCGAGCGCAGCACGCTGGAGACGAGCGGGACGACGACGGTCAGGACCAGCCACGTGCGCAGCCGCCGGGTGAAGAAGAGCCACATGCCCGCCCCGTTCCCCGAACCCCACCCTCCCAACCCGCCGTCCGCCGGAGCATCGGCCCCGGAACGGCCACTCCCGGAGGGGGAACGGCCGGTCCCGGGCCGATGCCCACGGGATCGACGCTCGGTGCGCCGCCGGGCACGCGCCCGCCCGGACGGCGCCGGGTGGGTCCGGCGGGCGGCGACGTCGCCGCCCGCCGGCACCTCAGTACCGGGACCGCGCCACCGACCCGCGGAGGTCCACGGCCATCCGGGAGAGCTCGTCGACGGCGACCTGCGTGCTGCCCAGCGCGGTCCTGGCCGCCACCGACGCCATCACCGAGCGCAGCGACCCCAGGGCGCTGTCCAGTGCGGCGGCCATCCGGCCGACGTCGTCGCGCTGGTCGATGCCGGTGTCGTGGGTCAGGTCGCCGTCGGCCAGCCGCTCCAGCGAGGTGCGCACCCGCCCGAGCCCGCGGGAGGTGCCCCGGGCGACGAGCACCCCGACGAGCAGGGGCCCCGACCGTCCGCAGCCGGCCGGGCGAGGCGTCGGCTCACGTCGACGGGAGCCGGCGCGGCGCCGCGCCCGTCACCCGCCGACCCGGACGACCATCTTCCCGGTGTTGGCCCCGCGCAACATGTCCAGGAAGGCGGTGACCGCGTGGTCCAGGCCCTCGACCACGGTCTCGCGCGCCACCAGCTCGCCCGAGCGCAGCCAGCCGGCCACGGCCTCCTGGAACTCCGGGCGCAGGTCGGTGTGGCTGCCCACGATGAACCCGCGCAGGCTCAGCTGCTGGCCCACGACCAGCATCATGTTGCGCGGTCCGGGCGGGGCCTCGGTGGTGTTGTAGCCGGAGATCGCCCCGCACAGCGCGGCCCGGCCGTGCAGGCGCAGCGCGCCGATCGCCGCCTCCAGGTGCTCGCCGCCCACGTTGTCGAAGAAGACGTCGATGCCGTCGGGCGCCGCAGCCGCCAGCGACGTCCGCACCGGTCCGTCGTGGTAGTCGAAGGCGGCGGTGAAGCCGAGCTCCTCGGTCAGCCAGCGCACCTTCTCCGGCGTACCGGCGCTGCCGACCACCGCCGAGGCACCCCGCAGCCGGGCGAACTGCCCGACCAGGCTGCCCACGGCGCCGGCGGCCCCGGAGACGAACACGGCGTCGCCCTCGTGGAACTCGGCCAGCCGGAACAGCCCGGCCCATGCGGTGAGCCCGGGCATCCCGAGCACACCCAGGTGGTAGGTCAGCGGGATGCCCTCGAGCTCGGGCAGCACCACGACCTGGCTCGCGTCGACGACGGCGTGCTCGCGCCAGCCCAGCCCGTGCAGCACCCGCGAGCCCACCGGGACGCGGTCGGACCGGCTCTGGAGCACCTCGCCGACCGCGCCGCCCTGCATCGGCTCGCCCAGCTCCCAGGCTGCGGCGTAGGAGCGGCCGGCGTTCATCCGGCCCCGCATGTACGGGTCGACCGACATCGCGGTGGTGCGCACCAGCACCTGCCCGTCTGCGGGGTCGGCCAGCTCGGTCTCGACCAGCCGGAAGTCCGCCGGGGTCGGCTCGCCGTGCGGCCGTGCCGCCAGGTGCCACTCGCGGGTCGTGGTGCTCATCGGGCTGCCTCCGGGGCGGGCGGGGTCACTGCGGGACGGCGCGGCGCGGGCCCGGTCATCGCGGGAAGTCCGGCTCGTTGCGCGGCACGATCGTCATCTCCGGCACGTAGCTGGACGGCGGGGACGTCACCATCACCAGCACCATCCGCGCGACGTCGGCCGGCGGCATCATCCGGTGGGCCGGGATGCCCCAGCGGTGCATCATCGGCGTGTCCATCGCCGCCGGCACGATGCTGTGCACCCGCGCCGGGAACGGCACCTCGACGCCGTCGGAGGTCACGGTGGCCTTCTCCCGCAGCTCGCGCTGGATGCAGCGGGTGGCGCTGCGGAACGCGGCCTTGGAGCTGTTGTAGGCGATCGCCCCGCTGCCGGAGGTCACCGCGGACAGGCTGGTGACCTGCACGACGTCGGACATGCTGCCGGCCGGGCGGTGCTGGGCGCGCTTGAGGAACTCGCTGGTGAGGAAGACCGGGCCCTCGCAGTTGACCGCGTGCACGGTGCGGTAGTCGGCAAGGTCGATGTCGGTGGCGTAGCCGGGCCGGTCGATGCCGGCCACGTTGACCAGCAGGTCGAAGCGGTCGCCGAAGCGGTCGAACAGCCCGGCGGTGACCCGGCGGCGCGCCTCGTCGTCGGTGACGTCGAGCTCCACGGCCTCCGCGCTGCCGCCGGCCTCGGCCACCTCGGCCGCCGTCCGCTGCGCGCCGGCGGTGTCGACGTCGCCGAGCACGACGTGCGCGCCGGCGACGGCGAGCATCAGGCCCACGGCGCGGCCGAGGCCGCTGGCCCCGCCGGTCACCAGGGCCACCCGGCCGGTCAGCTCGCCGGTGGTGGTCTCGTCTCGACCGGTGTCGTCCTCAGGCGTGCTCATGCGCTCCTCGTTCGTGTCGGTGGGTGCGGGCCGGGGCCCCGACCACCTTCACACCGGGGCGCCGCCCGCGCCCGGTGAGCGGCCTGGGTGGGCTCAGCGAGGGCGCCGGCGGTGGGCGGGGGGCGTCGTGGACAGTGGACGGGTGTCCGAGACCCTGTTCGACCAGCTGCGCCGAGCCCCCGACGTCGAGGCACCCGACCTGGTCGCGGTGGACGCCACCGACCGGCTGCTGCTGGACGAGGCAGCCGCCGCGGTCGCCGTGCACCCTGACGACGTCGCGGTGATCGACGACTCGCACGGCGCGCTGACCCTCGGCGCGGTGGCGCTGCACGGTGCCCGGTCGCCGCGGGTGGGCCAGGACCTGCTGGTGGGTGAGCTGGCGCTCGCGGCCAACGCCGAGCGCACCGGGCTGGCCGGCAGCTACCGGTCGCATCCGCTGGGCCCGGAGCTGCTGACCGGCGCCCGGGTGGTGCTGGTGCAGGCACCCAAGAGCCTGGCCGCGCTGCGCGAGATCGCCGAGGCCGTCGCCGGCCACGCCGCCCCCGACGTCACCCTGTTCGTCGGCGGGCGGGTCAAGCACATGACCCGGGCGATGAACGACGTGCTGGGTGACGCGTTCACCGACGTCCACGCCACGCTCGCCCGGCAGAAGTCACGGGTGCTGGTCGCCGCGGGCCCCCGCGTACCGGCGCCCGGGCCGACGTTCCCGCAGTGCCGCACGGACGGCGAGCTGGGCCTGCAGGTGTGCGCGCACGGCGCTGCCTTCGCCGGCACCAAGCTCGACCTGGGCACCCGGGCGCTGCTGGCGGTGCTGCCCGGGGCGATGCCCGCGGCGGCCACCGCCGTGGACCTCGGCTGCGGCACCGGACTTCTCGCTGCGGCGCTGGTCCGGTCCCGGCCGGGGCTGCGGGTGCGGGCCAGCGACCAGTCGACGGCCGCGGTCGCCTCGGCGTCGGCCACGGTGGCCGCCAACGGGCTCGCCGGGCGGGTGGACGTCGTCCGGGAGGACGCGCTGTCCGGGCTGGCCGACGCCTCGGTCGACCTCGTGGTGTGCAACCCGCCCTTCCACCAGGGCACGGCGGTGACCAACGGCGTCGCCGAGCGGTTGTTCACCGCCGCGGCCCGGGTGCTGCGGCCGGGCGGTGAGCTGTGGACGGTGTACAACTCCCACCTGCAGTACCGGCCGACGCTCACCAGGCTGGTGGGTCCCACCCGCCAGGTGTCCCGGGACCAGAAGTTCACGGTGACGGCGTCGGCTCGTCGCTGAGCGCACCCGCCGGGCCGGGCACCGGGGGCGCACTCCCCGCGGATCCCCAGGATGTCGTTCGATGGAGTGACGCAGGTCTCCATCGTGCGCACGATGAGCGCCGGCGGGCCGTACCGGGGCGGCGCCCCGGCCGATGACCAGGTGATCCGCACCGTCGTCCTCGAGCAGAGGGGACCCATGGAACTGGCAGCTCGGCTGTCGCTGATGAGCTTCGAGCAGGCCTGCCGGGCGGTCGTGTCCACGCTCAAGCGCACGATCCCGCTGGCCTCCTGGGCGGTCACCCGGCACGACGGCGACCGCCAGGTGTTCGTGGCGGTGGAGGACGACGTCTACGGTGCGGTCGCCGGTGACAGCCGCGCCTGGGCCGACTCCTTCTGCCGCAGCATGGTGGCCGGTGAGACCCCACCGATCGCGCCCGATGTCTCCGCGGTGCCGGAGTACGCCGCCAGGGCGCTGGCCCTCGGGCTCGTGGTCGGCACCTACGCCGGGGCGCCCGTGCGCGCCGCCGACGGCTCGGTGGTCGGCTCCCTGTACGGGCAGGACCCGATGGTCGGTGCGGACGACCTGCTGCGGCACGCCCCGCTGCTGGAGCTGCTCGCCGCCCTGCTCGGGCAGGTGCTGCAGGGCGACCAGCGGGAGGCCGAGGCCCGCCACGGTGCGGCGGACCTCTGCTGGCGGGCCACCCACGACCCGCTGACCGGCCTGCCCAACCGGGTGCTGTTCTCCCAGCGGGTGCAGCACGCCCTGGCCGTGCGACGTCGCCAGCGGCACCCGCTCGGCGTCCTGCTGCTGGACGTCGACGGCGTCACGGTGGTCGACGGTCCGGACGGCCCGGTGGTCGACGCCCCGGTGGTCGACGGCCCGGTGGTCGACGGAGCGGACGGCCACGCCACCGCCGAGCGGGTGCACGCCGAGGTCGCGCGGCGCGTGGCCGGCACCCTGCGGGCCGGGGACACCCTCGCCCGGCTCGACCACGACGCGTTCGCCGTCCTCATCGAGGACGGCGGCGACCCGCACGCCGCCGCGGGGCGGGTGCTGGACTGCCTGCGAGCACCGGTCGAGGCCCACGGGGCGAGCGTCACCGTGCACTGCAGCGTGGGCGTCGTCGAGCTGCCGGTCGACCACCCGCCGACCGACGTGGACGCCGTGCTGGCCCGCCCGGACGCGGCCCGGTACTCCGACGAGCACGCCGTCGAGAGCCCGGTCGGCGTGCACGACCTGCTCCCGGCCGACCCCGCGCTGCGGCTGCTGGGGGCGCTGCGCTGGGCGATCGCCGCGGGGGACGTGGAGCTGCACTACCAGGCCATCGTCGAGCTCGGCGAGCCCGACGTGCGCTCCTTCGAGTCGCTGGCCCGGTGGCGGCTCGGCGGGCGGTGGGTGCCGCCGGAGGTCTTCGTCCCGCTGGCCGCCCGCAGTGGCCTGCTGCCGGCGCTGACCGCCCACCTGATGGACACGGCCTGCGCCCAGCTGGCCCGCTGGTCCGCGGACCCCGGGCACCCCGGCACCCGGGTGGGGGTCAACGTCTCCCCGGACTCCCTGACCGACCCCGCCTTCCCCGACCTGGTCGCCGGCTGCCTGGCCCGGCACGGCGTGCGGGCCGACCAGCTGGTGCTGGAGATCACCGAGGACGCGCTGCTGACCGACCTGGACGCCGCCGCCGTGGTGACCGCCCGGCTGCAGGCCCTCGGCACGCCGCTGTCGCTGGACGACTTCGGCACCGGTTACTCCTCGCTGCGGCACCTGCGCCACATCCCGCTGGCCACCTTCAAGATCGACCGCTCCTTCACCCGGGACCTGGACACCGACCCGGGCGCGGAGCGGTTCGTCGCGGCGCTGCTGCAGCTGGGCCGGGATCTCGGCATGGAGGTCGTCGTCGAGGGGGTGGAGCGGCCGGGGCAGCTGGCGGTGCTCCGCCGGCTCGGCTGCCGGTACGCCCAGGGGTGGCTCCTCGCCCGGGCGGTACCGGCCGCGGACGTGCGGTGGACCGCTGACCTCGACGTCGACGCCCATGACAGGCCGACTCGCTTGGACTGCACTTCGGTCTGCTGATGCCGATGAGGAGGCAGGTGCCCGATCCGCGGCACCGTTCCTCGTGAGCCCGGCCGGCCGGGTGGTCCTGGAGTTCCTGTGGCGCAGACGTGGTGGACCGACCGGCCGATGCGCGTGAAGCTGGCAGCGATCGTCGCGACCGGCGCCCTCGGCATGGGTGCCCTCAGCCTGGTGGCCGTGGACGCGCTCACCGAGGCGGGGGAGCGCTCGACGGTGCTGCTGGCCAGCAGTGAGGCGATCGCGCTGGCTCTCGAGGCGGACATGATGCACGACGCCGTCCGCGCCGACGTCCTCCAGGCCCTGCTCGCCGGTGCCGGCCCGCAGTACGACGCGGCCGTCACCGAGCTCGCCGACCACTCCGCTACCCTGCGCGAGACCCTCGCCGGGGTGTCGGCGGTCGGCCTGGGTGCCGACGTCGCCGCTGCGGTCGACGAGGTGTCCCCCGCGGTGGAGGGCTACCTGACCACGGCGCAGGACATCACCCGGCAGGCCGGTGTCGACGTGCTCGCCGCCCGTACCGCCTACCCGTCGTTCCTCGGTGCCTTCGAGGCGCTGGAGGAGGCACTGCCCGTGGTGGGCGAGGCCGTCTCCACGCACGCCGCCGACGTGGTGGCCGCCAACGCCACCGAGCGCACCGGAGCCGTCCGGACGCTGGTCGTCCTCGCGGTGGCCGCGGTGCTGGTGCTGCTCGCGCTCGGCGAGACCGTGACCCGCTCGGTCGTCGGACCGCTGCGCCGGGTCGCCGCCGTGGTGGGTCGCCTGGCCGAGGGCGACCTGCGCGGCACCACCGGCGTGCGCAGCCGGGACGAGGTGGGTGACATCGCCGCGGCCGTCGACCGCTCCCTGGTCGGCCTGCGCTCGCTCGTCTCGACCATCGGCGCGAGCGCCACCACCCTCGCCGCGGCCACCTCGCAGCTCGGCACCGGCAGCGCCGGCGTCTCCCGGCTCGCCGCCGAGGCCTCGACCGGCACCGCGGTGGTGGCCGACGCCGCCGGGCAGGTGTCCCGCAACATCCAGACCGTCGCCGCCGGGTCGGCCGAGATGGGCATCGCCGTCCGCGAGATCGCCCGGAACGCCGCCGAGGTCACCCTGGTCGCCGGTGAGGCCGTCCGCGCTGCCGACCGGACGACGACCACCGTCGCGCGCCTCGGCGACAGCTCGCAGGAGATCGCCGGCGTGGTGAAGACGATCACCGCCATCGCCGAGCAGACCAACCTGCTGGCCCTGAACGCCACCATCGAGGCCGCCCGCGCCGGCGAGGCCGGCAAGGGCTTCGCCGTCGTCGCCAACGAGGTCAAGGAACTGGCCCAGGAGACCGCGGCCGCGACCACCGTGATCACCGCCCGGGTGGACGCCATCCGGGCCGACACCGACGGCGCGGTCGCGGCCATCGCCGAGATCGCCTCGATCATCGCCCGGATCAACCACGCGCAGGGCTCGATCGCCGCGGCCGTCGAGGAGCAGACCGCCACGGTCGCCGAGATGGACCGCAACGTGGCCGAGGCAGCCGGTGGCGCCGAGCAGATCGCGGCCAACATCGCCGGTGTGGCCCGGGGTTCGGAGTCCACCGCGGCGGGCATGCACGACGCCGAGCAGGGCATCGACGCCGTCACCCGGATGGCCGCCGAGCTCAACGCGGCGGTCGCCAGCTTCCGCTGCTGAGGCCGCCGGTGTCCCGGGTGTGTCGGTGCGTCAGTGACCGGCAGCGCCGGCCCGGGAGACCACCGGGGGCAGCGACGACCAGGGGAAGTCGATCCACTGGTCGGTGCGCTTCCACACGTAGTCGCAGCGCACCACCGAGCGCGGCTTCTCGTAGACCACGGCCGAGCGGACCTCGGCGACGTAGCCGGCGCAGAAGTCGCGCACCAGCTCCAGGGTCTTGCCGGTGTCCGCGACGTCGTCGGCGATCAGCACGTTGGCCCCGGTCAGGTCGACCCGGTCCAGCGTGGGCGGGAGGACCACCGGCAGCTCGAGGCGCTGGTCGACGCCGGTGTAGAACTCCACGTTCATCACGAAGATGTTCTTCACCGACAGCGCGTAGCCCAGCGCACCGCCGAGGAACAGCCCGCCCCGGGCGATGGACAGGACCAGGTCCGGCTCGTACCCGTCGTCGGCGACCTGCTGCGCCAGCTCGCGCGCGGCGGTGCCGAACAGCTCGTAGGTCAGGGTCTCGCGCTCGTCGCTCACGCGTGCATGGTGCCGTACCGGCCTGGGACGGGCTCCGGGGTTCGAGCGCCCGGGGTCGGGCGCTGCGGTCGGGCGGTGGGGTCAGCAGAAGCCCGGCGTCCCCTGCCAGGCGACCTCGGCGGCGGGCACGTCGTCGCGCAGTACCGAGCCCTCGATCAGCCCGTAGGGCCGGTCGTCGGCGTGGTAGACCACGCCGGGGCCGTCCAGGGTGTTGTCCAGCCCGAACGCGGACAGGTCCTGCAGGAAGTGGTGCCGGTTGGGCATCGACATCCGCACCTCGGCGACCTCGGGGTGCCGCTCCAGCACCGCGGTGCCCATCGCGAACTGGGTCTGCTGCAGCGCCAGGGAGTGCACGCTCGCGAAGGTCTCCAGCATCGTCGTCCGGACGCCGTCGTAGACGCCGGCGAAGTCCAGCTCCGCCGACGTGTAGCGCCAGCGGGCGGTGACCGCGGTGGCCAGGATGCGGTCCCGGGTCTCCGGCAGGGTGGTGTACCGGTCGACCGGGTAGCCCCAGAACTCCGAGCCCGTCGACTTCAGGACGACGAGGTCGCTGAGCCCGGCCACCACGTGCGCGTCCTCGCCGTCGACGGTGACCACCGCGGTGCGCACCTCGCCCCCGGAGCGGCGGAAGGCGTGGTCGTGCGGCGTGCCACCGACGCTCAGCCGGTCCCAGCCGTAGGACTCGACCGCGATCCGGGCGCCGGTGACCCACTCGGACGTGCCCACGAAGTGCCGGGCCAGCCGCAGCCCGAACTCCTCCGGCGTCCCGATGCCGTCCCGGGCGAAGGCGAACACGGTGTTCTTCTGCGTGTCCGTGGTCAGCACGTGGCTGTTGTCGCCGTCGGTGAACGCCGCGTCGAAGTCCCCGCGCAGGGCGCACGACACGTTGAGGTCCACGAGGGTGTGCCGGGCGGTGGTGCGGTCGACCGCGACCACCCGCACCTCGGCCTTCCCGTACTGGTTGGGTCCGAGCACGATCGCCATGGGCGCACCTTCTCCGATCGGTGTTGCCGCGGTGTTGCACGTGGAACCTGCCGGCCCCGACGGACGCCGACCCCGCCATCATCCCGCCCCGGCGCCCCGGCGCCCCGGCGCCCCGGCGCCCCGGCGCCCCGGCGCCCTCGCGCCCTCGCGCCCCGGCCGCGCAGGACGGTGCTGCTGTGCCGCCGGCGCTGCTCTTGCGGTGTTGCCGTCGCTCCAGCGGTGCTGGAAGGCCGCAAGAGCGTCAACAACACCGCAGGAGCACAGGTCGGTCGGTGCAAGGCGGGTGATCGCCGTGCTGTCACCCACGCGGGCGCTGGCTCGCCACCCGCCGCAAACCGCCTCTGCCGACCGCGCTTCCGGGCCGCTCTTGCGGTGTTGTCGTCGCTCCTGCGGTGGTAAGGGGCCGCGAGAGCGTCAACAACACCGCAAGAGCAGCGTGGGTCCGTGGATGGCGGTGCGGTCGGCGTGCAGCCAGGTGCGTCGGCGCGCTCCACGCACCCGCCCCCTGCTCCTGCCCCCGGCGTGCGCTCCCGGCGCCTGCTCCCGGCGCGCTTCACGCACCCGCTCCCGGCGCCTGCTCCCGGCGCGCTTC
>NZ_JAAGWK010000020.1 GCF_010685995.1 Goekera deserti | reverse complement strand
GCTCCGCTGATCGTCCGGCCCCGTCTCAGGGGCCCGCGGCGCGCGGGACGGGCAGTGGCGGTTCCCCCGGAACGTGACGGTCTCGCCTGGAGTGCGGGCGGTCGCTGCCGATGACGAAGCTGTCGACAGCCCCCTCGCCCCGAAGGACGACCCATGCCCGCTGCCCCGTCGATGCCGTCCGCCGCAGGCGCGGCCGAACCGCGCGGCCGCCGCTGGTCCGTCGTGCACTGGCGACTGCGCAGCCGCCTGCTGCTCGCCGTGTTCCTGGTGACCCTCACCACGCTGGGCGTCGCGGGCTTCGGTGTCCAGCGCATGTCGGTGCTCAACGACAAGGCCGAGCAGGTCTACACCGAGGGCGCCGTCCCGCTGGACGGCTTCCGCCAGCTGCAGGCCCTCTGGTGGCAGTTCGCCGCCCACACCGCTCGCGCCAGGGTCGGGACGCTGCCGCCGGAGCGGCGGGCGCAGGCGCAGCGGGACGCGGAGGCGGACATCGCGCTCATCACCGCCCAGCTCGCGGCGGTCGAGGAGATGGCGCTCGGTGCCGAGGCCCGGGCAGGGCTGGAAGCGCTGAGTGCCGGCGTCGGCCGCTACGTGCAGGCACTGGAGCAGCTCGTCGGGCTGGTCGCCGCGGGCAACCCCGACCCGGTCGTGGCCGGGGGCCTGCTCCAGACGCTCGACGCCGAGGAGGCGGCCATCGTCGAGATGCTGATCAGTGGCACCGCCGCCGCGGCGGAGGCGGCCGAGGCGCGCTCGGCCGAGTCGGCTGCGGCGTACACCTCGGCACGCACGCTGACCGTCGTCGGGGTGTCGATCGGTGTGCTGGTCGCGGTGGTGCTCGCGCTGTCCATCGTCCGCACCGTGACCGGCCCCGTGGAGCGGCTCCGCTCGGTCCTGGTCCGAGTCGCCGGCGGCGACCTGAGCGTGCGGGTCGGCGCGGCGGGCGGGGGCGAGATCGGCGAGGTCGGCCGGTCGCTGGACGACACCCTGGAGGCGCTCTCCGGCGTCCTGCGGCTGGTGCGCACCTCGGCGACCGGGCTGGCAGCGTCCTCGGCCGCCATGGCCGGCACGGCGACGGCGATGAACGGCAACGCCGAGGCGGCCGCCCGCCAGGCGGAGACCATCTTCTCCTCGGCCGGGGAGGTGGCGATGAGCGTGGACACGGTCGCCGCGGGGTCGAGTGAGATGGAGGGCGCGATCCGGGAGATCGCGAGCAACGCCAACCAGGCCGCCACGGTGGCCCGGCGGGCGGTGGACGTGGCCGGTGCGACGACCACGACGGTCGGGGCGCTGGGGGAGAGCTCCGAGCAGATCGCCCAGGTGGTGAAGGTGATCACCGCGATCGCCGAGCAGACGAACCTGCTGGCGCTGAACGCCACCATCGAGGCGGCGCGGGCCGGGGAGATGGGCAAGGGCTTCGCGGTGGTGGCCACCGAGGTGAAGGAGCTGGCGCAGGAGACCGCGCGGGCGACCGAGGACATCGCCGGGCGGGTGGCCACCATCCAGTCGGACACGGCGCGCGCGGTGGCGGCGATCGACGAGATCTCGGCGGTGATCGGGGAGATCAACGACTACCAGGCCTCGATCGCGGCGGCCGTGGAGCAGCAGACCGCGACCACCAACGAGATGAACCGCAACGTCGCCGAGGCGGCCGGGGGGTCGAGGTCGATCGCCGACAGCGTCTCCGGGCTCGCGGCCAACGCCCAGCAGACGCACGTGCAGGTGGCGTCGGCCCAGGCGGGCGCGGACGAGCTGGCCCGGATGGGCGCCGACCTGGAGCAGGCGGTCGCCGGCTTCGTGCTCTGACGCACGCCCGCACGACGACGTCGAGCCGTCCCCCACCCGGGGGGTGGCTCGACGTCGTCGTGCCCGTGCCCGAGGGCGGGCAGCTGCACGCCTGCCTCTCACCTTCGGCTCAACTGGTGTGGTCGGGTGCCGAAAGAACACAGGGGGCCACGCAGGACCTCCCGCAGCCACGTGGAGGACCCCTCATGCCCGCCGCCCCCGCCGCCGGTCCGGCCGTCACCGACGCGTCCGCCGACGAGGTCCAGCAGCTGCGCGGTCTCGCCACGGCGATGAGCCGGTCCCTCGCGGTCATCGAGTTCGACCTCGACGGCACGGTGCTCACGGCGAACCAGAACTTCCTGGACACGATGGGCTACACGCTGCGCGAGGTGCGGGGTGAGCACCACCGCATGTTCTGCGCGCCGGGCACCGCCGAGTCGCCGGAGTACCGCGACTTCTGGGCGAAGCTGGCCGAGGGCGCCTACGTGCAGGACGAGTTCCGCCGGATCGCCAAGGGCGGCCGCGAGGTGTGGCTGCAGGCCACCTACAACCCGATCCTGGACGCCGCCGGGAAGCCGGTGAAGGTGGTCAAGTTCGCCTCGGACACCACCGCGGCCAAGCTGCGCAACGCCGAGTTCGGCGGCAAGGTCGCCGCCATCCAGCGCTCGCAAGCGGTCATCGAGTTCGACCTGACCGGCCGGGTGCTCACCGCCAACCAGAACTTCCTGGACACGATGGGCTACACGCTCACCGAGATCCAGGGCCAGCACCACCGCATCTTCTGCCCGCCCGAGGTGGCCACCAGCGAGGAGTACGCCGAGTTCTGGGCGAAGCTCGGCGCCGGTGCCTTCGAGCGCGGTGAGTACAAGCGGCTCGCCAAGGGCGGCCGGCCCGTCTGGCTGCAGGCCACCTACAACCCGATCATCGGCATCGACGGCCGGCCGCGCTCCATCGTCAAGTACGCCAGCGACGTCACCGCGGCCAAGGAGGCCACCGCCGAGTTCCTGGGCAAGGTGGCCGCGCTGGACCGGGCGCAGGCGGTCGCCGAGTTCGGCCTGGACGGCAAGCTGCTCACCGCCAACCACAACTTCCTCACCGTGATGGGCTACACGCTGCCCGAGCTGCAGGGCCGGCACCACCGCATCTTCTGCGACGCCGCGTACGCGGCCACCCGGGAGTACGCCGACTTCTGGGAGCGGCTGAGCACCGGGCAGTTCGAGTCCGGGGAGTACGTGCGCCGGGCCAAGGGCGGGCGCGAGGTGTGGCTGCAGGCCACCTACAACCCGATCTTCGACGTCGACGGCAACCCGGTGAAGGTGGTCAAGTTCGCCAGCGACGTCACCGCGGCCAAGGCGACCAACGCCGACTTCCTGGGCAAGGTCGCCGCGATGGAGCGGGCGCAGGCCGTCATCGAGTTCGACCTCGAGGGCCGCGTGGTCACCGCCAACCGCAACTTCCTGGACGTGCTGGGCTACTCGCTCAACGAGATCCAGGGCAAGCACCACCGGATGTTCTGCGACGCCGACGTCGCCGCCAGCCAGGAGTACGCCGACTTCTGGGAGCGGCTCGGCGCCGGCCAGTTCGAGGCCGGGGAGTACAAGCGGCTGGGCCGCGGCGGGCGCGAGGTCTGGCTGCAGGCCACCTACAACCCCATCCTGGACGCCAGCGGCAAGCCGGTGAAGGTGGTCAAGTTCGCCACCGACGTGACGGCGACCAAGCTGCGCACCGCGGAGATCCAGGCGCGGATCAACGCCGTGGACCGCGCCCAGGCCGTCATCGAGTTCGACCTCGACGGCATGGTGCTCGACGCGAACGAGAACTTCCTGCGCACCGTCGGCTACTCGCTGCGCGAGATCGTCGGGCAGCACCACAGCATGTTCTGCTCCGACGACTACACGCGCTCGACCGAGTACCGGGACTTCTGGCTGCGCCTGGGCAAGGGCGACATGATCTCCGGCCGGTTCCACCGCCGGGGCAACTACGGCCGCGACGTGTACATCCAGGCCACCTACAACCCGGTCATGGACCTCACCGGCACGCCGTTCAAGGTCATCAAGTACGCCTACGACGTGACCGCCGAGGTGGAGCGCGAGCACCGGATCAACACCGGCACCACCGAGATGACGGCGTCGGTGCGCAACCTGGCCACCTCGATCGACGAGATCTCGCAGAACTCCCGCTCCGCGACGGAGCTGGCCACCGAGACGCACGGCAACGCCGAGGAGGGCGTCGAGGCGCTGCGCGCGTCGATCGAGGCGATCGGCATGATCCAGAAGTCCTCCGCGGCGATCACCGACATCGTCCGGGTCATGGGCGAGATCGCCAACCAGACCAACCTGCTGGCCTTCAACGCCTCCATCGAGGCCGCCCGGGCCGGTGAGCACGGGGTCGGCTTCTCCATCGTCGCCGGCGAGGTGCGCAAGCTGGCCGAGCGCTCGTTCGAGGCCGCGCAGCAGATCGGCGTGCTCATCGAGGAGTCCGCGGAGCGGGTCGCCCAGGGCTCGGAGGTGTCCAAGCGCGCCGAGACGGCGTTCGAGCGGATCGCCAAGAGCGTGTCGCGCACCAACGACGCGATTCGCTCGATCTCGGCCTCCACCCGGGTGCAGCAGGCGGCCTCCGCCGAGGTCGAGGCGCTCATCGTCCAGCTGTCCAGCTCCACGACGTCCTGATCGCCGGGAGCCGGCGATGACCGCGGGACCACCGGACGACGCGGCGGACGTCGTCTACGGGCTGCTGACCCTCGCCGGGATGGACGTCGCGCTGCCGCTGTCCGCGCTGCGCGAGGTCGTCCGCCGGCCGGCGACCTTCACCCCGCTGCCGGTGCAGGCGCCCGGCCTGCTGGGCGCGATGAGCCTGCGCACGCTGGTGCTGCCCGTGGTCGACCTGCGGCCGCTGATCGGCCGGGCGGAGGAGGTGCGGGAGGACCAGGTGGTCGTGGTCATCGCGCACGCCGGCCGCCTGCTCGGCCTGCTCGCCGACTCGGTGCGCGGCATCTCCCCGATCTCGGCCGACGCGCTGCTGTCCATGGCGGCCGCCGGCGGGCAGCTGCTGTTCTCGCACACCTTCCGGCACCTGGTCACCGACACCCCGGTGAGCGTGCTGGACGCCGCCGCGCTCGTGCAGCTGCCCGGGATGCCCACCGTCGCCGACCCGCAGCGGCCGGGCACGACCCCGGCCGGCTCGGTGCGGGGGCGGGCCGGCACGGGCCGCAGCCTCACCCTGGTGCGCTGCGGCCGGCAGGTGCTCGCGATCGACGTCGCCCAGGTGCACACCACCCTGCCGCTGACCGGCGTCCGCGCCTCGATCCTCGACGGTCCGCTGTGCCTGGGCGTCACCGACCAGGCCGGCATGGAGGTTCCGGTCGTCGACCCCATGGCGCTGCTCGGCCTGCAGCCGCTGGCGCCGGCGGACATCGGTGCCGGGCTGGTGCTCGACTTCGGCCACGGTCTGGTGGTGCTGGCGGTGAGCGAGCTGGTGGAGCTGTGCGAGGTGGACACCGACGACGTCCTGCCGGTGCCGGCCCACGCGGTGCGCCGGCCCGATCTGCTGGCCGGCATGGCCGAGCTGCCCGGCCGGGGCGCGTGCCTGGTCGTCGACGGCCCGGCGCTGATGCTGGACCGGGACCTCTCCGGCTTCGCCTCGGTGAACACCGTGCTCGCCGGTCCGCCCGGACCGCGCGCCGGCGCGCAGCGCCCGGGGACGCCGGCCGCGGCGACGGTGCCGGGCAGCGGCGCGTCCTACGTGACCTACTCGGTGGGCACCGACGTCGCGACGCCGCTCACGCAGGTCATCGAGATCCTGCCGTTCCCGGAGACGATGACGCCCACCGAGGTCGACGCCTCCGTGCTCGGCGTGGTCGTGCACCGCCGGGCAGCCGTCCCGGTGCTCTGCCTGGGCACGGTCATCGGCCGCACCCCGCTGGAGCGCACCCACGCGGCGTGCCTGCTGCTGGTCGAGGTGGACGGCGAGCAGGTCGCGTTCGCCGTCGGGGCACTGCGCGGGATCGACCCGCTGGCCTGGGCCGACCCGGACCTGGCCCGGGGCGCGCCGATCGCGGACCTGCGCCGGGCGCTGAACACCTCACCGCTGGTGCAGCTGGGCACCCGCACGAAGCTGCTGCCCGACCTGGACCTCCGCGAGGTCGCCCGCGCCGTCCGCGGCCCGGCCGAGCCCGCCGCCTGCCCCGACCCCGAAGCCGCCTCCCTGCTCGTCCCGTGAGCCGACGGCCCTTCCCGCGGAAGTGGCCGCGGGGCTGACGGCCCTTCCCGCGGAAGTGGCCGCCGGGCTGGCGGCCCTTCCCGCGTGAGTGGCCGCGGGGCTCAGAGGTACTGGCCGCCGCCGGGCTGGGCGGGGACGCCGGGGCCGCCGGGCAGCGCCTTGCGGCGCATCTCCTCCAGCTGGGCGCGGGCGGCCATCTGCTGGGCGAAGAGCGCGGTCTGGATGCCGTGGAACACGCCTTCCAGCCAGCCGACGAGCTGGGCCTGGGCGATCCGCAGCTCGGAGTCCGACGGCGTCTCGCCCTCGGTGAACGGCAGCGTGAGCGCCTCCAGCTCCTCCCGCAGCTCCGGCGCCAGCCCCTTCTCCAGCTCGCTGATCGACGAGGCGTGGATGGCGGCCAGCCGGCTGCGGCTCGCCTCGTCCAGCGGCGCGGCCCGCACCTCCTCCAGCAGCTGCTTGATCATCGTGCCGATCCGCATCACCTTCGCGGGCTGCTCGACCAGGTCGGTGATGCCACCACCGGACCCGTCGTGGCCCGAGCTGACGTCGAGGGCGCCCATCGGCTGTCCGTCGGGGCCGACGACGACGACCTGGTCGGATCCGCCACCTGCCGTACCGGGTGCAGTCATGCCCCCATCCTGCCCTCGGCCCCGGACGTCGGCGCCCCGGGGCCCGGGGGTGTCCGGACCGGCCGGCGGGCACAGCACGCTGGCCTAGGGTCGTCGCATGTCACGGGGGGGCTCCGAGCTGGACGTCCCGCGTGTCCGCGGGCTGTTCCCGGCGCTCTCCGACGGGTTCGTGCACGCCGACGGACCCGGTGGCGCACTGGTGCCGGAGAGCGTCGGGCAGGCGGTGTCCCAGGCGATGCGGGTGCCGATCGCCGACCGCGGGGGTGTCTTCCCCAGCTCCGGGCGGGCCGAGGCGCTGGTCTCCGGTGCCCGCAGCGCGGTCGCGGACCTGGTGGGCGCCCGCGCGGCCGGCGTGGTGCTCGGCCCCAACATGACCACGCTGACCTACGGGATGGCCCGGGTGCTGTCCCGCACCTGGCGACCCGGTGACGAGATCGTGGTCAGCCGGCTGGACCACGACGCCAACGTGCGCCCCTGGGTGCAGCGGGCGGAGGAGGTCGGCGTCGGGGTGCGGTGGGCGGAGGTCGACATCGAGACCGGGGAGCTGCCCGCGTGGCAGTACGACGAGCTGCTCAGCGAGCGCACCCAGCTGGTGGCGGTGACGGCCGCCAGCAGCGCCATCGGCACCCGCCCGGACGTCGCCGGCATCGCGGCCCGGGCCCACCAGGTGGGCGCGCTGGTGTACGTGGACGCGGCGCACGCCGTCCCGCACCTGCTCGTGGACCAGCGCGAGCTGGACGCCGACTTCCTGGCCGTGTCGGCCTACAAGTGGGGTGGCCCGCACGTCGGCGCCGTCGTCGCCGACCCGGCGCTGCTGGGGCAGCTGTGGCCAGACCAGCTGGCGCCCGGGACCGACCGGGTGCCCGACCGCTTCGAGACCGGCGCCCCGCCCTACGAGCTGTACGCCGGCGTGGCGGCGTCCGTGGAGCACCTGGCCGCCCTGTGCCCGGACACGACCGGCCCGCGCCGCGCCCGGCTGGCCGTCTCGATGGCCGCGGTCGGCAGGTACGAGGCGGCGCTGCAGCGCCGGCTGGAGCGGGGCCTGCGCTCGCTGCCGCACGTGCAGGTGCTGGGCGCCGCCGAGCGCCGCACGCCCACGGTGTCGTTCACCGTCGCCGGCCGCCGTCCGCGGCAGGTCACCGCCCAGCTGGCCCGGCGCAACGTCTGCGCCTGGGACGGCGACGCCGGCGCCCGCGAGCTGTTCGACGCCTTCGGCGTCGCCGACAGCGGCGGAGCCGTGCGCCTGGGCCTCATGCACTACAGCACCGTCGAGGAGGTCGACCACCTCCTCCAGTGCGTCGCCGACCTCCGCTGAGCCCGCCCTCCCCCCTCCCCCCACCGCTCGGTGATCATGGACCTGCGTGAGCGACACGCCGGCGCGGCGCTCACGCGGCTCCATGATCGCCGCGGGCGGGGGTGTGGCACGGGTGATCCCGGTCTGGTGGTCCTAGGGTCGGCGCATGCCGGCCGACGCCTCGCCACCTGTCGCGCCGGGGGCGGGCCGGCCGGCGGCACCCGCCGGTGGGCGGTCGCTGCTGCTCTCGTGGTTCGCCGTCGTCGTGGCGGTCATCGGGCTGCTCCCCGTGCTGGGGTTCGCCTGGATCAGCTGGGCCTTCAGCTACGGGGTGCCTGACGGGGCCGGGGGCTGGGCGGTCGTGGTCGCCGGCGTCCTGCTCCCCTGCGCGGTCGCCGCGGGGTCGGTGCTGCTGCTGGCAGCGTCGTCCTGGCTGGGGCTCGCCCTCGCCTCCGGTGCCACGGCGCTCTGCATCGTCGCGGTCGCGCTGTCACCGGGCGTGGTGACGGGAGGCGTCCTGGTGACCGGGCTGCCGGCAGCGTCCGGTGCGGTGCTGGCCTGCCTGCCCGCCGTCCGCGCACGGGTGCGCGAGCGCACCTCCCGTCGTCGCTCCACCGCGCTGCGCGCCAGGGTGCTGGCCACGGCCGTCCTGGTGGCGGGCGGCGTGCTCGTGCCGCTGGTGGCCACAGGTCGCGACGGCCTGACGTACGGCGAGGCGTCCCGCATCGAGGTCGACGTGCGGGAACAGCTCGCCGCACTGCCCGGTGTCGTCGGGGCACAGGCGCGGTGCAGCCGGGACCGGGACGGCGCTGCGCTGCACGGCGGTCTCCAGGTGCAGCCCGGCACGGACCTGGAGGAGGTGGCCGATCAGGCCGAGCAGATCCTCTGGGCAGGGTCGACGACGGAGATCGGGGAGCTCACCGTCACCGTCGACGAGGCGTTCGACCCCGCCGTCCCCGTCGACCCGGCAGCGCCCTACGTCGACCCGCCGGGGATCCAGCGGGTGTACGGCAGCGCCGGGGCACCGGCCTCGGGGCAGGACCGGCGGCCGCTGGCCCAGCTGGAGGAGCGCTACGGCCCACGGCGCGGCTGAGGTCGGAGCGGGACCGTGCGCACTGCTCACGGCACGGGCTCCCCAGCTCAGCCCGGGACGAGCAGGACCTTGCCGATGTGGGTGCTGGACTCCAGCAGGGCGTGGGCCTCGGCGGCGCGGGACATCGGCAGCCGCCGGTCCACGATCGGCCGCACCACCCCGCGCTCGACGTCGGGCCACACCTCGTGCCGCACCGCGGCCACGATCTCGGCCTTGCCGCCGGGACCGTCCAGCGGCCGGGACCGCAGCGCGGTGGCGTGCACGGTCGCCCGCTTGGCCAGCAGCCGGCCCAGGTCCAGCTCGGCTCGGGTGCCGCCCTGCAGGCCGATGACCACCAGCCGGCCGCCGGTGGCCAGCGCGTCGACGTTGCGGGCGAGGTACTTCGCGCCCATGTTGTCCAGCACCACGTCGGCGCCGTGCCCGCCGGTCGCCGCGCGCAGCCGCTCGACGAAGTCCTCCTGCCGGTAGTCGATGGTGACCTCGGCGCCGAGCTCGCGGCAGAACGCCAGCTTCTCCGGCGAGCCCGCGGTGGTGGCCACCCGGGCACCGGCGCGGACGGCGAGCTGGATCGCCATGGTGCCGATGCCGCTGGACCCGCCGTGCACCAGGAACACGTCACCGCGGCGCAGCCCGGCGAGCATGAACACGTTGGACCAGACGGTGCAGGTGACCTCCGGCAGGGCGGCGGCGGTGGCCAGCTCCACCCCGGACGGGCGCGGCAGCAGCTGCGTGGCCGGGACGGCGACCCGCTCCGCGTAGCCGCCGCCGGCCAGCAGCGCGCACACCTCGTCGCCCACCGACCAGCCGACGACGTCCGCGCCGACCTCGGCGACCACACCGCTGCACTCCAGGCCGAGCACCGGGCTGGCCCCCGGCGGCACCGGGTAGTGGCCCTGGCGCTGCATGAGGTCGGCCCGGTTGACGGCGCTGGCGGCGACGTCGACCAGCACCTCGCCCGGCCCGCACACCGGGTCCGGCACCTCGCCCCAGCCGAGCACGTCGGGTCCACCGGGGCCGCTCGTCGTCACCGCACGCATGCCCTGACCTTAGGAGGGGCTGCGTCCCGGCGCGCCCAGCCGAGGGCTACAGGCTCAGCACCAGGTCGCGGACGTCGGCCGGGCGGGACAGGAACGGGTGGTGTTCGGCGTCGATCTCCACGACCGCGCCGGCCTTCCGGGCGAACGCGCGCTGGCGCTCGGCCGGGGTGCCCCGGTCCTGGGCGCAGACCAGGTACGTCGAGGGCAGCTGCTGCCACGCCGCGGCCCGCACCGGCTGCTGGGTGACCTGCAGACCCTGCCGGGCCAGCCGGGCCGGGGCCTGGGCGCGGACGTCGTCGTCGCAGTCCTGCAGGAACGTGTCGGCGAGCAGGCCGGGCACGACGCCGAACGTGCCGCCGTCCGGGTCGACGTCGAGGAACGGTGCCGGCGCCTCGCCGCCGAAGGTGGAGAGGCTCTCGCCGATCTCCGGAAGGTAGCTGGACACCAGCAGCAGGTGTGCGACGGAGCCCGCGCCCGCGGCGGCCTCCGCGGCCACGATCCCGCCGTAGCTGTGCGCCACCACGACGGTCGGCTCGTCATCGGCCAGCGCCGCCCGCACGGCGGCGACGTCCTCGGGCAGGCCCGGGCCGGCGGGCCCGGGCGCGACACCCGTCTCCCCGCAGCTGGGCAGCGCCGACGCCACGCTGCGGACGCCGCTGCGCTCCAGCAGCTCGGCGGTGCGGTGCCACCACCACGCCCCGTCCCGGACGCACGCCCCGTGCACGAACACGACCCTCATCGCGACCCTGCTCCCGTCCCGGCGGCGCTCACCAGGCTGCGGCGACCGCCTTGAGGTCCTTGCGCAGGATCTTGCCGGCGGCGGACTTGGGCACGGCCTCGATGAACTCCACCCGGCGCACCTTCTTGTGCGGGGCGAGGTGCGCGGCGGCGTGCGCCATGACGTCGTCGGCGGTGATCCCCGAGCCCGGGGTGCGCACCACGAACGCGGTGGGGTGCTCCTCACCGCTCTCGGCGTCCCGCACGCCGATCACGGCGGCGTCGCTGATCTCCGGGTGGGTGAGCAGCACGGCCTCCAGCTCGGCCGGTGCCACCTGGTAGCCCTTGTACTTGATCAGCTCCTTGACCCGGTCGACCACCGTGAACCGGCCCGCCTCGTCGACCACCGCGACGTCCCCGGTGTGCAGCCAGCCGTCGGCGTCCAAGGTGTCCGCGGTGGCCTGCGGGTTGTTCAGGTAGCCGGCCATGACCTGCGGCCCGCGCACCCAGAGCTCGCCGCGCTCGCCGGGCGCGGCGTCCTCACCGGTGGCCGGGTCGACCAGCCGGGACTCGGTGTTCGGGATCGCGTACCCGACCGTGCCCTTCGGGGTGGGGCCGGCACCGGCGGGCTCCCGGCCGGTGTCCGGAGTGGTGTGCGAGACCGGGGAGAGCTCGGTCATCCCGTAGCCCTGGGCGATGGTCACGCCGGTGTCGGCGCCCTTGCGCAGCCGGGCCTGCGCGGCCTCGGCCAGTGACTCGTCCAGCGGGGCGGCACCGGAGTTGATGGTGACCAGCGAGGAGAGGTCGAACTGGTCGACCAGCGGGTGCTTGGCCAGGGCCAGCACGATCGGCGGGGCGACGAACGCGCGGGTGATCTTCTGGTCCTGGATGGTGCGCAGGAACTGCTCCAGGTCGAAGCGGGGCAGCGTGACCACCGCGCCGCCCCACTGCAGGCCCTGGTTCATCAGCACGGTCAGGCCGTAGATGTGGAAGAACGGCAGGACGGCGATGATCCGCTCACCCGCGTGCAGGTCGATCAACGGCCGGCACTGCGCCACGTTGGCCACCAGGTTGCGGTGGGTCAGCATGACGCCCTTGGGCAGGCCGGTGGTGCCGCTGGAGTAGGGGAGCGTGACCAGGTCGGTGGCCGGGTCGATGTCCACCTGCACGGCGGGCGCGTCGGTGCTGAGCAGGTCGCGCAGCGAGGTGTGCCCCTCGGCGCCGTCCAGCACGACGATCTCGTCGACCGGGTGGGCGGCCGTCGCCTCCCGGGCGCGGTCCAGGAACAACGAGATGGTGACCAGGACCTTCGCGCCGGAGTCCTTCAGCTGGAAGGCGATCTCCTCGGGCGTGTAGAGGGAGTTGACGGGTGAGGTCACGCAGCCGGCGGCGGCGATGCCGTGGAAGACCACCGGGTACCAGATCGTGTTCGGGCAGAACACGGCGACGACGTCGCCCTTGCGCAGGCCGCGGGCGTGCAGTGCCGCGGCCAGCCGGCCGACGTAGAAGCCCAGCTCGGCGTGGGTGATCGTCTCCCCGGACAAGCCGTCCACGAGTGCCGGCGCGTCGCCGAGCTCGGCGGACCGGGCCAGGACGAAGTCCGGGACGGAGACCTCCGGGATCTCGACGGCGGGGTACGGGCTGGTGAACGCCACGGGGTGTCCTCCTCGACGGTGGTGGTGACGCCAGTCTCACATCCCTGGTGGTGGGCGCCACAGTGGGTCCGGCGACCACCCGATCGGGTCGACCGGACGGTCGGTGGGCCGCCGGCCCTCCGCTCAGGGGCCGGTCGTGCCGATGGGAGGAGGTGCCTCGTCCTCCCGCGCTCCCTGCGCGCGCCACCCGGTCGCGGTACCCGCGTCTGCGCTGGCTGCTGACCGCACCGGTCGTCTCGACGGTCTCCTGGTCGGTGCTGTTCACCCTCGCCGTCGTCGCCGGTCGGCTGACCCGGCTGGACGGCACGACCATCGCCCTCGTCTGGCCGGCCGCCGCGGTCGGCATGCTCTGGATCGCCGCGGCGTGGGGTCGCCCGCGTCGGCTGGCCGTGGACCTCACGGCGCTCGCGGTGCTCTCCGCGGTGGTCAACTCCGCCACCGGCACCGGCCCGCTCGTGGGGAGCGTGCTCGGCCTGTCGAACAGCGTGCAGGCCGTGGTCGGCGCCGCCGTGCTGGTCACCCTGCAACGGCGGTGGGGCAGCCGCCCCTGGCAGCTGCGCCGGACCGTCGACCTCGGTGCCCTGGTGATGGCGTCCGTGGTGGGCGCGGCCACCGCCGCGTTCGTCGGCCCGGTGGGGATCTGGCTCGTCGAGGGCGCGCCGCTGCTGCCGACCATGGGTGCCTGGACGCTGCGCAACGCGACCGGCGCCTTCGTGTTCACCGCGGTCGTCCTCCGGCTGGCCGACCTGGACCTGCCCCGCGCGGTGCCCTCGGTGCGGGTGGCCGTCGAGCTGACCGGCGTCGGCGCGGCCATCGCCCTCTCCTACGGTGCCGTGTTCGGCATGGAACGGCAGCTCCCCCTGGCGTTCCTGCTGATCCCGCTGAGCATGTGGCTGGCCCTCCGGTTCGACACCACCGTCGCCGCGCTGCACGTGCTGCTGGCCGGGGTGTTCGTCGTGGCGCTGACCATGGCCGGACGCGGGCCGTTCGCCGTCGGTGACCCCTGGACCCGGGCACTGCTGGCCCAGGCCTTCGTCGCCGCCGCCGGCCTGGTCGCCCTGGTGCTCGCCCTGCAGCGCGACGAGCGGGTGCGGCTGATCGCCCGGCTGGAGCGGGCCCGCAGCGCCGCCGCCGAGCAGGCGGCACTGCTGGAACTGGCGTCGCTGCACAAGTCCGCCTTCCTGGCCACGATGAGCCACGAGATCCGGACGCCGCTCAACGGCGTGCTGGGCCTGACGTCGCTGCTGGCCGGCACCGACCTCGACGATCGGCAGCGCGCGTGGGCGCAGGCCGCCGAGCGCTCCGGTCGCGCGCTGCTCGCGCTGGTCAACGACGTGCTGGACACCGCCAAGATCGAGGCCGGCGCGGTCGAGCTGGAGGACGTGCCCTTCGACGTGCGCACCGTCGTCGAGGACGCCGTGCTGCCGCTGCGCGCCACCGCCGAGGAGAAGGGCCTGGCGCTGGTCGTCGCCTGCTCCCACGACCTGCCCGAGCACCGGCGCGGCGACCCGACCCGGCTGCGGCAGGTGGTCACCAACCTGGTGGCCAACGCGGTCAAGTTCACCGACCGCGGGTCGGTCACCGTGACCGTCGACGGCGACGACGACGGCCTGCTGGTCGTGGTCACCGACACCGGCATCGGGATGACCCCCGAGCAGCTCACCCGGCTGTTCACCCCGTTCGGCCAGGCCGACTCCTCCACCACCCGCCGGTTCGGCGGCAGCGGGCTGGGCCTGTGCATCGCGCAGGGGCTGGCCGAGCGCATGGGCGGGCGGATCACCGTGCTCAGCCAGGCGGGCACCGGCAGTGCCTTCCGCGCCGACCTGCCGCTGCCGGCGGCCGCCTCCGCCCCACCGACCACCCCCGCTGGCCCGGACGCCGTCGCGGGACCGGTCCTGCGGGTGCTCGTCGCGGAGGACAACGAGGTGAACCAGCTGGTGGCGCGCGCCGTGCTCGAGGCACGCGGCCTGCTCGTCGACGTCGTCGCCGACGGGGCCGCCGCGGTGGCCGCCGTCCGGGCGCACGACTACGCGGCGGTGTTCATGGACTGCCAGATGCCCGGCACCGACGGACTGGAGGCCACCCGGCGCATCCGCGCCGACGAGCGGGCCCACGGCCGCGCGCCGCTGCCGGTCATCGCCATGACCGCCAGCGCCTTCGACGCCGACCGGCTGGCCTGCCGCCAGGCCGGCATGGACGGCTTCCTGCCCAAGCCGTGGACGCCGGAGCAGCTCGCCGCGGCCGTCGGCCGGGTCGTCGCCTCGGCGGCCGAGCGGGCCCCGGGCACCCCGTCGCCGGCACCGGTACCGGCCCGGGAGCAGCAGCCCGACCCGCGCCCGGTGCGGGGCCGGGATGCCCTGCTGGACCCGGTGCTCGAGCGCCTGGACGAGCTGTTCGAGGGCATCGACGCCGCCGACGCCGCACCGATGCGCCAGCAGGTGCTCGACTCCTTCGCCGAGCGGGCCCCCGGCCTGGTCGCCGACCTGGCAGCGGCGCAGCAGCACGGGGACGCCGCCGCGCTGGCCCGGGCCGCCCACGCGCTGCGCGGGATGGCCGGCAACCTGGGTGCCACCGCGATCGCCGCGCTGGGTGCCGAGATCGAGGAGTCCGCGCCCGGCCAGGTGCCGTCCGACGCCGTCGACCGGTTGGGGACGCTGGTCGACCAGCTGCTCGCCGCGCTGCCCGCGCTGTCCGGCGCCGGGGCGCCCGGCTGACCGGCCGGGGGAGGGTCAGCGGGGCCAGAGCACGATCTGCGTGCAGCGGAACAGCGCCAGCGTGCGGTCGGCGGCGTCGGTGACGACGGCGTCCCAGACCTGCGTCGTCCGGCCGGCGTGCGCGTTGGTGGCCACGGCGGTGATCCGGCCCTCTCGCGCCGTCCCCAGGTGGTTGCTCTTCAGCTCCAGGGTGGTGAAGCCGAGCGAGCCCTCCGGCAGGAGCGCCCGGGTGGCCAGCCCGCAGCTGGTGTCGGCCAGGCAGACCACTGTGGCGGCGTGCAGGTAGCCGTTGGGCGCCAGCAGGTCGGGGCGGACGTCGAGGTGCGCGCCGAGCCGGCCCGGCTCGTGGGCCTCGATCACCACGCCCAGCAGCCCCGGCAGTGTGCCCGGCAGCAGCGCGTTCAGCTCGTCGGCGGTGTGGAACCCGGTGGCGGCCATGCCCGGCAACGTAGCGCGGCAGGACATCCGGGGAGCAGTGTCCCGCAGCCGGCCACGATCATCGGCGTCGTGGCCGGTGGCGGGACACTGCTCGCGGGTCGCTAGGCCAGGCCGCGGGTGGTGCGGACCGGGGGGCGGTCGCCGCGGATGGAGGCGACCATGTCCAGGGTCTGCCGGGTGGCGGCGACGTCGTGGGCGCGGAACACCCGGGCGCCCAGCCAGGCGCTGATGCTGGTGGCGGCCAGGGTGCCGGTCAACCGCTCGCCGAGGGGCACGTCGAGGGTCTCGCCGACGAAGTCCTTGTTGGACAGCGCCACCAGCACCGGCCAGCCGGTCGCCACCATCTCACCGAGCCGGCGGGTGGCTTCCAGCGAGTGCCGGGTGTTCTTGCCGAAGTCGTGGCCCGGGTCGATGAGCACCCGTTCCCGGTCCACGCCGGCCGCGACCGCCGCCTCGGCCAGCGCGGTGGTGCGGGTCAGCACGTCGGCCATCACGTCGGGGTAGCTGACCCGGTGCGGCCGGGTGCGCGGCGGCAGGCCGCCGGCGTGCGTGCACACGATCCCGGCACCGGCTTCCGCGGCGACGACGGCGAGCTCCGGGTCCACCCCGCCCCACGCGTCGTTCACGATGTCGGCGCCGGCGGCCAGCACCTCGCGGGCCACCTCGGCGCGCCAGGTGTCGATGGAGATGGGCAGCGCGGGGTGCGCGGCGCGGATGGCGGCGACCAGGTCGACGGTGCGGCGGATCTCCTCGGCGGCGTCCACGTGCGCACCGGGTGCGGCCTTGACCCCGCCGACGTCGACCATGTCGGCGCCCTCGGCCACCACCTGGTCCACCCGGGCCACGGCGGCGTCCAGGGCGTAGGTGGCGCCCCGGTCGTAGAAGGAGTCCGGCGTCCGGTTGACGATGGCCATCACCACCAGCCGCCCGTCGGGGACGTCGAGCCGACCCAGTCGCAGCACCCTGCCCCCGCCCGTCGTCCGTGTGGTGAGGTGCCATTCGAGCACGCACGGGTCGGACGAGGGGGAGTCGGGATGGCGGTCACGGTCGCGCACGGCGTCGAGGGCGTGCAGGAGCTGGTCGGGCGGACGCTGGGCCCGGGGGAGTGGGCGACGCTGTCGGCCGAGCAGGTCACCGGCTTCCTGCTCTCCGCCGGGCCCGACCCGGGGCCGGACGGCGTGGTGCCGCCCTACCTGCTGCTGTCGCTGGTGAGCCGGCTGGCGCCGGAGCTGCTCAGCACCACCGGCTTCCGGATGGGCGTCAACTACGGCTGCGACCAGGTGCGCTTCCCCGCCGCGGCGCCCGTCGGCGCCCGGCTGCGGGCCTCGCTGACCGTGGACCGGGTCGACCCGATCGACGGCGGCGCGGCGATGTGGTCGACGGTGACCATCGAGGCCGAGGGCGTCGGGGAGCCGGTGCTGGTCGCCGTCACCCTGGTCCGGCGGTACGTGTGACCGACCCCCGGGTGTCGCCGCCGGGCACCGACGGCGAGCGCGCCGCGCTGGAGGCCTGGTTGACCTTCCACCGCGAGACGCTGGCCTGGAAGTGCGCCGGCCTCACCCCGGAGCAGGTCGGCCTGCGGTCGGTGCCACCGTCGACGATGAGCCTGCGCGGACTGGTCCGTCACATGACGGAGGTCGAACGGCATTGGTTCGCCCGCGTGCTCACCGGCCGCCCCGGCCAGTGGCTCTACTGGGCCACCGACGACGGCGACTTCGAGTTCGGTGATGCGGACGACCCCGCCACCGCCTGGCCCGCCGATCTCGCCCGCTGGCGCGACGAGATCGCCGCCAGCACGGCCGTCGCGGCCGGGATGCAGCTGGACGACGTCGGTGCGGAGACCGACCACGGGTTCCCGGTCACGCTGCGCTGGGTGATGCTGCACATGATCGAGGAGTACGCCCGGCACAACGGCCACGCCGACCTGCTGCGCGAGCTGGTCGACGGCGCCACCGGCGACTGAGGGAGGACCGCGGGGCCGGCCGGATCAGACGACGGCGACGGGCAGCCCGGTGGCGACGTCGAGCACCGGTCGTCCGGCCAGGTCCGTGTCCAGCACGGTGACCGCCTCCCGGTCCGCCCCGACCAGGGTGCAGGCGAACGTGCCACTGTCCGGTCCGCGGTAGGGGTGCCGGACCACGACGATCGCCACGGCGGCGTCGTCGGCGACGGTGGAGACGCTGTAGTCCTCACCGCACGGCTCGCTCGCGGCCTCCTGTGCACCGATGACGTGGACGGTCAGGGTCCGCCCGTCCTCTCCGACGTCCACGGCCGTCGCCCAGGTCGTGTCCTGGCCGACATCGGGCACGTCGCGGAGAGGGGGCGCCGCCGGCGCGGCGACCACGACGGTCGCGGCGACCACGACGATCCGCACCGCGCTGTCCTGCAGCGTCAGTTCCCAGGCCGGCACGGTCGCCGGCCCCCGGGTGGTCGACACCTGCGTCGAGGTGGCCGTGGCGGCGAGGACCACCAGCGGTGCCACGGAGACGTCGGGCGACGGCCTCCGCACCAGTGCCTGGGGCAGTGCCGCGGCCGGGGGCAGGGTCCGTGCAGCCGCGGTCGAGCCGTCCGCCCACTGCACGGTGTCACCGGGCACGCCGGTCACCGTCAGCTGCGGGGACAGGTCCACCAGGCCGTCCACGTACGCCAGCTTGTGCCCGTCGGGGTCGGCATCGGACGTCCAGTCGCCGTCCTGGGAGGTGAGCGGGCCGGTGGCGATCACCGAGTCCGGGGCGTCACCGCCGTGCGCGGTGGCCCACCCGGCCAGCAGCGCCCGTGCCGCGGCGTCCAGGGCGGGTGAGCTCGACGACGTGGGCGAGCTCGACGTGGGCGCGGCGGCATCACCGGGGGCCTCGGGGGCAGGTGCCGTGGAGCATGCGCAGAGCAGCGCCAGGAGCGGCACGGCACAGCTGACCAGAGCACGAGGGCGCCGCATGGCACGAGTGTGCGCCGGTGAGCCGGCCCGGACGTGGACGTCCGCCCCGACAGGCGGTGCCCGGCCGGGGCTCAGCGCAGGCGCCCAGGGGGCAGGACGGCGTGCACGCCGACGACCTGGTTGACCACCTGGGTCACCCGCAGGTCCACCAGCATCGAGGCCAGCGCGAGGGCGTGGGAGCGGTCCACGCCGTGCAGCACGGCCATCAGGTCGAGCATCGCGTCCAGTGCGATCGCGGTCGCCTCGTCCAGGTCGTCGGCGACGCCCATGGTCACCCAGCCGGCAGGGGTGCTGGCCACCGGCGTGGTCACCGGCAGGCCGTGCAGGTCCGGCAGCAGGTCCAGGGTGAGGTCGGCGGTGACCGGGCACTCGATTGCCGTCCCGCTGACCTCGCCGTCGCCCTGCGCGGCGTGGCCGTCGCCGACCGACAGCAGCGCCCCGGGCACGGTCACCGGCAGGTACAGCGTCGAGGAGGCGACCAGCTCGCGGCAGTCCAGGTTCCCGCCGTGCCAGCGCGGCGGCACCGTGGAGTGCCGGCCCGGCCCGGCCGGCGGCACGCCCAGGACGCCGAGGAACGGGCGGGTGGTCACCGTGTGTCCGTCCTGGTCGGTGGCGGTGTCGCCGTCGATCGTCCAGCGCAGCACGGTCGGGACGTCGAGCACCCGCAGCCGCCGGTTGAGCGCGGTGTCCCGCAGCCCGCAGTAGGTGGTGCCGAACCCGCCCGGCACCACCCCGTCGACCCGGACGGCGAGCACCTGCCCGGGCCGGGCGCCGGCCACCGCGACCGGACCGGTGAGCGCGTGCCCGGTGCCGGGCTCCCAGGCGAGGTGCCGCGGCCGGTCGGCCAGGTCGCCCACGCCGTCCCAGGGGCCGGTCGACCAGCCGGAGTCCAGGCAGCCGATCCGCACCGAGTCCCCCGGCTGCACGAGGAGCACCGGTGGCAGCGAGGCGTCGAACCAGCCGTGCAGCGTGCCGGCGTCGGGGAGCAGCTCCATCCCCTCATCGTGCCGGTGGCCGGAGTGCGGGAGCGCAGCGGACCTGCACTCCCACACTCCAGCGAGACCTACAGCAGCGCCTGGTTGGTCAGCGCCCGGAGGTACGAGCGGATCGGCAGCGTGCTGGAGGGCAGCAGCTGGGTGTAGAAGGTCACCGTCAGGTCCTCCACCGGGTCCACGTGGAAGGACGTCGAGGCAGCCCCGCCCCACGAGTAGTCGCCGGGGCTGGACACCACGCCGTAGCGCGCCGGGTCGAGCACCATCGAGAAGCCCAGCCCGAAGCCCACCCCGCGCAGCGGCGTCTCGGCGAACAGCGGCCGGCCGAAGGTCTCCAGGTCGACGTCGCCGGGCAGGTGGTTGCGCACCATGTGCGCCAGCGTGCGGGAGCCGAGCACCCGGGTGCCGTCGGCGCCCACCCCGCCGGCGCGCAGCATCTCGGCGAAGCGCAGGTAGTCCCCGGCGGTGGACACCAGCCCGGAACCCCCCGCCAGGAACGCCGGCTTCGACAGCGCGGCCGCGCCCATCGGGTCCAGCGGCACCATGGCCGTGTCCGGTCCGCCCGGCCGGCCGGGGACGGCGCCGTACAGGCGGGCGAGCAGGGCCGGGTCGTCGTCCGGGCGCAGGCCGAAGGAGGTCTCGTGCATGCCGAGCGGGCCGAACACCCGCTCGGCGAACACCTCGTCCAGCGGCTTGCCGGCCAGCACCTCGACCAGCCGCCCGAGCACGTCGGTGGACACGCCGTAGTTCCACTCGCTGCCCGGCTGGAACACCAGCGGGATCGAGGCGAACTGGCGGCACACCTCGGCTGCGTCCGCGCCGGGCGGGGTGCCCCACTCGTGGCCGGCCGCCCGGTACATCGCGTCCACCGGGTGGGCGCGGTGGAAGCCGTAGGTCAGCCCGGACGTGTGGGTGAGCAGGTGCCACACGCGGATCGGCTCGGTCAGCGGCTCGGTGACCGGCTTCAGGTCCGAGCCCGCGACGTACACCCGGGTGTCGGCGAACTCCGGCAGCCACCGGGAGATCGGGTCGGTGAGACCGAAGGCGCCCTCCTCGTACAGCGACATCGCGGCCACCGAGGTGACCGGCTTGGTCATCGAGTAGATCCGCCAGCGGGTGTCCGGGGTGACCGGCAGACCGTCCTCGACGTGCCGGTGCCCGTACGTGCCCACGTGCGCCAGCCGGCCGTGCCGGGCGACGGTGACCAGGAAGCCGGGCAGCCGGCCGTCGTCCACCCAGCGGGCGAGGCGGCGGTCCAGCCGCTGCAGCCGGTCGGCGTCCAGGCCCACCTCGGCTGGGTCGGTCTGGACGGTCAGGTCCTGGGTCACGCGCGCCTCCGCTCCTCGCACCGCACGTCGAGCGGCGCCCTCCCCAGATCCTGGCACCGAGCCGGGAGGTGGGTGAGGGCGCCGCTGGCGGTGCTGTGCTCCCCGCTCGAGGGCCGGGAGGACGCCGGATCAGACCGGGACGGCGCTCGCGGCCTTCTTGAGGTTCGAGCCGGCGCTGATCTTCACGGTGTGCGCCGCGGCGATCTCGATCGACTCACCGGTCTGCGGGTTGCGCCCGGTCCGGGCCGAGCGCTGGCTGCGCTCGACGGTCAGCAGGCCGGGCAGGGCGACCTTGTCGCCGCGGGTGATCGCCTCGACGAGCTCCTCGCGCAGGCCGTCGATGACGGCGTCCACCGTCGTCGCGGGGACGTCGGCGCGCTTGGCGATCGCGGAGACGAGTTCGGCCTTGTTCATCTGGTTCCTCTCGCTGGGGGGCTGTGCTGCCCGTGCTCCGAGGAGGACGGGCAGGTGGTGCCGGAGGTTCCCGGCGCACGGCCGGGACCGGTGTCCCACACGCCCGGAACAGGCGTCGTGGCCTCCACGGTGCCCTGTGACCACCGGACAGCGGTACACCGGGTGCCCCGGAGGGCCCGGGAACGACCACGTCGTCGACCCGGGAACGCCGGGCACGTTGCCATGCCGGGTGGGCCCGTGACCAGCCGGGACGGCGTTTTCACCCGGGATCGGCCTCCCGGACCCCACCTGCCACCCGCCGCGGCCCGCGGGCGGCCCTCCCGCCGGGTCCCGCCTCGGGCACCCGGTCGGCGGCGGGTGAGGTCCTCACCGCCGCCGCCGCAGGGTCCGGTGCGATCCGCACCGGCGTGGTGCGGCCCGGCCGCAGGGCAGTGGGCGGCCCGGCGTGTCAGCATGGGGCGACGCCGGGCTGACCGGGCCGGCGCCCTCGCTGGACCGGGGAGGCCAGTCCGTGCAGGACGTGTGGCCGTCGAGCCCGGCCGGCGACGTCGACGGCGCGCCGAGCGACCCGTTGGCCGACCCGCAGCGGATCTCGGCGAGCCGCCGGCTGCTCACCGACCTCGGACCTGTCGACTCCCTGGACCGGGTGGCCCGGCTCGCCGCGCGGGCGGTCGGCGCCCCGTGGGCACAGATCGGCCTGCTCACCGACGCCCACGTGGTGATCGCCGGGCACGGGCTGCCGGCCGGCATCGTCGGCTCCGCCACCCCCTGGGAGTCGTCGTTGAGCGTGCTCCCGGCCCGGAGCGGGCGCACCGTGGCGGTGCCCTCGACCACCCGCGACCCGCGGACGGCCGGGCGGGACAGCGTCCGCAACGGACCGGTGGCCGCCTACCTCGGCACCCCGCTGACCAGTTCGGACGGCTACGTGGTCGGTGTCCTGGGGGTCACCAGCGGGGTGCCGCACGGCTGGTCGCCGCAGGACGTGGAGGTGGTCGAGGAGCTGGGCGCCTCGGTGGTCACCGAGCTCGAGCTCGCCGCGGCCAATGCCGCCCTCGGCAGGTCGCTCACCCGGCTGGACATGGCGCTGCGGGCCGGTGACGTGGGCGCCTGGGACGTCGACCTGCTCACCGGCGGCGTCACCGCGGACGACCGCTGCCGCATGCTGCTCGGTCTACCCGCGGAGGGCGACCTGGACCGGGCCGCGGTGCTGGCGACGGTGCACCCCGACGACCGGCCCGGCGTCCGGCAGGCGCTGGCGGCCGCCGTCGCGGGCGGTGGGGACTACCGCACGGAGGCGCGGTCGCTGTGCCCGGGCGGCCGGGTGCGGTGGGTCGCCTCGCGCGGACGGGTGGTGATGGACCCCGACCAGGGGCCGGTCCGGGTGGTGGGCACCGTCTCCGACGTCACCGACGCCCGCGAGCTCGCCGCAGCGCGGATGGCCGGTCTGCAGCGCACCGCCCACATCGCCGAGGTGGCCGGGTCGCTGGCCGGCGTGGTCACCGTCGCGGAGCTCAGCGACGTGGCGCTGCGGGGCGCGCGGGTGCTCGGCGCCACCTCCGGCGCGGTGGCCGGGCGGGACCCGGACGGCCGGTTGCGGCTGCACCTGAGCAGCCAGCTGCACGACCGGGTGGTGCGGCATGGGGTGGAGCTGGCCCGCGACGGGCTCGTGCTGGAGCTCGACGACCGCATGCCCGCCCAGTACACCGCGCGCACCGGGGAGACGGTCCTGCTGCCGACGGCCGAGGCCGCCGTGGCCCGGTTCCCCGGGCTGGTGCAGGCCGTCGAGCTGGCCGGTGTGCAGGCGCTGGCCTCGCTGCCCCTGCGGGTCGAGGGCCGCACGGTCGGCTCCCTGACGCTCACCTGGGCCGAGGAGCGCTCGCTGCACGCCGACGACGTCGCCCTGCTCGAGGTGCTCGCCGCCCAGCTCGCCCTCACCTGGTCCCGGTTGCAGGCCGACGCGGCTCGCGAGGCCGCGGTGCAGGAGACGACCGCCACCGCCGAGCGGCTGCGGCTGCTCGCCGACGTCGGGCGGGTGCTGTCCGGGACGCTGGACATCGCCGAGCAGCTGAACGAGCTGACCCGGCTGGTGGTGCCGGCGCTGGGGGACTGGAGCTGGGTCGTGCTGCCCGACGCGTCCGGCCGGCTGCGCGAGGTGGCGTCCGCGCACCGGGACCCCGGCTGGGCTGCCGAGCTGCGTGCGCTGCTGCCGCGGCTGGTGTCGGCGGCCAGCGGGCACACCGGCACCCGCACCGTGCTCACCACCGGACGGCCGTTCGTGCGGTCGCAGATCACCGGCGAGGACCTCGCCCGCGCGGTGCCCGACCCGGTGGCCCGCGCCGCCTTCGACCGCTTCCGGCCGTCCTCGTCGGTCACGGTCCCGCTGCTCGCCCGGGGCCAGGTGCTGGGCGCGCTCGCGCTGTTCGCCGGTCCCGGACGTCCGCCGCACACCGCCGAGGAGGTGGAGGCCGCCGCCGAGATCGGCCGCCGGGCGGGCATCGCGCTGCACCACGCGCGACTGTTCGACCAGCAGCGGCAGCTCACCGAGGCCCTGCAGCGCAGCATGCTCACCGCCCCACCGGAGGTCGACGGCGCCAGCATCGAGGTGCGGTACGTGCCCGCGGCGTCGGGCGCCGAGATCGGCGGGGACTGGTACGACGCCTTCGTGCAGCCCGGGGGTGCCACCTCGCTGGCGATCGGGGACGTCGCCGGCCACGACAACCGCGCCGCAGCCGCGATGGGCCAGGTGCGCAGCCTGCTGCGCGGCATCGCCTATTGCAGCGACAGCTCCCCGGCCCGGGTGCTGACCGGGCTGGACGCCGCGATGCACGGGCTGGCGCTCCCGGTCCTGGTCACCGCGCTGGTCGCCCGGCTGGAGCAGGTCGAGCAGGACCGGGTGCAGGGCATCACCAGGCTGCGCTGGTCCAACGCCGGGCACCCGGCGCCGGTGCTGCTCACGGCCGACGGGACGGCCCGGCTGCTGGACCTCCCGCCCGTCACGCTGCTGCTCGGTGTCGATCCGTCGGTCCCGCGCCGGGACGACGTCGTCGCCCTGCGCGCCGGGGACACGGTCCTGCTCTACACCGACGGGCTGATCGAGCGCCGCGACCGCGACCTGGACGCCGGCACGGCGGAGCTGCTGAGGGTGCTGGCCGGCATGTCCGAGGTGCCGCTGGCCCAGCTCTGCGACCGGGTGCTGGAGCGGATGTTCCTGCCCGACGCCGAGGACGACGTCGCCCTGCTGGCGGTGCGGATCACCGGCTGAACGCGCGGAGTTCCCCGCCCTGCCCCCGGTCCCCGCCCTGCCCTCCGCCCTGCCCCCGGTCCCCGCCCTGCACCCCGCCCTGCCCCCGGTCCCCGCCCTGGGCGAGGAGGGCGGGCACGCCCGCCGCCGGTACCGGCCCGCCGAGCAGCCAGCCCTGGGCCAGCGGGCACCCCAGCCGGCGCAGCTGCTCGAGCTGGGCGGGGCGCTCGACACCCTCGGCGACCACCGGCAGGTCGATGTCGCGGGCGAGCCGGAGCACCGCCTCGAGGAAGGTCGCCTGCCGGGCGTCGGTGTCGCTGTGGGCCAGGAACGAGCGGTCGATCTTCACCGAGTCCAGCGGCATGCTGTTGAGCTGGGCGAGGGAGGAGTAGCCCACCCCGAAGTCGTCGAGGGAGACGCCGACGCCCAGGGCGCGCAGTGCGGCCACGGTCTGCCGGGCCAGCTCCAGGTCGGCGAAGATGCCGGACTCGGTGATCTCCACGACGAGCTGGCCCGGGGCCAGGGCGTGCTCCCGGACGAGGTCGGCCACCGACGTCACGAAGCCCGTGCTGACCAGCTCGGTGGGGGCGACGTTCACGTGCACCGACAGCGGTGCGTCCCGCCCGGCCGACCAGCCGGCCAGCTGGGTGCACGCCTCGCTGAGCAGGTCGTCGGTGAGCCTGCCGATGAGCCCGGTGCGCTCGGCGAGCGGGATGAACACGTCCGGCCCGACCGGCTGCCCCGCGTGCGTCCAGCGGGCCAGTGCCTCGAGCCCGACCAGCCGGCCGGTCCCGACCTCGACGATCGGCTGGTAGACCAGGGTCACCTCGCGGGCCTGCACGGCCTTGCGCAGGGCACCGCGCAGCTCCTGGTCCTCCAGCTCGACCAGGCTCATCCCGGTGCTGTACCGCACGATCCGCGACTTCCCCGAGCGCTTGGCCGAGTACATCGCGGTGTCCGACCGGGTCAGCAGCTCGTCGGCCGGCACCGGGGCGTCCTCCGGCGCGAGGGTGCACACGCCGACGCTGGCGTGCACGTCCAGCGAGTGCCCGCCGAGGACGACGGGGGTGCGCAGCGCGTCGAGCGCCTTCGCGCCGATCTCCAGCGGGTCGCCGCCGTCCTCGATCAGGACGGCGAACTCGTCGCCGCCCAGCCGCGCCACGGTGTCCCCGGAGCGCACGGCGCCGACCAGCCGGTCGGCCACCCGCACCAGCAGGTCGTCCCCGACGGCGTGGCCCAGCGTGTCGTTGACGACCTTGAAGTCGTCGAGGTCCAGGAACACCACCGACACCGGGCGCATGTCGCGGGCGTGCAGGGCCAGGGCGTGGTCGAGGCGGTCACGGAACAGGGCGCGGTTGGCCAGCCCGGTGAGCCCGTCGTGGAAGGCCTGGTGGCGCAGCATCGCCTCGCGGGCGGCGACGTCGGCGGTCAGCCCGGCGTTGTCCAGCAGGGTCAGGTACTGGCGGGCCAGCAGCAGGCCCACCAGCAGGGCGGACACCAGCAGCTCGCCCTCGCTGAGCTGCCGGCCCGACACGACCAGCGCCAGCGTGGTGACCATGGCGACGACCACGGGCAGGTAGGGCAGGAAGGCCGTGCTCGCCGACGGCGCCCGCTGCGCCACCGTGGGCGGGCCGGCGGTGGCGGGGGAGCCGCCGGCCGTGCCGGCCAGTGCGATCAGCAGGAAACCGGCGACCCAGCCGAGGTCGACCCAGCCGCCCGCGTAGGACTGCGTGGTCTGCAGGTACGCGAACAGGCTGTCGGAGATGCTGAGCGACGCCAGGCCCGCGCCGACCATGACCAGCGGCAGCCGGCTGGTGCGCGTGCGGGCGAGGATGAGCACGGTGAGCACGAGCAGCAGCACGTCCAGCACCGGGTAGGCCACCAGCAGCGCCGAGGCGAGGGTGTCCTCCTCGCTGTCCGCGGCGACCACCGCCCCCAGTGCGGTCTCCCAGCTCACCAGCCCGACCGCCGTGGCGGTCATCAGGGCGTCCAGCACGCGCTGGCGACGCTGGATCCGCCCGCCCTCCGCGGGGTGCAGCAGCAGCGCGGCGGCGGCGAGCACGGGGAAGGCCAGGAACCCGACGTCGGAGACCGACGGGAAGGGGATGCCGTGGCCGGCCAGCTCCTGCCACGTCCAGTGCAGCTGGCCGGCGCCCCAGCAGGCGCAGGCGGCGGACAGGGCCAGCCACGCCCAGCGGGTCCGGCCGGTCGAGTGGCGGCCGCGGCGGGCGGCGGAGGCGGTGCCCGCCGCGGTGGCGGCGAGCTGGAGGAGGTTCGAGGCGTCGCCCATGACACCGGCCGGGGCCCAGGCGGTCACCGCGGCGGCGCACAGCAGGAGCGCGGCAGCAGTCAGGACGGCCGCACGCGGTGGTGCGGCGCCTGCCGGCTGTCTGGCCACGGACGTGCTCCCGGTTCTGAGGAGTGCGGGTGCTGCCCATGCTCCAGGGTCACCCGGGTGAGGTCGTCACCCTGGAGGGTGGCTGCTCGTGTGCGTGGAGTCACGGGTGCGGCCCGCGCGTCGCCGGACGATCCGGCGGGGGCTCACCTGGGCCAGCCGGCTGCGGGCGGCCAGCGGCAGATCGATCGCCACCGGCGCGGCCCACCCGCGCCACACGGAGAGCAGTCGCAGTCCGGACACCAGGACGATCACCACCACCGCGACCGGCAGCGGTTCCATCCCCACGGGGCCGGCGAGGACGGTGAGCACCGTCGCGCCGAGCAGGGCGGCGACGGCGTTGTACGGGCCGGGCTGCACGATGTCGGCGCGCTGCGCCAGCAGCACGTCCCGGATCACGGCGCCACCCACGGCGGTCAGGGTCCCGATGAAGACGACCGAGGCGCTGGGCAGCCCGGCCAGCTGCGCCTTCTGCGCCCCGATCACGGTGAAGAAGCCCAGCGTGAGCGCGTCCAGCCCGGTGAGCAGACCGGTCAGCCGGGAGAGCCAGCCGGAGAAGAAGAAGGTGATCCCCGCGGTGACCGCCACCGTGGGCAGGTAGGCCTGGTTGGTCAGCGCCACCGGCGGGCCGTCGGCGAGCAGGACGTCGCGGATCAGACCGCCCCCCAGCCCGCCACTGACCGCCAGCAGCAGGACGCCGGACACGGCGAAGCCCTCCCGGGCCGCCAGCAGGCCACCGAGCAGGGCGCCGACGACGATCGCGACCAGGTCGACCGCCGCCGGCACCCGCAGGGCGGCCCCGTCGGCGGCGAGCAGGGTGAGGGTGTCGGACACCCCGGCATCCTCTCGCGCCAGCACCCCCGGTGCCCCGCCCCCCGGTGAGAGGCGGGGCACCGGTCGGCCGATCACTGCGCCGGTGCCATCTCCAGCTCGGTCGCCGTGGCGTCGGTGGTGGCGACGGAGGCGGCGACGGCGGGCGTCCCGTAGCCGCCGGCCCGGATGCGCGCGTCCTCGGCGGCCATGGCCTCCTGCCGGTCGTGCTCCTCCTCGATGATCGCGCAGGCCTTCCACTCGTCCGGGATGGCGAAGGCGTCGACCAGCGTGCGCATGTGCGGGCGCAGCTCGCGCAGCAGCTGGTTGACCGTCGCGCTCAGTGCCTTGCCGCGGGCCGGGGTGAGCCGGCCGTGCTCCAGGAACCAGGCCTTGTCCGCCTCGATGGTGCTCAGGGCGTACAGGTCGCAGAGCTTCTCGAGCAGCGCCCGGGCCCGCGGGTCGGTGCACCGCTCGATGCCGGCGACGAAGGCCTCCAGCACGATCCGGTCGATGTGCGTCTCGGCCGTTCGCAGCACGTGGTCCTGCACGTTGTTGAAGATGTCGAACTGGCGGATCCCGGGGGTCGAGGCGCCCTTGCGCAGCCGCCGGATGGCGCCGTCCAGCACGTGCCTCTCCCGGTCCTCGAAGGCGGCCAGCTGCCAGCCCCGGTCGAGCATCGACACGTCCTCGTCCCGGCCGGGGACGGCGTCCACCAGCCGCTGGACCAGGCCTCGGGCCGCGGTGCGCTCCAGCACGGCCTCCCGCACCTGCTCGGCGACGAAGGCGGCCTTGCCCCACCCGTCGAGGCTGCCGAAGGCGTCCCGGTAGCCGGTGAGCAGGCCCTTGGCGACCAGCTGCAGCAGCACGGTGTTGTCGCCCTCGAAGGTGGTGAACACGTCGGTGTCGGCCTTGAGGCTGGCCAGCCGGTTCTCCGACAGGTACCCCTGGCCGCCGCAGGCCTCGCGGGCCATCTGGATGGTGCGGGTGGCGTGCCAGGTCTGCGCCACCTTCAGGCCGGCCGCCCGGGACTCCAGCTCGCGCTGCGCCTTCTCGTCCAGCTCGCTCGCGCCCTGCACGTCGTGCAGCGTGCTGACCAGCTCGCCCTGGGCGAAGTGCAGCGCGTAGGTGGTGGCCAGCGCGGGCAGCAGCTTGCGCTGGTGCACCAGGTAGTCGTTGACCACGATCTCGCGCTCCTCACCGGGGGCGGCGAACTGGCGGCGGGTGTCGCCGTAGCGCACCGCGATCTCCAGGGCGAGCTTGGTCGCCGACCCGGCTGCGCCGCCCACGCTCACCCGGCCGCGCACCAGCGTGCCGAGCATGCTGAAGAAGCGGCGCGTCTCGTTCTCGATGCTGGACGTGTAGGTGCCGTCCGCTGCCACCTGCCCGTAGTGGTCGAGCAGCATGTCCCGCGGGACGGTGACGTGGTCGAAGGACAGCCGACCGTTGTCCACCCCGTTCAGCCCGGCCTTGGGGCCGTCGTCGCCGATGGTGACGCCGGGGCACGGCGTGCCGTCCTCGTCGCGGATCGGCACCAGCCAGGCGTGCACGCCGTGCCGCTGGCCCTGGGTGATCAGCTGGGCGAAGACGACGGCCATCCGGCCGTCCTGCGCGGCGTTGCCGATGTAGTCCTTGCGGGCCGCGTCGTGCGGGGTGTGCAGGTCGAAGGTCTCGGTGACCGGGTCGTAGGTGCACGTGGTGCGCAGCTGCTGCACGTCGGACCCGTGACCGGTCTCGGTCATCGCGAAGCACCCGGGCAGGGCGTTGGTGATGATGTCGGCCAGGTACTTCTCGTGGTGGCGCTGGGAGCCCAGGGCCACCACGGCGCCGCCGAACAGCCCCCACTGGACGCCGCCCTTGACCATCAGGGACAGGTCGCAGAAGGCGATCATCTCGATGGAGGTGACCGAGCCGCCCTGGTCGTCGGTGCCGCCGTACGCGACGGGGAAGCCCAGGCCGGTGGCGCCGGTGGCGGCCAGCTCGGTGGTGAGCCGGGAGACACGGGCCCGGGCCTCGGGGATCGTCTCGCCGTACACCGGGGCGAAGCGGGGGTCGGCCAGCTGCTCGCGGGCGCCCCGGCGGACCTCCGCCCACCGGCCGTCCAGGACGTCGGTCAGGGCCGCCGTGACGGCGGGGTCGGGCTGGCTGGGCAGGGTGCTGGTCACTGTTCCTCCGTGGTGGTGGTGTGGTTCGCGTGCACGGCGGGCCCGAGGACGCCGGAGATACCGGACCAGGCCAGGTCGGTGAGGTGGGCGGCGAGCTCGGCCCGGGGCATCGGCCGGCCCGCCTGGAGCCAGCGGTCGCCGGCCGAGCGCACGAGGCCGACGATGCCGTGGCCCCAGGGCTCGGCGGCGGCGGTGTCCCGGCCGGCGGCGGCGAGGCTCCCCGCCAGCAGGGCGGCGGCCTGCCCGCCGACCATGTCCGACAGGGTGCTGATCGGGTCGCCCTGGCCGGTGCCGCTCTCACGCCGCTCGGCGGCCGGCGGGTGGACGACGAAGCGGTACAGCTCGGGGCTCGCCTCGATGAAGGCGAGATAGGTCTCCAGGGCGGAGGCCATCATCGCGCGCGGCGGCCCGCTGCTGGACATGGCCGCGCCCAGGGCCTGGGTCAGCTGCTCGGCCACCCGGGTGCACACCGCCAGGTGCAGGTCGCTGCGGTCGGCGAAGTGCCGGTACACCGCGGTCTTGCTGGTGCCGGCCTCGACGGCGATCTCGTCCATGCCCACGCCGGCGCCGTGCCGGGCGACGGCGGCGACGGTGGCCTCGACCAGCTGCTCGCGCCGGGCGCGGCGGTGCTCGTCCCACCGGGAGTCCCGGCGGTCGCGGCGGTGCGCGACGGCACTCACGCTCGGGGCGCTCCGCTCGGCGGTCCGGTCGGCTTTCACGACACCGACGGTACCTGATACTGTCGGTACTGGCTACCGATCCGTTCGACGGCCGCAGGTGCACCGCCCCGTTCTCGACCAGGAGGTCGGCATGACAGCCCCCCGCACCCGGAAGGCCGCGATCATCGGCGGCAACCGGATCCCGTTCGCCCGGTCCAACTCCGCCTACGCGCAGGCGTCCAACCAGGACATGCTGACCTCGACGCTGGACGGTCTCGTCGCCCGCTTCGGGCTGCAGGGCCAGCAGGTCGGCGAGGTCGTGGCCGGCGCGGTCCTCAAGCACTCCCGGGACTTCAACCTGACCCGGGAGAGCGTGCTGGGCTCCCGGCTGTCGGCGGCCACCCCCGCCTACGACGTCCAGCAGGCGTGCGGCACCGGCCTGGAGGCCGTCGTGCTGGTGGCCAACAAGATCGCGCTCGGGCAGGTCGACTCCGGCATCGCCGGCGGCGTGGACACCACCTCCGACGCCCCGCTCGCGGTCAACGACGACCTGCGCCGGGTGCTCGTGCAGGTGAACGCGGCGAAAACGCTGCAGCAGCGGCTCAAGGCACTGTCGGGGATCCGGCCCGGCCAGCTGGTGCCCGACATCCCGCGCAATGCCGAGCCCCGCACCGGCCTGGCGATGGGCGAGCACGCCGCGATCACCGCGGCGGTGTGGGAGATCGGCCGGGAGGAGCAGGACGAGCTGACCGTCCGCTCGCACCACAACCTGGCCGCCGCCTACGACCGCGGCTTCTTCGACGACCTGCTCACCCCCTACCTGGGCCTGACCCGGGACCAGAACCTGCGGCCGGACAGCTCGATGGAGAAGCTGGCACGCCTGTCCCCGGTGTTCGGCCGGGGCGAGGGCGCCACCATGACGGCGGGCAACTCCACCCCGCTCACCGACGGCGCCTCGGTGGTGCTGCTCGGCTCCGACGAGTGGGCCGCCGCCCACGACCTGCCGGTCCTGGCCCACCTGGTCGACGCCCAGACCGCGGCCGTCGACTACGTGCACGGCGGCGAGGGGCTGCTCATGGCCCCGGCGTACGCGCTGCCGGTGCTGCTCGCCCGCAACGGCCTCACGCTGCAGGACTTCGACCTCTACGAGATCCACGAGGCCTTCGCCTCCACCGTGCTCTCGACGCTCAAGGCCTGGGAGGACCCGGCCTTCTGCAAGGAGAAGCTGGGCCTGGACGGGCCGCTGGGCCCGATCGACCGGTCCAAGCTCAACGTCGCCGGCTCCTCGCTGGCCGCCGGTCACCCGTTCGCCGCCACGGGCGGCCGGATCGTGGCCTCGCTGGCCAAGCTGCTGCACCAGCAGGGGCCGGGCCGTCGCGGGCTGATCTCCATCTGTGCTGCCGGCGGCCAGGGCGTCGTCGCGATCCTCGAGTCCTGACCCTTCCCGCGTCCCGGAGGACAACACCCATGAGCGACTGGTACCGCGATCTCGCCAACTCCGGCGTCGGCGCCGCGCTGACCCGCCGGCTCGGCCTGCCCCGGCCGGCCGTGCTGCGCCGCTACACCCCCGGTGACCCCCTGCTGCCGGGCCCGGTCGTCGTCGTCGGCACCGCGGGCGGCCGGCTGGCCGACGAGGTCGGTGCCGTGCTCAAGGAGGCGGGGGTGACCGTCCTGGCCGCCGACGCCGCCGCCGACGCCGAGCGGCTGGGCGCCGTCGTCCTGGACGCGACCGGGGTGTCGAGCCCGGCCGACCTCGCGGTCGCGACCACCGCGCTCGCGCCGGCGGTCAAGCGGTTGCGCTCCTCGGGGCGCGTGGTCGTGCTCGCCGACCCGGCCACCGACGCCGCCTCGCCGGCGCAGGCCGCGACCCGCCAGGCGCTGGACGGCCTGGTCCGGTCCCTGGCCAAGGAGCTGCGCAGCGGCTCGACGGCCAACCTGCTGCTCGTGCCGGCCGGGGCGGACGCGTCACTGGCCGGCCCGCTGCGGTTCTTCCTCAGCGGTCGGTCGGCCTACGTCGACGGCCAGGTGGTCACCCTGTCGCCCGCCGAGCTGCCCGCCGCCGAGGCCGCCGAGCGCCCGCTGGCCGGTCAGGTCGCCGTGGTCACCGGTGCCGCCCGCGGCATCGGTGCCGCGATCGCCCGGGTGCTGGCCCGTGACGGGGCGCACGTGGTCGCCGTCGACGTGCCGGCTGCGGGTCAGGCACTGGCCGAGGTGGCCAACGAGATCGGCGGGACGGCCTTCGGGCTGGACATCACCGCCGGCGACGCCCCGGCCCGGCTCGTCGAGCACCTGCGGGAGCGGCACGGCGGCGTCGACGTCGTGGTGCACAACGCCGGCATCACCCGGGACAAGCTGCTGGTCAACATGGACGCCGCCCGGTGGGAGTCGGTGATCGCGGTGAACCTGCAGGCGCAGCTCGACCTCACCACGGCCCTGCTCGCCGCCGACGGGCTGCTGCGGCCCGGCGCCCGGGTGGTCTGCGTCAGCTCGCAGTCGGGCATCGCCGGCAACCGCGGGCAGACCAACTACGCGGCGTCCAAGGCCGGGATCATCGGCATGGTGCGGGCCTGGGCGCCGGAGTTCACCGCGCGCGGGGCGACGATCAACGCCGTCGCGCCGGGCTTCATCGTCACCGAGATGACGGCGAAGATGCCGATGGGCACCCGGGAGATCGGCTCGCGGATCAACTCGCTGCAGCAGGGTGGGCTGCCGGTCGACGTCGCCGAGACGATCGCCTGGCTCGCCCAGCCCGGCAGCGCCGGGGTCAACGGGCAGGTCGTGCGGGTGTGCGGCCAGTCGATGCTGGGCGCCTGATGGCCCGCCAGGAACTCGACGGTCCGCCGTCGATGGCGCAGCTGTTCGCCCGGGCGGCGCTGACGGCGCGCGGGCGCGGGGGAGACCTGCCGGACACCCGGATCGCGCGCACCGGGGTCACCGTCGAGGCGGCCCGGCTCGCCGAGTACGTGCGGGTGTGCCGGTTCGCCTTGGGCGACACGCTGCCGGTCACGTACCCGCACGTGCTCGCCTTCCCGCTGCAGGTGGCGCTGATGAGCGACCGGGCGTTCCCGCTGGCGCTGCCGGGGCTGGTGCACGTGCGCAACCGAGTCGAGCAGCTGCGGCCGGTGGGCACCGCCGAGCCGCTGGACCTGGAGGTGTGGGCGGACACCTTCGCCACCCACCGCAGCGGCGCGACCGTCGACCTGGTGGCCTCGGTCCGGGCCGGCGGCGCCGAGGTGTGGCGCAGCCGCTCCACCTACCTCGCCCGGGGCGCCACCGCGCCGCAGGATGCGCCCACCGCGGAGGTCGACGTGCACGTGCCGCCGCTGGACACGGCCGCCGCGCAGTGGCGGGTGCCCGACGACGCTGGGCGCCGGTACGCCGCGGTGTCCGGGGACGTGAACCCGATCCACCTGTCCGGGCTCACCGCCAAGGCGTTCGGCTTCAAGCGGGCCATCGCGCACGGCATGTGGGTCAAGGCCCGCGCACTGGCGGCGCTGTCGGGCCGGCTGCCCGACGCCGTCGCGGTCGACGTCGGCTTCAAGAAGCCGCTGTTCCTGCCCTCCACGGTCACCCTGTCGACGGCGTCGCACGGCGCCGGCTGGGACCTCGCGGTGCGCAACGCGGCCAGCGGCGCCGACCACCTGCTGGGCACCGTCCGCCCGGTCTGAACCGCGCGGCGCCGGTGGGCCACCTGCCGACCGGCGTCGCGCGGCTAGGCTGGCCCGGCCGGGAGGGCTCGCCTAGTGGCCGATGGCGGCGGTCTTGAAAACCGCTAGGGGTGAAAGCTCCTCGAGGGTTCGAATCCCTCGCCCTCCGCTCAGCTCAGCCCCAGCCCGGACCGTGATCGACGGTCCGCGTGAGCCCGCGTCGCGCCCGCCCAGGAGCCGACGCCGCCCGCGCGCCGTGCTGCCGCGGGCAGTGGGGCCTCTGGCGGCTGGTGGAACCGCTCAGCCGCGGCCGCGCCGGCGTCGGCGGCCCGCCGGCGGGGTGTCCGCGGTCGCTGCCCGGCCGGGCTCGCCACCGGTGGCCCGCCGCCCACCACGGCCGGCCTCGCTGCGCCCACGGCCGGTCGTGGAGCGCTCGCCACCGGAGCGCGCGGGGCGTCCGCCGCCGGGCCGGCCGGTGCGGCCGTCCGGACGTGAGCCGCCGCCGGTGGGCACCCGGCAGTCCCGGCAGGTCGGGAACCACGGCGCGACCGCCGTCCCGCAGCCGGTGCACCGCCCGGACGCCGTCGCGCTGATCGCCTCGGGCAGCAGCTCGGTGATGGTCGCGGCGCACGCCTCCTCGACCTCGGCGGCGTCCTCGCTGGTCAGCCCGCCGACGCCGGGGAACTGGCGCAGCAGCGTCTGGGCGTCGCGGGCGGCGGCGGCCGCCTGCTCGTAGTCCTCCACCGTCCCGCGCAGCGGGTAGGGCACGAGCACCGTCTCGGCCTCGACCGGCAGGCCGGCCAGGTGGCTCAGTGCCGCCCGGGCCAGCACCAGCCAGCGGGTGCGCCGCGGCGGGTTGTAGTCGATCGGCAGCGTGACCAGCCGCCACACCGTCTCCAGGTCGGCGCCGGCGCCCAGCGGACCGCGCAGCAGCGGCAACAGCACGTGCACGCGGGCGACCAGGTCGGTGACGTCGTCGGCGGTCATCGCCTCGTCCTTGGTCGCCGCCCGGGCCCAGGCCATCCAGCGGGTCAGCGCCTCGGGCAGGTCGACGGCCATCCAGGCGCCCAGGTCGTCCAGCTCCGGGCGCAGCCGCGGCGCCCGCTTCGGCAGGTCGCTCATCGCATCGCCGCGGGCCACCTCGGCGCCGGCCGCGACCAGGCCCAGGTCGGGCTTGAGTCCGGACACCCCGGTGAGCACGCCGGCGCTGCCGTGCCCGGTGAGGCCGTAGCGGCCGGCCCGGCCGGCGATCTGGGCGGCCTCCCAGGTGCGCAGCGGGCGCACCTGCTGGCCGTCGAACTTCGTCGTCTCGGCGAACAGCACCGCGCTGGCCGGCACGTTGATGCCGTGGCCGATCACGTCGGTGGTGACCAGCACCTCGAGCTCGCCGCGGGTGAAGCGCTCGATCACCTCGCGGCGCGTGGCCGGCGGCAGGGCCCCGTAGAGCACGCCCACCTTGCCGGGCCGGGCCGGGTCCAGCGCCGCGGCGACGGCGTAGACCGCCTTGCGGGAGAACGCGACGACCAGCGTCTGCGGGCGCACCGCGTCCGGGCGCACCGGCTGCTTGAGCAGGTCCAGCCGGCTCAACCGCTTGTGGTTGACGATGGTGGTCTTCTTGGCGTCGGCGACCAGCGGCCGCAGCAGCAGCAGCGCCTCGGCGGCCGAGATCAGGTGCATCTCCCGGTACTCGCCGGTGAGCAGCAGCCGCGCCCAGTGGTGCCCGCGGTCGGCGTCGGCGACCCAGTGCGACTCGTCGAGCACCAGCAGGTCCCCGCGCATGGGCGCCTTCTCCACGGTGCAGCAGACGATCGGCGCCATCGGGTCGATCTCCTCCTCCCCGGTGGACAGCCCCACGGTGCCGGCCGGCAGCTCGGCCGACAGCCGCTCGTAGGCCTCGTGGGCCAGCTGGCGCAGCGGCGCGGCGTACACCCCGGACCCCTCGGCGGCCAGTGCCTGGAGCGAGTCGTAGGTCTTGCCGGAGTTGGTCGGGCCGAGGTGGAAGACGACCTGCTCGGGGCGGGTCGCCCGGCTGGGCAGGATCGGTGCGGCGCCCTCCACCCAGATCTGCTGGGCCCGCTTCTCGGCGGAGGCGGCGGTGCGGTCGGCGGTGCGGGAGGCGGCGTCGCGCACGGCGGTGCGCTCGCGCCGCCGTGCGCCTGCCTGGGGGTGTGTGCTCACGTGTGGGGTGGTGCCCTTCGGTGGTCAGCGCCGGGCCCGTCGGCTGAGGGCCTGCGTGCGGCTGTGCGGTGGTGCTGGCGGTCCGCCCCGCGTGGGGCCGTCGCCTGCGGCTGCGCGTGCCCGGCGGCCGGGGCCACGGGCGGGGACGTCACGGGCATGTCGTCGCGCCCCGGGCGCGGCTGCCGTCGCGGCGTCCGTCGTGGTGGACAACACGCGCGAGGCGCCGTGCATGCCCGTCGACGGTGACCGGCCAGAGCTCGTGGTACCGATCATGCCCCACCGGCCGATCGCACCCACCCCGTCGGGGGGAGGGCGCGCCGGTCCGGCTGACGCCGAGCGGCTGCCGGGCCGACAACCAGGACGTGGAACGCAGCCGGGGGTGGTGGCCCCGGGACCCCCTGCTCGCCGCGCGGTCCGCCGCCGTCCTCATGCTGGTCGCGGCCGGTGTGCTGATGCTGTTCGTGGTCATCGGCCCGCCCGCGGGGGCGCTGGTCGACGTCCCGGCGTCGCTGTCCTCCATCGTGCTGCTGCTCGCCGGTGCCGCCGCCTGCTGGTGGACCTCCCCGCAGCGGCTCGGCGCCACGGGCGCCTGGCTGGTCGTGCCGCTGGGTGCCGTCCTCGTCATCCTGATGCTCAACCTGGTCACCGCGGACACCTCCGCCGCGGCCCAGGTGTTCCTGTGCTTCCCCATCCTGTGGGCGGCCTCGCAGCTGCGCGGGGCCGCGGCTTCGCTGGTCTGCCTCGTCGCGGTGCTGGGCAACGCGGTGGTCGTGCTCGGCCTGGACCCCCCGGCCACCGCCGTACCGGACATCGTGTTCGTCGGGGTGGTGCTGGTCGCGATGACCGGGCTGCTGACCCGGGCCGCGGACCGGCAGGAGGCCCTGGTCACCGCCCTGCAGCAGCAGGCCGCCCGGGACCCGCTCACCGGCCTGGTCACCCGCCGCGTGCTGGACGACGCGGCCACCCGCGCGCTGACCGCCGTCAGCGACAAGGCGGGCACGGCGCTGGTGCTGGTCGACGTCGACGGGTTCAAGGCGGTGAACGACGAGCACGGGCACCCGGTCGGGGACGACGCCCTGGTGCACCTGTCGGCACTGCTGTCGGCCCAGGTGCGGGCCACCGACGCGGTGATCGGCCGGCTGGGTGGCGACGAGCTGGCCGTGCTGATGCCGGGCTGCTCCGCCGAGGTCGCCCGGGTCCGCGCCGAGGGCTTCGTGACCGCGGTGCGTGCCCACCCGCTGCACCTGGCCGACGGGCGGCTGCTGTCGCTGTCGGTCAGCATCGGCGTCGCACACGCGCGGCCGCTCACCGCCGACCTGCAGGCGCTCTACGTCGCCGCGGACGCCGCGCTGTACGCGGCCAAGCGGGGTGGCCGCGACCAGGTCGCGGTCGCCGCGCCCTGAGCGGGCCTCACCGCAGCCGGCGCACCGCAGCGGCCAGTGACCGGCCGGTCAGCCGGCCGTCTGCCAGCCCCAGGTGCACGACCTCGTCGAACACCCGCTGGTCGTGGGCGGCCGCGCGGAAGGCGCCGTCCATCACCGCCGGCCACCGGCTCACCCAGGACGCCGCCCCGCTGTGCACCAGGTGCGTGCCGAGCCGGCGGCGCAGCAGCCGCCGGTGCCGGGCACCCGCACCCCCGCCGCCCTGCCCCGGGACCCCGCCCGCACCCCCGCCCTGCCCCCGGACCCCTCCTGCGACGGCGGCCTCGCCGGCCAGCGCACCGGAGGTCACCGCGTAGAAGATGCCCTCGCCGGTCAGCGGGTTGACCAGCGACAGCGCGTCACCGGCCAGCAGCACCGGTCCGTCGGGCTGCCGCGGGCGGCCGGTGGACAGCGGCAGCCGGTGCGCCCGCAGACCCTCCGGGGCCACCCCCGGCAGCAGCCGGTGCAGCCCGGCGACCAGCTCCGCCCGGGTGGCCCGGGAGGACACCAGCTCGCCGTAGCCGACGTTGGCTCGCCCGTTGCCGATCGGGAACGACCAGGCGTAGGCCGGCCAGCGCTGGTCGGTGGTGGTGATCACCTGCACGCCGGCCTGGCCGGGCAGCTCGGGGGCGTAGCCGCGCAGCGCCACCGCCAGCTGGTGCGGCCGGTTGCCGGCCATGCCGAGCGCCCGCCGCACCACCGACTCCGCGCCGTCGGCCCCGATCAGCACCCGCGCGGTGAGCAGCCCGTCGACCTCGACGCCGTCGTCGGTGACCTGGAGCCGCCGCACGGTGTGCCGGCGCAGCTCTGCCCCGGCGGCCTGCGCGGCGGCCAGCAACCGGCCGTCGAACACCGCGCGGGGCACCACGGCCGCCGGCCGGTGCATCGCCCGCTCGACCGTCGTCCCGCCGGGGGAGCGCAGCCGCAGCCGGGGCACCAGCGGGTGCCCGGCGACGAGCTGCGCGGTGTCCACGCCGAGCCCGGTGAGCACGTCGAGCGCCTCGGGGGCGATGCCGTCACCGCACACCTTGTCCCGCGGGAAGTCGGCCCGGTCCAGCACGAGCACCGAGGCCCCGGGGCGGTGCCGCAGCACCGACAGTGCCGCCGCCGACCCCGCCGGCCCGCCCCCGACCACGACGACGTCCCAGGCCTCCACGCCGCCGACGCTAACCCCCCAGCCCCCGCCCCCCGGATCCCCCGCCTCACGTCCTGACTTTTTCGGGCAAAAGTCAGGGAGGGGGTCAGCCGTTGCTGCCGGTCTCCTTGCACGAGGCGTCGTGCGCGTTGTCGGCGGTGGTGGGCTGGGAGTCGCAGTTGGTCTCGCCCCGGCCGACGTCGGTGTTGTCGCCGCAGCCCGCGAGCAGGCCGACGGCGGCCAGGGTGAGCACGGTCCTCTTGAGAGTCGCGGTCGCGTCCATGACGCACCCGGTGCCCACTCGGCGGATCTGGTAACCGGTGGGGCAGTAGCTGGAGTGCTCGGCCGGCCCCTGCGCAGGGGTCCTCCTAGTAGGTGCGGAAGACCGGCTCGGCGATGCAGACCGGCTTGGCGGCGCCCTCGGCCTCGATGACCGCGCCGATGGTCAGCTGCAGGCCGCCGGCGACCTCCTCGACGTCCTTGAGGGTGGCGGTGAGCCGGATCTTGGCGCCGACCGGGACCGGCGCGGGGAAGCGGACCTTGTTCAGCCCGTAGTTGACGCCCATCTTCGCGTCGCTGACCGTCAGCACCTGCGCGTACATCGGGATGAGCAGCGACAGGGTCAGGTACCCGTGCGCGATCGGCCCGCCGAAGGGGCTCTCGGCCGTGGCGCGCTCGACGTCGACGTGGATCCACTGGTGGTCGTCGGTGGCGTCGGCGAAGGTGTTCACCCGGTCCTGGGTGATCTCGAACCAGTCGCTCTGGCCCAGCTCGGTGCCCTTCAGCGCGGGTAGCTCGGCGAGCGTGGTGGTGGTGGTCATGTGCGCTCCTCCTGGGGACGGGTGAACTGCTCACGCAGTTCCGGCTTACGGATCTTGCCGCTCGCCGTCGTGGGCAGGCTGTCAGTGAAGCGGAAGTGCGCGGGCACCTTGAACCCGGCCAGCCGCTCGCGCAGGGCGGTGCGCAGTGCGGCCGCGTCCAGCACGGCCCCGGCGCCGGGACGACGACCGCCAGCCCGACCTCGCCCCACCGCTCGTCCGGCACGCCGAGGACGGCGGCGGCCTGGACGCCGGGCAGCTCCGGCAGCGCGGACTCCACCTCGGCCGGGTCCCGTGCTCGCGGCCGTGCAGCACCACGACGACGCCCGCGTCGGCGAGCACGTAGGTGATCCCGGGGACGGTCAGCCGGCCGTCGACCGGCACCCAGACCGCGCCCAGCCGGGCGCAGGCCAGCAGCGACTCGAGCACCGCCGGGTGGTTCGCCGACACGCAGCCGACCCGGTCGCCCGGCCCGACGCCGAGCCCGGCCAGCGCGGCGGCCGCGGCACGCACCCGCTCGGCGAACCCGGCGTGCGTGGTGGTGCGGCCCTCGAACCGGATCGCCGGCGCGTCCGGGCGGACCCGGCGCTGCCGCTCCGGCCAGGACCCGATGCCGGCGTCACGCACGGTCCAGCCCGAGGGCGCGGATCGCGTTCTGCTTCATGATCAGCGGCCGTACCTCGTCCCTGATCTCCAGGGCCTCGAAGTCGCGGATCCACCGCTCCGGGGTGAGCAGCGGGTAGTCCGAGCCGAACAGCACCTTCTCCTTGAGCAGGGTGTTCGCCGCGCGCACCAGCTGGGGCGGGAAGTACTTCGGCGACCAGCCGGACAGGTCGATGTAGGCGTTGGCCTTATGGGTGGCGATGGAGATGGCCGAGTCCTGCCAGGGCACCGACGGGTGCGCCATGATCACGGTCAGGTCGGGGAAGTCGGCGCAGACGTCGTCCAGCAGCATCGGGTCGGAGTAGCGCAGCTTGATGCCGCGCCCGCCGGGCAGGCCCGCGCCGATGCCGGTCTGGCCGGTGTGGAACAGCGCCGGGACGCCGAGGGCCTGGATCTCCTCGTACAGCGGGTAGACCCGGTGGTCGTTGGGCAGGAAGTCCTGCAGCGACGGGTGGAACTTGAAGCCCCGGACGCCGTGCTGCTCCACCAGCCGGCGGGCCAGCCGCACCCCGGAACGCCCGCGGGCGGGGTCGACCGAGCCGAACGGGATGAGCACGTCGGGGTGCTCGGCGGCCAGGTCGGCGATCTCCTCGCTGGACAGCGTCGGCTGGCCGGTGGCGGCCTCGGTGTCGACGGTGAACACGACCGCGGCCATGTCCTTCGCCCGGTAGTCCTCGGCGATCTGCGGCACCGTCGGGTGGTACGGGTCGCCCTTGAAGTACTTCGACGCCGCGGTCAGCAGCTCGTCGTCCATGGAGAAGTGGCCGTGCTGGTCGGCCTCCACGTGCACGTGCACGTCGATGGCGACCAGCTTGTCGAGGTCCACGGGCGGCCTTCCCGTCGGGGATGTGACGTGGTGCACGCTAGCTGTCCGCCGGGGGCGTCAGCGCGGCAGGACGTCGGTGACGAACCAGGTGAGGAACCGCTCGGTCGACCCGGGCTCGAGCTGGTGGCGGCGCAACGGGACGGTGCCGGCGGGGGCATCGCTCACGAGGTCATCCTGCCGGTCGGGCCGGGTTGCGCAGCACCAGCAGTGCGATGTCGTCCGAGCCCGGCGTGCCGAGGGACTCCAGCAGGGCGCCGCACACGTCGTCGGCGGGCAGCCCGCGGGTGCCGGCGGCGGCGTGCAGCAGCTGGGTGGTGCCGGCGTCGAGGTCGTGCCCCCGGCCCTCGACCAGCCCGTCGGTGTAGAGCACCAGGGTCTCCCCGGGCCGCAGCACGCTGAGCCGGTCCCGGCGGCGCCCGGCGGCGTCCGCGGGCAGCGCGAGGCCCAGCGGCCGGTCGGCGCCGGAGTCCAGCAGCCGCGCGCGGCCGTCGGCGTCCACCACGACCGGGGGCAGGTGCCCCGCCGACGTCCAGCGCAGGGTCACGTCGCCGGCCGGGCCGGCCCGCTGCACCTGTGCCAGCTGCGCGGTGGCGAACACGGAGGTGCCCAGCCCGTCGGTCGCGGCGTCCACGGCGGTGAACACCTCGGCCGGGCTGAGCCGGCCGTCGTGGCCGGCCATCCGGATCATCGCCCGCAGCTGGCCCATCGCGGCCGCGGCGGCGATGTCGTGCCCGGCGACGTCCCCGATGACCAGCGTGGTCGCGCTGCGGCCGTCGACGAAGGCGTCGTACCAGTCGCCGCCGACCACCTGCCGCCGCCCGGCCGGCCGGTACCGGGCGGCCAGGTCCAGCTGTTCCGGGTGTGGCAGCAGCTCGGGCAGCAGCGCCCGCTGCAGCCGCAGCGACGCCCGACGTTCCTGCTGGTAGGCCAGCGCGTTGTCCAGCGCGAGGGCGGCGCGGGCGGCGATCGTCTCCACCAGCACCACGTCGTCGTCGGAGTAGGGCGTGGAGCCCTGCACCCGCACCACGGTGAGCACGCCGCTGACCTGCCCGCGGGCCCGCAGCGCCACCGAGATGCTGCTGATCGAGTGCAGCTGCACCACTGCGGTGCGCTGCTCGGCGCTGAGGTCGGGGGAGTGCGGGTCGATCACCTGCACCACCTGGGTGACGCCGGTGCGGGCGACGAGACCGGGCCCGCTGCGGTCGGAGAGCCGGCGCGGCAGCAGGTTGGTCAGCCGCTCGGCCACCGCCTGGCGCGCCGGGTCGCGGTGCAGCAGAAACTGCCCGGCCAGCGCGTCGCGCTCGACGGCGTGCACGAACGCGTAGTCGGCCACCGCCGGCACCGCCAGCCGGACGACGGCCTCCCAGACCGCGGGCAGGTCGAGTCCGGCGGTGAGCAGCTCGCCGATCCGGGCGAACAGCGCCTGCCGCTCCTGCGCCCGCCGCGCCTCGGCCGCCGCGCGCTCGGCGACGGCGGCGGAGGCCTGCGCCGTGCGCACCGCCTCGTCGGCCGCGGCGAGGGCGGCGCGCAGGGCCACCTCCCGCGTCGCCCCCTCGGCCAGCACGGCGAGGTTGGTCCGGTCGGCCGCCGTCCACTCCCGGGGCGTGGTGTCGCTGACGCAGAGCGTGCCCAGCACATGCCCGTCGGGGGTGTGCACCGGGTGCCCGGCCCAGGACACCAGCTCCCGGGTGTGCACCGCGGGGTTGTCCCGGGTGCGCTCGTCCAGCCGGACGTCGCCGAGCACGAGCGGCTCGCCGGTGTCCACGACGAACCGGCAGTAGGACTCGGCGATCGGCAGCCCGGTGTCCGCCCCGGCCGAGGTGCCGGACTGGGCGACGAAGTGGCTGTGCGCGTCGTCGACGACGGTGAGGAAGGCGTAGGGCGCGCGCAGCACGGTGCGGGCGGTGTCGACCAGCCGGGACAGGGCGGGCCCGGGGTCGCCGCCGACCAGCCCGGTGGCGCGCACGGCGGACAGCCGGGCGGCGTCGGCGGCCCGGCAGTGTCCGGGGGCTGTGTCCCCCGGTCCCACGAACACCGTTGGTCCCCCCTGGCGGACCGGCTCTCCCGTCCTCGGGGCACCGGGTCCGCCCCGATGATGGGGCACGGCAGGCTGTGAGGGAAGTGTGGCGCAGCGTGCTGGTCGGCCGGGCCGTCGCCGAGGCTCGCCGCCGGGTGGTTCAGGCGGCGGCGAGCGGGCCCCGCTGGCGGGGGAGCGAGCGCAGCAGCTCGGCGAGCGCGCCGGCGTCCCGCTGCACGCGGGGGCGCAGCGCCGCCGGGGCGAGCGGGGCGTCCAGGCCCAGCAGCTCGACCTGCTGGCCGAGCGCGGCGAGCAGGTGGTCGGCGTCGGCCAGGGGCTGCCGCGGGGTGGGGATGGTCACCGGTGTTCTCCTCGCCACGTGCCGGCCGGTCGCCGGGCTCTGCGGGGTACATCGGCGGCCTGCCGGCCGGACTGGAGCCCAAGCGGGGGTGACGCCCGACCGGGTGCCGGACGCCGGCGCCCCGGCGACGCACGGTGACCGGCCCCCCCGGCACCGTGGGCGCCGGCGGGGGACACTGGTCGGTGATGACCTCCGTGGCGACCGACGGCTGGACGACCTGCGACCTCGGGCACCGGCACTGGGGCCTGGCCGGCGCGGCCGGGCTGCTCGTGCACCGCCCCGCGCCGGGCGGCGTCCAGGTGCTGCTGCAGCACCGGGCCGGCTGGTCGCACCACGGCGGCACCTGGGGCACCCCGGGTGGCGCTCTGCACCCGCAGGAGTCGCCGGCGGACGGCGCGCTGCGCGAGGCCGGTGAGGAACTCGGCCTGCGGCCGGGCGACCTCGTGCTCGGTGGGGAGTACGTCGACGACCACGGCGGGTGGCGCTACACCACGGTGCTCGCCGTCCCGGTGGCCCGGCTGGAGGTCGCCGACCTGACCCTGGACGCGGAGAGCTCCGGCGCGGGGTGGTTCGGTGCCGCCGAGCTGGACGCGCTGCCGCTGCACCCCGGGCTCGCGGCCGCGCTGCCGGCCCTCTGGCCGCTGGTGGCCTGAGGGCGGTCAGCCGCGGCGCACGGTCGCGGCGAGCAGCCGGTGGTCCCCGACGGTCAGCTGCCGGGCCTCGGGCCGCTCCGCGGTCAGCGCACCGAGCCCGAGCAGGTGGTCGAACTGCACCCGCGGCCGGTCCGCGGGGTAGCTGCCCCCGGTGACCAGCCGCTGCGCGCCCAGCATGGCGCCCGGCACCGGACCGACCAGGTTCAGGTCACCGGCGACGACGACCGGGCCCGGCAGCGACCGCGCCCAGCGGCCCAGCCGCAGCAGCTGGCGCAGCGCGGTGTGCGGGGCGAAGGAGAGGTGGGTGGCGACCACGGTGAGCCCGTCCAGCTCGGCGGCCACGGCGACCCGCGGCTCGTCGGGGAACCACCACCAGCGGGGCACCCCGGTGCGCGGGTCGGGCGCCTTGATCGGCAGTTTCGCCCGCCCGGCCCCCAGCGGCAGCACGTGCCACGCCCGCACCGGACGGCGGCTCAGCAGCGCGATGCCGTAGTGCGGGCCGGCCGGGGCTTCGTCCAGCGGGTGCCCGGGTGAGTCGGCGGCCAGCCAGCTGCGGAACGGGTCCGGCGTCCCGGCGACGGTCGGCACGAACCGGCCGTCGACCGTCCCCAGGGCCGCGCCCAGCACGGCCGGCTGGTCCACCCCGTGCGAGCGGGGCTGGTGGACGTCGACCTCCTGCACCGCCAGCACCTCGACGTCCAGGCCGGCCACGGCGGCGGCCAGGCCGTCGGCGCCGGTCGACGGGCCGGACAGCCCGCGACCGGAGGCGATGTTGACCGTGCCGATGCGCAGCTCCGTCGTCGACACGCCCCCGACGCTAACCCCCGCGGGCCACCCCGGTCCGCCCGGTCGCGCCCCGGTGCCCGCTGAGCGGCCGCTGTGCGTTGGCCGCAGTGCTCGGCGCCGTTCACCCGGCGGTCACCGGCGGGCACTGGTGTCAGGGGGTCACCCCACCCCGTCCGAGGAGCTCCCTGTGCGCACCCGTCCCCGCGGCGTCCTCGTCGCCGCTGCCGTCGGCCTGACCCTGACCGCGTCGGTGTCCCCGGCCTCGGCCCACCGCGCCGCCGAGCCGACGCTGCTCTCCCGCGCGCTGCTCTCCGCCACCGCCTACCAGCCGGGCCCGCCGTCCGGCGCCGCGACGACCCCGGCCAACGGGGTCACCCCGCCGTACCCGGGGCAGCCGGTGCCCGGGTTCTCCGCGGTGCTGCCCGCCGAGGCCGGCCGCTCCGACGGCCGGCACCTGCTGGCCATGCCGGACAACGGCTACGGCGCGAAGGGCAACTCCGCGGACTTCCTGTTGCGCATCTACGACATCAGCCTCGACCCGCGCACGGCCGGCGGGAGGGGCACCGGTCAGGTGACGGTCAACGGGTTCCTGTCCCTGCGCGACCCCGACGGGCACGTGCCGTTCCCGATCGTCAACGAGGACACGCCCGACCGGCTGCTCACCGGCGCCGACTTCGACATCGAGTCCCTGCAGCGCGACGGCCGCGGCGACCTGTGGGTGGGCGAGGAGTTCGGCCCGTACCTGCTGCATCTGGACGCGACCGGCAAGGTGCTCCAGGCCCCGGTGCCGCTGCCGGACGGGCGGAAGTCCCCGGCCTCGCCGGACCTCGCCCCCGGTGAGGTGCCGACCGTGCGGTCGAGTCGCGGGTTCGAGGCCATGGCCGCCGCACCCGGTGGCCGGTACCTGTACCCGATCCTGGAGGGGGCGCTCACCGACGACCCCGACCAGCGCCGCCGGGTGGTCTACGAGTTCGACACCCGCACCAGCGCCTACACCGACCGCACCTGGTCGATCCGACTGGCCGAGCCGCAGCTCGTCGTGGGCGACGCCCAGGTGCTCGGCGGTGGCCGGCGGCTGCTGTTCATCGAGCGGGACGACTTCGAGGGGCCCGAGGCCCGGGTGAAGCGGCTGGTCGTGGCCGACCTGGACTGCACCGACGCCGCCGGGTACGCCTCGCGCCGGGTGGCGGTCGACCTGCTCGACATCGCCGACCCCGGCGGTGTGTCCAGCCCCGCCCGGCCCGGCGAGTTCGGCGTCGGACCGGAGTTCAGCTTCCCGCTGACGTCGGTGGAGTCGCTGCTGCCGCTGGGGGGCAACCGCGTGCTGGTCGCCAACGACAACAACTTCCCCGGCAACGACGGTCGCATCGCCGGGCGCCCGGACGACACCGAGCTGATCGTGCTGGACGTGCCTGGCCTGCGCGGGCGCTGAGCCGGCGTTCCGGCCGGCGGCATCGCCGGCCGGGACGGACCTGCTCGTCCTGCGTCGGCCGGGCCGCCACCCTGCACTCCGGGAGTGGGGCGCCCAGCACCATCCGTCCGACCCGGAGGACGCATGACCACCACGGACGAGCCCGAGACCAGCAGTGTGTCCCGCCGGTCGTCCCGAGCGGGCCGGGCCGACCTCCTCCCCGGACCGCACGACGCTGTTCGTCATCCAGGAGGACGGCCTCGTCCTCGCCATCGGGGGGCCCTTCGCCCGCCAGAGGTGAGCCGCGGTCCCGGCGGGAGCCACGGCTCCCGCCGGGGACGGCGCGTGCCGTGCCCGGCGGGCCGGGATAGGTTCGCCGGTGTGAGTGCCCGCGCGGACGTCTCGGAGACCTTCGACCCCTCGGCCTGGCGCGAGGTGGACGGCTTCGACTTCGCCGACATCACCTACCACCGCGCGGTCGACGCCGGCGTGGTCCGGATCGCCTTCGACCGGCCCGAGGTGCGCAACGCCTTCCGGCCGCAGACCGTCGACGAGCTGCTGCAGGCCTTCGAGCACGCGCGGCTGTCCACCGACGTCGGCTGCGTGCTGCTCACCGGCAACGGGCCCAGCCCCAAGGACGGCGGCTGGGCCTTCTGCTCCGGCGGTGACCAGCGGGTGCGCGGGAAGTACGGCTACGAGGCCTCCGCCGGCTCGTCGGGGCGGCTGCACGTGCTCGAGGTGCAGCGGCTGATCCGGTTCATGCCGAAGGTCGTCGTCTGCGTCGTCCCCGGGTGGGCGGCCGGCGGTGGGCACAGCCTGCACGTCGTCGCCGACCTGACCATCGCCTCGGCCGAGCAGGGCCGGTTCAAGCAGACCGACGCCGACGTCGGCAGCTTCGACGGCGGGTTCGGCTCGGCCTACCTGGCCCGCCAGGTGGGGCAGAAGTTCGCCCGCGAGATCTTCTTCCTCGGCGAGGAGTACTCCGCCGAGGACGCCCACCGCATGGGCATGGTCAACCGGGTGGTGCCGCACGCCGAGCTGGAGGCCACCGCCCTGGACTGGGGCCGGCGGATCGTGGCCAAGAGCCCCACTGCCCAGCGGATGCTCAAGTACTCGTTCAACCTGCTGGACGACGGCCTCGTCGGCCAGCAGCTGTTCGCCGGGGAGACGACCCGGCTGGCCTACACGGCCGAGGAGGCGGCGGAGGGCCGGGACGCGTTCCTGGAGAAGCGGGACCCCGACTTCTCCCGCTTCCCCTGGCACGTCTGAGCCGCCGCCCACCTGACTTCTTCGGGCTCAAGTCACCCTGGGAGAACACAGTGATCGTGGAGATCGTGGGAGGCGCCGACGAGGTGCCCGAGGTGCGGGTCGTGGACGTGGACGACCTGGGGGCGCTGCACCTGGCGCTGGGTGAGGTCACCGACGGCGAGGCCGATGGCCTGCTGCGGGACGCCGGCCTGGGCCGGCTGGAGGACGCGACGACCGGCTTCCTGGACGTCGCGGCGCTGCGGGCGGCCGCGCAGCCGTCGGCCACCGGCGCGGACTGGTCGCAGCGTTTCGACGGCATGGTGGAGCACGCCCGCGGCAAGGGCTGGCTCAGCGGGGACGGCACCGCCCTGCAGGTGCACGTGGAGAGCGCCGCCGGCGCCTGATCGGTCAGGCGCTCGCGGTGCTGCCCGCGACGATCACCGCCACCTCGTCGTGGGCCGGTGACCAGTCGGCCCACACCGCGTCGGCCCAGGAGCGCACCAGCGCGGACAGGTCGACGACGTCGAGATCGGCGGCCATGTCCGCGGGCGTCGACGTCCAGGAGGCCGGCCGTTCGGCGGTCACCGGGGGCAGGTCACCGGCCCGGTCGACGACGGTGGCGGTCTGCGCGTCGTCCGCGTCGTGGACGTGCGCGCGCAGCCGGATCAGGGCCGCGGTGAGCCGGCGGGGGTCGCGCTCGTGCTGGGCTGCGTAGGTGGCGTCGGCCAACTCGACCAGGGCGGCCGCGCGCACGTCGGTGTGCGCCTCCTCCCGGCTGCCGTGCAGGGTCTCCGCGAACAGCTCCGTGCAGGCCCGCGAGGCGCCCGGGTGCCGGGGGCCGGTCGCGCCGGGGACCTCGGCGAGCACCGCGCCGCACCCGGGGCACGCAGCGGTGATCGGTTCGGTGGGCCCGCTCACCGGGCGTCCCGCTCGTCGTGGGTGCAGGCGGCCCAGCAGGCGGTGCGGTCGTCGTGGTGCTGGTCGGCGTAGCTCACGAACACCTTCCGGTCGAGACGTTCCAGGTCGGTTCGCCGTGGTGGAGCCGCTCGGTGACCTCCGGCAGTGCCGTGCAGAGGGCGCGCAGGCGGGCGAGCGGCTCGTCGGGCACCGGCCGATCCTCCCGCATGCGCCGGGCCCCCGCTGACGGTGCACCCGGGCGACCGGCAGACTCGCCGGGGTGGAGACCCAGGGGGCCGTGCTGCGCGGCGCAGGGCAGGACTACGAGCTCGTGACGCTGGAGGTCGGCGACCCCGGCCCCGGTGAGGTGCTGCTGGAGATGGCCTTCGCCGGCCTCTGCCACTCCGACGAGCACCTGCGGCACGCCAACGCCGGGGGGCGGTACCCGATCGTCGGCGGCCACGAGGGGTCCGGCACCGTGCTCGCCGTCGGGCCCGGGGTGAGCCGCCTGCAGCCCGGCGACCACGTGATCACCAGCTTCCTGCCGGCCTGCGGGCACTGCCGCTGGTGCGCCACCGGCCGGTCCAACCTGTGCGACCTGGGCGCCACCATCGCGACCGGCCAGCTGCCCGGCGGCACCTGGCCCTTCCGGCTGGACGGCGAGCCCCTCGGCGGGTTCTGCATGGTCGGCGCCTTCGCCCGGCACACGCTGGTCAGCGAGTTCTCCTGCGTGCGCATCGAGCCGTGGGTCGCACTGGACACCGCGGCGCTGCTCAGCTGCTCGGTGCCGACCGGCTGGGGCTCGGCGGTGTACGCCGGGGGCGTGCGGCCCGGTGACACCGTCGTCGTCGTCGGGGTGGGCGGGGTGGGGGTGAACGCGGTGCAGGGCGCGGTGCACGCCGGCGCGCAGCACGTCGTCGCCGTCGACCCGGTGGCGTTCAAGCGGGAGTTCGCGACCCGGCTCGGCGCCACCCACACCGCCGAGGACGCCCGGACCGCGGCGGGGCTGGCCCGGGAGCTGTCCCGCGGCACCGGCGCCGACGTGGTGGTGCTGGCCACCGGCGCGCTCGACGTCGAGACCACCAGTGGGGCGGTGCGCTGCCTGGGCAAGGGCGGCACGCTGGTGCTGACCGCCCTGGCCGACCTGCCGACCGAGGTGACCGTCTCGCTGCTCGGCAACCCGCTGACGGTGTTCGAGCACCGGGTGCAGGGGGCGCTGTTCGGCTCCTGCAACCCTTTCCGGGACATCCCGGCGCTGCTGCGGCTGCACGAGGAGGGCCGGCTGGAGCTGGACGCGCTGATCACCCGGCGCTACACCCTGGACCAGCTGGCGCAGGGCTACCGGGACCAGGCGGCCGGGGAGACGATCCGCGGGGTGCTGGTGCACGGCTGAGCCTCACGGGGGTCCGGGTCGGCTAGCGTCGGGCAGGTGAGCACCCCGGCGTTGCGGACCCTGGTGGGCGTCGTCGCCGGCGGGCTGCTGCTGGTGGGCTGCTCGTCCGAGCCGCCCGCGGCGTCGGAGATCTCGGCGGCGATGCAGGCCGACGGCGTCTCCGCCGCGATCGCGGACTGCTTCGCCGACCAGGCACTCCAGGCCGGCCTGGACGGGGACACCCTCGACGCGCTGGCCGAGGACGGCGTGGCCACCGACGACGGTGGCGACATCACCGTCGCCGAGGACGACCAGGACCAGCTGTCGGCGATCTCGGCGGCCTGCTCCGGCTCCTGACCGGCAGCGAGCCGGTTGGCCCGGCGCTGAGTGGGCAGGAGCAGCCCATGGCCGGGTCCACGATCGCAGTGCTCGACGTCGACGGGACGCTCGTCGACTCCAACTACCAGCACGCGCTGGCCTGGTACCGCGCGTTGCGGGCGCAGGGCGAGACGTTCCCGGTGTGGCGCATCCACCGGCTGATCGGCATGGGCGGTGACCAGCTGGTGACGGCGCTGGGCGGGGACGACCTGGAGCGGCGGGTCGGGGACGCCGCGCGGGAGCAGTGGGTGACCGAGGTCGACCGGCTGATCGACGAGATGAGCCCGCTGCCCGGGGCGCGTGACCTGCTGGTGGCGCTCCGTGAGCGCGGCCACCGGGTGGTACTGGCCAGCTCGGGCAAGGCGCAGCACGTGGAGACGTACCTGGACCTGCTGGACGCCCGCGAGCTCGCCGAGGACTGGACCACCAGCGACGACGTCGAGGCCAGCAAGCCGGCGCCGGACCTGCTGCAGGTCGCGCTGCAGAAGCTGGGGGAGCCCGCCGACGCGCCCAGCGTGATGATCGGTGACTCACCCTTCGACGTGCAGGCCGCCCGACAGGCCGGGATGCCGGCCCTGGTCGTGCGCAGCGGCGGCTTCGGTGACGACGAGCTGCGGGACGCCGGCGCCGTCGCCCTCTTCGACACCCCGGGTGACCTCGCCGCCCACCTGGACGACACCGCGCTGCGCTGATTGTTCGGGCCGGGACGGCGCCCCAGACCGCCCGGCTGTAACGGCCGGGCGGATCCGGACGTATACAGGCGTGATCGCACTCGACGGGGACTCGCCGCCCGGTCCACGGCTCCGTCCGCCCGAGGAGCTGTTCGAGCTCGCCTACCGGGCCCATGGCGTCGCCGTCCTCGGGTACGCGCTGCGCCGCTGCGCCGACCGGGAGGACGCGCTGGACATCGTCGCCGAGACGTTCCTGGTCGCCTGGCGCAAGCGCGACCAGCTCCCCGCCAACCTGGACGACGTCCTGCCCTGGCTGTTCGTCACGGCCCGGTGGGCGATGGCCGACCACGGGCGGGGGGAGCGGCGCGCCGAGCACCTGGGGCGCTTGCTCGCACGAGAACTGGGCACCCAGCCGCTCGTGCCCGGGCCCGAGCAGGACCTGGAGGCGCGGGCCCGCGGCCGGCAGGTCCGTGCGGCCCTGACTCAGTTGTCCGACAGCGACCGTGAGCTGATCACGCTCACCGCCTGGGACGGGTTGACCCCGGCCCAGGCCGGATCGGTGCTCGGACTGACCGCCGGCACCAGCCGCGTGCGACTCCACCGGGCCCGGACCCGCCTCCGCGTCGCCCTCAGCCAGCTCGCCACGGAGGACCGCCACGATGACCACTGACCAGCAGCTCGACGCAGACCTCGCCACCGCCGATCCTGTCGACACCGGCGCTCTGCGGCAGCTGCCTGCGGCGTTCCTGGCAGAGCTCCGTGGGTCCGACGAGGACGCGGGACGGACCGTCGAGCCGCCCGCCGGCGTATCCGTCCGCCCGCGTGTCGGGGAGGCGGCCGGTCTTGGCGCGCCGACTGTGCGCCCCCGTCGGGGTGTGCGGCGCCAGTTCCTGGCCGGCATCGCGGCCGCCGTCGGTGTCATCGCTGCGGCGAGCCTCGTGCCGGGGGCCACCCCGACCGCCTTCGCCGACTACGACGTCTCGCCGGCCCCGCTGTCACCCGCCGAGTCCGAGCAGGTGGTCGACGACTGCCGCGCGCTCGGCCCCCTGTCCATGGGGGATGCGATCGCCCCGGCCGTCCCCGTGCTCGCCGAGCGACGGGGCAGCTGGTCCTATGTGGTGTTGGTGAGCGACACCCAGGTGACCACCTGCCTCGTCCGGCGGGGAGCCGCGGCAGCCGACGACCTGGTGCTCGCCAGCGGCGGTGGGCGCACCCCGGACACGTCGGCGCGTCCGGTGACCGGGGTCCGCCTCGACGGTTCGACCTTCACCCAGGCCATGCCGGGGGAGGAGCCGTCCCCCGATGCGTTCGGCTCCGCCGTCGGCCAGGCTGCACCAGGCGTCACCGCCGTCGACGTCGTCCTCCCTGGTGACCGGGTCGTCCACACGACGCTCACGCCTGACGGCTGGTGGGGAGCCTGGTGGCCCGGCGGGCTGGACAGCGAGGGCAACGGTCAGGCCACCGCGCTCCGGTATGCGGACTCCGCCGGGACGGTCGTCGAGGTGCCCTATGGGGACGGTTGACCAGGGAGCGGCGAGCCGTTGACCCGCTCATCGGACGGCAACTGTCGGGTCGGGTCGTGCGGCGGCCGGATCAGGCCAGGTACCCCGTGTCCGGGTTGATCTCGTCCAGGAACTCGCTGATCGTGGTGCGCATCTGCGCCTCGCTCATGGGCTCCCCGACGCCGGACATGCTGAGACCGTAGGCCGGGTCGTGGGCACCGCTCACCCAGGTGAAGTCGTAGGTGCCCGGCCAACCGGGCCGTGCGGCGACCACCCAGTCCTCGCCGTCGACGTGCAGTCGGTGCTCGGTCGATCGTTCCTCCCCACTCGCGCGCGGCTCCGGGTCGGCCGTGGCCCTCGCCGGCGGGCAGGGGTGTGGCCAGAAGTCGCTGCTCCTGCCATTCGTTGCACCACGAGACGATCACGGAGAGCTCTGCCTTCGCCGCCGTGGGTGGCGCAGCCATCACGGCCGTGGCGAGCTCCTCCCTGTAAGGGGTGAAGATGCGGTCCTCCACGCTGTTCGTCATCAGCATCGTCGGTGTCGCGCTCAGCGGCGCCGCCCTGCTCCTGCTCGTCCCCCGGTTGTTCGCACGGAACGGTGGGCCGGCACCCGCGGTGTACCTCGCTCCGCCCTCGCGGTCGCGGTCTCCGGTGGTGCAGCCAGACGGTGGCGGCCGCTCACGCCCGGTCGTGGGGGACACCGTCCCTGAGGGCGACGATCGGGACTGCCAGGACTGGCTGGGTAGTGCTCAGCGCGGACGCCGCGCTGGTGGGCTGGACAGCCCGTCCACTGGACGGTGACTGGGGCCTCGCCCAGGCCGCCGTCGACCCGGGGGACGCCGACCTGCGCGCTCGCCGACCTGCGCGATCATCGGCCGCGGTGCCGCCGCCCGCGGGTCCGGTCAGCTGCGGGGGCGCGAGCCCATCACCGGGGGCCGACGGGGGCCTTCGGGCCGGGCAGCCACGACGGCCAGGAGCGCGGCAACCCGTTGAAGCAGGACCCGGACACGGGGTAGTCGGCGGGCGGCGCGGTCCAGCTCAGGTACGCCCGGACCGAGAACCACAGCAGGGTCAGGGAGAGCGCGATGCCGAGCGCGTAGGAGATGGTGCGGTACGGGACGAACAGGCAGACCAGCCAGCCGGTCGTCACCGAGACGAAGGCGAGGGGGACCAGCGGGATGCTCGTGACCTGCAGCTGGAAGAAGCCGTTCCCGATGTCGCACTCCACCATCGCATTGCCGCGGATGAAGTAGGCCGTGACCACGGCCCACAGCGCGACCGCGTACAGGGCCAGGAGCACGAGGAGAGCGCCCGGGCCGAGCCGCGTCGCCCGCCGGGGAGGGGCGACCGGTGTCGTGTCCACCGAGTCCCACCAGTCGTCGTCCGCCACGGTCGTGCGCTCACCTCCCACGACGGTCCACGCCTCATCTGCCGCAGCTGGGCCGGCGCCGCTGGAAGAGGCACAGTGGCAGAGAACGGGACCCAGCGGTACGCGTCGGCACGGCACGGGCTGCGGCCGTCGCCGTCGCTTGCTGTCGCCGTCGCCATCTGCCACCGCCGAGCCTACGAGCTGGCCGCGACCGCGGCCCGCGCGCACGGCTCTTGCGGTGCTGCACCCGCTCCTGCGGTCGTGCAACACCGCAGGAGCAGGGGCAACACCGCGGGAGCGCGGGAGACACCGCGGGAGCGCGGGAGACACCGCGGGAGCGGGAACGGCACGGCGGGAGCGGGAACGGCACGGCGGGAGCGGGCACGGCACCGCGGGAGCGGGGACGAGCCCGGCGGAGCGGGTGGGCTGCGACGACCCGGTCCACAGCTCACGGCGGCGTGGCGCGCAGGGGCTCGTCAGCCCGCCACCTCCACCAGGACGGCGGCTACGCCTGCTCGACGACCTCGCCGCGGGCGACCGCGTACTCGGCGACCGCGATCATCGGCGGGCGCTCGTCGACCGAGACGGCGTGGCTGACCGGGATGAAGCCGGTGCCGTCGTTGCTGAACTGCGTCAGCAGCCCGCCCGGGTCGAGGCGGCGGCGTCCGGTGCGGCCGCGCTCGGCGCGGGCCAGCACGGTGGAGACGATCTGGCCGGCCATCCGGCCCAGGGCCTCGTCGGTCTGGTGCGAGTGCCGGCGCACGCCCAGGTCGACCTGGGCGAGACCGGCCAGGCCGCACTCCTGCAGCAGGTCGACGAGCAGGCCGATCTCCACGCCGTAGCCGGAGACGAACGGCACCTGCTCCAGCACGCTGCGCCGCCCGGCGTACTCCCCGCCCAGCGGCTGCACGAAGCCGGCCAGCTCCGGCCACAGCGCGTTGAGCAGCGGGCGGGCGGTGAGCTCGGTGACCCGGCCGCCACCGGCCGGGCGCGCGACGCCGTCGACGTGCAGCGGCCGGGTGTAGCAGCCCTTGACGTAGTCGACCCGCGGGTCGAGCAGCAGCGGGGTCAGCAACCCGGGCACGTAGTGGCCGACCTCCCCGAGCAGGTCGGAGTCCAGGAACACCACGATGTCGCCGCTGGTGGCGGCCAGCGACTTCCACAGCGCCTCGCCCTTGCCGGGCCGGTTGCCGTGGCCGGGCAGCACGTCGACGGTGGCCACCACGTCGGCGCCGGCGGCCCGGGCCACCTCGGCGGTGCGGTCGGTGGAGTCCGAGTCGATGACCAGCAGCTCGTCGACCAGGGGCGTGCCGTGCACCCAGCGGTCGGCCAGGTCGGCCACGAGGGTGCCGACGGTGGCCTCCTCGTTGCGCGCCGGGAGCACGACGCTCACCCGGTGGCCCCCGCGGCGCTTGGCCAGCAGCAGGGCTTCGACGTCGATCTCGGCCATCGAGGTGGCCGTGGTGGTGCGGTGCTCGAACCAGGCCCGGGCATCAGGTCGCATCGCCCCACTGTCGGCCACCGGAGCCCGCTCGGCACGTCGCCGTCACCGCGTTCACACGATCTTCACGTGGTGTCCGTCGCCGTGTCCCCCTCCCGGGTGGGTGACTGGGCCCGGGGGACGCAGGCCCGGCCCCGGCTCAGGGCGTGGGGGACGGCAGCCGCTGCCCGATCAGGGCGCGGGCCGACGCCACGGTCAGGCCCTGCGGGAACGCCCGGCCGCCGAAGGCGTCCACGCCCGCGGCGCGGGCCATGGCGAGCTGCTCGGGGCCGTCCACCCCGGCGGCCACGGCGAGCAGGCCGAAGGCGTGCGCGGTGCTGACGATGGAGGCCAGCACCTGGGGGGCCAGATCAGGCCTGCCCTGCCGGACGAACGCGGACAGGTCGACCCGCACCGCGGTCAGCGGCAGCCGGTCCAGGTGGGCGAACAGGGTCTGACCCAGGCCGAACTCGTCCAGCGCCAGCTGCACCCCGGCGTCGCGCAGCCGCACCAGTGCGGGGCCGAACGAGGCGGGTGCGGTGAGCGCGGTCTCCTCGGTGAGCGCGAGCACCAGCCGGCGCGGGGACAGCCCGGCCACCGACAGCGCGGACAGCACGTCACCGGCGAGGTCGGCGGAGTGCGCCTGGGCGGCGGTGAGGTCCAGCGCCAGCAGCACACCCGGCGCCCAGTCGGCGATCTCGGTGCAGGCCCGGGCCAGCAGCCAGGTGCTCAGCTCGGTGGCCCGCCCCTGACGCTCGGCGGCGGCCCACACCTCGACGGCGGGCAGCGTGCCTGCCACCGGGTGCACCCACACCGGGGAGGCGTGCAGGACGGCGGTGCCGCCGTGGCCGTCGCCGTCGACGTCCAGGCGCAGCTGCACCTGCCCGTCGACGAGGGCGGCGACCAGGTCGGAGTCCGCGGCGACGCTGGTGACGCCGTCGTCGGTCCACACCCGCAGGCAGCCCTTGCCGGCCTGCTTGGCCGCGCGCAGGGCGGCGTCGGCCTGCCGGAAGGCCAGCTGCCCGCCGCCGGGCAGCATCGTGCTGGCCCCCACGCTGGCACCGACGCCGAAGGCCCACCCGCCGGTGCGGTGCGGGTGGGTCAGGGTGACCACGACCCGCTGCGCGATGTCGATCGCCTCGGCCAGGCCGCCGGCCACCAGCACCGCGAACTCGTCCCCGCCCAGGCGCGCCACCAGGTCGCCGTCCCGCACGACGTTGCGCAACCGCCGGCCGACCTCGATCAGCAGGTGGTCACCGGCCTCGTGGCCGGCGACGTCGTTGACGGCCTTGAAGCCGTCCAGGTCGACCACCAGCAGCGAGCGGGCCCCGTCGCCGGCGTCCCGCGACAGCTCCCGGAACAGCATCGCCCGGTTGGGCAGCTGGGTCAGGTGGTCGGTGAACGCGAGCTGCTCGAGCTCGCGCTCGCGGCTGAGCCGGTCGGTGACGTCCCGCAGGTGCAGCACCCGGCGCGGGCTGTGCAGCCGCTCGGTGATGGTGGTCTCCACCTCGCGCACCCCCCCGGCCAGCTGCACCCGGAACAGCAGCGGCCCGGCCTCGGGCACCAGCGCGGCGCAGAGCTGCAGCTGGACCAGCGCGCGGTCCTCCTCGTGCACCAGCGACGGGAAACCGGCGGCCGGCAGCGGGCCGGGGGGCAGCCCGAGCACGGCGCGGGCCACGGGGGAGACCGACACCAGGGCCAGGTCACCGTCGATGATCACGACGCCGTCCGAGCTGGCCTCGACGAGGTCGCGCACGTCCTCCTCGGTGGCCACCAGGTCACGGCTGAGTCGCTGGCCGTGCACGATCCGACCGGCCGTGCGCAGCACGAGCAGCAGCATCACGACCGCGGTGCCGACCGTCGCCGTCGTGGACAGGGTCTGTCCCTGCAGCCGCATGACGACGACGTCGACCGGTAGCCCGGCGAGGGCGAGCACGGTGACCGTCAGTTCCAGCCGGCCCACCGCGAGGTGCTGGTGCTGCCCGCGTGGGGGCAGCGACCGGGGCGCGACAGCGACCGCGGCGACGCCGACCAGCATGCTCAGCGACAGGGTGAGGTTCGCGGTCAGCTCCCAGGTGGGTGAGGACTCGTCCACGCTCATCGCCAGCGAGATGCCGGCCACGCCCTGCAGCGCCACCATCAGCGTGAGCAGCGACGCCGCGGCACGCAGCTCGACCCGGGTGGCGATGAGCACTGCGCTGGGCAGCCCGATGGCCACCGCCGCGTAGCAGCCGTAGACCACGACGAGCGGCGCCAGCGCATCGGTGACGGCCTCGGGTCGCAGCGCCGGGGTGAGCACGTGCACCTCCCCGATGACCAGCACGGTGCCGAGCAGGACGGCGCCGTCCAGCGCCAGCACCAGCCGGCCGGCGGTGCGGCCGGTGGCCGCGGCGAGCAGCACGCAGGTGACCAGCGGACACACGGCCGCCCCGATCAGCAGCAGGTCCGGCACGCCGAGGGTGCCGAGCTCGCGGGTCATGCCGCTGCCGGTGCCCAGGCAGGCCAGGGCCAGCAGGGTCGCTGCGACCAGGAGCCAGCGCCAGGGCCGGGCGGCCGCGCGGTCCGTGCCGCGCAGCAGCCGCACGACCAGCCAGCTGACGTGCACCGCGGACAGCGCCAGCACCAGGTCGTCCCGGTTGCGGTCGTGGGTGGCGTCCAGGTGCAGCGCCACGCTCATGGCCAGCACCGTGAGCACGGTGTTGACCAGCAGCGGGCGCACCGGCAGGCGCTCGGGCAGCGTCATCGGTCGCTCCTCACGAGTGCCGTCGTCCAGTCGTGGTCGGCCAGCCGGTCGGTGAGCTGGGCCAGCTCCATCGGCCGGGCGAGCAGGAAGCCCTGCACGAAGCGGTGCCCCATGTCCTGCAGCAGCTGCAGCTCAGCCGTCCGCTCCACGCCCTCGACGATCACGGCCAGGCCCAGGCTGGAGCCCAGCTGCAGCACCGAGCGGCACAGCGAGCGGCGCTGCGGGTCGGTCTCCAGGTCGGTGAGGAAGGCGCGGTCCATCTTGAGCACGTCGATCGGCAGGCTCACCAGGCGGGCCAGCGAGGACCAGCCGGTGCCGAAGTCGTCCACCGCGATGCGGACGCCCAGCTGGCGCAGCGCCTCCAGGTCGTCGGTGATGTGCAGCTCGTCCAGCAGCACCGACTCGGTGATCTCCAGGACCAGCCGGTCGGGGCGCAGGCCGCTGCTCGCCAGGGCCGACACCACGTCGTCCACGACCTGGCCGCTGAGCACGTGCCGGGCCGAGACGTTCACGGCCACGTACAGCTCGTCGGCGGCCAGCTGCCCGGTCGCGGTGCAGGCCTGCACCAGCGCCCAGCGGCCCAGGTCGACGATCAGCCCGGACTCCTCGGCCAGCGGGATGAAGTCGGCCGGGGACACCGCCCCGAACTCGGGGTGCTGCCACCGCATGAGCGCCTCCACGCCGGCCGGCGCGTGCAGCGCGAGGTCGACGACGGGCTGGTAGACCATGCGCAGCTCGCCCCGGGCCAGGGCACCGGCGAGGTCGGTGCGCAGCTGGTCGCGGCGCCCCTGCGCAGCCCGCAGGGCGTCGTCGTAGCGGCGCACCGAGCCGGGCCCGGTCTCCCGCGCGCCGGCCAGGGCCAGGTCGGCCCGGCGCAGTGCCTCGCCGGCGTCCAGTGACTCGCCGTCGGTGCCGGCACCACGTCCCAGCGGGAGCACGCCGGCGACCGCGGTCAGCCGGGCAGCACCCGAGGGCACCGAGACCACCGCGTCGACCAGCCGCTGGGCCAGGGTCTCGGCGTCGGAGACCGAGCCGCCGACCAGCACGGAGAACGAGTCGGGGGAGCGCTGGGCCAGCCAGTCGTGACTGCGCAGCCCGCGCGCCAGGGTGGTGACGACCTGGCGCCGCAGGTCGGTCTCGGCGTCCGGGCCGAGCACCCGGGCACCGTCCAGACCGGACACCGCGAGGGTCACGAGCGTGACCGGCTCGGTGCCGGGCCGCAGCTCGCGCAGCAGCCCGGTCAGCCGCTGCACCAGGGCGGGGCGGCTGGGCAGACCGGTCTCCTGGTCGGCGTACTCCAGGGAGGTCTGCGGCAGGTCCACGGTGCGGGCGCCGGCCACCTCGCGCAGGTACAGCACCATCGCACCGACGTCGGCGTCCTCGCGCAGGTCCCGCGCGGTGATCTCGATCAGCCGCCAGCTCCCGTCGCTGTGCCGCACCCGCGCGGTCCGCGATCGGGTCTCGGCACTGCCGGCGGGCTGGCGGGCGGACAGCGCCGCGTAGACCGTCGGGAGGTCGTCCCGGTGCACGCCGTTGGTGACCCGGTGGCCGACGAGCTCACCGGCGCCCTCACCGAGCAGGTCGACCAGGCTCGGGGAGGACCAGCTGACCCGGAGCTCGTCGTCGACGATGAGGATGGGGGAGGCGCTGGTGCGGGCCAGCGTGCGGAAGTAGGCCTCGCTGCGGGCCAGCTGCGCGGTGAGCCGCTGCTGCTGGGCGTCGACGACGAGCTGGTGGACGGCGATCAGGCCCAGGCCGGTGATGCCCAGGGCGAAGGCCGGGCCGGTCACCTGCTGCGAGCGGGCGGCGTCCAGCAGCAGGACGCTGCCGCCCATCCAGGCGGTGAGGTGCGGCAGGACCGCGACGACCGAGCCGGACAGCGACCACCGCTGGTCGGGGTCCGGTGGCCGGGAGGAGCGGTCCAGCCGCTGGCTGAGCAGGAACAGCGCGATGCTGACGGCGAAGGCGGCGGCGGGCAGCGACGGCGCGGTCGGCAGCGGCAGGCCGGCCACCAGCACGCCGTCGGCCATGTTGACGAGCAGCCACCCCAGGCTGGAGGTCGCCTCGGCCACCATCAGCAGCAGTGCCATCCGTCGCTTCCCCCGCGGGACGGTCAGGCACAGCAGCAGCGCGACACCGGGCCGGAGCCCGCCGACCAGCAGCGTGACGACGAGCCCGGCCGTGGCCTGCGCGCCGGCGACCCGGTCCCAGACGCCGAGGGCGGAGTAGAGGCCGTAGCCGGTGAGCACTGCGGCGTCGACGAACAGGGCCAGCGCGATGCACAGCTGCAGCCGCCGCTCGCGCCAGGCGGCGCGGTCCATCATGCACACCACGCCGAGCAGGGAGACGACCTGGCCGGGCAGGCCGAGCAGCGTGCTGGAGCCGGGGCCGTCGACGTCGGTGCCGATCACGACGCCGGCGGTGCTGAGCACCACGCCCGCCGCGACCAGCCGCCAGCCACGCTGGGCACGGCCGCCGGCGACCGAGCGCCAGAGCACCACGGCGGCCACTGACGCGAGCACCACGAGCACCGGGCCCAGCGCCGGCGGCCGGAGCCCGGGGGCGGCGAACCCGACCAGCACCAGGACGGCGACGGCGGTGAGCAGGCCGGCGACGACGAGGTCGCCCCGGGTCCGACGCCCGGTCGCCGCCGGCCGCGCCGGCCCCACCGGGACCGGTGCCGGCACTGACACGGGTGGGGAGCTCACCTCTCCCTGGTCGGCCCGCCCGGGACTGCCCTGGAGCGCGGCGGACCGCACCCTCACCCCTGCGGGGCGGGCCTGGTCGCCGGGCGCGTCGGTGCGGCCGCCGCCGGCCGCGGGCGTGACGGCGGTCATGACGCGCTGCCGGCCAGCTCGGCGGGACCGGAGGGGTCGGCGGCGGCAGCGCCCGGGCCGTCGATGCCGAGCAGCGCCGGCAGCGCGGCGACCGGTACCGCCTGGTGCACGAACTGGCCGGTCACCCCGGCGACGTCCAGGTCGCAGGCGAGGGCGTACTGCTCCGCGGTCGTGACGCCGGCGAGCACCACGTCCGTGCCGTACGCCCCGGCGGCGGCAGCGCACGAGCGCACCGCCCGGGCGACGTGGTCGGCGTCCACCCGGCCGAGCCCGCCGAGGTCGACCCGGACGGCGTCGAAGGGCAGCTGGGCCTGCTGGGCGACCAGGGTCCGGCCCAGGCCGTGGTCGGCGACGCAGAGTCGCACGCCGGCCGCCTGCAGCGCCGAGACCACGGCGACGACGTCCTCCCCGGCGGTGGCCAGCACCTCCTCGCTCACCAGCAGCACGATCTGGTCGGTCCGCAGGCCGGCGCCGTCGATCCGGGCGAGCCAGTGGGCGGCCCGCCCCTGCGGGAGGCGCTCGTCGGCGGCCACGGAGGCGGCGAGTGCGACGTCCAGGCCGCGCAGCAGCGGGCCGGCCTCCTCCAGGGCCTGACCGACCAGCCAGCGCTGCACCTCGGCGGTGACGCCGTGGCGGTGGGCCAGGGCCCGCACCACGTCGTCGGCGACCGGGCCCAGGGCCGGGTGGTCCCAGGTCGGGGTCAGCTCGAGCGCGGTGACCCGTCCCGTGCCCGGTGCGGTGACCGGCCGGTACCCGACCCGCAGCCGGCCGGCGCGCAGGGCCGGCACCAGATCGCGGGAGAGCACGGTGGTGCGCCGGGACTGCTCGACGACCGCCGGGGTGTGCCGGCGCACGCAGCCCTTGCCGAGCTCCTTCGCCGAGCGCAGCGCCTCGTCGGCCTCCCGGACGGCAGCCTGGGCACCGGCCGGGCCCAGCGAGCTCACCCCGATGCTCGCCCCGACGGGGAAGTCCCCGCCGACGGTCGCGTAGGGCAGGGAGACGGACGTGAGGAGCCGGCGGGCGACGTCGTCGACCTCGTCCGGCAGGCCCCGGACCAGCAGCGCGAACTCGTCCCCGCCCAGGCGGGCCACGACGTCCTCGTCGCGGACCACGCGGCGCAGCCGGCGGCCGACCTCGACCAGCAGCAGGTCGCCCGCCTCGTGCCCGGCGGTGTCGTTGACGGCCTTGAAGCCGTCCAGGTCGACCACCAGGACACCGGCCGGTGCGTCCGCGTGCTCGGCGGCCCAGGCAGCGCCGGCGTCCTCGAACGCCGCGCGGTTGGGCAGGCCGGTCAGGTGGTCGGTGTAGGCCATCCGCGCCAGCGAGCGCAGCTGCTCGCGCCGGTCGGTGACGTCGTCGATCCGCACCACGAGCTGGTCCTCCACCGTGCCCGAGCAGACGACCTCCAGGTCGCGCACACCGTCACGGCCGCCGTCCAGGCGGACCAGCTCCGGACCGGCACCCTGTGTCCCGCCCTGTCCCCGGAGCCCGCCCGGCTGCAGGGCAGCGCGCAGCAGGTCGCGGTCCTCGGCGACGAACAGGTCGGGCAGCCGGGTGCCCAGGACCGGGCCGTCGCCCAGCCGGAGCACGCCGGCCACGACCGGGGAGCAGGCCACCACCCGCAGCTCCCGGTCGAGCACGACGATCGGGTCGCTGCTGCCGTCGATCAGGCTCAGCAGGTCCTGCTGGGTGCGGGTCAGCTGCCGGTCCAGCCCCGCCATCCGGTAGACGAACGCGCCGATGCCGAGCGCGCTGCACAGGAACAGCAGGAAGAGGAGCACCACCAGCGTGGTGCTGATCGGGGTGCCGCGCAGCAGCGTGCTGAGCAGGGCCACCGCCGGGGCCAGCAGCGCGACCTGGAGCACGCGCAGGGCGGTGCCGGCGCCGTCGTCGTCCCGGGGGGTGGTCCGGTCCGGCCGGCCGGCCATGCGCACCGCGACGACGACGAGGTACCCGGCCACCAGCAGGGCCAGGTTCGAGACGGTCATCCACACGCGCGGGTCGAGCAGCTCCATCAGCACGAACGCGCTGGCCGAGACGGCGGTGAACACCATCGCGCCGAGCAGCACCGTGGCTGCGGCCCGCAGCCGGGGCGAGACCCGGGTGACCACCACGGCCGCGTAGCCGATCGACATCGCGGCGTAGACGCAGTAGCCGACGAGGGTCGCGGTCTCCGTGCCGGTGACCGCACGGGTCGTCTGCAGGGGCTCGACGAGCAGGGCGTAGGCGAGGGTGAACACCGAGGCGACGACGTAGACCGAGTCCGCGCCGAAGACCGACGGGGTGACCCCCGCGCGGCCCGCGGCGCGGGACAGGGCCCAGCAGCAGGCGATCGCGCCACCACCGGAGGGCACGAACAGCACCGCGTTGGCCACGGAGAACAGGTCCTGCGCGGGCAGGTTGGTGGACAGCAGCTGCAGGGTGGCCGCCGCGACCGCCAGCAGGGCGTAGGCCCACGGCCGGCGCTCGGACCGGGGCAGCCGGCGGACCGCGAGCACCATCAGCACCGAGGCGTGGGTGAGGGCCAGCGCGGTGACCAGGGAGTCCCACTGCACCCCGCGGAAGGGCGTGGTGACGGCAGCCGTGAGCAGCACGGCTGTCGAGGCGGTGACAGCAGCCGCAGCGGGCTGCCGCCACAGGGGGGCGGTCACCTGGACACCATCGGTCGTGGCCCGGTGGCGCCTGAGCCGGGCGACCCGCACGTCACCCGCCTGGATGATCATGACCCGCCGCGATCGGCGACACGCCGGGTCCGGTCGTGGAGTCCGGCTCCGCGGGTGGGGAGCATCGGACTCGTGCGGAGGGTCGGGACGGCGATGGCGGTCGTGCTGCTGCTCGCGGGCTGCTCGCTGCCCACCGACCCACCGGTCGACGCCGCCTCCTCCAGCCCGGGGCCGGCCGCCCCCGCCGGGTCCGCCGCCGTGCCGGTGGTGAGCGCCGACGACGCCCTGGCCCTGCTGGCCACGGTGCCGGTCAAGGGCCGCGCGCCGCGCACCGGCTACGAGCGGGAGACCGTGTTCGGGCCGGCCTGGGCCGACGTCGACGGCAACGGCTGCGACACCCGCAACGACGTGCTGGCCCGCGACCTCACCCAGGTGGTGCTGGACGACGACGGCTGCACGGTGCTCACCGGCCGGCTGGCCGACCCGTACACGGGTGCGGAGATCGCCTTCTCCCGCGGCGTCTCGACGTCCTCGCAGGTGCAGGTGGACCACGTGGTGCCGCTGTCGGACGCCTGGCAGAAGGGCGCCCAGCAGCTGAGCCAGGCCGAGCGCGAGGCCCTGGCCAACGACCCGCTCAACCTGATGGCCGTCGACGGGCGCACCAACGAGAGCAAGGGCGACGGCGACGCCGCCACCTGGCTGCCCCCGCGACGGGCCGGGTGGTGCACGTACGTGACCCGCCAGGTGCAGGTCAAGGCCGGCTACCGGCTGTGGACCACCGCCGCCGAGCACGACCGGATCGCCGCGGTGCTCACCGACTGCGCCGGGGCGCCGCCGGCCACCCCGACCCCGCCTGCCGGGACGCCGGAGCCGCCCACGGACGGGACGGTCTACCCCGACTGCGCGGCTGCCCGGGCGGCCGGGGCAGCGCCGCTGCGCGCCGGCCAGCCGGGCTACGACCCCGGCATGGACGGCGACGGGGACGGCGTGGCCTGCGAGTAGCCGCCCGGTTGCGGTGTCAGGGCCGCCGGGCCACCGCGTCGTCCGTCGTCCGGCGGCCGGCCACCCGGGCCAGCCCGTAGAGCAGCAGCCCGACCGCGAGCAGCACCCCGGCACGCAGCCACGTGCCGGCCTCCTGCTGGGCCAGCAGCAGCAGGCACGAGCCGACCGCCAGCACCGGGAGGACCAGTGGCGCCCGGAAGTGGGCGTGCCCGACCTCGTCCCGGCGCAGCACGATCACGGCCACGTTGGTGCTGAGGAACACGAGCAGCAGCAGCAGGACGACGGTGGTGGCCAGCGTCGCCAGATCGCCGGTGAGGGTGAGGCCCATCGCGACCGCCGTGGTCACCACGATGGCCACCCAGGGGGTGCGTCGCCGAGGCAGCACCCGGCCGAACGGGGCCGGCAGCAGGCCCTGCTCGGCCAGGCCGAAGACCAGCCGGCTGGACATGATCATGGTGAGCAGTGCCCCGTTGGCCACGGCGACGAGCGCGACGGCGCTGAACAGCTGGTCGGGCACGCCGGCTCCGCTGGCCTGCACGACGGCCAGCAGCGGGCCGGAGGAGCCGGCGAGCTCCTCGGGTGCCAGCACGATCGAGGCGGTGAGCCCGACGAGCACGTACACCGCGCCGGCGGTCAGCAGTGCCCCGAACAGCGCCGTCGGGTAGGTGCGCCGGACGTCGCGCACCTCCTCGGCGACGTTGGCCGACGTCTCGAAGCCGACGAAGGAGTAGTACGCCAGCAGCGCCGCCCCGAGCACCGCCGACCCGGCGGACACCCCCGGCGGGAACTCCACCGTGCGGCCCAGGTCGCCGTCGCCCCGGCCGAGGACGAGGACACCGAGGCCGATCACCAGCAGCAGCCCGCCGACCTCCACCACGGTCATGACGACGTTGGCGCGCACCGACTCCTGGATCCCGCGCGCGTTGAGCAGGGCGACCAGCAGCAGGAACACCAGCGCCGCGGGCACCGCGGGCACGTCGAGGAACACGGCCAGGTAGTCACCGGCGAAGGCCAGCGCGAGACCGGCGGCACTGGTGACGCCGGCGGCGAGCATGCACCAGCCGACCAGGAAGGACAGCACCGGCCGGCCGTACGCGCGCTGGGCGAAGACCGCGGCGCCGCCGGCGCGCGGGTACTTGGTCACCAGCTCGGCGTAGGAGGCCGCGGTGAGCATCGCCAGCGCCAGCGCGACGACCAGCGGCACCCAGATGGCACCGCCGACCTCGCCGGCCACCTCGCCGACCAGGGCGTAGATGCCCGCCCCCAGCACGTCGCCGAGGATGAACAGGAACAGCATCCGGCCGCTGATGGCCCGCCTCAGCCGGGTGTCGGTGGTCTCGGTGGTCGGATCGGTGTCGCTCACCGGTGGAGTCTCGGCGGCTCCCCCCGGGGCAGCAACTCGGCCGGCGGTGCGTCAGCCGGCGGTGTCGCCGGTGCTGCCGCCCGCGTCGCCCGAGCCGGTGCCGCCGTCCTCGGGTGCGACCGGGTCCTCGGGGTCGGGTGCGGGCTCCTCCGCCGACGGGGGCGCGGGCGGGGGTGCCGGGGAGCTGGACGGGGCGACCGGGGCCGTCGTCGTCCCCGGTCCGGGTGCCGTCGTCGAGCCGGAGCCCGACCCGGAGCCGGAACCCGAGCCGGGTCCGGGACCGGGGTCGGTGAGGACCGGCGGCTGCTGCCGGACCGGGGGTGCGGGGGCGGGGTCGCCACCGGTCACCGGCGGGGCGGCGACCGAGCTCGGGGCGCCGGCCGCCGCGCTCGACGGCACCACCGCCGCGGGCGCGACCGGGGCGCCGGCGGCCGACGTCGGGTCGGCCGCCGCGTCCGCGGGGGCGCTCGCCGAGGCCGACGCCGACCGGGGTGCCCGCGCCGAGGCGGAGGCGGCGGACGTGCCCGCGGCGGCCGTGGGACCGGCCGCGCCGTCGGTGGGGGCGGCACCGCCGGTGGCCGGTGCCTGCGTGGAGCCGCTCCCCGGGGCGCCGGTCGACGAGCTACGGTCGGTCTCCGCGGGGGCGCCGCCGAGCGATCCGAAGGTGTCGGTGAGCAGCACGAGCAGCGGCACGGCCAGGAACGCCAGTGCCCAGGCGACCAGGGTCATGGACAGCCAGCCGGGCCGCCAGGCCGCCCAGCGTGCGCGCTCGACGGTCTGCTGGCGCCGCAGGGCACGCGGGGCCGGGGCGTAGCCGGGCACGCACGAGCCGCCCTCGGGTGCGTGGGTGGGCACCGGCGGCGGCTTGACCCCGGCCGGGACCGGCGGCTTCGCCGCCACGGCGACGGCGTCGTGCGCACCGGTGCCCCGGCCCGTCCGGGACCCCGTCTGCGGTCCCGTCCGGGGCCCGGTGTGCGCGCCGGTGTGGGCACCGGTCTGCGGGCCGGTGTCGGCCGACCAGGCGCCGGTGGCGTCGAGCGCGCCCTGCCCACCGGTGTGCCGGCCCGAGTCGCCGTGGTCCGGCGCGGTGGCGCCGGTGCCGGCGAGCGCCCCCGTGCCACGGGACCGGTCGGCCAGCGGCCCGGTGCCCCGGGAGGGCGGGGGCTTCGGCTTGGACCCGACCGGGCGCGGTGGGGTGCGGCCCAGCGGCGGGCGGACCAGTGCCTCGGCGGCGTCGGCCTCCAGCAGCGCCGCGGCGCGGGCCGCAGCGGCCAGCTGCTCGGGCGTGCGCTGCCGGGGCAGCGTGGAACCCGGGTCGGGCAGCGCGCCCACCGGACCACCGGTGGACGGCGTGCGCTCGGCGGCGCGCTCGGCGTGGCGCCGGGGCTTCTTCTTGGCCCCGTGCCGCCTGGAGACAGGCGGCTCGGCGGTGGTGGTCATCGGACGTTCCCCCCATGCACCCGTGAGGAAGACGGGCACGGGGACCGTAGCCGTCTGTCACTGCTCGACGACAGGCGGTCTCGGCGTGTCGACGTGCGACGCGCCGTCATGATCTGTGGCCGGCGATCACACCCGTCACAGCCGTCCCGGTGCCCCCGGGCCCCGTCCCGGGTGCGGAGGATCCGGCACCTCGACGGGCCGATGTCGCACGGCAGTGGCAGCATCGGGCGGGTGAAGACCTGGCTCGACTCCTGGCCGGTGTTCCGGCAGCTCACCGGACCCGACCCGCTCGGCCGCGGCGCGGCCGCGCGCAGCAAGGCGACGGAGCAGGTGGTGAGCCGCACGGCCACCGCCGACCGCGTCGTGCAGAGCGTCTGCCCGTACTGCGCCGTCGGCTGCGGCCAGCGGATCTTCGTCAAGGACGAGCAGATCGTGCAGATCGAGGGCGACCCCGACTCTCCGATCAGCCGCGGCCGGCTCTGCCCCAAGGGCAGCGCCAGCAAGTCGCTGGTCACCAGCCCCAGCCGGGTCACCACGGTGCGCTACCGCGCCCCGCACGCCACCGAGTGGACCGACCTGGACCTCGACGTCGCGATGGACATGATCGCCGACCGGGTCCTGGACGCGCGCCGGAAGGGCTGGCAGGACACCGACGGCGGGCACCCGGTCAACCGCACGATGGGGGTGGCCAGCCTCGGTGGCGCGACGCTGGACAACGAAGAGAACTACCTCATGAAGAAGCTCTACAGCGCCATGGGGGCCATCCAGATCGAGAACCAGGCCCGCATATAGCACTCCGCCACGGTCCCCGGTCTGGGGACCACGTTCGGTCGTGGCGGCGCCACGAACTTCCAGCAGGACCTGGCGAACTCCGACTGCATCGTCATCGAGGGTTCGAACATGGCCGAGTGCCATCCGGTGGGGTTCCAGTGGGTGATGGAGGCCAAGGCGCGCGGGGCGAAGGTCATCCACATCGACCCCCGGTTCACCCGCACCAGCGCGGTGTCCGACGTGCACGTGCCCATCCGGGTCGGCACCGACATCGCCTTCCTCGGCGGCATCATCAACCACGTCCTGAGCAACGACCTCGACTTCCGTGAGTACGTCGTCGCCTACACGAACGCCGCGGCGATCGTCGGCGAGGACTTCGTCGACACCGAGGACCTCGACGGCCTGTTCTCCGGCTTCGACCCGGAGACCGGCCACTACGACGAGGCCAGCTGGCAGTTCGAGAGCCAGGTCGGCAGCGGCGAGACCGGCCACACCGACCGTCCCGGGGACGGCGTCGACCAGGACGACCCGGCCGGCGCGCAGGAGCAGGAGCGGCTGGCCCAGGACGAGTCGGTCAAGGAGGCCGACCCGCACCAGGCCTTCGGCAGCGGTGGGCCCCCGCTGCACGCCAAGCCGCTGCGGGACGAGACCCTGCAGCACCCCCGCTGCGTCTTCCAGGTGCTCAAGCGGCACTTCGCCCGGTACACCCCGGAGATAGTGGCCGACATCTGCGGCGTCGAGCCCGAGGTCTTCCTCGAGGTCGCGACGGCCGTCACCGAGAACAGCGGCCGCGAGCGGACGACGGCGTGGGTGTACTCCGTCGGCTGGACGCACCACACCGTCGGCGCGCAGTACATCCGCACCGCGGCGATCCTGCAGTCGCTGCTGGGCAACATGGGCCGGCCCGGCGGCGGGATCCTCGCGCTGCGCGGGCACGCCAGCATCCAGGGGTCGACCGACGTCCCGACGCTGTTCAACCTGCTGCCCGGCTACCTGCCCATGCCGCACGCGCTGCAGCACCAGAGCCTGGACGACTACTGCGCCGAGAACAGCGGCGCGATCGGCTTCTGGGGCAACATGCGCGCCTACACGGTGAGCCTGCTCAAGAGCTGGTGGGGCGACGCGGCGACCGCCGAGAACGACTACTGCTTCGGGTACATCCCGAAGATCACCGGGGACCACAGCTCCTACCGGACGATCGCCGACATGGTCGCGGGCAAGGTCCCGGGCTACTTCCTGGTGGGCGAGAACCCGGCCGTCGGCCACGCCAACGGCCGCATGCAGCGCTTCGGGCTGGCCAACCTGGACTGGCTCGTCGTCCGTGACCTGCAGATGATCGAGTCGGCCAGCTTCTGGAAGACGGCCCCGGAGATCGAGACCGGGGAGCTGGTCACCGAGGAGATCGGCACCGAGGTCTTCTACATGCCGGCGGCCACGCACGCGGAGAAGGAGGGCACCTTCACCAACACCCAGCGGCTGCTGCAGTGGCGGCACCAGGCCGTCCAGCCGCCGGGCGACTGCCGCAGCGACCTGTGGTTCTACTTCCACCTGGGCCGGATCCTGCGGGAGAAGCTGGCCGGCTCGACCGACCCGCGCGACCGGCCGCTGCTGGACCTGACCTGGGACTACCCGACCCACGGCGAGCAGGTCGAGCCCAGCGCCGAGGCCGTGCTGCGGGAGATCAACGGCGTCGGCCCGGACGGTCGGGCGCTGTCGGGGTACATGGACATGAAGGACGACGGCTCGACCACCGGCGGCTGCTGGATCTACAGCGGCGTCTACGCCGACGAGGTCAACCAGGCCGACCGTCGCCGTCCCGGCCGGGAGCAGGACTACGTGGCCGCGGAGTGGGGCTGGGCCTGGCCGTACAACCGGCGCACGCTGTACAACCGCGCCTCGGCCGACCCCGCGGGCAAGCCGTGGAGCGAGCGCAAGAAGTACGTGTGGTGGGACGAGGCAGCCGGTCGCTGGACCGGTGACGACGTGCCGGACTTCGAGGCCACCAAGCGCCCGGACCACGTGCCGCCGCCGGGCGCCAAGGCGCAGGCCGGCATCGGTGGTGCCGACCCGTTCATCATGCAGGGCGACGGGAAGGCCTGGCTGTTCGCGCCCAAGGGCCTGGCCGACGGTCCGATGCCGACGCACTACGAGCCGGCCGAGTCCCCGGTGGAGAACGCGCTGTACGGCGTGCAGGCCAACCCCGGCATCGAGGAGATCCAGGCGCCGTACAACCGGGGCAACCCGCCGACCAGCGACGTCTACCCGTACGTGTTCACCACCTACCGGCTCACCGAGCACCACACCGCCGGTGCGATGAGCCGCACGCTGCCCTACCTGTCGGAGTTGCAGCCGGAGTTCTTCGTCGAGGTGTCACCGGCGCTGGCCACCGAGCGCGGCCTGGACAACGGTGGCTGGGCGACGCTGATCAGTGCGCGCTCGGCGATCGAGGCCCGGGTCCTGGTCACCGAGCGGATGCGGCCCCTGCGGCTGAAGGGCGGCCGGGTCGTGCACCAGATCGGCATCCCCTACCACTGGGGCGCCGAGGGCCTGTCCACCGGCGACTCGGCCAACGACCTGATGGGGGTGGTCATGGACCCCAACGTGCACATCCAGGAGTTCAAGGTCGCCACCTGCGACATCCGCCCCGGCCGGCGCCCGCGCGGTGCGGCGCTGCCCGAGTACGTGGAGGGCTTCCGCCGGCGTGCCGGCGTCCGCTCCGGGACGATGCCGATCGGTGGCCGGGTGGCCGTGGAGGAGACGCCGTGACCGGGGCCCCTGCTGCCGGTCGTCACGGGGCCTCGTCGAGCGCCCGACCGCAGTCCCAGGAGAGGGTGTCTGCATGACGACGGTCAGTTCCGCGAGCCCGGGCCTGCCCGGCACCGGCCGGCCGGACGGCAACCGGCTGTTCGGCCCGCTGCCCGACGTGAGCGGGGACGCCGGCTACGAGCCCGACCACCCGGCGCGGGTCGGGTTCTTCACCGACACCTCGGTCTGCATCGGCTGCAAGGCCTGCGAGGTGGCGTGCAAGGAGTGGAACACGCTCCCGATGGACGACGCGAACGGCACCAGGGACCAGATGGCGCTGTCCGGGATGTCCTACGACAACACCGGCATGCTGGGGGCGAACAGCTGGCGGCACGTGGCCTTCGTCGAGCAGGTGCGCACCGTGGACCTGCCCATGCCGGCGGTGGGCCTGCCCGGTCGCTCGCCGGGCACCGGGGACGTGCACGCCCACGACCGGGTCATGGCCGACGACGCCCCCCGCGCGGCGCAGACCAGCGTGCTGAACGCCCAGTCGCTGTCGGAGTTCGACCCGCAGACCGGCCAGAGCGGTGACCGGGAGATCCGCTGGCTGATGAGCTCGGACGTGTGCAAGCACTGCACGCACGCCGCCTGCCTGGACGTCTGCCCGACCGGCGCGCTGTTCCGCACCGAGTTCGGCACCGTCGTGGTGCAGGGCGACATCTGCAACGGCTGCGGCTACTGCGTGCCGGCCTGCCCCTACGGCGTGATCGACCAGCGCAAGGACGACGGCCGGGTCTTCAAGTGCACGATGTGCTACGACCGGCTCACCGACGGTCTGCAGCCTGCGTGCGCGACGGCGTGCCCCACCCAGTCCATCCAGTTCGGCGACCTCGACGAGCTGCACGCCCGGGCCGACGCGCGGCTGGCCACCCTGCAGGGGCAGGGCGTGCAGACCGCCCGGCTCTACGGCCGCGACGAGAACGACGGCGTGGGCGGGGACGGCGCGTTCTTCCTGCTGCTGGACGAGCCCGAGGTCTACGGCCTCCCGCCGGACCCGGTGGTCACCACGCGCGACCTGCCGTCGATGTGGAAGCACGCGGCCGCGGGTGCCGCGATGGTCGTCGGCGTCGTCCTCACCGCCTTCGTCGGACGCCGGCCATGACCGCCCCGGCCCCCCTGACTCCTCCGGGCTCGAGTCGGGGTGCTCCGACCGCCTCCCTGACTCCTCCGGGCTCGAGTCGGGGTGCTCCGGCCGCCTCCCTGACTTTTTCGGGCTCAAGTCAGGGGGCGGGGGCGTGACCAGCGGGGTGGCGACGCCGGGGGGTGGGTGGCGCCGGGCCGACCCGCCGTCCACCGGCACCCGGGGTGACCAGCGGCGCACGCGCAAGGGCGGCCGGCGCGGCCGGGACGGCGACCCCACCGTCGAGGACGCCGAGTTCTCCTCCTACTACGGCCGGCCGATCGTCAAGCCGGCCACCTGGAAGAACCCCGAGGTCCCGCTCTACCTGTTCCTCGGCGGCGCCGCCGGGGTGTCGTCGGTGATCGGCGCGCTCGGGGAGTTCACCGGCCGCCCGGTGCTCACCCGGGCCGCGCACCACACCGCGGCCGGCGGGGCGCTGGCCTCGGTCGTGCTGCTGATCGTCGACCTCGGCCGGCCCATGCGCTTCCTGCACATGCTGCGGGTGTTCAAGCCCACCTCGCCGCTGTCGGTGGGCTCCTACATCCTCTCGCCGTTCAGCGCGCTCACCGTGGCCACCGCGGGGCTGCACGTGCTCGAGCTGGTGCCGGCGGTGCGCGCGCTGCCGGTCGCCCGGTGGATCCCCGGCGTGCGCAAGGGCGCGGCGGTCGGTGCGGCCGTGTTCGGCGGCCCGATGACCACCTACACCGCAGTGCTGCTGGCCAACACGGCCACGCCCAGCTGGCACGAGCCGTACGAGGAGCTGCCGTTCCTGTTCGCCGGGTCCGCGCTCGCTGCCGGCGGCGGGGTGTCGATGGCCCTGTCCCCTCCTGCGGAGTCGGGACCGTCCCGGAAGGTCGCCCTCGCCGGTGCGGCGATCGAGCTGGCGGCCGCGCACCGGGTCGAACACGGGCACGGCCTGGTCAGCGAGCCCTACCACCTGGGCCGGGCCGGCCGGCTGCTGCGCGCGGCCAAGGCGTGCACCATCGGCGGTGCCGGGCTCACCCTGCTGGCCGGGCGCAGCCGCACCGCCGGCGTCCTGGCCGGTGCGCTGCTGGCCACCGGCTCGATGCTCACCCGGTTCGGCGTCTTCGACGCCGGGATGGCCAGCGCCCGCGACCCGAAGTACACCGTCGTCCCGCAGCGGGAGCGGCTCGCCGCCCGGCAGGCCGAGGCCGCCGAGCTCGCCGGGGGGGAGGCCCGCTCCGTCACCCGCTGACCGGGCTGCCCGGGTCCTCGTGCACCGGCCGGCTCGGTGGAGGCCGTCAGCCGGCGGTCAGGACGATCCGTCCCCGGGTGCGGGAGCGGGCGTCGTCGAGGGCGGCGGCGGCCCGCTGCAGCGCCTGCTCGCCGGTCAGGTCGGCCGACAGGACGACGATGCCCGCAGCTGCGGCCAGGTCGGGGACGCCGAGCGTGGCGATCCCGTCGAGCACCCGAGCGGCGGCGCTGTGCGCGTCCTCCGCGGTGCCGGCCAGCACCGCGGCGACCTCGCCGGGGCCGGAGCGGCCCAGCCAGTCGTCGCCGCGCAGCGAGGAGGCGATCAGCCGCGTCGTCCGGGCGAGGACGGCGACCGGGGGGAGCGCGCCGTCCTCGGTGTGCACGATGCCGATCAGCACGAGCGTGGTGGCCTGCGCGGAGGCGAAGGGCAGCACGCCGGTGAGGTGGTCCAGCAGGGCGAGCCGGCCGGGGAGCAGGTCGGTCACGGGTGGGGAGTCGGTCCCGGTCGTGGGCGCTCCCACGGCTGTCCCGGCCACGGGGCGGTTCTCGACGCAGGTCATGGTCCAGGCATCGGCACGGCAGGCCGCTGCCTGTCGCCGATGTGCCCCGTCTCACCCCTCAGAGGCAGACCGCGCCCCGCACCCGCCGTCCCGAACGGCCCTTTTCGCGGGAATGGCCGCAGCGGGTGGGCGCCCCCGGCGGCCCTTTCCGCGGGAATGGCCGGGGTGGGGGTGGTTGGTGGGCGCCCCCGGCGGCCACTTCCGCGGAAAGGGCCGGGTGGGGGTGGTCGGGGGGCCGGGGTGGTGGGACGGTCCGCGCCGGGTGGGCGCGGCCGGGCGTGTCCGGGTTCAGTCGGTGGCCCGGCGTGCCGAAGACAGGAGCATGACCCCGCCGCGCGCATCGCTCATCCCGGCGCTGCTGGCTCCGCTGGCCGCCCCCGTCCCCGGCTTCCCCGCCTGGGGCGCGACGATCTCGGCCCACACGGCCGCGCTGCTCACCCGCGCCGTCCCGGTGCACCCCCCGGAGCCGGCCCTGCGGGTCGTCCCGGCTCTCCCCGCCCACGACGTCGCCGAGGAACTGGTGGCCTGACGGCCCCTGGCGTCCCCGGACGCCGGCACCCCGGTCAGACCGGGATGGCAGCAGGCCCGACGCGTCCGGTGTCTCCGGGCCCGAGCGACGTCCTGATCACGTCCGCTCTCGTGCGACGAGTGCACTGCTGGCGGCCCGTCACACGGGGAGGATCTCCACGAGGTCCTCCACCCCGACGAGGTCTGCGGCATTCCGCGTGTACAGGCTGGCGCCATGTGCGTGCGCGGTCGCGGCGATGAGCAGGTCCATGGTGCGCGCCCGTGGTCGGCGTCCAGCGGCGACCACGGCCGCCGCGAGTCGTCCGTAGCTGGCGGCGACGACGTCGTCCACGGGCAGCGCGTCGAACTGGCGCTGCAGCACGGACAGTCGGCGGAGACGTTCGGCGCGGATGCCGGCATCGGTGGCCACCAGCACGCCGACGTGCAGTTCTGCGATGGTCGCCGAGCTGATGGCCAGGTCCCCGGACAACGGACCGACGTCCGTCGCGATCACCACGCTGGTGTCGAGCACAGCTCTCACCGGGGCGTCCACGGGTCGCGCACAGCGTCGTCGAGCCGCGCGCGGTCGTCCACCCAGTGTTCGTCGCCAGGGCCGGCGAAGAGCTCGGCGACGTCCTCCCAGCGGCGCCAGGACGGGGGGAGTGCCGGGACCAGCCGGGCGCTGGGGCGCCCGGACACGGTCACGGTGATCTGCTCGCCCGCCTCGACCCGGCGCAACAGTTCGGAGGCGTTCTGCCGTAGCTCTCGCAGTCCCACGACCGTCATGTCGGAAAAGTAGCACATGTGCTAGTGATCGGCCGTGTCCCGAGCGGAGGTCAGCGGGTGCGGGTGGCCTGGCGGGGGCGGCTGCGCGGGCTGCCGGACGGCGTCCGGGCGGGCAGCGTGCCGGTTGCTCGTGCCGGCTGGCGGCGGGTCGGCGCCGGCCGACTCGAGGGCGGGGCGGTCCGGGACCGTCGAGTCGGGGGAGTCGCCGGGGCCGGGGTGGCCTCGTCAGCCCAGGTGAACCAGTCACCGGCGGGATCGGCGTCGTGGAGCCAGGCGTCCTCGTCCGGGTCGAGGACGGCGTCGTCGGCGTGCAAGCGGGAGCGCGCCCGCGCGGCGGCTGCCGCGATGGTCAGCAGCGCGAGGAGGCCGACGGCGGCGAAGGCCATCAGCAGCCCGCCGTCGGTCTCGCCCCAGGTCAGCAGGCCGGCGGCGACGGGGACCGCGTCCGCGGCCGGCAGCTGGGGAGGAGCGGCCGGCACAGCACCCGCGGTCGCCGCCGCGTCCTCAGTGGGGCCTGGCACGGCGGCGGCGGGCACGGTGCCGGCCGGCTGCAGCGCGACCTGGGGGAGGGCGAGCGCGGCCGCCCCGGCTGCCGGCTGGGGGAGAACCGGCTGCGGCAGGGGCGGCTGGGGGACAGCCGGCGCCGGCGGCACCGCGGCGGCCGCGGCGACGGGTCCCGCGCCCACGCGGACGATGCTCGACGGCAGGCTGGCCGGTGAGGTGCCGGCGTCGGTGCGGGCGACGACGGTGAACCGGTAGCTCAGCCCGGTGATCAGCCCGGGCACGGTGCAGCTCGTCGTCGTCGTGCTGCAGCCCGCGGAGCCCGGCAGCGCGACCACCGTGTACGTGACGTCGCTGCCCGGGGCGGGGTTCCAGCTCACGGTCGCCTCGGTGTCGCCGGCCACGGCGTGCACGGTGGTCGGTGCCGGGGGGGCACCCGGCGTGGCGAGCGCAGGGGCGGCCAGGGCCGGCACCCCGGCCAGGACGCCCGCGATCACGAGACCACGTGTGAGCGACCGGTTACGCATGGTGCAGATGATCCGGACGGGGACAGTGGGTGGGGTGGTGACACGCCGACGTCCGGCGTGGCCTGACCGGATCGTGACCGAGCGGCGGCGGACCCGGGTGTGGGGGGGGGGGTGGCAGACGAGGGCGGGGCCGGGCGCCGGTGGACCTCGCTGTCCCCGCGCCCGGCCCCGCCGGTCGTGTCCTCGTGCCGGTCGGTCAGCGGGAACCGCTGTAGCGGATCACCTGCTCGGGGCCGACGGAGCGGGCGACGGTCAGGCTGAGGGTCGCCCGGCGGAGCGCCTCGGCGGGGGTGACGTCCGAGCTGAGCACGGTGACGCCCGCGCAGGCGCGCACGCCCGGGATGCCGGCCTCGGTGACCGCGGCCAGCACGCGTGCCGCAGCGACCTCCGCGTCGGCGGCGTCGCCGGAGAGCACGGCGGCGAACTCGGCGTGCCCGGTGTGGCCGAGCCAGTCGTCGCCGCGCACGGTGCCGGCGAGCAGGCTGGTCACCACGTCGAGCACGCCCGGCGCGGTCGGCCAGGTGTCGTCGCGGCGCAGCAGGCCCACGATCACCAGCGAGGTGGGGTGGGTGTCGGAGCCGGGCAGCACCTCGGCGAGGTGGTCGAGGACGGCGGATCGGCCGGGTAGCAGGGAGGCGACGGAGGCCGTGCCGAGCGAGCGCAGGGCAGCGGAGGCGGCCGCGGCAGCGGCCGAGTGGGGCGTCGCCGGACGCGTGGGAGCGAGGTCCAGGGTGGTCATGACAGAGGTGTCGGCACTCCGTACCCGCCGCTGAGGTCGCGGGGACACCGAGCCCCCCGGGCTGGGGAGGCGGTTCACCTGATCGGGGACGCCGGGCGGTGCCGGGTGCCGGATCTCACGCTGAGCGACCAACGCCCGGGTCCGGGCACGTCAGGCGTGGCACCCCGCAGACGAGCAGGGACGCCGGCAGCGTGGACACCCACGAGGTGTGCGGCAGGGATCTCCGCCGGTGCCGGCGTCGAGGCGGGACGTGCGGACGGCTGCCGGGTCCTCGCGGTGCTCGCCTGCGGGGCCTCGGGCCGGGCGTCGCAGGGTGGCGCGCGGCGGCGTGTGCGCCCGCCCGGCTGCGGTCGGGCGCGGCCGGGTCAGCCCGCGACGAGCTCCACCGTGACCCCGAGTCGGCTGTAGGTGGCGAGCGCGCGGGCGTCGCGGGTGAGCAGCGGCACGTCCGCCGTGCGAGCCGTCAGGCCGACGAGTGCGTCGTACACGGCGCCACCGGCGATCCCGGCGGCGGCCAGGGTGGCGGGCAGGTGGGCCACGTCCTCCGGGTCGGGCAGCACCGGGGTGCCGAAGGCCGCGTCGAGCAGCCGGACGGCGTCGGCGGGCTCGACCCGGGCATCGCCGGGCAGGCGGGTGAGCACGGAGTACGTCTCCAGCTGGGAGTGGGCGGTGAGCACCCACGCGCGACCCGTCGCGTGCCGGCGGACGTCGAGGTGGGCGTCGTGCGAGCGGACCAGCAGCGGCACGGCGGCGCTGGTGTCGAACGCCAGGGTGGTCACCGCCGGCCGGCGTCGAGGATGCCGAAGACGTCGTCGTCGGTGACCGGGGTGGTCGAGTCGGCCACGAGCAGTCCGTCGTCGTCGACGAGTCGGGCGGTGCGGCCTGCCGGCAGGAGCTGCAGCCCCGCCCCGTACCGGCTGATGTCGACCGCCGTGCCGGGGGTCAGACCCAGTGCGTCACGGAGGGCCTTGGGGACGACGATCCGCCCGAGGCCGTCGATGCTGCTCTTCACTGGTGTGACGCTACCAGTCGAGTTCCAGGACGGTGGCTCAGCGGGACCCGCGGTAGCGGATCACCTGGCCCCCGCCGATCGAGCGGGCGACGGTCAGGCTGAGGGTGGCCCGGCGCAGGATCTCCGCCGGGCGGCGGTCGGGCTGCAGTGCGGCGGTGCCGGCGGCCACGGTCAGCCCGGGGATCCGGGCGGCACCGACGGCGGCGAGCACCCGGGCGGCCGCGGCGTCGGCGTCGGCGTCGGAGCCCTGGACGACGGCCGCGAACTCGGCGGGGCCGGCGCGGCCGAGCAGGTCGCCCTCGCGCAGGGCGTAGGAGATCAACGAGGTGGCGGTGTCCAGCACCGTCGCGGCCGGGTACACGGTGGCCTCGGTGTGCACCAGGCCGATCAGCAGCAGCGTGCCTGCCGCCTCGTGGGAGGTGGGCTGCAGCCGGGCCAGGTGGTCGAGCAGCTCCTGCCGGCCGGGGAGCGTCGCGGCGACCTCGTGCCGGCCGTGCGGGTTCGGCGTGACCGGCGCGGGACGGGCCGGGCGGGTGCGCGCGGGCGGGGCGAACCGCAGGACGGAGGTGCTCATGCTGGGGGATCGGCGGCGGGGCGCCTGCTCTGGTGCCCCGGGCGCGTCCGGTCACCCCGGGGGGTGAGGCTGCGTTCTCACCGGCCGCCGGTGACCCCGCCGAGGGCCCGTTCGCGACGGGCGGCGCGTGCCTGCAGCACCCGGATCATCAGGACGCCGAGGGCGGCGCCGAGGCTGTTGGTCGCGACGTCCCGCAGCGATGCGTCGCGGCCCGGCACCCCGACCACCTGGGCGATCTCCACGCCGAGTGAGCCGGCGGTGCACAGCGCCCACACCCACCACCCGCGCAACCGGGGGAAGGCCGCGCTGATGAGCAGGCCCAGCGGGAGGAACAACACCACGTTCAGGCCGGGCTCGACCAGCCGCGAGGCCGTCGTCGAGGTCAGGCCGGTGAGCTGCTGGACCCGGGTGGCGGCATCGCTGGCCCACCCGACGACCCCGGGGCCGACGGCCGGCACCAGGGTGCCTGCTCCGGCCGCGAGCAGGCAGATGCCGAGCAGCACCCGTCCGGTCCGCACACCCATCGGCCCGACGATACGGTCCCCCACGCGATCTCAGCCCTGCCGGGCCAGCACAGGCAGGCCGACGTGATGGTGGATCACCGTGCGTCGTCGTCGCGGCCGAGCAGGTCGGCGGTGGTCCGGCCGGCCGGTAGCTGCACCGTGGGTGGTACGTCGACGAAGGCCGTACCTGCGCGTACGAGTCCAGCCCTGCGTGCCTCGAGCGCCACGCCGATGGCGTGCTCGGATCGGTCCGCGTCGTGGAGCTCCAGTCCACTCACGACCGTGGGTGGGCCGCGGCGCCCGCCCGGCGACGCCGGCGCAGGGCGTGGTGCACGAGCACCCCGAGCGCAGCGCCGGCACTGTTGGCGACGACGTCCCACGGGGAGGCGATCCGGCTCTGCACCAGGGCCGCCTGCACCATCTCGACGCCGACGGACGTCAGCGTGCACAGCGCCCACACCCACCGCCCGCGCAGGCGCGGGAGGGACCCGCAGAGCAGGGCGCCGAGCGGCACGAACAGCAGCACGTTGAGACCCGGCTCGACCAGCCGTCCACTGGTGCCCCAGGACGCCCCGCTGGCCGCCTGGAAGTCCCGGACCGCGGAGAAGACGACCGCAGGCCCCAGGGTCGGGACCAGCGTGCCGAGTGCGGCGACGAGCAGGTACCCGGCCAGCGCGACGCGTGCTGCGCGGGTGCCCACGACACGGACGCTACGGACCGTTCGTGACGGTCGTGCGCCGAGCAGGTCCGGGGGCTCGGCGGGGGACGGCTGGGGGCGGATCGGACTCGGGACGTCGGGCGTGGTCGTCAAGACCCGCGAGACCTGGCCGCGGACGACGAAGGTCTACTGCCACCGCGCGGTCGAGTGGCCGGTGGACGCCGAGGTGCTCGAGCGGTGGCCGGTGCGCAGCTGCACCCGCCGGGGGCCGGCGATCGACCTGGTGCCGGACCGGGCCAGGGAGAATCGTTCCCAGCTGGTGGTGACCCGGGCCCGCGGCCGCGAGGTGATCTCCTGGCAGTCGCCACGGACGACGAAGCAGGCCCGCCCGGCCGTGGACGTGCCGCGGGCCCGGGCGCACGGCCAGGTGCCGGACATCGTGGTGGACTCCGCGGAGAAGTACCCGTACCGGTTCTCCGTGCAGCAGGCGACCACGGTGCGGCGACGGTTGCCGGCCGGTGACCACGCGGTGGAGCGGGACGGCGAGGTGGTGGCCGCGGTCGAGCGCAAGAGCCTGGCCGACCTGGCCGGCAGCCTGCTCGCCGGCACGCTCACCTAGGCCGTCGCGGAGCTGGCCGCCCTGCCGAGGGCGGCGGTGGTGGTCGAGGACCGGTACAGCGGGCTGTTCGCGCTGCCGCATGCGCCGGGGGTCCGCGTCCCGGAGGCGCTGGCGGAGCTGCAGGCCCGGTTCCCCCAGGTGCCGGTGACCTTCTGCGGGACCCGCGAGCTGGCCGAGGAGTGGACCTGCCGGTGGCTGGGCGCCTGCCTCGCGGAGCTGGGCGTCGTGCACGCGACCACGGGACTGGAGTCGATCTTCGCCGGTGGGGAGGTCCCGTCGGAGCCGTCCCCGCTTCGCCGGGCGTGCCGGCGGCCGAGGTGCGGGCGTGGGCGCTGACCGCAGGGCTGACCGTGCGCGACCGAGGTCGGATCCCGGCCGCACTGGTCGCTGCTTGCGAGCGGGCCCGAGCCGGCGGGAAGGCGGGCTGACCGCTCAGGTGACGGCCGTCTTCCGGCGGTGTGCTCGCGCAGGTCGCTGGAGGTCACGGTGCTGCGCACGGCTCAGCGGCCGGATGTCGCGCGGGTGTGACGAGGAAGGGTGGTCCCGGTCGGCGTTGTCCCGGGCCTCCCGTGTTGGACTGGGCGACGTGTCGACCGCCTCGCCCACCCGCTGGCTGCTCATGGCCGGTCACGTGCCGCCGGACGGTTCGGGCGGTGGCATCGTGCGCTACACCGTCGAGCTGGCCCGCGCCCTGCACCGCCGGGACGACGTCGAGCTGCACCTGCTCACCTCACCGGCCGCCGCCGGGCCGCTCGCCGAGCTGGTCGGGTCTCCCGACCGGGTGGTGCCGCTGCCCGCGGTGCCCGACCCGCTGGTGCCGGCCTACGAGCGGGCCGCGCTGGCCCGCCGGCTCGGTGCCCGGTTCGACGTGGTGCAGGGCGCCAAGCACCTGCTGCCCCGCGGGGTCGCCGCGCGCACCGCGTTGACGGTGCACGACATGATCCTCTTCGACCGGCCCGGGGACTTCCCGCTGGCCAAGCGCACCCTGCTGGGCAGGCCCTACGCCGCCTCGCTGCGGCAGGCCGACGCACTGGTCTGCGTCAGCGCCGCCACCCGCGACCGCCTGACCCGCTGGGACGCGCGGGTCGGCGCCCGGGCCACCGCGGTGCCCCTGGCCACCAGCCCCAAGCTGCTGGGCGCCACCGCCGTGCCCGTCCCGGCGCTCGCCGGCCGGCCGTTCGGCCTGGTGGTCGGGGACAGCTCACCGCGCAAGAACCTGGCCGTGGTCGTCTCCGCCTGGGCGCGGGTGGTGAAGCAGCGCCCGGACGCCGTGCTCGCACTGGTCGGGCCACCGAACTGGGGCGTGGACTCCTACGGCCCGGACCACGCGGGGCTGCTGGCGTCCGGGCACGTGGTGCAACTCACCGGGGTCGACGACGGCACGCTGCGCTGGAGCTACGAGAACTCCTCGGTCGTTCTCACCCCGAGCCTGGTCGAGGGCTTCGGCCTGCCGGCGGTCGAGGCCCTGGACCTGGGTGCCCGGCTGGTCACCTCGCTGGACCCGGCGCTGGTCGAGGTCAGCGGGGCGGCTGCCGAGCACCTGCCCGCCGACGACGTCCCGGGGTGGGCGGCGGCGGTGCTGCGGGCGCTGGAGGAAGTCCCGGCGCCGGTGCCGCGCACGCCGCGGACCTGGGACGACGTGGCTGCCGAGACCGTGCTCGCCGTCCTGGGCCGGCCGGTGACCGGCGGCTGACCGGCGCGCAGTCAGCGGTGGATCAAGGTCCGAACAGGGCGAGCGGGACGACGGCGACGCCGTCCGTGCGCCGGTAGGCGTGCGGTCCAGTGGTGATCACGACGAGGTCGGCCACGCGGTCCCCGAGCTTGTCGCGCAGCCAGTGCAGGTGGCGCACGTCGTTGTCGCTGACGGTGGCCGCGAGTTCCACCTCGATGGCCACGACGCGCCGGTCCGGGCCCTCGACGATCAGGTCGATCTCGCGCCCGGTGTCCCTGGTGCGCAGGTGTCCGACCGTGGCGTCCATCGCGGCGGCGTAGACCCGCACGCTCTGGGTGGCCAGCGATTCGAACAGCGCGCCCACCCACGTGCCGGTCGATGTCGAGACGCGGTCTCCGTCGCCGCGCAGCAGGCCGGCGGTCTCGACCCCGACGAGCCGGGCGGCGAGGGCCGGGTCGACGAGGTGGTGCTTGGGCGTGGCGGTGAGCCGCTTGAGGGGTGCGAACGTCGGCGACCAGGCGGGTACCGGATCCAACAGGAACAGCCGGAGCAGGTGGTCTCGGTAGCCGTCGACGGTCTGCCGGGCCGGCTTGTCCGGCTCGCCGGCGGTGGCGGCGTCCAGGATCGTCGACCAGCTGGCGTCCGTGGCGGTAGCAGCGGCGTAGGCGGCGAGCCAGGCTCGCAGGGTCGCCGGTCGGCGGACGGCGAGGCCGTTGTCGGGCAGCTCGCGCTCCACGATGCGGGCGAGGTAGCTGTCGAGCTGCACGCGGCGGGCTCGCGGAGGCAGGTCGCGGATCCCGGGCAGTCCCGAGCGGATGATCTCCTCGACGTAGTCGGGCAGGTGGACGTCGCTGGACCCCACCACGTCGGTCCGGGACGGGCTCATGAGCTCGCCCAGTGACACCGTCGGGCTGGTCAGGTTCCGCTCGGCGAACGACAGGGGACGCATGGTGATGCTGACGATGCGCCCGGCCCCGGAGTGGATGCGGACCCCGGGGGCTACGCCGGCGGAACCGGTGAGCAGGAACCGCCCACCGGTGCTGTCGTCGTCGACGGCGTGACGGACCCGGTCCCACACCTCGGGGAGCAGCTGCCACTCGTCGATGAGCACCGGTGCGGGGGCCTCGACCACGTAGTCGGGGCGGGCGGCGAGGCTCTCGCGCTCGCGGCTGCTGGTCAGGGAGAAGACCGTCGTGGCCCGCTGGGTGCCGGTCGCCGTCTTGCCGACCCCTTTGGCGCCCTCCAACGAGATCGCCGCCAGGTGGGGGAACAGTTCGTCGAGGAGGTCGTCCACGATCCGTCGGCGATATCCCATGGCGCCAAACTAACAGGAAGCCATCTGCGAACCCAACACATCGCGACCCTTCTACCTAACAAATCGCGAGCTCGGGCTATCGCGTGACGGAGCTCCCGTGTCGGCGTGCCGCGAGTTCAGGCCGAGGTGAGCGTCCGGGCCACCACCGTGGACATGGCACTGCGGAAGGCCGGCCGGGAGAACGACTCGGCATGCCGGCGGATCACAGCCGTGTCGTAGCGGGCGCCGTCGAAGGTCTCGAGCTGACGGGCCCAGTCGGCCACCTCGTCGCCCCCCGGCTCGGTGACCGGCACGAGCTCACCGGTGACGCCGGGCAGCACCGAGTCCCGCGCGCCGCCGGCGCCGATGGCGAGCACCGGTGCGCCGCAAGCCTGGGCTTCGACCGGGACGATGCCGAAGTCCTCGACGCCCGGCATCAGCAGGGCGCGGCAGCGGCGGAAGAGGTCACGCAGCGCGGCGTCGTCGACCCGGCCGACGAAGGTGGTGTCCGGGCCGGCCAGCCGCTCGACCTCGGCGCGGGCGCGGCCGTCGCCGGCGACGACCAGCCGCACCCCGGCCCGCTTCGCGGCCGCGACGGCCAGGTCGGGGCGCTTGTAGGGCACCATCCGGCCGGCGAGCAGGAAGAAGTCCTCCCGCTCGACGGCGGGGTCGGGGCTGTAGTACTCGGTGTCGACCGGCGGGTGCACGACCGTCGCGTCCCGGTGCCACCACGTCCGGATCCGGTCGGCCACCTCGGTGGAGTTGGCCACCATCGTGTGCACCCGGGCAGCTGCCCCCAGGTCGAACGGTCGGAACGCGGTCGAGAAAGCGCCGAGCGCCGCCACGCCGACGCGGCCGCCGAACTCGTTGGCGCGCATCGACGGGTCCCAGATCCACCGCGCCGGGGTGTGCACGTACGCGATGACCGGTGCGCTCGTGGCCCGCACCACCTGGGTGGCGAAGGCGTGGTGCGAGGCGATGACCACGTCGGAGTCGGGCAGCGGCAGCCGGCTCATCGCCACCGGCAGCGCGGGCAGCAGGTGGGCGTAGGTGCTGCCGCGCAGCAGCCGTGACAGCCGGGTGGTGCGCACCCGCGGCTCCACGTCGGCCGGCATGACACCGGGCCGGCCGACCGGGGCGAACACCGGGGCGCCCGGCCACTCGCGGGCCAGCTGGTCGACGACCATCTCGGAGCCGGCGAACTCGGTGAACCGCTCGTGCACCAGGGTCACCCGGGGGCTGTTCGTCACCCGGTCATGATGCCCGGCGCCGAGCAGCTCAGCGGTCCACCGGCGATGAGACCGATCACGTGTAGACGCGCACCCAGTCCACGTAGAGGTCGGTGCGCTCCCCGGTGGCTGCCAGGTCGACCGGCCAGCCACCACCCAGTGCGAGGTCGATCATGAAGTAGAACGGTTCGCTGTCGTGGATCAGGCCGCTGGACGACGCCACCTGGGCACCGTCGAGGTAGAAGACGGCGCCGCCGGGGACGAACCGCACCCCGAAGGTGTGCCAGCCCAGCGCCCAGTCGACCAGGCCAGGGGGCTCGACGCAGTTCGGTGTGCCGCCGTCGTCGGTGCCGACACCCCAGTTGTGCGTGCTGTGGCAGCTGTACCCGGTGTCGTGGCCGTAGAGCTCCACGGCGTCCACCTCGGCGTTGACCGGACCTCGCGGGGTGGTGCTCTCGGTGTCCATCATCCAGAAGGCCGGCCAGGAGCCGACGCCCGGCGCGCCGAGCATCCGGGCCTCGAAGTACCCGTACTGGGCCGAGAAGCCGCTGCCGCCCACGCGGGTCGAGGAGAGGATGCCGCCGGTGTGGCTGAGACCCCACCGGGTGGTGGCAGGGTCCGACGGCTGGGTCCGGATGCGCAGGTACTCGTCGTCGACCGTGGCGAAGGTGCCGTCGTCGTCGGCCGGGTCGGCGAAGAAGGAGTCGCCGAAGCTGCCACCCCCGATGTGGGAGGGCTTCATCCCGGCGTAGACGGCGTCATCGCCGGTGCGGCTGATCGACAGCGGGTCGGTGAACTCCTCCGCCCACTGCAGGGTCATGCCGGCCGGGGCCGTGCTGCCGGCCGGTACCGGGACTCCGGAGCCGTTGACCAGTTGCACGTACAGGGGCACGTCGCCCGCCCGCGCCGCCGGCCCGCTCCGCAGCACCTCCAGTGTGAGCGGGCCGCGCGGCAGCGTCGCCAGTGCGACGGTCAGCACGGCGCGTCCGGCGGCGTCGGTCGTGCCCTGGCCCACCTCACGCACCGACGTGGCGCGATCGGCAGTGGGGACGCCGGCCCGGACCGTCACCGGCGTGTTCGCCGGGCCGGCGACCACGACGGTCGCCGTGCCGGTCACCCGTGAACCGGGGGCCGGGCAGACCAGCGCGAGCCCGTCGCCGGTCCTCATCCCGACGGGGGACGACGATGCCGAGCAGTGCGCCGCCGGGTGCGACCTGGCCGACAGCCCGGTCGCCTCGCGCGGCCACCGCGGCGGGGTGCTGCCGACCTCGTACGCGGAGAACTCGCGCAGCGAGACGGTGGCCAGCGGCAGGGCTCGGGCCAGCTCCAGCCGGACCCGGGAGGTCGTGCGCGGGGCGAAGGCGACGGTGGTGCCCTCGCCGCCCCCGCTCGCGATCCCGGAGACGGTCACCGAGCTGCCGTCGTCGAAGCGCAGGGTGCCGTGCAGCGGTGCCGAGTGCCAGGCGCCCGGGTCGACCGTTCGGGCGGACGGTCCGAAGACCTGCACGCTGGCGAGCTGGCGTGGTGAGCTCCACGAGAGCTCCACCCACGGATGGGGATCCGTCGGGGAGGGCGCCCACTCGGAGCCGGTGAGCCCGCGGGCGACGTCCCCGTCGACCAGGGCGGCCGGGGACGCGATGACGCCACCGGGGTCCGAACTGCTGGCTGCCGCGACCGGGATGGGCCGTTCGCTGGGTGCGGCGGCCGTGGCGGTCGTCACGCGCGCGCCGTCCGAGGACCAGGGCAGGACCAGGACGGGCGTACAGACCGTCAGCGCGACGACGGTGCTGCACGTCGCCACGGTGAGCCATCGTCGGGACACGGTGAACCGCCTCGGTGTGTGACTGGGCGAGCAGGCAGCTGGACGATGCCGGCGACCATGACTCTTCGAAACTGCATGATCACACAAGGTCTCCAGAACGGTTACCGACGGGGCCGTAGCGGTGTGCGAGCACCTCGTCCGACGCTCCGACCACACCCGCCTGACGGCCCACCCCGGTGTGCTGTTCACCGAGGGCTGGTCCACCTCGCCAGCGGCCGTGGCAGCTCGAACATCCAACGCAGGCGCAGGGTGCTGCGCGCGCTCATGAGCACCCACGGGACGCCCACGCCCAGCGGTACGAGCACCAGCACCATGGCCACCGGCTGCTGGAACCCGGCGTGGTCCAGGACGATCCGGGCCGAGGCCACCACCAGCACGTGCGCCAGGTAGACGGGCAGGGTCACCCGGCCCGCCGCCGCGACAGCAGAGCGTACGAGCGGCACCGCACTGACCAGTCGGGCGACAGCGAGCAGCGAGACGACGCCGCACGCGGCCGCGACCGCGCTCTGCAGCTGGGAGGTCGCGTCCATCCTCTGCAGGACGGTCGCCGGCCCCACGTCCCCGGACGCCAGGTACAGGAACGGCAGGGTCGACGCAGTGCCCACCAGCGCCCAGGTCCACCACGGTGCCGCCGACCAGCGAGTCGACCGGGGGAGCCCGATGGCTGCCCCGACGGCGAGGAAACCGACCAGTGACATGCCCCGCAGCCCCAGCACGGGAGTGCCCCGCCCCCAGGTCAGCACCGTGACGAGCACCAGGCCGACGAGCACCGCCACGGCGATCCGGTCGCGGCGCCAGGGTCGGAGGAGCACGACGACCACGGTCGCGATGGCGAGCAGGGGCAGGAACCACAGGTGAGCGAGCGGCAGCCAGATCTCCACGATGTCGACCGGGTCGGTGTTCCCGTTGCGCAGGTCGTTCGTGGCGATCTCGATCGAGCCCTCCACCAGCTGCCAGACCACGTACAGGTACACCAGCAACGGCACCCGACGCCGTAGGTAGCCGGTGACGCCGTGGCGCCGCACCCCGCCCGGGACGAACAGGCCCACGAGGAACATCAGCGCTGGCATCCGCAGCAGGTACAGGGCGTCGTTGGCCCGGGCGAGCCCCGCCTCCTCGTCCAGCAGGGACGCGCCGATCAGACCGTCCACCACGTGGTTGAACACCACGCCGACGATGGCCAGACCGCGCGCCACGTCGAGGGCGGTGGAACGGCCCTGATGGGCGAGGACGCGGGAGGCGGAGTCGGAGACGTCCTGGTCCTCGGTGGCGCGGTGCACGGCGTCCCTCCGGTCCCGGTGTCGCGCTCGGGGGCGCCGACATCAACCTAGGTCACCTGCCCGGGTCGTTGGTGTCCGTCGAGGTCACAGCCGGGTGATGCGCGGCACGTGCCCGTGTCCTGCGGTGTCGCGGTGTGGCTCACGACTCGACCCGGCGGGCGGGTGCGCCGTTAGCCTGAGCCGGTCGCTGGGCGCAGCCCGGTGCGCGACGGCCCCTCTGCAGCGGACACGGGAGACGTGTGATGACACAGCCAGACGCGGTCGGATCGGCCGAGGTCGGCCGTCCGCCGGAGTCCATAGCGGTCGTCCTCGCCTCGGCGGGCCGGCCACAGCTGCTCGGTGACGTCATCGAGGGTCTCGGTCGGCAGACCCGTCAGGACTTCACGCTGGTCGTGTCCACCCCGGACGAGGCGAGCCTGCCGGCCACGCCCCTGCCGCCCGGCGCCGTCCTGGTGCACGACCGCGGGCTGGCAGCGCAGCGCAACGCCGGCCTCGCCGCCGTACCCCACGCCACGCACGTCTTCTGCTTCGACGACGACGCCGTCGTCCGCGCGGACTTCATCGAGCAGGCCATGCTGTTCTTCGACGCGCACCCGCACGTCGTCGCGCTCACCGGACGGGTGCTGCTGGACGGCGCTGCTGCCGAGGAGGTGCCGGCGGACGTCGCGGCCGCCGAGCTCGCGGCCTCGGCTGCGACACCCGGCACAGGGACGTGGACGCCGAGCCGCACGCTGTACGGGTGCAACTTCGCCTTCCGGCCACCGGCGGTCGGCGGGGAGGTGTTCGATGCCCGCCTGCCGCTGTACTCCTGGCTCGAGGACCACGACTTCGCTCGTCGGCTGATGCGCAAGGGCACCCTGGCGATCGTGGACGACTGCGTGATCGTGCACCGCGGGGTCAAGTCCGGCGGCCGGACGGCCCACGTGCGGCTGGGCTACTCGCAGGTGATGAACCCCGCGTACCTGCACCACAAGGGCAGCTTCCCGCTCTGGTTGACCGTGCACGAGACCGTCTTCCGCTGCGGGAAGAACGTGGTCAGGTCGGTGGTCGGGCAGGAGACGCAGTGGCGGCGGGAGCGACTGCGGGGCAACGTCCGCGCTGCCCGGGACGTGCTGCGCGGACGGTTCACGCCCGAGCGCATCCTCGACATCCCGGCCTGACGACCGGTGACCGCGCCGGTCGTCGCCAGCTCAGATCACACCGGTGGACCCTGGTGGTGCGGGTGGTCACCGGGCAGGCTCGGGTGTACCGGGCTGGGCTCTGTGCCCCACCGGGCGGTCCAGCCGACGTGTGAACTGGGAGGCTGTTGCCTTGAACACGGCCCGACCCCATGTCAGCCGGTGATCCGACGATGACCGCCGACGGCGGGGCCTCCGCCGTCGACGTCCCCGCGGCACCGGTCAACGCGGCCAACCGGTTCGCGCACATCGATGCGATGCGTGCGCTCGCGGTGGTCATCGTGCTGTTCCAGCACTCGGGACTGACCTTCGTGCCGGGGGACAGCGGCGTCGTGGTCTTCTTCACGATCAGCGGGTTCATCATCACGTCGGTGCTGCTGCGCGAGCGTGAGCGGACGGGTTCGTTCGACGTCAAGCGCTTCTACGTCCGTCGACTGTTGAAGCTCGGCCCACCGTTCGTGGTGGCCATCCTGCTGCCCACGCTCGTCTACGCGTGCTTCCGGCCCGTGCACTGGGGGGCCGTGGCGTCCCAGGTGTTCTTCACCTACAACTGGGTGCAGGTCTTCGACGGTGCAGCGAGCTACGAGGTCCTCCCCGGGTCGAACGTCGTGTGGAGCCTGGCGGTCGAGGAGCAGTTCTACATCGCCTTCGCGCTCATCTGGTTCGGGCTGCTGCACACCCGCCGCTGGCACGGTGCACTGATCGCCCTGGCCGTCGCGGCCATCGCCTACTCCACCGTCATGCGTGTCGTGCTCTGCGTCCGTGGCGACGCCGAGGCCCATGTCCTGCGCGGGACGGACGTGCGCATGGACGCGATCGCCTGGGGTGTGCTGACGGCGCTCGCCTACCGGTCGTGGCGGGCGGGCGGTTCCCGGTGGCTCGGCACCGTGTCCCGGGACTGGGTGCCCGTCGTCGCGGTGGTGCTGTTCCTGGCGGTGTCCGCGGTGGGATCGGACCAGTACGAGGCGATCTGGCGCAACGCGGTGATCCCGCTCTGCTCGGCCGCGGTCATCGTGTACGGGCTGCTGCCGACCGGCACGCGCTTGCAGACCGCCTTCCACCGGTTCTCCTGCTGGAAGTCGGTGTCGTTCATCGGCCTGGCCAGTTACAGCATCTACATCAGCCACTATGTGCTCCTCGAGCCCATCGTCGAGGTGTGGGACGGGCCGGTCGTCCTGCGGACCGTGGCACTCACGGCGCTCGGCGTGGCCGCGGGCAGCCTGCTCTACGTGGTCGTGGAACGCCCGGTCTTCGCATGGCGCGACCGGGTCGGCCTCTGACCTGCGCGCCCGGACAGCTCGCGCCATCGGCGCGGCAGGCCGTGCAGCGTGGGCCTGCGGTGGTCGGTGAGGGACAGTCCCGGGGGGAGGAACGCATGTCGGACATATCGGTCGTCATGGGCACGTACAACGGTGCCCGGTACGTCAGGGAACAGCTGGAGAGCATCGGGCGGCAGACGGTCACCCCGTGTGAGCTGATCGTCGCCGACGACGGCTCCCGGGACGAGACGCTGGAGATCGTCGCCCAGTTCGGCAGGGACGCACCGTTCCCGGTGCGGGTCGGTGTGAACCCGACCAGTCTCGGCTTCTCCGAGAACTTCCTGCGGGCCACGCGGCGTGCCGCGGGCGCCTACGTGGCCTTCGCCGACCAGGACGACCGGTGGGCTCCCCGGAAGCTCGAGCTCACCCGGGCCGCCATCGACGAGCACGGCGCCGACCTGTGCACGCACCAGGTGAACCTCATGGACGCGACCGGTCAGCTGATCGGTCACGACGACCAGACCATCACCCGGACCCAGCTGCTGCCGCCCGGCGTCGGTGACCCCTGGGGCAAGTTCTTCGGCTTCACGATGCTCTTCCGCCGGACGCTGCTGGACCTGCTGCCCGAGGACCGGAGGGGCCCCGACCTCTTCGATCCGCAGACCCTGCTCTCGCACGACCGATGGGTGTACTTCCTGGCGTCCAACTTCGGCAGGATCTGCATGCTCGACGAGCGGCTGGCCGACTACCGCCAGCACCCGGCCCAGCTCTACGGCGCCCGCAGGGACAGCCTGGGGCAACGAGTCCGGGTCAAGCTGGCGGAGGGACCGGACCGCCTGCAGGCGATGGTCGTGATGACCCGGCAGCGGTCGGAGCTGCTCGCCGGGTTCGAGGCGGCAGGTGGCGATGCACGGTTCCGTGCCGTCGCCGGCCGGTACCGGCGGCTGGCAGAGCTGACCGAGATGCGCAACGACGTGTTCCAGGCCCGCCGGCGGTCCGCCCGAGCGGCCGTGCTGGCGCGCAACATCCGTGCCGGGGTCTACCGGTCGCCTCGGCGCGGCGGCCTGGGTCCCGAGCGCATGGTCGAGGACCTGGTCATGGGTGTCCGCGCCTCGACCGTCGTGCCCGTCGACCGAGAACCGGGCTCGTGACGTCCCGCGACGACGCGGCGGTCGACGCCCCGACCGAGGCGCCACCGGACCCGGACCGGGCGCCGTTGCGCCGGGCCGTGCTGCTGATGACGTTCGCCAGCTTCTTCGTCCCGTTCGGCGGGCTGCTGAGCTCCCCCCTCCTCGCGCAGGGGCTCGGGGTCGCGGGCCGGGGCGAGGTGGCCGCAGCGCTGGCGCCGGGGGCCCTGCTGGTCAGCGTGGCCACCCTCGGACTGCCCGAGGCCCTGACGTACCACATCGCCAAGCGCCCGGAGCACACGCGGTCCGCGGTGGCCTGGGCGTCGGCCATCTCCCTGGCCTTCGGCGCCGTGTGCCTCCTCGTCGTCGTCCCGGCGCTGCCGTTCCTGAGCGCCGGGGACCCGGCGCTGGGCCGGTTGGTCCTGCTGGGCTCCGCGCTCGCGCTGCCCGCCATGCTGGTCAACGTCCTGCGCGGTGCCGCCCAGGGCCGGCAGATGTGGGGGGCGGTGGCAGCCGAACGACTGATCAGCGTCGTGGTCCGCCTGCTCGCCCTGCTGGTGCTGTTCCTGGTCGGGGGCCTCACCGCCTTCAGCGCAGTGGTGGTCTCCTCGCTGGCCCTGGTGGTGTGCGGGATCTCCTACGTCCGCCTGCTCGGCCGGCCTCCCCGGGCGCCGACCGGTGGGCCGACGTCGGCGACCATGGCCGGCTGGCTGCTCTCGTTCGGCGTGCGGGTCTGGATGGGCGCGGCCGCCAGCATGTTGCTGGCCCGCACCGGGCAGCTGCTCGTCGCGCCGCTGTCCGACGTGGAGCAACTCGGCCTGTTCGTCGTGGCGGTCACCGTCTCCGACGTCCCCCTGATCGTGAGTCTGGCTGTTCGGGACGCGCTGTTCGGGGTGAACAGCAAGACGCAGGACGCCGAGCAGCTCGTGGTCACCGCGCGCGCCACCTGGCTGCTCGCCGCCATCGGCTCGCTGCTGCTCGGGGCGACCCTGCCGCTGTGGATCGGGCCGCTCTTCGGCGCCGGGTTCACCGACGCGATCCTGCCCACCCTGGTCCTGACCGCCGGCTCCGTGGTCTGCGTGCCGGGCATCCTGGCCTCGGCCGGCCTCGGGGCCTGGGGGCGCCCGGGGCTGCGCAGCGCCGGTCTCGCCGTCACGCTGGCGGTGAACCTGCCCCTGCTGGTCGTCCTGGTCCCGCTCGGCGGCGCGGTGGGGGCGGCTGTCGCCAGCTTCCTGAGCAACGTCGTCTTCAGCGTCTACATGACCCGGTGCGCCGCGCGGGTGATGCAGGTGCGCGGATCAGACTTCGTCGTCGTCCGCGGCTCCGACGTGGCGCTCCTGTGGCGAACGGGGCTCCGCCTGCTCGGCGGCATCCGGTCCAGGCTCCCCGGCCGCTCGTCGCCTCCCACGGAGGCGGCGCAGCGCCGGCCTGAGCTCTGACCGGACGAGGGCGACGTCCGCGCGGGTGGGCACCAGGAACGACAGCGCGGGCACCCTCAGCACCCGCGAGGTGGCGACGACGGCGTAGGTCGAGACCGCCAGGCCACTGATCAAGGCGGCCCAACCGGCGCCCATGGCCCCGTACGTGGGCACGAGCAGGAGGAACAGGGCGAGGTTCGTCAGCAGCGCGACGACGAGGCCGAGGCTGCGCAACCCGGGCCGGCCCCAGGCGCTGAGCCCGGCGCCGGCGATGAGCCCGGGCACGTTGACCACGGCGGCCGCCAGCAGGATGACGGTGACCGGTGCGGCAGAGGCGAACTCCCGGCCGAAGAGCACGCCGATCCAGCTGGGCAGGGTCACAGCCAGCACGGCCGAGCCGACCAGGCAGACCAGGGTGGCGGCGCGCGAGGTGCGGGCGAGCCGTTCGGCGTCCGCGGAGTGGCTGTCCACCCCGAACATGACGTCGCGGATGGCCGTCGCGACGATGAACGGGACGTCGGAGATCGTGATCGCCACGACCAGCAACCCCAACTGCTCGACGTTCGACAACGGGGTGACCAGCAGCTGGCTGAGCCGCCCGGTGAGGATGCTGGCCACCGACCCCAACCAGATGCGCGACCCGAAGCTCATCAGCTGGCGCTCGACCCGCTCCTGTCGTCCTCCCGTCGCCGGCGGCTGCGGGCTCGGGGTGAACAGTCGCCAGTAGGCGACCCCGGCCACGAGCGGCGCGACACACATCACCAGGACGGCGCGCTCGACCGTCAGTGCTCCGAGAGCGGCGAGGACGGCGATGCCGGTGAGGCGCAGGACGGAGTTCACGACCCGTTCGGCCGCCACCGCGCGCCACATCTGTCTCCCCGACGCGGCTCCCCGGAGCAGGTTGACCAGCAGGGTGGGGACGGCGAACGCCGTACCCAGGATCACCAGGTCGGCCAGGTCTGCGTTGCCGCCGGACAGGTAGTCGGACAGGAAGAAGGTGCCGACCAGGCAGAGCAGCCCCACGAGTGCGCTGATCACCGCGGTGAAGAGCAGCGCGCGAGCGGTGACCTGCGGTCGTCTGGCAAGGTGGTAGGTGAGTGCTTCCGGCAACCCGAGCGTCGCCACGGCCACCACCAGTGCGTTCGGTGCCATGGCTGCGGCGGCCTCGCCCCGCCCGGCCACCCCCAGTGCCTGGGCCAGGATCGGCGCCGTGAACACACCGACGACGGGGACGAGCAGGCTGGTGCCCGCCATGAGACCGAGCGTGGACCGGAAGGACGGAGCTCCTGGCAAGCTCGTCCTCCCCGCTGTCGGCGGCGTCCGTCGGTCAGGACGCGCAGAGGGGATACTCGCACCTGGCCGGCCACTGTCGGCTCATAGTGAGGCGAATGACTCCTGGGACACCGGGTGGTCTCCCTAGGATCGGCCCAGCTCGGTGTCCTCCTCCAGTTCGCCGGGACCCTGACAGGGCGCCTCGCCCACGAACCCGTGACTGGAGCAACCCGTGCTGCTGCATGACTACCTGCGCATCCTCCGGCGCGGCTGGTGGATCATCGCGGGCCTTGCGATCCTGGGGGCGGCAGCAGGCTACGGGCTGTCGACGCTGGTGACGCCCACCTACGCGGCCCGGGCCACGGTGGTCGTCTCGACGCTGGGTGCGGCGACGCCGGCGGACCTCCAGCAGGGCAACGTGTTCGCCATGCAGCGGGCGTCGACCTACGCGCAGCTCGCGACCTCCGCCGCGGTGCTCGACCGGGTCGCGGACGACCTGGGGGGCGACGTGGACGTGGACGACCTGCGGGCACAGGTCACCGCAGCCGCCCGCGAGGAGACGGCGATCATCGACGTCTTCGTGAACGGCGAGGACCCGGACGTCGCAGCGGACGTCGCCAACGCGGTGGCCACGACCCTGGCCCAGGAGGCAGGGCAGCTGGACGCGCCGGGGGCGGGGACGTCGCCCGTGCAGATCAGCCTGATCGAGCCCGCGGTGGCACCCGAGGTCGCCGTGTCACCGCAGCCGCGCAGCAACACTCTCATCGGCCTGCTGCTCGGAGCGCTGGTCGGCATCGTGGTCCTCGTCGTCCGCAACGCCGTGGACACCCGGATCAGGACCCTGGGTGACCTGCCGGACACCCCGGGACTGGCCACCCTGACCTCGATCCCGCTGGCGCGCACCCGGGGTGGTCGGCCCGGCAGCGGCACCGACGGCCGGGTGGAGGCGTTCCGCACCCTGCGGGCCAACCTGCAGTTCGGGTCGCAGATCGGCGGCGCCCTGGCGGTCGCCCCGGTCACGGCGGACAGCAAGGCCCTGTCCATCGCCACCGAGCTGGCCTCGGCGCTCGGTGAGATCGGTTACCGGGTGCTGGTGCTGGACGTCGACTTCCGGGCCCGCGAACCCCGCGCCAAGGGCAGGCGGCACGCTGACGACGCGGAGGCGCTGGGCGTCGCCGATGTGCTGGCCGGGTCGGTCGGCGCGGCAGAGGCGACCCGACCGGGGTCGTCCGACAACGTGTTCCACCTCGGCGCGGGCCGGCTGGTCGACGGGTCCGCACAGCTGCTGAGCACGTCCAAGATGTCCGAGCTGCTCGCCGAGGCGAAGGACGCCTACGACCACGTGCTCATCGCCTGTCCGCCGCTGGTCGAGCGGTCGGAGGCCTCGGTCATCTGCACCATGGCCGACAGCACGCTGGTGGTCGTGCAGGCCGGGGCCACCACGCGATCGTCGTTCCTGTTCGGGCTGGAGCTGCTCGCCGGTGTCCGCGTCGCGTCAGCGAGCGTGGCGGTGGACAACGTCCGGGGGATCGACGTGACGGCCGGCCGCTGGCAGTCGCTCACGACCGACTGACCAGCCCGCCGGCCCGGCTCCGAGACGGTCGTCCTGGCCGGTGCGCAGTGTCGGCTGCCGGACGCGGGGGCCGGGAGCGCCAGCGGTGCCCGGTCGATCGGCACGCAGGCGGGCGGCCCGGGCCAGCAGCCCCAGGGAGATCCACAGGATGCCGCTGGTGTCGGCGAGGTCCGGGCCGGCCAGCACCTTGGTGAGCAGCAACGCCACGAGGGCCCAGATGACCGGGCGGTAGGCGTCGACCCTGCTCGCCCGCCAGATCAGCGTGCCCACGGCGAGCACGAACAGCAGCGTGCCGAGGACGCCCGTGGTGCTCAGCAGTGCGGCCACGAAGGAGGACGGCCGGTGGGCGCCCAGCCCCACCCCCAGGCCGTAGGTCTCGCGCACGATCTCGTAGGAGCGCGCATCGGCCCCGGACCGCTCGTCGTAGGAGCTGGACCCGACCTTGTCGTTGATCGCCGTGGTGATGAAGCCGGCCACGATCGGCAGCAGGTAGGCACCCGCCATGGTGATCAGGCAGCCCAGCGTCACGGTGAGTGCGCTCACCCTGCCCGCCCGCAGCACGATGCGGACCGCAGCGCTGCCGGCGGCCAGGCCGAGCAGCAGCAGGCCGGCGACGATGAAGGTGGTCGACGTCGACAGCACCGCCATCACCGCCGCGATGACGGCCATGGCGATGGCCCCGACCCGGTGCCACCCGTGTACCCGGACGGCCCGCGAGGACATGTAGGCGATGGTGACGAGCGAGGAGCCGGCGAGCCCGGCGGGTTCGGACAGGATCCCGCGGAAGCGCACCTGGCCCCCGGGGGCGGCGTCGACGAAGGAGAAGGCCGGCGAGTTGTCGAAGAAGAACTCCGGGAAGGGCAGGCCGCCGAGCTGGGAGAGCAGCTTGCCGAAGCTGAGCAGCGTCACCACGCCGGTGACGACCCCGATCACCTGGGGCGTGGCGCCCGGTGAGCGCGCCAGGAAGAGCACGACCGCCACCCCGAGGAGCAGGTACACGATCTGGGCGATGTTGGAGGTGCTGACCACGCCGGGGGTCAGCCTCGCCACCGACCCGTCCGGCGCGAGCACCCGGATCCCGGGGAACAGCAGGGGTGCCAGGAGCGTGACGCTGATGGAGGTGGCCGTGAACAGCAGCAGGGCCACCACGCCCGGCGTGGGGGGCCCGGCGGTCCGCTCACCGCGCCTGGTCCGGCGCAACAGCCGCACGAAGAGCCCGATGGGCACCCCGAGGGCCACGGCGTAGAACGTCGGGACGGCGGTGTCGCCGGCGACCAGGGCCGCGCCGACGGGTGTCCCGCCGCCCAGCGCCAGCGCAGTCGGGTAGCGGTTCGTGGCGCAGGTACCGTAGATGACGACCGCGAGAGTGATCAGTGTCAACGTCGTCATGTCACGTCCAAGCGGGCGCCTCGGGATCTGCGGCCTGGAACGGGTCGAGGCCGTGCGGGGTGCTGCGTCAGCCGACCTTAAGCCTGGCGGGTCGTCGCCCTGCCAGGTCCGACCAGCGGACGGGACATCACCATGACCCCCAGCAGGATCCTCCTCGCCGCGGCCGTCGTGGTGGTCTCGGTCGTGGGCGGCGCTGTGGTGTACGTCGCCACCCGCAGCGACGCTGCCGTCGTGACCGCCACGTCGACCGCCACGGGGTACTCCGCCGGCGACCTCACCGACGCGTCGGTGGGCGGGGACGGCTCCCGCCCCGAGGTCGCCTGGCGCAGCGCCGGTGAGACGACGGGCGTCGCGCTGACCATGACGTGGGACGAGCCCACCACGGTGGACCGCGTCCGGTTGGTGGGCTCCGGGGTCGCCGACACGTCGATGACGTCGGCCACGCTGACGTTCTCCGACGGCAGCTCGCTGCTGCTGTCGCCGGACGAGCGTGGCGACGTCTCCGTCGACTTCACGCCCCGGTCGACCAGCTCGGCCGTGCTGCGCGTCGCCGGCGCGCCCGAGGGTGCCCGCGAGGTCGCGCTGGGCGCCTGGCGGATCGATGCCACCGGCGACGCGAGCGTGGCCCGCTGGGCCGACCGCGCGGCACAGCAGGTGGACGTCGACACCACGAGCGACCCGGACGCCGCGCAGGCGCTGGTCGACGGCGACCTGGCAGGCGGTGACGCCGGGGCCACGTGGACCGCGGCCACCGGGGACGACGAGCCGTCGATCGGGTTGCGCTGGGACAGCCCGCGCGAGCTGTCCAGCGTGGTCGTGCTGGGCGGGCTGCAGTCCGTCGTCGACCCGGGCTACACGGCCGCGGCGCCGCTTTTCGGGACGGTGGTCTTCGACGACGGCAGCCGGGTCGCCGTGACCGGCATCTCCGGTGCGGACGGCGAGGCGACGACCGTCGCCTTCACCCCCAGGGTCACCCGAGGTCTCACGCTCGAGCTCCGGCGCACGATCCCCGGCGCCACCCTCGGTGTCAGGGAGATCGCGGCGTACGACCGGGGCACGACGCCTCCTCGCTGGGGGTCGGCGGACGGGCCCACGTACGCGGTCGCCCCGCCGTCGCCCGCCGAGTGCGCTGCTGCACCCGCGGCTGCGGCGGACCTGGCGCTCGTCTGCCCGGAGACCGGCGCCCAGGTCGACGGTGACGCGGTGCTCACCGTCCAGACCGGAGCCGGTGTCGAGCTCACCGCCCGGACGTGGGTGCCCTTCACCGCCGATGGCGGCGCCGTCCACACGGTGGCCACGGCCACCGCCGGTGCGGACGGTCTGGCAGTCCTGCGCTTCTCGACCCGGGAACTGCCGCGCGGGCCGGTGACGGTGGAGATCCGGCGCGATGACGCGCCGGCGGACCGTGCACGCCTGCACGCCCAGCTGTTCAACACCGTCGGGGTGGACGTCGACCGGTCGGGTCACGCTCCGGCCGGGCTGACGTTGCAGTGGGACGAGGAGTTCACCGACCCGCTGTCGGTCTCGCAGAGCGGGGCGGGCAGCACCTACGCCGCGATCAAGCCGACCTACTGGGGCGGCACCGACTTCGGGGACGCCGTCTTCGCCGACCCGGCATGGGGCGAGGACACCCTGGCGACCCTCGACTCGGACTACCTGCGCATCCGGGCGGAGCCCATCGGCGCGCGGACGGACCCCTACGGCCAGGGCCGGCAGCACCTCGGCGGCCTGCTCTCGTCGATGCGGGTCGACGGGTCCGGCTTCACGGCGCAGTACGGGTACTTCGAGGCGCGCGTGCTGGGCGCCCCCGGTGTGGGGTCCTGGCCGGCGTTCTGGATGCTCGACTCCGAGAGCGCCACCAAGCGCACCACCGAGCAGGCCGAGGTCGACGCCTTCGAGCTCTACGGGCACGACACCTCGGCGAGCTGCCACTCCCTGATCAACTGGAACACCGAGCAGGACGACCCGTCGATCGGTTGCCTGACGCCCAACGGCGCGACGGACTGGGCGCTGTCCTGGCACACCTACGGCGTGCGGATCGTCCCCGGGGGGGCCGAGTACTTCATCGACGGCCGTCAGGTGGTCGAGTGGGACGGGCTGCTGAACAGCGAGCGGCCGTTCTACTTCATGCTGAACCTGGCCCTCGGTGGCGGCTGGCCGGTCGACCTGACCCCGACCAGCGGGGTGACGGACATGTACGTGGACTGGGTGCGCGCCTACACCTGAGAACGTCGGGTCCGCGGACTCTCCGTGGCCGTTCGTGCACCCATGTGGAATCCAGGCTCTCTCCTTGGCTGATGTCGTGGCCGGGGTCACGACGGCCGGCGTTCCCTGTGATGGACCTGACGGCTCCGGTGCCGAGAAAGGTCAGATCGTGGCTGGCCTGCCCGGCAGGTCTCCGTTACGTTCGGGGCGCCGGACGGACGACGAGGTTCCTGGCGTCCCGCTCTTCCGCTCCGGGCTCGTCGCCCGACAATGCACACGGGGATGGCTGCATTGGTCGCGACCACGACACGAGACAGCGGGCCTCGAACCCGCACGCTCACCCAACAGCGCTGGCGTTTCATCCCGGTTGCCAAGCTGCGCGGCGAGGGCACCGTTGCCCGCCGGGCCTGGCGGCCCGCCTACGTACGGCGGATCGTGGTGGCCGACGCGCTGTGCGCCCTGATCGCCGCGTTCGTCGGTTACGCGGCGCCGGTGGGGCACGGTGTCAGCGCCCGGTTCATGACGGCGACGGTGTTGATCATCGTGCTGCTGCCGCTCGTCTGGGTCGGTGCGATGCTCGTCGGCCGCACCTACGAGCAGCGCTTCCTCTGGCTCGGCGCCGAGGAGTTCCGCCGGGTGTTCTCCGCCGCCGTGTTCCTGCTGGCGGCGCTGGCAACGGTGAGCTGGGGCCTGAAGGTGGAGGTGGCGCGCGGCTTCGTCGTCGTGGCGCTGCCGCTGGCCACCCTGCTGACGCTGGTGCAGCGGTACCTGCAGCGGGCTTGGCTGCACCGGGAGCGCCGGCACGGCCACTTCCAGCAGACCGCCATCATCGTCGGGCACCGGGCCGGCGTCGTCGCGATGCACGCCCAGATGGAGCGGGAGGCCTACCACGGCTACCGCGTGATCGGCTGCTGCATCCCGCCGCACGTGCGCGGCAAGGACGAGCTGGTCTTCGACGAGCTGCCGGTGCTCGGCGACCTGGACGACGTGGTCTCCGTGGTCCAGCGCTACGAGGTGGACACCGTCGCGGTGCTCCCGTCGCCCGAGCTGGACGGTGCGGCACTGCGGCGCCTGGGCTGGGAGCTGGAGGACACCCGCGCCGAGCTGCTGCTCGCGCCTGCCGTCACCGAGGTCGCCGGCCCGCGGGTCTACATCCGCCCGGTCAGTGGCCTGCCGCTGATGCACGTGGAGCGCCCGGAGCTCAAGGGCATCCGGCGGGTCACCAAGGAGGCCTTCGACCGCACCGCTGCGGCGGTGGGTCTGCTGCTGCTGCTGCCGGTGCTGCTCACCGTGGCGGTGGCCATCAAGACCACCAGCCGCGGGCCGGTGTTCTACCGGCACGAGCGGGTGGGGAAGGGCGAGTCGCCGTTCCACGTGCTGAAGTTCCGCACGATGGTCCCTGGTGCCGATCGTGCCGTGGACACGTTGATGGCGTCCAACGAGGGCAACGACGTGCAGTTCAAGATGCGCAGCGATCCCCGGGTGACCCGGGTGGGCACGGTGCTGCGCCGGTACTCGATCGACGAGCTGCCGCAGCTGATCAACGTGCTGCGCGGCGACATGTCACTGGTCGGTCCCCGGCCGCACGTCACCCGCGAGGTCGAGCAGTACGGCTACGACATGCGCCGTCGGCTGCTGGTCAAGCCGGGCATGACCGGGCTGTGGCAGGTCAGCGGCCGGTCGGACCTGTCCTGGGACGACTCGGTGCGGCTGGACGTGCGGTACGTGGAGAACTGGTCACTGACCTACGACCTGATGATCCTGTCGAAGACGGTCGGCGCGGTGTTCCGCGGCTCGGGCGCCTACTGACCTGCGATCTCCCGTGGCGCACCGGGGCGCGGGCGGCCCCGCCGGCTCGTGTGACAGGGATCGCCGTGCCGGCTGCCTGGGGCCCCGGCCATGACGCGGCATCCTGCCAGGGTGGGGGAGCGCAGAGTCCGGACCGTGGTGGGCCCGGTCGATGGCGCGTGCTCCATGTGCCGCGCCGCTGATCTGGTCGTCGTGGCCTCCCATGCCCGCCGGCGTGGTCTGGCGTGGCTGCGACCGGGGTGGGACCCTCAGCGCAGGGAGTACGTGGTCTGTCGGAGCTGTGGTGTGCGCACTCGTGTCGAGGACGTCGACGGCGTCCAGCACGGGATCTGACCTCGAGCAGGTACGCGGTGCTGTGATCTGCTCGCAGCAGGTAGCCCGTCGTCACCTGTTCGGGTGATGATGGGGCATCGTGAGCAGCCGAGACCCGCACGATCCCGCGCCGAGGACGCTGCGTTCCTCCGCGAAGAACGCGGCGGCTCCCCGTTCCGAGGCTGACGTCACCCGGGTGGGCCGGCATGCTGCCCCCGCCCACCCGGCGGACGGTGGCCAGCCGGGTGCCCCGGTACCTGCCGGCCGGCCCTCGATTGCCGTCGAGCGGGAGCCGGCCCCGACTCCGCGGCACCGCGCGGTGCCCGAGCGGAGCAGGGTGCGGAGTCTGGGCATCGCCGTGGCCGGGCTGCTCGTGGTCGCGCTGGGCGTGCTCATCGGTGGGGCGACGCTGAGCACCCAGCGGTTGGACGGGAACGTCAGCCGGGTGGAGTCGGCGTTCCCCACCCGGGATCGTCCCGCTCCGGCAGCGCGGGGGAGTCTGACGTTTCTGCTGGTGGGGGTGGAGCCCGTCGCCGGCGAGGACCGCCCGCTGGTCGATGCGGTGTCCCTGGTGCACGTCGGCTCGGACCTGACGCAGGCACAGGTGGTCGCCGTGCCGGTGGACACCTGGGTGACCGGTGAGGGCACGACGCTGTCGGCGAGCTTCCGGGACGGCGGCCCGGCGTCGCTGGTGGGTGCGGTGGAGACGTTGAGCGGTGTGCTGGTCGACCACTACGCGGAGGTGGACTTCGAGGGCTTCGCCGCCGTGGTCGACGACCTGGGCGGCATCGAGGTCGACGTGCCGCAGCCGTACGCGAACAGGGGGTTCGACTTCCCGGGTGGGCGGCAGCGGCTCGATGGCGCCGGCGCCCTGGCCTATGTGCGTGACGCGTCGCCCGAGGCCGGCGCCACGACCGCCGCCCGGCAGCAGGCGGTGCTCAGCGCCGTGTTCGACCGGGTGACGCAGCTCGGGGTGTTCAGCGACGTCGGCACCCTCACCGGCACGCTGGAGGCACTCACCCGCTCCGTGAGCGTCGACGACAGCCTCAGCGGCCCGGACCTGGTCGACCTGGCCTGGAGCATGCGGGACGTCGGGCCGCCGGCACAGCTGAGCGTCCCGATCTCCGGCACGGGCACCGAGGCCGGCGGCGCGGTGCAGTACGTGGACGTGGAGCGGGCGCCGCTGCTGTGGCGTTACCTGCGGGACGACGTCCTGGCGGACCACCTCGACGAGTTCCGCTGACCCCGATGGCGCGCCGCCGCCGGCTGTGGCTGACGATCCCGCTGTACGTCCTGCTGATCGGGGTGCTCGTCCTGGACGGGTGGGCGGCTGTCTTCTGGATGCGGGTCGGTGGGCAGCTGGGGATGCTCGTCGCAGGAGCGGCGGGCGTCGTCATCCTGGTCATCGGGGTGCTCCTGGTCACCGATGCCCGCCGACAGTGGCTGCTGGGGTCGCGCGACCGGGCGCACCGGGAGTTCAGCGAGCGACCTGCCTCGTGACGGCATCCAGTCGAGGCGCCTGGTCGCCCAGGTGGCAGGTGTCCATGACCTCGTTGGGGCTGATGCGCGCGGCGATGGCCTCCCCGGCGAGGTCGAGCACCCAGGCCTGGTGCCGTTCCATCGCGGAGAACTCGGTGAGGTGCTCGGCCGCGTATCGGCGCCCGTTGCCTCCCATCACCGCGGCGCGACGAGGCTCGGATACCAGCCACTCCACTGCGTCGAGGAGGGCGCCGGGATCGCCGGAGGCGACTCGCTTGCCGGCCTTGGACGCCGTGACCAGGGCAGCGGCCCCGCTCCGGGCGTCCGTCGCGGCCACGACCGGCCGGCCGGCCGCGAAGTAGGTGGTCAGCTTGCTGGGAACGGACATCTCGAGCACACCGGGCTTCTCGTGCAGCAGCAGGCAGTCGGCGGCGGCGAGCGCCGCCTCGAACATGCCGTTGGGCAGGGGCTGCATAAAGGTCACCCGGCCGACACCCTCCGCGTAGGTGGCCAGGTGTGCCGCTTGCGATCCGGTGCCGAGCAGCACCACGCGGACGGCGCTGCCGCGCTCGGTGGCCAGCCGGGCGACGTCGATGAGCCCCTCCAGGCCCTGCTTGACGCCCATGTTGCCGGCGTGGAGGGCGATGACCTCGTCCGGGCCCCAGCCGAGGTTGCGGCGGACGGCTTCCCGGTCGGTGGTCGAGGGCATCGTGACGTGGGTCCAGTTCGGCATCACGGTGATGCGGTTGGTCGGGATCCCCTGCGCGACGAGGCTGGCTCGGAAGACGTCGTGGATGACCGCGACGCTGTGTACCTGGCGGAGGAGGGCGCGCTCCAGTCGGGCAGTGGCGCGGGCGAGCCGGCCGCCGGCGAGCCCGGTCTCGGCGAGTGCCGCGCCGTAGAGGTCCTGGACGATCACGCCCACCCGGAAGCGCAGGAAGAACGCGAGAACGACGGCCGGGACGATGGACAGCAGCGCGGGGCTGACCACCACCACCGCGCTGGGCCGCAGCCGCAGGAGGCGCAGCCCGGCCCGCACCGAGAAGACGATCTCCATCCAGATGCGTGCCAGCCCCGTGGGGTTGCCAGGCACGGGGTGCTGCACGCGCACCACCTCCACGCCCTCGTCGACCTCCGGCGCGCGCGCGTCCTCGTAGCCGGGGTGCACGGCCCATTCGGGGTAGTGGGGGTGGCCCGTCACCGCCGTGACCTGCATCCCGCCGAGAGCGAGGTGGCGGGCGAAACCCGTCGTGTACGGGGCGATGCCGGTCGTCTCGGGCGCGAAGTTCAACCCCACGACCGCCACACGGTTCGACCGAGCCATGAACCTACGACGTTCGGCCATCGTTGCCCCCTATGGACGTCACTCGATCGAGCTACGGCGTCAACCTACTGTCACGGTTGGCGATCGAGACGTGCGGTTGCCCGGAGGGTTCCAGGCAAGTCCTCGGTCGTTCCCAGCTTCGACTGATACAAGCCACCTGGCATGAAGCCTGCGTTACCCGGAGATGACGCGTTGACCGCGGTGGCTGGGCATGTGGGCGGTTCTGAGCACTGAACCGCCCAGGGATGGATGGAGGTGCTGAAGCCAAAAGAGAGTGGACCAGTGCTAGCACCACGGCAGTACCCCGACGAGCTGCCTGAGCGGGCCCAGCGGCTCGTGCGTGAGGCTCGTG
>NZ_JAAGWK010000019.1 GCF_010685995.1 Goekera deserti | reverse complement strand
GGAGCAGGAGCAGGAGCAGGAGCAGGAGCAGGAGCAGGAGCAGGAGCAGGAGCAGGAGCAGGAGCAGGAGCAGGAGCCAGAGTTGTCGTTGTACGCGGCGGTAAAGCGGATCGGCCCGCGGTTGGGTGTCGAGCCGGCTACGTTGCGCGGCTGGTGCTTCTGCAAGCAGGCTGACATCGACGCTGGCGCGTCCAGGACGCCCCGACCGATGACGCCGCGGCGCTGAAGATGCTGTGCAATCAGGTCCGTGAGCTCAGGCGCGCCAACGCGATCCTGCTAGCGGCGTCCTGGTTCTAGGTGCGGGAGTTCGACCCGGCGACTGCCCTGGTGACCGCCGGGGTCACCGATCACAAGACTCGCTTCGGGATCGAGTCGATCTGCCGCCTGCTCACCGAGCGCTGCACATGCGGCTACGAGACCTGTTCGTCACGGTGCTCGGGTAGCGTCCGACGACATGTCACGGGGGTTCGAGCGTCCGCCCATCTGGTTCTGGGCGCTGATGGTGATCGCCGGCCTCGCCGCGATTGCGACGGTGCCGGTCGCGACGTCGCGAGGGGGCGACCCGATCTCTCGGGCAGAGAGTGACCGGCTGGCTGCAGCGGCGGCTTCGGCAGATCGAGAGGACGCCGTAGCTGCTCCGATCAGCGTGCTCGTTGTCGGAGACAGCTACACCGGGGGATCGAACGAGGGCGGCGTCGGTGCCAAAAGCTGGACCGCGGCGCTCGGTAGGCAACTTCGAGAGGCGGGGTATTCCGTCGACCTGTCCACTTCTGCGGGCGGTGGGGCTGGCTACACGGTGGGTGGGAGCAGGGGGCTCACGTTCCAACAACTTGCCGAGGAGGGCGGCGTAGGCTTCGACCTGGTCGTGGTTTTCGGGTCGCGTAACGACCTTGGCGACAGTGACGCGGTTGAGAGTGCCGCCCAGGCCACGTACGAGACTGTGAGAGCCAACTCACCCAACGCTCGCCTCTTGGTGGTCGAACCGCCATGGGTCGATGCAGACGTTCCGAATTCCATCCTGGAGGACCGAGACGGTGTGGCCGCTGCTGCCGCGGCCGCCGGAGCCGCCTTCCTCGACCCCCTGGCCGGCGGCTGGTTCACCGGGCCGGCCTCGGACCTGATCGGCGATGATGGCGTCCACCCCGACGACGCTGGCCACGCCTACATGGCCGAGCTTATGCAGCCCGCCGTCGTCGCCGAGCTGGACGCCATCCGCGCTGCTCGTTAGGTGAAGTCTGACAACTCCATGGCGGGCGTGCATGGTTCTGGCGAGGCGCCACACCCAGGCCAGGCCCGACCGTCTCAGACCGGGAAGACACGATTTAGCTCACGTACGGGGATGCCTAGACGTTCTCGGATGCGGGCCAACGTGACAGAGTCGCGCTGACGTTGATGGCCGTGCGGGGAGACTGTCAGTGGCATGCTCAGGTTGGAGCTCGTCGCGTCCATTCGGCGCTGGCCGCCTGCTGAATCGATGCGTTGGATAGGTACGGTGATCCGCATGGCGAGCGATGCGTGTGGCGGCTTGGCTGCTTGTCGAGGGAGCGAGCGGCGACCCTAGGGCAGGGAGGGACTAGTCGCCACCGTCTCTAATGCGATTGAGGAGAAATGAGCAAGATTCCCGTCACCGCAATTATCTTGACTAAGAATGAAGAGGAAAGCGTCGAGCGTGTGGTAACGAGTTGCCTTGATTTTCATGACGTCGTCGTTGTCGACTCCAATAGTGCGGACCGCACTGTCGAGTACGCGCATCGAGCAGGAGCTCGCACGCTGAATTTCACCTGGAACGGCAATTACCCTAAAAAGAAGGAATGGAGCGCGGCTCACAGCAGCATCACGACTGATTGGGTAATATTGCTCGACGCTGACGAGGTCCTACCGATAGCTTTGGTGGATGAGATTCGGCTTGTCGTATCCGCGAGCCGGTTCGACGCGGTTGATGTGCCGCTGGACTATGTGTGGCAGGGGCGTCTTCTTCGCAACGGTCACCGGGTGACGAAGCGGATTGCCTTTCGAAGGGCGAAAACCACCTGGCCACGTCCGGACGACCTGGGCGTAACGAACATGTGGGAAGTTGAGGGTCATTATCAACCCATCGTGAGCGGTGAGGTCGTCGTCACGACCTCCCGAATGATCCATGACGACCTGGGGAATTTGTACGACTACTTTTCCAGGCAGAACCGCTACACCGACTGGGAGGCGTGGGTCCTAGAAGCAGCCGATGCTGACGCAATTCACACGAGATCGCCTCGGGGTCGATTGGCTGCAGGTCTACCCTGTAAGCCGTTCATCTTCTTTTTATACGCATATTTCATGCGCTCCGGTTTCCGAGACGGCCGCGAAGGGTTCGACTACGCTCTCGCTCATTCCCTGTATTATTGGCAGGTCTCGCTCAAGCGTCGGGAGTTGAGAAGACTTAGAAGTGCGCGCACCCAACGACCGAACGAGGAACTGCTATGAGGATTGTCTTCTCGATCGCTAGTCTTGACGCGGTTGATGGCGGTCCCAGTAATGCAGTACTTGCCATCTCCCGCGAACTAGCTCTTCGCTCACATGACGTGATAATTGTCGCTCCAGGGATCAGGGGGGAGCGATACCCGGACTCACTGGCGGATGCGCGCCGGGCCGGTGTCCACATATCCACCGTTTGGGTGAAGAGGAAATCCAGGTGGCGATATTCGCTTGGACTTGCTCGCCAGCTGAAGGCCGATGTCCGCACTGCCGATACGGTTTCCATTCATGGCTTCTACCAGTTTCCAGCATTGTTCACATATCACCTGTGCAGGCTGTACGGGAAACCTTTCGTGCTGCAACCGCACGGCGCGCTGGAGCCTTATCAGCAAAATAAATCAAAGGTGGTCAAGAGAGTCTACATGCGGCTCGGTGGGCGTGGTTGTATACGACGCGCCGTAGCGGTGAACTCTGCCTCTGATGCGGAAGCTTCGAACATCGGCACCCAGTTTCCCGAAGCGAAGCCTCGCGTCATTGGCATGGGCATTCCAACCGTTGGCCCGCAGGTCAGTACAGGCGATTCCGGTTCGAACCGCAGCAATGATGCCCTCTGTCACGTCCTTTTCCTAAGTCGGATAGCCCGCAAAAAGCGTCTCGACCTGCTTGTTTCTGCGCTCTCCCCCATAGCGGACTTGCCTTGGCAGTTGAGCATCGCTGGGACGGGGTCCAGTGCGGAAGAGGCGGCGGTTCGATCGCATATCGAGAAACTGGGTCTCACGTCCCGCGTCCTCTGGCTCGGCCATGTCGAGAACGCGACGAAGGATCGGGCACTACGAAATTCCGACATTTTTGTCTTGCCTTCCGAAAATGAGAATTTTGGGCAAGTTGTGACCGAGGCTATGGCGTTTGGTTTGCCAGTGGTGACCACCAAGCAGGTCGGCGCTGCTGAGCACGTCCTGCGATCCGAAGGTGGGATTGTCATTCCTAGACCTGATGCGGAGATGTTGAGTTCAGCTATCGCTACACTTATCGCGGAGCCCGCCAAGCGACAGTCGATGGGGAGCAACGCCCGCCTATATGCAACACGCTTTCTCACGTGGCAGGCGGTGGCCGGGCACCTGGAAGAAGAGTTTCAGGCTGACCAATTCAAGCCGGGAGCCGGGATATGAGCGGCAGTAACATGCCTTTAATGCCTCGGCGACGAACGGTTGGATCGTCACCATAGATGATCGGATGGACGTCGCAAGTTTCCGCCGGGCAGCGTTTCCGGACAGGGGAAACCTTATGAAGGCGGTGAAGCCGGATGCGGCCAACCTTGCGGTGTTCAAGTGTGCGCCACGCGCCGGCAATCTTAACTGGTTTCTCGCATTTCGACCTGCCCCTCGCGATTTCGAGCAGCTCTCCGACACGTCAGTTCAGGGCGGGTTCAATCGGTCGATGCAACACCGGGCTGTTGAAGTGAAAGTAGTTGCTCGGCGAAGACCTCGGCGGGGGTCTTCCAGCCCACGACCTTGCGGGGCCTGTCGTTGATGGTCAGTGTGACGGCTTCGAGGTCGTCGGCGGACCACCGGGACAGGTCGGTGTCCTTGGTGAAGTACTGGCGCACCAGCCCGTTGGTGTTCTCGTTCGTCGGTCGCTGCCAGGGCGAGTGCGGGTCGGCGAAGAACACCTTGGTGCCGGTGTCGAGGGCGAACTCGGCATGCCCGGAGAGCTCCTTGCCTCGGTCGCAGGTGAGCGTCGCGCGCAGCTGCTCGGGCAGTCGTGTTCGCGACGCGGTCAGCGCCGCGTTCATCGCGAGTGCGCCGTAGCCACCGAGGGAGGGGCCGCTCTTCACCGCCGGCCCTTCGCCCCAGCCCTCCAGCCGCGGTAGGTGCACCAGCAACGTTGACCGACTCGAGCGCTCGGCCAGCGTGCCCATCGCCGACCGGCCGGTGCCGATGATCAAGTCGCCTTCCCAGTGGCCCGGAACGGTTCGGTCGGCGGTATCGGCGGGGCGTTGGCTCAGCACCACGTCGGCGGTGACGTTGCCCTGTGGCTTGCTCCGGGTCCGGGCTCGAGGGTCGCGCAACGCCCGTCCGGTGCGCAGGCACGCGACGAGGCCACGCATGAGCGCGCACCGCGCCCCTGAATGAACAATGCCTGGCAAATCGCCTCGTGGCTGATCCGCATGGACTCATCCTCGGGGAAGTCCACCCTGATGCGGTTGCTGATCAGCTGCGGGCTCCAGGATCTGGCCCAGAGCCGATCTGCTCGGTGGGGCTTCATCTGGTGCCCCTTCCACCCGGCCGCGGCCGGCCCAACCACGACCGTGCCGTCAGCTTGCCGCACGGCGCCCTGCAGCCGCCGTTGGACGTAGTCGCGCAGGTGCTCGTTCGTGACAAGCTTGGCGACCTTCGGACGCTTGGCGGCCTGCTGGGCCTTCCACTGGGCCACCGTCGCGCGGTACTCGGGCCGACCGCCGCGCGTGGCGGCGTTGCGGCGCAGCTAACGGGAGTTCGTCGACGGATCGCGCTGCAGGCTGCGGGCGATCTGACGCACCCCGGCGCCCTTGGCGCGCGGCATCGCGACCTCCTCGCGCTCCTCGAACGTCAGGTAGCGGCCCGTGGGCTCGGCCAGCGAGATCGGCGGCATGCCGCCAGCGTGTCGAACCACCGGGTGCCAACCGGCCAGGACACGCCGACAGCCCGCGACGGTACTGACCTCCGTGGCGATCAGCCGCCAGAACTGACGCTGCACCACCCGCGAGGGCTCCGGGCGGCCGGGCAAACGCATCGCCGGCCGAAGCGCACGATCAGCACGCCACTGTCGACGCGCATCCTCGGGCACATCGCCGGCCTTCTTGCTCCAGTCCGCTGTCGCCATGACTCACACCTCCACGATCAAGGTATTGCGACGACCGGTGGGATCCACCTTGCACTCCCCTGTCGGAGTGGTGAGTAAGTCCGGTAACGTCATTTCCGACGCGTTGCCTGATCCAAATGGCCATGTCGAGTGCGTCGAGTTCGAGGTTGGTTTCATGTCGCGAGAGACCTGTCAGCCGACGATGCGGCGGGAGAACACGTCGAGGACGAATGCGGCATACACCCATCCGGTGCGTGCGGATGTAGGTGATTTCGGCGACCCACAGCTGGTTGGGTGCGGCGGCGGTGAAGGGGCGCCCTACCACGTCGCAGCGGCGGTCGGTACCGGTGCCGGGGATCGTGGTGCAGGGCCGGCGTAGCCGCGGCGGACACCGCGCAGATCAGCGGTCCACATGAGGCGCTCCACGGTGCAGCGGGCGACCGGCTCACCGTCGCGCTGCCGCTGCGCCCACACCTTGCAGGCGCCGTAGACGCCGTAGTTGCCTCAGGTCAGCAGCACTGAAGATAGCGCCAGGGCACGTCGAGGCCTTCTGAATAGCAGCATAACGACTGTAAACATTAGGGGGCCTCGACCTACATCACAAACCGGCGCAGACCGGTCTCGCCACACCCTCACCTGCGATGAATCTTCAAAGCCACACTTGCGGGGAGACCCGTCGGGAGAGGGCCCGCCCTCTAGCGTAGATCGACCGGCTGCTTGACGAATAAAATTTCTGTTTGGCCGCCCCAACTCCGACCGGCTCGCAATTTACCGGAAACCGGTAAATGATGCCTCGTTCCGGCGTCGCCTCGCGGAGTGCCTGATAGACTACGTGTTCCGCATGCCGCTCCCCCTCTCTCGTAGTCATGCGGCTACGAACACCCGTTAGACTTTTGCGGTAAAACGAAGAATTAAATAGCATGATCTGAGTAGTAATGTGGGTATGGGATGGGCGAAAAGCTGGGATTCGGCACCTTGCATCCACTGCAGCGTCATACTCGTCTGGTAGCCGCGTAATCAAGCGGGAAAAATCCGGAAATGTAAGGCGTCCCGTAGCCTTAACGAAACTATAGCTGTCGCCAAGCATAGCGCTACTTCTGAGGGCATCATCGATCAGGCCAAGCTCTGCGTATCCATAGTGGATGCCGGGCGGAATGTTGTTATCGCCAAGACTCAAGAATTCCAGCGGCTTGTTCCAAGCATTATTTCGATGGCCAAACTCTTCTAGTTCGCTAAGATCGTATGCAGTGTTATCGGCGAAGACGATGCCATCAATCTCACTGACCGGCCGAGCCAGCCAATCGACGAGGGCAGTCTTGTAATCGTCAAGGCGAGTCTGCAGATCATGCCTGAGTACTCGCTGCGGAGTCGTCCGCAGATCTATAGATGAGGTCAGCAGTAGTATCACGGATCTCCCTCGGTCGACTTTCTGCTTGCCGGGGCGGTGGCAGGCTTGGTGACAACGCGCAATATGGTCACGACCAGACCTGGTAACGAACCCACAAGGATCAGCACGGACGCCCCAGTTACCGTCAGGAATTGTGTCATCAAGAGTGTAATTGTGGTGATCGTCACAGCTGCAGGGCCGTACACCCAAAGCCAACGAACCGAGCCAATGGCATCCTGAAGCCCGCCGCCAACCATAGCTGTCGCATGTAGCGCGGCGCCAATGAGAATAAGCGTAAGTTCGGCACGCATGCCCGTCACGGTGGGTGTGCCTAAAAGCCTTAACCAGAAGTTGGCAGTCACAAAGATGGTAAGAACGCCCAGTATCGACGCGGCAAAGACGAGGCCAGTGATGGTTGCTGCGACCCGGCGCGCCCGATCGGGCGGCATTCGACTCACAATGGGGGCAAACGTGGACACAATTATGGTCGCACCCACAGAGTAGGCCGCTGCGTAGCGACCCAGCGCAGCAACCGTTGCCAATGTGACCGTCGCCGCAAGAGCCCCAAGCAGCAAGTATGCAAACTGGGCTTGAGCAACTAGTAGCAAATTGTAAGGAAGAAGCTTCCTCGCGCGCAACTTTAGGGAACGATCTATGTTCCGAATGATTTCAGGCTCGGCAGGGGGGTGCACGGTCGTCGAACGGTAGGCGTAGAGCCCCAAAAGCAACTGAGCGAAATATGACATGACGGCCGCACCCAATGCAACAAATGCAGGGGGGTGGAACAGTGGGAAAAGAATCAAGACGGGGATCGACCGCAGTGCTGATCCAATTATGTTGTTTGCCTGAAATGAGCGATCGCGTCGTGCGATCCGAAGGCCGGTGAGTATAAGACCATTCATTGCTATGCCTAGTATAGCAAGAGCGATCAGGGCTGAATATATTATTACCTGTTCTGTGGAGACTCTGGATCGTGTCAATAGAATAGTCAAGGTAGTGATTGCTGCCGGAATGACGATTGCCGACAGCAAGCGACGGATCCTCAGTGCGCGATTGACGAGGATCCGGCTTCTGTGGCGCAGTTCAGGTTGTTGATGGGCAACCGAAAGCATTCCTCCCGCAAGGCCGGCCTCTACTGCAACCCCACTGACGGTAAGAACGGCTAATGCCAGCGTGTAGGCGGCGAAATCTACACTACTTGTCTCGCGTACGACAACAAAACCGACCAACAAGCCGAGCAGCTGGACCACTACTTGTACAAGAAGAAGACCGATAGTCGCCCTTGAGCGGCTGGCGATAGATAGCACAATTGACCCAGCCTTAAGTACTCGACTTACTCGCATCTAAGCTGACTGGCTGGTTCGCTCGGCCATCCGGCTCATGGGTTGGGAAAACTGTGTCCGGCCGATTGCCATGAGCCGATATGGCCCAAACGACGAGACATAGAACCGCAAGTCTACCCGTGGCCTGTAGCAACGGGCCTCGGAGTAGAATGAACGAATAGCCAGCCAGCACGCCGGTCATAATGAGCGTACTAGTTAAATGTCCCTGGCGACAATGCCTATCGTAGGCAAGGTCAAGTCTCGCTGCTGCGAACCCCCCAAAGCCAAGGAGAAGAAGTACCCCGGGCACGCCAAAATCAATATACCCCTCGGCAGGCAGTGGTGCACTGAGGTTCGTTGTCCCCACCGCCGACCCAAGACTTTCGCCGAGAATGACACCAGTGTCGATACCTTTTCCGCTCCAAACTGAACGTGGAACAGCGAAGCCCGCGGTGGTAATCAGTTGTTCTCCCATCTGGAAACCGTTAAGGTGAACCCACCAAATCGTGTTCGCGAGCATGGTGAACTGGTCGTAATCCTTGCTCGCCAAGGATGATGTATAACTTTCACTGGGTTCCGACGGTCCGCGTTGGTAGCGCGATACATCGCTTACCGGAAACACAAAAATTGCCAAGAGTAGCCCGGTGATCATCGCGATCCGAAAGGTTCGGGGACTCGGCGGAAAAGCGCAGAAGAGTACGCCGGCGAGGATGGTGAGCACCCAATAGCGCGGATTAGTAAGTGGATTGTTCACGACTACATTTGCAGCAACGAATGTAGCCAGCCAGGAAATCGTAGAAAGACGAACTTGCGCGATCGGCCTTTGGCGAACCACGCGAACCCAGGCAATGAGGCATACGAAGGCTGGCACAGTGCCAAAGGCGCCAACTATTGCTGCGGTTGATTGGTCGCCCGAGAGGGCGGCCCCCATGCTTAGTCCAGACTCGCGCAGGCCTTGGCGTGTCGTAAAGAAGACAGCCACACCTCCAGAGCGGACAATGTAAATCAGCGTGGCGGCGGCCGCCAGCAAAGAAACCAGGCTGAGCCGGCGGCTATTTATATGACGCTGCTCCATTGGCGCTTTGGTGAGTCGTCGGCGGTAGGTGGCTTGATAGGCGAAGGTGAATGAAAGGGTGGCGAGCAGGATGACACCGGCGGCCGCGAGTAGGAAGCTCGGGTCGCGCGTGTAGCCAAATTTTCCTGTTGACACTTGTACGACTGGAACGACTCCGAAAGACACGTAACCGAACAAGGCTGCGCATGCAGCAATGGGCCTCACGTTGCTTCCGGAGATTGCCGCGGTGAACGCTAGGGCAAGTAGCGTCGCATTGGCGACCGCCGCTACAAGTGTGAAGCCAAATCTCGTGGCTACGGAAGAGTCGTAGAGGAGTAGTGCGATCCCAATCGGCAGAACGGCTAGCGTCACCCCCAGAGCGACTGCCCCCGTGGGTCGGTTTACCTGCCGGGCACTGTATTGTTCGAGCGGTGAAAAACTGGTCGGCTGACGGGTCATGAATCGACGCGAACAGCGCGGCCAGCGAGTTGGTCGTCGAGAGCATGGATGTCGGCGTCGACCATGATCCGGGCGAGTTCCGGGGTTTGGACCTTGGGTTCCCACCCGAGGGTGGTCTTTGCTTTGGTGTAGTCGCCGATGAGGGCGTCGACCTCGGTGGGACGTTCGTAGCGCTTGTCGTACTCGACGTGAGTTTCCCAGTCCAGGCCGGCGTGGGCGAAGGAGAGCTGGACGAAGTCCTTGACCGAGTAGGCGGTGTTTGTAGCCAATACGTAGTCGGTCGGTTCGGGGGCTTGGAGCATGCGCCACATGCCTTCGACGTACTCGGGGGCATAACCCCAGTCGCGCACGGCGTCGAGGTTGCCCAGGTACAGCTTGTCCTGTAGGCCGGCCTTGATCCGCGCTACCGCCCGGGTGATCTTGCGTGTCACGAAGGTCTCGCCGCGGCGGGGGCTCTCGTGGTTGAACAGGATGCCGTTGACGGCATAGATGTCGTAGGCCTCGCGGTAGTTCCGGGTGGCCCAGTAGGCGTAGAGCTTGGCCACGCCGTAGGGCGAGCGCGGGTAGAACGGGGTGTTCTCGTCCTGCGGGGGCGGGCTGGCACCGAACATCTCCGAGCTGCTCGCCTGGTAGAGCCGGGTGCGCACCCCGGCAGCGCGCACGGCCTCGAGTAGGCGCATGGCCGCGACGCCGGTGACGTCCCCGGTGAACACCGGCTGGTCGAACGAGACTCGGACGTGCGACTGGGCGCCGAGGTTGTACACCTCATCGGGGTTGATCTCGCGCAACAGGTTGATCAGGGTCACACCGTCGTTGAGGTCGCCGAAGTGCAGGTAGAGCGACCGGCCCGCGGTGTGCGGGTCCTGGTACACCTCGTCGAGCCGTTCGGTGTTGAACGACGACGACCGCCGGACCAGCCCGTGCACCTCGTATCCCTTGGTCAGCAACAACTCGGCCAGGTACGAGCCGTCCTGACCGGTGATACCGGTGATGAACGCCGACTTCGCCACACGAACCCCCAAGAACCCCCGCGACCTGATGAGATCAGGTCGACTGAGGGGGAACCCTAACGAGACCACGTGGATCGGGGAAAGAGATGACCGTCGCACCGCTGAGCCGGTCCGCGAGGACCTACGTTGCCGGGCACCGGGGCTTGGTGGGCGGCGCCGTCTTGCGGCACCTGCTGGCCGAAGGCTTCAGCGACGTGGTCACCCGGACCTCCGGCGAGCTGGACCTCCGGGACGCCGCCGCGGTCGAGCACTTCTTCGAGGTGCAGCGGCCGGCCACGGTGGTGCTGGCCGCCGCCAAGGTCGGCGGCATCCTGGCCAACAGCACCTACCCGGCCGACTTCCTGAGCGACAACATCCGCATCCAGGTCAACGTGCTCGACGCCGCGGCCCGGCACGGCACCACCAAGCTGCTCTTCCTGGGCTCGTCCTGCATCTACCCGAAGTTCGCCGAGCAGCCCATCCGGGAGGACTCCCTGCTCACCGGGCTGCTCGAGCCGACGAACGACGCCTATGCCATCGCCAAGATCGCCGGCGTGCTGCACGTGCAGGCGCTGCGCCGGCAGCACGGGCTGCACTTCATCTCGGCCATGCCCACGAACCTGTACGGCCCCGGTGACAACTTCTCGCCCGAGGGCTCGCACGTGCTCCCGGGGCTGATCCGTCGGTTCGAGGCTGCCCGACTCGCCGGTGACCCCACCGTGACGGTGTGGGGTACCGGCACCCCGCGTCGGGAGTTCCTGCACGTCGACGACCTGGCCCGGGCCTGCGTACACCTGCTGGAGCACTACGACGACGGCGCTCCGATCAACATCGGCGTCGGGCAGGACCTGCCGATCGCCGAGCTGGCACAGCTCGTCGCCGACACGGTCGGATACACCGGGCAGCTCGTCTTCGACACCAGCAAGCCCGACGGCACGCCGCGCAAGCTGCTGGACATGGGCAAGATCCACGACCTGGGCTGGCGGGCCGAGATCGGCCTCGCCGAGGGTCTGGCCGCCACCGTCGACTGGTACCGGGAGCAGCTGGCTGCCGGCACCGTCCGCGCCGCCTGATGGCCGAGCAGGGGGCGCGACCGCCGGTCATCGACCTCTCCGCGGCACCCGGCGCCGGGGAAGCGTGGGGCGCGCCGGCGTGGAAGGTGTACCTCTGGGGTCTGGCCGAGGTGCTGCTCGTCTCCAACCCGCTGCAGATCAGCTCCCGGGTGCGCCGCGTCGTACTGGTGGCCTTCGGCGCCACCATCGGCGAGGGGGTGCTGCTACGGCCCCGTCTGCGGGTGCGTTTCCCGTGGAAACTCACCGTCGGCGACCGGTCGTGGATCGGGGAGGACGTGTGGCTGCACAACCAGGATCAGCTCACCATCGGCGCCGATGTCGTGGTCAGCCAGGGCACCTTCCTCACTACGGGATCTCACGCGCACCGGCGGGACATGGCCCTCATCACGGCGCCCGTCGTCATCGAGGACGGCGCCTGGGTCACGGCCCGCTGCGTGGTCCTCGGCGGGACCCGGATCGGTCGCTCTGCTGTCGTGTCCCCCGGGACCGTCGTCAGCGGCAACGTGCCGGCGGGTGTGGTCTTCGGTCAGCCGCGGGGTACGGTGCTCGGCCAGCGGTTTCCCGGGGCAGGAACACCTGCAGCCGGACCGCCGCCCGCGCCGTGACGCTGCGGCTCGGGCCAAGCGGGACATGAGTCGCGTCCGCCGGTGGTGATGGTCAGGATGCCCATGGCATGGCGGTGCTCGGCCGACGACAGGGGATGTGCGTGGAACTGCGGGAAGTCATGGCGGCACTCCGCTCGTCCTGGTGGCTGCCGGTCGCCGGGCTCGTTGTCGGCGCCTTGACCGCTCTGGCCGTCAGCCTGCTCCAGACACCGCAGTACACGTCCCAGACACAGCTGTTCGTCTCCACGACCGACTCGACGTCCACGTCCGACGTCTTCCAGGGCAGCCAGTTCTCCCAGCAGCGGGTCACCTCCTATGCACAGCTGCTCACCGGTGAGGAGCTCGCCCGCCGGGTCATCGACCGGCTCGGGCTCGACTTGACGCCCGGCGAGCTCAGCTCCGCGGTCACCGCGACCGCCGTCACCGACACCGTGTTGATCAACATCACCGTCACCGACCCGTCGGCGCAGCGGGCCCAGCAGGTCGGCGATGCGCTCGGCTCCGAGTTCACCACCTTCGCCGCTGAGCTGGAGGCGACCGACGCGAACGGCATCTCACCGGTCAAGGTGACCGTCACCGACACCGCCGACCTGCCCACCGTGCCCAGCTCACCGCTCACCACCCGCAACGTTGCACTCGGCGGCCTGGTCGGTCTGCTCGTCGGCGCCGCACTGGCCATCGCCCGGGTGCGCCTCGACCGCACCGTGAAGGACGCCGAGGAGGCCACCGAGCTGGCCGGCGCCCCGGTCATCGGTGTGGTGCTGAAGGACGACATGCTGGCCACCAGGCACGTCATCGAGCGCAACAGCACCGCACCGATCGCCGAGTCCTACCGTCAGCTGCGCACCAACCTGCAGTTCCTGCACGTCGACGAGCCACCCAAGGTCATCATGATCTCCAGCGCCGTGCCGTCGGAGGGCAAGACCACGGTGGCCGTGAACCTCGCCCTCTCCCTGGCCGAGGCCGGGCGCCGGGTGGTGCTCGTCGAGGGCGACCTGCGCCGCCCCCGGGTGACCCGGTACCTCGGCATGGTGGGCGGCGTCGGGCTGACCAACATCCTGGCCAGCACCGCCGAGCTGGACGACGTGCTGCAGCCCTACGGCGACGGCGACCTGCGCGTCCTCGCCTCCGGCCCGACCCCGCCGAACCCCAGTGAACTGCTGGCCTCGAGCCACATGTTCAAGGTCATCGACGACCTGCGCGGCACGAACGACTTCGTCCTCATCGATGCCCCGCCGCTGCTGCCGGTGGCCGACGCCAGCGGCCTCGCCGTGCTCGTGGACGGCGTCGTGCTCTCCATCCGGTACGGCAGCACCCGCAAGGAGCAGCTGCAGCAGACCAAGGCCACGCTCGACCGGGTCGGTGCCCGCACCCTGGGCATCATCCTGAACATCGTGCCGCCCAAGGCGGAGATCTCCTCGGCCTACGGGTACGGCTACAACTACGGGTACGACACCGCCCCGCAGCCGACCGCCCCTGTGGGGCAGCCCACCACGAAGTTGTGACAGGTGTGACGGTTGAGCCCCTCGCGTCAGCTGTAGGGGTGTTGACCGAGCCCTTCCTCCTCTAGGTTCGGACTGCCGGCCGGACGACGAGGTCCCCGAGCAGTCCACAGCACAGTGCCGGGGGTCAGTCGTGCCCGGGGGAGATCCGGGGGGACCAGCGTGGCGGTGCTCGGCCAGCGTGACGGGGGTGTTCGTACCGATGTGGCCGTGGCCCGTCGGTGGCGGTGGTTCCCCACCGTACCGCTGCGCGGGGAAGGCACCGCCGCGCGGCGCGCCTGGCGCCCGGCCTACGTGCGCCGCATCGCCGCCGGTGATGTCATCGCGGCGCTGATCGCTGCCGCGGCCGGGTACCAGGTGCGCTTCGGACCGGAGGTGTCGCCGGCCGACCACCGCATGTCACTCGCCGTCGTGGTCGTCCTGCCGGTCGTCTGGCTGCTCGGCATGCTGGTGGCCCGCGCCTACGAGGAGCGCTTCCTGTGGCTCGGCCCCGAGGAGTTCCGCCGGGTGTTCTTTGCCGCAGCACTGATGCTGGCCACCGTCGGAACCCTGTCCTGGGCGTTCAAGCTGGAAGTCGCCCGCGGGTTCATCATCGTCGCGCTGCCGCTGGCCACCGCGCTGACCCTGCTGCAGCGCTGCGGCAACCGCGTGTGGCTGCACCGGCAGCGGGCCCACGGGCACTACCAGCAGACTGCCGTCATCGTCGGGCACCGGGCCGGTGTCGCCGCCCTGCACGAGCAGATCGACCGGGAGGCCTATCACGGCTACCGGATCATCGGCTGCTGCATCCCCCGCCACCCCCACGGCAAGGACTCGGTCCTGTTCGACGAGCTGCCCGTGCTCGGCGACCTGGACGACGTCGTCGACGTGGTCCAGCGCTACGAGGTGGACACCGTCGCCGTGCTGCCCTCACCCGAGCTGGACGGGGCCGCGCTGCGCCGGCTCGGCTGGGAGCTGGAGCAGACCGAGGCAGAGCTGCTGCTCGCCCCGGCGATCACCGAGATCGTCGGCACCCGGGTGCGCATCCGCCCCGTCTGCGGGCTCCCGCTGCTGCACATGGAGCGACCCGAGCTCCGCGGCGTCCGGCGGCTCACCAAGGAGACCGTCGACCGTTGCGGCGCCGCAGCGGCACTCGGCCTGATGCTGCTGGTGCTGGCCGCAGCGGCGCTCGCCGTCCGCGTCACCAGCCGTGGGCCGGTGTTCTTCCGGCAGGCCCGGGTCGGCCGCGACGGCGAGACCTTCTCCATGCTCAAGTTCCGCAGCATGGTCGACGGCGCCGACCGCATGGTCGAGAGCCTCGACAGCGAGGGCAACGGTGTGCTGTTCAAGATGCGTGACGACCCGCGGATCACCCGGGTGGGCGGCTTCCTGCGCCGCTACTCGATCGACGAGCTGCCGCAGCTGATCAACGTGCTGCGCGGCGACATGTCCCTGGTCGGCCCGCGCCCGCCGCTGCCCTCGGAGGTCGAGCGCTACGGCTTCGACATGCACCGACGCTTCCTGGTCAAGCCGGGCATCACCGGCCTCTGGCAGGTCAGCGGCCGCTCGGACCTCTCCTGGGACGATTCGGTGCGCATCGACGTGCGCTACGTGGAGAACTGGTCGCTGATGTTCGACTTCATGATCATGTGGAAGACGCTGGGTGCCGTCTTCCGCGGCCGCGGGGCCTACTGACCCACCCCCGCCCGACACCTGACCCGGCGCTGCGGGGGAGTGAGGAACACTGCAGGTCGTGGCTCGTCACTGGTCGCCCGACCCCGTGTTCCGCGTGCTCGTGGTCTGCACCGGCAACATCTGCCGCTCGGCCCTGGCCGAGCGCCTCGGCCGGGCGTACCTGGACGACGCGCTCGGCGACGCGGCCGAGCAGGTGCACCTGTCCAGTGCCGGCACCGGCGCGGTGGTCGGCAGCGGCATGCACCCCGACACCGCGCTGGTGCTCGCCGGATTCGGCGGTGACCACACCGGTTTCGTGGCCCGGCAGCTGGCCCCGGAGATGGTCGTCGACGCCGACCTGACGCTGACCCTCACCCGCGCGCACCGCGGAACTGCACTGGCCGAGGCTCCCCGCGCGCTGGCCCGCACCTTCACCCTGCGCGAGGCCGCCGACCTGCTCGCCCTCGTCGACCCCGACGTCGACCTGCCGGGCGACGCGTTCGCCGATCGTGCGCGGGCCCTGGTGCGGCAGATGGCCGCCGTGCGGGCCCGCCGCGCCGGTGGCGCCGCGGACGACATCGGCGACCCGATCGGCCAGCCGATCGACGTCCAGCAGCAGGTGGGCGACGCCGTCGTCGCTGCCCTGGTGCCGATCCTGGCGCGCCTCGTCGACCTGCACGGCGGCGGCAGGTGGGTGGCCGGGCCATCGGGCACAGGCGCGTTCGTGCAGGTGTCCTGACCGGTCAGCCGGCGGCGACCAACCGGGTGAGCGCAGCGGTGAACAGCTCGGCCACCCGCGCGTGCCCGGGGTTGTTGAGGTGCTCGCCGTCGCTGGCGGTGAACCGGAAGCTGCTGTCCCGGGTGAACCAACCGCCCGCGACCGGGTCGACGAAGGGCACCCCGGCCGCCTCGGCGCCGCGCCGCTCGGCCTCGTTCACTGCCGACAGCTCGTCCGCCAGCGGCTGGGGAGACACGATGCCCAGCACCACCACCTGCACGCCGGGCCAGGCGGCGCGGGCCGCCATGACCGTGGCCAGCACGCCGTCGCTGATCGCCGCGGCGGTGGCGCCGGCGTCCAGTGCGCCGCCCTGCAGCACGAGCACGTTCGGCACGAACGGCCGGGTGGCCAGGTCGGCGATGCGCTGGGCGAAGGTGCGCGGGTTGATGTCTGTGGCCGTGGTGAACCCCGATCCCGGGTAGCCGTGCACCTCGGTGCGCCAGCCCAGCATCACCGCCACCTCGTACGCCCAGCCGGCGGACTGCGGCTGGGCACCGACACCGTGGGTGGTCGCGTCGCCCAGGACCATCAGCTGCGGGTCGGGGGGTAGCGGCAGCGACAGCGGGGGAGCGGACGGTGCCGGCGCGGTGGTCCGTGGTGCCGTCTCGGCGGACGTGGGCGTCGAGGGCCGGGTCAGCAGAGTCGTCCCGGCGATCAGCAGGACGACCAGCGCGGCCACCAGGGCGCCCACCCGCCAGCCGACACGCCCGGCGCGGTCGTCGACGAGCTCGGCCAGCGGGCGGGGCAGGGCGGTGACCGGCTGGGCAGACGCTCCCTCGATCGGCGGCGCATGGGCTCCCGGCTGCAGCAGCGCCCGCTCCAGCACGCGCAGGGCCGTGGCGATCTGCGCTGCCACCTCCTGGTGCACGGCGAACGGGCGGCCGATCGGGTCGGGCACGTCGTCGTCCCGGCTCTCCGAGCGGCGGCTCCGGGCGGCGCTCAGCCGCAGCGCCAGCGCGCGCGGGCGCTGGCGCAGAGGCAGCTGCTCGAGCCCGGAGAGGTCGGCCAACGGCACCAGTGCAGCCGCCTCCAGCACGGTGAAGGTGCGCTTCAAGGCCATCGGCACACTGGCCAGCACCGTGCGGCGCTGATCGCGGGTCATCGTCAGCACCAGGCCGGCCCGGGCGACGTCCCGGACGTCCAGTCGGCGGGAAGCGAAATCGGTGGCGTCGCCGCCCAGCTCGGTGAGGGCGCGGGCGGAGTCGGCGTCCATCGGCCGGCCGGCGGTCGCCCCGGTCCCGGCGCTGACCACCTCCAGCAGGTCACCGTCGGTCGGCCACCTCTGCTGCCAGCCGCGCAGCAGCCGCTCGGCCAGCGGGGAACGGCAGGCGTTCCCCGTGCAGACGAACAGCAGGTCCATCCGCTCACGGTAGGGGGACGACCAGCCCTGCGCCGATCTCGCGGCACCATGATCCGGTGAGGATCAGCGCGGATCACGCCGGATGTGCGTGACCCGGCGGGTGGGTGTGGCTGGTGAGGACAGAGGTGACAGTGCCCCACCTCCGCCCGGATCCGGCCGCGCGTTGTCAGTTCTTGGGGTGAGCGTCGTCCTACCCTCACCGTCATGCGCATCCTCTTCGTCGGTACAGGCAACATCTGCCGCTCCGCCGTCGCAGAGCGGTTGTCGCAGTCGTACCTCGACGCAGCGATCGGCGAGGGGGGCCGTCCGCTCGACGTGCTCAGCGCCGGCAGCTGCGCCGACGTGGGGTCAGCGATGCACCCTGCCTCTCGCAGTGCCCTCGGGGCACTCGGCGGCACCGGTGCGGGCTTCGTCGCCCAGCAGCTGGACGCCGACCTGCTGCGCCCGGCCGACCTGGTGCTCACGATGACCGAGCGGCTGCGAGACGACGTGCTGCGGCTGAACCCGACCGGGCTGCGCCGTACCTTCACGCTACGGGAGGCCGCGGACCTGCTCGCCGCGCTGCCCGCGATCACCGCTCCTCTGGCCCTGAACGGGGAGCAGCACGCGCGAACCGTGGTCATGATGCTGGCCGATGCCCGCCGCGTCCGGCGGGCCGCCTCGAGCGAGAACGACGTGTCCGATCCCAGTGGTGAGCCGGTGGCTGCCCACCACCGGGTCGTCAGCGAGATCGCGGTACTCCTGCAGCCGCTGCTGCACGCCCTCGTGCTGCCGGAGTACGCCTCGATCCTGCGGACGTCCACAGGGGCCGCCGCATGAGGGTCAGTTCGGCGTCTCCTGCAGGGCCTCGTCGGCGAACTCGGCGGTGTTCTGCCCCAGCGAGTCGGTCTGCAGGTAACCCCACATCCGGCGTCCGCTGACGTCGTCGAGGTAGACGACGCTGGCTCTGCCCTCCCGGCCGGTGCCCAGCACGGGCGCGGTGAAGAACGCGATGTCCTGGGGGCGCAGGTCGCGGGCCGACACCGCCAAGGTCAGCAGGTCTCGGTTGCCCAGTGAGTCGTCGACGGCGATCGCGTCGGTCACGGCGAGCAGCACGGAGTCCAGCTGACCGGGTGAGGTGAACACTCCCTGGGCGAACAGCTTGCCGAACATCGAGCGCAGGTAGTTCTGCTGGCGGCGCACCCGGTCGAAGTCGCCGCCGGGCAGGTCGTAGCGCTGACCGACGTACCAGCGGGCCTGGTCGCCGTCGAGGTGGTTGACCCCGGCGGTGAACGTGTAGGGCCCCCAGCTGGTCGTCTCGGCCACGGTCACGTCCACCCCGCCCAGGGCGTCGGTCATCTCGATCAGGCCCTCGAAGTCGATGGCGGCGAAGTGGTCGATCCGCACGTCGGTCAGCTGCTCGACGGTCTGGATCAGCAGTGCCGGCCCGCCGATCGACCAGGCGGCGTTGATCTTGTCCTTGCCGTGCCCGGGTATGTCGACCCAGGAGTCACGGGGGATGGACACCACCTGCACGTGGCGCCGGTCGCCGGACAGCCGGGCGATCATGATCGCGTCGGATCGGGCGTCCGGGAGCTGGCCGGCGCGGATGTCGGCACGGGTGTCCGACCCCACCAGCAGGAAGGTCACCGGTGCCGCCTGCGCCGGCTGGGACGCCGGTGGTGAGGCGGGGGCCGGTCGGGTGCTCGGGTCCAGCGCGGCGAAGACGTCACCGACCCGTTCGACGTTGCCGGCGTACCGGTCCGTCAGGTACCACAGCCCGCCGCCGGCCACCAGTGCGAACACCACCGACAGGCTGCCGACGGTGAGCAGGACCCGCCGGAGCACTCGACGGCGGCGGGACCGGGGTGCCCGCCCGACCGTCGTCGAGGGGCTGTCCTCCGTCGTGCTCGACGGGCCCGGCTCGGGAGCCGTCATCTCAGTACGCCCCGGAACTCGTGAGCACGGCGCGCGCTGTGCGCCACAGGATGGCCAGGTCCCGGCCGAGCGACCAGTTGTCCACGTACCGCACGTCCAGCTCGATCGACTCCTCCCAGGACAGGTCGGACCGCCCGCTGACCTGCCACAGGCCGGTGACACCCGGCTTCACCAGCAGCCGTCTCTGCACCGCGTCGCCGTAGAACTCCATCTCGGCCGGCAGGTGCGGCCGGGGACCGACCAGGGACATCTCCCCGCGCAGCACGTTCACCAGCTGCGGCAGCTCGTCCAGCGAGAACCGTCGCAGGTGCCGCCCGACCGGCGTCACCCGCGGGTCGTCGCGCATCTTGAACAGCACCGCGTTGCCGGCGTCCCGCTGCTGGGTGGCGAGCACGCCGAGCTGGGCATCGGCGTCGGCCACCATGCTGCGGAACTTGAGCACGTCGAAAGCCCTCCCGCGAGTACCGATGCGTCGCTGACGGTAGAGCACCGGCCCCGGGCTGGTCGCCCGCACGGCGACGGCGATCGCGAGGAACAACGGCGACCCCAGCAGCAGCAGCACGGCCGCCATCGTCCGGTCGAACACCGACTTGGCCACCCGGCGCACGCCCCGGTAGACGGGCTCGCGCACCTGCACCAGCGGCAGGCTCTGCGTCGGGCGGATGGTCAGCCGGTCCGGCGCCACCTCGACCAGGCCCGGCACCACGAGCAGCTCGATGTCGGTGCCCTCCAGCTGCCAGGCGAGCCGGCGTACGTAGTCCGCGCCGCTGTCGCTGGTGGAGGTGACGATCACGGCGTCGGCGCGCACGTTGTCCAGCACCGCCGGCACGTGGTCCAGCCCGCCCAGCACGTGCACCCCCAGACCGGGCAGCACGGTGGCCGACGACGGGTCGGGGATGCAGGCACCGATCACCTGCCAGCCGGCCTCGGACTCCCGGCGCAGCCGCGTGGCCAGGTCGGCCAGCCCGGCCTCACGGCCGACGACGACGACCCGGCGGCTCATCCGGCCGTCCCGCCGGGCCCGGTGCAGGCTGCGCCGGGCCACGGTGCGCAGCACCAGGGTGAGCACCGTCAGCAGCGGGACCACCGCGAGCGCGAGCAGGTGCAGCCCGGCGGTGGTGCCGGCGGGCACGGGCATGCCGGTGAGGCCCAGTGCGGCGGTCGCCACGGCCAGCCCCGCAAGGGTGGACACGGCGCCGACGAGCACGCGGCGGTACTCCTCCGGCCCGGTGCCGAGCCGGCGGTCGGCGTAGGAGCCGGCGAGGCCCAGCACCAGCGGCCAGAGCGCGGCGAGCACCAGCGGCAGTCCCGGAGCGACGTCGACGCCCAGGGAGCCGGCCACCCGTGCGGCGGCCCAGGTGCCGGCCGCGGCGGCCAGGGCGTCACCGGCGACCAGTCGGGTCAGCAGCGTGACCAGCCAGTCGGGGCGTCGCCGGCGGCGGGCGGTGAACGGGTCGTAGGCCAGCACGTAGGCCGGGTGGCCCACCATGCGGTCCGCCGAGCGCCGGTTCATCGCCGGGGAGCCCGGTGTGCCGGTGGGCTGCGGGCTGCTCAGCTCGGGGTGCTCGGCGTCGAGCGGGTCGGCGACCGGCAGGGGGGCCGGCCGATCGGCTGCTTGGGGGACGGGCACGGGTTCTCCAGCTGGTCAGGGCACGGGTGCCGGTCGGCGACACGGCCGCAGGGACCGCGTCGCGGACGGCGGGTGGCCGTTCCCCCGGGAGGTCGGCACCCGTCGGTGCCGGTTGGAGCCCGGCGGCGTCGGGTGCACCCGGACGGGTGACGACGGCCCCGTCAGCGAGGCGGCAGCTGCTCGGGCTGGAACAGCACGGTCGCCAGCGGCGACAGTGCCTCCGCGATCCGATCGGCGACCGCCCGGTGCACCATCAGCGACCGCCCGATCGGGTCGGCGATGTCGTCGGCGTCGCCGCTGCGCCGATGGGCCCGCGCTGCGGAGAGCCGAGCGCTCAACTCGCGGGCACGAGCCTCCAGCGGCAGCTCGCCGATGCCGGAGCAGTCGGCCACCGCCAGCAGGGCGGCGGCCTCGACGAAGGTGAAGGTGCGCCGCAGCGCGCCGGGCGCCGGGTAGAGCACGCGGCTGCGGTGTTCGCGGGTCGCCGTGAGCACCAGGTCGAACTCCATGGCCTCACCGGCCACCAGCCGTCGGGAGGTGAAGCCGACCGGGTCTCCGCCGAGCGCGAGCAGCGCGTGCGCGGCGGCGTCGTCCATCGGCCGTCCGTGGGGGGCATCCGTGCCGGCGCTGTCCAGCGCCACCCGGGCGGCGTCGTCGCCCAGTGCGTCTCGGGCCCAGTGGGCCAGCATCCGCTCGGCCACCGGGGACCGGCAGAGGTTGCCGGTGCACACGAGCAGGATGCGCATCCGTCCATGGTGACCGTGCGTGTCGGTACCCGCTCGTCGTTCCGCCGTCAGGTCACCCGGGCGGGGGACCGTGGTCGGGTCACGGGCGACGGCGAGGGTTCCTCGTGTGCCGCGAGCCGGCATCGCTGCGGGTGACGGTTCGTCGACGCCGGGTCCGCTCCGGACCGCTCGTCCGGCCCCCGTCATCGCCAGGGACCGAGCAGCTCAGACGAGCGGTGCAGGCATGCGGCGACCCGTGGCGGGGATGAACTCGCCATCGTCGGTGAGGTGCCAGAGCTGGGTGACCTCGTCACGCTCCGCCGTCGCCCTGCGGTCGGCGTAGCCGATGACGCCGCCCAGCGCGAGGGCCGCCAGGAGCCCCAGCGACGTCCACGCCGCCCCGATCAACACGATGACCACCATGGGCACATGTCTAGTGTGTGCGCACGTAGCGTCACGGCACGCCACGGCGATCAGTTGTGACGGCGTTTGGCATGTCTCGTTGTCAACCACCGGACACCGGGGAGGCGCGCGGGCCGGATGGGGTCCGAGCGACGTGCGTGATCACAACAGGCAACAACCTGTGCACGGTCGGGTGATTCGCCTCAAGTCCTGCCCGGGGTCGGTCGATCATCGCCGGGTGTGGTGGATCTGGGCTCTGGTCGCGTGGTCGGTCGTCGGCGTCGGACTGGCGCTCGTCGTCGGGCCCTTCCTGCGGGGTGCACGCCTGGCCGCTGAGACCGCAGCCGACCGCGCCGACGGGCCCCGCCCGACGGCCCCGGCCGCCGTCCGATCCCGGCGGACCCCGCGCCGCCGCATCCCGGTCCCCGCCTTCGCCATCGTGCTCGGCCTGATCGGCGTCGGCCTGGAGGCGGTGGGCTTCCTGCTGGCCGCGGTCGGCCTGGACACCGGTGTCGGCCGGGTGCTGGCCATGGACGCCCCGCTGTCGCTGCCCCGGATGTACGTCGCGTCGCTGTTCGCCGCGGCCGCGGTGGCCGCCGCGGTCGGGGCCGCGCGGGCGCCGCACCGGCGCGCCTGGTGGCTGGCCGTCGGTGCCGTCGCCGCGGTCATCGCCGTGGTCAAGGGCGGTGGCACGGTGCACACCCGGGTCCTGGCCGCGCTCGGCGGCTACGAGCACAAGCTGGCCGGGGGCCTGGTCAGCGGTGCCGTCGCCGCCGCCGTGATCGTGGGCCTGTTCTGGCTGAGCCGCACCGAGCGCCGTGACCGCCGACGCGTGCTGGGCAGCCTCGGGCTCTACGCCGGTGCGGCGGTCGGCCTGTCGACGCTGTCCTCGCTGGTGGGGCCCGCCTGGGGCGTCGCCGCCACGTTCGTGGAGGAGAGCGGCGAGTCCCTCGCCGGGGTCACCGTGCTGGTGGCCGTGCTCGCCGGCGTCGCGCCGCGCCTGGTGCTGCCGACCGACTGGGCGCTCCGCCGGCTCGCCGACGTCGAGGCCGTCGACCTGGACGCCGCCCTCGCCGTCGAGGCCGACCGGTCGGGCGTGCCGACGGCCCGCGCCGACGGGGGCCCCGAGGCGCCGGTCGGCTGACCAGGGACCCGCGCGGGCGCGTGGCGCAGCCCACGCATGACAGCGGCGGAGTCACCCCCTAGCGTCGTCCCTGCTGTGCCGCTCGTGCACCGGCACCCCTTGGCGATGCGGAGCCCCACGTGAAGATCTCGGTCATCGGCTGCGGCTACCTGGGCGCCGTGCACGCGGCCTCCATGGCCGAGCTCGGGCACGACGTCGTCGGCATCGAGGTGGACGCGGCCAAGGCCGCCCTGCTCGCCGGCGGCCGCGCCCCGTTCTACGAGCCCGGCTTCGAGGACCTGCTGGGCAGGTCGCTGGCCTCCGGCCGGCTCCGTTTCTCCCCGGACATCGCCGACGCCGCCGGCTGCGCCGTGCACTTCCTCTGCGTCGGGACGCCGCAGAAGCGCGGCGAGTACGCCGCGGACCTCCGCTACGTCGAGGCGGCCACCGAGTCGCTGCTCGCCGTGCTCGAGCCGGGGCAGCTCGTCGTGGGCAAGTCCACCGTGCCGGTCGGCACCGCCGGCCGGCTCGCCGAGCTGGTGGGGGAGAAGGTGCCGGGGGCGATGCTGGCCTGGAACCCGGAGTTCCTGCGCGAGGGCTACGCCGTGCAGGACACGCTGCACCCCGACCGGCTGGTCTACGGGCTGCCCTCCGGCCCGGACGGCGACGTGGCCCGGGCCCGACTGGACGAGGTCTACGCCTCGATCGTCGCCACGGACACGCCGCTGGTGCTCACCGACTACGCCACCGCCGAGATGGTGAAGACCGCGGCCAACTCGTTCCTGGCCACCAAGATCTCCTTCATCAACGCGATGGCCGAGCTGTGCGAGGCCACCGGCGCCGACGTCAAGCAGCTGGCCGACGCGATCGGGCACGACGACCGGATCGGGCGCAAGTTCCTCAACGCCGGCCTCGGTTTCGGTGGCGGCTGCCTGCCCAAGGACATCCGGGCCTTCATGGCCCGCGCGGGCGAGCTCGGCGCCGACCAGGCGCTGACGTTCCTGCGCGAGGTCGACAACATCAACATGCGCCGCCGCATCCGGATGGTGGAACTGGCCCGCGAGGTCTGCGACGGGTCGCTGCTGGGCAAGCGGGTGGCCGTGCTGGGGGCGGCGTTCAAGCCGGACTCCGACGACATCCGCGACTCCCCGGCGCTCAACGTGGCGGCGATGCTGCAGCTGCAGGGCGCCACGGTGCAGGTCACCGACCCCGCCGCCGGGGAGAACATCCGCCGCAGCTGGCCGCAGCTGATGGTGGTCGACACCCCCGAGGAGGCCGCTGACCGCGCGGACGCGGTGCTGCTGCTCACCGAGTGGAGGCAGTACCTCGAGCTCGACCCGGTCGCCTTCGGCGCGCTGGTGAGCTCGCGGAAGGTGCTCGACGGCCGGAACGCCCTCGACCGGGAGCGGTGGGTCGCCGCCGGCTGGAGCTACCGGGCCCTGGGCCGCCGCAGCGACTGACCCCACCGGGACACGCCGGCGATCGACCCGGACGGGCGGTGTTGTCACCCACAGGAGTGGGCCGAATACCCGCGGGGCGCCGGCCCGGCGCATGATCGTCGTGTGCGCCGCCCACTCCACGAGCACCTCCAGCCCCGGGGACTCGTCTCCCGGCGGGCCTTCCTGCAGCTGGGTGGGGCCTCCGGCCTCGCCCTGCTGGGCGGGTGCGCCGTCGGCCGGACCTCCAGCGAGCCGTCCGCACCCGGCCGGGCCACCGCACCGGCGACCTGTACCTCCGCGGTGCTCGGCATCGTCGCGCCGGCGCCCGGCGCAGTGCTCTGCTCCGGTCCGCTGACCGTGCTCGGGACCAGCACATCCGGAGCCGGTGCGGTCAACTGGCGACTGACCGACGCGGGAGGCGCGGACCTCGCCGCCGGCGTCGCCGACCAGGTCGGCACCGCCACGGCCCCCGCCTTCGTGGTCCCGCTGGAGCTGCAGCCGGGGGAGTACTCACTGACCCTCGATGCGGGCGCCGGCTCGCCCGTCGACGCCTGCCGCTCGGTCACCCAGTCCCTGCTCGTCGTAGACGCCGCAGCGGGGCTGCACTGGCGCTCGGGCGCCTCCGGCCGCTCCTCGGCCGACGGCACGTTCGCCGCCTGGCGCGGCGACCCGGTGACCGTGAGCAGCACCTGGTCCGACGACGCCGGGGGCCAGCTGGCGCTGTGGCCGCTGACCGGGGACTACGCGGACTGGACCGGTGACCTGGACATCGCCATCGGTGCGATCGAGACGGGCGAGAACTGGGCAGCCGCGGCCCGCGGGGAGTACGACGACCGCTGGACGGCGTGCCTGCGCCGGCTCACCCGGCTCTGGGGCGACCGTGCCGGCGTGCCGTACATCCGCTTCGCGCACGAGTTCAACGGCTTCTGGTACCCGTGGACGGTGCACCCCGAGGAGGTCGGCGACTTCGTCACCGCCTGGCGACGCTTCCGGGCGCTCCAGCTGCAGCACGCCCCCGCGGCGCGGCTGGTGTTCGCGCCCAACAGCGAGAGCGCCGGCGACCGGCTGTTTGACTGGCGGACGGCCTTCCCCGGCGCCGAGTACGTCGACGTGCTCTCCACCAGCTACTTCAACGGCCGTCCGGTCATCACCAGCGCGCCGGAGTTCTGGCGGCAGGCGCTGCGCTCGGACCCGACCGGCGCCCCGTTCGGCATCCAGCGCCACCTGGAGTTCGCCGCGGGCGTCGGGCTGCCGTTCGCGTTGAGCGAGTGGGGCTGCGACGGCAGCATCACCGACTCCCCGGACTTCTTCCGGCAGGTGTTCGCCTTCTGCAACGTGCACGGCGGACCGGGGCCCGGCCAGCTGGCCTACGAGGTGCTGTTCAACGTCGCCGACGCGGGAGCCCCGTTCACCGTGGAACCGACCACCAGCATGCCGGCGTCCGCGTCGGCCTACCAGGCACTCTGGTGACCGGGTGCCCGGCGTCGCGCCGGGGCACCCACCGCTGACCCGTCCGCACGTCGAGAGGACCGGGGGCTCCCGCCCCGATCACATGCTCCGTCTGCTCGCCGACCACGTCGACTCGGCCCGCTCCGCGCTCCCGCCCGCCGTCTGGGACTACTACTCCGCCGGGTCCGGCGAGGAGACCACCCTGGCCGAGGCAGAGGCCGCCTGGCGCAGCTACCGGCTGCGGCCCCGGGTGCTGCACGACGTCTCGGACGTGGACACCGGGGTGACCCTGCTGGGCACCCGGGTGGCCTCGCCGTTCGTGGTGGCCCCGATGGCCTTCCACGCCCTGGCCCACCCGGACGGCGAGTGCGCCACGGTGGCCGGCGCCGGGGCGGCCGGCAGCCTCACCGTGGTCTCCACCCGCGCCTCCCGCACGCTGGAGGACATCGGCGCCGCCGCGACCGGCCCGTGGTGGTTCCAGGCCTACGTGATGCGGGACCGCGGGCTCACCGAGGCACTCGTCCAGCGTGCCGCCGCCGCCGGCGCCACCGCCGTGGTGCTGACCGTGGACACCCCGTACGTCGGCCGGAAGCACAAGGTGGCCGGCGTGCGCTTCGCCGTGCCCGACGACGAGTACCTGGTCAACCTGGCCCAGCACCTGCTGCCGGGCGCGGTCGGCCGCGAGGCCGCCGAGCAGGACCCGTCGATCACCCCGGACGTCATCGGCCGGCTCGCCGACGTCGGCGGGTTGCCGGTGCTGGTCAAGGGCGTGCTGCGCGGGGACGAAGCGGTGCGCTGCCTGGACGCCGGTGCCGCCGGGGTCGTGGTGTCCAACCACGGGGGCCGTCAGCTGGACCGGGGCGTGCCCAGCGCGCTGGCCCTGCCGGACGTCGTCCAGGCGGTGGCCGGGCACGCCCCGGTCCTGGTCGACGGCGGCATCCGTACCGGCCTGGACGCGCTGGTCGCGCTCGGGTTGGGCGCCGACGCCGTGCTGGTGGGCCGGCCGCTGCTGTGGGCGCTGGCCACCGGCGGGGCCGGCGCGGTGACCGCCGCCCTCGACGAGCTCACCGCCGACCTGCGGCACGTGCTCGCCGTGGCCGGTGCGGCCCGGACCGCGGACCTCGACCCCAGCATGGTCATCCGGCTCTGAGCCCGTCCGCGGCGCCGCGAGGGGGCGGCGCCGCGGGTCAGCGGGTCAGCGGGCGGGCTTGGCCCACTGCAGGACCCGGTCCCCGCGCAGGCAGCGCGCCATGCCGCCGAAGGCCACGGCCTGCAGGTAGAGCACCTGCGCGGCCAGTCGGGCCGGCAGCGGCAGCCGCACGTCCCGCTGCTGGGCCGCGAACGAGGCGGCACCCACGGCGTGCCCGGCCAGGAACAGGCGCGCCAGCAACGAGCCCGGTGCCGACCGCACGGCCATCAGCAGCAGGGCCAGGTGGCTCAGCGGGCCGATCGTGGAGCGCCAGAGCTTGTGCCCCCAGATCTGTGCGCTGACGAAACCCCGGCGAGGGTCGAGCAGCTGTCGCTTCCGCCACATCACCCAGAGCCCACCGCCGAGCACCCGGGTGCGCCGCTCCCAGGACAGGGCGGTGCCGCCGATCGAGTCCTCGCGCACCACCGCCTGCGGCTCGTAGGCCACCCGCAGCCCGCGCTCCATCAGGTCCAGCGCGACCCAGAGGTCGTCGTTGGAGATGTCGGTCGGGATCACCGGCCAGGTCGAGCGGCGGACGGCGCACAGGCCGCCGTCCAGACCGAGCGTCGTGCCCATGAGGTCCTCGTTGCGCTTGAGCCAGGCCTCGAAGCGCCAGTAGGCGAGCTCGCCGCCGGTGCCCTCGAGCTTCTCCCCGGCCACCGCGCCGACGCCGTCCTCGGACAGCCGCCGCACCAGGTGTGCGATCGCGCCCTGCTCGAGCTCGTTGTTGGCGTCGCTGATCACGACCATCTCGTGACTGGCGGCGGCGACGCCGTGGTTCAGCGCCTGCGACTTGCCGCGGCGCTCGGGCAGCAGCTCGACCCGGGCTCCGGCAGCCGCGGCCTTGGCCGCCGTCTCGGGGTCGCCGTCGGCGACGACAAGCACCTCCAGCGGGCCGGGGTAGCCGTTGGCGTGCACGTCGGCGACCTTGGCGCCGATCACGCCGGCCTCCAGGTAGGCAGGGACGAGGACGGTGACCGCGGGCCACGCCGCGGGGTCGACCCGGGGGGCCGGCTGCCGGCGGCGGGCCACGGCGGCCAGGGCGATGGGGTAGCCGACGTGCCCGATCGCCGCAGAGACGACCAGGCCGGCCACGAGAGGGGTGCTGCGCACCGATGTCTCCCAGGGGTCGAGGGCGGCTTCGGGTCCATCACGGAGGGTACTGCCCCCGCCGGGGCGTCCCGTTCATCACAACGAGTGACAGCGGGATCTCGGACACATCGAATTCCTACTCGTTGTGATCGACAAGTGACGTGAGATCACGACCCGCGCATCGTACGTCCGCGCTGGTCCCAGGCTGGGACCGATGCGTTTCGGAAAGTCGACACGTTCGTGGAGCGCTGCACGGATCCCGCTTCCCCATCACGCTGAGTGGCGCTACGTTCGCCCCTCAGGGTGAAGATGTACCCCGGACGACGAGCAGGAAGGTGACATGGTCACGCAGGGTGTGCAGGGAACGGCGGGTGCGCGGGCCCCGGAGGTCGGGACGGCGCCGTCGCCGGCAGCCTCGTGGACCGTCTCGTCGCCGTCCTGGCGGACGCGGTACGTCCGCCGGATCATGGTCGGCGACCTCGTCGCCGGCATCGTGGCCGCCACCGTCGGTTACGTCGCGCGGTTCGGGTCTGCCGCCGAGACGTCCTACGCCCCGGCCTACCGCGCCGCCGTGCTGATCGCCTGCCTCCTCCCGTTCGTGTGGGTCTCAGCCATGCTCGTCGCCCGCACCTACGAGCAGCGCTTCCTGTGGGTCGGTCCCGAGGAGTTCCGCCGGGTGTTCTCCGCCGCGGTGAGCATCCTCGCCGCGGTCGGCACCGTGAGCTGGGCGTTCAAGCTCGAGGTCGCCCGCGGGCTGGTCGTGGTGGCGCTGCCGCTGGCCACGCTGCTGACCCTCCTGCAGCGCTTCCTGCAGCGCCGCTGGCTGCACCGCCGGCGCGGCCAGGGTCTCTACCAGCAGACGCTGCTCATCGTCGGCCACCGCAACGGCGTCCAGGACCTGCACGCCCAGATCGACCGGGAGGCCTACCAGGGCTACCGGGTGGTCGGGTGCTGCCTGCCGTCGGGCCAGCGCGGGGCCGGTGGGGCGGAACTGTTCGACCGGCTGCCGGTGCTCGGTGACCTCGGGGACGTCGTCGACGTCGTCCGGGCCCACCACGTCGACACGGTCGCCGTCCTGCCCTCCCCGGAGCTCGACTCCGCGGCCCTGCGCCGGCTGGGCTGGGGCCTGGAGGCGACCGACGCCGAGCTGCTGCTCGCGCCGGCCGTCACCGACATCGCCGGCCCGCGGGTCAACATCCGGCCGATCTGCGGCCTGCCCCTGCTGCACATGGAGCGTCCCGAGCTGCGCGGTGTGCGCCGGGTGGCCAAGACCTCCACCGACGTCGTGATCAGCTCGGGCCTGCTGCTGGCCCTGCTGCCGGTGCTGTTGGTCATCGCCCTCGCGGTGAAGGCGAGCAGCCGCGGCCCGGTGTTCTTCAAGCAGGAGCGGATCGGCCGCGACGGCCGGCCCTTCCGGATGCTGAAGTTCCGGTCGATGGTCGTCGGCGCCGAGCAGATGACCGAGGACATCGTGGTGGACGACGGCAACGGCGTGCTGTTCAAGCTGCGCGAGGACCCCCGGGTCACCCGGGTCGGCAAGCTGCTGCGCCGCTACTCCCTCGACGAGCTGCCCCAGCTGTTCAACATCCTGGGCGGGAGCATGTCGCTGGTGGGCCCGCGGCCGCCGCTGGCCGCCGAGGTCGAGCGCTACGGCGACGACATGCACCGTCGCTTCCTGGTCAAGCCCGGCCTCACCGGCCTCTGGCAGGTCAGTGGCCGCTCGGACCTCTCCTGGGACGACTCGGTGCGGATCGACGTCCGGTACGTGGAGAACTGGTCGCTCGCCTTCGACTTCATGATCATGTGGAAGACGGTGGGCGCCGTCGTCCGTGGATCGGGCGCCTACTGAGCCGTGCTGACCACCCGGTCGGCACCCGGTCGTGGAGGCGGTTCACCCGTTGGGGGCCGGCTCCGCGGTACGGGTTGGTATCGGTCCAGGGCGCCCGTAGCGTGCCCGGTGACCTGCGTGGCGCAGCGAACGAGGAGGACCAGCAGATGACGTACCCCGATGTCCCCACCGCGGAGATCCCGGTGGTGATCCTGTGCGGCGGCATGGGCACCCGGCTGCGCGAGGCCAGTGAGCACCTGCCCAAGCCGCTCGTCGACATCGGCGGGCGCCCCGTGCTCTGGCACATCATGAAGACCTACAGCCACTACGGCTTCCGGCGCTTCGTGCTCTGCCTGGGCTACAAGGGCGACATGATCAAGGACTACTTCGTCGACCACCGGGCGCGGATGAACGACTTCACCCTCGAGCTGCGCGGCAGCCACGAGCTGGAGTTCCACACCGCGCACGAGGAGGAGGACTGGTCGATCACGTTCGCCGAGACGGGGCTGACCACGGCCACCGGCGCCCGGATCGCCCGCGTCGCGCAGTACCTCGACGCCCCCCGCTTCGCGGTGACCTACGGCGACGGCATCGGTGCCATCGACATCCCGGCCGTGCTGAAGTCGCACCTGGCCGGTGGCAAGCTCGGCACGCTCACCGGCGTGCACCCCAGCGGGCGCTACGGCGAGATGGTCCTGTCGGGCGACGACGTCACCCAGTTCAACGAGAAGCAGAACCAGACCGGGTACGTCAACGGTGGCTTCTTCTTCTTCGAGCGCGAGTTCGTCGACCGCTACCTGGACGCCTCGGCCACCGACGAGATGCTCGAGCACGCGCCGCTGCAGCGCCTGGCCCGCGACGGTCAGCTCGGCGTGCACCGCCACGAGGACTTCTGGATGGGCATGGACACCTTCCGGGACTGGAAGGAGCTCAACGGCATGTGGGACGACGGCCGCGCGGACTGGAAGGTCTGGGAGGACTGACCCTCCTCCGCCCCCACCTGGCTCTCCCGGGCTCAAGTCACCATCGAACTGAGGAATGACGTTGCGAATCCTTGTCACCGGCACCGAGGGCTACCTCGGCTGCCTCACCGCGCAGGAGCTGCTCCGCGCCGGCCACGACGTCGTCGGCGTCGACACCGGGTACTACAAGAACGGCTGGCTGTACCCCGGCCTGGACCGGGTGCCGCAGACCCTGGCGCTGGACATCCGCACCCTGGGCGCCGAGCACCTGGCCGGCGTCGACGCCATCGTGCACATGGCGGAGCTGTCCAACGACCCGATCGGTGACCTGATCGGTGACGTCACCTACGACATCAACCACCACGGGTCGGTGCACCTGGCCGAGACGGCGAAGGCCGCCGGCGTCGAGCGGTTCGTCTACATGTCCTCGTGCAGCGTGTACGGCGTGGCCGAGGGGATCGTCGACGAGAGCAGCCCGGTCGACCCGCAGACCGCCTACGCGACGTGCAAGGCCCTGGTCGAGCGGGACGTGTCGGCGATGGCGAGCGACAGCTTCTCCCCGACCTTCCTCCGCAACGCGACCGCCTTCGGCGCCAGCCCGCGGATGCGCTTCGACATCGTGCTGAACAACCTCTCCGGCCTCGCCTGGACGACGTCGAAGATCGCCATGACCAGCGACGGCTCCCCGTGGCGCCCGCTGGTGCACGCCCTGGACATCGCCAAGGCCATCGTGATGACCGTGCAGAGCCCCCGCGAGAAGGTGCACGGCGAGATCTTCAACGTGGGCAGCGAGTCCAACAACTACCGCGTCCGGGACATCGCCGAGATCGTCGCCGCCGAGTTCCCCGGCTGCGAGCTGACCTTCGGCGACCCGACGGCGGACAACCGCAGCTACCGGGTGGCCTTCGACCGCATCCGCCAGGTGCTGCCGGGCTACGACACCGACTGGGACGCCAAGGCCGGCGCCGCGCAGCTGCACAAGGTGTTCCAGGCCATCGACATGGACGAGGCCACGTTCACCGGCCGCGGCCACACCCGGCTCAAGCAGATCGAGCACCTGCTCCGCACCCAGCAGGTCGACCCGCAGCTGTTCTGGACGGCGCCGTGAAGTACACCCCCCAGGCGGTCGACGGCGTGGTGCTGGTGGAGATGGAGCTGTACCAAGACGAGCGCGGCTTCTTCGCCCGGTCCTTCGACACGGCCGAGTTCGCCCAGCACGGCATGCGCCCGGAGGTGGCGCAGTGCAACGTGTCGCAGAACCACCGGGCCGGCACGGTCCGCGGGCTGCACCTCTCGCTGCCCGGGCACCCGGAGTCGAAGTTCATCCGGTGCACCCGCGGGGCCATCGTCGACGTCGCCGTGGACATCCGGCCCGGCTCGCCGACGTACCTGCAGCAGGTGATGGTCGAGCTGACCGCGGACAACCACGACGCCCTCTACCTGCCCCCGCACCTGGCGCACGCGTACCAGACGCTGACCGACGACACCGAGGTGCTGTACATGGTCAGCGTCCCCTACGCCCCGGGCGCGGAGACGGGCTACCGGCACGACGACCCCGCCTTCGGGCTCCGGTGGCCGCTGCCGGTCTCCACGATCTCGGACAAGGACGCCTCCTGGCCGCTGTTCGACCACGAGACGAACGCGGCGGCCTTCGCCGCCGCGCAGGCCACCGTCGCCGCCGGGGCTGCCTCGTGATGGGCGTGGACACGCTGCTCGCGCAGCGGCAGACCGACGGCCGGCCGGTGGGCCTCGGTCTGGTCGGGGCCGGCTTCATGGCCAAGGGCCTGGTCAACCAGGTGGTCAACTCGACGCCGGGCATGCAGCTGGTCGCCGTCTGCAACCGGACGCCGAGCCGGGCGCACGACGCCGTCACCACGGCCGGGGCCCGCGCCACCGACGCCGGCACCGCCGCCGACGTCGACCGGATCGCCGGTGCCGGGGACGTCGCCGTCACCGACGACATCGCGGTGCTGGTCGGCAGCGACCGGGTGGACGTCGTCGTGGACGCCACCGGCGCCGTCGACTTCGGTGCCGAGCTGGCGCTGGCCTGCTTCGCCGCCGGCAAGCACCTGGTGCTGCTGAACGCCGAGGTGGACGCCACCCTCGGCCCGCTGCTGGCCACCAGGGCCGACGCTGCCGGGGTGGTCTACACCGGCGCCGACGGCGACCAGCCGGGCGTGCAGATGAACCTGATCCGCTTCGTGCGCCAGATCGGGCTGACCCCGATGGTGGCCGGCAACATCAAGGGCCTGCAGGACCCGTACCGCAACCCCACCACCCAGGAGGGCTTCGCCAAGCGCTGGGGCCAGGACCCGTGGATGGTCACCAGCTTCGCCGACGGCACCAAGGTGAGCGTCGAGCAGGCACTGGTGGCCAACGCGGCCGGCCTGAGCGTGCACCGGCGCGGCATGCTGGGGCAGGACCACCGCGGGCACGTCGACGAGCTGACCCAGGTGTACGACGTCGAGCAGCTGCGGGCCATCGGGGGAGCGGTGGACTACGTGGTCGGCGCCCAGCCCGGCCCCGGGGTCTACGTCATGGCCACGCACGACGACCCGAAGCAGCAGCACTACCTGGAGCTCTACAAGCTGGGCACCGGGCCGCTGTACAGCTTCTACACCCCGTACCACCTGTGCCACTTCGAGGTGCCGATCACGGTGGCCCGGGCCGCGCTGCTCGGCGACCCGGCCATCCGGCCGATGGGTGCACCGCAGGTCGACGTGGTCACGCTGGCCAAGACCGACCTCGCGGCCGGGACCGAGCTCGACCGGCCCGGCGGCTACCACTACTACGGCGAGGCAGAGCGGGCCGACGTCACGCACCGCGACGGGCTGCTCCCGGTGGGCCTGGCCGAGGGTGCGGTCCTGCTGCGCGACGTCGCCAGGGACGAGGTGATCGGCTACGCCGACGTGCGGCTGCCCGAGGGGCGGCTGGTCGACCGGCTGCGTGCCGAGCAGGACACGATGTTCTTCGGCAGCGCGGCGGCCACGGCCGTCGCGGCACTGGGGCTCGCCGGGCGGTGAGCCCGGCCCCGGCAGGGGCACCACGGACGGCCGGACCCGGACAGGGCTCCGGCCGTCCGTGCGTCGTGGGCCCGCCCTCCCGGTGAATGTGACCCGGATCACTTGTTGGCTGCCGCCTCGGCGAGATCCTGGTCGTTCGCGGTTCTGCGCCGGGTCGGATGACACACGTGTGATTCGTCTGTGACTCCTGTGGCCGCTGAGCACTCCATGACTGTCCGTGATTTCACGTGAGCGGAGCGCTGTGAAAGAGTCACAAAGTCGTTGATGAACTTCGTTCGTGCTCACCACAGCAGCGGACGGCCGAGGACGGATCCCACCCATGACGCTGCTTCCCCCTGACCTCATGAGGCCCCAGCTCGACCGCGTCGCGCCGGCGACCGCCGACTCCGCGCAGGGTGGTCGCTGACGATGGGCCGTCGCCATGGCGCCGACAACCAGCACGTGCACGCCTACGCACCTGCCACCTCCGACCGTGGCCGCCGCCGGGGCGGGGTGCTCACGGTCCTGATGGTCACGATGGTGGTGGCGCTGGTGATCCTCAGCGTCACCGTCGTGAGCACGCTCGGCCCGACCACCCCGACCGACGACCTGGCCTCCACCTCCGCCGACGGCCTGCTGCAGGGCGCCGACCCGACGACCGCCCCGCAGGAGGATCAGGTCCTCCCGGGTCAGGCCGGCCCCAACCACGGTCCGGTCCCGGTGCCGAACGCGCCGGTCCCGGGCAGCAGCGAGCCCCAGGCCCAGGGCGGCGGCGCCGTCGACCCGTCGACCGGGTCGCCGGTCCCGGCTCCCGGCCCCTTCGCCGTCGACCCCGGCCTCGAGGTGGAGGTGGAGGGCTCCGACGCCGCCGCCCGGGTCCCCGCGGGCGCGACCGTGACCCCGCCGACCACCGCGTCGGGCTCGAGCTCCTCGGCCGGGTCCGCCTCGGCGAGCAGCTCCTCCTCGGGCAGCTCCTCCTCGGAGAGCGTCACCGCCGCGGGCACCGGGTCGTCGTCCAGCGCGGCCTCCCCGGACGCGACGTCGTCGGCCGGCGCCGGCGGTGGGCAGGCGGCCACCGTCCCCACCGGGTCCGGCTCCGCCTCCTCCTCCGCGGGCGCCACCTCGTCCAGCCCGGCCACCAGCTCCAGCTCGTCGGCCCCGCGCACCACCACCCCGCCGGCCAGCAGCTCGTCGTCCAGCGCCCCGAAGGCCACCACCTCGTCGGCCCCGCGCACCAGCACCCCGCCGGCCGGCAGCTCGTCGTCCAGCGCCCCGAAGACGACCTCCTCGTCGGCGAGTGGCCCGTCGTCCAGCTCGTCCGCGAGCTCGTCGGCTCCCCGCACCTCCACCCCGCCGGCCACCAGCGCCACGCCCTCGACGTCCGCGCCGTCGTCGTCGGCCGGGGGTGGCACTCAGCTGGCCGGTGGCACGTGGCTGTCCGGCGCGTCCGGCGACGGGGTCGTGTCCGGCGCCTACGGCAACTGGCGAGGCCGCCCGGTGGAGATCGCCGGCACCTGGAACGACAACAACCAGGCCATGCTCGGCCTGTGGGCCCTGCGGCCCAGCGGTGACCTGGGCAACTGGGACAAGCCGCTGGACATCGCCGTCGGCGCGATCGGCACGGGCGAGACCTGGCAGGCCGCGGCCGGCGGTGCCTACGACGCCCGCTGGCGGGAGTCGCTCACGTCGCTGAAGAAGCTGTGGAGCGGCCGCAGCGGCACCTGGTACCTGCGCTTCGCCCACGAGATGAACGGCAACTGGTACGCCTGGTCGGTCAACAGCGGCAACGCGGCGGCCTTCACGAAGGCCTGGAACCGCTACCGCGCGCTGCAGCAGGAGATCTTCCCGGAGTCGAAGCTGGTCTTCAACGTCAACCGGGAGACCGTCGGCAACAACGCCGACTGGCGCAAGTACTGGCCCGGCAAGGAGAACGTCGACGTGTTCGGCGTCGACTACTACAACGCCTACCCCTACGTCGCGACCAAGCAGGACTGGGCCGCCTCGATGAAGCTGACCGATGGTGTCGGGGCGCCCAAGGGCCTGCAGGGCCACCTGGACTTCGCCCGGAGCCAGGGTCTGCCGATGTCCATCTCGGAGTGGTCGGGGACGGCCGCGAACGGTGACAACGTCGCGTTCATGCAGGGGATGTACGAGTTCCTCCAGGCCAACGGCGGCTCCGGTGCCGGCCAGGTGCTCTACGAGATCCTCTTCAACGTCAACGTGCACAACAACAGCTACCGGGTCTTCAACGGCACCGCCATGCCGAAGGCTGCCGAGGCGTACCGCTCCCTCTGGTGACCTGCACGCACGGGTGAGGGGTCCGGCTCGGGTCGAGCCGGACCCCTCACCCGTGCGTGGGACCCACCCCATCGGGGTACTCGTCGTCATCCCCCCGGGACCCACGCGCCGTGTAGGTTCTCGCGCGGCACCAGGACGTCGAAGAGGACCGGACACCACATGAGCCAGGTACAGGCAGACCCCGTCGGCCCGGTGTCCGGCAGCTCGCCACGCCACCAGGCGCCCGCGGTGTCCCGGTTCTGGCCCCTGGTCGCGGCAGTCACCGTGCTGGCCGCCGTGCTGGGCTGGTGGCAGCTGGGGCAGGACGGCCTCTGGCGCGACGAGATCTTCAGCGCCTTCATCGCCACCCGCTCGCTGGACCACGCCTGGTCGATCTTGTGGACCCGCGAGTTCAACATGGGCCTCTACTACCTGGCGCTGTGGGGCTGGACGTCGGTCTCGGACTCCGAGACCTGGATCCGCTCGCTGTCGGTGCTCGCCGCCGTCGTCACGGTGCCGCTCACCGCCCTGGTCGGCCGCCGGCTCCTCGGTGCGCGGGCCGGCCTGCTGGCCGCGCTGCTGCTCACGCTGGCTCCCGCGTTCCTCTTCTACGGCCGCTTCGCCCGCGCCTACGCGCTCGCCTCCCTGCTGGCCGTGCTGGCCTGCTGGCTGCTGCTGCGCGCCTACGACCGCCCGCGGAGCACCGCGCGCTGGGCCGGCTACGTCGCGGTCTGCGTGCTCATGGTCTGGACGACGCCGCTCACCCTGCTGGTGGCCGGGGCACACGCGCTCGCGTTGCTGATCGCCCCGCCGGAGGGCTGGCGCCTGCCGCGCACGGTGGCCGTCTACGCCCTGGTCGGGCTGTTCTCCGCCCCCGTGCTGCTGCGGCTGCTGCTCGCCCAGGGGGTGATGAGCGGCTGGATCGAGGACCTCAGCCCGGCCCGGGTCGCCGGCGCCGCCTCCGACCTGAGCGGCGCCCCGGTGCTGGTGCCGGTCTACGCGCTGGCGGTGCTGGCCTGGGGCGTCGCGCTGGTGCGCCGGCGCACCGTGGGCGAGCACCCGCTGGCCGCGCCGCTGCTCACCGCCTGGCTGGTGCTGCCGCCGGCGGTGATCATCGCCGTCAGCGTGGTGAAGCCGCTGCTGGTGGGCCGCTACCTGTCCTTCCTGCTGCCGGTGATGGCGCTGCTGCTGGCCTGGGCGGTGCTCCAGATCCGGCTCCGGCCGCTGATGCTGGCCGCGCTCGCCGTCGTGGTGGCCCTGCAGGCGGTGTCGCTGGTGCAGCGGGACTACCTGCGCGAGGTGCCGGAGGACGTCCGTGGCGCGGCCGCGGCGGTCACCGCGCAGGCCCGCCCCGGCGATGTCGTGCTCTACGCGCCGGCCCACCTGCGGATGGCCATCGAGTGGTACCTGGACCAGCCGGCCCCGGGGCAGGTCGTGCCCGAGGACGTCGCCGTCGCCCGCACGACCGAGCAGCTCGGTGACGAGTTCCCGCAGGAGTTCCCGCCCGACGAGCTGACCCCGATCGTCAGCGAACGGGACCGGATCTGGGTCGTCTCCCTGCCCGGGGACACCTGGCGGCCGACCCCGGAGTCGTCGTCCGTCGTGGTGGACGACGTGGTGCGGCCGGGGTACGAGGTCACCTCCCGGCAGGACTTCGGCACGATCCGCGTGGAGCTCTTCGAGGCGCGCTGAGCCCCGCCGGGTCAGCGGCGGGAGACCAGCCGGCCCTCCATGTACGCCCGGCGGGTGAGCAGGCCGCGGGCGTAGACCCGGCTCGCCCGCGCCTCGTCCCCGTCCCGGCGCAGCGTCTGCACGGCCGCCCGGGCCAGCGAACCGAGCGCCAGGACGACGACCGCCACCTCGTTGCCCACGCGGCGGCCGGGGTGGTACCTGTCCAGGTAGCGGGCCATCGACGCGCCACGCAGCCGCCACAGGTCCAGCGCCGGTCCGCCGGACCCGCCCACCGCGCTGGGCACGGCGACGTCGGTGCGCAGCCGCTGCCGCAGCCCGTGCTGCCGGCTGGCCCAGCCGAAGGCCATGTCCTCGTTGAACACGTGGAAGCCCTCGTCGAAGCAGCCGAGCTCGAGGAACGTCTCCCGGCGCACGGCCATCACCCCGCCGTTGACCCAGTCGACCTCCAGCGGGACGCCGATCGGGGGCCGTGCGTAGATCCCGGCGTGCGGCCACAGCTTGTGCAGGCCGACGGCGTGCACCAGGGCCCGGCGCGGGGAGGGCTCCCACCCGCCGACGCCGCGCTGGGAGCGGCCCTCCGGGTCGGTGAGCACCGCTGCGCTCGCCGAGCAGCCAGGGTCGGTGACGACGTCCTCGACCAGGGTGGCCAGGTCCGCCGTGGTGGGGCGGGCGGAGGGCTTGACGAACACGACCACCGACGCCGTCGACGTCCGGGCGCCGAGGTTGGCCGCCCGTGCGAAGCCCACGCCACCGCCGCTGAGGTACCGCCCGTGCGGCCGCGCGGTGACCAGCGCGCCGAGGCCGTCCGCACCGTCGGAGTTGTCCACGACGGCGACGGGGAGGTTCGCCGGCAGGCCGGCGAGCATCGCCTCCACCTGGGCGCGGCTGCGGTAGGCCACCACGACCAGCTCGACATCGTCCCACTGCGGCACTGCTGCTCCTGCCCCACGCATCACGGGTCGCCTGCCCGGCGACCACCGGTCACCGGCAAGGGTGCCATGGCGGGTCGGTCGCCCCCGGGAGGGCGGTGCGGCGGGCTGGGCCCGTCAGGGGGCGGTGGCGACGGAGGCCGGTGCGGTGGCCCGCTCCCGGCGCAGGATCTCGATGAACTCGTCGGCCCGGGCGAGCTGCACCTGCAGCTTCTGCCGCCGCTCGGTGGCGGCCACGATGAACGACTCGAGCGCCTCGGCCAGCCGGGCGTGCTCGTCGGGTGGGACGGCGGGAGAACGGCGCAGCCCCTCCACGACGACCAGCAGCTCGCTCATCTCCTCCACGGTGAAGCCCAGCGGCTTCATCCGGCGGATCACCATGAGCTTCTCGTAGTCGGCCTCGCTGTAGAGCCGGAAGTTGCCGGCGGTACGGGCCGAGGGGCTGAGCAGGCCGGTCTCGTCGTAGTGCCGGAGGGTGGGCAGGGACAACCCCGTGCGCTCAGCCAGCTCGCCGATGCGCATCAGACGCTCGGTCACGGTCACCCTCCTCCCTCGTCACCCGGTCGCGTCCGTCGGACGCCGGGAGCACCGTAGAGGGACGACGGTACCGGTTCGCGACCCGCTGATCGTGTGACGGGCGCGCCCCGCGTGTGCGACCGCCGTGCTCGTGTCCAGATCCTGGGCTACCGTCAAATCTAACCTCGCCTGAGGTTCGATTGGTGACGTGCCCACGCGGTCGCGTCGTGCACGAGAGGGAGCGCCGTCGTTGACCAGGACCACCCCAGCCCGTCCTGCGGTGCCCGGGCCGCGCCGGGCGCCCGGCGGTGCGCAGTCGCTGGAGTCGGCGTTCTCCCCGCGCAGCAACAGCCTGGCCGTCCTGCGCCTGGCCCTGGCCGCCGTGGTCGCGCTGACGCACGCGCTGGCCAACGGGTACGGCTGGCAGCCGCGGCTGGGTGGTGTCGAGGTCGGCGCGCTGGCCGTCGACGCGTTCTTCGTGCTCAGCGGCATGCTGGTGGCGGGCAGCCTGCTGCGGCTGGGCAGCACCGGCCGCTACCTCTGGCACCGCGCGCTGCGCATCCTGCCCGGGTTCTGGGTGTGCCTGGTGGTCACCGCCGCGGTGCTCGCCCCGCTGGCCGCGGCGCTCGGCGGCCGGGCCGAGGGGCTGGACAGTGGCCCGGGCTGGCGCTACGTGCTGGTCAACGCCTTCCTGCCGATCCTCCAGGGCGGCATCGGTGACGTGCACGCCGGTGACACCGGGGCGGTGCTCAACGGATCGCTGTGGACCCTGCAGTACGAGGCGGCCTGCTACGTGCTGCTGGCCCTGCTCGGGCTGTGCTCGGTGCTGCAGCGCCGCCGATGGGTGGTGCCGGCGCTGGCGCTCGTGCTGGCGGTGGGCACCGTGGCCGACGCCGCCGGGCTGTTCGACCGGGTCGACCTGCCGCTGTTCGCGGTGGAGCCGGCCCTGCGCTTCACGCTGGTCTTCCTGCTGGGTGTCACCGCGCACCTGTACGCCCGGTGGGTGCCGGTGCACTGGACCCTGGCCGCCCTCGGCATGGCGGTCGTGGCGGTCGCGAGCGTGCTGGCCCCCGAGCAGCGCTCGCTCGCGGCGCCCGCGCTGGCCTACGTCTGCGTGTACGCGGTGGTGCGCCTGCCGCTGCGCTGGACGCCGCGCTGGGACCTCTCCTACGGGCTGTACATCTACCACTGGCCGGTCCAGGTGGTCCTGGTCGCCGCCGGCCTGCCGGCGCTGGGGGCCTGGCTGTTCGTGCCCCTGGCGCTCGTGCCGGCCCTGGCGCTGGCGGCGCTGTCCTGGGTGCTGGTCGAGGGTCCGGCGCTGGGCTGGAAGGGCGCCGGCTGGGTGGACGGCCGGGTGCGCCGCGCCCCGGCCGGCTCAGCGGGTGGTCGGGCCGGCTGACAGCTGGGCCAGCAGCGGGCGCAGTGCGGCCGCCCAGGAGTGGTCGGCGGCCACCGCAGCCACCCCGGCCCGGCCGAGCTCCTCGCTGCGGGCGGGGTCGGCGAGCAGGCCGACGATCTCCGCCGCCATCCCGGCCGGGTCGTCGGCGATGAGCACGCCGCGACCGGTGAGGTCCTCCAGGCCCTCGGCGCCCACCGCGGTGGCGACCACGGGACGTCCGGCGGCGAGCGCCTCCAGGATCTTCAGCCGTGACCCGCCGCCGACCCGCAACGGGGCGACCGCCACCCGGGTGCGGGCGTACCAGGGGGCCAGGTCGGGCACCGTGCCGCTGACCTGGACGGTGTCCCCGGCGAGTGCCTGCACCTCCGGTGCCGGATTCCGGCCGACCAGTTGCAGCCGCGCCTCGGGCAGCTGGGCGACCACGAGCGGCCACACGGCCGAGCAGAACCAGGTGGCGGCGTCGACGTTGGGGCCCCAGGAGAGCAGGGCGACGAAGCTGACCACCGGGTCGGTGGCCGGTGGCTGCGGCTCCGGCTCGTCCCAGGCGTTGGGCACCACGACGACCCGGGGGTGCTCGACCACGTCGGTCAGGCTCACCCGGTCGACGTCGCTCACCACCGCCACGACGTCGACGTCGCGGACCCGGCGCTCCATGACCTCCAGGGCCCGGGTCTCCGCCGTCCAGGCCAGCCGGCGGATGCCGGACGCCGCGCCGGCCATGCGGCGGGCGAGTGCCGACTCGATGTTGTGCATGTCGACCACGCGCATCCGTGGGTGCAGGCCACGGGCGTAGGGGAGCAGCTGCACGTGCTCCACCACCAGCACGTCGGTGTCCTCGGTGACCGCCTCGGCGACCAGCCGGGCCAGCCGCCGGTCGTAGAAGCGGGCGGCGGTCAGCGACCGTCCCAGCGCCAGCCCGGCGGCCAGGTCGTCGGGACGGCGGCGCAGGGGCACGCTGCGCACCTCGATGCCCTCGGCCTCCAGGGGTGCTGCGTCCTCGTCCTCGCCGGCGAAGGCGCAGAGGGTGACCTCACCCTGGGCGCGCAGACCCCGGACGATGCCGAGGGTGCGCCGCTTGTCACCGGAGTTGGGTGGCCACGGGACGAACTTGGCCACGACGACGCTGCGCACGGGGACCACCTTCCTGACGTCGGGCGTCCACGCTAACCGGCGCGGCGGCGGACGCGCGCAGTCATCCGATCGGGGCGGCCCTGCGCCGAGGCCGCCACCGGGCGGGACGAGGGCCGCTCCAGCTGGGTCGGGCGTGCGCCCCCAGGCCGGTCAGGATCCAGGCGATGAACGCGGTCTGCGGCTGCAGCAGGGCGCCGGACAGGAAGAACAGCATGACCACCACCGTGCCCGGCACCACCCGCCAGGGCACCCCGTCGAGCAGGCAGAACAGCAGGAAGAGGGTGAACAGACCGCCGGCCAGCAGCCCGTACTCGAGCACCAGCTTGGGCACGATGGTGAAGTTGGCGCCGATCTGGCCCGGGGTGGCCGCGACCCCGTCGGACATGCCGGGCCCACCGCCGGCCAGGTAGAGCCCGGGCTCGCTCTCCAGCCGCTCCACCGCACTGGTGTAGGGCGTCACGAACCGGGTGTTGCCGCTGCTGTTGGTCTGCGACACCTCGCCCGTGCGGCCCAGCAGCAGGGGGGCCGTGGGCCCCAGCAGGGTGATCAGGACGACGACCGCGGCAGCCACCACGTGGCTGATCCGGATGCGCTGCGGTGCCCGCAGCAGGAGCAGCAGGACGCCGGCCAGCAGCAGGACGATGCCCGTGCCGGACACCGCGGACGCCAGCCCGCCGCACAGCACCAGGATCTTCCAGGCCCGCACGTGCGTCATCAGGCCGATGACGACGGCCAGCGCGCAGAACTGGGAGAGGAACGACGGCTCGATCATCACGAAGGCGTTGGCCTTGAACGACGACGAGCCGAACAGCAGGGGGATGTTCGTGTTGTAGATCGGGATGAACAGGTCCTCCGGCACCACGTCGGCCAGGTAGTCCCGGTAGGACCACACGCCGACCAGCTGGCTGCCCAGCTGCACGATCCCGACCGCGGCCAGGACCAGCATGGAGTGCAGGAAGACGTTGGCCGCGTGCACCAGGCCGGTCGTGTCGCCGTCGGTCGAGCGCAGCGTCCAGGGCACGTAGACCGCGATGAGCAGCAGCAGCGAGGTCATCGAGTAGCTGACCCCGTCCAGCGACACCCAGGCCACGGCCGCCAGGCACGCGGTGGCGGCCAGCACGAAGAGCTCGAGCCGCAGCCGGCTGACCGTCAGGCGGCGGCGCACCAGCAGGACGACGACGGCCACGTAGGTGATGGGCAGCGACAGCGAGACCGACCCCGCGGTCAGCGGCAGGCCGAGCCGCTGGGTCACCAGCATCGACACGATCCAGACGGTGATCACCCGCAGGTCGAACCGCGTCCACGCGGTGGTGGTCGCGGGCGGGGTGCGCAGCGTCCGGGGCAGGCGCCGGGGCGGTACGGGACCGGTCGTCGCCACCGGGGCAGCGGTCGGGCCGGCGGGGGCCGGGTCGGTCGGGGTGCCCGCGTCCGAGGCGATCAGCGTCACCGGTGACCACCTCGGGTGGTCGACGCGCGGCGGAGCTGCCAGGCTGGGTCGCGGAACACCATCGCACCTCTCCGCGGCGCGCACGCGCCGTCAGGACGAGACCGGGCTCCCGTCCCGACCGGCGGACGGGAGGAGCTGTCCCGGGAACGATACGTGCGGGGAGCCGCGTACCCCGTCCGTGCGCACCCGTGACCCCCGATGGAGGGACACCCGGAGGCGGCGGGCCGGTCAGGATGACGTCTCGTGCCAGACTCGTCGGAGCGGTCATTCGGCCCTGGCGCACGAGTCGGCCGCCGCGCCCCCCGCCCCACAGCCCGAGGAGACAGTTGTGCTGGAACCGACCGCGAGCGCTTCCGAGGCGGAGACCACGTCCGTGGTCGGCCGAGCGCTGTGGCGCGCCCGGTGGGCCATCCTGGCAGCCGCCCTGGTCGCCGCCGTCGGCGGGTACCTGCTCAGCAGCCTGCAGGCCGAGACGTACACGGCCACCGGTCGGGTGGTCCTGACCTCCTCGCAGGACTTCGACCCGCTGGGCAACCAGCCCTTCGGTGACCCGTCCCGCTTCGTCGCCAACCAGGTCGCCATCATCGGCACCCAGCCCGTGCTCGACATCGCCCTGGGCCAGCTGGACGACGACACGACGCTGACCGAGCTCTCCGACTCCCTCGAGGTCACCGGCTCGACCGAGGACGACCTGGTCACCGTCAACGTCTCCGCGGAGACGGGCCAGGAGGCAGCCGACCGGGTGAACGCGGTGATCGACGCCTACCGGCAGTACTCGTTGCAGCGGGTGGCCGACGAGGCCGCCCAGGCCATCGCCGCGACCACGACCCCCTCGGTCGCCGACCAGATCCAGACGCAGGCCGCCGTGTACGGCGACGGCGTCTACGAGGCCGTCCCCGCGCTGGTCCCGATGGAGCCCTCGGCCCCGAACCCGCTGCGGGACGGCGCCATCCTGGCCGCCGTGGCCGCCCTGGCCGTCTGCGGCATCGCCCTGGCCCGCCGCTCGCCGTCGCGGCGCCCGGAGTCCGGGACGGACGTCGGTGGACCCCGGGTGCTGGGCACGGTGCGGGCCGGCTCCGGCGGTGGGCGCGGTGCCGGCACGGCCGACACCGACCGCTCCACCGACGCCGCGATGGCCCTGGTCGCCCTCGACTACGCCCGCCGGGACACCCCCGGTCCGGTGCTGGTCACCGGCGCCACCAAGGACAGCGGACAGGCCGAGGTCGCCTACGGACTCGCTGTCAGCGCCGCCGGCCAGGGCCGCCGCGTCCTGCTCGTGGACGCCGACCCGGAGGCCCGCGCGCTGCTGGCCACCGCCGGTGTGGCCGCTCCGCCCCGGGTGCTCGACGAGCTCGGCAGCGCGGACGGCGGTGAGGTGGACGTGGTCGTCCCGCTGTCGCCGGCGGGGCTCCCGACCGGCGCCGTCCTCGGGCTGGCCACGCTCGGCTGGGCGGAGGGGCCGGTGCGGCTGGACGAGGAGGGCCTGTCCAAGGCGCTGAGCCGTCTCGCCGGGTCCTACGACCTGGTGCTGCTGCAGTCCGCCCCGATCACGGTCAGCCCGCTCGCCTACGCGCTGGTCGGCCAGGCCGGTGGCGTGGTCGCGGCGGTCGGCCCCCGTGAGTCCGACCAGCTCCCCGCCCTGCAGCACCGCGTCGAGTCCGCACAGCGCCCGCTGACCGGTGTCGTCCACACCTGACGGGGTCGCCGGCAGCCCGCGGGCGGCCGGTCGGGCAGTGCCCGGCGGTGCGGGCGGTGGTGGGCAGAAAGACCTCGGGGTCCAGTCGCTGCGCGGGCTCGCCGTCCTGCTCATGGTGGCCGGTCACGTGATCGGCGGCGACGACCAGGGCGGCCTCGCGGTGGCCGACGACTCCGCCTGGCGCTTCTCCTACCTGGCGCTCGAGGACCTGCGGATGCCGCTGTTCACGGTGCTGTCCGGGTACGTCTACGCGCTGCGCCCGGTCCGCACCCGGGCGGAGCTCGGAGGCCTGTTCCGCGGGAAGGTCCGGCGGCTGGTCGTGCCGCTGGTCACCGTCGGCACGCTGCTGTTCCTGGTGAAGCTGGCCGCCCCGGACGTCAACCGTCGTCCGGTGGCCGGTGACCTGCCGCGCGTGTTCGTGTTCAGCTACGAGCACCTGTGGTTCCTGCAGGCGATCTTCCTGATCTTCCTGCTGGTCGGTCTGCTCGACGCGCTCGGCGCGCTGGGTCGGCTGCCGGGGTGGGGCGCCGCCTTCGCCGTGGCGTGCCTGCTGTTCTTCGTCACCAGCGTGGACCTGCTCCCGGTCAGCCCGGACCTGTTCAGCCTGGGCGGCACGCTCCGGCTGCTGCCGTTCTTCCTGATCGGCGTGGCCGCCCACCGCTTCCCGCGGCAGCTCCTGCGTCGACCCCTGGTCGTGGCGGTCGGCGTGGCCTTCGTGCCGCTGCTGACCCTGCGGTTGTGGGGCCTTGCCGGCGGTGCGGCGTGGCCGCCGGTGCCCGACCGGGCGCTGTCCCTGGGCGTCGGGGTGTGCGGGGTGCTGCTCCTGCTGGCCGTGCGCGGGTACCTGCGCTCCCGGGCGCTGGGCTGGCTCGGGGGCTTCTCCTTCGGCATCTACCTGCTGCACGTGTTCGGCACGTCCGGGATGTCGGTGGTCACCGGCCGGCTCGGGGTGGACAGCACCGCGCTGGCCTTCGTGCTCTCCCTGGGTGCGGGGCTGGCGATGCCGGTCCTGTTCGAGCTCCTGCTGGGCCGCTACGCCGTGGTGAGCTGGGGCGTGCTCGGGCAGCGCCCGGTCCGTCGCCGGGGCAGCGCCGTGACCGAGGACCGGCCACCGACGGGCGACGCCGTCCGCTGACGGCCCGCCGCCGGGTGTCGGCACGGCGACCCGGACAGGACGGGACGGGGTGTCTGCCGCGATCGCTGCAGGTCCTGGTGGGCAGACGCGACGAGGCCGGGGACGCGGTGCGTCCCCGGCCTCGTCGATGGTGCAGGTCGTGCGTGCCGCTGCCGGCTGCTGTCCCGGTGGGTCAGCCGCCGTTGATCGACTCGACGAGCTCGTCCCAGCCCGGCTCGGGCTCCGAGGACGAGGGCGGGGCCTGGTCGTCGGAGGAGTCGTCCAGCCAGTCGGTCGCCTCGGCCACCGGCTCGGTCGCCTCGGCGCTGGGCTCCGGCTCCTCGACGGGCTCGGGCGCCGGGGTGGTGACCGGGGCCGGGGTGGTGACCGGCGCCGGGGTCGTGACCGGGGCGGTGTCCGCCGCGGGTGGGGTGGTCGGCGCCGGGGTGGTGACCGGGGGCGTGGTCGGGGCCGTGGTCGCGGCGCCGGGGGTGGTCGTGCTGCTCGACGTGGTCGCCGCCGGGGGCGCGGTGGTGGTGGCCGCCGCGCCCGGCTGGGGCAGCCGCGGCACGGTCGGCGACGTCGTGCTGCCGGCCGCGCCGGGCACGGTCGGCCCGCTGGACGGCCGGGAGGACGACGTGGTGCCGGTCGCGGGGTCGTCGCCGGGCACGACGGCCGGGAGCGGCGTGCTGCGGCCGGGCCGGCCGACCGGCGTGCTGCTGTCGGGCGTGGTGCCGGCGACGTCGGGCCCGGTGGTGCCGGCCGTGGTCCCCGGGGTCGCCCCGCCGTCGACGGTCGCCGGGTCCCCGGTCCGGTCGACCGGGCGCTCCTGGGCGGCGGAGGCGGTCTGCTGCGGGGGAGCTGCCTCGCCGAGGGTGATGGCGGAGGCGGCGCCCACGACGGCGAGCGCGCTGGCGGCGAGCAGGGCGTGTGCCGAGCTGGCCGGCGCCCGCCACGAGCGGGAGGCCAGCATGCTCCGGGCGCCGACGACCAGACCCCACAGGAAGACCAGGGTCGCGGCGGTGACCAGCGCGGCACTGATGCCCGCGCTGAAGGTGACCAGGACCGCGACGGCCACCAGGCAGCCGACGAGCACGTCGGGACTGACCGAGACCGACCAGCGGGGCGGTGCCGCGGGCCTTCGGATGCCAGGTTCGTCCACAGAGTCCTCCAGAGACCACGTCGTCGTGGGCCACTGCCCCACAACCTTCCGGATTGGACGCCGTCGAGCCACGTGGGGCAACGCCGGCAGGGAGCCTGCTGTGCGTCAGCGGAGCGGTCGCTGCGCAGGGTGATCGGACACGCACTGATGGGTGGGAGGATGCCGTCCGGCCTCGGTCGGCTGGTAGTGCCCCGGTCACCCACCGTGTCACTGGCCCGGGGCGTGCGCCGACCGGTGCCACCACGTCGATCCGGACGGGCATCATGGCGGTGACCAGCAGGTACAGTCGCTGTCGACCCACCCTCAGGTGAGGTGAGAGTCGCAGCCCGGACCGGTCCCGGGTCGGTGTGCTCGCCTGCGCCGCAGCTGCACGTACCCGTTCGCGACGAGGAGGACCCCATGTCGGTACCACCCGAGACCGACACGCCCGTCGGCGGGTCGACGGCGCTCGACGAGTCCGGGCCCCGGCACAGCGCCCCGGCCGCCGCGCGCCGCGGGCCGAGCGCCCGACTGTGGGCCCTGCTGGCCGCCCTGCTCGTCGTGGTGGTGGTCGTGGCACTCGTCGTCACCCAGGGGGAGGACGGCGACGGCCCGGCCACCGGCGAGGGCCCCGGCGGCGGGAACGCGACCTGGCTGTCCGGGGTCTCCGGGCCGGGGTCGATCACCGGCGAGATCGGGCAGTGGCGCGGGCGTCCGGTCGAGGTCTCCTCCACGTGGGTGGACAACAACGACGCCATGGTGCGGCTCACCCAGCTGCAGCCCGGGGGTGAGCTGGACGGCTACGACGCCCCGCTCGACGTCGCCGTGGGCGCGATCGGCGACGGCGAGACCTGGGCCGGCGCGGCCGCCGGCGACTACGACGACCGCTGGCGGGAGTCGCTGACCAACCTCAAGGGGATCTGGGGCGACCGCACCGCCACCATGTACATCCGCTTCGCCCACGAGATGAACGGCAACTGGTACGACTGGAAGGTCACCGAGGACGACGCGGAGGACTTCCGTGCGGCGTGGATCCGCTACCGGGCCCTGCAGCAGGAGGTCTTCCCGGAGTCGCAGCTGGTGTTCTCGGTGAACCGCGAGTCGGTCGACACCGGCATCGACTGGCGGGAGACCTTCCCGGGCGCCGAGTACGTCGACGTGCTCGGCGTGGACTACTACAACAACTTCCCCTACGTGGCCGACGCCGACGACTGGGCGTCCAGCCTGGACGACGTGGACGAGTTCGGCGGGCCCAAGGGCCTGGACCAGCACCTCGCGTTCGCGAAGAGCGTCGGCAAGCCGCTGGTCGTGTCGGAGTGGTCCGGCAACGCCGACGCCGGCGACTCGCCGGCCTTCATCCAGGGCATGTACGACTTCTTCAGCAAGCACGGTGGCACCGGGCCGGGGCAGCTGCTGTACGAGGTGCAGTACAACGTCGGCAACGACGACGGCCGGTGGCTGCTCTACGGGGACACCCGGATGCCGGAGTCGGCCGCGCTCTACCGCGAGCTCTTCTGAGCCGTTCCCCCGTCGGGGACGCCGCCCGTCGGGTTCAGCCGCCGGCCCGGGCCCCGGGCCGGACCGGCGGCTCCACGGCCGCCGGGTCGCCGACGGGTCGCGGGGCCGCCCAGCGGCGCACGTCCTCGGCCACGGCCGCCCAGTCGGTGCCGGCGGCCATCAGCCCCGTCTCCATGTGGGTGGCCAGGTTCGGCGAGGCGGCCAGGAACAACCGGCGCCGGGAGGCCCGGCGGTGTGCCCGCAGGTTCGTGGCCAGGTAGAACGGGGCGAGCACCGCCGAGCGGACCCGCTCCCGCCGGTCGCCCGGCGCCAGGCCCACCATCGCCTTCACCAGCGGCGCGTACGGGTAGGGCTCGTAGCCCTGCAGGAGCAGCCCCGTGTCGTGGTCCCGGAGCATGTTCTTGTGCGGCACCATGCAGAACCGGAAGACGCCCATGTCCTCGGTGAGCGCGCCGACCCGCCCGCCGAACGAGCTGGTGGTGTTGTCGATCTGCACCCACCGGTCGCCGTCGACCTCCCACGGCGGCAGCGTGCGCCACCCGGCGGGCACCCGGGCGTTCAGGGCGTTGTCCGTGGTGACCTCGGGGTTCGGCGGACCGCCGTACAGGGCCAGGTAGTCGACGTCCGGGAGGGCCTCGACGGCGCGGGTCAGCTTCACCAGCGCGTCGGGCCGGAACAGGTAGTCGTCCTCGCTGAACAGCACGAAGTCCTCGTCGGGCCAGCGGCCGGACGTCGCGTACCGCAGCGCGGCCAGGTACGAGCCCCGCATCCCGACGCCGGGCAGCTGCACCACGGTGCCCACCGACTCCATCAGCGGCCGGTCCGTGCTCGTCGCCGGGCCGTCGGTGAGGAAGGTGACGTCCACGTCGGCGGACTCCACCGCACGCAGGAACGACTGCAGGCACAGCGTCTTGCTGTAGCCGGCCGGTCGGTCCTTCATGTTCTCACCGGCGTAGTAGCGGTAGACGACGTGCACTCTCACGCGGCCTGCCCTTCTGTGTCGGTCCCGGAGGCCGTGGAACGGGTGCCAGCCCAACTCTCGGGTTGGTGGAGAGATCGTATCGGTCCCCGCCCGGGACGGCGCCGTGGGCGCAGCGGTGCGCACCCGATCAGGTGATGGCCGCCCCCGGGCCGGCGGTTACCGTGACGGGGTGGACCGGGAGGAGATCGCCGACGTCCCGGCCCAGGTGACCCCGCCGGCCGGCGAGCCCGCGGCACCGGTCGAGGAGCCCGCCGCCCGCGGCGGCCGCAGCACCGTGGTGCGACTGGCCCGCCGTGCGGGCTGGAACCTCGTGGACCAGGCGCTGTCCAGCTTCAGCAACCTGGCACTGTCGCTGCTGGTCGCCAAGGCGGTGGACAAGGAGGCGTTCGGGGCCTTCACGGTGTCCTTCACCGTCTACTCCGTCGCCGTCCTGGTGTCCCGGTCGCTGTGCAGCCAACCGATGATGATGCGGTTCACCGCGGTCGGCCCGGCCGAGTTCCGCACCGCCGCGGGCCAGTCGACCGGCACCGCCGCCGTGGTGGGGTTCGGACTCGGCGTCCTCGCCCTGGTGGCCGGGCTCGTCGCCGGTGGCGGCGTCGGCACGGCGCTGCTCGCCATGGCGCTGCTGCTGCCCGGCCTACTGGTGCAGGACGCCTGGCGGATGGCCTTCTTCGCCCAGGGCAAGCCGCACCTGGCGGCGATGCTCGACGGCGTGTGGACCGTGCTGCAGCTGGTCGCCGTCGGCGTGCTGCTCGCCGTGGGGCTGGACTCCGCGGTGCCCTTCGTAATCGCCTGGGGCCTCGCGGCGGCGGCCGCGGCCGTGCTCGGCGCCCAGCAGGGGGCGACCGCCCCCCGGGTGCGGGCCACCCGTACGTGGTTGCGCAACCACTGGGACCTCACCCGGTGGCTGCTCACCGAGGCGCTGCTGCTCCAGGGCGCCTACCAGGGGGCGCTGCTGCTGATCGGCGCGCTGGGCACGCTGTCCGACGTGGGGTCGCTGCGCGGGGCGCAGGTGCTGATCGGGCCGCTGTCGCTGCTCGCGGCCAGCGCCGGCGCCTTCGGTGTCCCGGAGATCTCCCGGCGCCCGCAGCTGCGCACCCGGCCCCGGCTGCTGGCCGCTGGTGGGCTGGGTGGGCTGCTCGCGGTCGGCGGGCTGGTGTGGGGCACCGGGATGCTGCTGCTCCCCGACACCTGGGGCGAGGTGCTGCTGGACGACACGTGGGCCGGTGCCCGCATGGTGCTGCTGGCCTCCGTCGTCGGCCAGGTGGGCAACCTGCTGTCGGTCGGCCCGGCGACCGTCGTGTACGGCATGGGCCGGGGGGACGCGATCTTCGCCGTGCACGCCGCGGTCTCCGGCATGCTCGTCGTCTTTGGCCTGGGCGGGCTGTACCTGGGTGGCGCCGAGGGCGCGGCGTGGGGCTTCGCGCTGGCCTACTGGGTCGCGGTGCCGTTCTGGTTCCGCCAGGTGCACGTGCTCGGCAAGGCCAACGACGCGGCCCGCGACGCCGAGGCGGCAGCGCCGCCGTCCTGAGCCGGGTCAGCCGCTGCGGGTCCAGGCCAGCAGGTCCTCGGCCGTGCGGGTGTTGACCACGTCGTCGGCGCCGAGCCCGCACTCGACGGCCCGGGCGCACCCGGCGTCCTGCCAGTCCAGCTGGCCGGGGGCGTGCGCGTCGGTGTCGATGGCGAACACGCAGCCGATCTCGGCGGCCAGGGCGAGCAGCCGCATCGGGGGGTCCAGCCGCTCGGGCCGGGAGTTCACCTCCACGGCGGTGCCGGTGTCCCGGCAGGCACCGAACACGGCCTCGGCGTCGAACTGGCTCTCCGGCCGTGGCCGCTGGGTGCCGTTGCGCTGCTGGCGACCGATCACCAGGCGGCCGGTGCAGTGCCCGAGCACGTCGCTGAGCGGGTTCTCGACCGCGGCCAGCATCCGGTCGGTCATCGCCGCCCGGTCGGCCCGCAGGTCGGAGTGCACGCTGGCCACGACGACGTCCAGCCGGCCCAGCAGCTCGGCCTCCTGGTCGAGGCTGCCGTCGGCGTTGATGTCGCACTCGATGCCGGTGAGCACCCGGAACGGGGTCAGCTCGGCGTTCAGCTCGGCCACCACGTCCAGCTGCCGCTCCAGGCGCGCCGCGGTCAGCCCGTTGGCGACCGTGAGGCGGGGGGAGTGGTCGGTGAGGGCGAGGTACTCGTGGCCCAGGCCGATCGCGGCCTCCGCCATCTCCCGGATCGGGCTGCCGCCGTCGGACCAGTCCGAGTGGGTGTGCAGGTCACCGCGCAGCGCCGCCCGCAGGGCCGCGGCGGCGCTGGCCTGCGGGGCGATCTCGGCGTACTGCTGCTCCAGGCCGGCGAGGTAGGCGGGCAGCTCGCCGCGGTGCGCCTCGGTGACCACCGTGCCGGTCTTCGCACCGATGCCCTTGAGGTCGGTGAGGGTCCGCGTGCGGATGCGCCGGTCCAGCTCGTCGGCGTCCAGTGAGTCGACGACCGCGGCCGCCGTCCGGAACGCCTGCACGCGGTAGGACGGCTCGCGGGCGCGTTCCAGGAGGAAGGCGATCCTCCGGAGCGCGCCCGCGGGCGTCAGGGGTGGCACGGGCCGGTCAGAGACCGGCGGACTTCTTGGCCTTCTTGGCCTGCTTCGCGGCGTTCTTCTGCGCCTTGGCCGCGTTCTTCTGTGCCTTGGTGAAGCTCGCCTCGGCGGCGGCCGCGGCCCCGGCCGCGCTGCGCTTGGCCCACCAGCCGACCGACGGCCGGCCCTCGGTGTCCACGGCGGCGATCAACAGCCCGCCGAGCAGGCCGAGGTTCTTGAGGAAGTGGGCCTGCTGGCTGAACTTCTTCTCCGGGTCGGACTCCTCCCAGAAACGGTGCCCGGCCAGCGTCGTGGGCACGATCGAGCCGGCCAGCGCGAGCGCGGACAGCCGGGGCAGCTTGCCCAGCGCGAACAGCGAGCCGGCGGTCACCTTGACCCCGGCGTCGATCTTGACCCACTGCTCCACGTCGCGGGGCACCTGCACCGGCAGCGTCTTGTCCGCCTGCCCGGTGATCTGCTCGACGACGGGGGTGGCGCCGGGCACGCGGGACGACGGGTTGCGGAGGGTGTCGACGCCTCCGTACACGAACGACGCAGCGAGCAACGGCCGGGCGATCCGGCGGACCAACATGTGCAGACCTCTTCCCATCGTGGACGTCGGCTGGTCCTGTGCCCTGGTGATCACCGGACCAACCCCACCCGGACCGTAGTGCGGCTGCCCGGCCGGCGCTCGGTCAGCACGGGGCTGCGACCTGCTGACCTGGGAGCCCGGGTGGTCCGGTCCCGGTCCGTCGGGCACACAGGGTCGCGGGGGACCATCGCCGTCGTGACGTGCCACCCGCCTCCGCTGCGCCGGGACGTCCGTGCCGTGCCGGGCGCCCCCGCGCAGCTGGTGCCCCGGTGGGCAGTCGGGGTCGCGGCGCTCGGCGTCCTGCTGTTCGCCACCAGCCTCGCGACCACCCTGGCGTGCACCCGCGCCGGCTGCGACCTGCCCGCCGCCGCGCGGACGGCGCTGGGGACGGACACGATCGGTGGTCTGCCCCGGCTGTTCACGACCGTCCTGCTCGCGCTCACCGCCGGCTCCGCGCTGCGCGGGACGCTCGCTGCGTCCGGGGCGGTCCGCCGGTGGTGGGTCGGGGTGGTCGCGGTCGGTGCCGCCCTCTGCTGGGCGAAGCTGACCAGCGAGCACAGCGTCCTGGAGAACGAGGACGGGCGGTCGGTGGTGCTGCTCGCGGCGACGGCGGGGAGCGTCGCCGTCGCCGTGCTGCTGTGGCGCACCGCGGCGCGCTGGTCGGTGCCGGGCGGGCCGGCCGTCGTGCTGGCACTGCTCGCCGACACCGCGGCCGCGCTGGGGCTCGACCAGCTGACCCAGGAGGTCGCCGGTACCGGGCACCAGGGGCTGACCGTCGTCGCCACGACCCTGGAGGAGGGCGGTGAGGCGTCCACCGCGCTGGTCCTGCTGCTGGTGGTCCGCTGGGCCGCCCACCGGGTGCGGCGCGACCGGTCACCGTCGGTGCCGTGCCGGTAGCCGACCGGTCAGGTGCGCCGACCCGACGCAGCGGTGGTCGTCACCCGGTCGTGTGACGTGCCGGCCCGGGTGCCTGCCGCCGCGCCGCTGTCGGGCAGCATGCGGCCATGCCCTCCGCCGTCCCCCTGGTGAGCATCGGTCTGCCCGTCTACAACGGCGAGCGGTACCTCCAGCAGACCCTGGCCACCCTGCTCGACCAGACGGCCGGGGACTTCGAGCTGGTGGTGTGCGACAACGCGTCGACCGACTCGACACCGGCCATCTGCGCCCGCGCGGCCGCCGCGGACCCGCGGGTCCGCTACGTGCGCAACCCGGTGAACATCGGGCTGGGACGCAACTTCAACCGGGTGTTCGCCCTCTCCCGGGGGCGGTACTTCCGCTGGGCCATGGGCGACGACCTGGTCACCGCCACCAACCTGGCCGACTGCCTGGAGGTGCTGGAGAGCCGCCCGGAGGTGGTGCTGGCCGTGCCGGGCTGGGACCTGGTGGACGCCACCGGCGCGGTGCACCCGGACACCGCGACGCTGGCGGTGCCGCACAGCTGGTCGGCGGACCTGGAGCGCCGGCTGGAGCAGTACGTCGACCTGCTCGGCACGCCGCACGCGATCGCGGTGATGCCCTACCTGTCCGGCCTGGTGCGCAGCGAGGCGCTGTGGCGCACCGGCCTGCTGGGCAGCTACCCGTCCTCCGACGACGTGCTGCTCGCCGAGCTGGCGGTCCAGGGGCAGCTGGCCGAGACCGGCCGGCACTCGCTGAGCATCCGGCTGCACGCCGGCTCGGCGGGGCACGGCATCGGCACCGGCGACCACCGCGCGGTGCACCGGACGTTCTTCCCCGACGCCGCCGCCCGTTCGCTGGCGCTGTGGCGCCGGCGCCGGTTCCCCGCGATGCTCGCCGTGCTGGGCCGGGCGGACCTGCCCGCGGACCGCCGTCGGGCGCTGCAGGCCCGCTACCTGCGGGCCTGCTGGCGCGGGCTGCGCTGACCCGGCCCGTCCCGACGCGGGCCGCTCAGTCGGTGCGGCTGCAGTAGACGGTGAGCCGGGCGCCCTTGGTGAACAGGAAGCGGGTCGCCGTCTCGCCGATCTCGCCGTCGTAGGCCAGCTGCTGCGGACCGGACCGGGTGACCACCCGCAGCTCCGTGGTCTGGAACTGGGCGTAGCTGCGGGCGTGCTCGCCGATCCCCAGCAGGGTGGCCAGCACCGCGCGGGTGCGCCCGAACCGCAGGTCGGCGCGCAGCCACTGCACGTCCAGCAGGCCGTCCTCCAGCCGCGGCCGCCACGCGGGGGAGAGCCCGCGCGGGGTGTAGCAGCCGTTGCCGACGAAGAGGATCCAGGCGTCGATCAGCCGGCCGTTGACCGTCATCCGCACCGGGGTGCCGGTGCGCAGCACCTGGGCCGCGGCCACGGTGAGGGCCAGCCAGCGGCCGAGCCGGCCCTTCAGCTGGTCGCGCCGGGCCACCATCTCGGGGTAGCTGCCCAGGCTGGCGGTGTTGAGGAACGGCGTGCCGTTGACCGCGGCGACGTCGACCTCGACGGCCTTCCCGGCGAGCACCGCGTCGACGGCGTCCCGGGGGGTGAGCAGGCCGACGTCGCGGGCGAAGTGGTTCAGCGTGCCGGCGGGCACGACGGCCAGCGGCAGACCGTGCGCCAGCGCGACGGCGGCGGCCGCGGCGACGCTGCCGTCGCCACCGGCCACGCCCAGGGCGCGCGCCCGGCCCGACGCGGCGGCCTCGGTGAGCAGCTCGGTGACCCCGGCGTCCGGGCCGATGGTGAGCACCTCGGCGCGGGGCAGCAGGCGCTGCACCTCGGCGGCCGGGTCGTGGTGCGCGTCGCCGGAGAGCGGGTTGACCGCGACGACCAGCCCCTCGCCCTCGGGCAGTGCGGGTGCGTCCCGGCCGGGCCGGACCCGGGCCGGTGCGGTCGGGCGCACCTTCCACCAGTGCTGCCCGGCCGCGGCGACGGCGCCGCCGACCACCATGCCGGCGACGACGTCACCCGGGTAGTGCACGCCGACGTGCACCCGTGAGTACCCGACGCCGAGCGCCAGCGGGGCCAGCGCGGCCCCGAGCCGTGGGCTCTCCATGGCGACGCCGGTGACGAAGGCCGCGGCCGAGGCGGAGTGGCCGCTGGGGAAGGACAGCGTGTGCGGTGTGCGGCGCAGCGCGCGGGTGGGGGCGACGCCCACCATGTCCGGGCGGACCCGCCGGAAGACGTGCTTGAGGCCGGCGTTCACCAGCAGGCTGGAGGCTGCCAGCGACCCGGCCCCGCGCAGGGCCGCCCGCCGGGGCACGCCCCGTCGGGTGCCCAGGGCGACGGCGAGCCCGGTCCACAGCACGCCGTGGTCGGCGGCCCTGGACAGCCGGCGCAGCCAGACGTCGGCCGGGGTGTCCGGCAGCCGTCCGACGCGGGCGAGCAGGCGGGCGTCCCAGGTCAGCGGATGCGGCACCGTGGGACCGTACCCGCCCCCCCACCTCGCGCTTTCTGTACAGAAAGCGTGGGTCGTCAGGTGCGCCGGCGGGCGCGGTAGGCGGCCACGGTCGAGCGGCTGGCGCAGGTGTTGGAGCAGTACCGCCGGCTGGCGTTGCGCGAGGTGTCCACGTAGACGTCGTCGCAGGTCTCGGCGGAGCAGATGCCCAGCCGCTGCCAGCCGTGCTGCACCACGAGCTGGGACAGGCCCATCGCGACGGTCGTGGTCACCTGCTCGAGCAGACCGGCGTCCTCCCGGGCGTAGTGCAGGTGCAGCTCGCCGTCGTGGTCGGTGGCGTACGGGCGCGGGCGGGCCAGCCCCAGCAGGTCGTTGAGCCCCCGCATGGCGCTCGCCTGGTCGTCGGCGGCGGCCAGCGAGCGCACCAGGTCGGCCAGCGCGGCCAGCCGGGCGACGTCCCGGCCCTCGGCGTGCAGGGAGGTACCGGGGGTGAACCAGTCCTCGTGGGCAGTGAGGAAGGTCTCGTCCCATCCCGGCACGTCGCGCCCGGTGTTCGCCAGGTCGACGGCAAGCTCGACCGCGTTCGACTCGTAGGTGTCGTAATCCACGTGGCCCCCTACCTCCCGTGCTCTATGGTGAGGGAAGATGTAGGCGGTCAACTGCGTTTGACCGCCTACTGTTCCCGTTTCCTTCGTCCTCGAGCGAGTGCATCCCGTGCGTCAGTACCTCACCGTGTGGCGGCTCCCGTCCGCCCCGGTCCTCCTCGTCTCCGGCTTCGCCGGCCGCCTGCCGTCGGCGATGGTGCCGCTCGCGCTGCTGCTGATGGTGCAGCAGCAGACCGGCTCCTACGCGGTGGCCGGTGCCGCCTCGGCCACCTACGGCGTCGCCATGGCCGTGGTCGCACCCGTGCTCGGGCGGCTCGCCGACCGTCGCGGGCCACGGCCGGTGCTGCTCGTCGAGGCGGTCACGTACCCGCTGTCGCTCGCCGTCCTGGCCGTCACGGTGCTCGCCGCGGCGCCCACCGCCGGGCTGATCGCCGCCTCCGCCCTGGCCGGGGCGAGCACGCCGCTGGTCTCCGGCACCGTGCGCGCGCTGTGGGCCCGCACCGACCCGCGGGTGCAGCCCACCGCCTTCGCCCTGGACGCCACCACCACCGAGCTCGTCTTCGTCACCGGGCCGACCCTGGTCGCGGTCATCACGCTGCTCGCCGACCCCGGCTGGGCGCTGGCCGTGGCGGGCGGGCTGGGCGTGATCGGCACCCTGGGCCTGGCCGGCAGTGCCGCGTTGCGGTCGCTGGTGCCCTCGGTGCCGGTGCAGCAGAGCCTGTTCGCCACCGTGCGCACCCCCGGCATGCCGCGGGTGCTGGTCAGCGGCACCGGCCTGATGCTCGGCTTCGGCGCCATCGAGGTCGCCGTGCCCGCCTTCGCCGACGCCGCCGGCGCGCCCGGGCTCTCCGGTGTCCTGCTGGGCGTCTGGGCGCTCGGGTCGGTGGCCGGTGGGCTGTGGTTCGGTGCCCGCGTCGTCTCGGTGTCGGCGTCGTCCGCCCTGCCCCCGGATCCCACCCTGCCCCGGCTCTACCGGTGGGGCCTGCTCGGCGTCACCCTGGGCATGGCGCCGCTGGCGGCCGTGTCCAGCCCCTGGGTGCTGGCCGGCGTGCTGTTCCTCGGCGGGTCGGCGATCGCCCCGACGCTGACGGTGCAGAGTTCCCTGGTGGGCTCGATCGCACCGGCCCACGCCACCACCGAGGCCTTCACCTGGCTGTCCACCGTGGCCTTCGGCGCCTCCGCCGTCGGTGCCGCGGTCGGCGGAGCGCTGATCGAGTCCCCGGCCGGGGTCGAGGGCGCGCTGGTCATGTCGGCGGTGGCCACCGCGCTCGCCGTCGTCGTCACGCTGCTGCCCGGTCGGCGTCCGGTCCCGGTGGCCGGGGCGGCCCGTCGGGTCGAGGTCGCCGCCGTCTGAGCGGACCGGTGGCCGGGTGCCCGCGGGCATCCGGCCGCCGGGCCCCGGTGGAGGGGGCGTCCGGGCCGCTGGTAGTCTTCCGTCTCGGTGGTTCCGGGGGCACTCGGGCACTGGGAGGCTTCGCCTAGTCCGGTCTATGGCGCCGCACTGCTAATGCGGTTTGGGTTAATCCCCATCCCGGGTTCAAATCCCGGAGCCTCCGCGCAACACCGGGACACACAACAGAACAGCTCCACACGCACCCGTAGCTCAACGGATAGAGCATCTGACTACGGATCAGAAGGTTAGGGGTTCGAATCCCTTCGGGTGCACGTCTGGTTGAGACAGCGCCGGCCCCCGCCTCCCTCGTGGACGCGGGGGCCGACGTCTGTCCGGGCCTCGACTGCTCCCGTCTCGCCCCACAGCCCGCCGAGATGGCCATCTCGGCGGGCTGTTCGTGTCGGTCCTGGCGGACGGCGCCGGCCCGCGACGCGCCGGCGGACCTCACCTTCCCGCGCTACTGCGGCTGCCGCACTACCGTCCCTGCTGCAGCACATGGAGAGGGAGGTGGCGGTGGACGCCAGCCAGCTGATCAAGGGGGTGCTCGACGTCGCCGTGCTCGCCGTCGTGCGCGGCGCCGACGGCTACGGCTACGACGTGGTGCGGCGGCTGCGCACCGCGGGGTTCGACGAGGTGGGGGACGCGTCCGTGTACGGCACGCTGCGCCGCCTGCACCAGGCCGGCGCACTGACGTCCTACGTCGTCCCGAGCGACGAGGGCCCGCACCGCAAGTACTACGCGATCAACGACAGGGGGCGTTCGGTGCTGGAGGACTCGACCAAGACGTGGAGGACGTTCGTCGACACCGTCGACGGCGTCCTGCTCGGGCCGGCTGCGGCATGACCGCGCCGACCACCCCCGCCGTCTCCGCTCAAGGGCGGGAGTACCTCGCCGCCGTCGACCGCCAGCTCGCCGACCTGCCCGAGGACGACCGGACGGCGCTGCTGGAGGACCTCGCCCTGCACCTGGAGGCGATGTCCCACGAGGACGACGACCGGCCGGTGGCCGTGCGCCTCGGCGCGCCCGCCGCCTACGCCGCCGACCTGCGGGCCGCCGCCGGCCTGCCCGCCCGCGCGAGCGCGCCGGACTGGCTCGGCGCCGGGACCAGGGACCGGCTGGACCGGGTGCTGGCCACCCACCCGGCCCGCGAGGCCCGGCGCCTGGTGGCCGACCTGCGCCCGGCCTGGTGGGTGCTGCGCGGCTACCTGCTCGTGGCCGTGCCGTGCCTGCTGCAGATCGACGGTGTCGACGACTTCCCGGTCCCCGCGCCCTTCGGCAGCCAGGGCATCGGCCTGGTGCTGGTCGCGGCCGCGGTCGCCGGCTCGTTCCTGCTGGGCCGGCAGACGCTGCCGCGGGCCCTCGGTGCGCTGGTCGCCGCGGGTGGGCTGCTGCTCGCGGTGCTGGCGCTGCTGATCGCGCAGACCCACGGCGACCGCCTGCGCGAGCCCGTCTACGTGTCGGTGTCCCAGCCGGCCGCGCTGCAGGCCCAGGGCCAGTTCCCGCTGCTGTCCCGGTCCGGGCCGGTCACCGACGTGCTGCCGTACGCCGCCGACGGCACGCCGCTGGAGGGGGTGCTGCTCTACGACCAGGACGGCCGTCCGCTCCAGGTGGGCGTGCAGGAGTGGTGGGCCGACGGCTGCTACCGGGTGCTGGAGCAGCCGCAGGCCACCGACGGGGTGCCGGTGCCGCAGTCGTTCCCGCAGAACTACGTGGTCGCCCGCACCGAGCTGGACCGCTACGGGGTCCCGCTGCAGCTGGACCGGTGCACCGCGGGGCAGCAGCGGCCCGAGGTGCCGCTGCCGGTCTTCCCGACCCCGGCCGCCCCGTCGCCGGACGCGACGGCGGTCGCTGCCGCTCCCACCCCGGGCGGCTGACCGGTCCGGTCCCCGTCCGCACCCAGGGCGGGGACCGGAACATCGTCACCGACAGTGCTGGGTACATCACGCTCGCGCCTCCCCGGTCGGCGGGTCCCGCGCTGTCACGATGGGCGTGACGCCGTCCCCCGGGAGTTCCGCATGCGCTACCTCTTCCGTCCGCCCGCCGATGCGGCCACCGGTCTGCTGACGCTGCCCTGGCACCAGCCGCTGGCGGACTGGGACGACGACCGGCTGGTCGAGGTGCCCCAGCGCGGGCTCTCCCGGCACGTCGTGCGGTTCGTCGCGGTCGAGGGCCGGGTGTACGCGCTGAAGGAGCTGCCCGAGCCGCTGGCCCGGCGCGAGTACACGCTGCTGGGCCGGTTCGAGGCCGACGGGCTGCCCGCGGTGCGGGTGCTCGGCATCTGCGTCGACCGGCCCGGTGGCCAGGAGGCGGTACTGGTGACCCGGTACCTGGAGTACTCCACGAGCTACCGCCACCTGTTCTCCACGCCGCGGACCGAGCGCTCGGCCCACCAGCTGGTGGACACCCTCGTGGTGCTGCTGGTGCGGCTGCACCTGGCGGGGGTCTTCTGGGGCGACTGCTCGCTGTCCAACACCCTCTTCCGGCCCGACGCCGGCTCGGTCGCCGCGCACCTGGTCGACGCCGAGACGACCGAGCGGCACGCCCGGCTGTCCACCGGCCAGCGTGACCTCGACCTCGACATCGCCGCGGACCGGGTCGGCGCCGAGCTGCTGGACCTGCTGGCAGCCGGCGTGCTGCCCGACGACGTGGACCCGGTGGAGACCGCGCGCAGCATCCGCCCCCGCTACGAGGCGCTGTGGGACGAGCTGGGCCGGGAGGAGCTGGTCGGCCGCGGGGAGCAGTTCCGTGGTGTCGCCGACCGGCTCGCCCGGCTGGACGCGCTCGGCTTCGACGCCGGCGAGGTCGAGCTGGTCTCCGACGGCGACGGCTACCGGGTCCGGGTGGAGACGCGGGTGCGCGAGCCCGGGCAGCACCGCCGCGAGCTGTCCCGGCTCACCGGGCTGGACGTGTCGGAGAACCAGGCCCGGCGGCTGCTGGACGACCTGCGCAGCCACCGCGCCCAGCTGGAGGGCGCCGCGGGCGTCCCGGTGGCCGAGACGGTCGCCGCGCACCGCTGGGTGGCCGAGGAGTACCTGCCGGTGGTCGAGGCCGTCCCGGCGCACCTGGCCGGCCGGCTGGCCCCGGCCGAGCTGTTCCACGAGATCCTGGAGCACCGCTGGTTCCTGTCCGAGCAGGCCGGCCGCGACGTGGGCACGGCCGCCGCGGCGACGTCGTACCTGGAGACCGTGCTGCCGCGGACGTCGGCCGCCGTCCCGCAGCTCGCCACAGGCTGACCTCGTCCGGACAGGACCGACACGAACTCCCCGCCGAGATGGCCATCTCGGCGGGGAGGGGATCGGGCGTCAGAGCGGGAAGCTGACGTACCTGGTCTGCAGGTACTCGGCCAGGCCCTCGTGCGCGCCCTCTCGGCCGATGCCGGACTGCTTCACCCCACCGAACGGGGCCGCCGGGTCGCTGACCACCCCGCGGTTGACCCCGACCATGCCGAACTCCAGGGCCTCGGACAGCCGCAGCCCGCGGGCCAGGTCGCCGGTGAACACGTAGGCCACCAGGCCGTACGGGGTGCCGTTGGCCAGCTGGACGGCCTGCTCGTCGGTGTCGAACCGGACGATCGGGGCCACCGGGCCGAAGGTCTCCTCGACGAGTGCGGCCGAGCCCTCGGGCACGTCCATCAGCACCGTGGGCGGGTAGAAGAACCCGGGCCCAGCCGGGCGCTCGCCGCCGAGCACCGCGCGGGCGCCGGCGTCGACGGTGGACCGCACGATCCGCTCCACCTTCGCCACCGTGGCCTCGTTGACCAGCGGGCCGAGGGTGACGCCGTCGTCGTCCCCGCGGCCGACGGTCACCGCGCCCATCCGCTCGGCGAGCCGGCGGGCGAACTCGTCGGCCACCGGTGCCTGGACGTAGAAGCGGTTGGCCGCGGTGCATGCCTCGCCACCGTTGCGCAGCTTGGCCAGCATCGCGCCGTCGACGGCGGCGTCCAGGTCGGCGTCGTCGAAGACGACGAACGGGGCGTTGCCGCCCAGCTCCATCGAGCTCACCAGCACCTGGTCGGCGGCGCTGCGCATCAGCTGCTTGCCCACCGCCGTCGACCCGGTGAAGCTGATCTTCCGCAGCCGGGGGTCGGCCATCACGGTGGCCCCGATGTCCTGCGCGGCGGTGGTGGGCAGCACGTTGACCACGCCGTCGGGCACCCCGGCCTCGGCCAGCAGCTCGGCCAGCAGGAGCGCCGTCAGCGGGGTCTCCTCCGAGGGCTTGAGCACCACCGTGCAGCCGGCCGCCAGCGCGGGCCCGATCTTGCGGGTGGCCATGGCGGCCGGAAAGTTCCACGGCGTGATGAGCAGGCAGACCCCGACCGGCTGGCGGGTGACCAGGGTGCGGGTGCCGCCGGCCGGGGCGACCCGGTAGTCGCCGTCGATGCGCACGGCCTCCTCGGAGAACCAGCGGAAGAACTCGGCGGCGTAGGTCAGCTCGGCGCGCGCGTCGGGCAGCGCCTTGCCGTTCTCCCGGGTCATCAGCAGGGCGATGTCGTCGGCGTGGGAGTGCACCAGCTCGAAGGCGCGCCGCAGCATGATCGAGCGCTGTCGCGGGGGTGTGGCCGCGAACCCGGGCAGCGCGGCGTGCGCGGCGTCCATCGCGGCGGTGGCGTCCTCGGGGGTCGCGTCGGCCACCGCGGCCAGCTGCTGCCCGTCGGCCGGGTCCAGGACGGCGAACGTCGCGCCGCCGGACGCCGCCCGCCAGCGGCCGCCCACGAACAGCCCGGTCGGGACGGGGCGGGAGAGGCCGGGGACCGTCGTCGTCAGCTCGTCGGGCACGGTCCCTCAGTACACGACCGCGTCGGTGGGCGCCACGCCCGGCTGCTCAGCGGTGGAACGCCAGCACGGTGACCTCGCCGCCGGGGAAGCCGGCCGCTCGGCCCTCGATGCCGGCCAGCGCCGCCGCGGCGCGGCTGCACGGGAACCCGTACCGGGCCAGCACCCGGTCGCTGGCCACCTGCAGGGCGGTGCGGCTGCGGTCGAGGAAGTCGCCGAGCTCGTAGGCGCGGCCGACCTCGAACGTCTCCTCCACCACGAGGGACGGCGAGTACACCGCCTGCACCGACCCGTCCGGCCAGCGGACGTCGAACACGACCTCGGGCACCGTGAGCTCCTCCCGCCGGGTACAGGGGCGGGAGGAGTCTGCTCCACGTGCGAGCGACGGATGGCGGGCGGGGGGCCGGTCCTGACGGTCTGGCCGCGTTGGTCGGTCCACCCAGCGATGGGTGGCCATTCTCAGCCGGCTGCCCCCGCCCGCCAATACTGTGACGCAGGGCACATGATCAAGTCAAGGGTTCCCGGATGTGCCACGGGCCGGCGCGGAGCGGGGCAGACTGGGCGCCGCCCTCGTTCGTTCCCCGACCCGGAGGACGCCGTGCACCCGATCAGGACCCTGCGCCGGCTGGCCGAGCGGACCCGCCCCGTGCACCCGCACACCCGCCGGGTGCTGGAGGAACGCTGGGCCGCGCTCCCCGAGCACGTGCGCACCCCCGCCCAGACCCTGGGCCGGCACGCGGTGGGCTGCGAGGGCACCCACGGCGTGTTCCCGAAGTGCAACCTGACCTGCACGCCCTGCTACCACTCCGCGGACGCCAACAAGGTCCGGGTGGACGGCGAGCACACCCGCACCCAGGTCGGGGCGCAGATGGCCTACCTGCGCGAGCGGCGCGGGCCGTTCGCGCACGCCCAGCTCATCGGCGGAGAGGTCAGCCTGCTGCCACCGGACGACCACGCTGCCGCGCTGCAGGCGATGCGCGACGCGGGCCGGGAGCCGATGTCGATGACGCACGGCGACTTCGACGCCGACTACCTGCGGGCGGTCGCGCTGGACGCCGAGGGCCGCCCGCGCTTCCGCCGGCTGTCCTTCGCCGCGCACGTGGACTCCCTCATGCGCGGCCGGCGCGGCGCGGTCCGGCCGCGCAGCGAGACCGAGCTGCACGAGCACCGGCGGGCGTTCGTGCAGATGTTCGCCGACCTGCGGGCCGAGCACGGCGTCCAGTCGTTCCTGGCGCACAACATGACCGTCACCCCGGCCAACCTGGACGAGGTGGCCGAGGTCGCGCGGGCGGTGCTGCCGATGGGCTACGGGATGATGTCCTTCCAGCCCGCGGCCTTCGTCGGGGACCAGCGGCGCTGGCGCGGCGGTGACTACGACGACGTCTCGATCGACGCCGTCTGGGCCCGGATCGAGGAGGGGCTGGGCACCCGGGCGTCCTACGCCGCGGTGGAGTTCGGCGACCCGCGGTGCAACCGCACCGCCTACGGGCTGGTGGTGGACGGCTCCTGGTACGTCTGGTGCGACGACACCTCACCGGTCGACCTGGCCGGCCGGGACGCCTTCCTCGGCCACTTCGGCGGGGTCGCCTTCACCGGCACGCCGCCGGCACTGCTGGCGGTCAAGGTGCTCCGGGTGCTGGCCCGGCACCCCGGCGACGTGCTGGTGGCGGTGCGGTGGCTGCGCGGGTTCGTGGCCCGGGTCGGTGGCCTGCGGCGGCTGGCCGGTGCGGCCCGCCGCGGCCGGGTCCGGCCGTTGAACATCGTGGTGCACGCCTTCATGGACGCCGCCGACGTCGCCCCGGCGTGGGCGGCGATGCAGGCGGGGGAGACGGCGACCGAGCCCCGGGTGCTGGCCGCGCAGGAGCGGCTCGCCGCCTGCACGTACTCGATGGCGCACCCGGAGACCGGGCAGCTGGTGCCGGCCTGCGTGCAGCACTCGGTGCTCGACCCCGTCGCCAACGCCGAGCTACGGCAGCTGCTGCCGCTCACCGTCCTCTGACGGCGGCACGACGGTCCGGACGTCGACCGGCACCCGCAGCCCGACCGGGTCCCCGACGGCGGGCTGGCGGCCCAGCGGCGCCTCGGCGTGCACCCGGGCGGTGCCGCCGGCACCGGCGACCGCCACGGTGACCAGCGCGCGGGCGCCCAGCACGCGCACCTCGGCCACGGTGCCGGCGATCCCCGACCCGGCGGGCACGAGCTCGACCAGCTCCGGGCGCACGACGAGCACCCCGGGGCCGGCCGGCACCGGCACCGGCAGCTGCAGCGCCCCGAGCGGGGACACGTGCCGCCCGGCCCGGACGGTGCCGGGGACCTCCGTCCGCCCGCCCAGCAGCCGCGCCACGGTCAGCGAGGCCGGCCGGGCGTAGAGCTCGCCGACCGGTGCGTGCTGCTGCAGCAGCCCGTCCCGCAGCACCGCCACCCGGTCCCCGGGCCGGTCGGCGAGGGTGGCCGCCTCGACCGGGTCGTGGGTGACCAGCAGCAGCGTCAGGTCGGCGCGCACCCGGCGCAGCAGCTCGTGCACCTCGGCCCGGGCACCGGTGTCCAGGCCTGTGGTCGGCTCGTCGAGCAGCAGCACCCGGGGGCCGGCGGCGAGCGCGCGGGCCAGCGCCACCCGCTGCTGCTGCCCCCCGGAGAGCTCCCCGGGCCGCCGGCGCTCGAACCCGGGCAGGCCGACGGCATCCAGCCGGGCCCGGGCGTCGGCGTGCGCCCGGCGCCGGGGAACCCCGCGCACCGTGTGCGGGAACGCCACGTTGTCCAGCACCGACAGGTGGCCGAACAGCAGCGGCCGCTGCGCCAGCATCGCCATCCGGCGGCGCTCGGGTGGCACGCCGGCCAGGTCGGCGCCGTCCAGCAGCACCCGTCCGGCGTCCAGTGGCTCGAGCCCGGCGACCAGCCGCAGCGCGGTCGACTTGCCCGAGCCCGAGGGGCCCAGCAGCACCAGGCAGGCCCCACCCGGCACCGGGACGGTCAGCCCGTCCAGCGCCGCCGCCCCGCCGACGGCGTACCGCCGGGTCACCCCGTCCAGCACCAGCCCCTCGTCCGATCCGGCCCACCCCCCGGACGCCGCCGGAGTCGTGGCCCTTCCCGCGGAAGTGGCCGCCTCGGTGGCCCTTTCCGCGGAAGTGGCCGCCGGAGACATGGCCGTTTCCGCGGAAGTGGCCGCCGGAGTGGCCCTTTCCGCGGAAGTGGCCGCCGGAGACGTGGCCCTTTCCGCGGACGTGGCCGCTGGGGGAGTGGGCGTCCTCGCTGGGGTGGCCGGATCGGGACTGGTCATCCGGTGCGGCCGCGGGCGAGGCGGGCGACGAGCAGGGCGGCAGCGAGCGGGGGCAGGACGGCGGAGAGCGCGAGGGCGGCGACCGTGGGCTCGTCGCCCACCCCGGACGCCGCGGACCCCAGCAGCAGCGGCAGGGTGACCAGCTGCCCACCGCCGACGGTCAGCGTCACCACGTAGTCGCTCCAGCCGACGAGGAACGCCAGCAGTGCCGCCGTCGCGACCGCGGGCGCCAGCAGCGGCAACCGCACCCGGCGCCACACCACCGCGGGCGTGGCACCCAGCAGCCGGGCCTCCTCGGCGTAGCCGCGGTCCATCCCGGCCAGGGCGACCCGCAGCGCGTACGTCGTGTACGGCAGCGCAGCGACGGTCAGCACCGCGACCACGCCCACCGGCGCGGGCACGCCGAGCCGCAGCAGCAGCACGTCCAGCCCGAGCGCGACAGCCAGCGGCGGCAACGCGACCGGGGCCAGCAGCAGCGCGGTGATCGTGCGCGGTGCCCGCAGCCGGCCGCCGTCGAGGGCCGCGGCAGCCGCCGCCCCGAGCAGCGTGCCGAGCACGGCGACGACGGCGGCCAGCCCCAGCGACCGTCCCGCGGCCGCCCAGCCCCCGGCCGCGGCCGCCGCCGACCAGCCGGAGGACCCCCACTGCTGCGGCAGCGCCGCCGGCGCGCGCCACACGTCGGCGGCCGCCCACAGCACCAACGGCACCAGCGGCAGCAGGAACCAGGCGGCCAGCCCCACGCCGGTGAGCCGGCGCAGCGCCGTCACGTCGTCCGCGCCAGGCTGCGGCGCAGCGCCACAGCCGCCACCGCCACCACGGCCAGGCCCACCACCACCAGGACGACGGCGGCCGCAGCGGCCTGCGGGCGCTCGGTGAGCTGGATCGACCGGGACAGCCGGTAGGCCAGCACCGGCAGCGGCTCCGGGCTGGCGCGGCCCAGCAGCGCCGCCACCTCGTAGGAGCCGAAGGCGTACACGAAGCTGATCGTGCAGGCGGCCAGCAGCGCGGGCGCCGCCAGCGGCAGGGTGACGTGTCGCAGCCGCCGCCACGGCCCGGCCCCGAGCAGGGCCGCCGTCTCCCGCAGCGGGCCCAGCCGCCCGGCCAGGGCGCCGGCGACCAGCAGTGCCACGAACGCCGACTCCTTCCAGGCGTACTCGGCCACCACCGCCACCCACCAGCGGCCGCCGACCAGCTCCGGCCAGCCGGCCATCCCGGTCCAGCGGGCCAGCACGCCCGAGTCGGCGAGCAGCAGGCCCATCGCCGCCGCCCCGACCAGGTGCGGCACCGGCACGGTCAGCGCCGCGGCCGCGCCCAGCCAGCGGCGGCCGGTGAGCAGCAGCGCCGTCGCCAGCCCGACGACGGCGGCCACCGCGGTGGACGCGGCGGCGATCGCCAGCGACAGCGCCGTCCCGGTGCCGAGGTCGCGGCCGACGTCGCCGAACGCCGCCCCGCTCAGCCGGGGCACGCCGATCAGCGGCAGCAGGCCCAGCGCCTGCAGCAGCACGGTGACCAGGCCCGCGCCGACGACGGCGAGCACGAGCACCACCGCCGGCAGGGCCGGCCAACCCGGAGCGGTGCCCGGCCGGGGCAGCGGACGCGCCATCAGCTGCCCAGCACCTCGCGCCGCCAGCCGTCGTCCAGCGGCGGGACCCAGGCGGCCGACAGCTCCGGCCGGGCGTTCGCCGACAGCTCCTCGAACGGCGGGACGACGGGCGAGGCCGGCAGCCGGTCGAAGGCCTCCCGGTCGGCCGCGGGCAGCAGGTCGAGGTCCAGCACGGTGAACTGGCCCCAGGTGGGGGGGTCGGCCTTGGCCACCTGCTGGGCGGGGGACAGCGCCAGGTCGGCCACCACCTGGGCACCGGCCTGCGAACCGGAGGACGCCGGCAGGGCCAGGAAGCTGGCGTTGCCGAAGGTGCCGTCGTCCAGGGTGAGCACGCGGGTGGTCGGTGGGAAGGTGCCGTCGGCGACCAGGTCGGTGAGCGTGGCCGGGCCGTACGTCATGGTCATCGCGACCTCGCCGTCGGCGTAGAGCCGGTCCAGCTCCTGCTGCGAGGTCGGCTGGTCCCGGCCCTCCCGCCACAGGCTGGGCCGCAGCTCGCGCAGGACGTCCCACAGCGGCGGGGTCACCTCGTCGAAGGCGTCCGCGGAGTAGTCGAGCGGGACGTCGTCGGCGGCCACGTTGGTGAGCACCTGGCGGACGAACACCGAGCCGGTGAAGTCCGGCGGCGCCGGGTAGGTGAAGCGGCCGGGGTTGGCCCGCGCCCAGTCGAGCACCCCGGCCAGGTCGGTCGGCGGGTCGGGCACGGCGGCGCTGTCGTAGACCAGGGTGAACTGGGCCTTGTGCCACGGGGACTCGCAGGCGTCGACCGGGGTGCCGAAGTCCTCGGCCAGCAGCGGGTCGTCCGGCGCCAGGTACCGGGCGTTGGGCAGGTCGTCGGCCCAGCCGCAGAGCCACGCGCCGGCCTGCTTGCCGGTGCCGAAGTTCGCCCCGTTGACCCACACCAGGTCGACCTCGCCGTCGGCGACGCCGGCCTGCCGCTCGTCCAGCACCCGGTCCAGTGCCTCGGTGGTCTCGGCCACCGGCACCCGGCGCAGCGTCACGCCCAGGTCGGCGGCGGCCGGGGTGAGCACGTCGTCGACGTAGGCGTTTCCGGCCTCGTCACCGCCGTACATCCACAGCGACACCGTCTGGCCGTCGGCCTCGGCGAGCACCTGGTCCCAGCTCTGCCCCTCGGCCTGCGTCGCGTCGCTGTCGGGTGCCGCGCACCCGGCCAGCACCACCACGGCGGCGGCCAGCGCCGCCCGTCGTCCCCCGTGCACGAGACCTGCCCCTCCGTCGCCCCGCCGCAGCGGGGAGACTGCCGACGTCGGGACCGAGCCTGACACACCGCAGGTCGGGAGGGGTGCCGATGCTGGACAGACCGGTCCGCGCGCTGTTGGCCGGCCCGCTGGACCGGGTCGCGGCCGTGCTCGACCGGCCCGGCCTGACCCCCGACCGGCTCACCGTCGCCGGCCTCGTCCTGGGCCTGGGCAGCGCGGTGACCAGCGCCGCGCAGCTGTGGCCGGTGGCGCTCGTGCTGTGGCTGGTCAGCCGGCTCGCCGACGGGCTGGACGGCCCGCTGGCCCGCCGCCGGGGCCCCCGCGACGCCGGCGCCGGCGGGTTCCTGGACATCACCTGCGACTTCGTCGTCTACGGCTCGACGGTGGTCGGGGTCGCCGTCGGCGCCACCGCCGGGCACGGCGAGCCGTGGTGGCCGTTCCTGGCGGTCCTGCTGGCCTACTACGTCAACGGGACGGCGTTCCTGGCCTTCTCCAGCATCGCCGAGCGCAGCGGCCGGACCATCGACGACGGCCGGTCGCTGTCCTTCCTGGGCGGGCTGGCCGAGGGCACCGAGACGATCGCCGTGCACGCCCTGTGGCTGGTGGTGCCCTGGGTCGCCGCGGACGTCGCGGTGGTCTGGGCCGCCGTGGTGGCGGTGTCCTCGCTGCAGCGGGTGGTGGCCGGCTACCGCGCCCTGAGCTGAGCCAGCCGGCGCAGCACGGTGACCGCCAGCCGGGCCGGGCCGGCCTGCAGCCGGCCGGTCGCGTCGGCGACCGCGGCGTCCCAGGTGGGGTCGGTGTAGGCCGGGTAGGGGTGCACGGTGCCGGCCAGGTCGGTGGTGGTCAGGCCCTGGGTGACCGCGAGGGTCAGCTCGGCCAGCGACTCCCCGGCCCGCGCCCCGACCACGGTGGCACCCACGACCCGGCGCCGGCCGTCGACGACCAGCCTGGTCACCCCGTCGGTGCGCTGGTCGGTGACCGCCCGGTCGCTGTGCTCGTGCGACTGCGACAGCACCCGGTGCCCGGCCGGCCGCTCGGCGTCCTCGGCGGTCGGCGCGCCCACCGCCGCCAGCTCGGGCGAGGTGTAGGTGACCCGCGGGACAGCGTCCAGCCGCACCGACCGGCGCAGCCCCAGGACGGCGTTGCCCGCGGCCAGGCTGCCGTGCACCCCGGCCAGGTGGGTGAACCGCGGGTGCCCGGTGACGTCGCCGGCCGCCCACACCCGGGGGTTGGTGGTGGCCAGCTGCGCGTCGACCCGGACGTTGCCGCGCTCGTCCCGCTGGATGCCGGCGGCCGCCAGGCCCAGCCCGTCGGTGCGCGGGGCGCGGCCGGCGGCCACCAGCAGCCGGTCGAACGTGACCGTCGCGCCGTCGTCCAGGTGCAGCCGGTGGGCCTCGACGCCGGTCGCGTGCCGGCCGGTGCGCACGTCGACGCCGTCCCGCACGAGTGCCGCCTGCACCAGCGCCGCGGCGGCCGGGTCCTCGCCGGCGAGCAGCCGGGGCCCCGGCTCGACCAGCGTCACCTGCACGCCGAGCCGGGCCATCGCCTGGCCCAGCTCGCAGCCGATCGCGCCGCCGCCGAGCACCGCCACCCGCCCCGGCAGCCCGGTCAGGTCCCACAGCGAGTCCGACGTCAGCGGGTCCGCGTCGGCCAGGCCCGGCACGTCCGGCAGCACCGGGTGCGAGCCGGTGGCCACGACGGCCCGGCGGAAGCGCAGCGGCTCACCGTCGACGGTCACCGTGTCCGGGCCGGTGAACGCCACGTCACCGGTCGCCGTCCGAACGCCCTTCGCGTGCTGGGTCTGCGGTGCGTCGTCCGGCTCGATGGCGGTGATCGCCCGGCGGACCGAGGCCATGACCTGCGCGGTGTCGATGCCGGTGACCTCGGCGTGCAGGCCGAAGCGGGCGGCGCCGCGCACCGCCGCTGCTGCCTCCGCCGCGGCGAGCAACGCCTTGGACGGCACGCACCCCGTCCACAGGCAGTCGCCGCCGAAGCGGTCCCGCTCGACCAGCAGCACCCGGGCCCCCAGCGCGGCGGCCGTGCGGGCGGCGACCAGCCCGGCGGTGCCGGCGCCGATCACGAGCAGGTCGGGGCTGCGGCGGCTCATGGCACCGATGATCCATGCTGGGGGCATGCGGCTGTTCGGTCCGCGCTACACGACCGTGGCGCCGTGCTACGACCTGCTCTCGGCCGAGTGGCCGGTCTACCTGCGGGGACGGCGCGCGGCGTTCGAGCTGCTGGACCTGCGCCCGGGCGAGCGCGTGCTCGACGTGGGCTGCGGCACCGGGCTGGACCTGCCGTTCGTCCGCGCCGCCGGGGCGACGTTCCACGGCGTCGATGCCAGCCCGCAGATGCTCGGCACCGCGCGGCGCCGCGCGCGTGGCTGGTCGGGCGCGACGTTCCTGGCCGCGGACGCGACCTCGCCCGCCGTCGACGAGCTGCCCGGCGGGTTCGACGCCGTCGTCTGCACGTACGCGCTGTCGATCATCCCGGCGTGGCCGGTGGCCTTCGCCCGGGCGGTCGGCCGGGCGCGTCCAGGGGCGCGGGTGGTGGTGGTCGACATGCAGCCGGCGTCCGGGCCGCTCCGGCCGCTCGCCGACCTCGCGATGCGCCTGGGCGGCGTCGACCCCGACGCCCACCCGTGGACCGCCGTCGAGCAGCGGTGCACCGACGTCGAGGCCCGCTCGTTCTGGTCCGGCCACGTCCAGCTGCGCCTGGGCACCCTGCGCACCTGATCCCCGCTCGGCCCTCCGCCCGGTCGTGGCCGCCTCCTGTGGCCTTTCCCGCGGAAGTGGCCGCTCTGCATGGCCCTTTCCGCGGAAGTGGCCGCTCTGGATGGCCCTTTCTGCGGAAGTGGCCGTCGTGGGGGGTCGTTCTCGCAGTCGTGGCCGTCGTCGGGGCCTTGTCGCGGGAGCGGACGGAGCCTGTGGACAACCGCGAGCGGCGGTTCGATCGCGTGCAGGCTGGCGCGGTGCCTCGACACCACCTGAACGGCGTCTTCATCGGCAGTCACGCCATCGCCGCCGGGGTGCTCACCCGGCGTCAGCTCCGGGAGAGCAGCTACCGGCGGCTGGTGCACGGGGTCTACGCGGACCCCGGGCTCCCCGTCGACCACCGGCTGTACTGCACCGGCGTCGGGCTGCTGCTCCCGCCGGGCGCCGCGATCGGCGGGCACTCGGCGGCCGCCTGGCACGACGCCCCGTCGGCCGGCCCGCGTGAACCGGTGACCGTGATCTGCCCGCCCGAGGTGCGCTGGTCGGGGCCGCGGCAGGTGCGCGTGCACGCCACCGACCTCCGGCCGTCCGACGTCGAGCTGGTCGACGGCACACCGGTGACGACGGCGGTCCGCACGGCCTGGGACGTCGCCGTCCTGGAGCCGCTGGGCACGGCCGTCGGCGTGCTGGACGCGATGCTGCGGGCGGGCCGGCTGGACCGGGAGCAGCTGGACCGGCTGGTGCGTGAGGGTGCCGGCCGGTTCGGGGTCACCCGGGTGCGGCGTGCCGTCGAGATGGCGGATGCCCGGGCCGAGTCCTTCCCGGAGTCCTGGGTGCGCGTCGCCCTCGTGCTGGCAGGTCTCACGCCCGTGCCCCAGTTGCGGGTGCGCCACCGGGGGCGGTTCGTGGCGCGGGTCGACTTCGGGTGGCCGGAGGAGAAGGTGCTGCTCGAGTACGAGGGTGACCACCACTTCGTGGGGCGCCAGATCGACCGGGACGACGAGCGGTTCGACCGGCTCGAGGCGGCGGGGTGGCTGGTCATCCGGGTCAGCGCCGCCGACCTGCGTGATCTCGACCGCGTCGTCCGGCGTGTCCTGGCTGCGCTCGCCGCCCGCCGCTGACCCCGCCGTCCAGCCGCGGGAACCCGCCTCACGGGCGGCCACTTCCGCGGGAACGGCCCTGTGGGGCGGCCACTTCCGTGGGAACGGCCCCTGTGGGGCGGCCACTTTCGCGGGAACGGCCCTCTGAGGCGGCCACTTCCGCGGGAACGGCCCTGGGGGGCGGCCACTTTCGCGGGAACGGCCCTGTCGGGCGGACCCTTTGGGAGGGCGGGGGTCAGCGGGGGCGGGGGCGGAGGACGTCGGGGGTCAGCTGGCCCACCGAGGTGTGGCCGGTCAGACCGAGGGTCAGGTCGAACTCGCCGAGCACGTCCTCCACCACCTGGCGGACGCCGTCGGTGCCGGCCAGGGCCAGGCCGTAGGCGTACGGCCGGCCGAGCAGCACGGCCCGGGCGCCGAGGGCGACGGCGGTGAACACGTCACCGCCGGTGCGCACCCCGCTGTCCAGCAGCACCGGCACCCGGTCGGCCACGGCGGCGACCACGTCGGGCAGGGCGTCCAGCGCGGCGATCGAGCGGTCCACCTGCCGGCCGCCGTGGGTGCTGACGATCACCCCGTCGACGCCCTCGTCCAGGGCCCGGCGGGCGTCGTCGGGGTGCAGGACGCCCTTGAGCACGATGGGCAGCCGGGTGCGCGAGCGCAGCCAGGCCAGGTCCGCCCAGGTGATCGAGGGCCGGGAGTAGATGGCCAGGAACGTCTCGACGGCGGCCCGGGGGAGGGGGGAGCGCAGCGTGTCCCACAGCGGTCCGGGCCAGGCGCGGGCCATGCCGACCAGCGTCCGGACGGCGCTCGCGGTGGGCCGGGGCTGCGGTCCGCGCGGCTCGGCGGCCGCGACCCGCTCGGCGACGAGCCGGCGGAACACCGGGTCGGAGGTGTACTGCGCGATGCCGGTGCCGGCCGCGAAGGGCAGGTGCCCGAGGTCGAGGTCGCGCGGGCGCCAGCCGAGCATGGTGGTGTCCAGCGTGACGGCGAGCGCGTCGCAGCCGCTGGCCTCGGCGCGGGCGACCAGGCTCTCCACCAGGTCGTCCGACGTCGACCAGTACAGCTGCATCCAGCGCGGGGAGTCGCCCATCGCGGCCGCGCACGTCTCCATCGACACCGAGGCCTGGTTGGAGAAGACCATCGGCACACCGGTGGCCGCGGCGGCCCGGGCCACGGCCAGGTCGGCGTCGGGGTGCACCAGCCCCAGCGCGCCCACCGGTCCGAGCAGCAGGGGCGCGGGCAGCCGCCGTCCGAAGAGCTCGACGGAGGTGTCCCGGGCGCTGACGTCGCGCAGCACCCGCGGCACGACCGCCCACCGGTCGAAGGCCGCCCGGTTGGCCCGCTGCGTGTCCTCGTCCCCGGCGCCGCCGGCGACGTAGGCGTAGGCGCGGGCGGACAGCCGCCGGCGGGCGGCCCGCTGCAGCCGCCGGGCCGACGTCGGGACCGCGGGGAGCCGACCGTAGGCCCCCGCCCGGTAGACCTGGTCCTGCCGCTGCCGCCCGGTGCCCGCTGCTGACATCACGCCGGACACCGTAGTGATCCCGCTCTCCCGACCCCATCGAGGACGGCGTGGCTCCCGGCCGGATGCGACACGCCGGGCGACACGCCACCGCAGCGTGCCCGACCGGCGACACGCCGCTGACGACGGTGTCACCTGCGCGCTCCCGGGAGAGCATCGGCGGGCCATCGCGCAACCGTCAGGGGGACGTCTGTGCCGATCACGACGAGCCTGCCCGTCCCCCTCCCGGGCGCTGCGCGGCTGCGGGCGCTGAGCGGTCTGGTGCTGGTCGCCCTCCTCCCGGCCGGCGCGGTGCTGCTGCCCACCGGTGCCGCGGCCATCGAGGACCCGGCCGCGCCCACGGTCGAGGTGGTCGCCGGCCCGAGCTGCGGGCCCGGTGTGGTGCGCGTGCGGGTGGTCAACGGCGACATCGGCCTGACCGTCACCCTGGTCACCGACCGCACCCCCAGCGGGGAGGACACCGCGGTGCTGGCCGCCTCGGGCTCCGCCGAGCTGGTCAGCCAGGAGGTGCCCTTCGGGTCGGAGCTGTCGGTCGCCCTGCAGCTCGCCCGGGTGGACGGGCAGCCCGTGGAGCCGATCGACCTGGACCACTGGGTGCGCCCCGCCGAGCACGAGTGCGCGGCCATCACCGCCCCCGCCGCGGACCCCGCGCAGGTGCCGGCCCCGGTCGCCGCCGGCAGCACGCCCGGCGCCGGCCCGGTGGCCGTACCGGACCCCGCGACAGCGCCCGACGGGACGGCCCCCGACGGGACGGTGCCCGCCGGGACGGCTGACACCACCGGCTCCCCGGATCCGGTGCCCGCCGAGCAGCCCGCCGCGGTGCCGGCAGACGCGACCGGCGGGCCGGCCGGCGCCGGCCCCGGGGGGAGCGCGGGCACGGCACCGACCGACGTGCCGACCGAGGCGCCCGCCGTCCCGACCGACCCGCCGCCGGCCGCGGTGGTCAGGCCGGGCGGCATGGTCACCATCCACAGCTCCGGCTTCTCCGGTGGCGAGGTGGTGACCGTCACGATCGACGGCGTGGACGAGCCGCTGGCCGCGGTCACCGCCGAGTCCGACGGCGCCGTGCTGGCCCACGTCCAGGTGCCCGCGGACCACCCGGACGGAGCCGCCCGGGTGCGGCTGGTCGGTGCCGACTCGGCGGCCCGTGCGCAGGTGGGGCTGGAGGTGGCGGCCCGGTCGTCGTCCGCGGACGGGGGTGGCGCGCCGTGGCAGCTGGTCGGCAGCGGGGTGCTGCTGCTGGCCGTCGCGGTCGGCCTGGCCGTCGTCGGGAACCGTCGGGCGGCGCCCGGCGGGCCGGTCGGGACGCCGTCGCCGTCCCCCGGGCGACGAGCCGGCCGATGAGGCGTCGGGGACGATGACGGACGTGCACCGACCCGACGACGCCCCGTCCCGGGGGGTGCCCCGGGACGTCGCCGGCATGCCCGGGACCGCTCCCGGCACCGCCGAGACCTGGCTGCGCATCGTGCAGGTGCACGACCGGGTGACCCGCCGGGTCGACTCCGCGCTGCACCAGCTGCACGGCCTGTCGCTGACCGGGTTCGAAGCACTGCGCCGGATCGCCGAGGCGCCCGGTGAGCGGGCCAGCATGAGCGAGGTCGCCGAGGCCGTGGGGCTGTCCCGGCCCGGTGTCACCAGCACGGTGGGCCGGCTGGTGGGCGAGGGGCTGGTCACCCGGGAGCGCTCCGGCGGCGACCGCCGGCTGCTGCACGCCCGGCTGACCCCGGCCGGCCGGGAGCGGTTCGACGCCGCGGCCCGCACCCACGACGAGATGGTCGCCCACCTGCTGACCCTCCTCGGGGACGACGTGGGCGTGGTCACCGACGCCCTGGCCCGGGTCTCCGCCGCCGCCCGCACCCGCCGCTGACCCCGCCCCGCCTGACTTTCTCGGGCTCGAGTCCGGTGGGGCCTCCCGGCTTCGTCGGCCGGAGGACGGTGGGGCCTCGGGAGTCCGTGCGATCGAGCCTCGACCGTGTCGCTGAACTGGGTGAATCGCAACACTTCAAGGCCGTAGTGTTTTCCCGGCGACCGTGCCGGGCACGAGGCACGGGTGCCCACCGGTCTCGAACAGGTCTCCGTCGTCGTGCCGACCATCGGTCGGCCGTCGCTGGACGCCCTGCTGGACGCCCTCGCCGGTGCCGCCGGCCCGCGTCCGGCCGCGCTCGTGCTGGTCGACGACCGCCCCTCCGGGCCGGTGCTGGAGCCCGCGCGGGCGGGGCTGCCGCCGGTGCGGGTGGTCCGCTCCGGGGGCGGCGGCCCGGCCCGGGCCCGCAACCTGGGCTGGCGCACCGCCCGCACCCCCTGGACGGCCTTCCTCGACGACGACGTGGTGCCCGACCCCGACTGGTACGCCCGCCTGGCCGAGGACCTCGCCGACCTGCCGGACGACGTCGCCGGCAGCCAGGGCCGGGTGCGCGTCCCGCTGCCTGCGCACCGGCGCCCCACCGACTGGGAGCGCGGCACCGCCGGCCTGGCGACCAGCCGCTGGATCACCGCCGACCTGGCCTACCGCCGGTCCGCCCTGGCGGAGGTCGGTGGCTTCGACGAGCGGTTCCCGCGGGCGTTCCGGGAGGACTCCGACCTCGCGCTGCGGGTGATGGACACCGGCGCGCGGCTCGTGGTGGGCCGGCGGCGGATCACGCACCCGGTGCGCCCGGTCGACCGCCGGGTCAGCGTGCGGGTGCAGGCCGGCAACGCCGACGACGTCCTCATGCGCCGGCTGCACGGGCCGGGCTGGCGCGAGCGTGCGGCCGCGCCGGTGGGCCGGCGTCCGCAGCACCTGGCGGTCACCGGGGCGGGCGTGGCGGCGGTCGGGCTGGGCCTCGCCGGGAGGCCGCGGGCAGCGGCGCTCGCCGCGCTCGGCTGGGCCGCCGGCACCGCCGAGTTCGCCTGGGCCCGGATCGCCCCGGGCCCGCGGGACCCCGCCGAGGTGGCCACCATGGCGCTGACCAGCGTGGCCATCCCACCGCTGGCCGTCGGGCACCTGGTCCGCGGGGTCGTGCAGCACCGCCGGGTCACGCCGTGGCGCGGCCTGCCCGACCTGGTGCTCTTCGACCGCGACGGCACCCTGGTGCACGACGTGCCCTACAACGGCGACCCCGATCAGGTCCGCCCGGTCGACGGCGCCCGCGCCGCGCTGGACGCCCTGCGTGCCCGCGGCGTGCGCACCGGCCTGGTCACCAACCAGAGCGGGGTGGGCCGCTGCCTGCTCACCCGTGACCAGGTGGACGCCGTCAACGCCCGGGTCGAGCAGCTGCTGGGGCCCTTCGACACCGTGCAGGTCTGCCCGCACGCACCGGACGACGGCTGCCGCTGCCGCAAGCCCGCCCCGGGCATGGTCACCGATGCGTGCGCCGCGCTCGGCGTGCAGCCGGCCCGCTGCGTGCTGATCGGCGACATCGCCGCCGACGTGGGCGCCGCCGAGGCCGCCGGGGCGGTGGGCGTGCTGGTGCCGACGCCGGTCACGCTGCCCGGTGAGGTGCGGGCCGCCGCCCGTCGGGCCGCCACGCTGACCGATGCGGTGGACGACGTCCTGGCCGGCTCCTGGTGAGCGTGTCGCTCACCGGACCCCGCACCGGCACGTCCGCGCTGCACGTGCGGCGACCGCGGACCGTGCTGGTCGCCCGGCTGGACAACGCCGGGGACGTGCTGCTGGCCGGGCCCGCGGTGCGCGCGGTCGCGGCCGGCTGCGACCGCGTGGTGTTCCTGGCCGGCCCGCACGGGGCCGCCGCAGCCGAGCTGCTGCCCGGCGTCGACGAGGTGCTCACCTGGCGCTGCCCGTGGATCGACCCCGCACCCGAGCCGGTGGACGCCGACGACCTCGCCGCGCTGACCGCCCGGCTGGCCGCACTCGACCTCGTCGAGGCGCTGGTGGTCACCTCCTTCCACCAGTCGCCCCTGCCGCTGGCGCTGGTGCTGCGCACCGCAGGCGTGCCCCGGGTGAGCGCGATCAGCGTGGACTACCCCGGGTCGCTGCTGGACGTGCGGCACCGGCTGCCCGACGACCTGCCCGAGCCCGAGCGCGCGCTGTCCCTGGCCCGCGCCGCCGGCTTCGACCTCCCGGACGGCGACGACGGCCGGCTCGCCGTGCGCCGTCCACTGCCCGCCTCGCCGTACGAGCCCGGCAGCCACGTCGTGCTGCACCCCGGTGCCTCGGTGCCCGCCCGGGCCTGGCCGGCGCACCGCTGCGCGGAGGCCGTCGAGGCGCTGGCCGACGACGGCTGGCAGGTGCTGGTCACCGGGGGGCCGGGGGAGCGCGAGCTGACCGCCGCGGTCGCCGGCACCCGCGGCACCGACCTCGGCGGGGCCACCACCCTGGCCGAGATGGCCGGTCTGCTGGACGGCGCCGCCGCCGTGGTGGTCGGCAACACCGGGCCCGCGCACCTCGCCGCCGCGGTGGGCACGCCGGTGGTGTCGCTGTTCGCCCCGGTCGTGCCGGCCGTGCGGTGGGCGCCCTACGGCGTGCCGACCGTGCTGCTCGGCGACCAGTCCGCGGCCTGCCGGGACAGTCGCGCGCGGGACTGCCCGGTGGTCGGGCACCCCTGCCTGACGTCGGTGACCGCCGCCGACGTGGTCACCGCCGTCCGCACGCTGGCCGGCGACCCCCCGAGCTCCGCTTTCTGTACAGAGAGCGCGGCACTTCCTGTACGGAGAGCCGGATCGTGGAGGAGTGCGACGTGAAGATCCTGCTGTGGCACGTGCACGGCTCCTGGACGACGGCGTTCGTCCAGGGCCGGCACGAGTACCTGCTGCCGGTGACCCCCGACCGGGACGCCGACGGCCTGGGCCGCGCCCGCACCTGGGACTGGCCGGCGAGCGTGCGCGAGGTGCCGCACGACCGGCTGCGCACCGAGCACGTCGACGTCGTCGTGCTGCAGCGCACCCGGGACCTGGAGCTGGTGCGGGAGTGGCTGGGCCGCGAGCCCGGCGTCGACCTGCCCGCGGTCTTCCTGGAGCACAACGCACCTGGAACGGGCCCCGAGGACGGCCCGGTGCCCGACGCCCGGCACCCGCTGGCCGACCGGGACGACGTCCCGATCGCGCACGTCACCCACTTCAACCGGCTGTTCTACGACAACGGCCGGGCACCCACCACGGTGATCGAGCACGGCATCGTCGACCCCGGCGAGCGGTGGACCGGCGAGCTGGCCCGTGCCGCCGTCGTGGTCAACGAGCCGGTGCGCCGGGGCCGCACCACCGGTGGCGACCTGCTCCCCGGCCTGGCCGCCGTCGCCCCGGTCGACGTCTTCGGCATGGGCCTGGCCGGCCTGCACGAGCGCTACGGCCTGGACCCCGGCCGGGTCGCGCTGCACGACGACCCGCCGCAGCACGCGATGCACGCCGAACTCGCCCGCCGCCGGGTGTACGTGCACCCGGTCCGCTGGACGTCGCTCGGCCTGTCGCTGCTGGAGGCCATGCACCTGGGCATGCCGGTGGTCGCGCTGGCCACCACCGAGGCGGTGGAGGCGGTGCCGGCCGCGGCCGGCGTGCTGTCCACCCGGCCGGAGGTGCTGTGGGACGCCGTCCGCACCTTCCTGCACGACGAGGAGGCCGCCCGGCTGGCCGGCAAGGCCGCCCGCGCCGCTGCCCTGGACCGCTACGGGCTGGCCCGGTTCCTGCGCGAGTGGGACGAGCTGCTGGCCGAGGTGACCCGGTGACCGCACGGCCCGGCCGCGCCGCGGCCGGCCGCCGCGCCCGGCCGCTGCGGATCGGCCTGGTCAGCGAGCACGCCAGCCCGCTCGCGACACTCGGCGGGGTCGACGCGGGCGGACAGAACGTGCACGTCGCGGAGCTCGCCGCCGGTCTGGCCCGGCGCGGCCACGACGTCACGGTCGCCACCCGGCGGGACGACCCGGCGCTGCCCGACCGGGTGCTGACCCCGGACGGGTACACCGTCGAGCACGTCACCGCCGGGCCCGCGGCCGTGGTGCCCAAGGACGACCTGCTGCCGCACATGGCCGACTTCGCCGCCCGGCTCGCCGAGAGCTGGTCGGCCGACCTGCCCGACGTGGTGCACGCGCACTTCTGGATGAGCGGGCTGGCCACCCTGGACGCCGTCGAGGCCGTGGGCCGTCCCGTCCCGGTGGTGCAGACCTTCCACGCCCTGGGCGCGGTGAAGCGCCGCCACCAGGGGGCCGCCGACCCCAGCCCGGCCGGCCGGCTGGAGATCGAGCGGGACATCTGCCGCCGCGCCGACCAGATCGTGGCCACCTGCAGCGACGAGGTGTTCGAGCTGCGCCGGCTGGGCCGCACCGGTGGGGTGTCCGTGGTCCCGTGCGGGGTGGACACCGACGTGTTCACCCCGCACGGGCCGGTCGCCCCGCGCGGCCCCCGGCAGCGGCTGCTCGTGCTGGGCCGGCTGGTCGAGCGCAAGGGCCAGGACGACGCCGTCCGGGCGCTGGCCGCCGTCCCCGGCGCGGAGCTCGTGGTCGTCGGCGGCCCACCTGCCGACCGGCTGGACGCCGACCCCGAGGTGGGCCGGCTGCGCGACGTCGCCGTCGAGGCGGGGGTGGCCGACCGGCTGGTGTTCACCGGCAGCGTGGCCCGCGCCGACGTGCCGGCCTGGGTGCGCTCGGCCGACGTCGTGCTCGCCGTCCCCTGGTACGAGCCGTTCGGGATCACCCCGCTGGAGGCGATGGCCTGCGGCCGGCCGGTGGTGGCGACCGCCGTCGGCGGGCTGGTCGACAGCGTCGCCGACGGCGTGACCGGGGACCTGGTGCCCCCGCGCGACCCCGCCGCGCTGGGCCGCACGATCGCCGGCCTGCTCGCCGACGACGCCCGCCGGGCTGCCTACAGCCGGGCCGGGGTGGTCCGCGCCCACGCCCGGTACCGCTGGTCGCGGGTGTGCGCGGACACCGAGTCCGTCTACGCCCAGGTGCTCGGCCGGGCCCGCCCGGTCGACGTCGCCCGGTGACCCCCCCCGACCGACCGACAGCACGCACGCCCGACGGAGCAGACCGTCGCGGCGTCCCCAGCTCCCGTGGAGGTAACCCCGTGAACGTCCAGCCCCTGCGCCACGAGATCGTCTCGCCCGACGTCTGCACGCACCTCACCGGTCACGACCACGTGAGCTCCCTGGCCGCCGCGCTGGCCGACGTGTCCCGCCAGGTCGACCTGATCGACCGCTGGGGCCGGCACGTCGCCGACGTGCTGGCCGGCCCCGGGCGCGGGCGGCTGCTGGCCGCCGGCAACGGTGGCAGCGCGGCCCAGGCGCAGCACCTGACCGCCGAGCTGGTCGGCCGGTACCGGGCCGAGCGCCCGCCCTACTCGGCCATCTGCCTGACCGCGGAGACCTCGAGCATCACCTCGATCGCCAACGACTACCCGCCCGAGGAGCTCTTCGCCCGCCAGGTCGAGGCGCACGGCCGCCCCGGGGACGTGCTGGTGCTGCTGTCGACCAGCGGCCGCAGCCCGAACATCGTGGCCGCCGCCGAGCGTGGTCGCGCCGCCGGGCTGACCGTGCTGGCCATGACCGGCCCGGCGCCCAACCCGCTCGCCGCCGCCGCCGACGAGGCCCTGTGCATCGACTCGCCGTGGACGGCCACCGTGCAGGAGTGCCACCTGGTCGGGCTGCACCTGATCTGCGCCGCCTTCGACACCGCCGTCCTCGAGCGGCTGGACGATGCCGCCCCGAACACCACCGCGGTGCAGGCCCGGCCGTCCCTGGGCGCCGGGGTGGGTGCGTGAGGCGCGCACCCGCCGGCCGAGCGCCGGTCGTCGTGGTCGGGGACGCCCTGCTCGACGTCGACCTGGTCGGTACCGCGCACCGGCTGACCCCGGACGCCCCGGTGCCCGTGGTGGAGGACGTCGTGCGCCGCGAGCGCCCCGGCGGCGCCGCGCTGGCCGCGGTGCTCGCGGCCCGCGCGGCCGGCGACCGCGAGGTCGTCCTGGTCACCCCGCTGGACGACGACGAGGGTGCCGCCCGGCTGCGGGCGCTGCTGGCCGGGCGGGTTCGGCTGGTCGCGATCCCGGCTCACGGCGGCACGCCGGTGAAGCAGCGCGTGCGGGTGGGCGACCAGTCCGTCGTCCGGCTGGACAGCGGGAGCCCGCGGGTGACCCTCGGCGCCCTGCCCGAGCAGGCCCGCGAGGTGATCGCCGGGGCCGCCGCGGTGCTGGTGGCCGACTACGGCCGCGGCACCACCGCCGACCCCGGCGTCCGGGCGGCGCTGCAGGACGCCGGTGGACCGCTGGTCTGGGACCCGCACCCGCGCGGTGCCGACCCGGTGCCCACCGCCCGGCTGGTCACCCCGAACGGCGCGGAGGCCGCCCGGGTGGCCGCCGACGCGGGCTGGACCAGCTCCGGTACCGGGCTGCACGAGGTGCGCACCCAGGCCGAGACGCTGATCCGGCACTGGGGCGTGGGTGCGGTCGCGGTCACCCTCGGCGCGCGCGGCGCCCTGCTCAGCTACGGGGAGGGCACGCCCGTCGTGGTGCCGGCCGAGCCGGCCACCGGTGACCCGTGCGGCGCCGGCGACGCCTTCGCCGCCGCGGCCACCGTGCTGCTCGCCGGCGGGGCGGTGACCGGCGAGGCAGTGGCCGGTGCCGTCGCCGCGGCCTCGGCCTTCGTCGCCCGCGGTGGCGCGGCCGCCTGGGACACCACCGCCGCGACCCGGCCCGCTCCCGGCGACGCGGACGCCGTCCTCGCCCGGGTGCGTGCCGCCGGCGGCACCGTCGTGGCCACCGGGGGCTGCTTCGACCTGCTGCACCCCGGGCACGTGGCCACGCTGCGCGCCGCCCGCGGGCTGGGCGACTGCCTGGTGGTGTGCATCAACTCCGACGACTCGGTGCGCCGGCTCAAGGGCCCGACCCGCCCGCTGGTGGCCGCCGGTGACCGGGCCCGCGTGCTCGAGGCGCTGGAGTTCGTCGACGCCGTCGTCGTCTTCGAGGAGGACACCCCGGCCCAGGTGCTGGAGCGGGTCCGGCCGGACATCTGGGCCAAGGGCGGGGACTACGCCGGCGCCCCGCTGCCCGAGGCCGAGGTGCTGGCCCGCTGGGGCGGCCAGCCCGTGGTCCTGCCCTACCTCGACGGCCACTCGACCACCGCACTGGTCGAACGATCGAAGTCGGAGGACCCTGCTCCCCCCCACGCTCCGCGAGCTCAGCGCGGGCCCCTGCAGCAGGGCCGGGACAGACGCTGACCGCGATGCCGGCGCCGGTGGCGGTGGTGCTGCGGCCGCTGGGGCTGGGGGACCTGCTGACCGGCGTGCCGGCTGTCCGGGGCATCCGGGCGGCGGTGCCCGGGCACCGGCTGGTGCTGGCCACCACCCCGGCGCTGGCCCCACTCGCCGGGCTGGTCGAGGCCGTCGACGAGGTGCTCACCGCCGGTGAGCTGCAGCCGCTGGACTGGGACCGGCCCGCACCGGAGCTCGCCGTCGACCTGCACGGCAAGGGCCCGCTGTCGCACGTGGTGGTGGCCGACCTGCACCCGATGCGGCTGCTCACCTTCGACAGTCCCGGCTACCCCGGGCCGCGCTGGTACCCCGACGAGCACGAGGTGCGCCGCTGGTGCCGGCTGGTCGAGGAGGGCCTGGGCGTCACCTGCGACCCCGACGCCCTGGACCTCGCCGTCCCGCCCGGTCCGCCGGTCGCCGCTGGGGTCACCGTCGTGCACCCCGGCGCGGCCTACCCGGGACGGCGGTGGCCGCCGGAGCGGTTCGCCGCGGTCGCCGCGCACCTCGCCGCGACCGGGCACGACGTGCGGGTCACCGGCGGGCCGGCCGAGCGCGCGCTCGCCGAGGACGTCGCCCGGCGGGCCGGCCTGGACGCCGACGCCGTGCTGGCCGGCCGCACCAGCTCCGTGGAGCTGGCCGGGGTCGTGGCGGCGGCCCGGCTGGTGGTGTGCGGGGACACCGGGGTCGCGCACCTGGCCAGCGCCTACCGGCGTCCCTCGGTGGTGCTGTTCGGCCCGGTGTCACCGGCGCTGTGGGGTCCGCCCCGCCGTCCGCAGCACGTGGTGCTGTGGCACGGCGAGGTGCACGGCGGCGCGGGTGACCCGCACGGCAGCACGCTCGACCCGGCCCTGGCGGCGGTCACCGTCGACGAGGTGCTCGCCGCCCTGGACCGGCTGCCCACCGCCTGACCCGCGCGGCCGGCACACCCGGCGGGGTCAGGTGCGCTGGCGCAGCGCGTCGATCAGCACCGACTCGAGGTCGCGCGGGTCCACGGCGGAGTAGGCGCCGCCCCCGGTCGCGGCGGCGATCTGCTGAAGCGCCGGCAGGTCGGCGTCCGGCCCCAGCCCGACGAGGATGAGCTCGATCGGCCGTGCCGGGTCGGCTTCTGCCGTGAGCGTCCCGAGCAGCTGCGGCAGCGTGATGCCCTCCCGGTCCTCGTTGCGGCCGTCGGTGATCACCACGACGCTGTTGACCGCGTCGGGGTCGAAGGCGTCCCGGGACGCGCGCACCGCTGCCAGTGTCGTGTCGTAGAGCGCGGTGCCGCCCGGGGTCAGCCGGTCGGGCAGGGTCTGCAGCTGCTCGCGCAGGAAGTCGCGCTGGGTCTGCCCGCCGACCTCCTCGTCCAGCTCGACGATCGGGGAGATCACCTGGTGGTCCACGTCGCCGTCCAGTCGGTAGGCGAAGATCCATGCGCCGATCGAGGAGCTGCCCGGGAACAGGGCCAGGGCGTTGGTGGCGGCGTCGCGGGCGAGGGTGGCGCGGGTGCCGCCGTCCCCGGCCGGGGCGGCCATCGAGGCGCTGGAGTCGACCACGGCCAGCAGTCGGGTGCGCCGGGCCAGCTTGTCGAGCTCGTCGAGCACGCCGGTCACCACCGGGTCGGCGAGCAGGAAGACGGCGGGCTCGGCGGTGGTCACGTCCCCGGTGCTGCCCGCGCCCGGCGGGGCGGAGCCGGCGACGTCCCGGAAGCCGGCCGTGGTCGCGGCACCCTGGCCGGCGTAGGAGGTCAGCGCGCGGAGCACCCTCTCGACGGCCCGGCCCTCGCCCTCCGACGTCGCCTCGCCCACCCGCACCACCGGGGCCTCCAATCGGGGCGAGCCGTCGGCGGGGTAGACGGCGACGAGCTGGGACCCGCTGCCGGTGGCCAGCACCTGCTGCTCGGTCATCGGGACGACGGGGGCAGCGGGGTCGCCGAGCCGCGCCGCGGCCATCGCGTCCGCGATGGCGGAGTCGCCGGCGCGCAGCCCGGCCAGGACGGCGGCGATGACCGCGTCGTCGGCGTCCACCCCACCGCCCATCGACGTGTAGAGGGCGGCCAGCGAGGCGACGCCCGCGGCGCTGCGGTCGAAGTCGGGGTAGGCCACCGGCTCGGCGCCCTGCAGGGCCTGCGCCCAGGTGGGCGGCTGGGTGCTCCAGCCCAGCCGGTCGGCCGCGGCCCGGCTGGTGCCCAGCACCAGGGGCGTGGTGGCGAAGGTGCCGGTCACCGCCGTCAGGCCGGCCGGTACCCGGGTGGGCCAGATCGCCGAGTCCGGCACCCACACGTCGGGAAGCCGGGCACCGCGGGTGGCCCGCAGGTCGACGACGGTGTCCGCGGGCTCGGCGGCGGTGACGACGGCGCGCACGCACGGGTCGGCGGTGTCCGGCCGGGCGAACACGGCGGTGACGGCGGCGAGCAGGTCGGGTGCCACGGTCACGTCGACGCGCTGGGGGGCACAGGCAGCGGCCTCGTCGCGGGCCGGGCGGGTCTGCCACACGACCACACCGAGGACGACGGCCACCACGAGCACCGCGGCGGTGAGCAGCGCGGCCAGGGGCAGCCCGGCCGGCTCGTCGCTCGGGGCCTGCTGCGCCATCGGTGCTCCGTGGGGTGGTGGGTGGTCCGGGCGCGGGCCGCCCGGTGGCCGGTCCGGATGCTACGCACCGGTAGCGGTGCTGCGCCTCCCCCGTCCGGGGATCAGTCCCGGTTGGCCAGCGCGTCGAAGAGCACCGTCTGCAGGTCCTCGGGGTCGACGGCGGAGTAGGCGCCGCCGCCGGTCGCGCCGGCGACCTGCTCCAGGGCGTCCAGGTCGGCGTCCGGGCCGAGGCCCACGGCGACCACCTCCACCGGGCGCTGCGGGTCGGCCTCGGCGGTGAGGGTCTGCAGCAGCTCGTCCAGCTGGATGCCGGCGGAGTCCTCGTTGGTGCCGTCGGTGACGACCACGACGGTGTTCACCGCGGTCGGGTCGTAGGAGGCCCGGGACGCCCGCACCGCGGCGAGCGTGGTGTCGTACAGCCCGGTGCCGCCGCCGGTCAGCCGGTCCGGCACGGTGTCCAGCGCGGCGGAGAGCACCGCCCGCTGCGGTCGGCCGTCCACGTCGGCGTCCAGCGTCCGCTGCGGCACCAGCTCCAGCCAGTCCACCTCGGCGCCGTCCGCGGGGCCCTGCAGCTCGGCGGCGAAGACCCACAGCCCGATCGCGGCGGAGTCGGGGAACAGGGTCAGCGCGCTCTTGGCGGCGTCGCGGGCGAGCGTGGCCCGGCTGCCGTCGCCCGCGGCGGCGCTCATCGAGGTGGAGACGTCGACCACGGCGAGCAGCCGGGACGGCGTCGCCAGCCCCGACACCCGGGTGAGCAGCTGGCCCACGACGGCCGGGTCGAGCAGCAGGGACGCCGGGGCCGCCACGCTGACCCCGCTGTCCCCGCCGGCGCCGTCCGGGGCCTGGCCGGTGGTGTCCCGGAAGCCGGCCCGCCGCGCGGCGGTGGCGGCGTCCGGTGAGGTCAGCGTGGCGACGACCGCGTCGACGGCGGCGCGCTGGGCCGGCTCGGGGCTGCCCACCCGCAGGACCGGGTTGTCCAGCACCGGCGAGCCGTCCGCGGGGTACACGACGGCCACGTCGGCGTCGTCCCGGGCCAGCACCAGCGCCTCCTGCTCGGTCATCGCCACGACGGGTGCGTCGGCACCGCCGCCGGTGACCGCCGCGACCGCCTCCTCGACCGGCGGCGTGGCGCCCCGCGCGGCGGCCAGCACCGCGGCCACCACGGCGTTGTCGGCCTCGGGGCCACCGCCGAGCGACGTGCGGGCCGCTGCCAGCGCCAGCAGACCCTCGCTGGCCGTGCCGAGACCGGGGGCGGCCAGCGGCCGGCCGCTGGTGAGCGCCTGGCCCCAGCTCGGCGGGGTGACCGACCAGCCCAGCGCGTCGGCGGCGGCGCGGCTGGTGGCCAGCACCAGCGGGGTGCTGCCGAGCTGCCCGGCCGGCTCCGGCAGGGTGCCGGGGACCTCCGCCCCCGCCCTGCCCCCGGAGCCCACCCGGGCCAGCCAGCTGGCGGAGTCGGGCACCCACACGTCCGGCAGCTCCGCGGCGTCCAGCGCGCCCAGGTCGGCGACGGTCTGCACCGGCTCCTGCGCCACCACGTCGGCGGTGATGCAGGCGTCGGCCAGCGCCCGGTCACCGGCGAGCAGCGACTCGGTCAGCTCACCGAGCTCCGGCGTGACCTGCACCTCGACGGTGCGGCCGCCCGGGCACCCCGCGGCCGTGGTCGAGGTGTCGTCCCACCGCTGCCAGACCAGCAGCCCGGCGGCGACGGCGACGGCGAGCAGGGCGGCGGCGAGGGCCAGCGGCCAGCGACGGCGGGGGTGCTGCTGGGCATGACGCCCCACAAACGGCTCCGTGGTTGTCGGTGCGTCAGCGCGGGTGCCCGGTCCGCAGGTGGGCGGCGGCCGGGGAGCAGGGCTCCGCATCGGCTGCGCCCGGCATGCTACCCACGCCGTCCCGGTCCCTGCACGCACGCACCACCCGCCAAGATGGCCATCTCTGCGGGCCGTTCGTGTCAGTCCTGTCGCCGGGGACGACGGGGTGGGTCAGCCGGCGGTGACCGCCGCGGCCTCCAGCCGGGTGGCGAACCAGTCGACGGTGCGGCGCAGGCCCTCCTCGGAGCTGACCGACGGCCGCCAGGACAGCAGCTCCCGTGCCCGGGTGGTGTCCGGGCGGCGCACCTTGGGGTCGTCCACCGGCAGGTCGATGAACTCGATCGGCGAGGAGGAGCCGGTCAGCTCCACGATCCACTCGGCGAGGCGCAGCATCGACAGCTCGTCGGGGTTGCCGATGTTGACCGGGCCCGCGTGGCCGGAGAAGGCCATCTCCAGGATGCCGCGGGCGGTGTCCTCGACGTAGCAGATCGACCGGGTCTGCGACCCGTCCCCGGCCACCGTCAGCGGGCGCCCGGACAGCGCCTGGCCGATGAACGCCGGGATCGCGCGGCCGTCGTCGGCGCGCATCCGCGGGCCGTAGGTGTTGAAGATGCGCACGATGCCGGTGTCGGTGCCCTTGGACGTGCGGTAGGCCGTGGTCAGCGCCTCGCTGAAGCGCTTGGCCTCGTCGTACACCCCGCGCGGGCCGACCGGGTTCACGTTGCCCCAGTAGTCCTCGCGCTGCGGGTGCTCCAGCGGGTCGCCGTACACCTCCGAGGTCGAGGCGAGCAGGTAGCGGGCGCCCTTGTCGTGGGCCAGGCCCAGGGTGTGCAGCGTGCCGAGGCTGCCGACCTTGAGGGTCTCGATCGGCATCCGGAGGTAGTCCAGCGGGCTGGCCGGGGAGGCGAAGTGCAGCACCAGGTCGACCTCGCCGGGCACGTGCACGTAGTCGGTCACGTCGCAGCGCACCAGCCGGAAGCCGGGGCGCTCCAGCAGGTGGGCCACGTTGTCCGGCGAGCCGGTCAGGAAGTTGTCGAGGCAGACCACCTCGACGTCCCGGTCCAGCAGCTGCTCGCAGAGGTGCGACCCGAGGAAGCCCGCGCCCCCGGTCACCACCGCCCGCCGGATCGTGCGCGCCGGCTGCCCCATGTGTCCGCTCCTCCCCGGCACGGCACCCGCCGCGACCGCGTGATCGTCTACCCGGAGATCATCTCCCCACACCCGGGTCCCCGGCCGGGGGCCTACTGCAGGTAGCTCTCCACCTGCGGTTCCGGGCGGGCGGTGGCCTCGTCGGGGTCCTCGCCGTACTGGCGCTTGGCCCGGCGCTGGCGCAGCAGGTCCCAGCACTGGTCGAGGTCCTGCTCCAGCTGGGCCACCCGGGCGCGCTGCTCGTCGCCGTGCTCGGCGCTGGTCTCCCGCAGCTGGTGCTCCTCGTCGACGAGGGCGTGGATGCGGCTGAGGATGTCCTTGTCGTCCATGCCCCCAGCTTGCCCCGACCGGAGCGCCCGCGCGCCCCGATCAACGGTCGGGCACCCAGCCCTCGACGAACGCAGCCAGCCGCCCGGTGACCGCGCCGCCGGCCCGGCCCACGGCCAGCAGGGCCGTCCGGTCCAGCGGCACCCGCACCGGACGGCGCCCGGCCGGCCCGGCCCAGGCGGCGCGGGCGGCGTGCCCGTCGGCGACCAGCTCCGGCCACGGTCGCGCCAGCTGCCGCTGCACCGCGGCCAGGGCCGTGGCCACCGGGCCGGCGTTCTGCTCGAGCAGGGCGGTGACGAACGCCGGGTCGCTGCCGACCACCCGGGTGCCGTCCCGGAAGCTGCCGGCGCCGAGGGACAGCGCCAGCGGGCCGGCGTCGGCCGCCGCGGCGGCGAGCGCGGCGGCCAGCAGGTGCGGCACGGCGCTGATCGCGGCCACCGCGTCGTCGTGCTCGGCGGCGGTGACCGGCACCACCTCGGCGCCGACGGCGAGGGCGACCTCGGCGACCCGCAGCCACCGGGCCGGCGACGTGCCGGGCTCCAGGCACACCGCCCACCGGGCGCCGCGGAACAGGGCGGGGTCGGCGGCGGCGTGCCCGGAACGCTCCGTGCCGCACATGGGGTGCCCGCCGACGAAGCGGTCCCCGAGCCTGGCGCCGAGGGCCTGCTGCACCGGCACCTTCACCGAGCCCAGGTCGGTGACCGTCGCGTCCTCGGCCAGCTCCAGCCCGTCCAGCGCGGTCGCCAGCACCGGCAGCGGCACCGCGAGGACGACGACGCCCTCCAGCCGGTCGCTGACCCGCACCCCGGCGGCCGCGGCGGCGTCCCGGGCGGCCGGGTCGACGTCCCAGCCGGAGACCGGACGCCCGGCGGCGGCCAGGGCGGCGGCCAGCGACCCGCCGAGCTGCCCCAGGCCGAGCACCGACACCGGCGGCGCCGGGAGCGTCGGCACCGGCAGCCGGCTCACGGCGCCGGCTCCACGGGGGCGGCCCAGGGCGTACCGAGGCGGAAGACCCGGGCCAGGGCGGTGGCCACCAGCCGGCCGTCCTGCGCGCGGGCGTCGATCCGGTAGACCGCCGTCCGGCTGGAGCGGTGCACCTCCACGCCCTCGGCGACCAGCCGGTCACCGGGGCGCCCGGCGGCGAGGAACTCGGTGTGCACGTCCTGGGCCACAGCGAGGGTGCCGTGGCTGTTGCTCACCGCCGCGTGCACGACGTCCAGCAGCGCCATGGTCGCCCCGCCGTGCGCGGCTCCGGCCGCGTTGAGCAGCGTCGGGCGCACCGTCATGGCCGCGCGGGCGTAGCCGGGCCGCACCTGCTCCAGCTCGATGCCCAGGTGGGCGGCCAGCGGGTCGGCCGCCAGCGCCGCGAACAGCGCGGAGTCCACGTCCGGCGGTGGATCGGTGGCCCCGGCGTCGGTCATGATCTCAGGCTATGACCCCGCGCTCCTTCCTGATCACCCCGGAACTGGGCGACTACGTGCGCGCCGGTTCCGAGCCGCCGGACGACGTCGTCCGCGACCTGGTGGCGGAGACGCAGGCCATGGCCGAGCGGGGCGAGGGACGGCCCACCTTCCAGGTGCCGCCGGAGCAGGCGGCCTTCCTGCAGCTGCTGACCCGGGCGCTGGGGGTGCGGCGGGCCGTGGAGATCGGCACCTTCACCGGGCTGTCCGCGCTGGCCATCGCGCGCGGGCTGCCCGCGGACGGGTCACTGCTGTGCCTGGACGTCAGCGAGGAGTGGACCGCCGTCGCCCGCCGGTACTGGGAGCGCGCGGGCGTGGGGGACCGGGTGGAGCTGCGGCTGGGCCCGGCGCTGGAGAGCCTGCGGGCGCTGCCGGCGGAGCCCACCTTCGACCTCGCGTTCGTCGACGCGGACAAGGCCGGGTACGCCGGCTACGTCGAGGAGCTGTACCCCCGGCTGACCGGGAACGCCGTGGTGCTGCTGGACAACACCCTGCGCAGCGGCCGGGTGCTCGCCCCGGAGACCGACGAGGACCGGGCGCTGGTCGAGCTGAACGCGGCACTGGCCGCCGACGAGCGGTTCGAGACCGTCCTGCTGCCGGTGTCCGACGGCCTGACCCTGCTGCGGAAGCGATGAGCGGGCCGCTGCTGCCCAGCTTCGCCGTCCGGGTGCGCCGGGACGGCGACCGGTGGGCCGTCGACCTCCTCGCCCGGGACGCCGGGGACGAGCTGCCGGCGCTGGAGCGGGCCCTCGGGGTGCCGGGAGAGCACGGCTGGCCCGGGCCCTGGGTGGTCGTGGTGGACACCCGGCTGTACTTCGTGGTGCTCGCACACGGGCCGGGCGGCATGGTGCGGGCGCTGCTCTCCGACGTGACGTCGCTGGAGTGGGTGCTCGCCGCCGAGGTGGTCGAGCGGTACGGCATGGCCGCCGGCGAGGACGGCGCGGGCGGGCAGGGGGGAGTCGACGCCTTCGACGACGGCGAGGGCGGGCTGCCCGGCGGCGACCTGGCCGTGTTCGCCGACGCCGGGCTGCCGGCCGACGAGCTGGGCCGGCTGCTGGCCGCCGACGACCTGTGGGCCGAGGAGATGGTGCTGCGCATCGCGGCCCGGGTCGGGTTCGCCGACGAGCTGCTCGCGGCGGCACGCGCGTGAGCGGCGTGCCGGCCGTCTCGGCGGTGGTGTTCGACCTGGGCGGGGTGCTGACCGAGAGCCCGCTGCTGGCCTTCGCCGCCTACGAGGCCGAGGCGGGGCTGCCCGCCGGGCTCGTGGTCCGTTTGAACAGCACCGACCCGGACACCAACGCCTGGGCGCGCTTCGAGCGCAACGAGCTGGACGTCGCCGGGTTCTCCGCCGCCTTCGAGGCCGAGGCCGCGGCGGCCGGGTACCGGGTGGACGCCGCCCGGGTGCTCGCCGCGCTGCGCGGGGAGCTCCGACCGGCCGTGGTGGCCGCGGTACGGCTGTTGCGGGCGGCGGGCTTCCCGCTCGCGCTGCTGTCCAACAACGTGGCGCCGATGGAGCGCACCGGGCAGCTGGGTGAGCTGCTGGCCCTGTTCGACGTCGTGGTGGAGAGCTCGACCGAGGGCGTGCGCAAGCCGGAGCCGGAGATCTACCGGCGCACCGTGCAGCGGCTCGGTGCGGCCGTCGGGCGGCCGCTGACCCCCGCCGACTGCGCCTACCTCGACGACCTCGGCATCAACCTCAAGCCGGCGCGGGCGATGGGCATGGCCACGGTCAAGGTCGTCGACCCGGTGGACGCGCTCGCCGAGCTCTCCGCGCTGACCGGCCTGGCGCTGGCCGGCGGGGACGGGTGAGCGTGGACGTCGACACGGCCATGCTGCGGGCCCTCGGGCTGGCCGCGGCCGCGCCCGGCTGGGGCGACACCCCGATCGGTGCGGTCGTGCTGGGCCCCGACGACGCTGTGCTCGCCGAGGCCGCCAACGAGCGGGAGAAGCGCGGCGACCCGACGGCGCACGCGGAGGTGCTGGCGCTGCGGGCGGCGGCCGCGGTATTCGGCGACGGGTGGCGGCTGACCGGCTGCACGCTGGTGGTCACCCTGGAGCCGTGCACGATGTGCGCCGGCGCCAGCGTGCTGGCCCGGGTGGACCAGGTGGTCTACGGCGCCGACGACCCCAAGGCCGGCGCCGCCGGCTCGCTGTGGGACGTCGTCCGGGACCGGCGGCTGAACCACCGGCCGCGGGTCACGGCCGGCGTCCGGGCGGAGGAGTCCGCCACGCTGTTGAGGTCCTTCTTCCGCGCCCGGCGCGGCCTGTAGTCTCCTCGGCGGTGGCGTGTCCGAGCGGCCGAAGGGTCCCGCCTCGAAAGCGGGTGAGGTGAAAGCCTCCGTGGGTTCAAATCCCACCGCCACCGCCAGTTGACCGGCCGGAGTGCCCTGGAGCCGACGCACCTGTGTCGGTGGGCCTCCGGCCGGAGCTCTGTCCGGGCAGCGGAGCGTGGCGTCTCACCCTTGCGTAGTGTGTGACTTGCATCACGCACTGCAAGGTGTACGGGACAACTTCTCATCGCGCACCATGGACCGGCCCTGGTCAACCCCGGGTGCGTGTCCACCCGAGGATCACCTGGGAGCAGAGCCTTGCCAGTCGAAGATGCCCGCCGCTCGCCCCGGACCGTGTCCACCGACGTCTGTGTCATCGGAGCCGGCCCGGCCGGCCTGACCGTCGCGCACGAGTGCCTCGACGCCGGTTTCCGCATCCTCGTGCTCGAGGGCGGCCGGTACGAGGAGGACGCCGACGCGCAGGCGCTGGCCGACGCCACGATGGAGTCGACGTTCTACAAGACCGACGCGATCGCCGGCGGCCGGCGGCGCCAGTTCGGTGGCACCGCCACGTCGTGGGCGCACGTCACCAAGCCCGGCACCGACCGGGTGTACGCACGCACACTGCCCGGCGAGGCCGTCGACTTCGAGCGCAAGTCGTGGCAGCCGACGAGCGGGTGGCCGATCGGCCTGGACGACCTGGCGCCCTGGTACGAGCGCGCGCACGTCACCTGGACCGGCACCTCGATGGACAACGAGGTGGGCAACTGGGTGGGTCCCACCACCCCCGAGCTGCCCCTGCAGGGTGGTCCGCTGATCACCCGGATGGCGCAGTTCGGTGCCGGCGACGTCTTCTCCCACCGCTACCGCGACGACCTGTCGGCCGCCCCGCAGGCCACCGTGATGCTGGACAGCACGGTCGTGTCGCTGGACTCCGACGGCGACGGGCAGCGGATCCGCCGGGCCACGGTCCGCCGCTCGGACGGCAGCACCTTCACCGTCACCGCGGAGGTCTTCGTCCTCGCCGGCGGCGGCATCGAGAACGTGCAGACGCTGCTGCTGTCGGAGTCGACCCGGCCGGGCGCCGTGGGCAACCGGCACGACAACGTCGGCCGCTACGTGACCGACCACCCCGAGTTCCGGATGGGCACGATCGTGCCGTCCGACCGCGGCCTGATCGACCGGATCGGCCTGTACGACATGCACTACGTCGGGGACTCGATGGTCAACGGCCTGCTGACCCTGCGCGAGGACGTCAAGCGCGAGCACGAGCTGCTGAACACCGGCGCCGTGCTCGTCCCGCGGCCGGCCGGCTTCGGCACCCCGGCCGAGCGCTCGCTGCGCTCGCTGCGGCTGCAGGCCCGGCGCAAGCCGGTCGAGGACCCCTACCGGCACACCTGGTCGCTGATCACGGCTCCGGCCGACGCGGCCGCCGTCGTCCGCAGCCAGCTCTCCCAGCGAGCCGCCGCCCGGGACAGCCACCCGCGCGGCTACGCCTGGTACCTGGGTGGCTGGTCCCGCCCGGACGCGGACCGCTCGGGCTTCCGGGTGCTCGAGGTGCACGTGGCCGCCGAGCAGACCCCGCACCGGGACAACCAGGTGACGCTGACCGCCGACCGGGACGCCCTGGGCCGGCAGAAGGTGCGCTGCTCGCTGGAGTGGGCCCCGGACGACCAGGAGAACCTGGTGCGGGGCATGACCCTGTTCCAGGCGGAGATCGCCCGGGCGGGGATCGGCCGGTTCGACCCGTGGATCGACTTCACCACGATCACCCACCCCGTCCAGACCGGTTTCCACCACCCCATGGGCGGCACCCGGATGCACGAGGACCCCGCGCTGGGCGTCGTCGACGCCGACTGCCGGGTGCACGGCCTGGACAACCTCTACCTCGCCGGCAGCTCGGTGTTCACCACCAGCCTGGGCTACTCCAACCCGACGCTGACGGTCATCGCGCTGGCCACCCGGCTCGCCGACCACGTCAAGGAGGTGCTCACCGGTCATCCCGCGGTCGCGGTCGGGATCCCGGCCTCCTGAGCCGGCACGGCCCGGCAGCACCGAGGTGTCGGTCACCCGCTCGGCAACGACGAGGCCAGCAGTGCCTGGACGCGGCCGCCGGCGGCCGGACGGTGGCACCGGTGGCCCCGTCGACGCTCCGACGAGGCCACCGGTGCGCACCCCGAGCGGCCCGGTACTCTGTCCGGGCACGGGAGGATTCGCCTAGTGGCCTATGGCGCTCGCTTGGAAAGCGGGTTGGGTTAACGCCCTCGGGAGTTCGAATCTCCCATCCTCCGCAGGTACAGCGCCGCGACGGCGCCGAGCATGAGCAGGCCCCCGGCCAGTGCGGCCGGGGCCAGCTGCTCGCCGAGGAACACCGTCGCCAGCAGGGTTGCGGTCAACGGTTCGAGCAGCGTCACGATCGACGCCACCGCGGCCGGCACCAGACGCACACCGGTGAAGAACAGCCCGTAGGCCAGTGCCGTGGGCACCACCCCCAGGTAGACCAGCAGCAACAGCGCCACCGGATCGGTGGTGGTGTGCAGCCCGGCCGCCAGCACGATCGGCGTGAGCAGCACCGCACCCAGCGCGAACCCGACCGTGGTCGTCGGCATACCGGCGGGCACACCCGCCGAGGCCAGCACCACGACGGCGTACGCGCCTGCGCACCCCAGCGCGAGCAGCGCCCCCTGCAGCACGGCGTCCCCGGTGTCGTCGCCGGCGGACACCCCGACCAGCAGCACCAGCCCGGCCAGCGCGGCCGCCAGCGACGCCGCGGTCACCCGGTCGGGCCGGTCGTGGCCCAGGACGGCGGCGCCCGTGGTGATCAGCACCGGAGCCGCACCGAGCGCGACCAGCGTCGCGATGCTCACCCCGGCGTCCTGCACCGCGAGGAAGTAGCTGGTCTGGTACGTGGCGAGACCGGCGGCCACCAGCACCAGCCGGACGACGACCGGCCGGGTCACCGGGACCGCCGGTGCGCTCCGGCGGTGGCGGGCCGCCAGGTGCACGGCGACCAGCACCGCGGCGCCGATCGCCATCCGGTGCCAGGCGACGTCCAGCGGGGCGAGGTCGGTGCGGGCGGTGACCACCGACCCGGTCAGGCCGGACGTGCCCCAGCTGAGGGCGGCCAGCACGACGAGCAGGAAGCCGCGGGCGCGCGGCGAGGCACGGGCCGGGCGGGCTGCCGGTGCAGGGCGGGACCGATGCCCGGACGAGCGCCCGGACGAGGGCCCGGACGATGGTGCGGCGGGGGAGTGCTGGGCGGACGGGTTCGGACGGGACGGGACGACATCGGACACGACGGGACGCTCCTGGCTGGTCTCCGGACGGATGGCGGGAGCCGGAGACGGCAGCGGTGCGGACCCCGCGTGCCAGGGCACGGGGGGCGTCAGCCCGGTGGCGCTCCGGTCAGGAGCGCGGCGGGGGCAGTACGAGCGCGCGCCGCGAGGTCATGGGCGCAGCCTAGGGCCCGCGCCGCCGGTCCGGGGCGGTCGGGCGTCCTCTACAGTGGACGCAGACCCCTCGTGTGGCGTCACCCTGTGAACCTCCCCAGGGCCGGAAGGCAGCAAGGATAAGCGGGCTCTGGCGGGTGCACGGGGGGTCCTCTGCTGTCCCGGCCCCTCCTCGGCCGCGCCGCGGCGACACCCCGGGCCAGGCCGACACGCCGCACCCACAGCCAGGTCACAGTCTCGTGCGCCACACTGCATGAACCTTCACGCTCACCTGCCCAGGAGGATCTCGTGCCCACTCGCCGCACCTGGCTCATCAGCGGTGGCGTGGCCGCCGTCCTCGTCGTCGGGGCCGTGGCCGGCCCGCTCGTGTACGCCGCCACGCAGGAGGACGCCGCCCCCGCCCGCACCGTGCAGGCCCAGCCGAGCGTCGCCGCGCCCAGCGGCGCCGCGCCGGCCGACGCGGGGACCGGCGTGGCGCCGGTGGCCGGCGCGTCGGTCGACGGCACCTGGACGATCGGCGCCGGCTCCACCGCGGGCTACCGGGTCGACGAGGTGCTCAACGGCGCGGACGTCACCGTCGCCGGCACCACCGAGCAGGTCAGCGGCCAGGTGGAGATCGTCGGCGGCGACCTCACCACGGGCGAGATCGTGGTCGACATGGCCAGCGTGACCACCGACAGCGACCGCCGGGACGGCTACTTCCGGGACAACGTGATGGACGTCGACGCCAACCCGACCGGCACCTTCCGGTTCACCTCGCCGGTCGACCTGCCGGAGCTGACCGGCCAGCCGGTGACCGTGCCGGTCAGCGGTGAGATGACCCTCGCCGGGGTCACCCAGCCGGTGCAGACCGAGATCTCCGTCGTGCGCACCGCCGACGGCGTGCAGGCCTCGGGCTCGGTGCCGATCACCTTCAGCGACTACGACGTGCAGGCGCCCGACCTCGGGTTCGTGTCGGTGGAGGACGCCGGGTCGGTCGAGTTCTTCCTGACGCTCACGCAGTGACACCGGCGCGCGGGCGGCCGGCCGGGACCGTCGTCCCCCGCACCTAAGCTCTCGGCGTGGCTCTGGCTCTGTACCGCAAGTACCGCCCGGCGAGCTTCGCCGAGGTGGTCGGGCAGGAGCACGTCACCGGTCCGCTGGTCAACGCCGTCGACGGCGGGCGGATCAACCACGCCTACCTGTTCAGTGGTCCCCGCGGGTGCGGGAAGACCTCCAGTGCCCGGATCCTCGCCCGCTCGCTCAACTGCGAGCAGGGGCCGACGTCGACCCCCTGCGGGGTGTGCGGCTCCTGCGTCGCGCTGGCCCCGGACGGGCCGGGCTCGCTCGACGTGATCGAGATCGACGCCGCCAGCCACGGCGGTGTGGACGACGCCCGCGACCTGCGGGAGCGGGCGTTCTTCGCCCCGGTGAGCAGCCGCTACAAGGTCTACATCGTCGACGAGGCGCACATGGTCACCACGCAGGGCTTCAACGCCCTGCTCAAGGTGGTGGAGGAGCCGCCGGAGTTCCTGGTGTTCGTCTTCGCCACGACCGAGCCGGAGAAGGTGCTGCCGACCATCCGGTCGCGCACGCACCACTACCCGTTCCGGCTGGTGCCGCCGGCGACGCTGCGCACCCTGCTGGAGAGCACCTGCGCCCGGGAGGGCGTGACCGTCGAGCCGACGGTGTTCCCGCTGGTGGTGCGGGCCGGCGGCGGCTCGGCCCGCGACTCGCTGTCCATCCTCGACCAGCTGCTGGCCGGTGCCGGGCCCGAGGGCGTCACCTACCGCAGCGCCGTCGGCCTGCTCGGCGTCACCGACGAGGCACTGCTGGACGAGGCGGTCGACGCGCTCGCCGCCCGCGACGCCCCCGGGGTGTTCCGGGCGGTCGACCGGGTGGTCGAGGCCGGGCACGACCCGCGCCGTTTCGCCACCGACCTGCTCGACCGGCTGCGCGACCTGATCGTGCTGGACGCGGTACCCGAGGCGGGTGGCAGTGGCCTGCTCGACTGCCCGCCCGACCGGCTGGACGTGATGAGCCGGCAGGCGCAGGGCATGGGCTCGGCCACCCTGTCCCGGCTGGCCGACACGGTGCACGAGGGCCTCACCGAGATGCGCGGCACCACCGCGCCGCGGCTGCTGCTGGAGCTGGTCTGCGCCCGGATGCTGTTGCCGGCCACCGACGACGGCAGCTCCGCGGTGCTGCAGCGCCTGGAGCGGCTGGAACGCCGCATGTCGATCGCCGGTGAGCACGCCGGGCGGCCGCTGGACGCGCCCACGCCGGACCGCCCGGCGTCCCGACCGGCCGTCGCCCCGGTGGCCGCCGACGCGCCCGTGCGGGTGGCGCCCCGCGCCGCCGAGCCCACGCCGGCGGCGGCGACCGCCCCGCCGGCTGCAGCCGCTCCCGCGGCCGGCGGACCGGGCGCGGCCGACGGGCGGCGGGAGTACGTGCGGCCGTCGCGGGCCCGTGAGGCCGCCGCGGCCCCGCCGTCCCCGGCCGCGACTGCTGCCCCGGCCGCACAGGACGGCGGCTGGCCGGTCACCGCCCCGCCGGGGTCGGCCCGCACCGACGGCTGGCCGGTGACCGCCCGGCCCGGCGCACCCACCGCCACCCCGGCAGCCCAGGCTCCGGCAGCTCCAGCTCCGTCGGCTCGGACCCCGGCGGGTGCGGCCCCCGCCCCGGCGGGTGCCAGCGCGCCGGGTCGTCGGCCGGCCGCTCCGGCGAGCTCCCCGACCGGTGCCGGTGCACCCGCGGCAGCGGGCCCCGACGGGTCCGGCGCCGACGGCCGGCGCCGGCCGGCCGTGACGGCGGGCGAGCCGGACATCCCGCTCCCGCCGGAGCCCACCGACGACGAGGACTGGCCCGAGCACGCCCCGGTCGCACGCGCCGCGGCACCGGCTGCCGTGCCCGCGCCGCCCCCGGCACCGGCCGCGCCCCCGGCACCGGCCGCGCCGCCGGCACCGGCCGCGCCCGCAGCCCCCGCACCCGCGCCCTCAGGAGCCGCGCCCGCAGCCCCCGCACCCGTGCCCTCAGGAGCCGCGCCCGCAGCCCCTGAGCCCGCCCCGGTGCCCGCGCGGGCGGCCGCCGAGTCCTCGCCGGCGCCCCGCGGGGGCGAGCCGACGCCGGTGGTCTCGGCGACCGCCGGCGAGCCGGCGCCCGGGGAGGGCGAGCTGACCACCGCCGACGTCCGGCGCATCTGGCCGGAGCTGCGCCGCGTGGTGAAGCAGCACAAGCGCACCACCGAGGCGCTGCTGCAGAGCGCGCAGGTGCACGGCCTGGCCGCCTCGGTGCTCACCCTGGCCACCACCTCACCGGCACTGGCCCGCCGGCTCGGGGACGACCTCAACCGCACCGTCATCCAGGAGGCGCTGAACGAGCTGCTCGGGGTGCGGTGGCGGGTCGCCGTCGTCTTCGACGACCCGGACGCCCCGGCGGCCGGCTCACCCGGTGGTCCCGGGGGCCCGCCGCCCAGCCCGCAGGTCGTTCGCGAGGCGGCCCAGGCCGCCGAGGTGGCCGAGGCGCGCGAGCTGCTGGCCGAGCGCGCCGCCGACGTCGCGGCGGGCGCCGAGGACGGCGGCCAGCCGCAGGTCGTGGACATGGAGCAGGCGGCGCTGCAGCTGCTGCGCACCCAGCTCGGCGCGCGCCCGATCGAGGGCTGACCTGGCGAGGTGCCGGGCCGTGTCCGCACCGCCACCGCACCGCCGCTGCACTCCCGTGCGTGGGCCGACTGCAGCGCGGCCGGCACGTGCCCTCGTTGCTCATCGTGGACGCCGACCACGTCGAGGCGTCCGACGACGGTGACGGCCACCCCGCCGGTGACGCGTGCCCGCAGCGGTTGGCGGTCGTGCTGGAGCGGTGCACCGGAGAGCTCGAGCCGGCCGCCGGCCCGCCGTGGTCACCGTGAGCACCGGGGTGGCCTCGGTGCGCCCCGCGGTCACCGCCGAGCCCCGGCGGCTGCTGATCGACGCCGACGCGGCGCTCCACCGGGCGAAGACCACCCGCCGGGACCGCGTCTCGGCGTGAGGACCGGTCACCGGCCGGGTCGGTGCGGCACACTGGCCGGACCGACGTCAGCAGCTGGAGCGCCGTTGCCCGAGCCCCGTGCCCCTCGCCCGGTGCTGCCGTGAGCACGCTGGACGACGTCGCCGACGCGCTGTACCTCCTCCCGCCGGAGGACTTCGTCGCCGCGCGCACCGAGCACCAGCGGGCGGCCCGCGCGGCCGGTGACCGGGCGCTCGCCCAGCAGCTGGGCGGCCTCGCCCGACCCTCGCTCGCCGCCTGGGTGGCCAACCTGCTCACCCGCGAGTCGCCCGACGAGGTCGCCCAGCTCGTCGAGCTCGGCGCGCTGATCCGTGATGCCCAGCAGGACCTCCAGGGCGACGCGCTGCGCGAGCTGGGCCAGCAGCGCAGCAGGCTCGTGGCCGCGATGGGCCGGCAGGCCCGCTCGCTGGCCCGGCAGCACGGGCGGGCGGTGAGCACCGGCGTCGTCGACCAGGTGGAGCAGACGCTGCGGGCGGCCATCGCCGACCCGGCAGCCGGCCGAGCCGTGCTGACCGGGCGCCTCGTGGCCGCCCTGTCCCCGTCCGGTGGCGTCGACCCTGCCTCGGCGGTGGCCACGCCGGGCGTGCCCACCGCGCCGGCCCGGGAGCGGCGCGGTGGCCCGGCCGGTGCCGCGGCCGGCCGACGTGCACCGGCACCGCGCGAGGGCGGGGGTGCGGACGGGGGTGCGGCCCGGACGGCGGCGCCCGACGCGGCGGAGCGGCGCCGGGCTCAGGAGCGCGACCGGCAGGAGGAGCAGCGCCGGCAGCAGGAGCAGCGCGAGCAGGAGGAGCAGCGCCGCCGGGAGGAGCAGCGCCGCCGGGAGGCGGAGCTCCAGCGGGAGCTGCTCGCGGCCCGGGAGGCCCTGGAGCGGGCCGAGCGGACCGCGGCCGAGACGGCGGAGGTGGTGCGCGCCGGTGCCGGGCGGGTGGCCGAGCTGGACCGGCACCGGCAGGAGCTCGCCGAGCACCTGGCCGATCTCCGCCGTCAGCTCGCCGACGCGGCCGCAGCGGCCGAGACCGCCGAGGCCGACCTCGACGCCGCGCGCCGCCAGCAGGTCACCGCGCAGCGGCGCGCCGCCGACGCCGAGCAGGACCGGGCCGCGGCCCAGGCGCGGATCGACGGGCTGCGGCCGGCCGTCGCCGGCTGACCGCTGACGGACGGCCGCGGTGGCATCGGTTACCGCCCCGCGGGGTGGGGCAGGACGGCTGCATGCCCCGTGCCCCACGCCTGGACGCCACCCTGCCGATGCTCGCCCAGGGCTACGCCTGGTTCCCCGACCGCCGCCGCGCCACCGGCCGGAACACCCTGCAGACCCGGGTGATGGGGTTGCGCACGCTCGGGCTGGAGGGCCCGGCGGCCGCCGAGTTCTTCTACGACGAGCGCAACGTCCAGCGCCGCACCGCGATGCCGGAACCGGTGCTGAGCACGCTGTTCGGGCACGGCGCCGTGCACACCCTGGACGGCGAGGCCCACCGGGTGCGCAAGGCGCTGTTCCTGACCCTGCTGACCAGGGAGGGCGTCACCGACCTGGTCGGGCGCACCGCCGCCGCCTGGGACGCCGCGGTGCCGCAGTGGGCCGACCGGGAGCGGGTCGTGCTCTTCCAGGAGTCCGCGCAGGTGCTGACCCGCGGCGTGTCCGGGTGGGCCGGCCTGACCCTGGACGACGACGAGGTGCCCGCGTTCGCCGCCGACCTCACCGCCATGGTCGACGGCTTCGCCACCGCCGGACGCCGGCACTGGCGGGCGCGCCGGGCCCGTGCCCGCCGGGAGGCCTGGCTGGCGGGCGTCGTCCAGGACGTGCGCCGCGGGGCGACGGTGGCCCGGCCGGGGTCGGCGCTGGACGTGGTGGCCCGGCACCGGGACCTCGACGGGCAGCTGCTGCACCCCCGGGTGGCGGCGGTGGAGCTGCTGAACACGATCCGGCCCACGGTGGCCGTCGCCTGGTTCATGGCGTTCAGCGCGCACGCCCTGCACCGCTGGCCCGAGGTCGCGGCGTCCCTGCGGGCGGCCGGTCCGGAACAGCTGGGGGAGCGCGGGTACGCCTGGGCGTTCGCCCACGAGGTGCGCCGGTTCTACCCGTTCGCCCCGTTCACCGGCGGCCGGGCGGCCCGCGACCTGGAGTGGGACGGCGAGCGCGTGCCCGCCGGGTCGATGGTGCTGCTGGACATCTGGGGTCAGGACCACGACCCGGAGCTGTGGGAGGAGCCGTTCGCGTTCCGCCCGGAGCGGTTCGTCGGCCGGGAGATCGGCCCCTTCGAGCTGATCCCGCAGGGCGGCGGCTCCCCGGTGACCGGGCACCGCTGCCCCGGCGAGGACCTCACGATCGCGCTGCTGCAGACGCTGGTGCCGCGGCTGGCCGCCCTGCGGTACGAGGTGCCCGAGCAGGACCTGGAGATCTCGCTGCGGCGCATCCCGGCGTTGCCGGCCAGCCGGGTCGTGCTGGCCGGCGTCCGCCCGGCGCCCACCGGGGACGGCGTCGCGCAGCGACCGGCCGCCGCGGGGGTGGACGCTCAGCGGGAGAGGTGAGCCGGCGCCCCGGCGGCCAGCCGGGCGGCGATCGCCTGCTGGCCCTCGGGCGAGCTCATCAGCGCGGCGTCGGCGGCGTGCCGCCGCACCCGGTCAGCACCAGCACCGCCGCGCACAGCAGCACCCGCAGGCGGGTCGGTGTGCCGCCCGCCCGCGGCCGGGAGGTGGCTCGACCACGCCGGGGGGACCGCACCGGGCCAGGGGGCCAGGCCGGGCCTACCCTCGGGGCATGCAACCCGGAGGCCTCGACGTGCAGGCGCTGATGCAGCAGGCGGCGGAGATGCAGCGCGGGCTCGCCGCTGCCCAGGAGCAGCTGGCCGCGGCGGAGGTGACCGGGTCGGCCGGCGGGGGCATGGTCACCGCCACGATGACCGGCGCCGGGGAACTGACCGGCATCACCATCGCCCCGGCGGCCGTCGACCCCGACGACCTGGAGACGTTGCAGGACCTCGTCGTCGCCGCCGTCCGGGACGCCAGCCGCGAGGCCGCCGAGCTGGCGGAGTCCGCCATGGGCCCGCTGGCCGGCGGGCTCGGGGGCGGGCTGGGCCTGCCCGGCCTCTGACCCACCGCGCCCACCCACCGACCGACCGCGTTTCTCGAGGAGCACCGTGTACGAGGGCGCCGTCCAGGACCTGATCGACGAGCTCGGCCGCCTGCCGGGGGTCGGGCCGAAGAGCGCGCAGCGCATCGCCTTCCACCTGCTGGCGGCCGACGCCGCCGACGTCGGCCGGCTCACCGCCGCCCTGCAGCGGGTGCAGGCCGAGGTGCGCTTCTGCGTCACCTGCTACAACGTCGCCGAGGGCGAGCAGTGCCGCATCTGCCGGGACCCGCGCCGCTCGCTGGACGTGCTGTGCGTCGTCGAGGAGCCCAAGGACGTGGTGGCCATCGAGCGCACCCGGGAGTTCAAGGGCCGCTACCACGTGCTGGGCGGCGCGATCAGCCCGATCGAGGGCATCGGTCCGGACGACCTGCGGGTCAAGGAGCTGATGACCCGGCTGATGGACGGCACCGTCACCGAGCTGATCATCGCCACCGACCCGAACCTGGAGGGCGAGGCGACCGCCGCCTACCTGGCCCGGCTGATCGCGCCGATGGGCGTGGCGGTCTCCCGGCTGGCCAGCGGGCTGCCGGTGGGTGGTGACCTGGAGTACGCCGACGAGGTCACCCTCGGCCGGGCCTTCGAGGGACGCCGGCGGATCACCGCCTGACCGACGACCCGTCCCCCCACCACCCGCCGGCGCGCGGCGGGCCCCCGACAGGGGGCCGCCCGGCCGCGGCGGTGCCGCACGGTGCGGTGCCGACGGGGACCCGAAAGGGTGGAAGGGTCCTCGCGGTGCTGCGGTCGCGCGCCCGTCCTGCCGACTCCTCCACGGTGACACTGTCGACGGGCCCGGACGCCCAGGGCGCCCCGGGTGCGCGTCCGGCGGGTGCCGCCGAGCTGGACGGACTGCTCGCCCGGCCCCCGTGGGCGCTGCGGTTCCCGTCCCCGTGGGAGGAGCGCTACCAGGCCGAGAGCGCTCGTGGCCGCGTCCGGCGGTTGTCGGTCGCCACGCTCTTCGGCGGGGGCATCACCTACCTGCTCCTCTCGATCAGCGACCCCGTCCCGTGGACCCTGGCCGACCTGCAGGGTGGCCTGCGTCTGACTGCGATCGGCCTGGCGTTGCTGCTGACCGTGGCCGGTGCGTTCGCCCGGCCGCCCCGGCTGGGGCCGACGGTGACCCTGCTGGAGTGGGGCACCCTGGTGACCACCCTGGTCATCGCGGCGTACTCGCTCTCCCTGCACCGGGACGACGACGTGCTGTCCCGCACCAAGCTCGGTGCGCTGATCCTGGTCTTCTTCTTCAACTGCATCGTGGCCCGCCAGCAGTTCCGCTTCGCCCTGTCGACGGCGGCCACCATCTGGGTCGGCCACCTGGTGCTGGGCCACGATGCCGGGGACGCCGCCCTGACCCACCGCGGTTACGTGCTGCTGTTCAGCACCGCCCTGGTCTTCTCCCTGCTCGTGAACCACCAGCTGGAGCGGCACGAGCGGCGCACCGTGCTGCTGCGCTGGTCCGACGGCGAGCAGCGGGCCGAGCTGCGCCGGGTGGTGGACCAGGTGCGGCACGCCTCCCAGGTGGACGCGCTGACCGGGCTGGCCAACCGCCGCCACCACGACGTGGAGCTGGGCCGGCTCTGGGCGGCGGCGGCCGCGTCCTCGGCCGACCTCGCCGTGCTCGCGGTCGACGTCGACCACTTCAAGCGCTACAACGACCGCTACGGCCACCCCGCGGGCGACGTGTGCCTGCAGCGGGTCGCCACCGTGCTGATGCACGTGGCGGCGCAGCACGGCGGGGTCGCTGCCCGGCTGGGCGGCGAGGAGTTCGGCCTGGTGCTGCCCGGCTGCGGCCCGGACGAGGCGGCCCGGGCCGCCGAGGCCGTCTGCGCGGGCGTCCGCGCCCTCCACGTGCCGCACGAGGACTCCGCGACCGCGGCGCACGTGACGGTCAGCGTCGGCGTGTGCGCGGCCCGGCCGGCCGAGGGGAGCCGCGCGCCGGCACTGCTGCAGGCCGCCGATGCCGCGCTGTACCGGGTGAAGAACGGTGGCCGGGACGGCTGGGCGGCGAGCCCGGTGTCCGCTGCGACCGCCCTCCTGGCGCCCGCGCCGGCCACCCCCGCCGACACCGACGCGCAGCCCTGGGACGCCGGCCCGGAGCCGGGCCACGGTGCCGCGCCGCGGGGCGCCGTCCGGCGCTGGACCCTGCTGGTCAACGGGCTGGCGGGCCTGGCCGTGGTGGCGGTGTACGTGCGCCTCAGCCGGCCGCTGATGCCCGACGTCGCCTCCGAGGTGATCTCCTCGTTCACCGCCGCCGGGGTCGTCGTGGGCCTGCTGATGGTCGGCCTCACCGTCGCGGGCGTCCCGGACAGGTGGCTGCTGCGCGCCTACGGGGTGCTGACGGTGGCGCTCGGCCCGGCCGCGGTGCCGCCGCTGTCGGCCAGCCAGGCCCCGACGACGCCGACGTACGCCCTGTCGCTGTGCCTGATCCCGATGTTCGCCGCGGTCGTGCTGCGGCTGCCGTTCCGGGTCATCCTCGGGGTGAGCACCGGCTGGGTCGTCGTGGCACTGGCCCTGCTGCGCCCCGACGACGACGTCCTGGGGCCGGCCTGGGGCTACGCCGTCCAGGTGGTGGTCATCGGCTCGCTCTACCCCGTGGTCGCCGCCTACCTGTTGCAGCAGGCCGACCGGCGGGAGGCCGAGCTCGCCCGGTCCGAGGCCGCGGAACGGGTGCGGCTGCACCGGCGTACCGATCAGCTGCGCTGGCTGGCCTCCACCGACGCGCTGACCGGCCTGGTCAACCGCCGCCAGTTCGAGGTCGAGTACGCCCGGCTGTGGGAGGCGTGCCGCGCCGCCGGCGAGCCACTGGCCCTGCTCATCCTGGACGTCGACCACTTCAAGGCCTACAACGACGGCTACGGGCACCCCGCCGGTGACGCGTGCCTGCGCCGGGTGGGCGGCGCCCTGGCCGCCGTGGCCGGGTGGACCGACCTCCGTGACGGTCACGGCCCGGCGTCGGCGGGGACGTGGCCGCGGCCGGTCGCCGCCCGGCTGGGAGGCGAGGAGTTCGGCGTCCTGTTGCCCGGCGCGGACGCCCGGCTGGCCCTGCTGGCAGCCGAGCGGCTGCGCCGGGTGGTGCAGGAGCTCGACGTGGAGCACCGCTGGTCGCCGACGGCCCGGCACGTCACCGTGAGCATCGGCGTGGCCGGGGAGCTGCCTTGGCGGGCAGGCTCGGACCGGCGGCTGCTCGCGGCGGCCGACGCCGCGCTGTACCAGGCCAAGGCCAGCGGTCGTGACCGGGTCGTGGCGGCACCGTCCGCCGTGCCGTCCACGGGAGGCGCCGGCTCCTGACCCCGCGGCGGGCCGGGACGTGGGTCAGGTCTCGATCCGGTGACGATGCTCCGAACGCGTCACACACCCGTCACAGGAGGGACCTAGTGTCCGCACTCGACCCCAGGACGAACTGCTGCCTGGGCGAGCCCGGCTCACAGCTCATCCGGCCCAGCGAGGCCGAGAAGGCAGGTCTTCCGCGATGCACCGTCGCCACACCCGCGTGCTGGCCGCTTCGGCGGCCACCCTGACCGCCCTCGCGCTGGCGTCCTGCGCCTCCAGCGACCGGGACGAATCCGGCGACACGAGCGCCGAGTCGGGCGGCGGCACGTTCGTCTTCGGCGCTGCCGGCGACCCGACGATGTTCGACCCCGCGTTCGCCACCGACGGCGAGTCCTTCCGGGTCACCCGGCAGATCTACGAGGGCCTGCTCACCAACGAGGAGGGCTCGGCCGACCTCGCCCCGGCGCTCGCCGAGAGCTACGAGGTCTCCGACGACGGCCTCGCCTACACCTTCTCGCTGCGCGAGGGCGTCACCTTCCACGACGGCACCGAGTTCGACGCCGATGCCGTCTGCTTCAACTTCGACCGGCAGTACAACTTCACCGGCCTGGCCGCGAGCCCCGCCGCGTCGGAGTACTGGCAGAACAACTTCGGCGGGTTCGCCAGCACCCCGGACGTGCCCAGCCTCTACGCCGGCTGCGAGGCCACCGACCCCTCGACCGCGGTCATCACGCTGACCCAGACCACCAGCCGCTTCCCGGCGGTGCTGGCCCTGCCCAGCTTCGCCATCCAGAGCCCGGCAGCCCTGGAGCAGTACGCCGCCGACGAGCTCGGTGGCAACGGCGACGCGCTGACCTACACCGAGTACGCCCTCGAGCACCCCACCGGCACGGGCCCGTTCAAGTTCGAGAGCTGGGACCAGGGCAACAGCGAGGTGCGGATCGTCCGCAACGACGACTACTGGGGTGACCCCAGCGGCGTGCAGGAGATCGTGTTCCGCTCCATCCCCGACGGCAACACCCGCCGCCAGGAGCTGCAGGCCGGCTCGATCGACGGCTACGACCTCGTCGCCCCGGCCGACTACCAGGAGCTGGAGGACGGCGGGTTCCAGGTGCTCCCGCGCGAGCCCTTCAACATCCTGTACCTGGGCATCAACGGCGGGAACGTGCCCGGCACCAGCGCCAACCCGGCCCTGAAGGACATCCGCGTCCGCCAGGCCCTGGCCCACGCCATCGACCGGGACACCGTGGTCAGCTCGCTGCTGCCCGAGGGTGCCGAGGCCGCCATCGAGTTCGTGCCGCCGACCGTCGACGGCTGGACCGAGGACGTCACCCGCTACGACTACGACCCGGCCAAGGCCCGCGACCTGCTCACCCAGGCCGGCGCGCTGAACACCACGCTGCGCTTCTACTACCCGACCGACGTCAGCCGGCCCTACCTGCCGGACCCGGCCGCGATGTTCGAGGTCATCAGCAAGAACCTGACCGACGCCGGCTTCACCATCGAGCCCGTCTCGCTGCCCTGGAACCCGGACTACCTGGACGCCGTCCAGGCCGGCCAGGCCGACGTCCACCTGCTCGGGTGGACCGGTGACTACAACGACGCCTACAACTTCATCGGCACGTTCTTCGCCGACGCCGGTGGCGGCAAGGCGAAGGCCGAGTTCGGCGGGTTCTCCTCCCCGGAGGTCTTCACCGCGCTGGCCGCCGGGGACGCCGAGCCCGACGTCGATGCCCGCGGCCCGCTCTACGAGCAGGCCAACAAGGCGATCATGGACTACCTCCCCGCCATCCCGATCTCGCACAGCCCCAACGCGCTGGTCGTGGCCGAGGACGTCCAGGGCCTGGTGCCCAGCCCGCTCTCGGCCGAGGACTTCTCGCCCGTCACGGTCGGCTGACCCCCGGCACCGCCGGCCGGCTCCCCCCGCGGGAGCCGGCCGGCGGTGCCCGTCCGCTCCTGCCGCGACCCCTCCCGGGAAGGCTGACCCGAACGCGTGCTCCGCTTCATCGTCCGGCGGCTCCTGCAGCTCATCCCGATCCTGCTGGGCCTGTCCCTGCTGCTCTTCGCCTGGCTGCGTGCCCTGCCCGGCGGCCCGGCGCAGGCCGCACTGGGTGAGCGGGCCACCCCCGCCAAGATCGCCGAGTACAACGAGACGTTCGGCCTCAACGAGTCGATCGTCGTCCAGTACCTGAAGTTCCTCGGCCGTGCGGTGCAGCTGGACTTCGGCACCTCCACCCGCACCGGGCGCCCGGTGCTCGACGAGTTCCTGGACCGGTTCCCCGGCACCATCGAGCTGACCGTGGCGGCCCTCGTGTTCGCCATCGTCATCGGCATCCCGCTGGGCTACGTCGCCGCGCGGCGGCACGGCGGCGTGGTCGACAACACCGCGATCATCGCCTCGCTGCTCGGCGTCACCATCCCGGTGTTCTTCCTCGCCTACCTGCTGCGGCTGCTGTTCGCCGTCCAGCTCGGGTGGCTGCCCGGCTCCGGCCGGCAGGACGTGCGCATCGACGCCACCCACATCACCAACTTCTACGTGCTCGACGGCCTGCTGACCCGGGAGTTCGACGCCTCCTGGGACGCCGTGCTGCACCTGGTCCTGCCCGGCATCGCCCTCGGCACGATCCCGCTGGCCATCATCGTGCGGATCACCCGGGCCGCGGTGCTCGACGTGGTCAACGAGGACTACGTGCGCACCGCCAACGCCAAGGGCCTGTCCACGTCGGTGGTGCGCCGCCGGCACGTGGTGCGCAACGCGCTGCTGCCGGTGTCCACCACGATCGGCCTGCAGACCGGCCTGCTGCTCTCCGGCGCGGTGCTCACCGAGACGGTGTTCGCCTTTGGCGGGGTCGGCTCGGCGCTGCGCCAGGCGATCAGCGACCGGGACTACTCCCTGCTGCAGGGGTTCATCCTCATCCTCGCCGTGGTCTACGTGCTGGTGAACCTGCTCGTGGACATCTCCTACGGCCTCCTCGACCCCCGGGTGCGCACGCGATGACCCTGACCACACGATGACCGTGACCACGCCCCGGCCGGGCGCCGGCCGCCGGGACCGGATCGACGAGCTCGCCGCCCGCGCCGGGCAGCTGTCCGACGGCGACGGCGGCGAGTCGCTGCTGCGCAGCGCCGTCCGCCGGCTGCGGCGCAACCCGGTGGCCATCCTGGGCGCGGTCATCGTGGTGGCGTTCCTGCTGGTCGCGCTGTTCGCCCCGCTGCTGGCCCCGCGCGACCCGTACGCCCAGAGCCTGCTGTCCGAGGTGCGCCAGGGCTCCATCCCCGGCTCCCGGGACGGCTACCTGCTCGGCGTCGACCAGCTCGGCCGCGACGTACTGTCCCGGCTGCTCTACGGCTCCCGGCAGTCGCTGCTGATCGGCGTGGTCTCGACCGTGCTGGGCGCGGTGCTCGGCATGGCCCTCGGCATCCTGGCCGGCGGCCTCGGCGGCAAGGTCGACACGGTCGTCATGCGTTTCGTGGACATCCTGCTGTCCATCCCCGGCCTGCTGATGGCGATCAGCATCTCGGTGCTGCTCGGCGCCAGCCAGCTGTCGCTGATGATCGCCATCGCCGTCACCCAGGTCCCGGTCTTCGCCCGGCTGCTGCGCGGCTCGATGCTCGTGCAGCGGGACAGCGACTACGCCCTGGCCGCCCGGGCGCTCGGCGTGCGCCGGCGGAGGATCGTCTTCGGCCACGTGCTGCCCAACTCGCTGTCGCCGGTGATCGTGCAGGCCACGCTGTCGCTGGCCACCGCCATCATCGAGGCGGCGGCGCTGAGCTTCCTCGGCCTGGGCGACCCGGACATCAGCCGGCCCGAGTGGGGCGCGATGCTGGCCAGCGCGCAGAGCGTGCTGTCCATCCGGCCCGAGCTGGCGATCTACCCGGCGCTCTGCATCATCGTCGTGGCACTCGGCTTCACGCTGCTCGGTGAGGCGCTGCGCGAGGCCCTCGACCCCAAGTTCCGGAGGTGAGTCCCGTGACCGGCACGTCCGGCTCGCCCGTGCTCGAGGTCGACGACCTCGCCGTGCAGTTCACCCGGCGCGGTGAGCAGCCCACCCGGGCCGTCGACGGCGTCAGCTTCTCCGTCGCCCCGGGGGAGACCATCGGCCTGGTCGGTGAGTCCGGCTGCGGCAAGTCGGTCACCTCGCTGGCGATCATGGGCCTGCTGCCCCAGCGCGGTGTGCAGGTCACCGGCTCGGTGCGGCTGGACGGCACCGAGCTGCTCGGCGCCGGCCCGCGCACCCTGCGCACGCTGCGCGGCAAGGACATGGCGATGGTCTTCCAGGACCCGCTGTCCTCGCTGAACCCGACGGTCACCGTGGGCACCCAGGTCACCGAGGTGCTCGCCGAGCACCGCGACATGACCGGCAGGGCCGCCCAGGACGAGGCCACCGAACTGCTCGACCGGGTGGGCATCCCCGACCCGCGGCGCCGGCTGGGGGAGTACCCGCACCAGCTCTCCGGCGGCATGCGGCAGCGCGCGCTGATCGCCATGGCGCTGGCCTGCTCGCCCCGGCTGCTGATCGCCGACGAGCCCACCACCGCACTGGACGTCACCATCCAGGCGCAGATCCTGGAGCTGCTGCGCGAGCTGGTGCAGGGCTCGGGCACGGCCCTGGTCATGATCACCCACGACCTCGGCGTCGTCGCCGGGCTCTGCGACCGGGTGCACGTCATGTACGCCGGCCGGGTCATCGAGACCGCCGACCGGCGCCCGCTGTTCGCCACGCCGCGGCACCCCTACACCGGCGGCCTGCTCGGGTCGGTGCCCCGGCTGGACACCGGCCGCGGCACCCCGCTGACGCCGATCCGCGGCTCGGCGCGGGACACCATCCCGTGGTCGCAGGGATGTGCGTTCGCGCCGCGCTGCGACAACGCCGAGGACGACTGCCTGACCGAGGTCTCCGGCAGCACGGTGCCGCTGGAGGCCGACGGCCTGCGCCGCGAGCTGCGCTGCCGGCACCCGCTGCACGCCACGCCGGCCGCGGCCGGCGCACCCGCCGGGGCGACGGCGGCCTCGTCCGCCGGGGCGTCCGCCGGGTCGCCGTCCACCGGTTCGTCGTCCTGGTCGTCGTCGGAAGGGCAGCAGTCGTGAGCACCGTGGACCAGGCGCCGGGCGACCCGCTGCTGCGGGTCGAGGGCCTGCAGGTGCACTTCCCGATCAAGCGCGGGGTGCTCTTCGACCGCACCGTCGGCCACGTCAAGGCCGTCGACGGCGTCGACCTGTCGGTGCAGCGCGGCACCACCTACGGGCTGGTAGGGGAGTCCGGCTGCGGCAAGTCCACGCTGGGCCGGGCGATCCTGCGGCTGAGCGAGCCCACTGCCGGGCGGGTCTGGTTCGACGGGGTGGACGTCGCCTCGCTGAAGGGCGAGCCGCTGCGGCAGATCCGGCGGCGCATGCAGATGGTCTTCCAGGACCCGCTGGGCTCGCTGGACCCCCGGCAGAACGTGGAGTCGCTGCTCGCCGAGCCGCTGCGCGCGCACGGCCTCGGCGGGGACAAGGCGGCGATCTCCACCCGGCTGCGCGAGCTGCTGGACGCCGTGGGCCTGCCGACGGCGGCGCTGCGCCGCTACCCGCACGAGTTCTCCGGCGGCCAGCGCCAGCGCATCGGCATCGCCCGGGCGATCACCGTGGAGCCGGACCTGCTGATCGCCGACGAGCCGGTGTCCGCCCTGGACGTCAGCGTGCAGGCACAGGTGCTCAACCTGCTGGAGGAACTGCAGGGCCGGCTGGGGCTGACCTACCTGGTGATCGCGCACGACCTCGCGGTGGTGCGGCACATCAGCGACGTCGTGGGTGTGATGTACCTCGGGTCGCTGGTCGAGCAGGCGCCCGCCGAGGAGCTGTACTCCTCCCCGCTGCACCCCTACACCCGATCGCTGATGAGCGCGGTGCCCGTGCCGGACCCGGAGGTCGAGGACCACCGCGAGCGGATCCTGCTGGCCGGTGACCTGCCCTCCCCGGCGAACCCGCCCAGCGGCTGCCGGTTCCACACCCGCTGCCCGTGGCGGCAGGAGACCCGCTGCGACGACGAGGTCCCGCTGCTGCGCGAGATCACGCTGACGCCGACCGGCGCCGGCGCGCTCGGTGCCACCCCGGCCGCGGTGCGCCCGGCCGTCGGCGGGCCGCACCTGGTCAGCTGCCACTGGGTCGAGGAGATCCACGACGGCCGGCTGCAGCCGAAGTCACCCGAGGAGGTCGCGGCCAGCCAGGGTGTGTCCATCGCCTCCGGCGACACCGGGCACGGCACCGACCCGCTGATCGCCGGGGTGGACGAGCCGGTCGGCTTCCACTGAGGGAGGACCCACCGATGACCGAACTGCCGCACCTGCTGCTGGTGCACGGGGCCTGGCACAGCTCCGGGGCCTTCCGACTGCTGCGGGCGGAGCTCGGCGACGTCGCCTGCAGCGCCGTCGACCTGCCGAGCTCCGGGCTGGCACCCGACCGGTTGGGCACGCTCACCGACGACGCGACGCTGGTCCGGGCTGCGGTCGCCGGGATCGACGGGCCGGTGGTGGTGCTCGGGCACTCCTACGGCGGCGCGGTGATCAGCGAGGCGCTGGCCGGGGCGCCGAACGTGACCCGGCTGGTCTACCTGGCCGCGTTCCAGCTCGACGTGGGCGAGTCGCTGTTCCAGGCCGCCGGGGGTGCGCCGCTGCCCTGGTTCGACTGGCAGGAGGAGCGCGGCTTCGTCGACGCCCGGGACGCGCGCGAGGTGTTCTACGCCGACGTCGACCCCGACCTGGCCGCCTCGGCAACGGTGCAGCTGCGGCACCAGTCGACGGCGTCGTTCACCCAGCCGCTGAGCCAGGCCGCCTGGCGCTCGATCCCGTCGACCTACATCGCCTGCACGCAGGACCGCGCGATCCCGTACCCGGCGCAGCAGGCGATGGCGCGGCGGGCCACCGACGTGCTGACCATGGAGACCTCGCACTCCCCGTTCCTGTCCCGACCCGGGGAGCTGGCCGGGCTGCTCCGCCACGTCCTCGCCGGCTGACTGCTCCTCCGCTCCCTGTACAGAAAGCGGGTGAGCCGTCCGCCTGTGGTGAGGACGGCGGACGTCCTCGCGCTTTCTGTACAGAAAGCGCGAGGAGGTGGACGGTGGGAGGGCGACCCGTGGAGCAGGGACCTACTCGACGACGACGTCGTCGCCCCGCCGGATGGCACGGCGCACCCGCAGCTTGAGCAGGCTGGCGTACCCGCGCACCAGCTGGGTGTAACCCGGGGTCGGACCGTGGTAGCCGAGCAGGCCCTTCGGGCCGGCGACCATCGACCCGGTGGTGACGTCGTACTTGGCCTGGTGCCACGGGCAGACCAGGCAGCCGTCGGCGTCGATGGTGCCCTTCGACAGGTCGGCCAGCTGGTGGCGGCACCGGCTGGACACCGCGAACGGCTCGCCGCCGCGGTTGCCGACCGTCCATGGGCCGACCCGCCGGACGGCGCCGGGGGGCAGGTCGCGGGCGGGGATGCTGTGGTTCTCGGTCGCGGGGGTCTTGTCGGACACGGGGGTCCCTCCTGCTGGGGGAGCTGCGCCGCCGGATGGGCGCAACACGGTCGGACACCGCCTACCCAGCCGGCCGGTGGGCAGTCCTCCGCGCCCGGTCGGTCCGGGCGCTCAGCCCGATGCCACCTGCCCGTAGACGTGCCCGGCGGTGAGCCGGACGACCAGCCGACGGTCGGTGACCATCGACGCCCGGTAGGCGTCCCAGTCGGGGTGCTCGCCGGACAGCGACCGGTAGAGCGCCACCAGCTGATCCACGGTGTCGTCGTGCGGGTCGGCCGCGACCGGGGTGAGCTCGGCGGTGCTCTCCAGGACCGCCCAGGTCCAGAAGTCCGGCGAGGTCACGTGCAGGCTGGCGCGCGGGTCCCGCTGCAGGTTCCGGGTCTTGGCTCGGTCGGCGGTGACCGAGACGCGCGCGGTGCGGGTGTCCGGGTCCCAGGCGTAGAGCACGTTGGACAGCTGGGGGCGCCCGTCGGCCTTGAGGGTGACGAGCACCCCCTGCCGCTGGGTGGCGACGAAGGAGAGCAGGCGGTGCTCGAGGGTGGCGTCGGTCATGCCCGCTGAACACCGCCGGGCGCCCGGGGATGCCCGCTCAGCGCAGTGCGGCGAGCACCGCTGCCCATGCGGGGACGACGAGCAGGTGCCGACGCGTGACCCGGGGGGTCGGCGTCGGGACCGTCCCGGCCGACGTGGTGCGGGCGGGGGCACCGACCGCACTCTGAGCTGCGCCGATGGGACACCATGCCGCCATGCGCCTCGTGACCCGGCTCGCCGCGGCCCTCGCCGCCGCCGTCCTGCTGCTCCTGCTCGGCGGCACGGCCGCGACGGGCTCGCCGCCGGCCCGCCTCGCCGACCAGGTCACCGACGAGGTGGGTGCCCTCGACGGCGACGAGGACCGGGTGCAGCGGGCCCTCGACGAGCTCCGCGACGCCGACGGCACGCAGCTGTTCGTCGTCTACGTGGCCTCCTTCGACGGGCTGGACGGCCCGGAGTGGGCTGCCCAGACGGCGGCGCTGTCGGGTCTGGCGACCTCGGACGTGCTCTTCGTCGTCGCCACCGAGGACCGGGCCTACGGCATCGACGTGGCCGCGGACTTCCGGGAGTCCTCCGAGGAGATGGACGACATCGGGACGCAGGACATCGAGCCGTACCTCGCCGACGGCGACTGGGCCGGGGCGACGGTGGCCCTCGCCGACGAGCTGCAGCCGGGCAACGGGGGCACGATCGCGGCCGTCGTCGCCGGGGTGGCCGTCGTCGGCGGCGGGGGCGCGCTGCTGCTGGGCCGGCGCCGCACCCGCCGCCGCGCCGAGGAGGCCGCCGAGGCGGCCGAGGCCGCGAAGGACCCCTACAACGGCGTCCCCACCGAGGAGCTGGCCGGCCGGGCGGGCGAGGAGCTGCTCGAGCTGGACGACGCGGTGCGGACCTCCCGAATCGACCTCGACTATGCCGCCTCGCAGTACGGGCCCGGCCCGGTGGCGGGCTTCGCCGACGCGCTGGCGCAGTCGGGTGCCGAGCTCGCGCAGGCGTTCGCCCTGCGGCAGCAGCTCGACGACGAGGTGCCCGAGGACGAGCGCGGGCGACGCCGGCTGCTGGCCGAGGTGCTGGCCCTCACCCACGCCGCCGACGAGCGGCTGGACGCCCAGGCCGCGGCGTACGCGCAGCTGCGGGCGCTGGAGCAGCACGCGCCGCAGGCCCTGGACGGTCTCGCCGCGCGGTCGGCGGAGCTGGCGACCCGGGTGCCCGCGGCCGAGACGGCGCTGCACGGGCTGCGCACCCGGTTCGCCGCGGCCGCCTGGCAGCCGGTCGCCGACAACGTCGACCAGGCCCGGACCCGGCTGGACGCCGCGGACCGCGCCGTGGCCGCCGGGCGCGCGGAGGTCGCCGCCGGCCGGCCCGCGGGAGCCGTCACCCCGGTGCGTGCCGCCGAGGACGCACTCGCCCAGGTGGCCACGCTGCTCGACGCGGTCGGCCACGTCGAGACGCAGGTGGCGGGTGCGCCCGCCCGGCTCGCCGCGCTGCAGACCGAGACCGCCGCCGACCTCGCCGAGGCCCGCCGGCTGCTGGCCTCCGGTGCCGGCGTGCCCGGGCTGCCGGAGGCGGTGCAGCGCGCGGAGGCCGCGACCTCGGCCGCTGCGTCGCTGGGGTCCGGGGCCCTGCCCGACCCACTGGGTGCCGAACGCCTGCTCGCCCAGGCCGACGCGGAGCTGGAGGCCGCGCTCGTGCCCGCCCGGGACCTGCTGCTGCGCCGTGAGCGCGCCGCGGCCACCCGGGACCGGACGCTCGACTCGGCCCGCGGCTCGGTGGCGGCGGCCGCGGACTTCGTCGCCACCCGCCGCGGTGTGGTCGGCAGCTCCGCCCGGACCCGGCTCGCCGAGGCCCAGCGCCACCTGGACGTCGCCCTCACCGCCACCGACCCGCTCCTCGCCGTGGAGGCCGGCACCCGGGCCGACACGCTGGGCCGCCAGGCGATGGAGGCGGCGCAGCAGGACGTGCGCGCCGCGCAGTCGGTCGACGCCGACGCCGGTCTCGGCGGTGGCGGGGGCTTCTTCGGCGGCTGGAGCTCCAGCGGGGGAGGGTGGAGCTCCGGTGGGGGGACCCGGCGGCGCAGCACCCACAGCAGTCGGAGCTCAGGACGCAGCTCGGGCCGCAGCTCCCGGCGGAGCTCCGGTGGCCGGCGGAGCAGCGGTGGCCGGTTCTGAGCCGGCGGCCCGTCCAGCGGGCACCCAGCACCCTGGAGGACGATGGGGGCATGCGCTCCCTGTGGCGGTTGCTCGCCGTGCTGGCCCTCGGCTCCCTGCCCGTCCTCGCCGCCGGCCCCGCCCAGGCCGAGGCCCCGTTCGCCCCGACAGAGCAGCTGGTCGACAACGCAGACGTGCTCGACAGCGCCGAGGAAGGTCGCGTCGAGGCCGCTATCGACTCACTTCAGGAAGCCGACGGAACCCAGCTGTTCGTGGTGTTCGTCGACACCTTCGACGGAGTGGCCGGCACCGACTGGGCCCAACAGGCGTTCGACCTGCGCGGTCTGGGGACGGAGGACGTCCTGCTCGCCGTTGCGACGGACGTCCGGCAAGACGGATTCTGGCGTAGCGACGATCTGGCGAAGTCGAACGCGCAGGTGGGTGACCTGCTGACGAATGATGTCGAGCCCTTGTTCAGCGACGGCAACTGGGCCGACGGTGCGGTGGCCATGGCCGAGGGGCTCGAGCCGGGCAACGGCGGCACGACGGCGCTCGCGGCGGTGGCCGGTGTCGCCGTCGTCGGTGGTGGCGGGTACGCGCTGGTGCGCAGCCGGAACCGCAAGAAGGCCGCGGCGGCGTCGGCGCAGGCCGCGCGGGAGCGGGAGGCCGCCGAGGCCGCGGCCCGCGACCCGCACCACGGCACCTCGAACGAGCAGCTCAACGGCCGGGCCAGCGAGGAGCTGCTCAGCCTGGACGAGGCGGTGAAGACCTCCGCGATCGACCTGGCGTACGCCCAGTCCCAGTACGGCGACGAGCCGGTCGCCGGGTTCCGCGAGGCGCTGGAGCAGTCCAAGGACGAGCTGAGCCGGGCGTTCATGATCCGCCAGGAGCTGGACGACGACGTCCCGGAGGACGAGCCCACCCAGCGGCGCATGCTCACCCAGCTGCTGGCGCTCACCGGCTCTGCCCGGGCCCGGCTGGACAGCCAGGCCGTGGCCTACGCGCACCTGCGCGACCTGGAGAGGTCCGCGCCGCAGCGGCTGGAGGCGCTCGTGCCCGAGGCCGCGGCCGTCGCCGACCGGGTGCCGCGCGCCGAGCGCCAGCTGCAGGAGCTGCAGCAGCGCTACGCCCGCAGTGCCTGGGCGGCGGTGGCCGACAACGTGACCGAGGCGCAGGCGCGGATCGACCTGGCCGCGCAGGCGATCGCGCACGGCCGCGGTGAGATCGAGGCCGGCCGGACGGCCGGCGCGGTGCCGGCGATCCGGGCGGCCGAGGACGCGCTGGTGCAGAGCCGCACGCTGCTGGACGCCGTGGGCAAGCTGACCGACGACCTGGACTCGGTGGGTGCCCGGTTCCAGGCGGTTCGGCTGGAGACCGAGAAGGACATCGCCGAAGCACAGGCCCTGCTGGCTCGCGGCGTCGACACCCCGGGGCTGCGCGAGCAGCTGGTCCGCGCCGAGCGGGCACTGGCCGCCACACCGGATGCCCTGCAGGGCAGCGGCGGTCAGCTGCCTGACCCGCTCGCCGTCGTCCGGCAGCTGGACGAGGCGGACCTCGCGCTGGAGGCCGCGCTGGAGCCCGCGCGGGACACCCAGCAGCAGCAGCAGCGGGCCCGCGCGCACCTGGACCAGGCGATGCAGGCGGCGTACTCCTCGGTCGAGGTGGCCAGCGACTTCATCACCACCCGGCGTGGTGCCGTGGGCAGCGCGGCCCGCACCCGGCTTGCCGAGGCCGAGCGCAACCTCGACAGCGCCAGCCGGACGGCGCCCACCGACCCGGTCGGTGCCCTGCGCCAGGCCCAGCGGGCCGACCAGCTCGCCCAGCAGGCCTACCTCTCCGCCGAGCAGGACGTGCAGCAGTACCAGTACTCCGGCGGCTACGGCGGCGGTTACGGCGGCGGCTACGGGCCCGGCTACGGCGGTGGGTACGGCCGCGGGCGGGGCGGTGGCATGGGCGGCTTCGGTGGCGGACTGGCCGGGGCGGCGATCGGCAGCATCATCTTCGGCGGTCTGGGCGGCGGCTACGGCGGCGGCTTCGGTGGCGGTGGTGACGGGGGCGGCGGGTTCGACGGCGGTGGCGGCGGGGACGGGGGCGGGGGCGGCTTCTGACCCCGCGCGCCCAGCGCCCCGGCCACCCCGAGCACCCAGCGCGCCGGCCCGGCCGCCGACGGGCACGGAGAGCGCGCGAAGTGTGGGGCGCGGAAGCGCGCAGCAGGGCACAGAAGGCGCGCGAAGTGTGAGGTGCGGGACCAGTGGCCCCCGCGCTCAGCGCTCCCGGCCGCGTGGCTTCAGGGTCCCGGCGGGCAGCGGGGGTGCCGGGGTGCGCTCGTCACCCCAGCCGGGCACGGCCGGGAACAGCTCGCCGGCCTGCCAGGCGTCCCGGGAGGCGGCGATCTCCTCGCCGCTGCGGCCGATGAAGTTCCACCACATGACGATCTGCTCCTCGAACGGCTCGCCGCCGAGGAGCAGCAGCCGGGCCGGGGCGTCCGTGCGCAGCCGCAGCGACCGCCGTCCGCTGCCCAGGTAGGCCATCCCGCCGGCCGGCACCGGGCCGCTGTCCAGCTCGGCCGAGCCCACCGACGCCAGCACGGCGTACTCGAACCCCGGCTCCAGCGGCAGCTCGACGTCGGCGCCGGCGACCAGGTCGAGGTCCACGCCGACCAGCGGGGAGTGCGTGCTCCCCGGGGACGTCGCCCCGGCCATCGAGCCCAGGAACACCGTCGCGCGCAGCCCGTCCGCGGCGAACCCGGGCAGGCCGGTGACGTGCTCGAACGCCGGGGCGGTGGCGCGGGCGGCGTCCGGCAGGGCCACCCACAGCTGGGCGCCGTGCAGCATCGCCGGGTGCGGCACCGGCGACTGCTCGGAGTGCGCGATCGCCCGGCCGGCCGTCATCAGGCCCAGCTCGCGCGGGCGGATCAGCACGTCGCTGCCCAGGGAGTCCCGGTGGTGCACCTCGCCCTCCAGCAGCCAGCTCACCGTCTGCAGCCCGGTGTGCGGGTGCGGGGGCACCTGCATGCCCGGGTCGGTGGCGACGTCGTCCGGACCGAAGTGGTCGACGAACGCCCAGGCCCCCACCAGCCGCCGCCCGAGGGTGGGCAGCAGCCGGGTGACCCGGCTGCTGCCCAGCAGCACCTGCTTGCCCGGCAGCAGGTCGTGCACCGGGGAGGCGGAGGCAGCCTCGAGCCCGCCCAGGGTGTGCGCCGCCGGGTGAAGGACCCCACTGCCCCCCACCTCTCGCAGGCTCGCGGCGGGACCCTGCAGCGGGGCCGGGTTGCTCATGCCGGCAGTCCTACCGGGCCGGGGTCGCGTCGTCGAGACCGCTCTCGCCGCGCACCGAACCGTGCGGCACGTACGACGCCGGGATCGAGCCGAGCCGGCCGGCCTGGAAGTCGGTGAACGCGTCCACGACCTCCTGCCGGGTGTTCATCACGAACGGCCCGTACATGGCGATCGGCTCGCGGATCGGCCGCCCGCCCAGCACGACCACGTCCAGGGACGGCGTCCGGCTGTCCTGGTGCTGCGCCCCGTGCACGGTGATCGTGTCGCCGGGGCCGAACACCGCGAGCTGGCCGGTGGTCACCGGGTGCCCGTCGATCCCGACCGAGCCGTTGCCGCTCAGCACGTAGACCAGGGCGTTGAAGTCCGGGCGCCACGGCAGGTCCAGCGTCGCCCCGGGCGCGATGGTCGCGTGCACCATGGCCATCGGGGTGTAGGTGCTGCCCGGGCCGGTGTGCCCGCCGACGTCGCCGGCGATCACCCGCAGGAAGGCACCGGCGTCCGGGCTGGCCAGCAGGACCGACTGGTCGGCGCGCAGGTCCTGGTAGCGCGGCTCGACCCACTTCTGCGCCCTGGGCAGGTTCACCCACAGCTGCAGGCCGTGGAACAGCCCGCCGCTGACCACGAGCGCCTCCGGCGGCCGCTCGATGTGCAGCACGCCGCCACCGGCGGTCATCCACTGCGTGTCGCCGTTGGTGATCGAGCCGCCGCCGCCGTGGCTGTCGGCGTGCTCGAACTCGCCGTCCATGATGTAGGTGACGGTCTCGAAACCCCGGTGCGGGTGCCAGGAGGTGCCCTTCGGCTCGCCCGGGGCGTACTCGACCTCGCCCATCTGGTCCATGTGGATGAACGGGTCCAGCGCGGTCATGTCCACCCCGGCGAAAGCGCGCCGGACGGGGAAGCCCTCACCCTCGAACCCGGACGGGGCGGTGGTCACCGAGCGCACGCGGCGGCGCACCGCGGTGGGCGCGGGCACGGGGATGCGGGCGAGGGTGGTGGTGTCCTCGACGGTCACAGCGGGCATGTCGACCTCCTGTTGACGTATCAACCAGTTCGTGTCGACTGTAAGCTATCCGGGCGCCGTCGTGTTCCCACCGGCCCGCGCCCGGCGCCGGCCGGTCCACCCCGGGCCGAGGGGAGGACCGGCCGGAGGCTCAGCCCGCCTGGGTGTGCCGGGCGATCAGGTCGGCGTACACCCGGGCGCTGGCCTTGGGGGTGCGCTGCTGGGTGGCGTAGTCCACGTGCACCAGGCCGAAGCGCTGGGCGTACCCGCGGGCCCACTCGTAGTTGTCCAGCAGCGACCAGGCGAAGTAGCCGCGCACGTCGGCGCCCAGCGTCATCGCGTCGGTCATCGCGGCCAGGTGCCGCACCAGGTAGTCGGTGCGCTCGCCGTCGTGCACCTGGCCGTCGGCGGCCACCTCGTCCGGCCACGCCGAGCCGTTCTCGGTGATCACCAGCGGCAGCCCGGGCGCCTCGTCGCGCAACCGCAGCAGCAGGTCGGTGAACCCCTGCGGGTGCACGCCCCAGCCCATCGTGGTGGTGGGGCCCTCGGGGGTGAGGTCCTCGATGCACTCGCCGCCGATGAACGCCGTCGCCTTCCCGGTGGGCTCCTCGACCGCGCGCACGGTGGAGCAGAAGTAGTAGTTGACGCCCAGCCAGTCCAGCGGTGCGGCGATCACCTCCAGGTCGCCGTCCTGCACGGGCAGCGGCGCCCCGGCGGCGGCCAGGTCGTGCACCACGTCGGCCGGGTAGGCCCCGCGCACGATCGGCTCCAGGAACATCCGGTTCTGCTGGCCGTCGAGCCGGCGGGCGGCGTCGACGTCGGCGGGGGAGTCGGTGGCCGGGGTCATCGGCGTGAAGTTGAGCGTGATGCCCAGGTGGTCCACGCCGCGGTCGCGCAGCACGCCGGCGGCCAGGCCGTGGCCCAGCAGCAGGTGGTGCACCGCCCGGGAGGCGGCGACGGCGTCCCGCTCGCCCGGTGCGTGCTGGCCGGCCTGGTGGCCGAGCAGGGCGCTGCACATCGGCTCGTTGAGCGTCGACCAGTGCCGCACCCGGTCACCCAGCGCGTCGTGCACGACGGCGGCGTAGTCGGCGAAGCGGGCCGCGGTGTCCCGGTTGGTCCAGCCGCCCTCGTCCTGCAGGGCCTGCGGCAGGTCCCAGTGGTACAGCGTCGGCCAGGGGTCGATCCCCTGGCCCAGCAGCTCGTCGACCAGGCGGCGGTAGAAGTCCAGGCCGCGCTGCTCCACCCGGCCCGCGCCCTGCGGCAGCACCCGGGGCCAGGCGATGGAGAACCGGTAGGCCTGCAGCCCCAGGTCGGCCATCAGGGCGACGTCCTCGCGGTAGCGGGCGTGGTGCTCGACCGCGACGTCGCCGGTGTCGCCCTGGTGGGTCTTCCCGGGGGTGTGGCTGAAGGTGTCCCAGATGGAGGGCCCGCGGCCGTCCACGTCGACGGCCCCCTCGATCTGGTAGGAGGCGGTGGCGGCGCCGAAGAAGAAGCCGGGCGGGAACGTGAGCGCGGCGGCGGCGTCGGGGCGTACGTCGGTCGAGGTCATGACAGCGGTGCTCCAGGGGTGGGGGAGGACGGGGTGGGGGAGGACGGGGGTGGAGCCGGGGAGGGGAGCGGGCGTCAGCCCTTGACCGCGCCCTGCATGATCCCGCCGACGATCTGCTTGCCGAGGACGGCGAAGACGATCAGCACGGGCAGGGTGCCGAGCAGGGTGCCGGCCATGATCACCGAGCGCTGGGGCACGTAGCCCGAGCCGAGCCCGGCCAGCGCGACCTGCACGGTCGGGTTGCTGGTGGTGAGGGCGATGATCGGCCAGAAGAAGTCGTTCCAGGCGGTCAGGAACGTGAGCATGGCCAGCACCGCCATCGCCGGGCGGGCGACGGGCAGCACGATCGAGCGGAAGATCCGGAACGTCGAGGCGCCGTCCATCCGGCCGGCCTCGAGCAGCTCGTCGGGCAGCGAGGACATCAGGTACTGGCGCATGAAGAAGACGCCGAACGCGCTGACCAGCGTGGGCAGCACCACCGCCTGCAGCTGGTTCACCCACTGCAGGTCGGCGATCATCATGAACAGCGGGATCACCGCCAGCTGGGTGGGCACCATCATCGTGCCGATCACCAGCGCCAGCAGCAGGCCCTGGCCGCGGAACCTCAGCTTGGCGAATGCGAAGCCGGCCAGCGTGCAGAACAGGACCGTGCCGATCGTGATGCACCCGGCCACGATCACCGAGTTGAGGATCGCCAGGCCGATCGGGGCCTGCTCCATCGCCGCGCCGATGTTCTCGAAGAGGCTGGCGTTCGGCAGGAAGGGCGGGGGTGTCGCGGCGATCTCGGCGTTGGTGTGCGAGCCGGCCACCACCGTCCAGTACAGCGGGAACGCCGACACCAGCGCGGAGAGCACCAGCAGCGTGTAGGTGACCGGCCCGGCCCGGCCCGCCTGGGGACGGCGCCGCCCGCGGCGGCGGGGCGTGGGTGCGGGCGGCGTCGGGGTCGCCCGGGAGAGGGTGATGGTGGCCATGGCGGGGCTCCTACCGGTCGGCCCGGGCGCGGAGGCGGCCGACGAGGGCGTTCAGCCCCACGACCACCAGGATGATCAGGAACATGGCCCAGGCGGTCGAGGCGGCCTGGCCGATGTTGAAGTTGCTCCAGCCCTGCTGGTACATCAGCAGGCCGAGGGTCTGGTACTGGCCCGAGCCGCCGCCGGACGTCGTCCCGTTGCCGCTGAACAGCAGCGGCTCGCCGAACAGCTGCACCGCGCCGATCGTCGAGACGATGATCGTGAACACGATCGTCGGGCGCAGCGACGGGATCGTGACGTGCAGGAACTGCTTCCACCGGCTGGCGCCGTCGATCTCCGCGGCCTCGTACAGCTCGCCCGGGATCGACTGCATCGCGGCCAGGTAGATCAGCGCGTTGTAGCCGGTCCACCGCCAGGTGACGATCGTGGCGATGGCGATCTGGCTGCTCCAGGTGCCGCCCTCCCAGTCGACCGGGTCGAGCCCCACGGCCTCCAGCGCGGTGTTGATCAGGCCGTAGTCCCGGCCGAACAGCTGGGCGAACACCAGCGTGGCCGCCGCGATGCTGGTGGCGTAGGGCATCAGCATCACCGTGCGGAAGAAGGTCCGGCCGCGCAGCTGGTAGTTGAGCAGGTGGGCCAACCCCAGCGCCATGCACAGCTGGGGCACCGTGGCGAGGATGCCGATCGTCAGGGTGTTGCGGGCGGCGTTCCAGAAGAACTCGCTCTGCAGCAGGTTCCGGTAGTTCTCCAGGCCCACCCAGGTGCCGCCGTCGATGTCGGACAGGCTCGTGCGGTGCAGCGAGACCCAGGCGGTGTAGAGGAACGGGTAGAGGCTGAACGCCCCGAAGACCAGGAAGAACGGGGCGACGTAGGCGTAGCCCCAGCGGTTGTGGGTCAGCCGGTTGTTCTTCCGGCGGCTGGGCTGGACGGCGGGGCGGGTGGCCGGCGGTCCGAGGACGACGGCGTCGGGTGGGCTCGTGCTGGTGATGGTCATGCGTCGTCCTCTGACGGATCGCGGGGCGTGGCTGGCGGTGGGGGTGCCGGCGCGGCGCCCGGGAGGGTGGTCGTCCCGGGCGCCGACCGACCGGACGGCGGGAGCCTGGGGCGGGCCGGGGTGGGTGCCCCGGCCCGCGAGGCGGGTCAGCCGCCGGTGACCTGCTCGGCGCTGGAGAGCGCCGACTCCCAGGCCTCGTCGGGGTCGGTGCCGGCCGTGGCCACCGTGCCCAGGGCCGTGGTGAAGGCCTCCTGGATCTGGGTGTCGTACGGGCCGATCGGGGTGCGCCGGATGTTCTCCGCCGACTCGCCGAAGATCGCCCCGATCGGCGCCCCGCTGAAGTAGTCGCTGGTGGCGCCGGCCACCGCCGGGTCCTCCGCGGCCTGCGGGCTGGAGGGGAAGTGCGCCTCGCGGGTGAACATCTTCACCTGCTGCTCCGGTGCGGTCAGCCACTCCACGAGCTCCATGGCGGCCTCCTTGTCGTCGGCCGCGGTGGGCACGCCGAGCCAGGCGCCACCCCAGTTGCTGGCCTGCTCGGACTGGCCGGGCAGCGGCGCGACGTCCCAGGTGCCGGCGCCGCCGTCCCCGAGCTGGGTGGTGATGTAGCCGAGCATCCAGGCGGGGCAGGCGATGGTGGCGAAGGCGCCGTTGGAGAAGGCGGAGTCCCACTCGTCGCTGAACTGGTCCAGGCCGGCGGTCAGGCCGTCCGCGGCGGCCTCGCTGGCCAGCGACCAGGCCGTCTCCACGCCGTCACTGCTGTCCGGGACCGGGTTGCCGTCCTCGTCGTCGTAGGCGAGGTCGCCCTGGTAGACGGCGGAGGAGAAGATGCTCGCCGGGCTGTCCACGAAGCTGCTGTCGGCCGGCTTGGTCGGCGAGGCCTCGTACTGCCGGGCGACGTCGAGGTAGCCGTCCCAGTCCGACCACATCGTGCCGAGCTCGGCCCGGTCGGTGGGCAGGCCGGCCTGCTCGAAGAGGTCCTTGCGGAAGCACATCGCCTGCGGGCCGGTGTCGGTGCCGAGGCCGACCACCCGGCCGTCCTCGCTGGTGGCCTGGGCGTACTTCCAGTCGTAGAAGTTCTCCTTGACCGCGGCCGCGTCGTCCCGGGCGCCGAAGTCCTCGAACTGGTCGGCGTGGTTGGTGACGATGTCGGCCACGAAGCCGCTCTCGATGCCCTGCACGTCCTCCAGGCCGGAGCCCGCGGCGAGCCGGGTCTGCAGCGCCTTGTAGTACGGGGCGGACTGCGCGATCGACGTCTCCTCGATGGTGACGTTGGGGTTGAGCTGCATGTACTCCTCGTAGAGCCCGGCCTCCTCGTAGCCGAAGGTGCCGAACAGGCCCACGGTGATCGTGACCGGGGCGTCGGGGTCGTAGGGCTCGGCGTTCGCGTCGTCGTCGCCGCAGCCGGTGGTGGTGACCAGGACCGCGGCGAGTGCCGCACCTGCAGCTGCCGTGGCCCGTCTCGTCAGGGACATCAGACCTCCTGTGTGGTCCGCCGACCCGTGCTCCTGTGCACCGTCTGGCGGGGCTGTGAGAACGCTCTCACGGCCGTGGTGAGGAGAGTGGCCGGAGTCACACAGGGCTGTCAAGGGGTGGTGCGACATTCGTGGAAGCGCTTCCACATTCGGCGTCCACCCCCCACACTGGGAGCCGTCCCCGAGGTGAGGAGCAGGCATGACCGTGTCCGGTACGCGCACCGCTGCACCGACGCTGGACGAGGTCGCGCTGCGCGCCGGGGTCTCCCGGGCGACCGTCTCCCGCGTGGTGAACGACTCCCCGCGGGTCAGCGCGGAGGCCCGCGAGGCGGTGCAGGCCGCGGTCGCCGAGCTGCGCTACGTGCCCAACCGGATGGCCCGCAGCCTGGTCACCCGGCGCACCGACACCATCGCGCTGGTGCTGTCCGAGCCGGACACCCAGGTGTTCTCCGACCCGTTCTTCGCCAGCATCGTGCGCGGTCTCTCCCGGGCGCTGGCCGAGACGGACCTCAACCTGGTGCTGCTCACCGCCCGGGACGCCCGGGAGCAGGAGAAGATCGGCCGGTACGCGCGCCGCGGGCACGTCGACGGCGTCATCCTGATGTCGCTGCACCGGGAGGACCAGCTGCCCGAGGTCCTCGCCGCCGCCGGTGTGCCGCTGGTGCTCTGCGGTCGCCCGTTCGACGGCCGGCCCGTCGCCTACGTGGACGCCGACAACGTCGGGGGCGGCCGGGTGGCCACCGAGTTCCTCATCGCCCAGGGCCGCCGCCGGATCGCCACCGTCACGGGCCCACAGGACATGATCGCCGGCGTCGACCGGTTCCAGGGCCACCGGGCCGCGCTGGAGCAGGCCGGCCGCCGGCTCGAGCCCGGGCTGGTCGCCCACGGTGACTTCACCGAGGCCGGCGGCGCCCGGGCGATGGCCGAGCTGCTGGACCGCGAGCCCGGGCTGGACGCGGTCTTCGTCGCCTCGGACCCCATGGCCGTCGGTGCGCTGCGCACGCTGCAGGCCGCCGGCCGCACGGTCCCCGGCGACGTCGCGGTGGTCGGCTTCGACGACGCGGCCGTGGCACAGACCTGCGACCCGCCGCTGACCACGATGGCGCAGCCGCTGGACGAGATGACCCCGCTGATGACCGAGCTGCTGCTGCAGCAGATCGACGGCGGCCCGCAGGCCGACAGCCGGGTCTGTGCCACCCACCTGGTGCGCCGCGCGTCCGCCTGAGCTGCGGGCCCCCCGGCGGGTCCGAAACGCGCGGGACACACGCCGTGTCTAGGTTCGACGCATGGCGGACCTCTTCGACGGATATCCCCTCGGGGGGACGTGGGACGAGATGTTCAGCGCGCCGTCCCAGCCCCGGGGGCCCTACGCGGGACTGTTCGCCTCGCTGCAGCCGATGGCCGGTGAGGAACTCGCGGCGCGTGCGGACGTCCTCTCCCAGACCTACCGGGACGCCGGGGTCACCTTCGCCCACGCCGGGGAGGAGCAGCCCTTCCCGCTGGACATCGTGCCGCGGGTGATCGGCGCCGACGAGTGGTCGCTGATCGAGGAGGGCGTCGCGCAGCGGGTGCACGCGCTGGAGGCCTTCCTGGCCGACGTCTACGGGGCCGGCCTGTGCTTCAGCGACCGGATCGTGCCGCGCTCGGTGATCACCACCAGCGCCCACTTCCACCGCGCCGCGCATGGGCTGGTGCCGCCCAACGGCGTGCGGGTGCACGTCTCCGGCATCGACCTGGTGCGCGACGAGGCCGGTGACTTCCGGGTGCTGGAGGACAACCTGCGCTCGCCGTCCGGGGTCAGCTACGTGATCACCAACCGGGCGGCGATGAGCCAGGTGCTGCCCGAGCTGTTCAGCGACCACCGCATCCAGCCCGTGTCGGAGTACCCCGCCCGGCTGCTCGCCGCGCTCAAGGCCGCCGCGCCCAGCGCGGTGGCGGACCCCACCGTCGTGGTGCTCACCCCGGGCGTCTACAACTCCGCCTACTTCGAGCACGCGCTGCTGGCCCGGCAGATGGGCGTCGAGCTGGTCGAGGGCCGCGACCTGGTCTGCTCCGGCGGGCAGGTGAGCATGCGCACCACCGACGGTCAGCAGCGCGTCGACGTGATCTACCGCCGCATCGACGACGACTTCCTCGACCCGGTGCACTTCCGCTCCGACTCGGTGATCGGCTGCGCCGGCGTGGTCAACGCCGCCCGGGCCGGCCGGGTCACCATCGCCAACGCGGTGGGCAACGGCGTCGCCGACGACAAGCTCATCTACACGTGGGTGCCCGACCTGATCCGCTACTACCTGGGGGAGGAGCCGGTGCTGGACAACGCCGACACCTACCGGCTGGACACCCCGGACACCACCGAGTGGGTGCTCGCCTCGCTCGACCAGCTGGTGCTCAAGCCGGTGGACGGCTCGGGTGGCAAGGGCATCGTGATCGGCCCGCGCGCCGACGAGCGCACGCTGGAGGAGCTGGCGGTCAAGGTGCGCGCCGCACCCCGGGACTGGATCGCCCAGAAGCCGATCGGGCTGTCGACGTCCCCGACCCTGATCAACGGCCGGATCGCGCCCCGGCACGTCGACCTGCGCCCGTTCGCCGTGAACGACGGCGACAAGGTGTGGGTGCTGCCCGGCGGCCTCACCCGGGTCGCGCTGCCGGAGGGTGAGCTGGTGGTCAACTCCAGCCAGGGCGGCGGCTCCAAGGACACCTGGGTGATCTCCCGGCCACGCCCGACGTCCGAGCCGGAACAGGCGCCGGACCTGACCCGGATCGAGTTCACCACCGCCGACCTGCCCGCCGACCCGCCCGCTCAGGACCCCGGCCCGGCCAACGACAACGCCATCGCCCAGGGCCAGCAGCAGCAGCAAGCGGGCCCCGGCGCAGCCACGATGGCCATTGTGGCCTCCGTCATCGATGCCGCTGCCTGCTTGTCAGCCCGCCAAGATGGCCATTGTGGCGGAGGTGAGGTCCCGTGCTGAGCCGGATCGCGGAGTCGCTGTTCTGGATCGGGCGCTACGTGGAGCGCGCCGACGACACCGCGCGCATCCTCGACGTGCACACCCAGCGGCTGGTCGAGGACCCGTGGATCGACGAGCGGCGGGCCTGCCACGTGCTGCTCGCGCTGATGGGCACGCCGTGCGCGCTGGAGGAGGCGGACACCGAGCGGGTGCTGAGCACGCTGGCCTTCGACCGGGTGGCACCGAGCTCGATCGTGGGCGCGCTGTCCGCCGCGCGGGAGAACGCCCGCGGTGCCCGCGAGGTGCTGTCGGCGGAGATCTGGGAGTCGCTGAACGTCACGCACAACGCCCTGCCGCAGCAGCGCACCATGGCCCGCCGCTACGGGCCGCACTCGCTGTTCCGGTTCGTCCGGGAGCGCTCGGCGATGGTGTTCGGGCTGGCCGACGCCACGATGAGCCGGGACGAGAGCTGGCTGTTCCTCATCCTGGGCCGCTCGCTGGAGCGGGTGGACATGACCTCGCGGATGCTGTCCACCCGCGTGATGGCCGGGGACGCCGCGCCGTCCTGGACGCTGGTGCTGCGCTCGACCGGCGCCTACGAGCCCTACCTGCGCACCTACCGGGGGGCGGTGAACTCCAGCCGGGCCGCGGAGTTCCTGCTGCTGGACCGGCTCTTCCCGCGCTCGGTGTTCGCCTCCCTGGAGCAGGCCGAGGGCTGCCTGGCCGAGCTGGAGCGGGCCAACGTGCGGGTCGGCACCCGGGTGGGCGTGGCCGGCGAGGCGCACCGCATCGTCGGCCGGGCCCGCACCATGCTGGAGTTCATGGGCACCGACGAGGTGCTCGCCCAGCTGCCGGCCCGCCTGGACGAGCTGCAGCGCACCTGCTCGCTGGCCAGCGAAGCGGTGACCAGGCGCTTCTTCACCGAGGAGGCCCCGCAGGTGTGGGTGCCGGAGGGAGTGGCGTGAGCAGCCAGGGTCAGAGTCAAGGCCGGGGTCAGAGCCAGGGGCAGGGGCAGGGGCAGGGCCGGGGCGCGACGCGCCCCCGGCCGGCCGCCCCCTCGCAGCGGCAGTCGCAGGGCCCGGCCGGGCAGACCCAGTCCCCGGGCCTGCCGGCGCGGGTGGGCGCCGACCGGTGGCGGCTGCAGGTCGTGCACCGCACCGCGTTCCACTACGGCGGCCCGGTGCGCTCGTCCTACAACGAGGCCCGGATGACCCCGGAGAACACCACCCGGCAGACGACGCTGCGCTCCCGGGTGGAGATCGAGCCGGCCGCCACCGTGCACGCGTACCGCGACTACTGGGGTTCCACGGTCACCGCCTTCGACCTGCACGGCCCGCACACCGAGCTGGTGGTGACGGCCACGTCGGTGGTCGAGGTCGGACCCGAACCGCACGCCGGCGACGTCGCCGGGTGGGACGACCTGCGCGACCCCGACCTGGTCGACCGGTTCGGCGAGATGCTGCGGCCCACGCCGCTGACCGCGATCGACCCGCCCGTGGTGCGGGCCGCGCGCGCGGCCGTCGCCGACGCCGCCCCGGGCGAGGCGGGCCGGCGGGTGTGCGCCTTCGTGCACCAGCACATGGAGTACCTGTCCGGCTCGACCAACGTGAAGACCAACGCGATGCAGGCCTGGACCAAGGGCAAGGGCGTGTGCCAGGACATCTCGCACGTCTCGGTCGGCCTGATGCGCGCCCTCGGCCTGCCGGCCCGCTACGTCTCCGGCTACCTGCACCCCCGCCCCGACGCCGCCATCGGCGAGCCGGTCAAGGGCGAGAGCCACGCCTGGGTGGAGTGGTGGGACGGCGGCTGGTCGGGCTACGACCCCACCAACATGGTGGAGATCGGCACCCGGCACGTGACGCTGGGCCGCGGGCGGGACTACCGCGACGTGCCGCCGCTGAAGGGCATCTTCTCGGGCCCGCGCAGCGAGGGGAACGCCGTCGTCGTCGAGGTGACCCGGCTGTAGCGGGGGAAGGACCCCTGTGCCTGCCACCACTCGCAGGCTCGTGGCGGGACCCTGCACAGGGGCCGTTCCAGCGCCGCACCGCCTGCTGGGATGCTGGGGGTCTATGAGCGCACCCCTGAACCTGGTCAACCTCGAGCGGGTCGGCAAGGCGCACGGCACCACCGTCCTGCTCGAGGACGTCTCCCTGGGCATCGCGGCGGGCGAGCGCATCGGCGTCGTCGGCCGCAACGGCGGCGGCAAGAGCACGCTGCTGTCGGTGCTCACCGGCACCGACGAGCCGGACTCCGGGCGGGTGACCCGCCGCGGCGACCTCGCGATGGGCGTGCTCGACCAGGCCGGCCGGCTGCCCGACGGCGCCACCATCCGGGACGTCGTCCTGCCGCCCAGCCTCTTCGCCAACGAGCACGAGTGGGCCGCCGACCCCGCGGTGCGCAGCGTGCTGGCCGGCCTGGAGCTGGACCGGATGGGCCTGGACGCCCCCGTGGCGCCGATGTCCGGTGGGGAGCGGCGCCGGGTGGCGCTGGCCGCCCAGCTCGTGCGCCCGCTGGACCTGCTGGTGCTCGACGAGCCCACCAACCACCTGGACGTCGAGGGCGTGGCCTGGCTGGCCGGCTACGTCAAGGACCGGGTGGGCGCCCTGGTGGTGGTCACCCACGACCGCTGGTTCCTCGACGAGGTCTGCACCACCACGTGGGAGGTCGCCGAGGGCTCGGTGTTCGCCTACGAGGGCGGCTACTCGGCGTACACGCTGGCCCGGGCCGAGCGCGCGCGGATCGCCAACGTCACCGAGGAGCGCCGGATGAACCTGGTGCGCAAGGAGCTGGCCTGGCTGCGGCGTGGCCCGCCGGCCCGCACCAGCAAGCCCAAGTTCCGGATCGACGCCGCCCAGGCGCTGATCGCCGACGAGCCGCCGGCCCGGGACACCATGGCGCTGGCGAACTTCGCGGCCCGCCGGCTGGGCAAGACCGTCTACGAGCTCGAGCACGTCGACTTCGCGGTGCGCACCCCCGAGGGCCCGCGCACGCTGTTCCGCGACCTGGACTGGAACGTCGGTCCGGGCGACCGGATCGGCATCGTGGGCGTCAACGGGGCCGGCAAGACCTCGCTGCTCAAGCTGCTGGTCGGGGAGAACCAGCCGGACGCCGGCCGGGTCGTGGTCGGTCAGACCGTGGCCCCGGCGTACCTGTCCCAGCACGTCACCGAGCTGCCGCCCAAGGCCCGGGTGCTGGAGGCCGTGCAGGACGTCGCCCGGATCGCCCGGATCGGCAGCCAGGAGGTGTCGGCGTCCACGCTGGCCGAGCGCTTCGGGTTCGCGGCGTCCCGGCAGTGGACGCCGGTCGGTGACCTCTCCGGCGGCGAGCGGCGCCGGCTGCAGCTGCTGCGGTTGCTGATGGCCGAGCCCAACGTGCTGATCCTGGACGAGCCGACCAACGACCTGGACATCGACACCCTGACCTCGCTGGAGGACCTGCTCGACAGCTTCCCCGGCACGGTCCTGGTGGTCAGCCACGACCGGTACTTCGTCGACCGGGTCTGCGACAAGGTCGTCGCGCTGCTCGGCGACGGGTCGCTGGCCGAGCTGCCCGGCGGCGTGGAGGAGTACCTGGCCCGGCGGGCCGCGGGCGGGGCACCGCTGACCACCGCCACCCGCTCGGTCGGCGGGCAGAGCGCCCCCGCCGCACCGGCGGTGGTGCACTCGGTGGCCGACGTGCGGGCGGCCCGCAAGGAGGCCAGCCGGCTGGAGCGCCGCATGCTCAAGCTGGACGGCGACGAGAAGAAGCTGCACGAGCAGCTGGCCGCTGCGGGCGCCGACTACGGGCGGGCTGCCCAGCTGGACGCCGAGCTGAAGGCGGTGCACGCGGAGAAGGCCCAGCTGGAGGACGACTGGCTGGCCGCCAGCGAGCTCGCCGAGGGCTGAGGCACGGACGACCCCGTCCAGGGGCACGCCCCGCTCACCGAGCGGGGGAGCCCCCGGACGGGGGTCCGCGTCTCAGCGCAGGGCGCGGTTGACCGCGGAGACGACGGCGCGCAGCGAGGCGCTGACGATGTTGGGGTCGATGCCCACACCCCAGAGCACCCGCTCGCCGACGGCGCACTCGACGTAGGCCGCGGCCCGTGCGTCGCCGCCGGCGGACAGCGCGTGCTCGGCGTAGTCGAGCACCCGGACGTCGACGTCCAGGCTGCGCAGCGCGTCGACGAACGCGGCGATCGGCCCGTTGCCCCGGCCGGCGACGGTCACCGGCACGCCGTGGTCGGTCAGCTCGACGGTCATCTCGTCGAGCTGGTCGCCGCTGGCTGAGTGCCGGTGCCCGGTGAGCGCGAAGCGGCCCCACGGCGCCGCGGGCTCCGGCAGGTACTCGGAGGTGAACGCCGCCCACATCTGCTGCGCGGTCACCTCGCCGCCCTCGTCCTCGGTGTGTCGCTGGACGACGGCGGAGAACTCGATCTGCAGCCGGCGCGGCAGGTCGAGGTGGTTCTCGGTCTTCATGATGTAGGCGACGCCGCCCTTGCCGGACTGGCTGTTCACCCGGATGACGGCCTCGTAGCTGCGGCCGACGTCCTTGGGGTCGATGGGCAGGTACGGCACGGCCCACGGGATCTCGTCGACGGTGGTGCCGGCGGCCGCGGCGTCGGCCCTCATCACCGCGAAGCCCTTGTTGATGGCGTCCTGGTGCGAGCCGGAGAACGCGGTGTAGACCAGGTCGCCGCCGTAGGGGTGCCGCTCGTGCACGCCGATCTGGTTGCAGTACTCGACGGTGCGGCGGATCTCGTCGATGTCGCTGAAGTCGATCTGCGGGTCGATGCCCTGGCTGAACAGGTTGAGGCCCAGGGTGACCAGGTCGACGTTGCCGGTGCGCTCGCCGTTGCCGAACAGGCAGCCCTCGATGCGGTCGGCGCCGGCGCGGAAGCCGAGCTCGGCGGCGGCGACGGCGGTGCCCCGGTCGTTGTGCGGGTGCAGGCTCAGCACCACGGAGTCGCGGCGGCCGAGGTGGCGGTGCATCCACTCGATCTGGTCGGCGTAGACGGTGGGCTCGGCCATCTCCACGGTCGCCGGCAGGTTGAGGATGGTGGGCCGGTCCGGGGTGGGCTCCCACACGTCGGTGACGGCGTTGCAGACCTCGACGGCGTACTCCAGCTCGGTCCCGGTGAAGGACTCGGGGGAGTACTCGTAGCGGATGTCGGTGCCGGTCATCTGCTCGGCCATCTTGCGCACCAGCCGGGCGCCGTGCACCGCGATGTCGGTGATCCCGTCCCGGTCGGAGCCGAAGACGACGCGGCGCTGCAGGGTGGAGGTCGAGTTGTACAGGTGGACGATCGCCTGCCGGGCGCCCCGCAGCGACTCGAAGGTGCGCTCGATCAGCTCGTCGCGGGCCTGGGTCAGCACCTGGATCGTGACGTCGGCCGGGATGAGGTCGTCCTCGATCAGCTGCCGGACGAAGTCGAAGTCGGTCTGGCTGGCCGCGGGGAAACCGACCTCGATCTCCTTGTAGCCCATCCGGACCAGCAGCTCGAACATGCGCCGCTTGCGGTCGGGGGTCATCGGGTCGATCAGTGCCTGGTTGCCGTCGCGCAGGTCGACCGCGCACCAGCGCGGCGCCCGGGTGGTGACGGTCTCGGGCCAGGTGCGGTCGGGCAGCGCGACCGGGGCGAACGGGGCGTACTTGCCGATCGGCATCGGCGAGGGCTGCTGGGGGTTGCGAATGTGCGGGTGGGTCTCGCTCACGGTGGGGCTCCTCTGCGCGGGGCTGGGCCCTCGGGCGACGGCTCAGCTGCGTGGTGCGGTCAGCTGGCTGTGCGCGTGGGACGCGCGGACTCCGCGGCGAGGGGGCCGACCTAGGAGAGGACCTCGCCGCGGCTCGTAAGGAGGAGGTCGCCGCGCACCCGGACACCGTAGCAGCGGTGCGTCCGCGCCGTTGCCGCCTCGTGCTCCGGCTGGCTCGTGCTCCGGCTGCCTCGTGCCCCGGGCCGGCTCATGCCCTGGGCCGGCTCGTGCCCGGGCCGCCTCGTGCGTGCGCCGGCTCGCGTTCAGCCGACGTCGCAGCCGCACGGGCACTCCCGGACGTGCAGCGGGCGACGCCGCCCGCGCTCGGGGTCGTGGTCGGGCAGGTCCGCCAGCAGCAGGTCGTCACACCCGGGAGGGCACGCGCAGTCGAGTGACCAGGGCTGCTCCTCGCCGGTCGTCAGGGCCAGGAAGCGGTCGACGCGGGCCCACCGGTGGACCACGTCCTGCGCGGCCGCCCGCGCGGCCGCCCTCGCGGCGAGGGAGTCGCCGGGCCCTGGCACGTGGTGGTCGTCCGGCAGGCCCTGGAGCAGCCGCCACCGGTCGCGCAGGTCACGCTGCACGTCATAGGTCCACTCCGGGCGCTGCCGGCTGTACCGCTCCTCGCCGTGCCACCAGTCGACGTCGCCGCTCCGGGTGTCCAGGTGCGCGGGCAACCGCCGCCCGGCCCGGTCCCGCGCCCCGCCCGCCGCCATCGGAGGGACGTGGTGCCCGTCGCCGTCGACCAGGACGAGTCGCAGTCCCACCAGGGCTGCCGCGCGGGCCAGCAGGGTCGCCGGGACACGGGACCGGCCCGCCTCCATGCCGCCCAGGGCCGCCGGGCTGATGCCGAGCCGGTTGGCCAGCTGACGTTGCGACAGATCGCCGGTCCGCCGTATCCGTCGCAGGCTCCCGGCACCGTCGAACTCCTCGTCCACCCGCTGATGCTGCGCCGCCGACCGGGCCCGCGGGTGGGCCTCGACGACATCTGTGGACTCACCGGCCCTCCGCGGACCGGGTCCCGCGCGATGCTCATCGCCAGCGGCAGCCTTCCGCGGAGACTTGTGCTCTGCTCGCGTACGGCGAGCAGAGCACAAGCGTGCTCGGGGTACTGGTCCGGTCGGTCGCGTCGTGCGGGCGTCGAGCTGCGAGTGCAGTGACGCACCTGCGTCGTGGTGGTGGACCTCCGCGGTGCCGGCACTGGTCAGCCCGACATCGGCCGCGGGTCACCAGGCCCGGTCACCAGGCCGCGGGTCACCAGGCCCGGTCACCAGGCCACAGGTCGCCAGGCCCGGTCACCAGGCCACAGGCCGCCAGGCCCGGTCACCAGGCCCCGGGCCCGGTCACCACGTGTGGCGCAGGCGGCGGCTGAGCGGGCGGCCGTCCGGGTCCTGGAGCTGGTGGTAGAGCGGAGCCGCCCACAGACGGGTCCGGAACGGGATGTGCTCGGGCCGGTGCGGCCGCAGCCGACCCGGTGGCCGGGGACCGACGCGGCCGTTGTCGTACCAGCCCTGCAGCGCGTGGGCGGTCCGCCGGACGGTGGCCACGAACTCGGCCGGGTCGAGCAGGCCGTCGTCCTGGCTGCCGTCCGCGGCGCGGTCCAGGTGCTCCCGGGCGAGGGTCAGCCGCAGGTCGCGGGGCAGCGTGCGCGCCCCGTCGCCGGTGCCGGCCGGGTCACGGGGCTCGCGCGGGTCCAGCGTGCCGTCCAGCACGGCGCTGGACAGCTCGCTGTCGTGCGTCCACGACCGGCGGTTGAAGTTGTCGCTGCCGACGCTCATCCACACGTCGTCGACCACGCACACCTTGGCGTGCACGTAGACCGGCGTCCCCTCGTGGTTCTCCACGTCGAACACGTGCACCCGCCCGCGGCCGGCAGCCTGCAGCACGGTCAGCGCCTTCCAGCGGCCGAGGTCCTGCGGCGTCGCCGAGAGCGCACCGGCCTGGTCGGGCACCCGTGGCACCACGACCACCAGCTCCAGGTGCGGCTGCCCGCTCAGCGCGTCGGCGAACAGCCGCGCCACGTCGGCCGACCACATGTACTGGTCCTCCAGGTACACCAGCCTGCGCGCCTCGGTGATCGCCTTCGTGTAGCCCCGGGCCACCGACCGCTCGCCCTTCGGCGCGAAGTCGAACGGCGGGCGGATCGCCGGGTAGGTGCGCAGCGTCTGCACCACGTGCGGTCCGCACTCCGGCGGCGGCGGGTACGCCGGCGGCAGCGGACCGGGGTCCAGGCGGGCGCCGTGCAGCGTGTCGCGCACCCAGGCGATCGGGTGGTCGACGTCGGCGCTCGTCGGGTCCTCCCAGCGCTCCCGGAACACGGTGTCCAGCACCGCGACCGCCGGTCCGCGCAGCATCAGCTGCACGTCGTGCCAGCCCGGGGTGTCCCCGTACGCCGGTGACATCGACTGCGGCTGCGGGTCGCCGCGGTGCTCGGCGTCGTCCCGCCGGGAGTGGCAGAGGTCGATGCCACCGGCGAAGGCGACGTCGCGCGACGGGTCGTCCCGGTGCCGCAGCACGACGAACTTCTGGTGGTGGCTGCCGCCCCGCCGCACGCGCTGGTCCAGCACGATCTCCCCGCCGGCCGCCTCCACCTCCAGGTCCAGCGCCCGGTTGGACTCCTTGCTGAACGACAGCCGGCTGGTGTGCGCCCGCCACACCAGCCCGCGCACGACCACGCCGCGCTCGATCGCCGCGCGCAGCATCTCGACCACGGTCGGGCCCTCGTCGCGCAGCCGCTCGTCCGGGTCGCCCTGCCAGTCGGTGAAGAACAGGTGGTCGCCGTCGCCGAGCGTGTCCACCTCGGTGACCAGCCGGTCGAAGTAGGTGGACCCGTGCACCAGCGGTTCGACCCGGTTGCCGGCCGTCCAGGCCGGGATCGTGGTCGCCGCGTTGCCGCGCTCCTCGGCGCTCAGCAGCCACTTCTCCACGCCGGTCACGCGGTGATCACACCCGCCGCGGCGCTCCGGCGCAAACGAGGGGCCGCCTCGCCGGTAGCCTCATGCTCCGTGGCCCTGATCGTGCAGAAGTACGGCGGTAGCTCCGTCGCGGACGCCGAGCGTGTGAAGCGTGTCGCCGAGCGCATCGTGACGGCCAAGAAGAACGGCGACGACGTCGTCGTGGTGGTCTCGGCGATGGGTGACACCACCGACGAGCTGCTGGACCAGGCCAGTCAGATCACCGCCGACCCGCCCGGGCGCGAGCTCGACATGCTGCTCACCGCCGGCGAGCGCATCTCCATGGCGCTGCTGGCGATCGCGATCTCCACCCACGGCTACGAAGCCCGCTCTTTCACCGGCTCGCAGGCCGGGGTGATCACCACCGGCAGCCACGGCAAGGCACGGATCATCGATGTCACGCCCGGGCGGCTGCGCAGCGCGCTGGACGAGGGCTCGATCGTGATCGTGGCCGGGTTCCAGGGCGTCAGCCAGGACACCAAGGACATCACCACGCTCGGTCGCGGTGGCTCGGACACCACGGCCGTCGCCGTGGCCGCTGCCCTGCACGCCGACGTCTG
>NZ_JAAGWK010000018.1 GCF_010685995.1 Goekera deserti | reverse complement strand
AGGGCGTCAGCCAGGACACCAAGGACATCACCACGCTCGGTCGCGGTGGCTCGGACACCACGGCCGTCGCCGTGGCCTTTTTTACGTGGACGGCGTCTTCACCGCCGACCCGCGCATCGTCCCCAACGCCCGGCGCCTGGACACCGTCACCTACGAGGAGATGCTCGAGCTCGCCGCCTCGGGGGCGAAGGTGCTCATGCTCCGGTGCGTCGAGTACGCCCGCCGGTACGACATCCCGGTGCACGTCCGCAGCTCCTACTCCCAGCTCCCCGGCACCACGGTGACCGGCTCGATGGAGGACCTCACGGTGGAACAGGCCATCATCACCGGCGTCGCGCACGACCGCAGCGAAGGCAAGATCACCGTCTACGGGGTGCCCGACCGGCCCGGTGAGGCGGCGCAGATCTTCCGCGTTCTCGCCGACGCCGAGGTCAACATCGACATGATCGTGCAGAACGTGTCGGCCGAGGCCAGCAAGCTCGCCGACATCTCCTTCACCCTGCCGGTCAGCGACGGTCCGGTCGCCATCGCCGCGCTGGAGAAGGTGAAGCACACGGTCGGCTACACCGACGTCCGCTTCGACCAGCACATCGGCAAGGTCTCCCTCGTCGGCGCCGGGATGCGCAGTCACCCCGGCGTCTCGGCGAAGTTCTTCGGCGCGCTCGCCGACGCCGGCGTGAACCTGGACCTGATCAGCACCTCGGAGATCCGCATCTCCGTGGTGTGCAAGGACACCGACGTGGACGTCGCCGTCCGCGCGGTGCACGACGCCTTCGACCTCGGCTCCGACGTCGAGGCCGTCGTCTACGGAGGGACCGGACGATGACCACCCTGCGACCGCTGCACATCGGGATCGTCGGCGCGACCGGCCAGGTCGGTGCCGCGATGCGCTCGATCCTGGCCGAGCGCGACCTGCCGATCGCCTCGATCCGGTTCTTCGCCTCCGCCCGCTCCGCCGGCAGCACCCTGCCCTGGGGCGACGGCGAGATCACCGTGGAGGACGCCGCCACCGCCGACCCGGCCGGGCTGGACGTCGCCCTGTTCTCCGCAGGTGCGACCACGTCCCGGGCGCAGGCCGCGCGCTTCACCCGGGCCGGCGTCATCGTGATCGACAACAGCTCGGCGTTCCGCCGGGACCCGGAGATCCCGCTGGTCTGCAGCGAGGTCAACCCCGGCGACATCGCCAAGGCGCGCGGCGGGATCATCGCCAACCCGAACTGCACCACGATGGCCGCGATGCCGGTGCTCAAGCCGCTGCACGACGAGGCCGGGCTGGTGCGCATCGTGGCCAGCACCTACCAGGCCGTCTCCGGCTCGGGCATCGCCGGCGTGCAGGAGCTGCACGGCCAGGTGAAGGCCGTCGTCGACAAGGCCGACGAGCTGGCCTACGACGGCTCCGCGGTGACCTTCCCGGACCCGGTGAAGTACGTCGCGCCGATCGCCTTCAACGTGCTGCCGCTGGCCGGCTCTATCGTCGACGACGGCTCGTTCGAGACCGACGAGGAGCAGAAGCTCCGCAACGAGAGCCGCAAGATCCTCGGCATCCCCGACCTGCGCGTCTCCGGCACCTGCGTGCGCGTCCCGGTGTTCACCGGCCACTCGCTGTCGCTGAACGTCGAGTTCGAGCGCCCGATCAGCGTCGAGCGGGCCCGCGAGCTGCTGGCCGACGCACCCGGGGTGCAGCTGGTCGACGTGCCCACCCCGCTGCAGGCCGCGGGCAGGGACCCGTCCTACGTGGGCCGGATCCGCCAGGACGAGTCGGTCGAGGGCGGGCGCGGGCTGGTGCTGTTCGTCAGCAACGACAACCTGCGCAAGGGCGCCGCGCTGAACACCGTCCAGATCGCCGAGCTCATCGCCGCCCAGCCCTGATCCGCCGGCTCAGGGGAAGACTTCATCGCCGTGAAGCCTGGATCGCGGTCGGGCGCCCGACCGCGGTAGGAGGCTTCATGGCGATGAAGTCAGCGGTCAGGGGCGCACGTGGCGCAGGGCGAAGTCCAGGGCGCGCTCGACCTGGCGGATGGTCTCCTCGACCACCAGTGACCCGTGGCCGGCGTCGAAGCGGTAGACCTCGTGCTGCGCGCCCCGCTGCTCCAGGGCGGCGAGGTAGTTGTCGATCTGCCGGATGGGGCAGCGCGGGTCGTTGGCGCCGGCGACCACGAGCACCGGGGCGGTGACCTGGTCGACGTAGGTCAGCGGCGACGAGCGCACGTAGCGGTCACGCACCTCGTCCGGTGACCCGCCGAACAGCGCCCGGTCGTAGGCCCGCAGGCCCTCCATCTCGTCCTCGTAGGCGGCCAGGTAGTCCGCGACCGGCACCTCGGCGATGCCGGCGGCCCAGCGCTCGGGTTGGGTGCCGATCGCCAGCAGGGTGAGGAACCCGCCCCACGAGCCGCCGGTCACCAGCGCTCGGGCCGGGTCGACGACGCCCTCGGTGACCAGGGCGTCGTACACCGCGGCGACGTCCTCCAGCTCGGTGAGCCCGGGACGGCCGGTGAGCGCGTCGCGCCACTCGCTGCCGTAGCCGGTGGAGCCGCGGTAGTTGACGTGCACGACCGCGTAGCCGGCGTCCACGTAGGCGGCGCGGCGGGCGCGGTAGGAGTCGTCGTCGCACGCCTCGGGGCCGCCGTGCAGCAGGAACGCCGTGGCGTACGGGGCGTCCCCGGCCGGGCGCACCAGCAGGGCGTGCACGTCACCGCCGGGGCCGGGCACCCAGCGGTCCTCGACCGGGTGCGCGGGCGGCGGCGGCTCGCCGGGCGCGGTGAGCACGACCGCGCCGTCGGCCCGGCGGATGACCGGCGGGTGCTCCGAGGACGACCAGGCCAGCTCCACGGTGCCGTCCGGGCGGGCGGTCGCGCCGCGGACGACGCCCGGCGGGGTCTCCAGCTGCTCCAGGGTGCCGGTGGCCAGGTCGTAGCGGTACAGCTCGGACCGGGCGGCGTGGTCGTGGCCGAGCAGCAGCGCGCTGCCGTCGGGGTACCAGCCGCCGCTGACCTCGCCGGGCAGGTCGACGACGACCTCGGTCTCGGCACCGGACAGCACGTCCCAGATGAGCAGCTCCTCGCGACCGCGCCGCTCGTGGCTCACCAGCAGCCGGGCGTCGCCGGGCTCGGGGGCGAACTCCACGGCGTGCAGTCCGCGGCCCTCGCCGTCCCACTTGTCGGCGACCAGCCCGTCGTCCTCCGTGCGCAGCACCCGCAGCGCCGGGTAGCGGGGGTCGCCGTGCTCGGAGTGGCTGATCACCAGCAGGCTGCCGTCCCGGGACAGTGCGTCCACCGAGGCCGGCTCCGAGTGCCGGTAGACCACGCGGGGGGTGCCGCCGACCGGGGCCACCCACAGCTCGCTGCCGTCGTCGGTGGACCGGCCCAGGGCCACCACGGACGAGCCGATCTCCAGCCCGCCGGGGTAGGCGGGCTGCACCTCCGGCAGCGCGACCGTGTCCGGCCCGCCCTCGAAGGGCTGGGTCATCCAGACGCCGAACTCGTCGCCGTCGGTGTCAGCGAACCACCAGACGGTCGACCCGTCGGGGCTGAGCGTGGACACCAGGGTGCCGTTGGGCCGGTCGGTGACCTGGCGGTGGGTGCCGGTCGTGCGGTCCCAGGCGTACTGCTCGACGACGCCGGTCCGGTCGGAGGCGTAGACGTTGCGGTGCGGGGCGTCGACGGCCCACTCCGGCAGGCTGACCCGCGGGGCCCGGAAGCGGGCCTGCCAGCGGGCCGTGACCTCTGCCGGCAACGCCGGTGGCACCTCGGGGGACGGGGGGCTGGTGGGGGAGGCGGTCACCCGCTCATCTTCCCCCGGCGCCCGCGCCGGCCACCGGCTGCCCGCCGGGGCGCCCGGGCTCCGCGGCCGGGGTGACCGACGCGTCGCGCACGTCGCCGATGAGCTGGGTCAGCACGTCCTCCAGGGTCACCACGCCCAGCACCTCGCCGTCGTCGACGACCCGGCCCAGGTGCGTGCCGGCCCGGCGCATCGAGCGCAGCACCTCGGGCAGCGGGGTGTCCGGGTGCACCTCGACGAACTGCTCCACCATCTCCGGGGTCAGCGGCCGGTCCCGGGCGCCGGCGTCGAGCACGTCCTTGACGTGCACGTAGCCCGACCACCCGCCGTCCGGCCCGCACAGCGGGTAGCGGCTGTACCCGTGCTCGGCGACGGCGGCCTCCAGCTCCCGGGGCGTGATGTCGCGGGGCAGCGTCACCAGCGCGTCGGGGCGGATGAGCACCGAGCGGGCGTCGTGCTGCTCGAAGGTGAGCGCCCCGGTGGCCAGCTCGCTGACCTCGGTGCCGAGCAGGCCCTGCCGGCGCGACTGGGCGATCATCGAGCGGATCTCGCCGCCGTCGAAACTGGCGGCGACCTCGTCGGTCGGCTGCACGCCGAAGGCCCGCACGAAGGCGTTGGCGGTGGTGTTGAAGAACCAGATCAGCGGCTTCAGCAGCCGGACGACGGCGGCCATCGGCGGGCCGAGGGCGATCGCGGCGCGGTCCGGGCCGGCGATGGTGATGTTCTTGGGCACCATCTCCCCGAGCACCATGTGCAGCGTGGTCACGATGGCCAGGGCGATCACCAGCGCGACCGGGTGCAGCAGGCCCTCCGGTGCGCCCAGCGCCGCCAGCGGCTGCTCGATCAGGTGCGCGATCGCCGGCTCGCCGACCGCGCCCAGGCCGAGGGAGCACAGCGTGATGCCCAGCTGCGCGCCGGCCATCATCTGGGAGACGTTGCGCATCGCGGCCAGCGTCTTGCGGGCTCGCACCGACCCCGCCTCCGCGCGGGGCTCGATCTGGTCGACCCGGGCCGACACCAGGGCGAACTCGGCGGCGACGAAGAACGCGTTGCCCAGCAGCAGCGCCACGAGCACGAGCAGGCTGATCACGTCGCTCATGCCCGTGCCACCTCCCGCGACGCGGTGGCGCCGTTGCCCATGACCACGTCGCCGGAGCGGGGCTCGACGAGCACCCGGGACACCCGCCGTCCCTCGACGCCGTCGACGAGCAGCCGGTGCGTGCTCAGCTCGACCGCATCGCCCTCGGCCGGCAGCCGGCCCAGGCGCTCGGTCAGGAAGCCGGCGAGGGTCTCGTAGCGCCCCTCGGGCACGTCGACGCCGGTGCGCTCGCGCACCTCGTCCGGGCGCAGCAGCCCGGACACCAGCCAGCTGTCGCCGGGCAGCCGGCGCAGCTGCCGCAGCGGGCGGTCGGTCTCGTCGGCGATCTCACCGACCAGCTCCTCGACGATGTCCTCCAGCGTCACCACGCCGTGGGTGGCGCCCCACTCGTCGACCACGAGCGCCAGCTGCAGGTGCTGCTCGCGCAGCAGGTCCAGCAGCGGGTCCAGCCGCATCGAGGAGGGGACGGCGAGCACCGGCACGGCCAGCTCACCGGCGGTGCGGGTGTCCCGCTCGTCCTCCGGCACCGACACCGCCTGCTTGACGTGCACCACCCCGGTCACCTCGTCCAGGTCGTTGCCGTACACCGGGAACCGGGAGTTGCCGGACTGCACGGCCAGCGAGACGACGTCCCGGGCCGTGGCGCTGGACCGCAGCGTGTAGAGCCGGGTGCGCGGGGTCATGACGTCGGTGGCGAACTTGTCCCGCAGGCCCAGCGAGCGGTCCAGCAGCCGCGCGGCGACGGGGGAGAGGTCGCCCTCCTCGGCGGAGCGGCGGGCCACCGAGGCCAGCTCGCCGGCGCCGCGGGCACTGTCGAGCTCCTCCTTCGGCTCGAAGCCCAGCCGGCGGACGATCGCGTTGGCCAGCCCCTGCAGGCCGCGCAGCAGGACGCCGGTGGCCCGGGTGAACGCGTTCATCCCGGGCGCGACGAAGGTGGCGACGGCCAGCGGGTTGGCGATCGCCAGGTTCTTCGGGCCGAGCTCGCCGAGCCACATCTGCAGCACGGTGGCCAGCGCGATCGCCAGACCGACGGCCACCGCCCCCGACGAGGCCGCGGGCAGCCCCACGGCCTCCAGCGGTCCGCGGAGCAGCTCGCCGAGCGCTGGTTCGGCCAGGTAGCCGACCACCAGCGTGGTCAGCGTGATGCCCAGCTGGGCGGCGGACAGCTGCGTGGACAGCCCGGACAGCGCGGTGACCACCCGGTCGGCACCACGGTCGCCCTGCCGGGCGGCGTCCTCTGCCCGGCCGCGGTCGACCGTGGTGAGGGAGAACTCGGCTGCGACGAAGAAGCCGGTGAGTGCGGTGAGGAGCACGGCGGCGAGGAGGAGGAGCAGCTCGATCATCGGCGTCCAGGGTGCGCCCTGCGGGCCCGCGGCGCCCGCCGAGCCGCGGACGGGCGCACCGCCGCAGGTCGGCGCCCGGCAACGGCGGGCCCGGAACAGCTCGAGGCCCGTCGTTGCCGGCGGGCCCGGCGCGGGTGGTCGGGGTGGCGGGATGTGGACCTGGGGTCTCGCGGCGGTGGTCCGGTCCCGGAACGGCGCAGGGCCCGCCGTTGCCGGCGGGCCCTGCGCTGGTGGTCGGGGTGACAGGATTTGAACCTGCGGCCTCGTCGTCCCGAACGACGCGCGCTACCAAGCTGCGCCACACCCCGAGGTCCTCGGACAGCCTAGCGGACCGCCGTGGCGGTCCGGACGGCGGCTCCTCAGGCCGCCCGGGCGGTGAGCGTCAGCAGCGTGGCCTCAGGCGGGCAGGCGAAGCGCACCGGGGCGTACGGGCTGGTGCCGAGCCCGGCCGAGATGTGCAGCCAGGTGCCGGCGGGGTGCGCCGGGGTCGGCTCGGCCCACCGGTGCAGCCAGCGCACGCGGGCACGGTCGATGCCGCAGTTGGTCACCAGGGCCCCGTAGAACGGCACCCGCAGCTGCCCGCCGTGGGTGTGCCCGCACAGCAGCAGGTCGTGGCCGTCGGCGGCGAAGCGGTCGAGCACCCGCGGCTCCGGGGCGTGCACCAGCCCGATCCGCAGGTCGGCCGAGGCGTCGGCCGGTCCGGCGATCGCGTCGTAGCGGTCGAGCTTGAGGTGCGGATCGTCGACGCCGGCGAGGGTGATCCGCCGGTTGCCCACGACCAGCTCGCCGGTCGAGTTGGTGAGGTCGAGCCAGCCGCGCTCGACCATGCCGTCGCGCAGCGGCTCGAACGGCAGCCGGATGCCGTGCACGCGCTTGTGCTCCCGCTTGAAGTACTTCAGCGGGTTCTTGGGCCGCGGCGCGAAGTAGTCGTTGCTGGCCAGCACGAACGCGCCGGGCTTGTCCATCAGCGGGTCCAGGGCGCGCAGCGTCGGCGGGACGGCGTCCAGCGCGGCCAGGTTGTCCCCGGTGGTGATCACCAGGTCGGGGTCGAGCTCGGCCAGCCCGGCGATCCACCGCTGCTTCGAGTGCTGGCCGGGGGTCATGTGGATGTCGCTGATCTGCAGCACGGTCAGCGGCGCCGACCCGGGGGCCAGCACCGGGACGTCGACCCGGCGCAGCGTCCAGCGGGTGCGCTCGTAGAGGCTTGCGTAGGCCGTGACCGCCAGTCCGGTCGTGACGGCCGCCGTGGGCAGAGCGGTGTACCAGCGCATGCCCACCAGCCTAGGTCCCGCGCCCCCGCCGTCTCTGCGGGAGCGGCCGTCGTCCCGTGGGCCGTGCCGGCGCCCCCGGCCCTTTCCGCGGAAGTGGCCGTGGTCGGGGAGGCGGGCGTGCCGCCGGGAGCGGCCGTTCCCGCGAAAGTGGCCGTGGTCGGGGTGCGGGCGTGCCGCCGGGAGCGGCCGTTCCCGCGGAAGTGCCGTGGTCGGGGTGCGGGCGTGCCGCCGGGAGCGGCCGTTTCCGCGGAAGTGGCCGTGGTCGGGGTGCGGGCGTGCTGCCGGGAGCGGCCGTTTCCGCGGAAGTGGCCGGTGTGGTGGGGGCGGCACGTGCGAGGCTGGAGGGCGTGCCCGACCTCAAGGACCGTCTCCGCGCCGACCTGACCACCGCGATGAAGAGCCGCGACGAGCTGCGCACCGCCACGCTGCGCATGGTGCTCGCCGCCATCACCGCGGAGGAGGTGTCCGGCAAGGAGTCCCGCGAGCTGACCGACGAGCAGGTGCAGGCGGTCCTGCGCCGGGAGGCCAAGAAGCGCCGGGAGGCGGCCGAGGCCTTCGGGAGCGCCGGGCGCACCGAGTCCGCCGAGCGCGAGCAGGCCGAGGAGGCCGTGGTCGCCGGGTACCTGCCGGCCCAGCTCGAGGACAGCGACCTGGCCGCCCTGATCGCCGACGTGATCACCCAGACCGGTGCGGCCGGGATGAAGGACATGGGCCGGGTGATGGGCCCGGTGCAGGGCGCCGTCGCCGGCCGCGCCGACGGTGGCCGGGTCGCCGCCGAGGTCCGCCGCCAGCTCGGCTGACGCCACCCCCGGCCACTTCAGCGGGAAGGGCCCTGTTGTGCGGCCACTTCAGCGGGAAGGGCCCTGTTGTGCGGCCACTTCAGCGGGAAGGGCCCTGTTGTGCGGCCATTTCCGCGGGAAGGGCCCTGTTCTCCGGCCCCGGCGACGCTCGCGCGCGGGGACGGTCGGGGGCGTTGGTCAGTCGGACGGGGTGCTGGCCGGCTGCTGCGCGGCGGGCGCGGCGGGCGCGGCGGGCGCCGGGGCCTGGTAGCCGGGGCCGTGGCCCTTCGTGCCGGTCTCGACGGCCGGGTCGGCCGGGGGGAAGTCGTGGACGGGCCCGGCCTCGATGACCCGGGCCATGGCGTCGTGGAACACCTGGGCCGGGACGCCGCCGCCGACACCGCCGACCGCGTGCGGGTTCGCCGGGTCCGGGTCGAAGTACATGACGCCGACCGAGTAGTCGGGTGTGATGCCGGCGAAGGCCGCCGTCTTGTTGCCCTGCGTGGTGCCGGTCTTCCCGGCGACCTGGCGGCCGGGCACCGCGGCCTTGCGGCCGGTCCCGCCGGGACCCACGACGCCGGTCAGCATGTTCGCCAGGGTGTCGGCGACGCTGGGGGACAGGGCGCCGGGGTGGCAGGTGTCGCCGGTGGCCAGAGGTGTGCCGTCGGCGCCCACGGCCGGCCGGCCGCTGCCGTCCAGGACGGCGGTGACCGGGGTCGGGTCGCACTGGGTGCCGGAGGCGGCGATCGTGGCGTAGGCGTCGGCGAGGTCCAGTGGGCTGGTGGCCTCGGCGCCCAGGGTGAACGAGCCGCTCTGGTCGGCCTCCAGGGTGGCGACCGGGTGCTGGGTGACCGCGTCGTCGTAGTGCATGCCCATGGCCACCGAGGTCTCCAGCGGCCCGTCGATGCTGCCCAGCGCGTCCTCCAGCGCCACGAAGTAGGTGTTCGTCGACGCCACGAGAGCCGAGGTCATGTCGTAGGTGGGTGCGTACCCGGCGTCGTCGTTGTGCACGACGTAGGGGCCGTAGTGCCCCTTCGCGTCGTAGCCCTTGAAGACCGTGGAGGTGTACGGCTGCGGGGCCGTGATCGTGTAGTGCGCGCCGAACCCCCGGGACAGGGCGGCCGCGGCGGTGAAGGCCTTGTAGGTGGAGCCCGCGCCAGCCTGGGGGACGACGCCGTAGTCGACCGAGGTGCAGCCGTCGCCGGTGCAGCCGAACCGGCGGTTCACGCTCATCGCCAGCACGTGACCGGTGCCGGGCTGGACCACGTCGAGTGCCCCGACGAACCGTGAGCCCATCGGGATGTTCGCGGTCAGGCCCCGGTCGGTGGAGGCCTGCAGGTCCGGCTGCAGGGTCGTCTGCACGGTGTAGCCGCCGGTGTCCAGCTGGTCCTGGGTCATCCCCAGCGTGCCGAGCAGGTAGCTCTGCTCGTAGTCGCAGAAGAACGGCGCGGTGCTGGCGGCGGTGCAGCCCCGCGGCGGAGCGGCGCCCTCGACCACGGTGACCGGGGCGGCGGTGGTGCTCGCCAGGTCCTGGTCGCTGATGTGGCCGAGGTCGTGCATGCGCTGCAGCACCTCGTTGCGCCGGGTCGCCGCCTGGTCCGGATGGGTGATCGGGTCGTCGTCGGTGGGGCTCTGGACCAGGCCGGCGAGCACCGACGCCTGGGCCAGGTCCAGGTCGGCGGCGTCGACGGAGAAGAACCGCTGCGCGGCGGCCTGGATGCCGTAGGCGCCCTCGCCGAAGTACACCGTGTTCAGGTACCGGGTGAGGATCTCGTCCTTGGAGTAGTGCTGCTCCATCTCGATCGCCAGCCGGGCCTCCTCGACCTTGCGCGAGATGCCCGCGACGCCGTCCTGCTCGACGGCCGCCTCGCGCCCGGCGTCGGTGGTCGCCGTCTGCAGCAGGGTCTGCTTGACCAGCTGCTGGGTCAGCGTCGACCCGCCCTCCGCCACCCCGCCGGCGGCCACGTCGGTGGCCAGCGCCCGTGCCGTGCCGCGGACGTCGACCCCGCCGTGCTCGTAGAAGCGGGAGTCCTCGATGTCGACCAGGGCCTGCTCCATCACCGGCGCGATCCGGTCGGAGGTGACCGGCACCCGGTCCTTCGCGTAGAACTCGGTGATCAGCGACCCGTCGGCGGCGAGCACCCGGGTGGGCGCGTCGGGTGTCGGCTCGGTCAGCGCCGGCGGCAGCTCCACGGTGGACGACGCCGCGTCGCGGACGAGCAGACCGGAGCCGCCGACGACGGGCAGCAGCAGCCCGGCGACGAGTGCGCCGGCGACCACCACGGAGCCGGCCAGCAGGGCGAGGGCAGCAGGGCGCGAGCGTCGGCGGCGGGGGGTCACCTGTGCAGCGTTGGCGTCCCGGCTGACCGTCGGCTGGGAGGGACCTGCGGATTCCCCGGTCCGGTCCAGTCCAGTCCGGTCCGGTCCGGCCCGGTCCCGGTCGGTGGCCGGGTGGACCGGGTCAGTCCGGTATGCCGTCGCCGTTCGTGTCGACCTCCGGGGCGCCCCCGTCGGGCAGGGTCCCCGTGCCGGGCTCGGCCGTCTCGGACCCGGGCTCGGCCGTCGTCGGCTCGGAGTAGCCGGAGCCGTCGCTGGTCTGGATGGTGATCCGCTGCCCCGGGGTGACCGGGGAGCCGGCGGCGGGGCTGGTGCCGAGGAAGGTGCCGGCGGGCTGGTCGCTGCGGACGGCCTGGACGGAGCTGCCGAACCCGGCGTTCTGGATGGCCGTGGCACAGCTGGTGACCGAGGAGCAGCTGGGCACGGTCGGCCGGGTGCCGCGCTGGGTGGAGGCGTCGGCCTGCGCGAAGGGCACCGCGGGCTTGTCGGCCAGGTACGGCGCCATGGCGTCGTGCCAGATGGTGGCGGGCTTGTTGCCGCCGAAGCCGCCGACGTTCCTGGCGCTCTTGGGGTTGAACACCATCACGCTGGCGGTGACCTGCGGGGTCGAACCGATGAAGGTGGTCGAGACGTTGCCCTGGGTGGTGCCGGTCTTGCCGGCGACCTGGTGGCCGGGCACGGCGGCCCGGGTGGCGGTGCCGGCCGGGCTGGCCGTGTCGCCGATCATCATCTGGTTCATCGTCTTGGCGACGTTGGCCGGGACGGCCTCGGGGGTGCAGGCGTCCCCGGCCACGTACGGCGTGCCGTCGGGCTTGAGCGCCGGGTTGCCGGCGGCGTCGGTGATCGCGGTGACCGGGGTCGGCTCGCAGCGGGTGCCGTTGGCGGCGAGCGTGGAGTAGGCGCTGGCCAGGTCGAGCGGGCTGGTCGCGTCCGGGCCCAGGGTGAACGACCCGCGCTCGCCGTCGATGATGGTCTGGGCCGGCACCTGGTTGGCCCCGTCGAAGTGCATGCCCATCGCCTCGGCGGTGCGCACCGGCTTCTCCACGCTGCCCAGGGCGTCCATCAGGGCGACGAAGTAGGTGTTGGAGGAGCGCACCAGCGCGTCGGTCATGGTCAGCGTGCCGGGGTAGTTCTGCGAGGCGTTGGAGATGACGTACGGCGCCCCGCGGGTGCCGCCGTTCTTCTTGAACACCTTCGAGGTGTACGGCGAGGACGTGGTGATCGTGTAGTTCGACCCGAAGCCCTCGATCAGCGCGGCGGCCGCCACGAAGACCTTGAACGTCGAGCCGGCGCCCGCGGTGGGGACGACGTTGAGGTTGACCGACTCGCACTCGTACTCGGTGCAGCCGTAACGGCGGTTGACGCTCATCGCCTTGACGTGCCCGGTGCCGGGCTCGACGGCGGTGAACACGCCGGCCAGGTCGTTGCCACCGCTCATCGGCACCGTCTCGAGCACCGCGGCGTCACCCAGGGTCTGCAGCTGCGGGTCGATGGTGGTCTGGATGGTCCAGCCGCTGTTCTCCAGCTGGGTCTTGGTGATGCCCAGGTTCTGCACCAGGTACGTCTGCAGGTAGTCGCAGAAGTAGGCGCCGAGGGCTGCGTTGGCGCAGCCGTTCGGCGGCTTGGGGCCCTCCGCGACCGGGATCGGGGCGGCCGAGACGTCGGCCAGTTCCTGGTCGGTGATGTGGCCCAGGGTGTGCATCCGAGCCAGCACCTGGTTGCGGCGCTCGGTCGCCTTCTCCGGGTTGACCAGCGGGTCGTCCTGGCCCGGGCTCTGCACCAGGCCGGCCAGCACGGAGGCCTGGGCCAGGGTGAGGTCCTTGGCGTCCACGGAGAAGTACGTGCGGGCGGCGGCCTGGATGCCGTAGGCGCTGTGCCCGAAGTACACGATGTTCAGGTACCGGGTGAGGATCTCGTCCTTGGAGTACTTCTCCTCCAGGGCGAGCGCGAGCCGGGCCTCGCGCAGCTTGCGGCCGACGGTCTCGGCGTTGGCCGCGGCGGCCTCCTCGGGGGTCTCTGCGGTCTGCAGCAGGGTCTGCTTGACCAGCTGCTGGGTCAGCGTCGACCCACCCTCGGCGACCTCGCCGGCGGCGACGTTCTTGGCCAGCGCCCGCAGGGTGCCCTGCACGTCCAGGCCGTTGTGCTGCTCGAAGCGGGTGTCCTCGATGTCGACGAGGGCCTGCTTCATGACCGGCGCGATCTGCTCGGAGGAGACCGGCTGCCGGTTGTTCGAGTAGAACTCGGTCAGCAGCGAGCCGTCCGCGGCCAGCACCCGGGTGTTCCCGTTGGGGATCTGGTCGGTCAGCTCGACCGGCAGCGCGTCCAGCAGGTTCGCGGAGTTGCGGGCCACCAGGCCCGTCCCGCCGACCCAGGGCAGCATCAGCCCGGCGACCAGCGCCCCCGCCGCCACGATGGACGCGATCAGCTTGGCCAGTGCCAGGGAGCGGGAGTTGCGGTTCGTCGACATCGCAGGCCAACGTACCTGCTGGGGCTGGCACGGGCAGGGCCGTGACGAGGGACGCCGCGCTCCGCGCCCCACCGGTCGCACCCGCCCCTCGGACCCCTGCCGGGGTGCTCTCAGCGCGGGGGCAGCACCCGGGTCCGCGGGGTCGCCGACGTCGGGTCGTCGTCCGGGCCGGTGAGCACCGCGCCCATCGCGCGCAGGTCGTCCAGGTCGTGCACGTCGCCGGCGCTGGCCGGGACCGTGCGCACGCCGACCTCGGGGTGCGCGCTGGTGAACCGGTCGGCCAGCCGCTGCTCGCGACCGGCCAGTGCCATCCGCTCGGCGTGCACCCGCAGCGCGGCGGCTGCGAGCGCCGATCCCTCCCCGCCGGTCTCGGCCACCGCCTCGGCCGCGGCCTCCGCCCGGGTGGAGGACAGCAGCGTGGTCGCCGGCGGGTGCGTGCGGTTGAGCACCAGCCCGGCCAGCGGCATGCCCTCGGCCGACAGCCGGTCGACGAAGTACGACGCCTCGCGCAGCGCGTCCGGCTCCGGGACGGCGACGACGAGGAACGACGTGCCCGGCTGGCGCAGCAGCTCGTAGGTGGCGGTCGCCCGCTCCCGGAAGCCGCCGAACATGGTGTCCAGCGCCGCCACGAAGGCCGAGATGTCCCGCAGCAGCTGCCCGCCGAGGATCTTGCTGATGATCCGGCTGAACACCATGAAGCCCGCCCCGACCAGCCGCATCCCGGCCCGCCCACCGGCCCTCGCCGGCGCGGTGAGCAGCCGGATCATGGTGCCGTCGAGGAAGCGGCTCATCCGGCCCGGGGCGTCGAGGAAGTCCAGCGCCGACCGGGACGGCGGGGTGTCCACGATGATCAGGTCCCAGGTGTCGGCCGCCCGCAGCTGGCCGAGCTTCTCCATCGCCATGTACTCCTGCGTGCCGGCGAAGGAGGACGACAGGGTCTGGTAGAAGGGGTTCTCCAGGATGGTCTCGGCCCGCTCGGGGGTCGAGTGCGCCACGACGATGTCGTCGAAGGTGCGCTTCATGTCCAGCATCATCGCGTGCAGCTCGCCGGGGGAGCCGTTGTCCAGCCCGGGTAGGTGCACCCGGCGCGGCTCGTTGTCCAGCTCCTCCAGCCCCAGGCTCTGCGCCAGGCGCCGGGCCGGGTCGATGGTCAGCACGACCACCCGCCGGCCGGCCTCGGCGGCGGCCAGGGCGAGCGAGGCCGACGTGGTGGTCTTGCCGACGCCGCCGGCGCCGCAGCAGACGATGATCCGGGTGCCGGGGTCCGCGACGATCGCGCCGAGGTCCATCGCCGGTGCCTGACGGGTCACCCGGGGCTGCGGGCCGGTCACGAGACCTCACCCCGCAGGTGGTCCTCCAGGCGGTGGGACAGCTCGAACACGCTGCCCAGGTCCATCGGGCCGACCAGCATGGGCAGCTCCACGGTGGGCCGGCGCAGCTCCTCGACCCGGCTGCGGCAGGCGTCCTGCGACGCCCAGCGCCGGGCGTGCTCGACCACCTCGGCGGCGAGCCCGGCGGCCAGGTCCGGCCCGCCGCCGACCCCGGCGGCGGTCAGCGCCGGGAGGAGCTCGTCGGCGGTGAGCCGGCCCGCGGCGGCGCGCGCCAGCTCGCCGGCGGGCAGCAGCGGCTCGGTCGCCATGTTGACGATCACCGAGCCGACGGGCAGCCCCACCGACTCGAGGTCGGCGATGGCGTCGGCGGTCTCCTGCACGGGCATGTCCTCCAGCAGGGTGACCAGGTGCACGGCCGTCTGCGGGGACCGGAGCACGGCCATCACGCCCTCGCTCTGGGTCTTGATCGGGCCGGACCGGGTGAGCCCGGCCATCTCGCCGGTCACGTTGAGGAACCGGGTGATCCTGCCCGTGGGCGGGGCGTCGACGACGACGGCGTCGTAGGTGGGCCGGCCGTCGGTGCGGCGGGTGACGGCCTCCTTCACCTTGCCGGTGAGCAGCACGTCACGCAGCCCCGGGGCGATCGAGGTGGCGAAGTCGATGGCGCCCATCTTGCGCAGCGCGTACCCGGCGCGCTTGAGGTTGTAGAACATGTCCAGGTACTCGAGCAGCGCGGCCTCGATGTCGATGGCCAGCGCCCGCACCTCGCCGCCCCCGCGGGCGACGGCGACGCGGCGCTCCTCGTAGGGCAGCGGCGGGGTGTCGAACAGCTGCGCGATGCCCTGCCGGCCCTCCGTCTCGACGAGCAGGGTGCGCCTGCCGTCGGCGGCCAGCGCGAGGGCGAGGGCGGCCGCGACGGTGGTCTTGCCGGTCCCGCCCTTGCCGGTGACGACGTGGCACCGCACGGGTGACGGGGGCAGGCTCACCTGCGCCAGAGTACGTCGGTGGGCGATGGGCCCCGTGCGGCCGGCAGGGCGGGCCCGGAGGGTCCCCCTGCCGGCCGCCGACTGCTCCGCTCTCCCGAGTGGCTCCTGGTCGCGGTCGGAGCCCGCAGGGCGACGGTGTGCTCTGCGCTAGCGTCCCCTGCATGACTGAGCCGTCCCGCCGCACGTGGGAGTACGCGACCATCCCGCTGCTCATCCACAACACCAAGGCCATCCTCGACTCCTGGGGGGTCGACGGCTGGGAGCTGGTCACCGTGCTCCCGGGGGCCAACGGCGACCAGCTGGTCGCCTACCTCAAGCGCCCCACCAGCTGACCGTGGGCGCCTCCGCCACCGGCTGGCACGCCCGGCTGGCCGAGCTCGGACTCCGGCTGCCCCCGGTGGCCGCCCCGGTCGCGTCCTACGTGCCGGCCGTGCGCAGCGGCCAGCTGGTCTTCACCTCCGGTCAGCTGCCGTTCGTCGACGGCGGGCTGCGCCGCACCGGCAAGGTCGGCGGCTCGGTGGCCATCGAGGACGCCGCGGCCGACGCGAAGGTGTGCGCGCTCAACGGCCTGGCCGCGATCGACGCGCTCGTCGGCCTGGACGAGATCGCCCGGGTCGTCCGGGTGGTCGGCTACGTCGCCAGCGCCGAGGGCTTCACCGGCCAGCCGCGGGTCGTCAACGGCGCCAGCGAGATCCTCGGCCGCGTCTTCGGGCAGGCCGGGCAGCACGCCCGCAGCGCCGTCGGCGTCGCGGAGCTGCCGCTGGGTGCACCCGTCGAGGTCGAGCTCACCGTCGAACTGCGGTGACCGCGCCGCTGCGGCAGGCCGCGACCGTGCTGCTGGTCCGCGACGGCGAGCCCGGCCTGGAGGTCTACCTGCTGCGCCGGACGCAGGGCATGCCGTTCGCCGGGGGCATGACCGCCTACCCGGGCGGGGGCGTCGACCCCCGGGACGCCGACACCGACGTCGAGTGGGTGGGCCCCACCCCGGCCGACTGGGCCGTGGCGTGGGGCTGTGACGAGCGGACCGCCCGGCAGCTGGTCTGTGCCGCCGTCCGGGAGACGTTCGAGGAGGCCGGCGTGCTGCTGGCCGGGAGCACCGCCGGGGAGGTCGTCCCTGACGTGTCCGGTGCCGACTGGGAGGCCCAGCGCCAGGCGCTGCTGGCCCGGGAGACCAGCCTGGCCGAGCTGCTGGCCGGCCGTGGACTCGCGGTGCGCGCGGACCTGCTGCGCCCGTTCGCGCACTGGGTGACGCCGCCGGGGGAGCAGCCGCGGCGCTACGACACGAAGTTCTTCGCCGCTGCCATGCCCCTGGGGCAGGAGGCCCGCGACGTCTCCGGTGAGGCCGACGAGGCCGTCTGGACGACGCCCGCGGCCGCCCTGGCGGAGTACGAGGCAGGCACCCGGCCGATGTTGCCGCCGACGGTCCACACACTGGGCCAGGTCGGCTCCTTCGCCGACGTGGCCGCAGTGCTGGCCGGCTCGCCCCCGGAGCCGCTCGCGCCGATCATGCCGAGCTTCGCCGTCGAGCCCGACGGCTCCTGGGCCGTGCTGCCCGACGGCACCCGCATCCGGATGGTCGTGCCGCTGACGTCGTGATCGTGCCGGTCCGGAGCGGGGCCCGGAGGGTCCCCGACGGGTCGGCACGTCCCTCACGACCATGGGAGGGCCGAGGGGCGAGCGCCCTCCCCGAGGAGTGAGCAGCGTCGCTCGGCTCAGCGGGGGGACGGCACGTGGCCGCGGGGCGATCCGGAGGATCGCAGTGTCATCGCGCTCGGCTCACCTCGCGCGACGGCGCAGGCGCTCCTCGTCGAGGACGACGACCGACTTGCCCTGCAGCTGGATCCAGCCACGGTGCACGAAGTCGGCCAGGGCCTTGTTGACCGTCTCGCGGGAGGCGCCGACGAGCTGGGCCAGCTCCTCCTGGGTGAGGTCGTGCTTGACGCGCAGACCCTCGCCCTCGCGGCTGCCGAAGCGGTCGGCCATCTGCAGCAGGGCCTTGGCGACCCGGCCGGGCACGTCGGTGAAGATCAGGTCCGCGACCGAGTCGTTGGTGCGGCGCAGCCGGCGGGCCAGCACGCGCAGCAGTTGCTCGCCGATCTCCGGGTGGGCGGTGATCCACGGGCCGAGCATCGTGTTGGGCATCTTGGCCAGCCGCACGTCGGTCACCGCCGTGGCGGTCGCGGTGCGCGGGCCGGGGTCGAAGACCGACAGCTCCCCGAACTGGTCGGAGGGGCCCATCACGGCGAGCACGTTCTCCCGGCCGTCGGGCGCGCGCCGGGAGAGCTTGATCTTCCCGGAGAGCACGACGTAGAGGCTGTCACCCGGCTCGCCCTCGTTGAAGACCACGCGTCCCCGGGGGAGGTTGACCGTCTCCAGGCCACTGGCCACGGGCTCGGCGGCTTCCGCCGAGAGCCCCTGGAAGAGACCGGACTGGGCAAGGACCTCGTCCACCGCACACCCTCTCGCTGTTCCGTCACGGGGGCGTGGGCCTCCCGTCGTCACCGGTGAGTCTAGGGCCGCACCCTCCGTCCCAGGTGCACTGCGTCACCAAGGCACCCACTTGGGGGGACGCGTGCGGGGGAACCGCGGTGCCGCCGTGAGCAGCCGGAGGGCTCAGACGACGTCGATCTCGGGCTGCCGCTCGGCGGTCAGTGCCGCCGGTGCACCCGCGCCGCGACCACGTCGCCGGGCCCGCCAGCGCGCCATCGCCCTGCGGATCCCGGAGCTGGCCAGCGTGTCGACCTCGGCCGCGGTGGCGCTGCCCAGGAAGGCCTCCACCTCGCGCCCGGACGTCGGCCGGCGCAGCGGCTCCTCCACCCTTTCCATCACCAGCAGGAACGCGATGAGCATCGGGGGGAACAGGATCACGACGAGGGCGACCACGGACACCTCTTCCTGGACGCCCGCGGGAGCGGGGGCGTCCGGCACGGCAGGCGGGACGCCGGGGCTGACGTGTGTGCTGGCACCGAGTATGACCACAGCGCCGGCTGTCAGGCCCCCCGGCCTACCCTCGTCCGCGTGTCACCGGCCCCGCTCCCCGCCTCCGTCCGACCCGCGCCCGTCCGCCGTCCGGCCCGGGGGGCGCAGCCCGGTGGGCAGCCGTACGACCCGGCCGAGTCGCCGCTGTCGCGCACCCGCCGGGCCCGCCGGATGGCGCGAGAGCTGGCCGACATCCACCCCGACGCGCACTGCGAGCTGGACTTCGCGACACCGCTGCAGCTCCTGGTGGCCACGGTGCTGTCCGCGCAGACCACCGACCGCACGGTCAACACGGTCACCCCGGCGCTGTTCGCCCGGTACCCCGACGCCGCGGCACTGGCCGGGGCCGACCGGGAGGAGCTGGAGGCGATCCTCAAGCCCACCGGCTTCTTCCGGGCCAAGGCCACCTCGGTGCTGGGCCTGGGGCGTGCGCTGGTCGAGCGCTTCGACGGCGAGGTGCCCGCCCGGATGGAGGACCTGGTGACCCTGCCCGGGGTGGGCAGGAAGACGGCCAACGTGGTGCTGGGCAATGCCTTCGGCGTGCCCGGGCTGACCGTGGACACGCACTTCGGCCGGCTGGTGCGCCGCTTCGGCTGGACGGCCGAGGAGGACCCGGTCAAGGTCGAGGCGGTGGTCGCCGAGCTGGTGCCGAAGAAGGAGTGGACCGACTTCTCCCACCGGGTGATCTTCCACGGCCGCCGGGTCTGCCACGCCAAGAAGGCGGCGTGCGGGGCCTGCGGGCTGGCCCGCTGGTGCCCCTCCTACGGCATCGGCCCCCGCGAGCCCGACACCGCCGCGGCACTGGTGAAGTCGCCGGCCGCCTCGGACACGGCGTGAGCCCCCGTCGCGCGGCTGCGCTGGCCCTGCCGGTCGCCCTCGCCCTGCTCGCCGGCTGCACGTCGTCCTCCGACGCCGAGCCGGACGGCCGGCTGTCCGCCCCGACCGCGGAGGTCGAGAACACCACGCTGGCCTGCCCGGGGCAGCCGGACGAGGCGGCCACCGGGCCCCAGGTGCTGCCCGCGCTGGCCTTCGACTGCCTGGGTGGTGGCTCGGTCGACTTCGGCCGTGCGCCGGGGGTGCCGACGGTGGTGAACATCTGGGCGAGCTGGTGCGGGCCGTGCCGGGAGGAGCTCCCGCTGATGCAGGGCGTGGCCGACCTGGGCGGTGACCGGCTGAACGTGCTCGGCGTGGTGAGCACGGACGGTCGCGCGCAGGCGACGTCCTTCGCGGCGGATGCCGGGGTCACCTTCCCGAGTGCCTTCGACGCGCAGGGCGACCTCGCCGCCGAGCTGGGGAAGCGGGCCCTGCCCGTCACCTACCTCGTCCGGGCCGACGGATCGGTGGCCCACACCCAGATCAAGCCCATCACCTCGGTCGACGAGCTCCGTCAGCTGGTCGCCACCCACCTCGGCGTGCAGCTGTGACCGGACCGGAGGCCGGGCCGGTGACCGGTCCGGACGGCGGCCCGGTCGACCTGACCGGCCTGCCGGCGTACCTGCAGCGCCTGGTGGCCTCGGCCGGGTCGCTGCCGCTGCGGCACCGCCGGGGCGACGCCACCGGGTCCGCCCGCCGCTCGGCGGTGCTCATCCTCTTCGGGCAGGGCCCGGCCGGGCCGGACGTGCTGCTCATCGAGAAGGCGGCGCTGCTGCGCCGGCACGCCGGCCAGCCGGCCTTCCCCGGCGGCGGGCACGACGAGGGTGAGGACTACCCGGTGGCCACGGCGCTGCGGGAGGCGCACGAGGAGGCCGGCGTCGAGCCGGCGTCGGTGCGGGTGCTGGCCACGCTGCCCGAGCTGTTCCTCGGCCCCTCGGACAACATGGTGGTGCCGGTCGTCGGCTGGTGGGACGACCCGCGCGAGGTCACGGTGGGCGACCCGCGCGAGGTGGCCCGGGTCGCCCGCGTGCCCCTCGCCGACCTGGTCGACCCGGCCAACCGGTTCCGGGTGCGGCACCCCTCGGGCTACGTCGGGCCGGCGTTCGGTGTCGCCGACATGGTGGTCTGGGGCTTCACCGCCGGGGTGCTGGACGCCGTCCTGGAGGCCTGCGGGCTGACCCGGCCGTGGGACGAGCGCGACGTGCGGCCGCTGGACGTGCCACCGGAGGCGGTCGGCCCCGCCGACCGCGAGGCGCCGGCCGTGGTCGAGGCGGACGGGAACCGCGGGGGCAGCGGAGTGTTCCGCCCCGTGGAGCCGGGCCCGGCGCGTACGGTCGACCGACGATGAGCACAGCAGCGCGGGGCCCGCGCGCCCGGAGGACGGCCGGCCTGCTCGCCGGGCTGGCGCTCGCCGTCTCGGTCCTGACCGGCTGCGGCGGGTCCGACGGCGGCGACGCGGACGCCACGAGCTCGGCCGCCCCCGGCACGGTCAGCGTGGCCGCCGACGGCGTGCAGGAGATCACGCTGACCACCGGGGACGACTACCGCTTCTCGCCGGCCACCTTCACCGTGGCGCCGGGGGAGGTGCGGCTCACCGTCGACAACACCGCCGACCAGTACACGCACAACTTCCTGTTCACGGCCGGGGCCGGGCCGGCGGACATCACCGAGGAGATCCCCGTGCTGGGCCCGGGTGAGAGCAAGACCATCACGTTCACCGTGCAGACCCCGGGCGACTACCCCTTCGAGTGCAGCTTCCACGTCGCGCTCGGGCAGGTCGGCACCATGACCGTCAGCGGCTAGGCGTGTCCCTCGTCGACGTCGCGCTGATCGCGCTGGCGCTGCTGTTCGCCCTGTCCGGCTTCCGGCAGGGCCTGGTCCGCTCGGCCGCCTCCTTCGTCGGGTTCTTCGGCGGCGCGGTGCTCGGCGCCCAGCTGTCCGGGCCGGTGGCCGCCCGGTTGGCCGACACCGCGCTGGCCCGGGTCTTCGTCGCCCTGGTGGTGGTGCTCGCCGGGGCGCTGCTCGGGCAGCTGCTGGCCGGGGTGGTCGGCCGGGCGGTGCGCCAGCGGATCACCTGGGAGCCGGCCGAGCTGGTCGACTCGGTGGCCGGTGCCGTGCTCTCCGCGGTGGCCGTGCTGCTGGTCGCGTGGATGGTGGCCACCCCGCTGGCCACCTCCGCCTACCCGGCGGTGGCCAGCTCCGTCCGCCAGTCCAGCCTGGTCCAGGCCGTCGACCGCACCGTGCCCCCGCCGGTGCGCTCGCTGTACGACTCGCTGCGGGAGGCGATCAACCGGCGTGGGCTGCCCGATGTGCTCGACCCGCTCACCCCGACCCAGGTGCGCGACGTGCCGGCGCCGGACCAGACGCTCACCAGCAGTCCGGTGGTCGGCCGGGTGCAGGGATCGGTGGTGCAGATCAGCGGGATCGCCACCTCCTGCTCGCGCCAGATCGACGGCTCGGGTTTCGTCTTCGCCCCCGAGCGGGTCATGACCAACGCGCACGTGCTGGCCGGCGTCACCGACCCGACGGTGACCGCGGAGGGCAAGCGCTACGACGCCGTCCCGGTGTACGTGGACGAGGAGACCGACGTGGCCGTCCTGGCGGTGCGCGGGCTGCCGCAGGTGCCGCTCACCTTCACCCCGCAGCCCACCGACGTCGGCGCGGACGCGATCATCATGGGCTACCCCGGCGGGGGCGGGCTGTACGTCGGCTCGGCGCGGGTGCGTGACCGCGGGGAGATCAGCGGGCCGGACTTCCGCTCCGAGGCCACCGTCGTGCGCGACGTGTACGCCCTCTACGGCCAGGTGCGCGCCGGCAACTCCGGGGGGCCGCTGCTGGCCACCGACGGCAGCGTGCTCGGCGTCGTCTTCGCCTCCGCGATCGACGACGAGAACACCGGCTACGCGCTCACCGACGCCGAGGTCGCCGACGCGGTCGCGGCCGGTGCCACCGCCACCCAGCGGGTGGACACCGGCGCCTGCGAATGAGGGACCTCCGCCACGATGGCCATCGTGGCGAGGGGTTCGTGTCGATCGTGGTGCCTTGCGCGGGGGTCAGCCGGCCCAGGCGGTGACGGCGGCGGTGACCGTGGCGGGCGACTCCTCGTGCGGGAAGTGGCCTACGTCGGGCAGCTCGCGCCACTCGTAGTCACCGGCCACGTAGCGGCCGGAGCCGCGCGCGGTGACCGGGAGCGTGCAGGTGTCCAGCGCGCCGTGCAGCTGCAGGGTGGGCGCGGTGATCGGCACGGCCATCCGGCGGGCGTAGCGCAACCCGTCGGGGCGCAGCTGGGAACGGCCGGCCCAGCGGTAGTACTCCATCGCCCCGTACGCGGCCTGCGGGATGCGGGCGGCGTCCCGGTAGCGGCCGACGGCCTCGGCGAAGTCCGCCGTCCGGGTCCAGTCCGGGCCCGACCAGCGGCGCATCAACTCGGCCACCGGGTCGTCGTCGGCGCGGGTCAGCCGGCGCTCGGGCAGCCGGGGCACCTGGAACCCGAGCATGTGCCGCCACGCGTGCCGCTGCCGCGGATCGGCCAGCCCGGCGCGCATCCGGCGCGGGTGGGGCGTGGACAGCACCACCAGCCGGCGCACCGACCGGGGGTGCAGGGCGGCCATCGTCCAGCCCAGCAGCCCGCCCCAGCCGTGCCCGACCACCACCGCGTCCTGCTCGCCCAGCGCGCGCACCAGCGCGGCGGCGTCGGCCGACAGGGTGGGCAGGTCGTAGCCACGCGGCGGCTTGTCGCTGGCGCCGTAGCCCCGCAGGTCCGGTGCGACCACCCGGAAGCCGGCCTCGGCGAGGCCGACCAGCTGGTGGCGCCAGGCCCACCAGAACTCCGGGAAGCCGTGCAGCAGCAGGACCAGCGGCCCCTCGCCCGCCTCGGCGGCGTGCAGCCGGACGCCGTGCGCCGACACGTCGACGTGCGACCACGGTCCGGGGAGCAGGACGCTCGTGGCGTCGGGGGGGCCGTCCGGGTGGACGGTCACGGACTCAGCGCAGACGTGCGTGCGGGTCGGCCTTCACCACGTGCCCGTCGGAGACGGTGGGCAGGTCGTGCTCGCGGCGGCCGGGGGCCTCGCGGCGGGCCAGCTCCGGCAGGTCCTTGAGCGTCTCGATGGTGCGTTCGGGCTTCTCGATCTTCTTGAGGAACCGGCGGCCCACCAGCGCGATGATGCCGGCGATCAGCAGCAGGCCCACCCACACGACCAGGTAGGAGATCCAGCGCTCCAGCCCCAGCCAGGTGAGGAACTCGGCCACCGCGATGACCAGGAAGAAGAACGAGAAGGCCACGATCACGCCGGCGGCGGCGAAGGCGGCCCCGCCGATGGCCGCCTTCTTCGCCGAGCTGGCGACCTCGGTCTTGGCCAGCTCGATCTCGCTGCGGATCAGCGTCGAGACGTCGGCCATCGCGCTCTGGGCCAGTGCGCCGATGGAGGGCTCGTGCCCGCCGACCGGCTGCCCGGACACCGGGCTGGTGGATGCGCTGTGGGCCACGGGTGGCTCTCCTCCTCTGTGCGTCCCGGGGCCCTCGGGGGCCCGGGCCGTGCTGCCCGTGCCGGCCCGGGCGCGGAGGCGCTGCCGGGGTGACATCGGGCGTGTCGTCCCCGTGATCGTGCCCCATCGGGGTGGGATCGGCTCGCGCTGGGCGGACCGGGGGGCTCCGACGGGTGACGGTGCCGGAGCCCCCCACGCTCACTCCGACGGCGTCCCGGGCAGCTTCGCGCCGATGAGGTCCATCACCGAGGAGTCGGTCAGCGTGGTCACGTCGCCCAGTTCGCGGTTCTCCGCGACGTCGCGCAGCAGCCGGCGCATGATCTTGCCCGAGCGGGTCTTCGGCAGCTCGGCGACGACCATGATCTGCCGGGGGCTGGCGATCGGCCCGATCTCCTTGCGCACGTGCTGGCGCAGCTCCGCCACCAGCTCGTCCCCGGAGTCGACGGCGTTGCCGCGCAGGATGACGAACGCGACGATGCCCTGCCCGGTGGTGGCGTCGGTGGCGCCCACGACCGCGGCCTCGGCGACCGTCGGGTGGCTGACCAGCGCCGACTCGACCTCGGTGGTGGAGATCCGGTGCCCGCTCACGTTCATCACGTCGTCGACCCGGCCCAGCAGCCAGATGTCGCCGTCCTCGTCGAGCTTGGCGCCGTCCCCGGCGAAGTAGACGGTCTTCCCGTAGCGGGACCAGTAGGTGTCCACGTAGCGGTCGTCGTCGCCCCAGATGGTGCGCAGCATCGACGGCCACGGCTCGGTGAGCACCAGGTACCCGGTGGCGCCGGGCTCGATCGGCTCGCCGGCCTCGTCCACGACCCGCGCGCTGATCCCGGGCAGGGGCACCTGCGCCGAGCCGGGCTTGGTCGCGGTGACCCCCGGCAGCGGGGTGATCATGTGGCCACCGGTCTCGGTCTGCCACCAGGTGTCCACGACCGGGCAGCGACCGCCGCCGATGTTCGCGTGGTACCAGAGCCACGCCTCCGGGTTGATCGGCTCGCCGACCGAGCCGAGCAGCCGCAGCGAGCTCAGGTCGAACCCGGCCGGGACGTCGTCGCCCCACTTCATGAACGTGCGGATCGTGGTCGGCGCGGTGTAGAGGACCGTGACGCCGTACTCCTGCACGATCTCCCACCAGCGCCCGCGGTGCGGCGTCTCCGGGGTGCCCTCGTACATCACCGAGGTGGCCCGGTTGGCCAGCGGGCCGTAGACGATGTAGCTGTGGCCGGTGACCCAGCCGACGTCGGCCGCCGTCCAGTAGACGTCGGTGTCGGGCTTGAGGTCGAACACGGCGTGGTGGCTCCACGCGACCTGGGTGAGGTAGCCGCCGGAGGTGTGCAGGATGCCCTTGGGCTTCGCCGTCGTGCCCGAGGTGTACATGATGTAGAGCGGGTGCTCGGCGTCGAAGGCCTGCGCCGCGTGCGTGGTCGGCTGGGCGTCGACCAGCTCGTGCCACCAGACGTCGCGGCCCTCGGTCCACTCCACGTCGCCGCCGGTGCGCCGCACGACCAGCACCGAGCGGACGGCGTCCCCGAGCTTGGTGAGCGCCTCGTCCACGGCCGGCTTCAGCGCGCTGGGCGCCCCGCGCCGGTAGCCGCCGTCGGCGGTGACCACGACCTTCGCGTCCGCGTCGGTGATCCGGCTGGCCAGGGCGTCGGAGGAGAAGCCGCCGAACACGACCATGTGCACCGCGCCGATCCGCGCGCAGGCCAGCATCGTGACCACCGCCTCGGGGATCATCGGCAGGTAGACCGCGACCCGGTCACCGGCCTGCACGCCGAGGGAGGTCAGCGCGTTCGCGGCCTGGCAGACGGCGTCCTGCAGCTGGGCGTAGGTGATCGTCCGGGTGTCGCCCGGCTCGCCGACCCAGTGGTAGGCGACCTGCTCGCCGTGCCCGGCGGCGACGTGCCGGTCGACGCAGTTCACCGCCACGTTGAGCTTCCCGCCGACGAACCACTTCGCGAACGGCGGGTTGCTCCAGTCGAGCACCTCGTCCCACTGCTGGGCCCACTCCAGCCGGCGGGCGGCGTCGGCCCAGAAGCCGAGCCGGTCGGCGGCGGCGCGCTCGTAGGCGTCCGCCCCGACGTTCGCGGCCTCGGCCAGCGCCGTCGGCGGGGGGAAGGTGTCCCCGCCGGGCAGTGGGCTCGTCGAGCCCCGGCCCTGTGTGTCGCTCATGCGTCCTCCCTCTGCGTCGACGGCCGCCGGCCGCGGGCTCAGCGCTGAACCCGGAGACCCCAACGTAGTGGTGCGGGGTGATCCTCCTCTCGTCGAGCGGACCTGTGCGGTCCTGCTCCACGGCGGCCGGCAGCGTGCTTCGGCGCGATTCCGACTCGCATCTGCCGATCAAGAAGGCACGCGCCGCCGTACGGCGGGCACACGACCGATGGGCAGGACGATGACGACGCATCTCGACGCAGCAGGCTCCCGCGGCACGACGGGGCGCTCCCCGTCACGGCTGCTGCCCACCAGCTGGCCGCTACGCCTGCGGCTGCTGGTGGCCATCGCCCTGGTCGGGGTCACCACCCTGGTCGCCGGAGCGGTCGGCGTCATGCGGATGAGCGAGCTGGACCGGCAGGCGCAGAACGTCTACGCCGAGGGCGCGGTGCCGATGGACCTGGTGCGCAGCATCCAGACCAACTGGTACCGCGGGATCGTCGGCTCGACGCGCGCCCTGCTGCCCGGCACCAGCGCGGAGTTCAACGCCGCGGCCAAGCAGACGGCCGTGGACTCCGTGGCCCGGATGGAGGAGCTCGCCGCCGAGGTCAACCGGATCGGCCTGGAGGGCGAGGCGGCCGACCGGTTCGCCGAGTACGAGGTCGCGGTGGCGGACTTCCTGGCCAAGCAGACGGCGATCGTGACCGCCGTCGCCACCGGTGACCTGGTCAGCGCCGGCCAGCAGCTGCCCGCGTTCAACGCCGCCGAGGCGGCCACCACCGCGCTGCTGGAGGAGGCCACCGCGGCCCAGGCCGAGCGCACGACGGAGATCGCCGCGGAGGCGACCCGCGCCTACGAGAGCGCCCGCACGGTGCTGATCGTCGTGGTGGCGATCGGCCTGCTGGTGGCGGCCCTGCTGTCGCTGCTGGCGGCGCGCAGCGTGACCCGCCCGGTGCAGTCGATGCGCGACGTCCTGGGTCGGGCCGCCGCCGGCGACCTCACCGCGCGCGTCGTCGTCACCGGTGACGACGAGCTGACCGCGGCCGGCCACTCCCTCAACACCACGCTGGACCAGCTCGGGGGCGTTCTGCGGCTGGTCCGGGACTCCGCGTCCGGCCTGGCCGAGGCGTCGGCGGTCGCGGAGGCCACCGCCGAGGCGGTCAGCGAGAACGCCGCCCAGGCGGCGCGGCAGGCGGAGTCCATCCAGACGGCCGCCGGCGAGGTGGCGATGAGCATCGACACCGTCTCGGCCGGGTCCAACGAGATGGAGGGCGCGATCCGCGAGATCGCGACGAACGCCACGCAGGCCGCCGACGTGGCCCGCCGCGCGGTGGACGTGGCCCGGACGACGACGGACACGGTCGGTGCGCTGGGCGAGTCCTCCGAGCAGATCGCCACGGTCATCAAGGTGATCACCGCGATCGCGGAGCAGACGAACCTGCTGGCGCTGAACGCCACCATCGAGGCGGCCCGGGCCGGGGAGATGGGCAAGGGCTTCGCGGTGGTGGCCACCGAGGTGAAGGAGCTGGCGCAGGAGACCGCGCGGGCCACCGAGGACATCTCCGGCCGGGTCCAGGGCATCCAGCAGGACACCACCCGCGCGGTGGCCGCGATCGGTGAGATCAGCGCGGTCATCGGTGAGATCAACGACTTCCAGGCCTCGATCGCGGCGGCGGTGGAGGAGCAGACCGCCACCACCAACGAGATGAACCGCAACGTCGCCGAGGCGGCGAGCGGGTCCCGGTCCATCGCCGACGGCGTCTCGGGCCTGGCCGGCAACGCATCGACGACCCACGCGCAGGTGGCGCAGGCCCGGGCCGGCTCGGCCGAGCTCGCCCGGATGGGCGTCGAGCTGCAGCGCGCCGTGGCCGGCTTCAGCCTCTGACCGGTCGCGTCCTCCCCGCCCCGGGGAGGATGCACGGCATGGACGACGGCGCGCAGGCCACCGTGTCGGCGCGGGTGCCCGGGGCCGGCGCGCTCGGGCTGGTCGCGCCGCCGTCCGGGGTGACCGTGCCCGGTGCGCAGCTCGCCGACCCGGCCTGGACGGCGAGCGTGCTCGACGACCGGGCCCGCCGCCAGCGCACCGGTGACCGGCGGGTGCTGGGCACGCTGTGGTGGTACTCGCTCTCCTCGGTGCTGCTGACCCCGACGCTGGCCGGGCTGCTCACCGGCCGCCCGCTGTCCCCACGGCTGGCGGACACGCAGGTGCACCTCATCGCCGGGCACGTCCCGGTCGCGGCCACCACCGCTGCCGCGGCCGGCGACGTGCTCGCCGGCCTGCGGGACACCCTGGAGCAGGTGACCGCCGTGGTCGCCGAGGCCGGCCGGGTGCGCGAGCGGCCGCTGCAGGCGGTGAGCACCGACTCGCTGGCCAACCGGCTGCTCGCGCTCGGCCGGGCCCTGGGCGACGTCCCGGGTGCCACGGCGCTGGCCGGGCCGCTGGCCACCGCCCTCGGACTGCCGGCGCCCCGGTACGCCGACGTGGACCGGCGCCGGTTCACCCGGCGGGCCTCCTGCTGCCTGGCCTACCGCGTGCCCGGCGACGTGCTCTGCACCTCGTGCCCACGCCGCCCCCCGGTCGAGCGCCGGGTCCTGCTGGAGGACACCGCCGCCCGCCTGCCCCCCGACCTGCCGGGCTGACCCGTCCCAGGGGGACGGCCGCCGCGGGCCGGGGCCCGGTCAGCGGGTGGGGTGCCGGGCGAGGGCGGTGGCGACGGCGGCCCGCAGGTCGTCGATGCCCTCGCCGGTCTCGGCGGAGACCGGCACCGCCGTCGGGTAGGCCGAGCGCAGGGCGGTGACCCACTCCGGCGGGGCGACGTCGACCTTGTTCAGCGCCAGCAGCTCCGGGTTGTCGCGGGCGCCGATCTCGTAGAGCACGCCGCGCACGGTCGTCACCTGGTCCATGGCGTCCGGGGCGGAGGCGTCGACCACGTGCAGCACCAGGTCGGCCTGCACCACCTCCTCCAGGGTGGGGCGGAACGCGTCGACCAGCTGGTGCGGCAGGTGCCGGACGAACCCGACCGTGTCGGTCACGGTGTAGCCGGTGCCGCCCGGGTCGAGCACCCGCCGCACGGCCGGGTCGAGCGTGGCGAACAGCGCGTCGCGCACCAGCACGTCGGCCCCGGTGAGCCGGTTGAGCAGCGCGGACTTGCCCGCGTTGGTGTACCCGGTCAGCGCGACCGACGGCACCCGGTTGATCCGCCGCCGGGTGCGGGTGCGCTCGCGCCGCTGGGCGGTCTCCTGCACCTGCCGGCGCAGCAGGGTCATCCGGCGGCGCAGGGTGCGCCGCTCGGTCTCCAGCCGCATCTCACCCGCCCCCCGGACGCCGGTGCCCACCCCGCCCGCCGAGCGGCCGCCGCCGACCCGGGACATCTCCCGGCCCTGGCCGCGCAACCGGGGCAGCTGGTAGGCCAGCTGGGCCAGCTCGACCTGGGCCCGGCCCTCGCGGCTGCGCGCGTGCTGGGCGAAGACGTCGAGGATCAGCGCCGTCCGGTCGACCACCCGGGCGCCCACCCTGTCCTCCAGCGTGCGCACCTGGCCGGGTGTCAGCTCGCCGTCGGCGATGACCACCTGGGCGTCCCGGTCGCGCACCAGCTCGGTCAGCTCGCCCACCTTGCCCGAGCCGAGGTACGTGGCCGGGTCGGGGTGGGCGCGGGTCTGCACCAGCCGCCCGACCACGTCGACCCCGTCGGTGTCGGCCAGGCGCTCCAGCTCGTCCAGCGGGTCCAGCCCGCTCTCGTCCCCGGCGCGCAGCCGCAGCAGGACCGCGCGCGGGCGGTCCGCGTCGTCGTCCGGGCGGCTCCGGACCGGCCCCGGGGTGGGACCCTGGGGGCCGGCGGTGACGTCGCCCATCAACCACGTTCCTGGCATCTGTGCTCCTGGTGCTCCGGGCCCGGCGGCGCGGGCGCGCCGGGGGTCGAGGTGGCTGTGCTCGCGCACCCGGCGCCCGGCCCGTGCCCCCCGACGCTCCCCAGCAGGGTCAGGGTGTCCCGACACGGGCCCCGCGCGCCACCCGGGGGGCGGCGACACCGCGACGCCCGCGACGGGCAGGCCGGACGACGGCCGGCGGGTGGCCGAGGCGCGGCCGCCGGCCGCGCTGCCCCTGGGCGGCACGTCCGCCGACCGGCAGTGCTCGATCACCGACGTCGACGCGGCGGCCGAGCGGGTCGACGGGCAGACCCGCGAGCAGTTGGTCGGCGCGTCCCACGGGGGCAGCCTCCCGGCGAACCGGGACGGCCAGTTCGGGCACGTGTACCGCCGGCTGATGGTGACCGGGCACCCCGAGTCGGTCGAGTCGTGCTGCCCGGAGCCGCTCGACCGCTGGTCCGAGGCGCTCGCCACCCCGACGAGCAGGGTTATGCGGGGCCGTGGCCCGCTACGCCGCGCAGCGCATCCCGGCGGTGGCGCCCGGCTCGCCGCCGGCCCGCCGTCCCGGTCGCGGTGCGGCTGCGCTGACCCGGGCGCCCGGCGGGGCCCCGTGCCAGGTGCCGGGTGGGAGGATCCCGTCCGATGACCACCTCCACCGGCGACCGGCCGCCCCCGCCGGACCTCACCGAGGCGCAACTGGGGCTCGCGCTGGAGGCTGCCCAGCTGGGGCTGTGGGACTGGGACGTGGTGACCGGCCGGCTGGTGTGGAGCGAGCGCAGTTTGGAGATGTTCGGGGTGCCGCTCGAGCAGCGCACCGGCTCGGTGACCGACATCGAGGCGCCGATCCACCCCGACGACCTGCCGGCCGTGCAGGGCGCCCTGGAGCAGGCGGTCGCCACCGCGGGCGTCGTCGACGTCGAGTTCCGGACCGTGTGGCCGGACGGGTCGGTGCACTGGGTGCACGCCCGGGGCCGGGCCCTGGTCGACGGGGCCGGGCACGTGTGGCGGGTGATCGGCACCAACGACGATGTGACGGCGCTGCGCGCGGCCGAGCAGGAACGCGCCCGGGACGCCGCCCGGATGGCCGGCCTGGTCGGGGTGGCCCAGGCCCTGGGCGACGCGCAGGACGAGCTGGAGGTGCTCCAGGTGGTCGCCGAGCGCGGCGTCCGGCTGATGGGCGCCGACGGGGCCGTGCTCGGTCTGCTCGCCGACGACGGCCGCCGGGTGCGCGCGCTGACCAGCGGGCAGCTGGCGGAGGACGTCCGCGCCGAGGTCGCCGAGATGCCGGTGGGCGTGCCGGTGCCGCTGGTGGTCACCGCGGTGACCGGGGAGGCGGTGTTCTTCGGCGACCGGGCCGCGCTCGCCGAGCGGTACCCGGGCGCGGTGGAGCTGTACGAGCGGGCCCGCACCCAGGCCTCGGCGACGGTGCCGCTGCTGGCCCGCGGGCGCGTCGTCGGTGCGCTGGGGGTGGCCTTCCGCGGGCCGCGCACCTGGCGGCCGGCCGACCGGGAACTGCTGGAGACCTTCGCGGCCCTCACCGCCCAGGCGGTCGAGCGGATCCGGGCGCGCGAGGCGGAGCGGGCGGCGACCCGGGCGGGCCAGCGGCTCTCGGAGATGCTGCAGCGCAGCCTGCTCACCGACCCGCCGGAGCCGAACGACCTGCGCATCGCGGTGCGCTACCAGCCGGCGACCCGGGAGGCCCAGGTCGGCGGTGACTGGTACGACGCGTTCCTGAGCAGCGGTGGGACGACGCTGGTGATCGGCGACGTGGCCGGGCACGACCGCACCGCGACCGCCGGCATGGCGCAGGTGCGCAACGTGCTGCGCGGGGTCGCGCAGACCGTCGGCGAGCCGCCCGGCGCGGTGCTCGGCGCACTGGACCGCGCCCTGCAGCAGCTGCGGGTGCCGACGCTGACCACCGCGGTGATCTGCCAGCTGGACGGGCCGGGGCCCGGTGGCGGCCGGCTGCTGCGCTGGTCGAACGCCGGGCACCCGCCGCCGCTGGTGCTGCATCCCGACGGCACCACCGAGCTGCTCTGGCGGAGACCGGACCTGCTGCTCGGCGTCGACCCGGCTGCCGGCCGCGCGGACCACGAGCTGGTGCTGGAGCCCGGTGCGACGCTGGTGCTGTACACCGACGGGCTCGTGGAGCGCCGCGGCGAGTCGCTGGACGACGCGTTCGAGCGGCTGCGGCTCGCGGCCGCCGGGCTGCACGACCTGCCGACCGAGCAGGTCTGCGACGTCCTGCTCGGCCGGCTCGGCTCCGACGCCGAGGACGACGTCGCGCTGCTGGTGCTGCGCCCGTGACCTGCGCGCTCAGCCCGGCCGGGGCGCGCGCCCGACGTCGCTGATCCGCGGGAACGGGCTGGTGGAGAAGACCACCTCGACCGGCACCCGGAAGAAGGCGGCGATCCGCAGGGCCAGGTGCAGGCTCGGGTTGTACTCGCCGCGCTCCAGGTAGCCGACGGTCTGGTAGTGCACCCCCAGCGCGTCGGCCAGCTCGCGCCGGGTCACCTGCTGCTCGGCCCGGAGCTGGGCGATCCGGTTGTGCACGGCGTCGGACGGGCGGTCGCTCCCGGAGCGTGGTCCCCCGGCCGGCGCACCGCTCACCTGACCCACTGGGCCGCCGACTCCCGGGCCGCAGCGACCTGCGAGCCCGACTGCCGGCGGGCCATCCGGGCGAGGACCCGCGGCGCGGCGACGAGCCCGACGACCGCCCAGGCCAGCAGCACCAGCGCCACCTGCCCGGTGCGCCAGGAGTCGCCCAGCTCCGCTGCCGCGGCCTCCGCGGGCAGGAAGGCCGAGCGCATGCCCAGCCCGATCCAGTAGACCGGGAAGACCTGGGCGAGCACCTGCACCCAGCCCCACAGCGCCTGCACCGGGTAGAAGACGCCGGAGACCGCCGTGACCAGCAGCACCGGCAGCATGCCCCAGGTGCCCACCTTCTGCGTGCTGGGCACCACGGCGCCGAGCACCATGCCCAGCGGCAGGGTCGCGGCCAGCGCCAGCAGGGTCACCCAGGCGACGGTCAGCCAGCCCACGGCGCCGCGCTGCATGAGGCCGTCGAACAGCAGGAACCCGGGCACCAGCAGGACCAGGAAGGTGGGGAACATGCCGAGGGAGTGGTAGACCAGCTGCCCGGTGACGTAGCCGCGCATGCCGTGCGGCAGCGCCTTGTGCCGCAGCAGCGTCCCGTCCTCGCGCTCCATGGCCAGCGAGAACGCCGGGCCGATGATCACGCCGAACGCGAGCAGGGCACCGAGCACGCCGGGCAGCGCGACGGTGGGCGTGAGCAGGCCGGTGCCCGCCACCTCCTCCTCCCGGTTGAACCACAGCCAGGCCAGCGTGCCGACGCCGGTGAACAGGTAGAAGCCCTGGTCCTGCGGGCTGCGCAGGCTGAACACGAACTCCGTCCAGCCCCGGCGTGCGCCGCGGCCGACGGCCATCCGGGTGGCGTTCACGACGCCACCACCGCGAGCTCGGGCACCGACCCGGACCCGGCCTCGTGCCGGGCGACCATGGCGAGGTAGGTGTCCTCCAGGCTGGGCCGGGTCACCTCCAGGTCGGTGACCTCCTCGCCGTACTGCTCGAACAGCCCGCGGACGAACGGTGTCGGCTCCGCGGTCGCGTGCACGAAGCGCTCCCCGCCGCGGGTCCAGCGGACCTCGCCGGTGCCGGCGACCTGCCGGGTGAGCTCGTCGGCGCTGCCGTCGGCGACGATCCGCCCACCGGCCAGGATCAGGATCCGGTCGGCCAGCTTCTCCGCCTCGGTCAGGTCGTGGGTGGTGAGCAGCACGGTGGTGCCCTCCAGGTCCGACAGCCGGTGCACCAGGTCGTGGAAGTCGCGCCGGGCCTCCGGGTCGAAGCCGGCCGTGGGCTCGTCCAGGAACAGCAGCTCGGGGCGGCCCACGATGCCCACGGCGACGTCGAGCCGGCGCCGCTGGCCACCGGACAGGGTGAGCACCTTGCGGTCGGCGTGTGCCGTCAGCCCGACGGTGTCCAGCAGCCAGTCGACGTCGTAGGGCCGCGGGACGCCGGGCCCGGCATAGGGGACGTAGTAGCTGCCCAGGTAGCCGAGCAGCTGCCGCGGGGTCCACCGGGCGTGGTCCCGCCAGGACTGCAGCACCACCCCGACCCGTGCCCGCCAGGCGTCGTCGCCATGGGCGGGGTCGGCACCGAGGACGTCGACCGATCCGCCGGAGCGCAGCCGGAAGCCCTCCAGCACCTCGATCGTGGTGGTCTTGCCGGCCCCGTTCGGGCCGAGCAGGCAGACCACCTCACCGGGCCGGACGTCGAAGTCCACGCCGCCCAGCACCTGGTGGGTGCCGTACCTCATCTGCAGGTCGCGGACCGCGACCACCGGACCGTCGTGCGCAGGACGCATCGTGACACCGCTCCTCGGAAGACCCCTATCGATGCCCCGAGACAGTAGACCTGCTACATCCGTAGTACCAGTGCTCTCTCACCGGACGACGACGGGAGCCGGTCGGACGCTGCCGACCGGCCCCCATCGGTGCCTCAGACCGGGGTGCAGTCCTGGGTGTCGAACGCGCGCTGCGGCACGGTGAACCGGCAGCCGAAGCGCGGGTCGGCGACCGCGGCCGGGTCGAGCACGTCGTCGCCCTCGGGCCGCACGCCCTGCTCCACCCACGTGACCAGGTCGCCGAAGGCCTGCTGGTACTCCTCGGCGCTGAAGTCGCAGTGCGCCACGCCGCGGACGGCCCGCTGCACCAGCAGGTCGCGGGTGCCGTGGAGGACGGCGTCCCGGGCGTAGTCCTGCTCCATGCTGAACGGCACGAACAGGTCACCGAGGTCGTGCATGGTCAGCACCGGGATCTCGAAGGTCCCGTCGATGGTGGGCACGCCGGCCAGGCCCTCCGGGGCCGGGGTGGCCTCCACCCGCAGCACGTCGGCGTTGAGCTGCTGCTCGGCCGGGCTGACCGCCGGGTCGGCGTCCAGCTGGTAGACGGTGTCGGCGTTGCCGCCGACCGTGCCCGCCTCCTCGCCCTGGCCGGGGTCGGCCGGGAACACGGTGAACAGGAACTCCGCGAACTCGTCGAACCCGGCCTCGAACAGCGGCCGCTCGCCGCCGGTGCGCAGCTCGGTCAGCGCCGCGAGCTGCTCGCCCACCGGCGTCAGCTGACCGGGGTAGGGCGTGCCGAGGGCGGCCTCGACGGTGAGCGCGGTGGTGTCCAGGTAGTCCCGCGGCGCGGGGTACACCGGCTCGACACCGGTGAGTGCCTGCGCCGCGAGGTTGTAGTCGAGGAACGTGTCGAACAGCCGCCGGTCGCCCATGACGCCGCAGACCGGCAGGGCGCCGTCCCAGGTGTCCGGGAACTGCTCGATGCTCACCCCGGTGACGTGCCCGCCCATCGAGGCCCCGGCCAGGTAGCGGCGCTCGGGCACGCCCACGGTCTCGTCGAAGAAGTCCACCAGCTCCTGCGTGCTCCGCACGCCGGAGACGACGTCGTAGCCGTTGGCGTCGTAGCTGGACGCCGTCCAGGCGTAGCCCTCGGCGATCAGCTGCTCCCGCAGCCCGGCCGGCGGGTTGTCCACGGTGAGCTCCGGACCGGTGCCGCGGTAGCCGTGCGCCCACACCAGCAGGTCGCCGTTCCACTGTGCGGGCACCTCGATGCGGTAGCCGGCGTCGTCCAGCACGCCCCAGGAGGCGATGGCCCCGGGCAGCGGCTCGAACGGCAGCCCCTCCTCGTCGACGACGTAGTCGTCCGCGGGCGGTGCCGGTGGCTCCGGTGGCGTGTGCGCCGAGGCCGGGCTGACGAGCACGGTGCCGGCGAGGGCGAGCGCGAGGGGGGTGAGCAGCAGGCGGGTGGGACGGGGCACGCGGTCCTCCGGGACGTCGACGGTGACGGTCCCCGGACGCTAACCCGGGGTGCCGACCCCCGCCCGGGTTGCGGCCGGGTCGCCGAGGGACACGACCTCGCCGACCACCCAGACCGCCGGCGGGCGGACGCCCTGCTCGACGATCGTCCGCGCCAGCCCGGCCAGCGTCGTGCGCACCGTCCGCTGGGTGGGCGTGGCCCCGTCGGTGACCACCGCGACCGGGGTGCCGGCCGGCCGGCCGTGCTCGACCAGCGCGGCCGCGATCGCCCCGGCGGTGTCCACCCCCATGAGCACGACGACGGTCCCGCGCAGCCGCCCGAGCGCCGCCCAGTCGACCAGCGACGCCGGGTGACCGGGCGGCACGTGCCCGGAGACCACCACGAACTCGTGGGTCATGCCGCGGTGCGTGACCGGCACGCCGGCCAGCCCCGGGACGCCGATCGCGCTGGTCACACCGGGCACCACCTCCACCGGCACACCGGCGGCGACGCAGGCCTCCCACTCCTCCATGCCGCGGCCGAAGACGAACGGGTCGCCGCCCTTGAGCCGCACCACCCGCTTGCCCGCCAGCGCCCGGGACACCAGGAACTCGTTGATCTGCTCCTGGGCCATCGAGCGGCCACGGGGCAGCTTGGACGCGTCGATGACCTCCACCTCGGCGGGCAGCGAGGCCAGCAGTGACTGCGGTGCCAGGTGGTCGGCGACGACGACCTCGGCCTGGGCCACCGCCTGCCGGCCGCGCACCGTGATCAGCCCCGGGTCGCCCGGCCCGCCACCGACCAGCACGACCGTGCCGGCGGTGCCCGAGGGGGTGCGGGAGGCGCGGTCGGCGATCGAGCCGTCGATCAGCCCGGACAGCACCGCGTCCCGCACGCCGACGGCCCGCTGCGGGTCGCCGCCGCCGTGCACGCCGACCACGAGGTCGCCCTGCCGCCCGACGGCCGGGGTCCAGACGCTGGAGGCCGACCGGTCGTCGGCGCGGGCGCAGAACACCCGGTGCCGCTCGGCCTCCGCGGCGACCCGGGCGTTGACCGCCGGGTCGTCGGTGGCGGCGACGGCGTACCAGGCGTCGGCCAGGTCGCCGTCGGCGTAGTGGCGCTCCAGCCAGGTCACGGTGCCCGGGGCGACGAGCGCCTCCAGGGCCGGGGTGACCTCGGGGGCCACCACGGTGACCAGCGCGCGGGCCTCGAGCAGCCCGGCCACCCGACGGTGGGCCACCTGCCCGCCACCGACCACGACGACCCGGCGGCCCTGCAGGCGCAGGCCCACCGGGTAGACGACCCCGGAGCCGGGGTCGACGGGTGTGGCGTTCACTTCCCGGTCACCCCGGCGGAGTCGAAGGTGGCGACGTCGCGCAGGGCGCGCGCCGCGGCGGCGACCAGCGGCCAGGCCAGCAGCGCACCGGTGCCCTCGCCCAGGCGCAGGTCCAGGGCCAGCAGCGGCTGCAGGCCCAGTGCCTGCAGGGCCAGGGCGTGCCCCGGCTCGGCGGACGTGTGGCCGGCCAGGGCGTGCTCCAGCGCGGCGGGGCAGAGCGCGGCGGCCACCAGGGCCGCGGAGCCGGCGATGATGCCGTCCAGCACCACCGGCACGCGGGCGGCGGCCGCGCCGATCACGAAGCCGGCCAGCGCGGCGTGCTCGAGGCCGCCCACCTCGGCCAGCGCGGCGAGGGCCTGCTCCGGCGTCGCGGGCCGGTCCGGGACCCGGCCCGCGGCCTGCCGGACGACCTGCACCTTGCGGGCCAGCATCGTGTCGTCGATGCCGGTGCCGCGGCCGGTGGCCCGCCGGGCGTCGGCGCCGGTGAACACGCAGACCAGCGCGGCCGAGGCGGTGGTGTTGGCGATGCCCATGTCCCCGGTGACCAGGCAGCCGTGGCCGGCGGCGAGCGTGCCGGCCACCTCGATGCCCACCTCCACGGCGCGGCGGGCCTCCTCGACGGTCATCGCCGGGCCGGCGGACAGGTCGGCGGTGCCGGACCGCACCCGGCGTCCGAGCAGGCCGGGCGCGGGCTGCAGCGGGGCGGAGACCCCGACGTCGACCACCAGCACCTCGGCGCCGAGCTGCGCGGCGAAGGCGTTGACCACCGCGCCCCCGGCGACGATGTTGGCCACCATCTGACCGGTGACCTCCTGCGGCCACGGCGTGACGCCCTGGGCGTGCACGCCGTGGTCCCCGGCGAACACCGCGACCGCGGCCGGGCCGGGCAGTGGCGCGGGGCAGCGGCCGGCGGTGCCGGCGAGCTGCGCGGCGACGTCCTCCAGCAGGCCCAGCGAGCCCGGGGGCTTCGTCATCACGTCCAGCCGCGCCCGCGCGTTCTGCTCGGCGACGGCGTCCCGGGGGCGGACGGCCGCGATCGTCTCGCCCAGCATCGTGCCCGGGAAGGGGGCGGTCGGGTCGGTGGTCAGCGGAGCTCCTCGGCAGTCGGGACGAGCTCTGAGGATCTCAGCCCCGGCTCGGGTGCCTGCCCGCCGGGCGGGGTGAGCGCCGTCCGCAGGGCGTCGGCGAACGCCCGGGAGGTGTCCGGGTCGCGCACCGCGACCCGGAGGTGGTCCGGGCCGAGCCCGGGGAAGGTGTCGCCGCGGCGCACCGCCCAGCCGGCGGCGCGCAGCCGCTCGCGCACGGCCGCGCCGCCGGGCACCTGCAGCAGCAGGAACGACGAGCGCGGGTCGCCGAGCACGGTCACCTCCGGGGGCAGGGCGTCGCGCAGGGCCGCCCGGTCGGTCGCGGTGCGCTCGGCGGCCCGGCGGGCCTCGGCCTGGGCCGCGTCGCTGCTGCAGGCGGCGAGGGCGGCCAGCGCCGGGGTGGACACGGCCCAGTGCGGCTGCTGGGCCGCCATCGCCGCGACCAGCCCGGGCGGGCCGAAGGCGTAGCCCACCCGCAGGCCGGCCAGTCCCCACGTCTTGGTCAGGCTGCGCACCACCACCAGCCCCGGGACGTCGCGGGCGCCGGCCAGCGACTCGGGCTCGCCGGGCACCGTGTCGGCGAAGGCCTCGTCGACCAGCAGCACCCGCCCCGGCCGGGCCAGCGCCCGCAGGTCGGCGGCGGGGTGCAGCACCGACGTCGGGTTGGTCGGGTTGCCCAGCACCACGAGGTCGGCGTCGGCCGGCACCGCGGCCGGGTCCAGCCGGTGCTGCGGACCGGGCAGCAGCAGCCGCTGGACCGGGTGCCCGGCGGCCCGCAGCGCGGCCTCCGGCTCGGTGAACGACGGGTGCACCACGACGGCGCGCCGCGGTGCGAGCGCCCGGGCCAGCAGGGTGAACGCCTCGGCGGCGCCGGCGGTGAGCAGCACCTCGGCGGGGTCCCGGCCGTGCAGCCGGGCCACCGCGGCCCGCGCCGGGCCCGGGTCGGGGTACCCGGCGCTGGCGTCGAGCGCCTCGTGCAGCACGGCGCGCAGCCACGCCGGTGGGGTGCCGGCCCGGACGTTCACCGCCAGGTCGACCAGCCCGGGGGCCAGCTCGGCGTCCCCGTGGTGCCGCAGGTCCTCGCTCACCCCGCACCCCCGCCCGTCGCCGTCCCCACCGCCACACCGGCCCTTTCCGCGGAAGTGGCCGCCGTCGCGCCGGCCCTCTCCGCGGAAACGGCCGTCGTCGGACCGGCCGTTTCCGCGGAAGTGGCCGTCGTGGCCGGGGGACGGGGGATCGGGCGGGCGACGGCGGTGGTGACCCGGCCGAGGACGGTCTTCGGGACCAGCAGCTCGCCACCGCCGAGCAGGGCGGCGGCCTCGGCGACCGAGGGCGTGCCGACGGCGGCCGCCGCCCGAGCGGACGGCGTCGGCACCACGACGGCGGCCAGGGCCGCGGCGGGGTGCCCGGTGAGCCGCCAGCCGCGCTGGGCGGCGGCGGCCTGCACCCCGGGCTCGGCGGCGCGGACGTCGAGGGTGGCGAGGTGGCCGACCCGCACGCCGGGGGGCAGCACCGCGTCGACGGCGGCCAGCACCTCGGCCGCCGTCACCCCGCGCCGCGCCCCGACCCCGACGACCGCCTCAGGACGGGGCACGGGAGGCGTGCAGCGGCACCGGGACGGCGGCCGCGGCGGCGACGAACCGGCCGGCCATCGCGGGGGAGCCGGCCCAGTTGAGGTGCAGGTAGGAGGCGTGCACGTTGGCCTGCGGCCCGGCGACGAACCCCTCCGGGCCCTCGGCGTTCCACTGCCAGGCCGGCGTCGCGCCCGCGCCCGGGCCGGTGCGGGTGCGGTGGAACTCGTGGCCGCGCACCCGGGTGCCGGCCGGGGCCAGCGCGCTGTCGGACAGCGCCACCGCCGAGCGGTAGCCCAGGGTCAGCCGGGGGTGCATGGCGGCGGCGGTGTCCAGCACGCCGCACATCGGCTCGCCGTCCAGCTCGCGGGCCAGGTACAGCAGCCCGGCGCACTCGGCGGCGATCGGTCCGCCGGCCGCGGCCAGCTCGGCGATGGCGGTGCGCAGCCCGACGTTCGCGCTCAGCGCCGAGGCGTGCACCTCGGGGAACCCGCCGCCGACCACCAGCGCCCGGGTGCCGGCGGGCAGGGCCTGGTCGCGCAGCGGGTCGACGACCACCACGTCGGCACCGGCGGCGGCCAGCAGCTCGGCGGTCTCGGCGTAGCCGAACGTGAAGGCGGCACCGCCGGCGACGGCGACCACCGGCCTGGTGCCCTCAGCGGTCAGCGGGGCCCGGGTGACCTCGGCGGCGGGGTCCCACGGGACGCCGTCCAGGTCCGGTGCCGTGCCGGCCAGCCGCAGGACGGCGTCGACGTCGATGGAGGACTCGACGACCGCGCCGAGCGCGCGCACGGTGCGCACCGCCTCGGACGAGCGTTCCGCGGCGGGCACCAGGCCCAGGTGCCGGGACGGCGTCTGCAGCGCCTCGATCCGGCGGACCGCACCGAGCACCGGCACCCCGGCCGCGCCGAGCGCCTCGCGCAGGATCGCCTCGTGCCGGTCGCTGCCGACCCGGTTGAGCACGACGCCGCCGATCCGCACGCCAGGGTCGAAGGTGGCGAAGCCGTGCACGACCGCGGCGACGCTGCGGGCCTGGCTGGAGGCGTCCACGACCAGCACGACCGGGGCCCGCAGCGCCGCGGCGACGTAGGCCGTGGAGCCGTAGCCCGGCGCGACGCTGGCGTGCGAGGCGCCGTCGAACAGGCCCATCACGCCCTCGACCACGGCGACGTCGGCCGGGGTGGGGGTGAGGGCGCCGTGCAGGAACAGCGGGACCAGCCGCTCGTCGCCGGCCAGCCACGGGTCCAGGTTGCGGCCGGGGCGGCCGGCGGCGAGGCCGTGGTAGCCCGGGTCGATGTAGTCCGGGCCGACCTTGTGCGGCGACACGGTCAGGCCGCGCGCGGTCAGCGCTGCGATCAGCCCGGTGGCGATCGACGTCTTGCCCGAGTTGGACGACGGCGCGCCCAGCACGATCCGCGGGATCCCGGTGCTCACCACTCGATGCCTCGCTGTCCCTTCTGGCCGGCGTCCATCGGGTGCTTGACCTTGGTCATCTCCACGACCAGGTCGGCGGCCTCGACGAGCGCCGGGTGCGCGGTGCGCCCGGTGATGACGACGTGCTGGTTGCCGGGGCGGTGCCGCATCGTCTCGACGACGTCCTCGACGTCGACCCAGCCCCACGTCATCGGGTAGGTGAACTCGTCGAGCACGTAGAAGCGGTGCGCCTCGGCTGCGAGGTCGCGCTTGATCTGTGCCCAGCCCTCGGCGGCGTCGGCGGCGTGGTCGGTCTCGTCGCCGTGCTTGCGCGACCAACTCCAGCCCGAGCCCATCTTGTGCCAGACGACCGGGCCGCCCTCCCCGGTGGCCTCGTGCAGCCGGCCGAGAGCCCCCAGGGCGTTCTCCTCACCGACCTTCCACTTCGCGCTCTTGACGAACTGGTAGACCGCGATCGACCAGCCCTGGTTCCAGGCGCGCATGGCCATGCCGAAGGCGGCGGTGGACTTGCCCTTCATCTCCCCGGTGTGCACGGCGAGCAGCGGCCGGTTGCGGCGCTGCCGGGTGGTGAGCCCGTCGACCGGCACGGCGGTGACCTGTCCCTGCGGCATCAGGCGGCGCTCCGGACGGTGCCGGCGAGCGCCTCGGCGCTCAGCTCGGCCAGCTGCAGGGTGCGGGCACCCAGGTGGGCGCCGAGCACGCCGGCCAGCCCGAGCCGCACGTGCCCTGCCTCGCAGTCGACGACGACGCTCGCCGTCCCGCCGGAGGCGATCAGCTGGGCCGCCCGGTGCGCGTCGGCCAGTGGCCGGCCGCCGCGTGCCCCGGTCGCCCGCCCGTCGGTCACCACCACCAGCAGCGGACGGCGCCGCGGGTCGCGGACGTGCTCGACCCGCAGCACCTCGTGCGCGCGCAGCAGCCCGGCGGCCAGCGGGGTACGGCCCCCGGTCGGCAGGCTGGTGAGCCGCGCGGCGGCGGCCTCGACCGACCAGGTGGGCGGCAGTGCGAGCTCGGCGTCGGCGCCGCGGAAGGTGATCAGCCCGACCTTGTCCCGCCGCTGGTAGGCGTCCATCAGCAGGGAGAGGACGGCGCCCTTGACGGCGGCCATCCGCCGCGCCGAGGCCATCGAGCCGGACGCGTCCACCACGAACAGCACGAGGTTGCCCTCCCGGCCCTCCAGCGTGGCCTGCCGCAGGTCCTCCCGGGCCAGCCGGAGCCCCGGGCCGCTGCGCCCGCGGGCGCGCTGGTGCGGGGCGGCGGCGAGCACGGTGTCGGTCAGGTGCAGCCGGGTGACCGTGCCCGCCGGACGCCGGGACCCCACCACCCGACCGCGGTCGCTGCGGGCCCGGGACCGCTTGCCGGCCACGCCCGAGCCGATGCCGGGCACCTCCAGCCGGCGGGCGCGGAACGGGTCGGTCGGCGCGACGGCCGCCTGGTCGGGTGCCGGGGTGGCGCCGGTGCTGCCGCCGCCCTCGCCCCGGGGCGCCGTCGTGGGCGGTCGCTCGCCCTCCGCGCCGGGGCCGTCGGGGCCGGGTGCGTCCGCGGCAGGGGCCGGGCCGGCGGCGTCCGAGCCGTCCGGTGCGGGGTCGGGGGAGCCGCCGCCCGGGCCGCCCTCGGGCGGGCCGTCGTCCTCGGGGCCGTCGCGCTCAGGGTCGTCGCCCTCCGGGCCGCCGTCGTCCTCGGGTGCGGGGTCGCGGGCGTCGGACAGCGCCTGCTCCAGCGTGTCGTCGTCCAGGCCGGGGGCGTCGAAGGGGTTGCGCCGGCGGCGGTGCGGCAGGGCCAGCCGGGCGGCCACCCGCACGTCGTCCTCGGTGACGTCGGTGCGGCCCTCCCAGGCGGCGTGCGCGATGGCGGCGCGGGCGGTGACGATGTCGGCGCGCAGGCCGTCGACGTCGAAGGCCGCGCAGATGCCGGTCACCTGACGCAGCGCGGCGTCGCCGAGCACCACGGCAGGAAGCAGGGCGCGGGCGGCGGCGATCCGGCTCGCCAGCGTGGTCTCCGCCGGTGCCCAGGTGGTGGTGAAGCCGGCCGGGTCGGCGTCGTACCCGAAGCGGCGGCGCACCACCTCGGCCCGCAGCGCGCCGTCGCGCGGGGCGGCCACCTCGACGGTGAGCCCGAAGCGGTCCAGCAGCTGCGGGCGCAGCTCGCCCTCCTCGGGGTTCATGGTGCCGACCAGCAGGAAACGTGCCGCGTGCCGCACCGAGACGCCCTCGCGTTCCACGTAGGCGGTGCCCAGCGCGGCGGCGTCCAGCAGCAGGTCCACCAGGTGGTCGTGCAGCAGGTTGACCTCGTCGACGTACAGCACGCCGCGGTTGGCGGCGGCCAGCAGGCCCGGCTCGAAGGCCTTGACGCCCTCGGTGAGCGCGCGCTCGATGTCCAGCGCGCCGACGACCCGGTCCTCCGAGGCGCCGACGGGCAGCTCGACCAGTCGGGCCGGGCGGGTCTGCGCGGGCCCGTCGGCCGGGTGTGGGCCGTCGGGGCAGCCGGGGTCGGGGGTGGCGGGGTCGCAGGCGAACCGGCAGCCGACGACGACGCCGACGGCCGGCAGCACGGCGGCCAGCGCCCGCACCATCGTCGACTTCGCGGTGCCCTTCTCCCCGCGCACCAGCACACCGCCGATCGCGGGGGAGACGGCGTTGAGCAGCAGCGCCAGGCGCATGTCGTCCATGCCGACGACGGCACTGAAGGGGTAGGTCACGGGCGCAGGTGTCCTCTCCCCGGGTGTCCACGCCCGGAGGTGGCAGGAGGCGACGGCGGGAGTTCCTGGCTGACCGGCGGGTGCCGGCGTCACAGTGGCGGGACCGCGCCGGGATCGCACCGGCTTCCTCCACTGCCGTCGCAGTTCGTCGTCCATGAGACCACGACCCGGCCGGGCGGGGACAGCCGCCGCTACTTGACGAAGTGGAAAGTCGCGCGTCAGACTTTCCGACATGGAAAGCAACGGGATCGGCAGGGACGTCGCCGCGGCCCAGCTCGCCGCGCTGCAGGCCGACCGGGCCGCACTGGCTGACCGGGCGATGCAGCCGTGGTGGTACGACGCGCTGCTGGGGTTGATGACCTTCGGCTTCTTCGCCTCCTACTCGCTGTGGTTCCCGTGGGCGCCCCTGGTGGCCATCGCGCTCTACGGCGCCGGCACCCGCTGGCTGATGTCGGTGTACCGGCGGCTGACCGGGACCTGGGTGAGCGGCGACCGGCCCGGCCCCACCCGGCGGGCGTGGCGGGTCTGGGTCGTGGGCAGCCTGGCGGTCCTGGTGCCCGCCCTGGTGCTGGAGCTGGTGCTCGACGTCCGCGGCGCGATGGCGGTGGCCGGAGCGGTCCTCGGGATCGGCATCGCCCTCGTGAGCCGCTGGTGGAGCCGGATCTACATCGCCGAGCTGCGCGGGCAGCTGTGACCGCTGTCGCGCCCCGGTTCGACCCCGTGGTGCACGCCCCGCCGCGGCTGCAGGTCTGCGGGCTGCTCGCCGCCGTCGACACGATGGAGTTCGCCACCGTCCGGGACGCCGTCGGGGTGAGCGACTCGGTGCTGTCCAAGCACGTCAAGCAGCTGGAGGACGCCGGCTACGTGCGGGTGCGCAAGGCCACCGTCGCGTCCCGGCAGCGCACCAGCCTGGGGTTGACGCCCGAGGGTCGGGCCGCCTTCGACGCGCACGTCGCCGAGCTCCGGCGGATCACCGGCTCCTGACGGCGGCGTCCACCGACGCCGCGTCGCCCTGTCCGGTGGGCGGTCCGGGGCCTACCCTGGGCCCCCGGGTCGCCGAACCGAGTGGGGAGATCGAGCTGTCCGAGAACACGAGCGCCGAGGGCCCGGCCCGCGCCGACACCGGCTGCGGCGGGTCCGAGCTGCGCTTCCTGGGCGGGCCGCTCGACGGTCGGGTCGACGTCCGGGCCGCGCGCCACGGCGACCCGCTCCCCACCGTCACCCACGTGCACCTGCACGACGGGCCCAAGGTCGTGCACCGCTACGACCTGGACGCCGTGGGCGACGGCGCCGCCGTCTACCGGCTACGCCCACCGGTACGCCGGCCGGTCGCCGACGAGGCCGCCACCGGCTGACCGCCGACAGTCGGACTACGCCCGGTCCGGGTGTGGGATGGCGTGCACGGTGAGCTCGGAGACCGAAGCGAAGTCGTCCGGGTTCACCGTGTAGAGCGGCAGCCCGTTCGCGATCGCCGTTGCCGCGATCAGGGCATCGAAGGCGCGGGCGGAGGGTTTGCGACCCGCTGCACGCATGTCCGCCGCCACTCGGCCGAACGCCCGGGCGGTGGCGGCGTCGACCGGCAGTGCCTCGAAGTCCGCCTCGGCCTGCTGGAGGTGTGCCTGCCGGGTCGACCGCTCGACCGGGTCGCCGGCGAGGAGTGGACCGGCCGAGAGCTCGGCGAGTGTCACCGTGGAGATCAGCACCTCTCCCGGCAGGTCGGCCACCTGCAGGCGAGCGAGCAGGATCACCGCGTTGGTGTCCAGCAGACCCTTCCCGGCGACAGTCGTCACAGGGACTGGTCCACGACCTCGTCGAGGTCGTGACGCAGCGCGGCAGGGTCCATCGCCGGCAGGTGCTGACGGCTGGCGATCAGGACTGCCGTCGACGGGGTGCGCCTCGGCAGGGGCCGCAGCTCTGCGACCTCGGCTCCGTCCCGGGTCACCCGGAGTCGCTCTCCCCGCTGCACGCGGTCCACCACGTCGCCACCGCTGTTGCGCAGCTCACGAATGGACACCGATTCCATGAGGTGACGGTATCACCGGGGAGACAGCGGGGGCCGAGCGCGCGTCGGCGCAGGTGCCCGTGACCCACACCGCAGGGGCAGAGTGGCGCCGTGCGGATGCCCCGGCCGAGTCGCGGGCAACTGCTCGACGGGGCGCTCGTGCTCGGCGTCGCCGCAGCGGTCAGCGCGGTGTCCACCCTGCTCGGCGTCCCGTCGCCGACGATCTTCGGGGGGCTGGTCGCCGGGCTGGGCCGGGCGCTGGTGGGCCGCCGGCGGATGATGCTGCCCCGGTCGGGCTCGACGGCCGCGCAGGCGGTCATCGGGGTCTCGATCGGGTCGCTGGTCGACGCCGACACGCTGACCACCATCGGCCGGCACTGGCTGCCGGTGCTGCTGGCGACCGTGGCGAGCCTGGTGGTCAGCCTGGTCGCCGGCCGGCTGATGGGGCTGCGCCGAGACGTCACCCCGGTCACCGGGGCGTTCGCCATGATCGCCAGCGGTGCCTCGGGGATCACCGCCATGGCCCGCGACCTGGAGGCCGACGAGCAGGTGGTCGCGGTGCTGCAGTACCTGCGGGTGCTGGTCATCGTGGTCGCGATGCCGGTGGTGGCCACGACGGTCTTCGACGCCTCGGCGGGCAGCGGCGGCGCGGTGCGCGGCGGTGCCGGCGTGCCCGCCGACCTGCTGTTCACGGTGGCCTGCACCGTGGTGGGCATCGTGCTGGGCCGGCTCGCGCACCTGCCCGTCGCTGCCCTGCTCGGCCCGATGCTGGTGGCGGCCGCGGCCGCGGCCGACCTGACCGGCGTGGCCGGTGGCGCGACCGCCCCGGCGGCCGTGGAGGCGGCGGCTTTCCTGGTGATCGGCCTGCAGGTCGGCCTGGGCTTCACCCGCACCAGCCTGGTCGCCGTCGCCCGGTTGCTGCCGCTGGCCCTGCTGCTGATCGTGGCCGTGGTGCTCGCCTGCGCCGGGCTGGGCGTGCTGCTGGCCCGCACGGCCGGGGTGAGCGCGCTCACCGGCTACCTGGCGACCACACCCGGCGGGCTCTACGCCGTGCTGGCCACCGCCACCGCGAGCGGCGCCGACGCGACCTTCGTGCTGGCCGTGCAGGTGCTCCGGCTGTTCGTGATGCTGCTGACCGCGCCGCTGCTGGCCCGGCTGCTGCGCCCGCGCGGCGCAGGCTGAGCCCGCCGTCCCGCCATGATGGCCATCGTGGCGAGGGGTTCGTGTCGGTCCTGGTGGGCGGCCGCCGGTCGGTCCTGGTGGGTGCTCACCAGCCGTGCACCCGGCGGACCTCGGCGGCCACCTGCTCGTAGCGCTCCCGGTCCAGGGTGGCGCCCTCGCGCCGGACCGTGCCCGGGTCCAGGGTGATCAGCCGGTCGACCCGCACCTCGCTGGGCCGGCCCTGCCGGTCCCAGCCGCCGGTGCCGACGTCGATCCAGTGCCGGCCGTGCCGGGCCTCGTCGCGGGCGTCCCGGTCGTGGTCCTTGCTGGTGAGCATCAGCGCCAGCAGGTCACCGCCGGAGCGGGCGATCACCAGCACCGGGCGGTCCTTGCCGCGGCCGTCGCCCTCTTCGTAGGGCACCCATGCCCAGACGACCTCGCCCGGGTCGGGCAGGCCGTCGTCCCGGGGGCGGTACTCCAGGGCGACCGGGCCGGGGGAGCCGGCCGTGGCCGGGCCGGGCCGCGGCGCCGGGTGGCGGGACGGCGGTGCCTCGCGGCGGGGAGCCGGCCGCGGGCGCTCCTGCCGGGGCGGCCGCGCCGACCGCTTCTCCAGCTCGCGCATCGCTGCGCGCGCACCCTGCCCCGCCGCGGCGCGCAGCGCGCGGCCGAGGACGGCTCTGAACCCGCCGGTCGCCATGACCGACCACCGTACGCACCACCCCGGTTCGGCAGGTCCAGCCCATGACACGCCGACGACGCGCCGGGCCCCGGTATCGGCTGGGACACATGTGGCGGTGACGCTTCGCACAGCTTGAATTACACCTGTGTAGCTCACAGACTCGTGGTGCGCGCCGGTCCGGTGGGGACCCGGTGCCGCTGTCGAAGGGCGTGGGGATGACCACGATCCAACCGGCTCGTCCAGCAACGACGACGTCGACCTCCGGGGTGCGGGCCAGCGCCCTCGCCGCATGGCAGCTCGTCGAGGACGCGCGCTATCGCGGTGCGAACGACCGACGGGTACACCGGGAACGTCTCCGGCTGCTCGCCGAGCGCGCGGTGATGGACCGCAAGCTCGCCCGGGACACCCTGCGCGGCTGACCTCGCCCGGCGGCGCCTGCTGCGGGCCGGTGCCCGGCCGGGCTCAGGTGATGCAGAGCTCGTTGCCCTCCGGATCGGCGATCGTCACCCAGGTGTGCGGGCCCTGCCGGCCGCGGTGCAGCTCGGTGGCGCCCCGGGAGACCAGCCGGGCCAGCTCCTGCTCGACCCGCTCCGGCCCGACCCGCACGTCCAGGTGGACGCGGTTCTTGACCGTCTTGGGCTCGGGCACGAGCTGGAACAGCACCCGGGGCGCCGCGCCGTCCGGGTGGGTGATCGCCGCGCCCTCCCGCCAGACCAGCTCGCCGCGGTGGGTCATCGTGTCAGACTCGGCGGCGTGGCCCTCGGCCACCATGCGGCGGATGAACGCCGCGTCGCTGGGCTCGCGCTGCCACTCGAGGGCCTCGGCCCACCAGTCGGCCAGCTCGTGCGGCGCCGGGCTGTCGATCGTCACCTGGAACGTGTACGGCATGCCCGCATGATGACGGACGGAACGGCCGCCTCACAGGGCCCGCGGCGAGCCGTGGGGGACGAGGAGGTCCTCCCTACAGCTCCTCGGCCAGTTCCGCGCGGATCACGTCGTCGGCGGGCATCGGGGTGGCGAGCTGGCAGTGGTCACGGAGCACCCGTCCGAACGGCGCGAGCGCGGAGCGCTCGACCCGGGCGGCCGGGTCCCACAGCCGCGAGCGCATGACCGACTTGGCGCACTGGACGTAGGCCCGCCGCACCTGCAGCACCAGCACCGAGAGCGGAGCCCGGCCGAACTCGGTCAGGTCGAGGCCGAGTGCGTCGGGGCCCACCAGCGTCGCGGTGCCGTACACCCGCAGCGTCTCCTCGACGCCGGGCACGAAGAACAGCAGCGCGGCGCGCGGGTTGGCGGCCACGTTGCGCAGCCCGTCGACCCGGTTGTTGCCCTGCCGGTCGGGCAGTGCCAGCCGGTGCTCGTCCAGCACGCGCACGAAGCCCGGCGCGCCGCCGCGCGGGGACACGTCCGGCCAGCCGTCGGCGTCCGCGGTGGCCAGGGTGGCGAAGGGGGACAGCTCGATGAACGCCCGGCAGTGCTCGTCGATCCGGTCGATCTCCTTGTCCTGCACCAGCTGCGAGGGCGGCCGGTAGCCGGCGAGCACGGTCGCGGGGTCGTCGTCAGGCTGCTGCGGCTGCACGGGGGCGACGGTAGCCTCGCCCCCCGTGCCCGAGGTGTGGAGTTCCCCCGTCCGCTACGTGGAGTGCGACCAGCAGGGCGTCGTCTTCAACAGCCACTACCTGCTGCGTGGTGCGCACCACCTACGTGGCCACCGCCGCGGGCCGGTCCACGCCGTGGCCGGAGCACGTGCGCGCCGCCCTCGGCGGCTGAGCTCAGCGGCCGGCGCCGGGGGCCAGCAGCGGCAGGTCGGCCGGTGGGCCCTGCTCGACCAGCCGCCACAGCGCGTCGGTGTCGGCGTGCTCGACGACCAGGTCGCCGAGGCGGTCCAGGCGTGCCTCCCGGAGGTGCGCGAAGTCGGTGTCCGGGGCGACGACGAACCGGCGCCCGGTGCGCCGGGCCACCTCGGTGAGGAAGGCCCGCCGGAAACCGTCGTTCTCCAGCGCCCCGTGCCAGGTGGTGCCCCACACCGACCCGGCGCGGACGCCGTCCAGGAAGGGCTCGGCCCCGTCGTCGGGTACGACCACGCCGTGGTGGATCTCGTACCCGTGCACCGGGTGCCCCAGCGCCGACCCGGTCGGGCGGCCGAGGGTCTTCACCGGGTCGAAGCGCACCTCGGTGGGCAGCAGCCCCAGCCCGGCCACGACGCCGGCACGCGACTCGACGTCGTCGGTGATGGTGCGGGCCAGCATCTGGTGCCCGCCGCAGATGCCCAGCACCGGCAGCTCGTCGGCCGCCCGGCGGGCCAGCGCGACGTCCAGGCCGCGGGCACGCAGCCAGCCCAGGTCGGACACGGTGGAGCGGGTGCCGGGCAGCACCACCAGGTCGGCGTCGGCCAGTTCCTCCGGCCGGGTGGCGTAGCGCACCAGGACGCCGGGCTCGGCGGCCAGGGCGTCCAGGTCGGTGAAGTTGGACAACCGGGGCAGCTGCACCACCGACACCCGCAGCACGTCGTCGCCGAGCGGGGGCAGCGTGGGGCCGCGGTCGCCGGTGAGGTCCAGGGAGTCCTCGACGTCCAGCCACAGCCCGGCGAGCCACGGCAGCACGCCCAGGGTGGGCCGGCCGGTGAGCTGCTGCAGCGTCTCCAGGCCCGGGGCCAGCAGCCGCTGGTCGCCGCGGAACTTGTTGACCAGGAACCCGGCGACCAGCCGCTGGTCGGCCGCCGGCATCAGCGCCACGGTGCCGTAGAGCGCGGGGAACAGCCCACCGCGGTCGATGTCGCCGACCACCACGACCGGCAGCTGCGCGGCGGTGGCCAGGCCCATGTTCGCGATGTCGTCGGCGCGCAGGTTGATCTCGGTGGGCGAGCCCGCCCCCTCGCAGACGACGACGTCGAAGCGGCGGCGGAGGTCGGCCAGGCTGCTGAGCACCTGCTCCAGCAGCGCCGCCTTCATCGGTCGGTAGGACAGCGCCGTCACCTCGGCGACGGCGCGGCCCAGCACGACCACCTGGCTGGAGTTCTCGCCGCCGGGCTTGAGCAGCACCGGGTTCATCGCCGCCTCGGGCTCCACCCGCGCCGCCGCGGCCTGCATGACCTGTGCGCGGCCGATCTCGGCGCCGTCGACGGTGACGTGTGAGTTGTTGCTCATGTTCTGGGCCTTGAACGGTGCCACCGACACGCCCTGCCGGGCCAGCCAGCGGCAGATCCCGGCGGTGACCACGGACTTCCCCGCGTCGGAGGTGGTGCCGGCGACCAACAGCGCCCCGCTCACCAGCCGGCCTTCTCCTGGCCGCTCATCTCGGCGATGCGCTCCATGATCCGGTCGGTCACGATCCGGCGCGGAACGCCCTTGCCGGCCATGCCGGCGTACTCGGGGAAGGTGAGCGGCTCCCCGAAGGTCACCGTGAAGCGTTGCAGGCGCGGCCAGCGGGCGTCCACCGGCTGGATGCGGTCGGTGCCGGTGACCGCGACCGGCACCACCGGGCAGTCGGCGGTGAGCGCCAGCCAGGCCACCCCGGTCTTGCCCCGGGCCAGCCGCCCGTCGCGGGAGCGGGTGCCCTCGGGGTAGATGCCGAAGCCGCGGCCCTGGCGCAGCACCCCCATCGCGGTGTCCAGTGCCAGCTGCGCCGACCGGGACGCCTGCCGGTCGACCGGCATCGCGCCCAGCCCGGTGAACATCTTGCGCACCAGCCAGCCGCTGACCCCGCTGCCCTGCCAGTACTCCGCCTTGGCCAGGTAGCCGACCTGCCGGGGCGAGGCGAGCGGGATGACCATGCTGTCGATGAAGGACAGGTGGTTGCTGGCGATGATGAACGCCCCGGTGGCCGGCACGTTCTCCAGGCCGGTGACGACCGGCCGGCAGGTCAGCCAGAACAGCGGCTTGAGCACGGATCGGACGACTCGGTAGAGCACGCGTCCCCCTCACCTCGGACCGGGCTGCCAGCCGCCCGGTCCGAGGATCATCCCTGACGGTGCAGCCCGGCCCGCGGCGCGGTCGGTCGCCGGGTCGGGCTGCACGGCGCCGGTCAGCCGGAGGGGGTCGCCGGGGGGCAGGCGTCGTGCAGGATCACCCGGATGTCCTCCGGCAGCGGGCTGCGGCCGGCGGCGGAGGCGGTGATCTCCAGCGCCAGGTCGCGCACCTTGCGGTGGGTGTGGCTGGAGATGTGGCCCAGCAGGTCGAAGCAGGCCTGCTCGGTGAAGCCGGTGAAAAGCATCAGCACGCCCTTGGCCTGCTCGATCGCGGCCCGGCTGGCCATGGCCGTGCGCAGCTGCTCGACCTCGGCCTCCAGCGCCTGGACGCGGGTGGCGTCCCCGGGTGCAGCCTCCTCGTCCGGCAGGGCGACCACCAGCCCGGACACGGCGATCACGGTGCCGTCGTCGTCCAGCTCGGGCTCGGTGACCATGATGGCGCGCAGCTCGGTGCCGTCCACCCGGCGGAACCGGCGCAGCGTGGTGGACGGGGCCCCCCGGGTGCAGCGGGCCAGGGCCGTGACGGCGTCGTCCCGCTCGTCCGGGTGCAGGTGGTCCACGAGCACGTCGATGCCGGGCTGGACCGAGTCGTGCTGCAGGCCCAGCAGGGTCGAGAGCTGGGGCGACCAGTACCAGGCGCCGGTGGCCGGCTCGGCCCGGTAGCGGCCGGTGAGCGGCGCCGGCCGGTGCGCCGCGTCCTGGTGTCCGGCAGGGCGCGGGGAGGTGGTGACGGGAGCGGTCATGGTCATGAGGGCCTCGGACGGTCGCGGGCGCGCACGAGGTGCGGGCGCCACGCTGCCGCTTCTTCGACGCGTGACACCGCCCGGCCTGCGCCGGACGCCTGATCGATGCGCCGAAGCTACCCAGATCCGGCCCGTGATGCACCGGGCCGCGATCTCCTGCCGCGCAACCCGATCGCCCGGGGGTGTCCTGACCACCTGTCACCGAGGACGGACCGGCTGCTCACCGCAGCCACGGCGGCCACGCACCAGACGGCCCGGGACAGCCGCACCGACCGGACGACGTCCGCCCGGACCGGGGGCTCCCCGTCACCCAGCGGGGGCCGGTCCTCGACCCGCGTCCCGTACGCGTTGCGCCCACCCAGCCGCAGCCCGAGCGCACCGGCCAGTGCCGCCTCGCAGCGACCGGCGTTCGGGCTCGGGTGCCGGGCGCCGTCGCGTCGCCAGGCGCGCAGCGCCCCGGCAGCCGACCCGCCCACCAGGGGTGCGCAGAGCACGGTCAGGGCAGCGGTGAGCCGGGCCGGGACCCAGTTGGCGACGTCGTCCAGCCGGGCGCTGGCCCAGCCGAACCGGGCGTACCGCGCCGAGCGGTGGCCGACCATCGCGTCCAGGGTGTTGACCGCGCGGTAGGCGAGCAGGCCCGGCACCCCGGCCACCGCGCCCCAGAACAGCGGCGCGACGGCCGCGTCGGAGGTGTTCTCCGCGACGGACTCCACCGTGGCCCGCACCAGCTCGGCCTCGGCCAGCCCCCGCGGGTCGCGCCCGGCCAGGCTCGGCAGCTGGCCGCGCGCCGCGGGCAGGTCCCCGGCGGCCAGGTGGTCGTGCATCACGGTGGCCGCCCGCCCCAGCGAGGTGCCGCCCAGCACGGTCCAGGTCGCGGCGGCGGTGAGCACGGTCCGGGCGGCGGGGGAGCGGCGGGTCGCCCGCGCGGCGGCCCACCCCAGCGCGGCCGTCGTCCCGACGCAGGTGGCCGTGTAGCCGGCGCCGGCCGCGCGGGAGTCCCGCCAGACGCGCCGTTCCAGGGCGGTGGCCGCCTGCCCGAAGCCCGCCACCGGGTGCCGGCGGCGGGGGTCGGCGAGCGCCAGGTCGGCCAGCGTGCCCAGGGCGAGTCCGGCCGACGTCGCGATGTCCACCCCGAGATGCTCTCAGCCGGGTGCGGGCGCGCAGTCCCTAGACTCCGGCGTCATGCGCCTGCCCGGCCGTTACGACGGCGTCGCCCGGCCGATCGTCACCTACGGCACGGACCCCGTCCTGCACCGGCCGTGCGCGGAGGTGACCGACTTCGACGAGTCCCTGCGCCGGCTGCTGCTGGACATGTTCGCCAGCATGTACGCCGCCAACGGCGTGGGCCTGGCCGCCAACCAGATCGGGGTGGACGCCCGGGTCTTCGTGCTGGACTGCCCGGACGCCGACTCCCACGACGTCGTGGGCTACGTGGTCAACCCGGTGCTCACCGTGCTGGAGCCGGTGGGCGACGAGCCGGCCGAGGAGCTCACCGAGGAGGGCTGCCTGTCGGTGCCCGGCCCGTACGCCGACCTGCCGCGCGGCTTCCGGGCCCGGGTCGACGGCGTGGACATCACCGGCAGGCCGCTGGCGATCGAGGCCACCGGCATGGCCGCCCGCTGCCTGCAGCACGAGGTCGACCACCTCGACGGCATCGTCTACGTCGACCGGCTGCCCGAGGAGGAGCGCGACCGGCTGCTCGCCCAGGCAGCCGGGCCGGCCGGCGACCTGCCGGCGTGAGCAGGCCACCGGGGGCGCGGGTGACGGTCGTCGGCATCGGTGCCGACGGCTGGGACGGGCTGTCCCCGGCGGCCCGCCGGGCGGTCGAGGCGGCCGCCGTGCTGCGGGGCAGCGACCGGCAGCTGCGGCTGGTGCCCGCGTCGGTGGGCGCCGAGCGGCTGCCGTGGCCCTCGCCGATGGCCCCGGCGCTGGACGGCTTCGCCGTGCCCGACCGGGACACCGTGGTGCTGGCCAGCGGCGACCCGATGCTCTCCGGCATCGGCACGTCGCTGGTGCGCCGGCTCGGCGGGGACGCCGTGCACGTGCTGCCGCACCCCTCCTCGGTCACCCTGGCCTGCGCCCGGCTGGGCTGGGCGGTGGAGGACACCACGGTGGTGACCGTGGTAGGCCGCCCGCTGGAGCTGGTGCTGCCGCACGCCACCCCGGGCCGCCGGCTGCTGGTGCTCGGCTCGGACGGCGGCACCCCGGCCGCCGTCGCCGCGCTGCTCACCGCCCGCGGGTACGGCGACAGCCGGGTGACCGCGCTCGCCCAGCTCGGCGGTCCGGGTGAGCACGCCACCAGCGGCACCGCGCGCGGCTGGTCCGACGCCGCGACCGACCCCCTGGTGGTGACCGCCGTCGAGGTGCGGGCCGACCCCGGCACGGTGCCGCTGCCGACCGTGCCCGGCCTGCCCGACGACGCCTACGACTCCGACGGCCAACTCACCAAGCGCGACGTGCGGGCGGTGACCCTGGCCCGGCTCGCCCCGCTGCCCGGCCAGCTGCTGTGGGACGTCGGCGCCGGGGCCGGCTCGATCGGCATCGAGTGGATGCGCGTGCACCCCAGCTGCCGCGCCGTCGCGGTGGAACCGGTGCCGGAGCGGGCCGACCGGGTCACCGGGAACGCGCTGCGGCTCGGCGTCCCCGGGCTGCGGGTCGTGCTCGGCCGGGCGCCCGAGGCGCTGGCCGGGCTGCCCCGGCCGGACGCGGTCTTCGTCGGCGGCGGGGCCACCACGCCGCTGCTGCTCGACCTCTGCTGGGAGGCGCTGGCCCCCGGTGGGCGGCTGGTGGTCAGCGCGGTGACGGTGCAGAGCGAGGCCGTGCTGGCCGAGTGGCACGGCCGGGTGGGCGGGTCGCTGACCCGGCTGTCGGTGGCGCAGGCCGAGCCGGTCGGCCGGTTCAGCGGTTGGAAGCCGGCGATGCCCGTGACGATCTGGAGCGTGACCCGATGACCGCGTCCCTCCTCCTCGAGCCGGCGTCCGCCGCCGATCCTGACGTCTCCGGGCTCGAGTCCGCCGCTGATCCCGACATCTTCGGGCTCGAGCCCGCCGGCGATCCTGACTTTTTCGGGCTCAAGTGCCGGGGCCTCGCATGACGGTGCACTTCATCGGGGCGGGGCCGGGGGCGGCCGACCTGGTCACCGTGCGGGCGGCGCGGCTGATCGCCTCGGCGCCGGTGTGCCTCTACGCGGGCGCGCTGGTGCCGCGCGAGCTGCTGGACACCGCCCCCGCCGGTGCCCGGCTGGTCGACACCGCCGACCTCACCCTCGACCAGATCACCGACGAGCTGGTCGCGGCGCACGCCGCCGGCCTGGACGTCGCCCGGCTGCACTCCGGCGACCCGTCGATCTACAGCGCGATGGCCGAGCAGATGCGCCGGCTGGACGCGGCCGGCGTGCCCTACGACGTCGTCCCGGGGGTGCCGGCGTTCGCCGCGGCGGCCGCGTCGCTGAAGCGGGAGCTGACCGTTCCCGGCGTGGGCCAGACCGTCGTGCTGACCCGGACGCAGGCGCGCTCCTCGGCGATGCCGCCGGGGGAGCAGCTGGCCGCCTACGCCGCCACCGGGGCCACGCTGGTGCTGCACCTGGCCGTGCAGCGGCTCGACGAGCTGGTGCCCGAGTTGCTGCCGCACTACGGGCTGGACTGCCCGGTCGCGGTGGTCGCCCGGGCCAGCCGGGACGACGAGCTGGTGATCCGCGGCACGCTGGCCGACATCGCCGGCCAGGTGACGGCGGCCGGCGTCCGGCGCACCGCGATCGTGGTGGTCGGCGAGGTGCTGACCGCCGGGCAGTTCCCGGACAGCCACCTGTACTCGTCCGCCCGCTGCCGCTGATGCGGCACCGCCGTCCGTCAGCCGGCGCGGCCCACGACGGTGCCCCCGCGGTCGATCACCACGACGTCGACGGCGACCGGGGCGCCGCGCAGCACCCCGAGCGAGGTCTCCCGGGCGCCCGCCGCCACGAGGTCACCGAGCGGGAAGCCGGCGGCCTGGCACTGCTGCAGCGCGTCCAGGGCGGTGTTCGCGCCGAGCACGCCCGCCGCCAGCGCGGGCGACCCCCCGGCGCCGCGGACCAGCTCGGCCAGCGCCGCGGGGGACACCTGCGAGCGGCCGGAGTGCAGGTCGAGGTGGCCGTCGGCCAGCTTGGCGAGCTTGCCGATGCCACCGGCCACCGTCAGCCGGGGCACGGGGTGCCGGCGCACGTACTTGAGCACCGCGCCGGCGAAGTCGCCCATGTCCAGCAGCGCGTCCTCGGGCAGGCCGTACAGCTCGGTGACCACCCGCTCGCTGGTGGAGCCGGTGCAGCCGGCCACGTGCTCGTGCCCGGCCGCCCGGGCGACGTCGACGCCGCGCCGGATCGAGTCGATCCACGCCGCGCACGAGTAGGGCACGACGACGCCCGTGGTGCCCAGGATCGACAGCCCACCGAGGATGCCCAGCCGCGGGTTCCACGTACTGCGAGCGATCTCGGCGCCGTTGTCCACCGACACCGTCAGGACGACGTCGCCGCTGCCGCCGTGGGCGCGGGCCACGGCCTGCACGTGCTCGGTCATCAGCCGGCGGGGCACCGGGTTGACCGCCGGCTCCCCGACGGCCAGCGGCAGCCCGGGCTTGGTCACCGTGCCCACGCCCTCCCCGGCGCGGAACAGCACGCCGCTGCCCGGCTCGCCGTGGGTGACCGTGACGCCGACCAGCGCCCCGTGGGTGACGTCGGGGTCGTCGCCGGCGTCCTTGACCACGCCGGCGGTGGCGCTGCCCGGCCGGAGCTCCTCCCGGGCCAGGGCGAACGCGGCGTGCACGTCCTTCGGCAGGTCGATGGTCACCGGGTCGGGGAACTCGCCGGTGAGCAGGGCGGTGTACGCGGCGGTGGTGGCCGCGGTGGCGCAGGCGCCCGTCGTCCAGCCGTAGCGCAGCCCGGTGCTGCTCTCCCGCCCCGCCGTCGTCACCGCTCCATGGTGCACGCGCCCCCACCCCGCCCCGCCCCCGACCACGGTCCGCGCGCGAAGGGTGCCCCGTTCCGCGCGGGAACCGTGCCCACGGCTCGCGCGCTGATCGTGCTGAGGTCGGGCGCTGTGACGCCGAGATCGACACGACCTCCTCGCCACGATGGCCATCGTGGCGAGGAGTTCGTGTCGGGAAGGGCGGTCAGGTGGCGGCGGTGAGCGGGCCGGTGCTGGTGCTCGGCGGCACCGGGGAGGCGCGCGAGCTGGCCGCGGCGCTGGTGGCCGCGGGGGTCGACGTGCTGACCTCGCTGGCCGGCCGGGTCGCCGACCCGGTGCTGCCCGCGGGGGCCACCCGGGTCGGTGGCTTCGGCGGCGCCGACGGGCTGGCCGCCTGGATCCAGGAGCACCGGCCGCGCGCGGTGGTCGACGCCACGCACCCGTTCGCGGCCCGGATCACCGCCTCCGCGGCTGCGGCGGCAGCGGTCACCGGCGTGCGGCTGCTCCGGCTGCACCGACCCGGCTGGACGGCGCAGCCCGGGGACGACTGGCGGTGGGTGGACTCGCTGGCCGGGGCCGCTGCCGCGGTCGCCGGGCACCGGAGCGTCTTCGTCACCACCGGCCGGCAGGGGGTGGGTGCCTTCGCCGGGCTGCGCGGCCGGGTGCTGGTGCGCGCCGTCGACCCGCCGACCGAGCCGCTGCCACCGGGGGCCACCCTCGTGCTGGCCCGCGGGCCGTTCTCGCTCGCCGACGAGCGGGCGCTGCTGCGCGAGCACGCCGTCGACGTCGTCGTCACCAAGGACTCCGGAGGTCACATGACCGAGGCCAAGCTGCAGGCCGCACGCGAGCTCGGCGTCCCGGTGGTGCTGGTGCGCCGGCCCCGGCCGCCGGACGGCGTCACGGTGGTCGACTCGGTGGCCGCGGCGGTCGCCTGGACCACGGGCGGGCCGGCGTGAGCCGGCTCGTCCTGTTCGACCTCGACGGCACCATCGTCGACTCGGCGCCCGGGATCACCGCCTCGGTGCGGGTGGCGGTCGCCGGGCTGGGCCTGCCGGAGCCGACAGCCGCGCAGCTGCAGGCGATGGTCGGCCCGCCGCTGTGGGAGGGGTTCGCCGACGTCATCGGCGTGCCCGAGGCCGACGTCGAGCGCGCCGTGGTGGCCTACCGCGCGCACTACAGCGCGGGGGCGATGCTCGAGGCGCCGGTGTACCCGGGGGTCCGCGAGCTGCTGCAGGAGCTGCGCGCGGCCGGCTGCACCCTGGCCGTGGCCACCAGCAAGCCCGCGGACTCCGCGCTGCGCATCCTGGCCCACGTCGGCCTGCGGGACGCCGTCGACTCGGTGCACGGCGCGACCTTCGACGGCACCGTGCGGCACAAGGAGCAGGTGGTGGGCCTCGCGCTCGCCGCCCACCCGGACGGGGAGCGGCCGGTGCTGGTCGGCGACCGGGCGCAGGACGTGCTCGGCGCGCGGGTGCACGGGCTGCCCTGCATCGGCGCCGGCTGGGGTCCCGCCCCGGAGGGCGAGCTGGTGGCCGCGGGTGCCGCCGTCGTCGTCGCGACCCCGGGTGAGGTGCCCGCCGCGCTGGCTGCCCTCTGACCGGTCGGTCGCCGATGTCGCCATGTCGACACGGCGCAGAGTCGACAGGGCGGGGTGTCGACAGGGCGGGGTGTCGACAGGGCGGGGTGTCGACACGGCGGGAGGTCGACATGGCGGCCTGTCGACACGGCGCGGGGCGTGCGGTCTTGACAGCACGCCCTGGTGGACCTTTCAATCAGATCACCGTGAGGGGAGTAGCCCCGAGCGCCCCGTCGTCAGTACGGCCCGGCCATCCGGGCTCGGCGGGGTGGGCTCCGGCTGGGCGAGACCTCTGGTCAGAACGCTGACTGGAGGCTGGTGTGTCCGTCCCGTTGTGGTTGTGGGCGTCCGTGCTCGGTTTCATCCTCGCGATGCTCGCCGTCGACCTGCTCGCGCACCGTCGTGCGCACGTGATCAGCGTCCGGGAGGCGGCGGCCTGGTCGCTGGTCTGGGTCGCCTTCGGCGTCGCGTTCGGCGGGTTCATCTGGTGGCGCTACGGCGCCGAGCTCGGTCAGCAGTACTTCGCCGGCTACGTCATCGAGAAGTCCCTGGCCGTGGACAACGTGTTCGTCTGGGCGATCGTGTTCGGGTTCTTCGCCGTCCCACGCGAGTTCCAGCACCGGGTGCTGTTCCTCGGCGTGCTGGGTGCCCTGGTGTTCCGCGGCATCTTCATCGCCGCCGGTGCGGTGCTCATCGAGAACGTCGCGTGGGTGCTCTACGTGTTCGCCGCCTTCCTGCTCTACACCGGCTGGCGGATGATCCGGCAGCGCAACGAGCACATCGACGTCGAGAACTCCCGCGCCCTGCGGTGGTTCCGCCGGTACGTGCCGATGACCGACGCCTTCCACGGCCAGCGGCTGCTCGTCCGGCGCGGCGGCGTGCTGCTGGCGACCCCGCTGCTCGCCGTCCTGGTGCTGATCGAGGTCACCGACATCGTGTTCGCGGTCGACTCGATCCCGGCCATCTTCGCGGTCACCGACGAGGCCTTCCTGGTGTTCACCGCCAACGCGTTCGCCATCCTGGGGCTGCGGGCGATGTACTTCCTGCTCGCCGACCTGGTCCACCGGTTCGTCTACCTGAAGCTCGGCCTGGCGCTGGTGCTCATCTGGGTCGGCATCAAGATGCTGCTCAAGATCGACGTCTTCTACATCCCGACGACGATCTCGCTGGCCGTGGTGGCCACGATCATCGGCGTCTCGATCGCGGCCAGCCTGCGGGCCACCCGCGGGCAGCAGCGCCACGCCCTCCCGCAGCCCGCGCAGCCGCCCTTCCGGGTGGCCACCGAGGAGGAGACCGCCGAGCTGGAGCCGCTGTGGCGCCGCCCCGTCAGCTCACCGCGCGGGTGAAGAGCTCGGCGCACCGGCGGAGGTGCTCGACCAGGGCGGGCGGCTCCTCCACGGTGAACTCCGCCCCCAGCGAGCCCAGCACCATCGCCGGCCAGTCGAAGGCGTCCGTGGCCATCCGCAGCCGGCACCGGTCGGGGCCGAGGTCCTCCACGTCGCCCCAGCGGCCGACGTGCTCGCGCACCCGGGCCGCAGGGAGCTCAACCACGGCGGCCACCGCGTGCGCCGTCGCCCGCGGGCCCGTCCCGGCCTGCACGAAGGCCGCGGCGTCCTCGGCGGGCAGCCGGCGCGGGGCGAACCGGGCGCCGGTGCCGGCCGGTCGCTGCAGCCGGTCGAGGCGGAAGCTCCGCCAGTCCGCCCGCTCTACGTCGTAGGCGACCAGGTACCAGCGGCGCCCGAGCGACACCAGCCGATGCGGCTCGACGTGCCGGTCGCTGACCCTCCCGTCGGCGGCGGTGTAGCCGAAGCGCAGCCGCTCGTCGTCCCGGCAGGCCTGGGCGAGCGTGGTCAGGACGGTGGGCTCGACCACCTCGCCGGCCCGCTCCCAGGCGCCGGGCACGGTGACGGCGTGCAGCGCGTCGACCCGCCGGCGCAGCCGCTGCGGCATCACCCGGACCAGCTTCGTCAGTGCCCGCACCGACGACTCGGCCATGCCGGCGACCGCGGAGGACGCCGCCGCCTGCAGCCCGACGGCGATCGCGACGGCCTCCTCGTCGTCCAGGACGAGCGGGGGCAGCGCGGCGCCGGGGCTCAGCTGGTACCCGCCGTCGACGCCGCGGCTGGCCCGCACCGGGTAGCCGAGCTCGCGGAGCCGGTCGACGTCCCGGCGCAGCGTGCGCGGCGAGACCTCCAGCCGGTCGGCCAGCTCGTTGCCCGGCCAGTGCCGGTGGGTCTGCAGCAGCGAGAGCAGCTGGAGCATCCGGGTGCTCGTCTGGGCCATGCCCCCAGTCTGCTGCCATTGCGGTCAGGAACTGACCGGAGTGTTCTCTAGCGTCGACCCCACGACGAGCGATGGAGGGCACGGACATGACCAGCACCGAGGTACGGACGACGGAGGAGACCACCATGGACCGCGAGCGGGCAGACCTGCTGCAGATCCTGGCCACGCGCCGGCACTTCCTGCGGCACACCGCGCAGGGGCTCACCGACGAGCAGGCCGGCCTGCGCCCGACCGCCAGCGAGCTGTGCATCGGCGGGCTGGTCAAGCACGTCACCCTGGTGGAGGCCGGGTGGGCCGCGTTCATGTCCGGCGGCGCCGAGCGGATGGCCGCGGCGAACGAGCACACCGACTGGCTGGGCCAGTTCCGGATGCAGCCCGGCGAGACCCTGGCCGCCGTGCTGGAGCGCTACGCGGAGGTGGCCGCGCGCACCGACGAGCTGGTGCGCACACTGCCCAGCCTGGACGCCGCGCACCCGCTCCCCGAGGCGCCGTGGTTCGAGCCGGGGGCCTCCTGGTCGGCCCGCCAGGTGGTGCTGCACATCGTCGGCGAGACCGCGCAGCACGCCGGCCACGCCGACATCCTGCGCGAGACGATCGACGGGCAGAAGTCCATGGGCTGACCGCGGCGACCGGCGGGGGAGGGGTAGGACCCCGCTGACCTGGGCATGATCGCCTGGTGCAGACCCTCCCCGCCGCCACCCGGCTGCCCGACGCCCTGCAGGCGCTGCGCGACCAGGTCGCCGCCGCGCCGCTCGGCCTGGCCACCGCCGAGCGGGACCACGCCGTACGCGCCGCGCGCGCTGTGGTGGACCAGATCGACGACTACCTGCTGCCCCGGCTGCGCGACCTGGACGCCCCGCTGCTGACCGTGGTCGGTGGCTCCACCGGCGCCGGCAAGTCGACCCTGGTCAACAGCGTGATCGGCGCGCCGGTGTCGATGCCCGGTGTGCTCCGGCCGACCACCCGGGCGCCGGTGCTGGTCTGCTCCACCGCCGACCGGGCCGCCTTCGCCGACGACCGCGTCCTGCCCGGCCTCGCCCGGGCCACCGGGGAGTCGCTCGCCGACGCCGGTCCCGGCGCGCTGCGGCTGGTCGCCCGTGACGACGTCCCGGCGGGGCTGGCCCTGATCGACGCCCCGGACGTCGACTCGGTGGTCGAGGCCAACCGAGACCTCGCCGGCCAGCTGCTGTCCGCGGCCGACCTGTGGGTGTTCGTGACCACCGCCGCCCGCTACGCCGACGCCGTCCCGTGGGACCTGCTGCGAACGGCGCAGGAGCGCGGCACCGCGCTGGCCGTCGTGCTCGACCGGGTGCCGACCGACGCCGTCCGCGAGGTGGCCGACGACCTGGCCGGGATGCTGCAGCGGGCCGGGTTGAGCGGCGCCCGGCTGTTCGTCGTGGAGGAGCGCCCGCTGGTCGACGGCATGCTGCCCGCGGACCAGGTGGCGCCGCTGCGCGAGTGGCTGTTCGCGCTGGCTGCCGACCAGGAGCAGCGGGCCGCCGTCGTCCGGCAGACCCTGCAGGGTGCGCTGGAGAGCCTCGACGGCCGGGTCGCCGGCCTGGTGACCGCCGTCCAGGCCCAGCACGCTGCCGCCGGCTCCCTGCGCCAGGCCGCCGACGCCGCCTACGCCGAGGCACGCGACGGCATCGATGAAGGGGTGCGTAGCGGCACCCTGCTGCGCGGGGAGGTGCTGGCCCGCTGGCAGGAGTTCGTCGGCACCGGCGAGTGGATGCGTAACCTGCAGTCCGGGGTGGGGAGGCTGCGCGACCGGCTGACCGCCTCGCTGACCGGCCGGCCCACCCCGGCCGACGACCTGCGCGGTGCGCTGGAGTCCAGCGTCGAGCAGCTGCTGCGGGCCGAGGCCGACCGGGCCGCCGAGCGCACCGTCACCGCCTGGCGGGCACTGCCCGGCGGCCCCGCGCTGGTGGCCGGCCGGCAGGACCTGGAGGGCGTGTCGCCGCAGTTCACCGGCATCGCCGCCGACGAGGTGCGGAGCTGGCAGGGCGTCGTGCTCGACCTGGTCCGCACCGAGGGCGCCGGCCGCCGGACCCGGGCCCGGTTCATGTCCTGGGGCATCAACGGCGCCGGCGCGGTGGTCATGGTCGCCGTCTTCGCCTCCACCGGCGGGCTCACCGGCGGCGAGGTCGCCGTGGCCGGCGGCACGACCGCGGTGGGCCAGCGGGTGCTGGAGGCGGTGTTCGGCGACGCCGCCGTCCGCGCGCTGGCCGACCGGGCCCGCGCCGACCTGTCCGCCCGCGCCGACCGGCTGCTGGGCGAGGAGCAGGACCGCTTCGACGCGCTGCTCGACGCCGTCGCCCCCGCCCCCGAGGCGGCCGACGAGCTGACCGACGCCGCCCAGACCCTGGCGCGCGCCCGGCAGCAGGACGCCCGGTGATCCGCCGGCGCGAGCTCTCCCTCGCCGACCGGCTGACAGCGCTGCGCGACGCCGTCGAGATCGCCGACGGCCGGCTCGAGGTGCCGGAGGTCTCGAACGCGCGGGCGCTGCTGGCCAAGGCGGGGGCCCGCGAGGCGCTGGGCACGGCCACCGTCGTCGCGCTGGCAGGCGCCACCGGCAGCGGCAAGTCGACGCTGTTCAACGCGCTCTCCGGCGGCGACGTGAGCGTGCCCGGGGTGCGTCGGCCGACCACCGGTGTCGCGCACGCCACCGTGTGGGGCGACGCGCAGGACCGGCTGCTGGACTGGCTGCAGGTGCCGCGCCGGCACGCCGCCGCCCTCGACCCCCGGCTCGACGGGCTGGTGCTGCTCGACCTCCCCGACCACGACAGCGTGCGGATGGAGAACCGGCTCGAGGTCGACCGGCTCGTGGAGCTGGTCGACGTCCTGGTGTGGGTGCTCGACCCGCAGAAGTACGCCGACGCCGCCGTCCACCAGCGCTACCTCGTGCCGCTCGCCGGCCACGCCGGGGTGCTCTACGTCGTGCTCAACCAGGTCGACCGGCTCGACGAGCTCGCCGCCAAGGCCTGCGTCGCCGACCTGCGCGGGCTGCTGGACTCGGAGGGACTGGCCGGGACGCCGCTGCTCCCGGTGTCGGCGCGCACCGGCGACGGGGTCGAGGAGCTGCGCGCCCAGCTGGCCACCCGGGTCGCGGCGCGCCGGGCGGCCACCGACCGGCTGACCGCCGACGTCCGGGGCGCGGCCGGGGCGTTGGCCGAGCACTGTGGCTCCGGAGGCAGCGAGCTGGGACGGGACGAGCGGGAGGGCCTGACCGAGGCGCTGGCGTCCGCGGCCGGGGTGCCCACCGTCGTCGCGGCGGTCGAGCGGTCCGCGCGCCGGCGGGGGACCGCCGCCACCGGCTGGCCCGTCGTCCGCTGGACCGGGAAGCTGCGGGCCGACCCGCTGAAGCGGCTGCACCTGGGCAACGAGGAGTCCCGCACGTCGCTGCCCGAGGCCGGCGCCGTGCAGCGCGCCGGCGTCAGCACCGCGCTGCGGCGGGCCCGGGACGGCGCCGGCGACGGGCTGCCCCAGGCCTGGCGCGACGAGCTGCGCCGCACCGCCGAGGTCTCGGAGGACCGGCTGGCCGGCGAGCTGGACCGGGCCGTCGCCGGGGCGGACCTCGGCCCCGACCGGACGCCGTTCTGGCAGCGCGGCGTCGGCGGCCTGCAGTGGCTGCTCATGCTGGTGGCGCTGGCCGGGGCGCTGTGGCTGCTCGGGCTGGTCGTGCTCGGGTGGCTGCAGCTGGACGACGTCGTCCCGCTGCCCCGGGTGGAGGGCATCCCGCTGCCGACGCTGCTGCTGGTCGGCGGGCTGCTGGCCGGGTTGCTGCTCGCGCTCGTCGCCCGCCCGCTGGTCGCGATGGGCGCGCGGCGGCGGGGCAGACAGGCGCGGCGGGCGCTCACCGAGCGGGTCGACCAGGTCGCCCAGGACGAGGTACTGGAGCCCCTCGCCGCCGCCCGCTTCGACCACCAGCGCTACTGCGAGGCCGTCACCCGCGCCCGCTCCTGACCTCACGGCCGGGTCGACACCCGTCGCCCCGCCGCAACCGACAGGAACCCCCCGCCACGATGGCCATCGTGGCGGTCTCCGAACGGCGGCCTCAGGCGGCGGGCGCCGCCACAACCAACACGAACTCCCCGCCACAATGGCCATCGTGGCGGGTGGGTGGTGTCGCAAGAGGCGCCACAACCGACACGAACTCCCCGCCACGATGGCCATCTTGGCGGAAGGGGGGTCAGGCGGGGGTGTCGGCGGGGGCGCGGGCCAGGGACGGCGCGGCGGTGCGGCGCTGCTGGAGGAGCAGGCCCACGACGGCGACCAGCGCCGAGAGCACCACCACGACGCCGAAGACCTCCGCGGTCGCGGCCAGACCCCACCGCCCGGAGGCGACCCCGGCGGCGACGGCGGGCACGCTGAAGCTCACGTAGCCGAAGGTGAACAGCGCCGACATCAGCCCGGCCCGGGAGCCGGGGGCGACGTCCTGGGTGACCACGGCGACCGAGCCCAGGAACGCCGCCCCGAAACCCCAGCCGGACACGACGGCGGTGAGGAAGTACAGCCACGTCCAGGCGGTGAGCAGCGAGACGACGGTGCCGGCGACGCCGGTCGCGAAGACCAGCGCGCCCACCAGCAGCGACCGGCGCGGCGCGGCGTTGCGCATGGCCAGCGACGCGATCACCCCGGTGCCGTTGATCGCCGCCACCCCGAGCGTGCCCAGGAAGTGGTCGTCGATGCCGAACACCTCGGCCGACAGCGACGGCCCGAGCGAGGCGGCCAGGCCACCGAAGGCCCAGGTGGCGGCCAGGCAGGGCATGACCAGCAGGAACGGCCGGCGCTGCGGCGGCGGCACGGTGAGCGTGGGCCGCAGCGAGGCACGCGCCCCGGGGCGCCGCGGGGAGGACTCCGGCAGGACGAGCAGCACGCCCACGGCGAACAGCAGGAACAGGGCGGTGAGCACGCCGAACACCCACTCGGTGGGCGCCGGCACGAACTCCACCAGCAGGCCGGCGCCGACTGCGCCCACGGCCAGACCCAGCCCCGGGGTCGCGCTGTTGACCACCGGGGCGAGCGGCCGGTCGCGGGCCTGCAGGTCCATCAGCGCCGCCCCGAACGCGCCGGTCATCGCGCCGGTGGCGAAGCCCTGCACGACCCGGGCGGCGAGCAGCCACCCGACGCCGTCCGCGAGCAGGAACAGCACCATCCCGGCCGCCTGCACCACCAGCCCGACCACGAGCACCGGACGCCGCCCGATGTGGTCCGACAGTGCGCCGACCACCAGCAGCGAGGCCAGCAGCGCCAGCGCGTACACGGCGAAGACGACGGTCAGCAGACCGGAGGAGAAGCCGAACTCCTCCTGGTAGACCCGGTACAGCGGCGACGGGACACCGGAGGAGACCAGCACGAGCAGGTAGACGGCTGCCACGGCCCAGAAGGCGGGCGCTCCGGTCAGTCGACGGCTGGGCACGTGGAGCTGCAAGCGCCGGGGCCGACGTCCTGTTCCCGCGCCGTGCGCCCGGTCCGGGCCGCGGCTCCGAGACCGCACGGGGCAGCGTCCGCTCGTGTCCCGCGGGAGCCCGGGGGTGCCGTCGCCTAGCCTCGGCGGCGCGAGTCATCCGGCGGCGGACAGGAGCGAGGACGGTGCGTGCGACCCCCGGCCCCGTCACCGGGGCCGAGACCGAGCGTCGGCTGGTGCGGCTGCGCTGGACGCAGCCGCCCGAGCGGCCGTCCCTGGTGCGGATCGGCGACCTCACCCAGGCACTGGACCTGCTGGCCGCCTACGTGCTGCTGGCCGTGCTGCCCAGCCAGGCCCGGCCGGAGGTGCCGACGCACCCGGTGGGGATGACCGGCCGGGTGGCCGGCCTGCCCACCCCCGGCCGGGACGGCGGCCTGCCCGGGCGCGACGGCACCGTGCTCGTCGAGCTGCGGTCCGCGGCGACGGTCGAGCTGGTGCTGCTGGCCTCGGCCAGCGTCGCGTCCGCGCTGCACGTCGTCCTCTCCGCGGCCGACCGGCCGGAGGGGCCGGCCGAGACGGTGCAGGCGGTGCGCTCCCGCACCCGCTCGGCGCTGGCCGGCATCGACCTGGCGCAGGAGCTGGCCCGGGGCCAGGAGCAGGTCACCCGGATGCGCCGGCTGGACGCCACCGCCGACCAGGTCGCCTCGGTGGAGACCGAGCTGCGCTCGCTGCGCTGCGCGCTGGAGATCCGCAACGAGCTGCGCCGGCACCCCGAGGTCACCGCCGAGCGCACCGCGGCCTTCGACCGGCTGCGCTGGCTGCTGCCCGAGGACAGCAACCGCGGCCACACGCCGGCCGCGAGCCGCGGCTACGACGCCGCGGTCGGGCAGCTGGTCCGCCGGCTCGCCGAGGTCGCCGGGCCGGCCCTGTCCGCCGAGCTGTCCGACGCCCGCCTGCAGCTGCCCGACTAGCGGCCCGGGTGGCGGCGGGAGGTGAAGACCTGCCCGGACGGCGTCACCCGGGTCTGCGACGAGCCGATCAGCACCAGGCAGCGCATGTCCACCGTCGCCGGGTCGAGCTCGGCCAGGGTGGTCACGGTCAGCTCCTCGGCCGGCCCGCCGACGTCCCGCCCGACCACGACGACGGTCTCCGGCCCGCGGTGCTCCCGGACCACGTCCAGTGCCTCGCCGAGCTGGTGCGGGCGGGCCTTCGACCGGGGGTTGTAGAGCGCCAGCACCAGGTCGGCCGCGCCCACGTGCCGCAACCGGTCGACGATCAGCGTCCACGGCTTGAGCACGTCGGACAGCGACATGACGCAGAAGTCGTGCCCCAGCGGCGCACCCACCCGCGACGCGACCGCCTGCGCCGCGGTGATCCCCGGCAGCACCCGCACCCCGACGTCGGCGAAGCGCGGCTCGGCCGCCACCTCCAGCACCGCCGCGGCCATCGCGAACACCCCCGGGTCGCCGGAGGACACGACCGCCACCCGCCGGCCGTCCCGGGCCAGCTCCAGGGCGTGTGCCGCGCGCTCGGCCTCGACCCGGTTGTCACTGGGGTACCGGGTCTGCCGCGGGTTGGCCGGCACCCGGTCCAGGTACGGGCCGTAACCGACCAGCACGTCGGCGGCGGCGAGGGCCTCGGCGGCCTCCGGCGTCGTCCAGCTGCGCTTGCCCGGGCCGAGCCCGACCACGACCACCTCGGCGGTGCCGGTCGCGGGTGCGGTGCCCGCGGCGCGGGGCCGGCCGGGCTGGGTCAGCGGGCTGGGCAGCAGGGCGAGGGAGAAGTACGGCACGGTGTCCGGGTCGACCTCGGCCAGCGGCAGGGTGCGCTGCCGGTCGCTGGTGGCCCGCTCCACGTACAGCGCCCGGTCCAGCACGCCGGCCCGGTCGAAGGCCTCGCGGACGGCGGGGAACGTGCGGCCGAGCTTCATCACCGCGGCGCTGTCGGTGGTGGCCAGCCACTCGGCGAGCTCGTCGGCGTCCATCGTGCCGGGCAGCACGGTGAGCACCTCGTCCCGCTCCACCAGCGGGCGGCCCACGGCGGCCGCGGCGCCGCTGACGCTGGTCACCCCGGGCACGACCTCGGTGGGGTAGCGGTGCGCGAGCCGCTTGTGCATGTGCATGTAGGAGCCGTAGAAGAACGGGTCGCCCTCGGCGAGCACGACGACGTCGCGCCCGGCGTCCAGGTGGGCGGCGAGCCGTGCGGCGGCGGCCTCGTAGAACTCGTCGATGGCGCCCTGGTAGCCACCGGGGTGGTCGGTGGTCTCGGTGGTGACCGGGTAGACCAGCAGTTCCTCGACCTGGTCGGGGCGCAGGTAGGGCTCGGCGATCCCGCGGGCCACCGACCGTCCGTGCCGTGCGGCGTGGAACGCGACCACGTCGGCGGCGGCGATCAGCCGGGCGGCCTTGACGGTGACCAGCTCGGGGTCACCCGGGCCGAGCCCGACGCCGTAGAGCCGACCGGTGGTGCCGGCCTCTGCCGGGGTGCCGGGCCGCCCGCTCACTCCGCCTCGCTCGCGATCGCGTTGACCGCGGCGGCGGTGATGGCGCTGCCACCCCGCCGGCCGCGGACGACGAGGAAGTCCAGGTCGGAGGCGGCCAGGGCGTCCTTGCTCTCCACGGCGCCGATGAAGCCGACCGGGATGCCGATCACCGCGGCCGGGCGTGGGGCGCCGTCGGCGACCATCTCCAGCAGGTGGAACAGCGCGGTCGGCGCGTTGCCGATCGCGACCACGGCACCGTCGAGCCGGTCGCCCCACAGGTGCATCGCCGCGGCGGTGCGGGTGGTGCCCATCTCGCGGGCCAGGCCCGCGGTGCGCGGGTCGTTGAGCGTGCAGATGACGTCGTTGTCCTTCGGCAGCCGGCGGCGGGTGACCCCGGCGGCGACCATCTGGGCGTCGCAGAGCACCGGTGCGCCGGCGTGCAGCGCCTCCCGCGCACGCGCCACCACGTCTGGCGACCAGGCCACGTCCCGCACCAGGTCGACCTGGCCGCAGGCGTGGATCATCCGCACCGTCACCTGGGCGACGTCGGCGGGCAGGCCGGACAGGTCGGCCTCGGCCCGGATCATCGCGAAGGACTGGCGGTAGATCTCGGCGCCGTCGTGCTCGTACTGGTAGCTCACAGGTCCTCGTCGACTCGGTGCTGATCGGGTGCGGGCTGATCGGGGGCGGGCTGGTCGGGTGCGGGGGGGTCGGGTGCCGGTGGGCTCGGTGCGGTGACGACGTAGCCGGCGGGTGCGTCGGCGGACGGCGCCACCGCGAGCACGTCGACCACCTCGCCGTGCGGTGAACCGCACCGGCGGGCACAGCCGGCCCAGTGCTGGCGGGCGCCGCCGGCGGGCAGCGTGCCCGCGGCGACCGCGGCCAGCGCGTCACCTCGCACGTCGGCCAGCGACCGCGCGCAGCCGGGGCTGCCGGCACACGTGGTCACCTGCAGCCACGGGCTGGCCGCGTCGAAGACGACGCCGGTGCGGTACAGGTCGACGGCGGCGTCGTCGACGGCGTCCTCGGCCAGGTCGGGGACGACGACGCTGCGCCACGGGGTCAGCTGCACCTGCGCGGCCAGGCCGGCGAGCAGCTCGGCCTGGCCGGCGGTGAGCCGCCCGAGCGGCACGACCCCGATCAGCGCCGTCCGGCCGTCGAGCTGGGCGACCGCGCCGACCGGGCCCACCAGCGGTGCCGCGGGCACCGCCACGAGGTCGCGCGGGTCGACGCCGAGCGTCCCGGGGGCAGAGCCGGTGGGGTGACCGGCCCGGGTGCCGGCCAGCCGGGCCGCGACGCGGGCGGGTCCGTCGGTGAGCTCGGCCAGTCGCCACGCGGTGCCGCCCTGGGCCGTCCGCTCCGCGGCGAAGGCCCGGGTCGCGGCCAGCGCGAGAACCACCGCGCCGGCGGGGTCGGTGCGCAGGCCGGAGTCGGTGCCGGCCAGCAGCAGTGCCACCGTGCCCGCGTCCAGCGCCAGCAGGCCGACGTCGCCCCCCAGGCCGGCGACGTCGCCGCGGCCGTCGTCCAGGGTGGCGAGGTAGCGGCCGGGCAGGTCGGCCAGACCGGGGTCGGCGCACAGGCCCGCGTCCAGGGCCGGGACCCAGGGCCGGGCGTCGAGGTGCCCGCTGCCGTCCCGGCCGGACAGCGTGGAGGCCAGCACGTTGCGCACCCGCTCGTGGGTGGCGCTGGGCAGCAGGCCCGCGCCGGCGAGCCGGTCGCCGAGCTCGGGTCCCACGCCGGCGGCGAGCCCGCGCAGCTGCAGGTTGCCGCGGCTGGTCATCTCCAGGTGCCCGTCGCCCAGGTCCCGCGCCGCGGCGGCGAGCACCCGCAGCTGGGACGCCGTCAGCATCCCGCCGGGCACGCGCACCCGGGCCAGGCCCCCGTCGGCCGCGGGGTGGGTCTGCAGCGCACCCGGGCAGGCGTCCACGCGGGTGCGGGGGAGTCCGGGGGCGGCGGTCATGGCGCACGCGAGGCTACGTCGGTGCCGGCGCGGGTGCGTCGACCGGCGTGCGCCGGCCGCTCGGCGCACCAGGCGGCGGGAACAAGACCGGCCGGTCGCCGGTTACGGCCCGTGTCTGGGAGAGGACGGCTGATGACCGAGATGACGATGTTCGACGTGTACGACGAGTTCCGCCGCGCGGAGCTCTACCTGGAGTCCGGGCGCCCGACCGACGCCGCCCGCATGCTGGAGACGGTGGTCGAGGCCGAACCCCGCAACGAGGCCGCACTGGAGCTGCTGGCCCGGGCCTACTTCGGCTCCGCCCAGCTGCAGCGCGCCGAGCGCACGCTGACCCGGCTGGTCGAGGCCTCGCCGTGCAACGCGTGGGCCCGCCGGGCGCTGGCCCGCACGATGGACCGGCAGAGCCGCGTGACCGAGGCCGCCACGCAGCACCGCATGGCCGACGTGCTCGGCGCCGCCTGAGCCCCGGATCGGGAGCCACCGCCGCCCCGTCCTCCCACCGGAGGGCGGGGCGGCGTCGTGTCCGGCGCCGGGTCACCGGCCGAGACCGGCCAGCGGGAACGGCGCCGGCAGCCGCAGGTCGGTGTTCCGGTCGGTGCGCAGCCCGGCCCGCGGCGAGTCCAGCCCGCCGCCCGGCACGTTCGCCGCCAGCTCCCGGTGCACCGCCGCCAGCCAGGGGCCGTCCCGCCGCCCCCCGGGTGCCGGCACCACCGGGCCGCCGTGGTCCAGCATCGTGGTCAGCACCGACAGCGTGCCGTCGCCGTTGTCGGCCAGCTCCAGCACCCGCGCCTGGCTCGGCCAGTCGGCCACCGCGCAGGTGGCCACCTCCCAGAACCCGGCGCCGTCCCCGCGCGGGTCGCGGTGGGCCCGGATGCCGTTGACGTGCGTGTGGCCGTTCACCCACAGCACCACGTTGGGGAAGCGGTGCAGCAGCGCGAGCAGCTCCGGCGCCCCGCTGAGCGGCGTGCCCTCCGGGCCGCGGTGGCCCCGGCTGTGCGTGAGCCGGTCGCTGCCGTGGTGGGAGAACAGCACCACCAGCCGGTCCTCGGCCCCGCTGCGCACCTCGCCGCCGTCCCGCGCGGTCCAGCGGGAGGAGCTGTCCTGCAGCACCCGCTCCAGCCACCGCAGCTGGTCGGCGTCCAGGCACCCGTCGCTGCCCCCGGCCAGGCAGTTGGTGTCCAGGCAGACGAAGCGCACCGGGCCGTCGTCCCAGGCGTAGTGCGCCGTGCCGTCGCGCAGGTTGGCCGCGGTGAAGCCGTGCCCGGCGGGACGGGCCCGCTCGGAGCAGTGCGCGGCCACGAACTCGGCCCGGGTCACCGGACGGCGGCCGCGGTCGGGGGTCACCGGCACGTCCAGCGTCGCGCAGAACACCTCCGGGCTGTCCAGGAACAGCTCCACCGCCCGGTCGGGGTCCAGCCCGCCGGCCAGCGCCGCGGGCTTGCGGCTGCCCACCAGGTGCCGGCCGAGTGCCGGGGTGAGCACGCCCATGCCCTGCGCCAGCGCCTCGTGGTTGCCGAAGCAGCCCAGCCACGGCACCTGCAGGCCGGGCGCCGGGAAGGCGGCCAGCGCGTCGTCCAGCAGGCCGGGCAGCCGGGGGAACCCGTACCGGGCCACGACCTCGTCCGGGTGGTCCCGGCCCAGGTGGTCCTCGGCCCGGTCGTGGGCCGGCGGGTGGCGGCCGTCGGGCACCCAGAAGCCGGTGCCCGGCCAGCGCGGGTGCTGCACGCCCTCGTACCCCGGGCCCCCGGAGTCCGGGCGTGCGGTGCCGCCCTCGAGGAGGGCCAGGAACAGGGTGAGCTCGTTCCACTGGGCGTTGTCCACGGCGTCGCCGGTGGTGAGCACCAGCTCCATCGGCGCCCCGGTGACCGGCCCGCCGGACACCCCGTTCAGCGCGCGGACCATCGCGTCCACGGCCCGGGCGGTCAGCGACTCCTGCGGCCGGTGCATCGGGATCAGGTCGGCGAAGCGCGGGTCGCCTCCCTGGGCGTCCAGGAACTCGAACCGGCCGGGTGACTGCACGTCGGCCAGCTGCAGGTCGGTCACGTGCCCGAAGCAGGCCACCGGACGCCGGCCCGGTGGCGCGGCGACGGCGTCCCGCTCGGGCACCAGGTCCAGCCGCACCGTGTGCCGCTCCCCGGGGGCGGGGGTCAGCGCGCGGTAGTCCGCGGCGCTGCCCCGGCGGAGCACCTCCCCGGCCGCGAGCGTCCGGGCGGTGGTGAGCACGGACGGGTGCTGACCGCTCACGGTGCCCTCCTGCTGAGGCTGTGCGGTGCGTGCCGACGCGGGGTGCCGGCCCAGGGGCGGTGCCCGGAGCGGCAGCCACGACGGTACGGGCCGGGGCGCGCCCCGGCACGGGCGCGACCGGGGCCACCGGGCCGGTGTGGCGCGCACGACCTGAGAGAAGGCGCCGACCCCGGTACCGTGCGGGGATCACCACCTTCCCCTCTCGTCGCACCCGCCCCGGGCGTCGCACCGGGACCGCGCCGCGCCCGGCGGGGCGCCGCGGGCGCAGGCCGCACGCCCCACCGCACGGAGAGGACGCCATGACCCTGCAGGTCCCTCCCGAGGTGACGGGGGTCCCGGCGTCCGGGCCGTCCGGCGGTGGCGAGCCCGCGATCTCCGTCCGCGGGCTGTGGAAGGTCTTCGGGCCCCGGGCCCGGGCCGTGCCCGGCTCCGCGGAGCTGCGGGCGCTGGGCCGGCAGGAGCTGATGGACCGCACCGGCTGCACCGCGGCGGTGCGCGACGTCTCCTTCGACGTCGCCCCGGGGGAGGTGTTCGTGGTCATGGGCCTGTCCGGGTCGGGCAAGTCCACCCTGGTGCGCTGCCTGACCCGGCTGGTCGAGCCCACGGCCGGGCAGGTGCTCGTGCAGGGCCGGGACATCTCGGCCGCCGACGACAAGGAGCTGCGCGAGCTGCGGCGGCACGTGTTCTCGATGGTCTTCCAGCACTTCGGCCTGCTGCCGCACCGCCGGGTGCTGGACAACGTGGCCTACGGCCTGGAGGTCGCCGGCGTCGGCAAGGCCGAGCGCACCCGCCGGGCCAACGAGGTCATCGAGCTGGTCGGGCTCGCCGGCTACCAGGACTTCCATCCCGACCAGCTCTCCGGCGGCATGCAGCAGCGGGTGGGGCTGGCCCGCGCGCTGGCCGGCGACCCGCAGGTGCTGTTCTTCGACGAGCCGTTCTCCGCGCTGGACCCGCTGATCCGGCGGGACATGCAGGAGGAGGTCGTCCGGCTGCACCACGAGGTCGGCAAGACGATGGTCTTCGTCACCCACGACCTGTCCGAGGCGTTGAAGCTGGGCGACCGGATCCTGATCATGCGCGACGGCCGGCAGGTGCAGTGCGGCACCGGTGACGAGCTGGTCGGCGCCCCGGCCGACGACTACGTGCGCGACTTCGTGCGCGAGGTGCCCCGGGCCGACGTGCTCACCCTGCGTTGGATCATGCGCCCGGTGCGGCCCGACGACCTGCTCGACGGGCCCGAGATGGGCCCGGACGTCGTCGTGCGCGAGGCGACCCGGGCGGTGCTGCGCGCCGACCGGCCGGTCAAGGTCGTGCGCGACGGCGAGCTGGTCGGCATCGTGGGTGACGAGGAGATCCTCGCCGTCGTCGCCGGGGAGCGCTGAGGCGTGACCGCCGTCCTGGAGCGGCCGCCGCCGGCACCCGCGCCGGAGCCACCCGCGCCGCGGCGCACCGCGCGGCTGCCCCGCCGGGCCCTCGCCGTGGCCGCCGTCCTGCTGGCGTGGGTGCTGCTCGGTGCCCTGCTGCGGGGCCGGCAGACGCTGGCGCTCGGCCCGGCGGAGCTGAGCCCGCTGCACCGGGGCCTCAGCGAGGTCACCGACTCCATCGGTGCCGGCCGGGCCACCAACCCGCTGTTCACCCACGGCTTCGACGTCGTGCGGCAGGTGGTCGACGCCGTGGTCACCCTGTTCCAGGACGTGATCGCCCAGCCGTCGTTCGGCCGCCCGGTGCCCGTGCTCGGCTGGCTCGGCGTGGTCGCGGTCGCCGTGCTGCTGGCGGCGCTGGCCGCCTCGTGGCGGGTGGCGCTGCTCACCGGCGCGGGGCTGGTGACCGTCGGGCTGCAGGGTCTGTGGACCGAGAGCATGGAGACCCTCGCGCTCACCCTGGCCGCGGTGCTGGTGTGCCTGCTGATCGGCATCCCGCTGGGCATCTGGGCCGGGGTGTCCCACCGGGTGCACCGCGTGCTCACCCCGGTGCTGGACGTCATGCAGACCATGCCGTCGCTGGTCTACCTGGCCCCGCTGACGCTGGTGTTCCTGATCGGCCCGGCCTCGGCCACCATCGCCACCATCGTCTACGCCGTCCCGCCGGTGATCCGGCTGACCGCGGCCGGGGTGCGCGAGGCCCCGGCGGGGGTGGTCGAGGCGGCCCGGTCGGTGGGTGCCGACCGCTGGCAGACGCTGCGCACGGTGCGGCTGCCACTGGCCCGGCAGCTGGTGGTCACCGGCGTGAACCAGACGATCATGGCGGCGCTGTCCATGGCCACGATCGCCGCGCTGATCAACGCCCCGGGGCTCGGCCAGACCGTGCTGCAGGCGCTGGAGACCCTCGACGTGGGCACCGCCTTCAACGCCGGGCTGGCGATCGTGGTGCTCGCCGTCCTGCTGGACCGCGCGACGTCGGCGGCCAGCGCGCGCGTGGCGCGGCGCCGGGGTGCCCCGGCCCGCGGTCCGTGGGGCCGGGCGGCGGTGGGCGCCGGCGTCGTGCTGACCCTGGTCGCGGTGTGGTTCTCCCGCACCTACGTGTGGGCCGCGCAGTTCCCGGCCGAGGCCTCGGTGGGCCCCCGCATCGCCGACGCCGCGGACGCGGTGAGCGCCTGGGCGCAGACCAACCTCTCGGCGCTCACGCTGGAGTTCAAGGACGCCGCCACCGAGAGCGTGCTCAACCCGCTGCAGACCCTGCTCACCGACAGCCCGTGGTGGGTCACCGGTGGCGCCCTGGTCGCGCTCGCCGGGCTCGCCGGGGGACGGCGGGCCGTGGTCGCCGCCGTGGTCTGCCTGGGCCTGCTCATCGCGCTCGGGCTGTGGGAGGACTCGATGACCACGCTGGCCTCCACGCTGGTCGCGACCGTGCTCACCCTCTCCCTCGGCGTCACCGCCGGGGTGGCGATGGGCCGCAGCGCGCGGGTCGACGCCGCCGTCCGGCCGTTCCTGGACGCCGCCCAGAGCATGCCGCCGTTCGTGTACCTCGTGCCGTTCCTGGCGCTGTTCGCCGCCAGCCGGTTCACCGCCATCCTCGCCGCGGTGGTCTACGCCGTCCCGGTGACCACCAAGATCGTCGCCGACGGCATCCGCGCGGTGCCGGTGGAGACGGTCGAGGCCGCCACCTCGGCCGGGTCGACCCGCTGGCAGGTGGTCACCAAGGTGCAGCTGCCGATGAGCCGGCACGCCCTCGCGCTCGCCGCCAACCAGGGTCTGATCTACGTTCTGGCCATGGTGGTCGTCGGTGGGCTGGTCGGCGCCGGGGCGCTGGGCTACGACGTCGTGGCTGGGTTCAGCCAGAGCACGCTCTACGGCAAGGGCCTCGCCGCCGGCGCCAGCATCGTCCTGCTCGGCGTCCTGCTCGACCGCGTCACCCAGGCCGCGGCGGCCCGGACCCGTGCCCCTGCCTGACACCTCCCGGCCGGCCCGGCGCACCCCGCCGTCCGGCTCGCGCACCACGGCTGCCGCCCGGCAGCCGCCACCGAAGGGAACTCCTGTGCTCACAGTCGTCCACCGCGGTCGTGCCCGGGGCGCCGGCCGCAGGCGCGTCGTCCGCACCGGGGCGGTCGCCGCCGTCCTCAGCCTCGGCCTGTCCGGGTGTGGCGCCTCCACCATCGAGGAGTCCACCGACGCCCCGGCCGCCGGGGCAGGTGACTGCGGCACGATCAACCTGGCGGTGAACCCCTGGGTCGGCTATGAGGCCGACGCCGCGGTGGTCGCCGAGGTGGCCACCACCCAGCTGGGGTGCACCGTGGAGCAGAAGAACCTCAAGGAGGAGGTCTCCTGGCAGGGGTTCGCCACCGGCGAGGTGGACGTGATCCTGGAGAACTGGGGTCACGAGGACCTCAAGCAGCAGTACATCGAGGAGCAGCAGGTCGCCGTCGAGGCCGGGCCGACCGGGCCCACCGGCGAGATCGGCTGGTACGTGCCGCCGTGGATGGTCGAGCAGTACCCCGACATCACCGACTGGACGAAGCTCAACGGCTACGCCGACCTGTTCGAGACGTCGGAGTCCGGGGGCAAGGGCCAGCTGCTGGACGGCGACCCGTCGTTCGTCACCAACGACGAGGCGCTCGTCGCGAACCTGGGGCTGGACTTCCAGGTGGTGTACGCGGGCTCCGAGGCCGCGCTGATCACCTCGTTCCGGCAGGCGCAGGCCGACCGGACGCCGCTGATCGGCTACTTCTACAGCCCGCAGTGGTTCCTCTCGGAGGTGCCGCTGGTCAAGGTCGACCTCCCGCCCTACACCGAGGGCTGCGACGCCGACCCGGAGAAGGTCGCCTGCGACTACCCGACGTACGCACTGGACAAGATCGTGCGCGCGGACTTCGCGGAGGAGAACGGCCCGGGGTACCAGCTGGTGAAGAACTTCAGCTGGAGCAACGACGACCAGAACCTGGTCGCCCGGTACATCGCCCAGGACGGCATGACCCCGGCCGACGCTGCCAAGAAGTGGATCGCGGCGAACCAGGACAAGGTCGACGCCTGGCTGCCCACCTGAGCCGAGGTGGGGTGCCACGGCGCGGACCCCGCGCCGGCGGCACCCCACCCGCGGCCCCGGTCACCCTGGACGGTTGCCCTGACGCAGGTTAGCCTTGCCTCAGTCGGAGACCGGGAGGGTCGATGGGGCTGCGGTTGCAGGCCGGGGACGTGACGGTGCTGCTCGGGCCGGACGCGGTCCGGCGCGAGGTCATGGACGCCCTGGACGACGGCAGCGCCCGGTGCGCCTCCGGGCACACGGGCGTCCCGGTGCACCGCCTGGTCACCCGGGCGTGCGCGGGTCTCGCCGAGCGGATGGACGCCGTCGAGACCGCGCGCACGTCCGGTGCGGCGCTCGTGCTGGTGGACCGGGTCACCGACGGGCTGCCGGCCGCTGCCCGGCGGGCGGTGCTGAGCGCCGTGCGCGGCGTGGCCGGGCCGGGGCGTGCCGTGCTGGTCGACGACAGCGACCCGGTGGCCGCGCTCTCGGTCGCCGACGGGGCGCTGCGCGCCGACCCGGCCGGCCGGCTGGTGCCCGAGCAGATCGCCGCGCCGGACTACCTGGCGTCGTAGGTCAGGCAGTCGGCGACGTCGGCACCGGCGCCCACGCTGATCGAGGCCGCCGAGCACTCCAGCTTCTCGTTGTGCCGGCAGTCGGTGCGGTGGCAGGCACCGACCGTGCCGGTGCGCTCGAGGCCGCTGCGGAACGAGATCTCGACGAAGGTCCCGCAGTGGGCGTGGTCACCGCCGATCGTGATGGCGCCGGCGTGGCAGGCGGCGTCGGCGTTGTAGGAGCAGCTCGTGGCGGAGCAGTCCTGGACCTGGGGGAGTTCCTGGAGAGAGGTCATGGGACGAGGGTGACACCTCCCCGGCGACCCCACCAGCCAACTGAGGCTTGCCTGAGCAGCCGTCCGGGGGCCCCGCGCGCGCGTCCTGGCCGGCGGGCACCTGTCGCCGCGCCGGCAGGTCAGTGACCGGTGGCGCGCCGGTGCTCGTCGCGGGCGGAGCGCATGACGACCAGCATCGCCGTGACGGTCGCGACGCTCACCGGCACGCTGAGGACGCCGCCGACCACGTAGGCCCACAGCGGCGAGCGCCCGCGGAGCACCACCAGCCGGTCGGTGCGCGCCGCCAGCAGCGGACTGGTGGCGCACCAGACCGCGGCACCCGCAGCCGCCCACCGCTCCGCCCGGGACCGGGGACGACGCCGCAGGGCGTGCACCGCTGCGACGACGGCCACCGTGTTCAGCTGGGTGACCAGGTCGGGGGCCAGCGCCACGCCCGTCCGGCCCCGCAGGCGCCGGAGCAGCGGCAGGGCCAGGTCGACCGGGAGCGTGAGCAGCGGGACCAGCCGCGCGGCGACGAACTCGGGACCGATCCGGCGGGTCACCGCGGCCCTCACCGCCGCCAGCTCCGCCTCCCGCTCGGGCGTCACCGGCGCGCGCTCGCGTGTCCTGGCCACCCCGCGAGCGTGCCCCGGCGCGCCCGCCACCGCAACGACGCCACCGCGCCCGCCTGCGCCTGCCTGGCCGTCCTCGTGGCCCGTGGCGTCCAGCGTCGGCACCGCGAGGTCACCGGCCGCGGGTCCGGCCGTGGGGCGGTGACCCGGAGGTGCCGACGGTGCCTGGGCGGCGCCCGGCCCGGCGCACCGGACGCGGGGGCCTCGCCGCGCGCGCCGGGAGGCGGCCGGGGGAGGGGCGGTACCGTCGGCGCATCACGGCAGTGCAGCGAGGAAGCCGGAACACGAGCCGGCGCGGTCCCGCCACTGTGACCCCGGGCGACCGGGGGAGCCAGACGCCGGCTGCCGTGCCCGACGACACGAGGTCCGACACCTGCACGCGCGGACCCCGAGGGAGGCTCGCCATGAGCACACGCACGTTCGCCCTGCTGTCCACCTCCGACACCGACCTGCTGTCGGCGCGCACCTCGGACTCCGACTGGAAGCTGGGCAACCCGTACCGCGTGGGCCCGGAGAAGCTGGCCGAGTTCTGCGAGGGCACCGACCTGGTCGTCGTCCGGATCCTCGGGACGCGGCGCCGGTACGAGGAGATGATCGCCCCGCTGCTCGCCGGCCCCCGCCCGGTGATCGTGCTGGGTGGCGAGCAGATCCCGGACGCCGAGCTGATGGAGCTGTCCACCGTCCCGATGGGGCTGGCCACGCAGGCCCACGGTTACCTGGCCCAGGGCGGCCCGGAGAACGTCGTGCAGCTGCACCGCTTCCTGTCCGACACCATCCTGCTGGACGGCGAGGGCTTCGACGCGCCCGCCGTCGCGCCGTCCTGGGGGGTCGTGCCCCGCCCCGCGGTCAACGACGGGCCCACGGTCGGCGTCCTGTACTACCGGGCGCACCACCTGGCCGGCAACACCGCGTTCGTCGACGTGCTGTGCCGGTCCATCGAGGCCGCGGGTGGGCAGGCGCTGCCGATCTACACCGCCTCGCTGCGCCAGATCGACCCGGCCATGATCGACGCGCTGCGCGGCGTGGACACCCTCGTGGTCACCGTGCTCGCCGCCGGCGGCCAGACCCCGGCCGCCGTGCAGGCCGGTGGGGACGACGGCGCCTGGGACGTCGGCCTGCTCGCCGACCTGGACGTGCCGGTGGTCCAGGGCCTGGTGCTGGGCAGCGACCGCGCCACCTGGGCGGCCAACGACGACGGGCTCTCCCCGCTGGACGTGGGCAACCAGGTGGCCATCCCGGAGTTCGACGGCCGGATCATCACCGTGCCGTTCTCCTTCAAGGAGGTCGACGACGAGGGGCTGACCAGCTACGTCGCCGACCCCGAGCGCGCCGACCGGGTCGCCGGCATCGCGCTGGGCCACGCCCGACTGCGGCACATCCCGCCGGCCGAGCGCCGCGTGGTGATGATGCTGAGCGCCTACCCGACCAAGCACTCCCGGATCGGCAACGCCGTCGGCCTGGACACCCCGGCGTCGGTGGTCCGGCTGCTGGCCGCGATGGCCGGGCAGGGCTACGACATCGGGCCCTTCGACGGCGAGGGTTCCTTCCCCGGCGTCGCCGACCTGGACGGCGACGCGCTGGTGCACGCGCTGATCGTCGCCGGCGGGCAGGACCCCGAGTGGCTCACCGCGGAGCAGCTCTCCGGCCAGCCGGTGCGGATCAAGGCAGACGCCTACCGCGCCTTCTTCGACACGCTGCCGGCCGAGCTGACCGACCGGATGGTCGAGCACTGGGGCCCGCCGCCCGGCGAGCTGTTCGTGGACCCGACCGACGACTGCATCGTGTTCGCCGCCCTGCGCGCCGGCAACACCGTGGTGATGGTGCAGCCGCCGCGCGGCTTCGGCGAGAACCCGATCGCGATCTACCACGACCCCGACCTGCCGCCGAGCCACCACTACCTGGCCGCCTACTGGTGGCTGCGGCACGAGTTCGGCGCGCACGCGGTGATCCACGTCGGCAAGCACGGCAACCTGGAGTGGATGCCGGGCAAGACCGTCGGGCTCTCGGCGTCCTGCGCGCCCGACGCGGCGCTGGGCAACGTGCCGATGATCTACCCGTTCCTGGTCAACGACCCGGGGGAGGGCAGCCAGGCCAAGCGCCGGGCGCACGCCACCCTGATCGACCACATGGTGCCGCCGATGGCCCGGGCGGACACCTACGGCGACATCGCCCGGCTGGAGCAGCTGCTCGACGAGCACGCCAACATCGCCGCGATGGACCCGCCCAAGCTGCCCGCCGTCCGCCAGCAGATCTGGACGCTGATCCAGGCCGCGAAGCTCGACCACGACCTGGGGCTGGACGGGCGCCCGCACGACGCTGAGTTCGACGAGATGATCCTCAACGTCGACGGCTGGCTCTGCGCGGTCAAGGACTCCCAGATCCGCGACGGGCTGCACGTGTTCGGCTCCCCGCCCACCGGTGACGGCCGGGTCGGGCTGGTGCTCGCCATCCTGCGGGCCCGGCAGATCTGGGGCGGCTCGGTCGCGCTGCCCGGCCTGCGCGAGGCGCTCGGCCTGGTGGAGGACGGCTCGGCCGGCCTGCACGAGACCGACGACGTCGAGGCCCGGGCGCTCGCGCTGGTCACCGGCATGGAGGCGGCCGGCTGGACCGCCGAGGCCGTGGCGCCGGTGGTCCGCGAGGTGCTGGGCGAGGACTCCCCGGACGTCGAGCGGGTGCTGCAGTTCGCCGTCGCCGAGGTGGTGCCCCGGCTGGAGAAGACCACCGACGAGCTGGACATGACGCTGCACGCCCTGGACGGCGGCTACATCCCGGCGGGCCCGTCGGGGTCCCCGCTGCGCGGGCTGGTCAACGTGCTGCCGACCGGGCGCAACTTCTACTCCGTCGATCCGCGCGCCGTGCCCTCCCGGCTGGCCTGGGAGACCGGGCAGGGCCTGGCCGAGTCGCTGGTCGAGCGCTACGTCTCCGAGACCGGGGGCCACCCGCGCTCGGTCGGGCTCTCGGTGTGGGGCACCTCGGCCATGCGCACCTCCGGTGACGACGTCGCCCAGGTGCTGGCGCTGCTGGGCATCCGCCCGGTCTGGGACGAGGCCAGCCGCCGGGTGACGAAGCTGGAGCCGATCCCACTCGCCGAGCTCGGCCGGCCCCGGATCGACGTCACCGTGCGGATCTCCGGCTTCTTCCGGGACGCCTTCCCGCACGTCGTCACCATGATGGACGACGCCGTGGCCATGGCCGCCGGGCTGGACGAGACGCCGGAGCAGAACTTCGTCCGGGCGCACGTGGAGGCCGACGTCGCCGAGCACGGCGACCGCCGGCGGGCCACCACCCGGGTGTTCGGCTCCAAGCCGGGTGCCTACGGGGCCGGGTTGCTGTCGCTGATCGACAGCCGGGACTGGCGCGGGGACGCCGACCTGGCCGAGGTCTACGCCGTCTGGGGCGGCTACGCCTACGGTCGCGGGCTGGACGGCGTCGCCGCCCGGCCGGACATGGAGACCTCCTACCGGCGGATCGCGGTGGCGGCGAAGAACATCGACACCCGCGAGCACGACATCGCCGACTCCGACGACTACTTCCAGTACCACGGCGGCATGGTGGCGACGGTGCGCGCGCTGACCGGCAGCTCGCCCAAGGCCTACATCGGCGACTCCACCCGGCCCGAGCACGTGCGCACCCGCTCGCTGGTGGAGGAGACGTCCCGGGTGTTCCGGGCCCGGGTGGTCAACCCCAAGTGGCTGGCCGCGATGCGCCGGCACGGCTACAAGGGCGCCTTCGAGATGGCCGCCACCGTCGACTACCTGTTCGGCTACGACGCGACCACCGGCGTCGTCGCCGACTGGATGTACGAGAAGCTGGCGCAGACCTACGTGCTGGACCCGGAGAACCGGGCGTTCATGGAGGAGTCCAACCCGTGGGCGCTGCACGGCATCGCCGAGCGACTGCTGGAGGCGGTCGACCGGCAGATGTGGGCCGAGCCCGACCCGCAGCTGCTCGCCGACCTGCGCCAGGCCTACCTGGACACCGAGGGCGACCTGGAGGGCGGCGGGACCCCGGCCCAGCAGCCGGGCGCCGGCGCGCAGGCCTGACGGGCACGGCACGGACCGCCACGCGTGGCGGCGCCGCCGGGCGCGGACGTTCGGTCGACCGGTCCACCGGTCAGGGCGCGGCCGGACGCGAGCTGGCCGCAGGGCGTGGTGCGGGCGACCGGCCCGGGTCCGCGCACCGGCCGGAGCGATGACGTGCACGGTGTACCCCGGACCCCCGGTCCCGGCTGCGGGACGGGGGTCCGGGGTACACCGTGGGACGCAGGGGGTCAGCCGGTCAGCACGACGGCGGTCAGCAGGGCGGCGGTGGCCGCCACCTCGCCCATCGCCCCCATCACGTCGCCGTTGACCCCACCGAGCCGGCCGACCGCGCGCCGGTACAGCAGCTCGGAGCAGACCAGCCCGACCGCGACGGCCGTGGCCGCCCACGGGGAGGTCGTCACCGCTCCCGCGCCCGCAGCCGCCGCCAGGCACAGCAGCAGCGCACCGGCCAGCCAGCCGCGGGACACCGTGCCGGCCACCGCCCGGCCCAGCGAGGACCCCTCGGCCACCGGCACCCCCGCCAGCCCGGTGCGTGCCATGGCCAGCCGGGCGGTGACCACCGCGGTGACCAGGGCCGGCCAGCCGCCGTCCCGGTCGAGCAGCGCGGCCAGGCAGGCCACCTGCAGCAGCAGCACCAGCACCAGGGTGACGACGCCGAACGGGCCGACGTCGCCCTGGCGCATCACCGCCAGCGCGCGTTCCCGGCCGCGCAGCGGGCCCAGCCCGTCGGCGGTGTCGGCCAGCCCGTCCAGGTGCAGCCCGCGGGTCAGCGCGGCCAGCACCGCCACGCCCAGCACCGCGCCGACCTGCGGTGTCGCGTACCGGGCCGCCAACCAGGCGGTGCCCGCTGCGGCGAGGCCGAGCAGCAGCCCGGTCAGCGGCGCCCACGGCAGCACCCCGCGGGCCGAGGCGGCCGCCGGCACCCGGACGGCGGTCAGCAGCGCGAGCGACTCGGCGGGGCCGGCCCACCACGGTCGCCTCACCGCAGGCGCTGGGGCAGCCCGGCGACCACGAACCACACCTCGTCGGCGGTGGCGGCCAGCCGCTGGTTGACCGTGCCCAGGGTGTCCCGGAACAGCCGGCCCGAGCGGGTCTCCGGCACGACGCCCAGCCCGACCTCGTCGCTGACCGCCACCACGTGCGCCGGCGTCATCACCCAGGCGTTGACCAGGGCGTCGCAGCGGCCGGCCAGCCGCGCCGGGGCTGCCTCGTCGTCGGTCCACACACCGGTCTCGTCCATCAGCGCCGCCACCCAGGTGGTGATGCTGTCCACCAGCACCGCGCCGGGCCGGATCAGGTCCGAGGGCAGGGTGGTCTCCAGCGTCGTCCAGCCCGCGGGGCGGCGGTCGCGGTGCAGCCGGACCCGCTCGGCCCAGTCGGCGTCGGTGTCCTCGACCCGCGAGGTCGCCAGGTACAGGACGTCGTCCCGGCCTGCCAGCAGCGACTCGGCGTGCGCGGACTTGCCCGACCGTGAGCCGCCGAGCACCAGCACCCGGCTCACGGCCCGACACCGCCCGCGCTCACCGCGGCAGCTCGACGCGGGTGACCGTGCCGTTGTGCGGGGTGACCACCGGCATCGCCTCGGGTCCGTCGCCGGCGAGCACCGCGGTCAGGGCGCGGATCGTGTCGCCGTGGGTCACCAGCGCGACGACGTCGGCGGGCGGGTCGGCGCGCAGCAGTTCCAGGAAGCCGGCCACCCGGGCGTGCAGCTGGGCCAGGCTCTCGCCGCCGCCGGGCGCCGCCCAGTGCACGTCGGTCCAGTCGACGAGGTCCCACAGCTCGCGGCTGGGCCGGCCCTCGTAGTCGCCGTAGCCCTGCTCGCGCAGCGCCGGGGTCGTGGTCACCGGCAGCCCGGTGGTGCGGGCGCAGTGCTCGGCGGTCTGCACGGCTCGCTGCAGGTCGCTGCTCAGCAGCGCGCCGGGAGCGAGCGACGCCAGCTCGTCGGCCGCGGAACGGGCCTGGGCGTGCCCGAGCTCGGTCAACGGCACGTGCGCCACCTGGCCCTGCATCAGCCCGGCGGCGTTCCACTCGCTCTGGCCGTGCCGGACGACGAGCAGGGTCAGCGGGGCGGCCATCGCGGCACAGCCTAGGCGAGTGCGCCGCACCGCCGGCTCGTACCGTTGCGCGGGTGACCATCCCGATGCGCCCCGGCGCGTCCGCGCCCCGCCCGGCCGCCCCCGACCCGCTCGCGCCGCTGCTCGGGCTGCCCGGGGTCGCCGAGGCCGCCGAGTCGGCCCGCGCCTCCGTCGACCGGCTGCTGGGCCACAAGGTGCTGCGCCGGGAGTCGGCCGGGGTCAGCTCGGAGTCCGCGCTGCGCGGGGCGCGGGCGTCGGCCGCGCTGGAGGGCGTGGACGTGCCGCTGGCCGAGTTGCGCGCCGGTGACGTGCACGACCCGGTGCTGCAGGGCTCGCTGCGGGTGTCGGTGGGCCTGGGCGCCATGGTGGACACCTGGGACCGCGCCCCCGGCCAGGTGCTCGCCCGGCTGCACGTGCTCGCCGCCGCCGACCTGGCGCCGGCCGCCGACCTCGGCCGCCCCGCCCCGGACGTCGGGCCGCGGCTGGGCGCGCTGTTCTCGGTGATCACCGCGACCACCACGCTGCCGGCGGTGCTGATCGCCGCGGTGGTGCACGGAGAGCTGGCCGCGATGGCGCCGTTCCGGCTCGCCGACGGCGTCGTCGCCCGCGGTGCGGCCCGGATCACCGGCATCGCCCGCGGCCTGGACCCCAAGGCCGTCTCCGTGCCCGAGGTGGGGTTCGCCGAGCTCGGCGTCGACGGCTACCGGGCCGCGCTCGCCGGCTACCGCTCCGGCGACCCGGACGGCGTCGCCGCCTGGCTGGTGCACTGCTGCCGCGCCACCGAGCACGGCGCCCTGGAGGGTCTGGCCGTCTGCGAGAGCCTGCAGCGCGGCTGACCCGGGTCCCGCCCCCGCCCCCGCCGTTCGCGCGCTTTCTGTGGTCGTGCTCCTGCGCACTCTGGTGGCTGCGGTTCGTGCGTGCTGTGTGGGCGGGTTCCGTGGACCCTGCGGGCGGTGGCGTGTCAGGTCGGGTCGACGGCGCGGCGCAGGCCGGCGAGTGCCTCGGCCAGCAGGGTCTCCCGGCCCGCGGCGGCGGCGTGGTCGGCGAGCAGGGCGCTGAGCCGGACGGCCAGCGCCCGCGCGCGGAGCTCCCGCTCGGCGTCCATCGGTCCGTAGGAGTCCAGCAGCGCCGCCCGCGCCCGGCCGGTGAACGCCGCGTACGCCACGGACAGGTCGACGGCGGGGTCGGCGAGGCACACGTCGCCCCAGTCGATGACGCCGGTGAGCGAGCCCGCGCCGTCCAGCAGCACGTGCCGCACGTGCAGGTCGCCGTGCGCGAGCACCGGCTCCCCGGCGGGTGCGTCCAGCCGGCCGGCCTCGGTCAGCAGCGCGTGCACGGTGGGGTCACCGGGCCAGGTGCCGTCGTCGGTCAGCCGGTCCAGCAGCGCCCGGGCGCGCTCCGGCCGGACGGCGGGCCAGCCGCGCTGGACCGGGTCGACGGGCAGCGCGACGTCGACGGCGTCCCGGGTGGCCGGTGCGTGCAGGGCCCGCAGGAAGGCCCCGAGCGCGGCGGCCGCCTCCGTCCGGTCCGCCTCGGGCAGGCGCAGCTCGGCCAGCTCGCTGCCGGGCAGCAGCCGGGAGCCGGTGAACGGCCAGGGTGAGACCGGGTCGTCGTCGACGGCGACCAGGTCGGGCACCGGCACCGGCAGTGGCAGCAGCGGTGCCAGCCGGGGCAGCACCTCGAGTTCGCGGCGGAACCCGGGCAGGGCCGACGCGCGGCGCGGGAAGCGGAACGCCCACTCGCCGCCGACCAGGTGCACGGTGTTGTCCCAGCCCTCGCCGAACGGCTCGACCGGTCGGCCGGCGAGCCCGGGGAAGGCCGCGGCGACCAGCGCGGCGGCCCGGTCGACGTCGACGACGCGTTCCGGCGTCCAGGCCGGGGAGGGCGCGGGAGTCGGTGTCACCGGCCCATCCTCGCTGCTGCGGTGTGCCGGCCCCGCGAGTGCGGACCGCCCGGGCGCCGGCGCCGCACGAGGACGACACTGGCGGCCATGCGCTTCCTCGACGTCGACGGTCTCGGTCAGGTCAGCCGGGTGGGTCTGGGCACCTGGCAGTTCGGTTCCAAGGAGTGGGGCTACGGCGACTCCTACGCCGCGGGCGACGCGCGGGCCATCGTCCGCCGCGCCCGCGACCTCGGCGTCACCCTGTTCGACACCGCCGAGGTCTACGGCTTCGGCAAGAGCGAGCGGATCCTGGCCGAGGCGCTGGGGTCGGACCGCACCGACGTCGTGGTGGCCAGCAAGGTCTTCCCGGTGGCGCCCTTCCCGGCCGTGGTGCGCAACCGCTTCGAGGGCAGCGCGCGGCGGATGGACCTGCGGCGCATCCCGCTGTACCAGGTGCACCAGCCCAACCCGGTGGTGCCCGACTCGGTGACGATGCAGGGCATGGGTGCGCTGCTCGACGAGGGCCGGATCGGTGCGGTCGGGGTGAGCAACTACTCGCTGGCCCGCTGGCAGGCCGCCGACGTCGCGCTGGGCCGACCGGTGGTGAGCAACCAGGTGCAGTTCTCGCTGGCGCACGCCGAGCCGCTGGACGACCTGGTGCCCTTCGCCCAGCGGGAGAACCGCATGGTGATGGCCTACAGCCCGCTCGCGCAGGGCCTGCTCGGCGGCCGGTACGGGGTCGACAACCGCCCCGGCGGGGTGCGCGCGGTCAACCCGCTGTTCGGTACCGAGAACCTGGCGCGGATCGCGCCGCTGCTGGACCTGCTGCGCGAGGTCGCCGCAGCGCACGACGTGAAGCCGGCGCAGGTCGCGCTGGCCTGGCTGCTCGGCCTGCCGCAGGTGGTGGTCATCCCCGGTGCCTCCGGCGTGGAGCAGCTGGAGTTCAACGTGGCCGCGGCCGACCTGGAGCTGGCCGCCGACGAGCAGGTCGCGCTCACCGCCGCGGCGCGGGCCTTCCAGCCCGTCTCCGGCGTGCGCACCCTGGTCGACACGGTCCGCCAGCGCCTCGGCGTCTGACGGCCGTTCCCGCGGAAATGGCCGCTGTTGATCCCGGTCGTTCCCGGGCGGGGCCGCGGTAGATGGCCGTTTCCGCGGAAGTGGCCGCTGGGCGGTCCTCACCGGGCTTTCCGCGGGTCAGGTGTCGGTGAGGCCGTGCTCGATGGCGTAGCGGGTCAGCTCGACCCGGTTGTGCAGGTGCAGCTTGCGCAGCGTGTTCTGCACGTGGTTCTCCACCGTGCGGTGCGACAGCACCAGGCGCTCGGCGATCTGCCGGGCGGACAGCCCGCGCGACACCAGCCGCAGCACCTCCACCTCCCGCTCGGTCAGCTTCGGGACGCCGTCGTCGGGCCCGGACTGCAGCCGGCGGAACTCCCCGAGCAGCAGCCCGGCCAGCCCGGCGCTGAACACCGCGTCGCCGGCGGCGGTGCGCCGGACGGCGTCGTCCAGCTCGTCCAGCGAGGCGGACTTCACCAGGTAGCCCGACGCGCCCGCCTTGACCGCCTCCAGCACGTCGCTCTGCTCGGCGCTGGCCGACAGCACCAGCACGCGCGTGCCGGGCAGTGCGCCGACCACGTCCCGGGTGACGTCGACGCCGGAGGCGGTGCCCAGGTTCAGGTCCAGCACGACGACGTCCGGGCGCACCGCGCGGGCGATCCGGCCCGCCGCCGCGGCGTCGCCGGCCGTGGCCACGACGTGGTGGCCGCGTTCGCCGAGGTCGCGGGCCACGGCCTCCCGCCACATGGGGTGGTCGTCGACGACCATCACGGTGGTCGCTGCGTCCTGCTCCGCCGCTGGGCCGGTCACCGGCGCACAGCCTGCGGGACGGGCACGACCAGCTCCCACTCGGTGCCCTCCCCGGGTGCGCTGCGCAGCGTCGCGGTGCCGCCCAGGTCGCGGACCCGCCCGCAGATGGACTGGCTGATCCCGCGGTGGCCGTCCAGCACCGCCGCGTCCAGCCGGCCCGGCTCGATGCCCCGCCCGTCGTCCCGCACGCTCACCAGCACCCCCGTGTCGTCCTCCTCCACGCTCACCCACGCGCGGGCGTCGTCGCCGGCGTGGGCGGCGGTGTTCGTCAGCGCCTCCCGCACCACGGCGGTGAGCTCGTGCACCGTGGCACTCGGCAGCGGTAACGGCCCGGCCGGGGTCACCACCTGGACCCGCGGGGTGGCCAGCAGCCGCAGCGAGGCGGCCAGGTCGGTGCGGCCGGCGGCGGTGGTCGGGCCGGCCGACATCAGCGCCCGCAGCGCCACCTCCTGCTCGGCGGCCAGCCGGGCCAGGTCGGCCGCCTCGCCCCCGATCTGCTCGCCCCGCCGGCGCACCGCGGCGAGCACCTGCAGCACCCCGTCGTGGATCGAGCGGGACAGCCGCTCGCGCTCGGCGGCGGCTGCCGCGGCCGCGGTGGCCTCCTGCAGGGCGACGGTGGCCCGCCGGGTGGTGGTGGCTGCGTAGCCGACCAGCACCGAGGACACCATCAGCAGCACCAGGTTGCCGAACTCGGCGTCGCCCACCCGGGCGCGCAGCGCGGTCACCGCGACCCACACCACCACCGCGCCCGCCGCCCCGCCGTCGCGACCCTCGGTGAGGGCCAGGGCGAAGGCGGGCCCGGCCACCCAGATGCCGGTGATGATCGGCGCCGACCCGTGCAGCCCCTCGGTGCTCTGGGTGGTCAGCGTGAGGGCGATGACCACCAGGGTGCCGGCGAGGTCCACGACCGCCGAGCGGGTGCGCCGGCCGGACGCCCGGGCGTACGCGACGCTGGTGACCGCGGTCCACACCGCCATCGCCACCAGTAGCAGCACCGGGGCGAGGGTGCCGGGGTACTCGTCCCGGGCGAACGCCCAGCCGCCCACGGCCAGCCCCAGGGTGAGCACCCGGAAGGCGATCACCGCCCGCCACAGCGGCACGACCAGGTCCGGGCCGCGCTCGGCCGCGCGGGTGGTCCGCTCCGGCACGTGGCTGCTCCCGTCGTCGTCGTGCTGACCGGGGCGCACCGGCGCCCGGTGGGTGGACGGTAGCGGCCGCGGGGAGGTCAGGCCTCGCGGCGGCCGCGGCGGGGGACCAGCACGTCGGAGGCGTCCGTCCGGCCGACCGCCGGCCCGCGCAGCGTGCGGCGGCGGGCGTACCAGGCCAACCCGGCGACCGCGGCACCCACCCCCACGGCCGCCCCGGTGACGACCTGCCCGCGGGGCGGGGTGAACCGGGTGCGCAGCGGCACCGGGCGCACGAAGGTGAGCACCGGCCAGCCGCGCCGGGCGGCCTCCCGGCGCAGCCCCCGGTCGGGGTTGACCGCCGTGGGGTGGCCCACCGCGGAGAGCATCGGCAGGTCGGTGATCGAGTCGCTGTAGGCGTGGCAGTCGGCCAGGTCGTAGCCCATCTCGGCCGCCACCTCGCGCACCGCCGCGGCCTTGTTCTCCCCGTAGGCGTAGTAGGCGACCTCGCCGGTGTACCGGCCGTCCTGGACGACCATCCGGGTGGCGATGACGCGGTCGGCGCCGAGCATCTCGCCGATCGGCTCGACCATCTCCGCCCCGCTGCTGGAGACGATGACGATCTCCCGACCCGCGTCCCGGTGCTCCTGGATGAGGTCGGCGGCCTCGGCGTAGACCAGCGGGTCCACGATCACGTGCAGCGTCTCCCGGACGATCTCCTGGACCACCGCGGCGTCCCAGCCGGTGCACATGGCGGTGAGCTGGTCGCGCATCCGCTCCATCTGGTCCTCGTCGGCGCCGGCCACCGAGAACACGAACTGGGCGTAGGCGCCCTTGAGCACCGCCCGCCGGTTGATCAGCCCGCCCTGGAAGAAGGGCTTGCCGAACGCCAGCGCGCTGGACTTGGCGATGACCGTCTTGTCCAGGTCGAAGAAGGCTGCGCTGCGGTGCACAGGTCACACGGTAAGTGCACCCACGTCGGCGCCCCCGCGGCTCGCCGCCGTCCACACCCGTAGGGGTTGTCCACAGATCGCCGCAGGTCCTCGCGCCGACGGGCCCTGCCGGGTGCGGTGTCGGGGTGACCGTCCACTCCGCCCGCCCCGGGCGCACCGCACCCCCGCCCGGCTCCCCTCCACTCGTGGTCGGCGCCGACGACGACCTGCTCGACGACGTCCTCCGGCTGCTCGCCACCGCCGGGTGCACCCCCGAGGTGGCCCAGGGCGGTGCCCCGCTGCGGCGCGCGCACCGCACGGCGTCCCTGGTGGTCCTCTGCGCCGACGCCCTGGCCTCGGCCGCGGTGCGAGGGCTGCCCCGCCGTCCCGGGGTGCTGGTCGTCGCCGACCGGGACCTGCCCGCCGACGACTGGGCCGCGGCGGTCGAGGCCGGCGCCGAGCGGGTGCTGGCGCTCCCGCGCGACGAGCACTGGTTCGTGGAGCGGGTGGTCACCGCCCTGCGCGTGCCGGTCGCCCGCGGCTGGCTCGCGGCCGTGGCCGGCAGCTGCGGCGGCGCCGGGGCCAGCACGCTGGCCGCCGCCCTGGCGCTGACCGCCGCACCGGCCACCGACGGGGTGCTCGACGCCGACGCCGACGGCTGGGGCGGTGGGGCGGAAGCCGCTGTGGCCCTGCCTCGAATTCGTCCGCGCCACCGAGACAACGCGAGTCGCGGAGATCTGGGAGCAGCTGGTGGGGGACGGCAGCGACCGCGTCAAGGCGCTGGACTTCGCGCGCATCGCCTAGCCCGGCCTCCGAACTAACGCGAAGAGATCACCGACTCTGACGGTGGCATCCCCCTTCTCGGCGAGAAGACCCTCCGCCTACGGCCTGACTTGTCCGAAGGTGGGCACACTCGAGCGCGTGCCCTACCCGCCGCGGCCGCAGCTGCGCCCGCGGCCGGAGTACGCCGGCACCCGGTACAGCGCGCACCCGCTGCTACAGGCGCGGCTGGATGCCTTCATTGTCGAGCGGTACGCCGAGGGCCGGTCCCTGCGGGAGATCGCCGAGCTCGTCGACCGCACCCAGACCGCCGTCCGGCGGGCCCTGGACAAGCACCACGTACCGCGCCGGCCAGCGGGCGCGCGGCCGCTGGCCGACCAGTAGCTGCTAGAGCGACTTAGCGAGCGACCCCTCGATGAGGTGAGGCGCGGCCCTTGCGTTGCCTTACCTAGGTTCCTGGCAGTATGAGGACGTAGCCCACCTCCCACGGGTTGTGGGAAGTGAGGCCGGGACCCCCGCCGGAATGACGGGACCCGGCTTTGGCGCTGTCTGGGCCCGCCTCCGTCACCTGAGGCAGACGGCAGCATCGGGTCAGCCGATCGAGGCGACGGCGGTCTCGTACTCGGCTGCAGCCGAGGGCGGCAGCACGCCGGTGACTCGGACCAGAGCTGTGCCGGTGAGGTAGTGGTACTCGGTGCCGGCGGCCGGGCCCAGGCTGGCCAGGCTCTTCTGGATGTAGTCCGACCGTGCCTGCGCCTCGGCGGCCGTGGTGAACACCTCGATCGACCCGCCGGCCTCATTGCCGGGGGCGGCCTGGTCGATCGGTTGGCCGACGCGGCTATCGGCGAACGCCACCTTCGACACGTACTGCCCCGGCCGGCCGATGAGGTTGTTTGAGTCGTTGGTCTCGGTCACAGCGGCACTGTCGGTGATAGGCAGGCCGGCGCTCTGTAGCTGGGCCAGGACCGCCGCTGCGTCCAGGCTCTCGGCGGCCGTGGTCGGCGCTGCCGCCGTTGAGGACGGCGCGGGTGCTGCGACGGTCGTGCTGGGCGCAGCGACCGTGACTTCCTCAGCTGAGCTTGAGCAGCCGGCGGTGAGCGCGGCCACCGCGGTGATCGTCATGATGAGGTTCTTCTGCATGTGCGGTGTATCGGCAGCTGCAAGACTCAATCGTCCTGCTGGAGCGCCTGCGCTGTCACCAGGCGTTGTTCAGCGAACAGGGGATGTGATGCAGCCGGAACCGATGCGGATCACCACTCCGCGGGATGCCGAGATTGCCGCTGAGCGTTGGCTGCGCCAGCGGGGCCACGCCGATGCCCGAGCTCTGCCTGTTGGCCCGGATCAGGTGAAGAACCGACCCGTCCAGGTGGGCCGTCCGGACATCCAGCGGTTACTGGGCGCTTCGCTGGACCATCCGCCAGCCCAAAAGTTCTTCTTCGCTGCCAGCGCCTATAGCAAGGCGGCGATCGAGGAGGCGGACAAACGGGCCGTTGCCTTGTTCGTCTTTGACGTCGACGGCCGTATGACCCCGGTCGGCCGCGTTGCGCAGCACATCTTTAGGCCGAAGCCGCATCAGCCCTCGTCGAGGACTGAACCCGGTTCAGGAGCGGTGCGCACAGGGCCCGTCCAATCGTCGCCTGAATTAGGCAAGCGCCTGTTCGAGAGTGAACCGGCTTCGCCACGGCCAACGCGCACTTCCTCGACCAAAGGCAGAAGGCCCCGCCCGCCTCGACCCCCGTTGACCCCATCACAGGTCGCCAGCACGCCGAGCCCTACTTGGCTGCTCATGCCGGTGGTCTTGCTCCTGCTCGTCATCTTGGTTGCGCTGCTTCGTGACCCGGTGTTCTTCACCGGCGATGGGTGGGTGGATTCTTGGCGCCTTGTTCGCGTCATCGGAGTCTTGGGTGGCTTGGCGCTCCTGCTGACCTGGGCTCACATTCGCGGCCGCCGACGGTGGAAGAGGTCCATGAAGTCCAAGGCCGAAGCCTTGGTTTGCGAGCGCCGCAAGGCGAGCCCTGGCTTCCCAACCGCAATAGACATCGAAGGCTTCCGCAAGGATGGATGAGGCGCCTTGACGTTGCCCAATCAGCTTGTCGCTGCACACTGGCGAGCGTGAAGGCCTACGTCGGGGTCACCGACGGCGAGTGGTACCGCCAGCTCGCCGACCAGCCGGCTGGCGGTGAGGTGAACTTTTGGCGCCCGTCCGGCGGTCGGCGGTTCGGAGCACTCAGCCTGGGGGAGCCGTTCTTCTTCAAGAGCCACCATCCGCACAACCGCGTGGTGGGCGGTGGCTTCTACAGTGGCTTCGTCCCGCTGCGGATCTCTGAGGCCTGGGAGATGTTTGGCCTCGGCAACGGCGCCCGCACGTTGGAGGAGATGCGCGCCCGGGTCGGCGGGTACCGCCGGCAGCCCCTCACCGCGCACGAGGACCCGGTCATCGGCTGCGTGCTGGTGCGCGACACCCGCTTCTTCCCCGCCGACACGGCTGCGGAGCCACCACCGGAGTTCGCTCCCAGCATCGTGCAGGGCAAGGGCTATGACCTGGCTGACGCCCGCTGGTCGACCTACTTCAGCCGGCTGCTGCATCGGGTGCTCGGCACCGATATCGAGCTCGACCTGGAGCAGGCGTGGCGGCTGGACGGGCCGGTGTACGGCGACCCCCGCCTGACACCCCAACGCCTCGGGCAGCAGGCCTTCCAAGCTGTGGTTCTGGGCGCCTACGACCGCCGCTGCGCCATCACCGGGGACAAGATCCGTCCCACCCTGCAGGCCGCGCACATCCGCCCGCTGCCCTCCGGCGGTGAACACCGGCTCGACAACGGCGTGCTGTTGCGCTCAGACGTGCACACCCTCTACGACCGCGGCTACCTCGGCGTCGACACCCATCACCGGCTGCTGGTCAGCCCACGGCTACGCGCGGAGTTCCGCAACGGCGAACAGTTCTACAGCCGCGCCGGCCAGACCATCGCCCTGCCCGAGCGCCGGGCCGACCGTCCCGGCAAGCAGTTCCTCGAGTGGCATCTCGACACCGTCTTCCAAGCCTCCTGACTCGGTTACAGCCCTGTGTGGCACCTCGGCCGAATATGAGGGCCGCCTCGTCCCAAGGCGATCCCGTCGGCTCGGCGGGCGGTTCTAGGAGGCGCGCCTAGGGCACGTCTCCCAAGTCGGGCTGACCTGGCAGGATCTTGATCGTGGCGCCGCTGGCTGAGTTGACGGATGCGCAGTGGGCGGTGATCGAGCCGCTGATGCCGCAGGTCAGGGGACGGTCACGGCCGTATCGGGAGCATCGGCAGGTGGTCGAGGGGATCGTGCACCGCTACCGCTGCGGGATCGCCTGGCGGGATCTGCCGGAGCGGTTCGGGCCGTGGCAGACGGTGTGGAAGCGGCATGCCCGCTTCTCCCGGGAC
>NZ_JAAGWK010000017.1 GCF_010685995.1 Goekera deserti | reverse complement strand
TAGGCCGAGGGCTTGACACACACCACCGACTGTCTTGCAGGTTGTTTCGCGTCCACTGTGCGGTTCTGAAGGTGCGGGCATTCGTGTCCCACCCCCAGTGCCACACCCATGCACCACCCCACCCGTGTTCGGGCCCTCGAGGGCCCGGACCGTGGTCGGGGTGGGGGGTTCGGGGTGTGGTGTGGGGGGATATCTTCACAGCGTTACGGCGGTCATGGCGAAAGGGAAACGCCCGGTCTCATTCCGAACCCGGAAGCTAAGCCTTTCAGCGCCGATGGTACTGCCCGGGGGACTGGGTGGGAGAGTAGGACGCCGCCGGACATCTTTTACGGAACGGGGGTCGAGGCACATGCCTCGACCCCCGTTTTCGTGCGTCCGGAAGACCGCCCGGTGCACCCTGCGGGGGCGCCGATGATCCACGAGGTGTCAACGCAGTCATGACTTCCCCCCGACGCGGTTCCGGCTCAGCCGGCGGCCGAGGTCCTCGCGACGGCTCCGGTGGACGGGGCAGCGGCACGCCGGCCGGCCGCGGTGGGCGGCCCGGAGCCTCGGGTCGCGGCGGCGACCGCCCGCAGCACCCGGCGGGTCACCGTGGGGGCCGGGACTACCCCTCGTCCCGGGACGACCGGCCCTCCCCGGGTGGACGCCCATCCGCTGACCGTCCGCAGGGCCAGGACCGGCGACCCCCCGGTGACCGGTCGCCGGGCACCGGCCGCCCTACCTGGCAAGACCGCCGACCTACCGGTGACCGCGCCCCGGGCGCTGGACGCCCGCAGGGTGCTGGGCGTCCGCAGGGTGAGGATCGTCCGCAGTGGCAGGATCGTCGCCCCTCGAGCGACCGGGCGCAGGGTGCTGGTCGACCCGGTGGTGATCGTCCGCAGTGGCAGGACCGGCGCCCCTTGAGCGACCGGGCGCAGGGTGCTGGTCGACTCGGTGGTGATCGTCCGCAGTGGCAGGACCGACGTCCGTCCTCGGACCGTTCGCAGGGTGCCGGGCGCCCGTCGGGTGACCGGCCGGCGTGGCAGGACCGTCGCCCATCGGGGGATCGCCCGCAGGGTGGCGGTCGTCCCGGTGGCGATCGTCCCCAGTGGCAGGACCGACGTCCCTCGGGTGATCGTCCCCAGGGTCGCGGTCGTCCGTCGGGTGATCGTCCGCAGTGGCAGGACCGGCGTCCGTCCGGTGACCGTCCTCAGGGTCCCGGTCGTCCGAGCGGTGACCGGCCGGCGTGGCAGGACCGTCGCCCCACGGGGGATCGTCCGCAGGGTGGCGGGCGTCCGTCGGGTGATCGTCCGCAGTGGCAGGACCGTCGTCCGTCCGGGGACCGCCCGCAGGGTGCCGGGCGTCCGTCGGGTGACCGGCCGGCGTGGCAGGACCGTCGCCCCGCTGGAGATCGCCCGCAGGATGGCGGCCGTCCTGGTGGGGATCGGCCGCAGTGGCAGGACCGGCGTCCGTCCGGCGACCGTCCCCAGGGTCCCGGGCGTCCGTCGGGTGATCGGCCGCAGTGGCAGGACCGGCGTCCCTCGGGTGATCGCCCGCAGGGTGGCGGGCGTCCGTCGGGTGATCGGCCGCGGTGGCAGGACCGGCGTCCCTCGGGTGATCGCCCGCAGGGTGGCGGGCGTCCGTCGGGTGATCGGCCGCAGTGGCAGGACCGGCGCCCCACGGGTGATCGCCCGCAGGGTGGCGGGCGTCCGTCGGGTGACCGGCCCGCGTGGCAGGACCGTCGTCCCTCGGGTGGACGCCCGCAGGGTGCTGGGCGCCCGTCGGGTGACCGAGCCGGCCGCCCCGGCGGTTCGTTCGACGACCGGCCCCGGCGCGACCCCGGCCCCGCCCTGCCGGAGTGGGTCGACCAGCACGACCTCGACCCCGCCGTCCGGCAGGCGCTGCGCGGCCTGGACCCCCGGAACGCGGAGAAGGTCGGCCAGCACCTCGTGGCGGCCGGGGGACTGGTCGACGACGACCCCGTGGCCGCGCTCGCGCACGCACGCGCGGCGCGCGACCGGGCCTCGAGGGTCGCCGCGGTCCGCGAGGCCGTCGGCGTCGCCGCCTACCACGCGGGCGACTTCGCCGAGGCCGCCCGCGAGCTGCGCGCCTACCGCCGGATGAGCGGCGACGAGTCCTACCGCGCGGTCCTGGCCGACTGCGAGCGGGCCCAGGGCCGCCCCGACGTCGCGCTGCGGCTGGTCGCCGAGGCACTGGAGGCCACGCCCGACCGGGACGAGGTCATCGAGCTCCGGCTGGTCGAGGCAGGTGCCCGTCAGGACCTCGGTGAGCTCCCGGCCGCCATCCTCGTGCTCGCGGCGGCCATGGGTGGCCGGCCTCGCCCGGCGGAGCTCGGCCGCGCCGACCTCGGGCGCCTGCGGCTGGCCATCGCCTACGCCGACGCGCTGCAGGAGGACGGCCAGGACGAGCTCGCGATGGACTGGTACGCAGCCATCGCCGCCGCCGACCCCGACGACCTCACCGGAGTCTCCGACCGGTTCGGCACCATCGCCGACGAGGACGAGGACGAGGACGAGGACGAGGACGAGGACGACGACGAGGAGGAGGGCGGGCCCTCTGCCGCTGACGAGGCGTCCGGCGACGTCGCCACCGGCGAGGCGACCGTCGGCGACGACGACGAGCTCGGGGACGCGGCCGGCGTCGAGTACGACCCGGCCGAGGACGACGTGGAGGCCGAGGTCGCCGAGCTGCTGGGGGAGACCCCGCCGCCCCGGGCCGCCGTGGAGCACGACCACACCCGGCTGTTCCAGGCGGCCCCCGTCCTCGCTTCGCCCGACGAGGACGAGGACGACGAGCACGGGGCACCGACGAACTGACGCCCGTCGTCCACAGGTGGCAGGCCCGTCCACAGATGGCGGGCGGGCCTGTCACCACGACCGGCCGGTGGGCAGCCTGGGCACATGAGCCTGGCTGTGGTCGATCGGGACGACGTGGTGCTGCGTGGACGGCTGTCCGCGCCTGCGGAGCTGCGGGTCCTGCCCAGCGGTGACCCGCTGGTGGTGTTCCGCCTCGTGGTGGAGCGGGACGACCCCCGCCCGCAGGTGCCGGCGACGGACACGATCACCTGCATCAGCTTCCTGCCCGCGCTGCGGAGGTACGCGGTCGCCTGGGCCGCCGCAGACCTCATCGAGGTGGAAGGTGCCCTGCAGCGCCGCTTCTGGCGCACGGTGAGCGGCACCGGGACGACCTACGAGGTCGACTGCCGGCGGGGGCGCAAGGTGGCCCGCGCCGGCACCGGCTCCCCGGCCCGGACGGCGTGAGGTCAGCCGAGGTGCGGGCGCAGCACGAGGCCCGTCCGCGGTTTGGGCACGAACAACGTCGACTTCCGGGGCATCCGGGCGCCGGCCCGTGCCACGGCAGCGACCCCCGCGGGCGACGGGGAACGCAACAGCAGAGCCGTGCCCTGCCGTTCCCGAGCCGCTCCGAGCGCCTCCGCCACGTCGTGGGCGATGAGCACCGAGGACGGGTCGTCGGGACGTCCCCACAGCCCGGTGATCAGCCCGTGGTGGGCGAGCACCACGTCCAACCTCCGCCACGCGGCCGGCGCCTCACCGGGCACCGCCGCGAGCACCTCCGGCGTGGGCTGGTCGAGCACGACGACGTGGTCGCCGTCGGTGAGCAGGAACCCGGCCGCATCCTCCCGGTCGAGCCAGCTGCGCACGGCGTCGGGCACGCCCGCGGGCGTGGCCAGTTCCCGCGTCCGGAAGCCGGCCCGGGCGGCCTCGGTGGCCGCACCGAGCGGCAGGTCCGGCAGCACCCGGTGGATGGCGTGCACCCGGAGGCCGCCGGGGCCCATCGGCGTCAGCAGCGCCAGCACCGAGTCACTGCCGGGGGCGCCGGATCGGCTGTGCGCCCGGGCGGCGGCGAAGCGGTGGTGCCCGTCGGCGATCACCGCGCTGGTCCTGCCGAGCGCGCGGGTCAGCGCGGCGACTGCCTCCGGGTCGGTCACCGCCCACAGCCGGTGGGACACCCCGTCCGGGTCGGCGACCTCCATGTCCGGCGCCGCCAGACCGGCCTGCGTCGTCAGCTCGGCGAGCTCGTCGTCGGCGTCGTGCGCCAGGACGATCGGCTCCAGGTCGGTGCCGGTCGCGGCCAGCAGCGCCCGCCGGCCCTCGACGGCCGGCGCGTAGGTGTCCTCATGCGGCAGCACGGCGTCCGATCCGGGCGCAGGGAGCGTGACGGCGCCGAGCCAGCCCGTGGTGGTCGCGGCGCCCGGGCCGCGCATCTCGTAGCGCCAGAGCCCGGGGGCCGACGTCCGGTCGAGCACGCCGTCGGTCAGCCAGTCCCGCAGGGTCCCGGCCGCCTGCCGGGCGGAGTCGACCGGCTCGGCGTCCGCGGGTGCTCCGTGCGTCCCGGGGACCACCGGCCCGGCCTCGACGCGGGGCAGGATCAGGCGCACGATGTTGTGGGGGTCGACGGCGGCCAGCCGGTCCCGGCCGGCAGCGGTCACCAGGTCGTAGGCCGGCGAGGTCACACGAGCCAGGTGGTCGGGGTCCTGCTGCCGGTACACCAGCCCGTGGAAGGCCCGCACGTCCAGGCCGCCGCGGGCGGTGGGTCGGGAGTCCGCCGACGACGAGGCCATGGAGCCGATCGTAGGAGTGCCGCCCGGCGGCGCCCCGCCTCGCGGTCGGCGGTGCCCGTCCCGGTGTGCGCCGGAGGCGGGTACGCCCGTGCCGCCGAGGCCAACGGCGGTGACAGCCGGACGGTGAGGAGCTGCGGTGTCGGACGGAACCCTGCCCGAGGGCGGTGTCTACGAGTGGTACCGGCGCGGCCTGGACCTGCTCGCCGCGGGCAACCCGGCAGCCGCGGCGACGCTGCTGGCGCGGGTGGCCGAGAGCGAGCCGGGCCGGCGCGACGTGCTGGAGGCACTCGCCCGCGCCCAGTACGACGCCGGCCAGCACCGGGAGGCGATGGACAGCTTCGGTGCCCTCGCCGCCGCCAGCCCGACCGACCACTACGCCCACTTCGGTCTGGGCCTGGCCGCCGGCCGCTCCGGGGAGCTCGGCGTGGCAGCCGAGCACCTGGCGCTCGCCGTCGCGATGCGCCCGGACCTGCACCACTACGCCCAGGCGCTGCGGGGCGTGCGGGCCCGCCGATCCGCGACCGACCACTGACCGGTCCGGCCGGCTGGCACCCTCCCGGGGGACCGGGGTGCGCGGCGTCCCCGCAGACTCGACGCCGTACCCGCCCGCCCGACGAGAGCCGTGGAGTCCCCGTGAGCACCGAGACGACCGCCCCGCCCCCGCTCAGTGCCGGCTGCGCTGCGCCCAGCGGTGTCCACGACGTCGCGCTGCTGGACCTCGACGGCGTCGTCTACGTCGGTCGGGACGCGGTCCCGCGTGTCCCCGAGGCGCTCCGCGCGGCGCGGGACGCCGGCATGCGGCTGGCCTACGTCACCAACAACGCCGCCCGCACGCCGGAGGAGGTGGCCGCGCACCTGTGCGACCTGGGCATCGAGGCACGCCCCGAGGAGGTCATCACCAGCTCGCAGGCCGCCGCCACCGTGGTGGGTCAGCGGTTGGGGGCCGATGCCCGGGTGCTCGCGGTCGGCGGTCCCGGGGTGTCCGCGGCGGCGAGGGCAGCCGGGCTGACCGTCGTGACCGGCGCGCACGAGGCACCCGACGCCGTCGTGCAGGGCTACGGCCCGGACGTCGGCTGGGCCGACCTGGCCGAGGCCGTGGTCGCCGTGCGGGGAGGAGCCGTGCACGTGGCCACGAACACCGACGCCACCATCCCCTCCCCGCGGGGGGTGCTGCCCGGCAACGGGGCGCTGGTCGGGGTGGTCAGCACCGTCACGGGTCGAGCCCCGCTGGTGGCCGGCAAGCCGGACCCGGCCATGCACGCCGAGTGCGTGCGCCGCACCGGGGCCCGGCGCCCGCTGGTGGTCGGCGACCGGCTGGACACCGACATCGAGGGCAGCCGTCGCGCCGGGGCCGACAGCCTGCTCGTGCTGTCCGGGGTCACCACCCCGGCGACGCTGCTGGCCGCCGTGCCCCTGCACCGGCCCGACCTGCTCTCCGCCGACGCCTCAGGTGTGCTGACCGCCCACCCGCCCGTGCTCAGTGAGGACGGCGGCCGGCGGTGCGGACGGTGGCTGGCCCGGGTCGCCACCGACGAGCTGGTCCTGTCCGCCGCACTCGACGTGCCCGACCTGCCCGACGACGCGGCGGGCGTCCCCGACGACGGGCTGGACGCGCTGCGGGCGCTGTGCGTCGCACACTGGGCCCGCCACCCCGAGGCCGGACAGCCGACGACCGTCCGCGGCAGCGACGACGCGACGTGGGCGCTGGTGCGTGGCTGGGGTCTGGCGTCCGGATGAGCACCGGCATCCAGTCCGCGACCGGCGCCCGGCCCCTGCGCGACGGTCGGACCGCGTCCGGTGCCGTCACCGTGCCCGGGTGGCAGACCGTGCCGGAGCTGCTGACCGGGCCCCTGGCCGCGCCTGAGCTCCGGACCGCAGCCGAGCCCCGGGCAGTGCGCCGTCCGGTCGCCCGGGAGGGCGGGTCAGAGCAGCGAGCGCAGCTTCAGCATGTCGCGCATCCCGGCCTCGAGCTTGACGCGCCCGCTGGCCCAGGCCGGGGCGAAGGCCAGCTCACCGTTGGTCATCGCCACCAGGTCGTCGCTGGTCATGGTGAGGCGGATGTCGGCCCTGGGCACGTCCGGGCCGTCCGGCACCGCCTCCACGTCCTCGGCGACGCCGTGCGCCAGACGGCCCTGCAGCACGTGCCCCAGGTCGGTCAGCCGGCAGGACACCCGTCGGTCGAGTCCGGCGGCCGCCGGCTTCGCCGCCAGGCTGCTGACGAAGCCGTCGAGTGCGGTCATGCACTGCTCGAGCGTGGCCACGGCGATGGGTCTCCTCTGTCGGGTGGCGTGCGGGCCGGGTCCCCGGCGGCCGGGGCGCGGGCGTGCCCGGTCCGGTCGACCACGGGGGCGACCGGCTCCTCCACGGGGAGCGGTGCCCCGGGGCACGGTACCGGTCGTGCGCTGGGCGGTCGCTGCGCCCGACCGACCGGTACCGTTCCAGAGGGGCCTGGCGGCCCGTGCCGCCGGGGACCGACTCGCCGGGCCACGGTCCGGCCGGCAGCCGGTCCACCCCGTCCCATCGATCGGAGGACCGCGACGTGACCACGCCCGACCGCCGGTCCCCGCTGCCCGGACCCCCGCCCGGTGCACCCCGGCCCGGGCCGTCCGCGGTGCGGCACCCCAGCGGTGTGACACCAGCCTCGACGACCCCCGCCCGGCCCGTCCCCGCTGCCCCCGCCCGGCCCGTTCCCGGGCCGCCGGCGACCGGCGCGGGCCACCCCACGTCCCCCGGCCTCGGGCCGGCCCCCACCCCCGGCGAGCCCCTCGGCGCCGGCACGCCAGGCGCGGCCGCGCCAGCGATCGACCTCGGTGACCGGCCGGTCGGTGAGCACGTGGCCGTCCTCGAGGCCGAGCTGGACCGGCTGCAACGCCGGCTCGCCACCATCGACCAGCTCTGATGGTGCGCCGCAGCAGGCTCGACGCCGAGCTCGTCCGCCGCGGTCTGGCCCGGTCCCGGGACCACGCCGTCGCGCTGATCGCCGAGGGGCGGGTGGCCGTCTCCGGGCGGGCCGCCACCAAGCCGGCCACCGCGGTCGAGCCGGACACCCCCGTGGTGGTGCGCACCGACCCCGACCGTCCGACGTGGGTGTCCCGGGGCGCGCACAAGCTGCTGGGTGCCCTGGAGTCCTTCCCCGTCCCCGTCGAGGGCCGCCGGGCACTGGACGCCGGTGCCTCCACCGGCGGTTTCACCGAGGTCCTGCTGCGTCGCGGCGCCCGGGAGGTGGTGGCGGTCGACGTCGGCTACGGCGAGCTGGCGTGGTCGCTGCGGACCGATGCGCGGGTGGCCGTGCACGAGCGCACGAACGTGCGCACACTGGCCCCCGATGACATCGGCGGCCCGGTCGAGCTGGTGGTCGCGGACCTCTCGTTCATCTCCCTGCGCCTCGTGCTGCCCGCTCTCACGGCCTGCGCGGACCGGTCGGCGGACCTGTTGCCGATGGTGAAGCCCCAGTTCGAGGTGGGCCGGGCCCGGCTGGGCTCCGGCGGCGTGGTCCGCGACCCCGCCGACCGCGCCGACGCCGTGCTCACCGTCGCGCGTGCCGCGGCGGAGCTCGGCTGGGGCACCGCCGGTGTCGTCGCCAGCCCCCTGCCCGGACCGGCGGGCAACGTGGAGTTCTTCCTGTGGCTGCGGCAGGACGCCCTCCCACCCGACCAGTCCGACGTGCACCGTGCCGTCGAGGAAGGCCCCCAGTGATCCCCGCAACCCCCGCACCTGCTCCCGACGAGACCCGCCGGGTGCTGCTGGCGGTGCACACCGGGCGAGCCGACATCGTCGACCTCGCCCGCCGTGCCGCCGCCCGGCTGGCCAGGGCCGGCATCGTCGTGCGCCTGCTGGACGACGAGGCCGAGGAGCTGGCCATCCCCGACGTCGAGGTCGTGCACTTCGGTCCGGGCGCCGCCGAGGGCACCGAGATCGTCATGGTGTTCGGCGGGGACGGCACCTTCCTGCGGGCCGCCGAGCTCGCCCGGCCGTCCAACTCCGCCCTGACCGGCGTGAACCTGGGCCGGGTCGGCTTCCTCGCCGAGACCGAGCCCGAGGCCGTCGAGGAGACGCTGTCGGCGATCGAGAACTGCGAGTACTCCGTGGAGGAGCGGCTCACCCTGGAGGTCACCGTCCGCGATGCGCAGGGTCGCGCCGTCGGCAGCACCTGGGCGCTGAACGAGGCGTCGGTGGAGAAGGTCGAGCGGTCGCGCGTGCTCGACGTGGTGCTGGCCATCGACGGCCGGCCGCTGACCAGCTTCGGCTGCGACGGCGTGCTGTGCGCCACCCCCACCGGCTCCACCGCCTACGCCTTCTCCTCCGGCGGCCCCGTCGTCTGGCCCGACGTCGATGCGCTGCTGCTGGTGCCCTCCAACGCCCATGCCCTGTTCGCCCGGCCGCTGGTCACCTCCCCGGAGTCCGTGCTCACCGTCGCCATCCCGGCCGACGGGACGCACGCCCGGGTCTCCGCCGACGGCCGGCGGGTGCTGGACATCCCGGTCGGTGGGCGCGTCGACGTCCGCCGCTCGGCCCGTCCGGTGCGCATCGCCCGCGTGCACCCCACCACCTTCGGTGACCGGCTGGTCGCCAAGTTCGGCCTGCCGGTCCGTGGGTTCCGGGAGGCCCGGTCCACCAGCCTGGGCCAGGAGGTCGGCGGCCCTGCGCGCAACGTGCTGCTGCGCGACGAGACGCCGGGGTCGGCCCCGGCCACCACCCCCGCCGAGGAGGCACCGGATGGCACGCACTGACCCGGCGCGCGCCGGCACGATGACCGCGGCCCGGAAGCGGGCCGCCGCCCGGCGTCCTGCCGGCGCGGTGGAGGAGTCGGGCGCGGCCGGCGAGGTCGGCACCGTGGACCAGCCCGGCACCGTGGACCAGCCCGGCACCGTGGACCAGTCCGGCACCGTGGACCAGTCCGGCACCGTGGACCAGTCCGGTGGCGCACCCGCCGACCGGGACCGGACCAGGCGGACCATGCCGGCGGACCCCACCGCCCCGGACGACGCTCCCGTGACCGCGGGCTCCCCGGGCCGGGGCGCGACGGACGAGCGCGCACCGGGCCGCGGCACCGGGGCACCGGGCGGTTCCCGGCCGGGGGTGCGTGGGGGCGGGCACCGGGGGGCGCTCGCCGAGCTGCGCATCCGCGGGCTCGGCGCGATCGACGACGTGACCCTCGAGCTCGGTCCCGGGCTCACCGTGGTCACCGGGGAGACCGGCGCCGGCAAGACGATGGTGGTCACCGGGCTGACGCTGCTGTTCGGTGGACGCGCCGACCCCGGGCGGGTCCGGGCAGGAGGCCGCGCCGGGGTGGAGGGCCGGCTGCTGCTGCCCCCGGACTCCCCGGTGTGGGCCCGCGCCGCCGACGCCGGAGCCGAACCCGACGAGGACGGCAGCCTCATCCTCGCCCGCACGGTGAGCGCCGAGGGCCGGACCCGCGCCCACCTCGGTGGGCGCAGCGTGCCGGTGAGCGTGGTCGCCGAGCTGTCCGAGAGCTTGCTGGCCGTGCACGGCCAGACCGACCAGCTGCGACTGACCCGTCCCGCCGAGCAGCGCCACGCGCTGGACCGCTACGCCGGCCCCGAGCACCTGGCGCTGGTCGAGGCCCACCGCGAGGCCCACGCCCGGTGGCGCGCGCTCGCCGAGGACCTGGACCGCCGTCGCGCCCGGACCCGTGAGCTGGCCCAGGCCGCCGACGTGCTCCGGCACGGCCTGGAGGAGATCGCCGCCGTCGGGCCCACCGCCGGTGAGGACGAGGCGCTCGACGCCGCCGCGGCCCGGCTGGGCGACGCCGACGCGTTGCGCAGCGCGGCCGACACCGCCCGGATGGCCCTGCTGGGCGACGTCACCGGTGAGCTCGGTGGGGGAGTGGAGCCCCCGCAGGACGCCGGCACCGCCCTGGCCGGAGCCGAACAGGTGCTCGCCGGTGCCGGTGACCCCGACCTGCGTGTGCTCGCCGAGCGGCTCGGTGAGGCCGCCGCGCTGGTGGCCGACGTGGGCGCGGAGCTCGCCGCCTACGTGGCCGACCTGGACGCCGACCCCGCGCGGCTGGCCGAGGTGCTCGACCGGCGCGCCGCGATCACCGCGCTGGTGCGCACGTACGCCGACGCCGGAGCCGGGCTGGCCGGGGTGCTGTCCTGGGCCGAGGACGCCGAGCGCCGGCTGGGTGAGCTCGACGTGTCCGACGAGGCACTCGAGGCGCTCACCGCCGCCCGGGACGCCGCCCGGGAGGAACTGGCCGCGCTCTCCGATGAGGTCTCCGCCGGCCGCCGGGCCGCAGCGGCCGGGTTCGCCGCCGACGTCGGCCGCGAGCTCGCCGGGCTGGCGATGAAGAGCGCCTCGGTGTCCTTCCGGATCGACAGCGACCCCGGGCGACCCGGCAGCGACGGCATCGACGAGGTGGCCCTGCTGCTCACGCCGCACCCCGGTGCGCCTGCCCGCCCGGTGCACAAGGGCGCCTCCGGCGGTGAGCTGTCCCGGGTCATGCTGGCCATCGAGGTGGTGTTCGCCGGCGCGGACCCGGTGCCGGTGATGGTGTTCGACGAGGTCGACGCCGGGGTCGGGGGTCAGGCCGCCGGTGAGATCGGGCGCCGGCTGGCCCGGCTGGCCACCGACCACCAGGTCGTCGTCGTCACGCACCTGGCGCAGGTCGCCGCGTTCGCCGACACGCACCTGGTGGTGGACAAGTCCCCGGACACCGGCGCCGGGGTCACCGCCACCGACATCCGCGCCGTCGCCGGCGAGGACCGGGTGCGGGAGCTGGCCCGGATGCTCTCGGGCCTGGCCGACAGCGACACCGGCCAGGCCCATGCCCGCGAGCTGCTGGAGGTCGCCGACCAGACCCGGGACGGCGCACCGCGGGCCTGATCGGTCGACCGGTCGACCGGTCGTGCACGACAGGAGTAGGAATCGGGCCGGTCGGGGTAGGTGGGTCCCGTGCCCAGCTGCTCACCGACGCTCGCTGCCCGTACCGGTGCCCCCAACACCGCCGACGGCTCCCGGAACACGTTCACGTGCGCCGACGAGTCCGCGCACTACGCCTTCTCGGTCTGCATGCTCCTGCAGCAGTACCGGGACCACCTGCCCTGGCGCGCCGAGGGCGTCGTCGAGCTCGGCAGCGGTGACGCCTCCGCGATCGCCGACGTCGTCCGTACGGTGCCGGAGCTGCGGGTGCACGGGTACGACATCAGCCCGGCGTCGGTCGACCGCGCCCGGCAGAACATCGCCGAGCGGGGGGTCGGCGACCGGTACACCGTGGAGCTCGGCGACTTCTTCGACCAGGCGGACTCCGCGGCCGGCCCGCGGCCCTCGACGGCGATCTCGAACCCGCCCTACATCCCCGCCCCCAGCCGGGACATCCTGATGCCGGAGCTGTGGGGCGGCGAGTTCGGCAACGACCTCACCCTGCAGCTGCTCAAGGCCGGGCACCGGCACGTCATCGTGGCCCTGCCCAGCTACGCCGACCCGGTGACCACGCTGGCCACCGCCCGGGACGCCGGCTACCGGGTGGTCAACTTCCTCGCCATGGGCCTGGACTTCGGGCAGTACAGCAGCGAGCCGGTCGTGCGCCGCCAGATCGAGCGGATCTGCGCCGAGGGCCGCGGCTGGGCCGGGCCCGACGAGTACATGGTCGCGGTCGCGCTGCTCACCCAGGACCCGGACGTGCCCGGCGACCGCGAGCCGCAGCTGATGCGCGCCCTGCAGCTGCACGGCTGACGCCCCCGCGCCCCGGGGTCAGCGGGCGGGCGCGTACCCCGCCAGCCCGCGCTCCAGCAGGGCGAGCCCGCGTCGTCCGGCGGCCTGCAGCTCCTCGGCCATCACCGGACCCGGTGTGCCGGCCAGCGCCCGGTCCCGGGCCAGCTCCAGCAGCGCCGCGTACAGGCCGAGCACCGCGTGTGCGGCCAGCCACGGCTCCAGGTCGCCGTCCGGGGCCCGGGTCTCCAGCCGGATCTGCTCGGCGAGGGCGTCGGTCAGGGTGCCGAGGATCTCCCGCTCGCGCACCATCAGCGTGCGGCTGCCGCGCACCACGCGGGCCATCTCGGCGACCGCGTCGATCGCCGCCGGGGAGCCCAGCTGGCCGATCGCCGCCACGACGAACCCGCCGGCGGCCGACGCCACCGACCTGCCCAGCGGGCGCCGGCGCACCGCCTCGATCAGCGCGGCCCGCATCGGCGGGTCGGACTCGAAGACGAGCCCCTCCTTGACCGGGAAGTGGTTGAACACCGTCTTCTCCACCACACCGGCCCGCTGCGCGATCTCCAGCACGCTGACCTGGTCGAAGCCGCGCTCGGCGAACAGCTCCGCGGCCGCGTCCACGATCGTCTCGCGGGTCTGCTGACGCCGCAGCTCCCGGGCACCCACGGCCTTGCGGGCCGGGGTGGCTGCTGCCGGGGCGGTGGGCGGCGGGGCGATGGGCGCCGGAGCGGTCACCGCCGGGACGGACGGTGCCGAGGCCATCGGTGCCG
>NZ_JAAGWK010000016.1 GCF_010685995.1 Goekera deserti | reverse complement strand
GCCGGGACGGACGGTGCCGGGACGGACGGTGCCGGGGCGCTCGCCGGCACTGCGGCGCTGGCCGGCACTGCGGCGCTGGCCGGCACCGCAGCGGCGTCGTCGGCGTCGTCGGGGTCGGCGGTGGCGCCCGGTGGGTCCACGGCGACACGGTCGGCACCGCCTCGCGGGCCGGCCGCCGCGTCCGCGGGTGGGTCGCCGGCAGGCTGCGCCACCTCGTTGGGACGGTCGGGCACCGCCCGGACGTGCGCCTCCTCGGGTGGTGCCTCGGTCCCGGTCACCTGCTCCAGGACAGTCGCTGTACGGCTGAGTGCGTGCGCCCCTCCAGTCACAGCAGCCACGCTCTCCCGCGCGTACGCGGAGGTCCGGGACGTCACCGGGTGCCACGCCCGGCGTGTCGGGTGTCCCGTCGTGGCGGTCACCTGCTGTGACGAACAAGCTCCTCACCGGCGTCGGGGAGGGGTCCGTCACGGCGTCCCGGTGCGCGTCGGTGGACGGCGGCCCGTGGTGACCATGCGACCATCGCCGCCATGCGCATCGGCTCCCTCCGTCGCGGCCGGGCTCCCGAGACGGCCTCCGGAGTCGTCGGCACCGTCCGGCTGGACCGCCGCACGAAGAACCTCACCAAGCGGCTGCGCCCCGGCGACATCGCGGTCATCGACCACATGGACATCGACCGGGTGAGCGCCGACTCCCTGGTCGCCTGCAAGGTCGCGGCCGTGGTCAACGCCTCGGCCAGCATCTCCGGCCGCTACCCGAACCTCGGTCCGGGCATCCTCGCCGCCGCCGGCATCCCCCTGGTCGACGGCGTCGGCAAGGAGGTGTTCGCCCGCCTCAAGGAGGGCGCGACGGTGCACCTGGAGGGCAACCGGCTGATGGCCGACGACGTCGTCGTCGCCGAGGGCGTGCGCCAGGACGACGCCAGCATCGCCGAGGCCATGACCGAGGCCCGCGCCGGCCTGTCCGCCCAGCTCGAGGCCTTCGCCACCAACACCATGGAGTACATGAAGCGCGAGCGCGCGCTGCTGCTCGACGGTGTCGGGGTGCCCGACGTGCGCACCCGGATCGAGGGCCGGCACGTGCTGGTCGTCGTCCGCGGGTACGACTACAAGGAGGACCTGCAGGCGCTTCGGCCCTACATCCGCGACTACCGGCCGGTGCTGATCGGCGTCGACGGCGGGGCCGACGCGCTCAAGGAGGCCGGCTACCAGCCGGACATGATCATCGGGGACATGGACTCGGTGAGCGACTCCGTGCTGCGCTGCGGGGCCGAGGTCGTGGTGCACGCCTACCCCGACGGCCGGGCCCCCGGCCTGCCCCGGGTGCAGGACCTCGGCGTGGACGCCATCACCTTCCCGGCCGCGGCCACCAGCGAGGACATCGCGATGCTGCTGGCCGACGAGAAGGGCGCCACGCTCATCGTCGCCGTCGGCACGCACGCCACGCTGGTCGAGTTCCTGGACAAGGGCCGCGGCGGCATGGCCTCCACCTTCCTCACCCGGCTGCGCCTGGGCGGCAAGCTGGTGGACGCCAAGGGGGTGAGCCGGCTGTACCGCAGCCGGATCTCCACCCTGGCGCTCGTGCTGCTGGTCCTCGCGGCCCTCCTCTCGATCGGCGTCGCCGCCGGGCTGTCCACGGTCGGCCGCATCTACGGCGACCTGGTCGTCGACCAATGGGACAGTTTCGTGTTCTGGCTGGAGAACCTCTTCTCGTGATCGACTTCCGGTACCACCTGGTCTCCCTGATCGCCGTGTTCCTGGCGATCGCCCTGGGGATCGTGATCGGCACCACCGCGCTCAACGGCCGGCTGGTGGACAACCTGGAGAGCCAGGTCAGCGGGCTGCAGGAGGACAAGCGCACGCTGGAGGACACCAACCAGGGCCTGCAGGCCCGGCTGGACGACGTCGGCGCCTTCGAGGAGGCCGTGGCCCCCTCCCTGGTCGGGGACACGCTGACCGGGCGCTCGGTGCTGCTGGTGCTGGCCGACGACGTCGCCACCGAGGTCGTGGACGAGGTCAGCTCCCTGCTGGGCAGCGCCGGTGCCACGGTGACCGGCACGGTGTCGATCACCGAGGCCTACAGCGACCCGACCGTCGCCCCCAGCCTGGAGAGCTACGTCAACGGTCCCGGTGTGCCCACCGGTGTGCAGCCGACGCCGAGCAGCGACACCGGGGAGCTGGTGGCCGGGGTCCTGGCCCAGGTGCTCATGACGCCGCCGGCCGAGAGCGGGCAGCCACCGGCGGCGCAGACCAGCGGCGAGCTGGCCTCGGTGCTGTCCGCACTGGCCGGGCTGGACGTGCTCAGCTACGACACCGCCCCCACCGAGCGTGCCGACTTCGCCGTGGTGCTGGGCACCGGGCCGCTGGGCGTCGGGGGGGACGCCGACGCGACCGCGCTGCTGCAGCTGGTCACCGCCCTGGACACCGAGGGCTCGGGCGTCGTCGTCGCCGGGGACGCGGCGTCGGCCACCGGCGGTCTGGTGGCCGCGGTGCGCGCCGATGCCACGGTGTCGGCCGCGGTGTCCACGGTGGACAACGTGGACACCGCCGCCGGCCGGATCAGCACGGTGCTGGCGCTGCCCGCCGAGGCCCGGGCGCTCTCGGGGGCCTACGGCACCGGGGAGGACACCGAGCCTGCTCCGCCGGTCCAGCAGTGACCGGGATCCCCGCCACACCGCCGGGGCCCGGCGTCCGGGTGGCCCTGCTGCTCGCCGGGACGGCGGCCTCCCGGGCGGGGCTGGCCGTCGCGTACCGCCTCGCCGGGGAGCCGGCCGGTGGCCGCTGGCAGCGGACCAACTACGCCGGCCGGGCGCTGACCCTGCTCGGCGGGCCGGTGCTGGCCGCCGCGGCCACCGGCACCGCGGTCGCCGGGGCACCCGCGGGGACCCGGCTGGCCGCCGCCGTCGTCGGCACGGTGGCCGGGCTGGTCGGCGGCTACGACGACGTGGTGGGCGCCCGGCCCGAGCAGGCCCGGGACAAGGGCCTGGCCGGGCACCTGCGCGCGCTGCGGGCCGGGCGGGTGTCGGCCGGTGCGGTGAAGGTGGCCGGCATCGGCGCCGCCGCCGCGGTGGCCGCGCTGCTCACCCGGGACCCCCGGGCGCCGCTGACGGTCGCACTCGGGGACGCGGTGCTCACCACCGGGTTGGTCGCCGGCACAGCCAACCTGGTGAACCTGCTCGACCTGCGGCCCGGCCGCGCCGCGAAGACCACCGTGCTCGCTGCCGCGGCCACGCTCGGCGGCCCGGCCGGGGGGCTGGTCGCCGGCCCGCTGGGCGCCGCCCTCGGCGTGCTGCCCGACGACCTGGGCGAGCGGCTAATGCTCGGCGACTGCGGTGCGAACGCCGCGGGCGCACTGCTGGGGTTGCGGCTGGCCGTCGGGCCCGAGTCCGGACGCGGCCGGCGGTGGGCACTGCTCGCCGGGATCACCGGGCTGACCCTGGCCAGCGAGCGTGTCAGCTTCACCCGGGTCATCGAGGCGACACCCGGGCTGCGGGAGGTCGACCGGCTCGGTCGCCGCCGGGCGTGACCCCGCACCACCAGTGGAGCCCGCAGCGCGGGGGCGCGGGGCGGGGCACGGGGCGGGGCACGGCAGCTCGGGGCCGACGGTGACCCGCCGCCAGTGGGCGTCCGGGGTGGCCGGCGCGGCCGCGCTGATCGCCGTGCTCACCGTGGTGTCCCGGGTGGCCGGCTTCGGCCGCACGCTGGTGTTCACCAACACCGTCGGCGCCGGCGACACCGCGGACACCTACACCGCGGCGAACAACGTGCCCAACATCGTGTTCGAGGTGGTCGCCGGTGGGGCGCTGGCCAGCCTCGTCGTCCCGATGCTAGCCGCCGGGATCGCCGCCGGGGACGCCGAGGCGGTGCGGCGCACCGCCTCGGCGCTGCTCGGCTGGACGCTGCTCGTGCTCACCCCGCTGGCCGTGGTGCTGGTGCTGCTGGCGCACCCGCTGGCCGAGGCGCTGCTCGCTGACAGCGACCCGGCGGAGATCGACCTGGCGGCCCGGCTGCTGCAGCTGTTCGCCCCGCAGGTGGTGCTCTACGGCCTGTCGGTGGTCGGCACCGGCGTGCTGCAGGCGCACCGCCGGTTCGCCGGCCCCGCCCTGGCCCCGCTGCTGTCCAGCGTGGTCGTGGCCGGGGCCTACCTGACCTTCGCGGCGCTGGACGGCTCCCCGACGGTGCAGGGGCTGGGACGGGACGCCGAGCTGGTGCTCGGCATCGGCACCACCCTGGGGGCGGTGGCGCTGGCCGGCTGCCTGCTGCCGCCGCTGCTGCGGCTGCGGCTCGGACTGCGGCTCTCGCTGCGCTTCCCGGTCGGCGTCGCGCCCCGGGTGGCCCGGCTGGCGGTGGCCGGCGTGCTCACCCTCGCCGGGCAGCAGCTGGTGGCGGTGACCGCGATCCGGCTGGCCAGCGGCGGCCCGGACGGCACCCAGACGGTGTACTTCGCCGGCATGACCCTGTTCCTGCTGCCCTGGGCCGCGCTCGCGGTGCCGCTGGCCACCTCGGCCTACCCCGGGCTGGCCGAGCGGGCCGCCGTCGGCGACGAGGCGGGCTACCGGCGGGGGCTCGCCCCGGTCGCCGTGCTCGTGCTGGCGGCCTCGGCGGTGGCCGCCGCGGGGCTGGTGGTCGTCTCGGGTCCGGTGTCGGCGGTGTTCCTGGCCTCCGGGGAGTACGCCGACCAGGCCGTGGCGCTGCAGCGCACCGTCGTCGGGTTCGCCCCCGGCCTGGTCGGCTACGCGCTGGTCGCCCTGCTCACCCGGGCGCTGTACGCCCGTGGCCTGTGGCGGGCCCCGACGGTGTGCGTCGTCGGGGGCTGGCTGGTGGCCGTGGCGGTGGACGTGCTGCTCGCCGCCGTGCTGCCGGCCGCCGACCGGGGCCTCGCGCTCGCCCTCGGGCACAGCACCGGGGTGACCGTGGCCGGTGTGGGGCTGCTGCTGGCGGTGCGCCGGGCGGCCGGTCCCGGCACGCTGGCCGGCACCGGGCGCCCGGCCGCCGCGGCCCTGCTGGCCGCGGTGCTCGCCGGCGCCGCCGGCCTGCTGGTGGTCCGGTGGCTGGGTGCGGACCCGGTGCCGGACGGCGGGGTGCCCACCGCGGTCGGCACCGGCGTGGCCGGCGGCGTGGTGGCGCTGCTGGTCGCGGCGGGCGTCATGATGGTCACCGCACCCAGGCAGGTGGTGCAGGCGACCCGCGCGCTGCGCCTCGCCTCCGGTCCGGCCACCGCAGGGCGGTCGCAGGCACCCCAGCAGGAGGTGATCGGTGACTGAGCGCTCCCGCTCCACCACCCGTGTCCTGGAGGGCCGGCGGGTGGCCGAGGTGCTGGCCACCAGCACCGGCGGGGTCGGCACCCACGTGCGCTCGGTGCTGCCGGCGCTCGGCGCGGCCGGCGCCGCGCTGCGGGTCTGCGGGCCGCGCGAGACGCAGGCCCTGTTCGACTTCACCACCGCCGGTGCCGACTTCCGGGCCGTCGGCATCTCGGCCGGCCTGGACCCGGTGGCCGACGGCCGGGCCGTGCTCGCGCTGCGCCGGGCCACCACCGGCGCCGACCTGGTGCACGCCCACGGGCTGCGCGCCGGGCTGGTGGCGGCCGCCGCCCTGGCTGCCGACCGCGGGGGTGCACGCCGCCCACTCGTGCTCAGCCTGCACAACGCCCTGCCCGAGGGCGGCGGGCTGCGGCACACGGTGCTCCAGGCCGCCGAGCGGGCCACCGTCCGGCGCGCGGACATGGTGCTCGCCGCGTCGGCCGACCTGGCCGACAACGCCCTGGCCCTCGGTGGCCGGGACGTGCGGGTGGCCCCGGTGTCGGCGCCGCCGCTGCCACCGCCGCTGCGCCCCCGGCCCGAGGTGCGCGCCGCGCTCGGCCTGGACGACGCGCTGCGCCCGCTGGTGCTCGCGGTGGGCCGGCTGCACCCGCAGAAGGGCTACGACGTGCTGCTCGACGCCGCCGCCCGGTGGGCGCGCGGCCCGGTCGACCCGCTGGTCGTGGTCGCCGGGGACGGGCCGCTGCAGCAGCACCTGCAGCAGCGGATCGACACCGAGGGCCTCCCGGTGCGGCTGCTGGGCCGGCGCAGCGACGTCGCGGACCTGCTCAGCGCCGCCGACGTCGTGGCGCTGCCCTCGACCTGGGAGGCCCGCTCGCTGACCGCCCAGGAGGCCCTGCGCAGCGGTGTGCCGCTGGTGGCCACCCGGGTCGGCGGGCTGCCGGAGCTGGTCGGCGACGCGGCGGTGCTGGTGCCACCCGGTGACGCCGACGCGCTGGCCCGGGAGGTCACCGCCGTGCTCGGCGACCCCGGGCGCTCGGCGGAGCTGTCCCGGCGGGGCCGGGCGCAGGCAGCCCGCTGGCCGGACGAGGCGGCCACCGCCCGCCAGCTGGTGGCCGTCTACCGGGAGCTGCTCGGGCCGCCGGCGGACCGGCCGCAGCCGTGACCACCGCCCGGACCCGTTCCCGGCCCCCCGCTCGGACGCGTGCGCGGCTCGCCACGGCGCTGCTGGGGGTGCTCGGCCTCGGCCTGCTGCTGCCCGGCCCCGCGGCCGCCGCCCCGGCACCGTCGGGCAGCGCCGTGCTGGCCGCCGACCAGCCTGCCGGCGACGACACCGACGGTCAGGCCACCGACGGCTACGCGGCCGACCGGGTGGTGCTGGTCGGCGTCCCGGGGTTGCGCTGGTCCGACGTGGACGCCGTGGCGACCCCGCAGCTGTGGTCGCTGGCGGGGGAGTCCTCGATCGGTGCGCTGTCGGTGCGCTCGGCCCGCTCCACCACCTGCCTGCTCGACGGCTGGGCCAGCGCCGGGGCCGGCAACCGGGCCCGGTACCCCAGCGAGGAACCGCTGCTGCTGGACCCGCAGCCCTCCGCCCCGCTGCCCGACGACACCGTGGGCGACGGCGACCCCACCGGGGACGACCCCACCGAGGACGACAGCGCCGACGACACCGGGGACGGCGCCACCGGGCTGGGCCCGTGCGGCCAGCAGGAGCAGACGGCGCGGGTGGGGCTGGCCGACCCGGCCGGCACCGTCGCGCGGATCGCCGCCGACGCGGGCACCCGCCGCTTCGGGGCCGAGCCCGGCGCCCTCGGGGAGACGGTGGGCTGCGCGACGGTCGTCGGGCGCTCGGCGTCGGTCGCCGTCGCCGCGCGCGGGGCCGGGCTGACCGTCACCGACGAGCCGGCCACCGACCCGGCCGGTGTGGCCGACCAGCTCGACGCCGGGTGCCCGCTGGTGCTGGTGTCCCTCGACGCGCTGGTCGACGCGGGCGCCGCACCCGACGCCCCGGCGGCAGGGGACCCGGCGGCAGGGGACCCGGCGGCAGGGGACCCGGCCGCCGTGGACCCCGCCGTCCGGGCCGCGGCGGTGGCCCGGGTGGACGCCGCCGTGGGGCTGGTGCGCGCCGCGCTGGCCCAGCTGCCCGGCTCGACGCTGCTGCTGGTGCAGGGCGTGTCCGAGGTCGACGGCGACGAGGCGCAGCTGCACGTGTCGATGGTCTCCGGGCCCGGCTTCGGCACCGGCTGGCTCACCTCGGCCAGTACCGGCCGGGCGCCGTTCGTGCAGCTGATCGACACCGCGCCCACCGTGCTGCGCGCCCTGGGGGAGACCGCCCCGGCCTCGATGAACGGGCAGCCGGTGCGCACCGCCGGCGCGCGCCCGGACCTGGCCACCGCGGTGCGGCAGCTCGACCTCGCCAACACCGCCGCGATGGTGCACCACAGCACCGTCGGCGGCTTCTTCTGGTCGCTGGTCGCCGTCGCCGCCCTGCTCGTGCTGGCCGGGTCCCTGGTCCTCGGCGGGTTCTCCGGGCGACCAGGTGTCGCGGCCGGCAGCCGGGCCCGGCGCTGGCTGCGGCCGGCCTGCCTGCTGGCCGCGAGCCTGCCGATCGCCACCTACCTGGCCAACGCGCTGCCCTGGGAACGGTCCGGGTCACCTCGGCTCGCGCTCGTCGGGGCGGTGCTGGCGGTCACGGTGCTGCTGGCCGTCGTTGCGGCGCGCGGGCCGTGGCGACGTCGCCGGCTCGGGCCGCCGGTCGCCGTGCTGGCGGTCACCCTGGGCACCCTGCTGGGCGACGCGCTGACCGGCTCGCACCTGGAACTGGACGGGCTGCTGGGCTACGACGCCATCGTCGCCGGGCGGTTCGTCGGCTTCGGCAACCTCAGCTCGGGCCTGCTGTCGGTCAGCGGACTGCTGCTCACCGCCGCGGTCGCCACCGCGCTGGGCCGCCGGGCCGGGAGCCGCACGGCCGCGGCCGACCGGTGGGTGATCGGCACGGTGGCGGTGCTGGGCCTGGCCGTCGTCGCCGTCGTCGGGGCGCCGTTCTGGGGCCGGGACTTCGGCGGCGTGCTGTCCGGGCTGCCCGGCTTCGTGCTGCTGGCCATGCTGCTCGGGCACGTCCGGGTCACCGTCGCCCGGCTGGTGCTCGTCGCCGGCGTCGGCGTGCTCGGGGTCTCCGTCGTCGCGCTGCTGGACTGGCTGCGCCCGGCCGAGTCCCGCACCGCGATCGGCCGCTTCGTCGACCAGCTGATCGAGGGCCGGGCGTGGACGGTGGTCAGCCGCAAGGCGCAGGCCAACGTCGACATCCTGCTGGGCAGCGCGCTGGCCTGGATGCTGCCGGTGTGCCTGGTCACGGCCGTGTGGCTGCTGTACCGGCCCGGGTCGCTGCGCGGCGGCCCCGGCGGGCTGCTGCGCAGCCGTCCCGGGCACGCCCCCGGCGGCCTGCCGCCGGCCGACCTCGCCGTGCTGCGCACCGGTCTGCTCGCGGTGGCGTTCACGCTGGTCATCGGGGCAGCGGTGAACGACTCGGGGGTCGCGCTGCCGGCGACGGCGGCCACGCTGCTGCTGCCGCTGCTGGTGTGGCTGGCCGCCGCGCCACCGGTGGCCCCGGGACCGGCGGAGCCCGCGGACGGCCAGCGCCCGGCGCACGCCCCCTCGGCTGCCGCCTGACCGGTGCTCCGGCGGGCTGTTAGCGTGACCTCCCGTGGATCGACCGGCGGATCACCGCGACCGTGCACCCTGGGACAACGTGCCCCTGCTCCCCAACTCCCAGCCCACGAAGTACGTCTTCGTCACCGGCGGGGTGGTGTCGTCGCTGGGCAAGGGCCTGACGGCCAGCTCGCTGGGGGCGCTGCTCTCCAGCCGTGGCCTCAAGGTCACCATGCAGAAGCTCGACCCGTACCTGAACGTCGACCCAGGGACGATGAACCCGTTCCAGCACGGCGAGGTCTTCGTGACCGAGGACGGCGCGGAGACCGACCTGGACATCGGGCACTACGAGCGGTTCCTGGACACCGACCTGGCCGGCCCGGCGAACGTGACCACCGGGCAGGTGTACTCCGACGTGATCGCCAAGGAGCGGCGCGGGGAGTACCTGGGTGACACGGTGCAGGTGATCCCGCACATCACCAACGAGATCAAGGCCCGGATCCTGGCCGGCGGGCGCACCAGCGAGCGGGTCGACGTCGTCATCACCGAGATCGGCGGCACCGTCGGCGACATCGAGTCGCTGCCGTTCCTGGAGGCCGCCCGGCAGGTGCGGCACGAGATCGGCCGGGACAACTGCTTCTTCCTGCACATCTCCCTGGTGCCCTACATCGCGCCGTCGGGGGAGCTGAAGACCAAGCCGACCCAACACTCGGTGGCCGCGCTGCGCAGCATCGGCATCCAGCCCGACGCGCTGGTCTGCCGCAGCGACCGGGAGATCCCGACCGGGCTCAAGCGCAAGATCAGCCTGATGTGCGACGTGGACGCCGAGGGCGTCATCTCCTGCGCCGACGCGCCGTCGATCTACGACATCCCCAAGGTGCTGCACCGCGAGGGCCTGGACGCCTACGTCGTCCGGCGGCTGGGGCTGCCGTTCCGGGACGTCGACTGGACGGTGTGGGGCGCGCTGCTGGAGCGGGTGCACGCCCCGAAGGTGACGGTCACCGTGGCGCTGGTCGGCAAGTACATCGACCTGCCCGACGCCTACCTGTCGGTCACCGAGGCGCTGCGGGCCGGCGGGTTCGCCCACCGGGCCCGGGTGCAGATCCGCTGGGTGCCCTCGGACGAGTGCGAGACCGCCGAGGGCGCCGCGCAGGCACTGGCCGGGGTGGACGGTGTGTGCATCCCCGGCGGCTTCGGCGTGCGCGGCATCGAGGGCAAGCTGGGCGCCATCCGGCACGCCCGGGTCAACGGCATCCCCACCCTGGGCCTGTGCCTGGGCCTGCAGTGCATGGTGATCGAGGTGGCCCGCGACCTGGCCGGCCTGCCGGACGCCAACTCGACCGAGTTCGACCCGGACACCTCCGACGCGGTGATCTCCACGATGGCCAGCCAGGTGGACGTGGTCTCCGGCAGCCGGGACATGGGCGGCACGATGCGGCTGGGCAGCTACCCGGCGTCCCTGCTGAAGGGGTCGGTCGTGGCGTCGGCCTACGGCAGCACCGAGGTCACCGAGCGGCACCGGCACCGCTACGAGGTCGCCAACGCCTACCGCGACCGGCTCACCGAGGCCGGCCTGGTGTTCTCCGGGACCTCGCCGGACGGCCTGCTGGTCGAGTTCGCCGAGCTGCCCCGCGAGGTGCACCCGTTCTTCGTGGGCACCCAGGCGCACCCGGAGCTGAAGAGCCGGCCCACCCGGCCGCACCCGCTGTTCGCCGCCTTCGCCTGCGCCGCGATCGACTACCAGGACTCCGCGCGGCTGCCGATCGACGTCGACGGCCGCGCCGCCGGGTCCGTGGACGTCGACGGCGAGTCGGCGAAGGTCGGCATCTGATGCCGCACTCCTACGAGGTGCTCGCCTCCGAGGAGCTGTACAGCGGCCGGGTGATCTCGCTGCGCCGGGACACCGTGGCCATGCCCGGCGGCGGGGACAGCGTGCGCGAGGTGGTCCGGCACCCCGGCGCCGTCGGTGTGGTGGCCCTGGACGACGAGGACCGGGTGGTGCTGCTGCGCCAGTACCGGCACCCGGTGGGGCAGTACCTGTGGGAGCTGCCCGCCGGCCTCCGGGACGCCGCCGGCGAGCCGCCGCTGGAGACGGCGCGCCGCGAGCTCGCCGAGGAGGCGCTGCTGTCGGCGCAGCGCTGGTCGCTGCTGGCCACGCCGTACAGCACGCCCGGGTTCTGCGACGAGAAGGTGCTGGTCTACCTGGCCGAGGGGCTCACCGACGCGCCCCGCCCGGACGGCTTCACGGTGGAGCACGAGGAGCTGGACATGACCCTGGAGCGGGTGCCGCTGGCCGACGCCGTGCAGATGGTGTTCTCCGGCGAGGTGCGCAACGCCCTGGCGGTCATCGGCCTGCTCGCCGCCGCCCAGGTCCGGGCCGGCTCACCCCGGCTGCGCCCGGTCGAGGCGGAGTAGCCGCCGTCCGGTTGCCCCGGCGGCGCCGGGCGGGTGAGGGTGGCGGGGTGCTGACACACGAGCAGGCCCTCTCGCTGATCGAGGCCGCACGCGCCGAGTGCGCGGCGCTCGGCGTCCCGATGTCCTTCGCGGTGACCGACCCCGCCGGCCACCTGGTCGCGTTGCTGCGCACCGACGGGGCCCCGTGGATCTCCACCGACGTCGCCCAGGGCAAGGCGTGGACGGCGGCCGCGTACGGCGCCCCGAGCGCCGCGCAGAAGGAGAAGATGGAGCCGATGCCGAGCTTCGCCTCGGCGCTGACCGCGATGACCCACGGCCGGTTCACCCCGCAGACCGGCGCGGTCCCGGTGTTCGTGGCCGGCGAGCCGGCCGGTGCGCTGGGTGCCAGCGGCGGCACCGGGCAGCAGGACGAGGACGTCTGCGCCGCCGCCGTCGCGGCGTGCGGCTGGTCCACCAGCTGACCCCGCCGGGCGCATCCCGCGAGGATCGCGACGGCCTGCCATCATCCTGCTAGCATTCTGCAACATGCGGACTCTCTACCTGCGCAACGTCCCGGACGAGGTCGTCGAGCGGCTCGAGCGGTTGGCTGCCCGGGACGCCACGTCGGTGGGCGCGGTGGCCGTCCGGGAGCTGGCCGCCGTCTCCCGTCGGGCCGACCACCCGGCGCTGCTGGGGAGCCTGCCCGATCTCGGTGTGGCCGCTGCCGACATCGTCGACGACCTGGACGTCGGGCGCGCCGAGCGTTGATCGTGCTGGACGCCTCGGCGGCGCTCGCAGCGCTGCTGAACGACGGCCCGGCCCGTCGGATGGTGGCCGTCGAGCAGCTGCACGCCCCCCACCTGGTCGACTCCGAGGTCGCCAGTGGCCTGCGACGTGGCGTGGCGGGCGGGCGACTGACGGTCGCTCAGGCCAGCGACGCCCTGCGGGTGTGGCAGCAACTGGGCGTGACGAGGTACCCGGGGGTCGGCCTGCTGGACCGGGTGTGGGAACTGCGGGAGAACGTGACCGCCTACGACGCCACGTACGTGGCGCTGGCCGAGCTCCTGGACTGTGCGCTGGTCACAGCGGACGCCCGGCTGAGCCGGGCCCCGGCGCTCGGCTGCCCGCTCACCGTGGTGCCGGCGTGAGCGCGGCACCCCTCACGTCGCCGCGGGCGACGAGCGACCCACCGGACCACGCCGTCACCGCACCGGCCCGGCCGGGGGGCTGAGGCCCAGCCGGCGCAGCTCCAGGCCGGCCAGGGCGTGCACCGCCGCCGGGTCGCCGGCCCGCCAGGCGGCGCCGGTGCCGGCCGGCAGGGCGGCGAGGGCGGGCAGCGGCGCGGTGGCCATCGCCCGCGCCGCGAGCAGCTCCAGGTCCGGCAGCTCACCGGCCGGGCCGATCGTCGTCAGCCGGGCGGCCGCGGTGGCCTCCCGGGCCCAGCGCCAGCGCCACGGCAGCCAGCGCAGCAGCAGCCAGCCCACCGGCAGCACCACCAGGGCGACGGCCAGCACCGTCGCCAGCGTCGCCACGGCGTCCTGCACGCCCTGCCCGGCCCCGGCCACCGCGGCTCCGGAACCACCCAGGGTCTCCAGCGGCCCGGCCAGGTCGTCGCCCACGACCGGCAGGTCCTCCGCCGCACCGGCCGCGGAGCCCATGGTGTCCTCGATCGACGCGCCGAGGTCCTGCAGCTGCTCGCCCGGGGAGGCCAGCACCAGCACGGCACGGTGGGTGGCGCGGGCGATCAGCACCCAGCAGACCGTCCAGGCGAGCATGCCGAGGTCGGCGGCCAGCTGCCGGGCCCGGCGGTCGGGTCGCTGGGCGTAGAGGCGCATGTCGGTGGGGTCCCCCGGGGTGCAGTGCGGACGCGCTGGGCTGGCGTCGAGCCTGCGGCATCGGCGTCCGCACGGCGATCCGGCGTCCGGCGGCGGGTGCGACGGGGGTCACCCCGCCCGGACGGCAGCGTGCCTAGACTCCGGCCGAGGCAGGCCCCGACCGGGCCGCCCACGATGCGTCCGCACCCGCCGGCAACCCCGGCCCGGTGCCGGACGGGAGCTGGAGCGCTGGCACATGCGGGTCGGGGTCCCCCGAGAGGTCAAGAACCACGAGTACCGGGTGGCGCTGACGCCCTCGGGTGTCACGGAGCTGGTCGCCGGCGGGCACGAGGTGCTCGTCGAGGCCGACGCCGGCGCCGGCTCGTCCATCCCGGACGCCGACTTCGTGGCCGCCGGGGCGCGCATCGTGCCCACCGCCGAGGACGTGTGGGGTGCGGCCGACCTGCTGCTCAAGGTCAAGGAGCCGGTGGAGAGCGAGTACGGCCTGCTGCGCGCCGGGCAGACGCTGTTCACCTACCTGCACCTGGCCGCGTCCCGGCCGTGCACCGACGCGCTGGTCGCCTCCGGCACCACCGCCATCGCCTACGAGACGGTGCAGACCGACGACCGGGCCCTGCCGCTGCTGGCCCCCATGTCCGAGGTCGCCGGCCGGATGGCGCCGCAGGTCGGGGCGCACACCCTGGAGCGCGCGCAGGGTGGGCGCGGGGTGCTGATGGGCGGGGTGTCCGGCGTGCACGCCGCGAAGGTGTTGGTCCTGGGCGCCGGGGTGTCCGGGATGAACGCCGCGGCGATCGCGCTGGGCATGCAGGCCCAGGTGACGGTGCTGGACCGGGACCTGGAGAAGCTGCGCGCAGCCGACCGGCTCTACCGCGGGCACCTGCAGACCGTCGCCTCCAACGCCCTGGAGATCGAGCGGGCCGCGCTGGAGGCCGACCTGGTGATCGGCGCGGTGCTGGTGGCCGGGGCCAAGGCGCCGACGCTGATCAGCAACGAGCTGGTCAGCCGGATGAAGCCCGGCTCGGTGCTGGTCGACATCGCCGTGGACCAGGGCGGCTGCTTCGCCGACACCCGGCCGACCACGCACGACGACCCCACCTTCGCCGTGCACGGCTCGGTGTTCTACTGCGTGGCCAACATGCCCGGCGCGGTGCCGCACACCTCCACCTACGCGCTGACCAACGTGACCCTGCCGTACGTGCTGGCGCTGGCCGGTCACGGCACCGCGGCGGCCGTGCGGGCCGACCCCTCCCTGGCCCGCGGGCTCAACGTGGTCGACGGCCGGCTGGTGCACGCCGAGGTCGCCGCCGCGCACGGGCTGCCCGAGGTCGCCTGGGAGGAGGTGCTCCGCTGAGCGCGCCGACGGTGTCCGGCCCCGCCCGGGACGGCGGCCGGGCGGGCGGGCCGGCGGTGGCCCGGGTGGTCACCGGCTACCTGGACCACCTCACCGTCGAGCGCGGCCTGGCCCAGAACACCGTCGCCTCCTACCGCCGCGACCTGCGCCGCTACGTGGAGTTCCTGGACGCCGCCGGGGTGCGCGGCATGGGCGAGGTCGCCGAGTCCGACGTGGCCGGGTTCCTCACCGCCCTGCGCACCGGCGACGACGGGCACCCGCCGCTGTCGGCCACCTCGGCGGCCCGGGCCGTCGTCGCCGTCCGGGGGCTGCACCGCTTCGCGCTGCTCGACGGGCTGGTCACCGACGACGTGGCGCACGAGGTGCGCCCGCCCGCCCCGGCCCGCCGGCTGCCCAAGGCGATACCGGTGGAGCAGATCGAGGCGCTGCTGGACGCCGCCGGGTCGACCGAGGGCCCGCGCGGGCTGCGCGACCGGGCGCTGCTGGAGCTGCTGTACGGCACCGGAGCGCGGATCAGCGAGGCCGTCGGGCTGGCGGTGGACGACGTGGACACCGGCGAGGGTCCGGGGCACGCCACCGCCCGGCTGGCCGGCAAGGGCGGCAAGGAGCGCATCGTGCCGGTGGGCAGCTACGCGCTGCGCGCGGTGCAGGACTACCTGGTGCGGGCCCGCCCGGCGCTGGCGGCCGCGGGCACCCGCGGGCCGCGCGGCGGGTCGCTGTTCCTCAACGCCCGTGGCGGGTCGCTGTCCCGGCAGAGCGCGTGGTCGATCCTGCGCTCGGCCGCCGAGCGGGCCGGCCTGGCCGGTCTGGCCGACCTGTCGCCGCACACGCTGCGGCACTCCTTCGCCACCCACCTGCTCGACGGCGGGGCCGACGTCCGGGTGGTGCAGGAGCTCCTGGGCCACGCCTCGGTGACCACCACGCAGGTGTACACGCTGGTCACCGTCGACCGGCTGCGCGAGGTCTACGCCACCAGCCACCCCCGCGCGCTGAGCTGACGGAGGACCCCGGTGCCCCCCACCCCTCGCAGGCTCGGGGCGGGCCCCTGCACCGGGGCCGGGAGTTCCTGCCGTGGTCGGTCACGGTCGGCCTGCGGGCTGCCGATGGTCACCGGGAGAGAACCGGTGGGCGTCCTCGGACGCCCCCGCGTGCCCCCGGCCCGGGGGCGCGCACCACCACGGGCGCCGACGGCGTACGGCGAGTTCACGCAGGGAAGGGGCACCAGATGGCCGCACGAGCTGACGCGGCGTCGTCCGCGCCGCTGCCGTACCAGGCGGGCAGGTCCGGGGAGATGGCCGCGGAGATGGGTGCACCGGCCCCGCGCAACGACCCGGCGAAGGCCCGGCAGCGGCCGCTGCCCGAGCCGCGGCGGCTGACCAGCCACGGTCCGGCCCGGGTCATCGCCATGTGCAACCAGAAGGGCGGCGTCGGCAAGACGACGTCGACGATCAACCTGGGTGCCGCGCTGGCCGAGCACGGCCGCAAGGTGCTGCTGATCGACCTGGACCCGCAGGGCGCGCTGTCGGTGGGCCTGGGCGTGCCGATGCACACCCTGGACCGGACGATCTACAACGTGCTGATGGAGCGCCGCACCACCCTCACCGACGTGCGGGTGCCCACCTCGGTGCCCAACCTGGACCTGGTGCCCAGCAACATCGACCTGTCGGCCGCCGAGGTGCAGCTGGTCAGCGAGGTCGCCCGGGAGCAGACGCTGCTGCGGGTGCTCGCCGAGGTGCGCGACGAGTACGACTACGTGCTCATCGACTGCCAGCCCTCGCTGGGTCTGCTCACCGTCAACGCCCTCACCGCCGCCCAGGGCGTGATCATCCCGCTGGAGTGCGAGTTCTTCTCCCTGCGCGGGGTGGCGCTGCTCGTCGACACGATCGACAAGGTCAAGGAGCGGCTCAACCCGGCGCTGGAGGTCGACGGCATCCTCGCCACCATGTACGACGCCCGGACCGTGCACTGCCGCGAGGTGTTCAGCCGGGTGGTCGAGGCCTTCGGCGACACCGTGTTCCAGACCGTCATCACCCGCACCGTGCGCTTCCCGGAGACCACCGTCGCCGGTCAGCCGATCACCACCTGGGCGCCCACGTCCATCGGTGCCGCCGCCTACCGCGACCTCGCCAAGGAGGTGCTCGCCCTGTGACCCGGCGTCCCGTGCTGCCCGGCGCCGCCGAGCTCTTCCGTCGCACCGACACCGTCGCGGCCGAGCCCGCCGCGCAGGTCACCGAGCTGCCCAGCCTGGCCGCGGCCGCGTCGTCGTCCTCGCTGCGGGGCAAGCGCGCCGGGTCGGCCGCCGGCCCGGCCGAGGACGCCCAGGGCATGCCGCTGAGCCTCGTGCCGCCGGCACCGCCGGTCGAGGACGAGCTGGCCGACCAGCGTGCGCGCGAGGTGGCCCCGGCGCCGCGGGTCGCGGCCCCGGTCGAGCCGCCCCGGCGCGGTCGGCCGTCGGTGGAACGCCCGAAGCACGAGGAGAAGATCACCGTCTACTGCTCCGCCGAGGAGCTGATGGCCCTGGAGCAGGCGCGGCTCACCCTGCGCGGGCAGCACGGCGTCGTCGCCGACCGCGGGCGGATCGTGCGCACCGCCATCGAGGTGCTGCTGGCCGACCTGGCGGCCCGCGGTGACGAGTCGGTCCTGGTGCGGCGGCTGCAGAAGCCCTGACGTCCGGCCCGGCAGCCTCCCCGGATCTGTCGTCCCGGGCACCTACTCTCGGCGGCTGTGAGCGTCTCGACGGCCCCGGTGCTCGAGGGCGCCGGCCCCGCCGCGGGGCCGGCGCCCCGCTTCACGGTGCGGCTGGTCAACTTCGAGGGCCCGTTCGACCTGCTGCTGCAGCTGATCGGCAAGCACAAGCTCGACGTCACCGAGATCGCGCTGTCCCAGGTCACCGACGAGTTCATCGCCCACCTGCGGGCGATGGGCGACGAGCTCGACCTGGACCAGGCCAGCGAGTTCCTGCTGGTCGCCGCCACCCTGCTCGACCTCAAGGCCGCCCGGCTGCTGCCCGCCGCCGACGTCGAGGACGACGAGGACCTGGAGGCGCTGGAGGCCCGGGACCTGCTGTTCGCCCGGCTGCTGCAGTACCGGGCCTACAAGGAGGCCGCCGCGTTCCTCCGGCTCGCCGAGACCGAGGCCGCCCGCCGGTTCCCCCGGGAGGCGCAGCTGGAGCCGCGCTTCGCCGAGCTGCTGCCCGAGGTGCTGCTCGGGGTCACCCCGGAGCAGTTCGCCGCGCTGGCCGCGCGGGCGCTGACCCCGAGGGAGCCGCCCACGGTCGACGTCACGCACCTGCACGCACCGCTGGTGAGCACCGCCGAGCAGCTGGTCGTGGTGCGCCGCGCCGTGGCCGAGGCCGGGGTGGCCAGCTTCCGCACGCTCACCGCCGACTGCACCGGCACGCTGGAGGTGGTGGCCCGCTTCCTGGCCCTGCTGGAGCTGTACCGGCAGCAGGTGGTGGTCTTCGACCAGTTGGAGCCGCTGGGGGAGCTGCACGTGCGCTGGACCGGCCCGGCGCTGCCCCCGGCCGAGCCGGACGAGCTGGGCGCGGCGGCCGCGGTGGTCGAGGCGGCGACGGCCGCCCTGGCCGGGCGGGGTCCGGGGTCGGGTCGGGGCGGTGACCGGGACGAGGCCCTGGACGGTGATCCGGACGAGGCCCGGGACGGTGCCCGGGACGAGGACCGGGACGGGGGCCGGCCGTGAGCGACGGCGAGCGCACCCCGTTCTCCTGGGACGCCGTCGCCGCCGAGCTGTCCGCCCGGCGCGCCGACGCCCCGGACCGGGCCGCCGGTGAGCAGTGGGACGACGTCGCCGCCCGGCTGGCCGCGGCGCTGGCCGGGCGGGTGGAGCCACCGCACGTCGCCACGCCCGTCCCCGCGCCCGAGTCCCCTCCCCGTGAGACCCGTCCGGAGCCGGAGCCGGATTCGAAGCCCGAGACCGACACCGGACCCGAGACCGACACCGGACCCGAGACCGACACCGGACCCGGGACCGGCACCGGGCCGGCGACCGACACCGGGCCGGCGACCGACACCGGACCCGAGCGCGACACCGGACACAGTCCGGTGTCCGGGCCGGAGCCCAGGCCCGGGCCGGAGACCGCACCCGGTCGGGGGCCGGAGCAGGGGTCGGGGGCGGCGAGCGCACCGCGGCCGCTGGACGCGGCCGCCGGCGGGCCGGCCGCACCCGGCCGCGGGCTGGGCGTGGACCTCGCACTGTTCGACGACACCGACGACGACGCCGACGCCGAGGAGACCCCGGCCGGGCAGGCCCGCGCACCGCAGCCGGCGGCCGGCGTACCCGGCGGGCAGCCGCTGGACACCGGGCTGCTGCGCGGCCGGCTGGAGGCGGTCCTGTTCGTCGTCGACCAGCCGGTGGACGAGGAGACGCTGGCCGCCGCGGTGGAGAGCACGGTGGCCGACGTCCGGGACGCCCTGGTGGAGCTGGCCGCCGAGCACGAGCGGCGCCGGGGCGGGGTCACGCTGCGCCGGGTGGGGGAGGGCTGGCGGCTGTACACGCGGGACGAGCACGCCCCTGTGGTGGAGCGCTACCTGCTCGGCGGCCAGCGCAACCGGCTGACCCAGGCGGCGCTGGAGACCCTCGCCGTGATCGCCTACCAGCAGCCGGTGACCCGGGCCCGGGTGTCCGCGGTGCGCGGGGTCGGCGTCGACGGCGTGATGCGCAGCCTGGTGAGCCGCGGGCTGGTGCGCGAGGTGGGCACCGACCCCGACACCGGCGGCCACCTGTACGGCACCACCGCGCTGTTCCTGGAGCGGCTGGGCCTGCGCAGCCTGGAGGAGCTGCCGGCGCTGGCGCCGCTGCTGCCGGACACCGCCTCGGTGCTGGAGGAGCGCCCGCGGGCCCGCTCGGCCGGCGGCTGACCCCCGGGGCCCCGCCGCTGCCTCGCACGGCGGACACTGGTCGGGATGAGCACCGACCAGTCCACCGGCACCCCGACCCCCGACGAGCACCCCGGGAGCCGGGACGACCAGCACCTCGCCGACACCCACGACACCCATGACGACGCCCAGGACGACGACGCCCAGGGGGACGGCGAGGGCGTCTGGTCCGAGGACATGGAGCTCGCGCCGGTGCACCCCGGCGACCGCGCCCCGGTCGAGGACGAGGAGGGCCGGCAGGGCGAGCGGCTGCAGAAGGTGCTGGCCCGGGCCGGCGTCGGCTCCCGGCGGGTGGTCGAGGACATGATCGACGAGGGCCGGATCGCCGTGGACGGGAAGACCGTCCTGGTGCAGGGCATGCGGGTCGACCCGCGCACCGTGCAGATCTCGGTGGACGGCTCCCGGATCGAGATCCGCAACGACCGGGTCACCTACGCGATGAACAAGCCGTACGGCGTGATCACCGCGATGAGCGACGACCGCGGCCGGGCCACCGTGGGTGACATGGTCGGCGACCTGGCCAAGGGCCTGGTGCACGTGGGCCGGCTGGACCAGGACACCGAGGGCCTGCTGCTGCTCACCACCGACGGCGAGCTGGCCCACCGGCTGGCGCACCCCTCCTACGAGGTGAGCAAGACCTACATGGCGCAGGTCAGCGGCTCGGTGCCGCGCGACCTGGGCAAGCGGCTGCGCCACGGCGTGGAGCTGGAGGACGGTCCGGTGCGGGTCGACTCGTTCCAGCTGATGGACACCCATGCCGGCCAGTCGGTGGTCGAGCTGGTGCTGCACGAGGGCCGCAAGCACATCGTGCGCCGGCTGCTGGCCGAGGTCGGCCTGCCCGTGACCCGCCTGGTCCGCACCGCGGTGGGCCCGGTGCAGCTGGCCCGGATGCGCACCGGCGTGATCCGGCGGCTCAGCCGCGCCGAGGTCGGCGCGCTGCAGGAGCTCGTCGGCCTCTGACCCCCGCCGTCCCCGACCCACGACTGCGCACTCGGCCGGCGGGGGCCGGTCGTGCGCGTGGTCGGGCGGGTGGCGCGGGCTCCGTAGACTCGATCGAGATGCCCGGCGACCCGGGCGCGGCGTGGTCGATCGAGGAGTGTGCATGGCCGTCCGAGCCATCCGGGGCGCGACGCAGGTCGAGGCCGACGACCGGGAGCAGGTCCTGGAGGCGACCGGCGAGCTGGTGAGCGCGGTGCTGGCCCGCAACGACCTGCAGTCCGAGGACCTGATCAGCATCCTGTTCACGGCCACCCCGGATCTGACGTCGGAGTTCCCGGCCCTGGCGGCGCGGGAGCTGGGGCTGGGTGACGTGCCGCTGATGTGCGCCACCGAGATCGCCGTCCCGCACGCCCTGCCGCGGGTGCTGCGGCTGATGGCGCACGTGGAGACCGGGCGCAGCCGGGCGCAGGTGCAGCACGTGTACCTGCGGGGCGCGGTCGCGCTGCGCCGGGACATCGCCCAGTGAGCGAGCAGCAGGTGGACGAGCAGCACGTGGACGAGCAGAGCAGCAGGCCGGAGGGTGGGCACCGAGTGGACGTCGAGGGGAACACCGTGCAGTTCCAGGGACAGGTGACCCTCGACGGACCGTCGGGCACCGGCAAGTCGAGCGTGGCCCGGGCGGTCGCGGTGCGCCTGGGCGCGGCCTACCTGGACACCGGCGCGATGTACCGGGCGGCCACCGTCGCGGTGCTCACCGCCGGCGTCGACCCGGAGGACGCCGACGCCGTGGCCCGCACGGTCGGCTCGGCGTCGATCGAGGTCGGCACGACGGCGGGGGAGGAGCGCGTCCTGGTCGACGGCGTCGACGTCGCCGCCCGGATCCGCGGCGGCGAGGTCACCCGCGCGGTGTCGCCGGTGTCGGCGGTGCCCGCGGTGCGCCGGCAGCTGGTGGACCAGCAGCGGGCACTGGTCGCGGGCGCCGCGGCCGTGGTGGTCGAGGGCCGCGACATCGGCACGGTCGTGCTCCCGGACGCGACCTGCAAGATCTACCTGACCGCGGCTCCCGAGGTGCGCGCCCAGCGCCGCGCCGGGCAGCTCGGTCTCACCGACGAGGCGGAGGTCGCCGCACTCGCGGCCGACCTGCGCCGGCGGGACGAGTACGACAGCAGCCGCGCGGACAGTCCGCTGCGGCCGGCCGGCGACGCCGTGGTCGTGGACAGCACCGACCTGGACCGCGACGCCGTCGTCGACCGGGTCGTGTCGCTGGCGCTCACGGCCTGCGCCGGTGCACGGCAGGCAGCCGCGGGAAGGCAGACATGAGCGAGCAGAGCACGGGCGCCCCCTCGCGGGCGCTGCCCGTGGTGGCGGTCGTCGGACGGCCCAACGTGGGCAAGTCGACGCTGGTCAACCGGTTCCTGGGGCGGCGGGCCGCCGTCGTCCAGGACGTGCCGGGCGTGACCCGGGACCGGATCGCCTACGAGGCGTTGTGGAACGGCAAGAGCTTCACCGTGGTGGACACCGGCGGCTGGGAGCCCAAGGCGACCGGGATGGCCGCCTCGATCGCCCGGCAGGCCGAGTACGCGATGAAGACCGCCGACGTGATCGTGCTGGTGGTGGACAGCTCGGTGGGGGCCACCGAGACCGACCTGGCCGCGGCCCGGGTGCTGCGGCGCAGCGACCGGCCGGTGATCCTGGTGGCCAACAAGGTCGACGACGAGCGCGGGGAGTCCAACGCCGCCGAGCTGTGGAAGCTCGGGCTGGGGGAGCCGTACTCGGTGAGCGCGCTGCACGGGCGCGGCGCCGGTGACCTGCTGGACCTGGTGCTCGACGCGATGCCGGAGGCACCCCGGGAGGCCGAGCCGGTGGGTGGCCCGCGCCGGGTGGCGCTGGTGGGCCGGCCCAACGTCGGCAAGTCCAGCCTGCTGAACCGGCTGGCCAAGGACGAGCGCTCGGTGGTCGACTCGGTGGCCGGCACCACGGTCGACCCGGTGGACTCCATCGTGACCCTGGGCGGGGAGGAGTGGCGCTTCGTGGACACCGCGGGGCTGCGCCGCAAGGTGTCCACCGCCAGCGGCACGGAGTACTACGCCAGCCTGCGCACCGAGGCCGCCATCGAGGCCGCCGAGGTGGCGGTCGTGCTGCTGGCCGCCGACGAGGTGATCAGCGAGCAGGACCAGCGGGTGATCACCCAGGTGATCGAGGCCGGGCGCGCCCTGGTGCTGGCCTACAACAAGTGGGACGCCCTCGACGAGGACCGGCACCACCAGCTGGAGCGCGAGATCGACCGGGACATGAGCCGGATCGCCTGGGCCAGCCGGGTGAACATCTCGGCGAAGACCGGGCGCGGGGTCGACCGGCTGGCCCAGCACCTGCGCGCGGCGCTGGCCTCCTGGGAGACCCGGGTGCCGACCGCGGAGCTGAACACCTTCATCCGCACCCTGGTGCAGGGGACGCCGCCGCCGGCCCGCGGGGGGAAGGCCCCGAAGATCAAGTACGTGACCCAGGCCGACGTCCGGCCGCCCCGGTTCGTGGTGTTCAGCACCGGGTTCCTGGAGGCCGGGTACCGCCGGTTCCTGGAGCGCAAGCTCCGTGAGCAGTTCGGCTTCGCCGGGACGCCGATCGACATCTCGGTGAAGGTGCGGGAGACCAAGGCCAAGGACCGCTTCACGTCCTGAGCCGGGCCGGGGCGGCCCGGGTGCCCGGTGGCCGGGGCCGCCGACCGCTGGGGTAACCTGCTCCAGCAGCACACGGGCGCCGCGGGACATCCCGCACGCCGCCCGGAGCTCGGGCTGTAGCGCAGCTTGGTAGCGCACTTGACTGGGGGTCAAGGGGTCGCAGGTTCAAATCCTGTCAGCCCGACAGACGCACACAGGCCGTTGGCCAGGTAATCGACCTGGTCAGCGGCCTGTGTCGTGCCCTGGGTCTTGGGCACGGCAGCTCGGACGACCCCGCGCCCGGCTCGTGGTCGCTGTCCCGGGGGTGTCAGCTCGACCCGGCTGGGGAGCGTCGGCACGGGGAGCGGTGGGCCGACCCGGTCGCCGCGGCCTCGACCAGAACAGGACGACGGTCGTACCGCCGCTGCTGGGGTGACCGGGCCACCCCGGCGGCCGGTCCACCTCGCACTTCTGTCCCCGGTCGGCAGAACGGTTAGCCTCGCTCCGTGAACGAGGACCGGGCGGCTGTCCGCGGAGACCGCTCGTCCCTCGAGCGGCTGGAGGGGCTCGCGGCCGTGCTGGGCGCGGTGCGGGCGGGCGACGGCGTCACCCAGCCGCAGCTGATCCGGGAGATCGGGCTCGGCCGCAGTGTGGTCGCCCAGCGGGTGGCCGAGCTCGAGGCGGCCGGGCTGGTCGTGCCCGACGGACTGGGCCCGTCCACCGGCGGCCGGGCGCCCCGGCGCCTGCGGCTGCGCAGGGAGGCGGGGCTGGTGGCCGGCGCCGACATCGGGGCCACCGGCATGCGGGTGGGCCTCGCCGACCTGTCCGGCACCGTGCTGGCCGAGGTCGACGAGGTCATCGACGTGGCGGAGGGGCCCGACGTCGTCCTCGGCCGGGTCGACGAGCTCGTCGAGGAGCTGATCGCGGGCCTGCCCGGGGCGCCGCCGCTGTGGGGGATCGGGGTGGGGGTGCCCGGCCCGGTGGAGTTCGCCACCGGGCTGCCGGTCGCCCCGCCGATCATGCCGGGGTGGGACGGTCACCCCATCCGCGCCCGGCTGGCCGCCCGGTTCGGGGCCGCGGTCTGGGTGGACAACGACGTGAACCTGCGCGCCCTCGGTGAGCTGCGCACCAACCCGGTGGCGGCGCAGCAGGAAGACCTGCTGTACGTGAAGATCGGCACCGGGATCGGGGCGGGTCTGGTCTCCGGTGGGCGTCTGCACCGCGGGGTGAACGGGTGCGCCGGGGACATCGGGCACGTGGCGGTCGCCGAGGCGCAGGACGTCGTCTGCCGCTGCGGCAACGTGGGCTGCCTGGAGGCGGTCGCCGGTGGGGCGGCCCTGGCCCGGGACGGCCGGAAGCTGGCGGAGAGCGGTGCCGGACCGGTGATGGCCGAGCTGCTGGCCGCCCGCGGTGACCTCACCGCCGCCGACGTGACGGCGGCGGCCGAGCGCGGCGACCCGGCGGCCCGGGCCCTGCTGGCCCGGGCAGGCGGGCTGGTGGGGGCCACCCTGGCCACCCTGGTCAGCTTCTACAACCCCGGACTGGTCGTGCTCGGCGGCGGGGTGGTGCACGCCGGGGACCACGTCCTCGCCGCCATCCGGGAGGCGGTGTACCGCCGGTCCCTGCCCCTGGCCACGCGCACCCTGCGCATCGAGCCGTCTCGGCTCGGGGACGCCGCCGGGCTCGCGGGCGCGGTGCACCTGGTCATCGACGAGCTGTTCAGTCCGGCGCGCCTCGCCGTGTGGCTGCCGCACTCCTCCCCGGCCGGCCGGCCGGACGTGGCCACGCTGCCCCGCTGACCACTGCCCTCTGACTGCTGCTCCGCTGACCGCTGCCTGGCTGACGCCGGCTGCGGGACGGCGCGTGCCGTCGATCAGCAGGCACGCGGACGGGCCGGTCATCGACCAGCCCGATGCGAGGCATCAGTTTCTTTAGGCGCGCAGCGCATTGACTTCCTCCGGTGCGAGTCAGAAGTATGTGGTTGCCATCACGTGAGTGATGCCACGGTCTGAGGTGGACGAGGCAGCGAGGCACACCTCCGTCGAACCGCCGTCCGGTCGTCCGGACGCACCTGAGAGGCAGCGACATGACTCTGCAGTCCCCGCGCGGGTTCCGCCGCATCGGCACCCTCGTCGTCATCCCGGCAGTGAGCGCGCTGGCGCTCACCGGTTGTGGAGGAGGTGACGACGGTGGGTCCGGCGGCGGCTCCGCGGACGGCTTCACCTTCGCGTTCGAGAACGCCAGCGGCGGCCAGGAGAACCCCTGGGTCAAGCTGGTCGAGAAGTACACCGAGGAGACCGGTGTCGACGTCGAGACCAACGCGCTGCCGCCGGACAGCTTCGGCCTGACGATGCGCACCCAGCTGCAGGGCGGGAACGCCCCCGACCTGATGATGTTCTCCCCGGGCTCCGGGCAGGAGAACTCCGCGATCCCGCTGGCCGAGGCCGGGTACCTCGAGCCGCTGGGTGACACCTCGGCCGGGCTGGTCCCGGCGGGCAGCGAGGCGCTGTTCGGCATCGACGGCACCGTCTACGCCCAGCCCACCAGCCTCATCCCGGTCGGCATCACCTGGAACTCCGGCGCGGCCGCCGAGGCCGGGGTGGACGCCCCGACCGACTTCGACTCCCTGATCGACAGCTGCGGGACGCTGGCCGACGAGGGCAAGTCCGCGTTCGTGATCGCCGGAGCCGTGCCGCCCAACCCGGGTCTGATGACGATGGCGATCTCGGCCACCCGGGTGTACGCCGAGACGCCGGACTGGAACGAGCAGCGCGCGGCCGGCGACGTCACCTTCGCCGACAGCCAGGGCTGGAAGGACACCCTGCAGACCGTCGTCGACCTCACCGAGGCCGGCTGCTTCCAGCAGGGCGCCGCCGGCGGCGGGTTCGACGCGATCACCCAGGGCATCACCCAGGGCACCTCGCTGGGCGCCTTCCTGCCGGGCTCCTCGGCCAACGAGCTGATGAACGCCACCCCCGGGCTCGAGCTGGAGATCGAGGCCTTCCCGCCGGCGGCCGGTGGCGAGCCCTACATGCTGGCCAGCTCCAACTACGCGCTGAGCATCAACGCCAAGGCCGATGACGGCGCCAAGCAGGCGGCCCAGGCGTTCCTGGACTGGATGGCCGAGCCCGACAACGCGAAGACGTTCACCGACATCCAGGGCGGTGTCCCGATCACCGGCCCCGGTGACGACCTCAACCCGGTGTACGCGCCCGTCGCGGAGCTGCTCGAGGCCGGCGACTACGCGCCGCTGCCCAACCAGGGCTGGCCGAACCCCGGCGTCTACGACGCGCTGGCCTCCGGCGTCCAGGGCCTCGTCGGCGGGCAGGGCGACGTGCAGTCGGTGCTCGAGTCCGTCGACCAGGCCTGGGACCAGTAGGCCCCGGTCACTGACCACCCGGATCGAGACGGAGGACCGACCCGATGACCGCGACGATGGGCACCCCGCAGGACACCGGTCCGCTCGTCCGGGGCGAGGTCCCGGTCGCCGGGGGCGAGCGTGCCGCTCGCCCCCGGCGGTACCGGCCCCTGATCAGCTACGGCCGCTGGTGGTGGGCGCTGCCCGCCATCCTGATGGTGCTGGTCATCCACTACCTGGCGACTGCCGGCGGTGCGTTGTACGCCTTCACCGACTGGACCGGGATCGGCGACTTCGACCTGGTCGGGCTGGACAACTTCCGGCGCATCTTCGAGGACCCGACGATGATCGGGGCGCTGGAGAACACGCTGTTCCTGGCGTTCGGCTTCCTGGTCCTGACCAACGTGGTGGGCCTGGCGCTGGCCCTGGCGCTCAACCGGACGCTGAAGACCCGCTACCTGCTCCGGGTGCTCTTCTTCACGCCGGTCGTGCTCAGCCCGCTGGCGGTGTCCTACGTCTGGAAGTTCATCTTCGACTTCCGCGGGCCGCTGAACACCGTCATCGGCTGGGTCGGCCTGGAGCCCCGGGTGTGGCTGGCGGACCCGGACCTGGCCCTGTGGTGCGTGCTGGTCGTCATGGCCTGGCAGACCACCGGCATGGTGATGGTCATCTACCTCGCCGGCCTGGCCACCGTGTCCCCGGAGGTCGAGGAGGCGGCAGCGCTGGACGGGGCCGGCACCTGGCAGCGCTTCCGGTACGTCACCGTGCCGAGCATCCGCCCGTCGATCGCGATCGCCTCGACGCTGATGCTCATCCAGGGGCTCCGGGTCTTCGACCAGGTCATGGCGCTCACCGGCGGCGGACCGGCCGGCGCCACCGAGACCCTGGCCACCCAGGTCTACAAGGAGACGTTCGCGCTGAGCAACTTCGGCTTCGGTGCCGCGCTGGCCCTCCTGCTCACCCTGATCATGCTCGTCTTCTCGGTGCTGCAGCAGGCTGCCACCCGGGACCGGAACTGAGGAGCTGACCCGTGTTCCGTTACACCAGGGCGACGGCGGTCCGTGAGGGCGTCGTCTGGTGCGTCGCGCTGCTGACGCTGCTGCCGTTCTACTTCCTCGTCGCCACCGCGCTCAAGCCGGACGACGAGCTGCTCTCGACCAGCACGTCTGCGCCCCCCAGCCACCCGACGCTGTCGAACTTCACCGAGGTGCTCACCGCGGGCGGGGACAACAACATCCTGCTGGCGCTGCTGAACAGCGTCATCATCACCGTCGGCAGCATCGCCGGCCTGGTGGCGTTCGGCTCGCTGGCCGCCTACGTGCTCGCCCGCACCACGGCCCGGTGGGGGACGATCACCTTCTACCTGTTCCTGATCGCCATCCTGCTGCCCACCCAGCTGGGGCTGGTGCCGCTGTACATCGGCGCCCGGCAGGTCGGCCTGGTCGGGTCGCTGGGCGGGATGATCGTGCTCTACGTCGGCTCCCTCATGCCGCTGGCGGTCTTCCTCTACGCCGGCTTCTTCCGCGGCCTGCCCCGCGACTACGAGGAGGCCGCGGCGCTGGACGGGGCCAGCCCCGGTCGGGTGTTCGTCCAGGTCGTGCTGCCACTGATGGCACCGGCCACCGGCACGGTGGCGATCCTCACCGGGCTGATCGTGTGGAACGACTTCTTCTCGGCGCTGATCTTCCTCGGCGGATCGGACAACCAGACCCTGCCGGTGTCGATGTACTACTACGTCGGCTCGCTCGTCTCCGCCTGGAACAAGGTGTTCGCCATCGTGATCATCTCGATGGTCCCGATCCTCGCCTTCTACCTCTTCGCCCAGAAGAAGTTCATCCAGGGCTTCGCCGGCGGCATCAAGTAGCCGCCGCGCTCGCTGCCGGGTCGCCCATGGGGCGGCCCGGTGGGGAGTCGTGCCCGGTGGAGGGCGCATCACCGGCCCCGATGGCCAGCATCACCGTTCTTGTGCACACCTTGCCTTGACTTCATCCGTTCAGCGGCAGAAGTATGTGGCCGTAGTCACGCGCCCACTGCCGCACCAGCTCCAGGAGGACCAGTGGCCGATCGCATCCGGGCCGGCATCGTCGGGGTCGGCTTCATGGGCACGGTCCATGCCCGGGCCGTCCGCCGCAACGGTGGCGTGGTCTCCCGCATCTGCGGGTCGACCCCCGAGTCCTCCCGCGCCGGCGCCGAGCGGATCGGCGCCGAGTTCGCGGCGTCGTCGGTCGACGAGCTGCTGGCCGCCGACGACGTCGACGTCGTCCACGTCTGCACACCCAACGCCACCCACGCCACGCTGGTCCGGGCCGCGATCGCCGCCGGCAAGCACGTCGTCTGCGAGAAGCCGCTCGCGGTGGACGCGACCGAGGCCGCCGAGCTGGTCGCACTGGCCGCGGAGGCCGGCGTCACCGCCACCGTGCCGTTCGTCTACCGCTTCTACCCGACCGTCCGCGAGGCGCGGTCCCGGGTCGCCGACGGCACCGCCGGCCCGGTCCGCCTGCTGCACGGTTCCTACCTGCAGGACTGGCTCGCCGAGGACACCGACGACAACTGGCGGGTCGACACCACCGCCGGCGGGGCGTCTCGGGCGTTCGCCGACATCGGGGTGCACTGGTGCGACCTGGTGGAGTTCGTCTCCGGGCACCGCATCGCCCGGCTGACCGCGAGCACCGTCACCACCGTCCCCGAGCGGGGCGGCCGCCCGGTGACCACCGAGGACGCCGCGGTGGTGCTGTTCGAGACCGACCGCGGCGCCACCGGCACGCTGACGGTGAGCCAGGTCAGCCAGGGCCGGAAGAACCGGCTGGAGTTCTCCGTCGACGCCGCCAGCGAGAGCCTGGCGTTCGACCAGGAGAACCCCGACTCGCTGTGGATCGGCGGGCGGGACGTCAACCGCCAGCTGATGCGAGGGGCCGGCGGGGGCCAGGCGGCCGCGCGCTACAGCGTCGTCCCGGCCGGGCACCCGCAGGGGTACCAGGACTGCTTCGACGCCTTCGTCGCCGACACCTACGCGGCCCTGGCCGGCGAGGATCCGGACGGGTTGCCCACCTTCGCCGACGGCCTGCGCGCCGCCCGGATCACCGAGGCCGTCCTGGAGTCCGCGCGCACCCGCAGCTGGGTCCCGGTGGCCTGACGTGCCGACCCTGGGCACCACCCTGTTCTCGCTGACACCGGACTGGCGGTCCGGAGCCGGCACCACCCGGCTGCTGGACCGGCTGGCCGCGGCCGGGTGCGGCCCCGCCATCGAGGTCGTCGGGCACCAGAGCTGGCGCGGGTTCCCGGCGTCGTCCGCCGAGGACGAGCGCGCCTTCCGGGACGCCGTCGACCGGCTGGGTCTCCAGCCGGCCGCCCTCGGCGTGTACACCGACCTGCACCGCCACCGCGGCCGGTCGCTGACCACCGACGAGGCCCTGGCCGACCTGCTGCCCCAGCTGGCCGCCGCCGTCCGGCTCGGCTTCCCGCTGGTCCGCGCCACGCTCGGCATGCAGCCGGCGCTGCTGCGCCGCGCGGCCGCGGCGGCCGAGCGGCTGGGGGTCGTGCTCACCTTCGAGCTCCAGGGGGCGACGTCGCCCGATGCGCCCGCCGTGCGCGACGTGGTCGAGCTGCAGGCCGCGTCCGGCACGCCGTTCCTGGGCTTCACGCTGGACAGCAGCCTCACCACGCCCGCACTGCCGCACGCGCTGGACACCGCGCTGACCCGGCGGGGGTTGTCCGCGGACGGTGTGGCCGCGGTGCACGCCGCGTGGGCCGCCGACGGCCCCGTCGGCCCGCGGATCGGCCGTGCCCTCACCGCCGTCGCCGGCCTGCCCCGCGAGCCCGAGCTCGCCACCCTGGCCGCCGGTGTGCTCGGCCGCTGCGGCCGGTCCACGCCGCAGGACTGGGCGCCGGTCCTGCCGCTGGTGCGGCACGCCCACGCCAAGTTCTGGGACCCGGACGTCGAGACGGTGCGGGCGCCGCACGGGGCCTGGCTGGCCGCCCTGACCGAGGCCGGCTACGACGGCGCCCTCCTCAGCGAGTGGGGCGGGCACGAGCTGCTCGACCGGGACGACGCCGACGCGCTGGCCGTGACCCGGGCCCACCACGACCTCCTGTCCACCCTGCTCGCCCAGCGGACGGCGGTGCCCGCATGACCTTCAGCGAGGGCACCCTGCCTGCCGAGGCGGCCACGGCGGTCGACGGTCGGTTGCACCTGGCCGTGCACCTGCCCTGGTACCGGTCGCTGCCGCTGTCCTGCCTGGAGTCCCTGTCGGTGTCGCTGGACGGGGCACCCCGCCGGGTCGAGCGGGTCGAGGCCGCCGGCTTCACCGGGACGGTCGCCGACGCCGGTGGCTCCGAGGTCTGGTGGGACCTCCGGGACCCGCTCCGGGTGGTCCTGGACGTGCCCGCCCGGCACGACGACGTGCACGACGTCACCGTCGACCTCGCCGTCCGCGTGCCCTACATCGAGGTGCTGCCCGGCGTGCCGCTGGTGCAGCGCGCCTCGGCCCGGACCACGGTGACCGTCCGATGACCGGCTCCCGGCCCGCCGTGGGTGACCCGGACGGGCGCAGCGGCCCGCTGCCCGACCCAGGGGAGCTCACCGAACGGCTCCGGGACGCGCTGGCCCGGCCCTGGGAGCCACCTGGCTGGGTCGACGTCCGCAGCGTCCGCCCCCCTGACCCGACCGCCTAGGACCATCCACACCGCAGGAGCTGTCATGGCACCGATCACGTCCCACGACCCGGCCACCGGCCGGGCCCCGATCCCCACCGCGTCGCGGCCTGCCGCGGCGAGCGCCTGAGGAGGCCGCCGTGACCACGCACACCGTCCGACGCGGCGTCAGCCTGTACTCCTACCAGGAGGAGTTCTTCCTCCGGACCATGTCGCTGGAGGACTGCATCCGGGCGGCCGCGGACTGCGGCGCGCTGGGCATCGAGGTGATCCCCGAGCAGTCGATCCCCGGGTACCCGCACCTGACCGACGAGTTCGTCGACACCTGGCACGGGTGGATGCAGCGCTACGGCACCCACACCGCCGCCACCGACCTCTTCCTGGACACCAAGCGCCACCCGGACCGCTGGCTGACCCTGGAGGAGCAGGTCGCCTCGATCCGGCAGGACGTGGACATCGCCGTGCGGCTCGGCGCCCGCATCGTCCGGGCGATCATCAACACCTCCCCGGAGGTGATGGCGGCCGCGGCCCCCTACGCCGAGGAGGCCGGGGTGCGGCTGCTGCTGGAGGTGCACGCGCCTTTCCACTACGAGCACCCGTGGATCCTGCAGCACCTGGAGGTCATGTACCGGACCGGTTCGCCGGCGCTGGGCCTGATGCCCGACATGGGCACGTACGTGCGCCGGTTCCCCCGGGTGGTGAGCGAGCGGGCGCTGCGCGACGGCGCCAAGCCGGAGCTGGTCGACCTGGTGGTCCGCACCTACGACGAGCACGGTGACACCCACGCGCTGATGGACGTCGTCCACTACCGCGGCGGGGGCCCGGCCGACTTCGGGCTGGCCCGGCAGGCGACGCACTACATCTGGTCGGAGCCGAAGGCGATGCTCGACCACATGCCGCTGATCGGGCACGTCCAGGCGAAGTTCTACGAGATGACCGACGAGGGGGTCGAGTACTCCATCCCCTACGACGAGATCGTCCCGGTCCTCGTCGACGGCGGCTTCGACGGCCACCTGTCCAGCGAGTACGAGGGCAACCGGCACGTCCAGGACGCCTTCCCGGTGGACAGCGTCGAGCAGGTCCGCCGCCAGCACGCCATGTTCGCCCGTCTGCTCGGGGAGCAGGACCCCGTCCTCCCCGGGGCGGGGCAGACGACCACAGGAACGGGGTCCATCTGATGTTCGACCAGTACATCGTCTGCGAGGAGGGCTTCCGGGCCCGGGACGACGGCCGGGCCGGCGGGGTCGTCGAGGTGCGGATGCCCTACTACCGGGGGCTGACCCTGTCGATGGTCGAGGCCGTCGACCTCGTCCTGGACGGCCGGCCGGTCCCCCCGGCGGACACCACCCTCACCGTGCACGGCAACACCTACGCCCCCGACCAGTTGGGCCGGACCACCGACGACCGGTGGGAGATGGGGGAGCGCGCCCAGCTCGCCTTCCTCACCGACGAGCCGCTGGCGCCGGGGGAGCACGACGTGGCCGTCGCCGTCCGGCTGCGCATCTCCTACATGCCCGTGCCCGGCGGTGGCCGCGACCGCAAGCGGCTGACGCTGGCCTCCTGAGAGGACCGGACCCATGGGACCCCTGGACGACCAGGTGGTGCGCGCCGACGCGCTCACCGCCACCCCCGACGGACTGGACATCGCCGTCCACTCGCACTGGTACCGCGCCCTGCCGCTGCCCTCCCTCGCCCGCGTCGACCTCACCGTCGACGGTCAGCGCGTCGACCCGGCCACGCTGGCCGTGACCGTGAACGGGCACCGGTACGCCTTCGCCGAGCTGGCGGAGCGGGGTGACGAGTACTGGTTCACCACCGACCCGGTGGTGCTGCACACCCCGGTGGCCACCGGGACGGGCCGGGAGCACCGGGTGCAGCTGCTGCTCGGGCTGTCGATCCCCTACATCCTCACCGGCCCGGACCGGGTGCCCCTGGTGGCGCCCAGCTCCACCGACAAGACCCTCACCGCCACGGGAGCCCGTCCATGACCACCACCGGGCCCGGCCTGCCCCGGCTGGGCACCACCCTGTTCAGCCTGACCCTCGAGCAGCGCCGGCCCGGCCGCGACCTGCGCTCGCTGGTCGCCGAGGTCGCCGCCCGCGACCTCGGCCCGGGGCTGGAGATGGTCGCCTTCCAGAGCCTGCGCGGCTGGCCCCGGCTCGACGACGCCGCGGTGGCCGAGGTCCGCGACGTCGTCGAGGGCTCTGGCCTGGTCCCGTCCTGCCTGGCGATCAACAACGACCTGGGTCAGTACCCGGGCCGGCTGCTGAGCGACGACGAGTCCCACGACTACGTCGCCGTCCAGCTGCGCGGCGCCGCCGCACTCGGCTTCCCGGTCACCCGGGTGGGCGTGGAGACCTCCCCGGCGATCCTGGAGCGGCTGCTGCCGCTGGCCGAGTCGCTCGGGATCGCGGTGGGCGTGGAGATCCACGCGCCGCTGACCATCGACGCCCCGCCGGTGGCCGCGCTCAAGGAGCTGTTCACCCGGCTGGACACGCCCCTGCTGGGGTTCATCCCGGACATGAGCTCGAGCATGCGGGCGGTGCCGGCCGCCGTGCACGACGCGCACCGTGCCGCGGGGATCGACCCGCAGGTCACCGCGGTGGCCGAGCAGCTGTGGGCCGAGCCCGGCGCCACCGCGGAGAAGTTCCCCGAGCTGGAGCGCCGGGCCGCGGCAGCCGGCGCGACCCCGGCCCAGGTCGGCAACCTGAAGATGCTGTTCACCATGCACGGCCGGATGGCGCCGGAGCGCTGGGCCGAGTTCTTCCCGCACGTCGTGCACGTGCACGGGAAGTTCTACGGCGTCGAGCAGGGCCCGGACGGGCTGACCGACCCGTCGATCGACTGGCCGGCCGTGGCCCGGGTGCTGGTCGAGCAGGGCTACACCGGGTTCATCTCCAGCGAGTACGAGGCACACGCCTACAGCGACCGGCACAGCGCCTTCGACCAGCTGCGCGCGCAGCACGACATGCTCGCCGGCCTCTTCGCTGCCCAGACCCCGGTGGCCGCCCGGTGAGCGCCTCCTACGACGTCGTCGTCGTCGGCTCCGGGCCGGTCGGGACGGCGGTCGCGCGGGAGCTGTCGGACACCGACCCGTCGCTGCGGGTGCTGGTGCTGGAGGCCGGGCCGGTGGTCGGCGAGGTGCCCGGTGGGCACGTCAAGAACATCGCCGACGCCGAGGCGCGCACCGCCGCGCTGGCCGCGCTGACCCCGCACGCCGACCCGCTGCCCGGTGGCACCCCGGCCCGGCCCGGCACCGTGCTGGTCGGCGCACCCGCCATGCCCAACGCCGCGGTGTCCACCAACGTCGGTGGGATGGGCGCGCACTGGACCGCGGCCTGCCCCCGGCCCGGCGACGACGAGCTGCCCGACGTGCTGGACCCGGCCCTGCTCGAGGTGGCGATGACCCGCGCCGAGCAGCTGCTGGCCGTCACCACCCACGCCTTCGACCGGGCCCCGCTGATCGGCGCCGTGCAGGCGGCGCTGGCCGACCACTTCGACCGCCCGCACCGCCGGCCGGTCGGCCCGATGCCGGTCGCGGTGACCGTCGCCGAGGACGGCGAGCTGCACTGGACCGGCCCGGCCGTGATCGCCGGGGACCTGTGGGAGCGCCCGCAGGTGGAACTGCGCGCGGGCACCGTGGCCCGCCGGGTGCTGCGCGAGGAGGACCGGGCCACCGGCGTGGAGGTGGTCGACGTCGCCACCGGTGCCCCCGGCACGGTGCACGCCCGCGCCGTGGTCGTGGCCGCCGACGCCTTCCGCACCCCGCAGCTGCTGTGGGCCTCGGGCATCCGGCCCGCGGCGCTGGGCCGGTACCTCAACGACCAGCCGCAGATCATGGCGGCGTCGGTGCTGGACGACCGGCACGTGCCGGCCGGTGCCCCGGTCGACAGCGCGGTGCCGCGGTCCTCGGCGTCCACGCCCGGCGGTGGCGCCATCCTGCCGCTGTCCGGCGTGTCCTGGGTGCCCTACGCCGCCGACCGGCCCTTCCACGGCCAGGTCATGCAGATGGACGCCTCCCCGGTGCCGCTGGACCCCGGCCTCACCGTCCGCCCCGGCCAGGTCGTCGGCCTGGGCTGGTTCACCCGCAAGGAGCCCACCGCCGACGACCGGGTCTGGTTCGACGACGCCGAGACCGACGCGCACGGCCTGCCGGCGATCCGGATCGACTACCGGCTCACCGAGGCCGACCTCGCCGCGATCGACGCGGCCACGGCGGAGATCACCGAGGCTGCGCGTGCCCTGGGCACCCCGCTGGGCGAGCCGTTCGTCATGCCGCCGGGCAGCTCCCTGCACTACCAGGGCACCACCCGGATGGGCCCGGCCGACGACGGCACCAGCGTCTGCGACCCCACCGGCCGGATCTGGGGCACGACCAACGTCTACGTCGGCGGCAACAACGTCATCCCGACCGCGACCGCCTGCAACCCCACCCTCACCGCCGTCGCCCTCGGCGTGATCACCGCCCGCGCGCTCGCCACCGAGCTCGCCGGCACCCGACCCCTCGCCCAGGAGGCCTCCGCATGACCCCGACCGTCCTGATCGTCGGCAGTGGGCCGACCGGCGCCACCTACGCCCGCCGGCTGCTCGAGCAGCTGCCCCGGGTCTCGGTGCTGATGGTCGAGGCCGGGCCGGTGGTCAGCACCCCGCCCGGCATGAACGTCAAGAACATCACCGACCCCGGCGAGCAGGCGGTTGCCCGGCTGGCCTCCCAGGGGCGGGCGGGGGAGAGCGGGGTGTCCGGCATCCCCGGTGGTGTGGTGGTCGAGGGCACGATCACCGCCCGGCAGGGCACCCACCTGGTCGGCCGCGCGGCCGACGGCTCGCCCGGCATGCCGGCCGCCGCCCTCGCGACCTGCGTCGGCGGCCAGGGCGCCCACTGGACCTGCGCGACCCCGCGCCCGATGGGCAGCGAGCGGATCGGCTTCCTGGACGAGGCCGAGTGGGAGCAGCACGTCGGCGCGGCCGAGGAGCTGCTGCACGTCACCACCACCGCCTTCGGCGACTCCCCGCAGGCCACCGCCATCCTGGATGCGGTCCGCGCGGAGCTGGCACCGGACGGCATCACCGTGCGCCCGCTGCCGGTGGCCGCCGACCCGCGCGAGGACGGCTCGCTGCGCTGGAGCGGCACCGACGTCGTCCTCGCCCCCGTGCTGGAGGACCCGCGGTTCACCCTGCGGTCGGAGACGCTCGCCGTCCGGCTGGTCCGGGACGGCGACCGGGTGACCGGTGCCGTGCTGCGCGACCTGCGCACCGGCGCCGAGGAGCAGGTGCGCGCCGACGCGGTCGTGGTGGCGGCCGACGCGATCCGCACCCCGCAGCTGCTGTGGGCCTCCGGCGTCCGCCCGGCGGCGCTGGGCCGGTACCTCACCGAGCACCCGCTGCTGTTCGGCGTGGTCGCCCTCCGGGAGGGCGCCGTCCCGCCGCGGGAGGACACGGTCACCCCGGTCGACCCGATCCGTGCGGTGGTCTCGGTGCCCTTCGACGAGGAGCGCCACCCGTTCCACGCCCAGCTCATGTTCACCCCGGTCTGTCCCGTGCCGCTGCCCGACGACAGCCCCTACCGCGACAACCCGGCCGGCTACGTCGGCATGGGCTGGGGCGTGCGCAAGTGGCCCCGTCCGGAGGACCGGCTGACGTTCGAGGACGAGCACCCCGACGAGAACGGCCTGCCGGGCGTCCGGATCGCCTACGAGGTCACCGAGCGCGAGGAGGCGGAGTTCCACCGGGCGCGCGAGGTCCAGGCCCGGGTCGCCGGTGCGCTGGGCGCGTTCGTGGAGGGCATGCCGAAGGTCATGCCGCCGGGCAGCTCGCTGCACTACATGGGCACCGTCCGGATGGGCCCGGTCGACGACGGCACCAGCGTGTGCGACACCGAGTCGCGGGTCTGGGGCGTGCCCGGTCTGGTGCTGGCCGGCAACGGGCTCATCCCCACCGCCAACTCGTGCAACCCCACCCTGACCAGCGTCTCCCTCGCGATCCGCGGCGCCGCCGCGCTCGCGGCCGACCTGCAGCCGGCCCTCGTGGCCGGGAAGGAGTGACCGTGCTCGACTTCCCGATCATCCAGGGCCGTGGCTTCCGCAACGTCGAGGACGGCGGCCGGGTCACCGGCTTCCAGTTCCAGCTGCGCAACCCCAACTACCGCGGCGGCCCGGCCAGCCTGATCGACGGCATCGAGGTCGTGGTCGACGGCGAGCGCGTGCCCGACCACGTGCCGCTGTGGACCCTGCAGGGCAGGACGATGGGCCTGGAGGAGCTGCGCGCCTCCACCGACGTGCGGTGGCAGCTCGACGAGCCGGCCACGATCACCGTGCCGTTCCCCGGTGGCCTGGCGGTGGGCGTGCACCGGCTGGAGGTCACGGTCTTCCTGCGCCGCTCGTACTTCCCGCCGATGGTCGCCCGGTCGCAGTTCACCGCCACCGGGTCGGGCGTGATCGTGCCCCCGGCGCCCGCCGGCGGCATCCGGCACGGCGTCTCCACCTACAGCTACACCGGTGACGTGAACACCTCCATGACGCTGGAGGACGTGTTCGCCGACATCGCAGACATGGGCGCGACCGGCATCGAGATCCTGGGCGAGGGCAACCTGCCCGGCTACCCGGAGCCGGACCCGGCCTGGATCGACGGCTGGCACGACCTGGTGCAGCGGTACGGCGTCACCCCGACCAACTTCGGCTGCTGGGTGGACACCACCCGGTACCCCGGACGGGACCTCACCGCCGAGGAGGGTGCCGAGCAGCTCCAGCTGGACCTGCGGCTGGCGCACCGGCTGGGCTTCACCTCGGTGCGGCCCAAGTTCGGTGTCGTCTCCTGGGACCTCGACCCGCACCCCATCTGGCAGGAGACCCTGGAGCGGTCGCTGGACCTCGCCGCCGAGCTGGACGTGGTGATCTGCCCAGAGATCCACGCCCCGACGCCGATCCGGCACCCGGTCACCCAGGGGTACCTGGACTTCATCGAGAAGACCGGCACCGGGCACGTCAAGCTGCTCATCGACACCGGCATCTTCCAGACCGCCGTCGTCCGGGAGAACGCCGAGGACCTCGGCACCGACGACGAGGACGACGTCCCGCCGCCGCTGCGGCCGTTGCGGGTGCCGATGGCCGACCTGGTCGAGGTGCTGCCGCACACGCACTTCATCCAGGCGAAGTTCTTCGAGATCGACGACGACCTCAACGACCTGCACGTGCCCTGGGGCGACATCGTCCCGACGCTGGAGGCGGCCGGCTGGAGCGGCTGGCTGTCCAGTGAGTACGAGGGCCGCCGCGAGCCGTACCGCGGGCGCGACCAGGTCCGGCGGCAGCACGCGCTGGTCCGCTCGCTGCAGCGCGGAGCACGGTCGTGAGCCGCCCGGTCACCCTGTTCACCGGGCAGTGGGCCGACCTGCCGTTCGAGGAGGTCTGCCGGCTGGCCTCGGGCTGGGGCTACGACGGTCTGGAGATCGCCTGCTGGGGCGACCACGTCGACCCCGACCGCGGCGCGATCGACGACGCCTACCTCGCGGAGAAGAAGGCGGTGCTGGACCGGCACGGTCTGCGGGTGTTCGCCATCTCCAACCACCTCAAGGGCCAGGCGGTCTGCGACGACCCGATCGACGCCCGGCACCGCGCCATGCTGCCGGACTCGGTGTGGGGCGACGGCGACCCCGAGGGCGTGCGGCAGCGGGCCGCCGAGGAGCTGAAGAACACCGCCCGCACCGCGGCCCGGCTCGGCGTGGACACCGTCGTCGGGTTCACCGGCTCGGCGATCTGGAAGTACGTGGCGATGTTCCCGCCGGTCGGCCAGGACGTGATCGACGCCGGCTACCAGGACTTCGCCGACCGGTGGAACCCGATCCTCGACGTGTTCGACGAGGTCGGCGTGCGGTTCGCGCACGAGGTGCACCCCAGCGAGATCGCCTACGACTACTGGACCACCCGGCGCACCCTGGAGGCCATCGGCCACCGGGAGGCGTTCGGGCTGAACTGGGACCCCTCCCACATGATGTGGCAGGACCTGGACCCGGTGGCGTTCATCCTCGACTTCGCCGACCGGATCTACCACGTCGACTGCAAGGACGTGAAGCTCGCCGTCGGCGGGGGCCGCAACGGCCGGCTGGGCTCGCACCTGGCCTGGGCCGACCAGCGCCGCGGCTGGGACTTCGTCTCCACCGGCCACGGCGACGTGCCCTGGGAGCAGTGCTTCCGGGCGCTGAACTCGATCGGCTACGCCGGCCCCGTCTCGATCGAGTGGGAGGACGCCGGGATGGACCGGCTGGTCGGCGCGCCGGACGCGCTGCAGTTCGTCCGGTCGAAGCTGTTCGACCCACCGGCCGCCGCGTTCGACGCCGCGTTCGCCACGAGCCGCGAGTGACCCCCGAGAGCCGGCTGCCGCAGCACGAGCCGTCCGTACCCAGGTCCTGACCACCCACCGAGAGGAACCACTCATGGCCACCGGCGACACCGTCCTCACCGACGACAGCCTCATCCGTCGACCAGACGGCCTCGGCATCGCGCTCACCGTGCCCTGGTACCGCAGCCTCTGGCTGTCCAGTGTCAGCTCGGTCGCCGTCCGGGTCGCCGGCCGCGAGATCCCGACCGCCGACCTGCGCGTCGAGCTCGGCGACCGCGTCTTCACCGTCGACGAGCTCCCCGAGCAGTGGGACGTCCTCTGGTTCATCCAGGACCGGCTGGTCGTCGTCGTCCCGATGGACGAGCCCCCGGCGGCCGGCGAGCAGCTCGACGTCGAGGCGACGGTCGACCTGAGGCTGCCGTACATGCAGATCGCCCCGATGACCTACGTCACCAACCACGCGACCAGCCGCCGCGCGCTGGCCGCCCGCTGAGGAGCCGACCGATGACTGCCACCGCACCCACCCGCGAGGTCCCGCCGGCCGTCCCGGGCAGCGACATCGCGCTCGGCCTCACCCTCTACTCGCTGACCAGCGAGTGGGCTGCCGGCCGCTACGACCTGGCCGGCCTGCTCGACGTCGTCGACGCCGCCGGGATCGGCCCGGGCATCGAGATCGTCGCCTCGCAGACGATCCGCACCTACCCGGACGTGACGCCGGAGTTCGTCCGCGCCTGGCGGGACGCCTTCGACCGGCACGGCTTCGTGCCCAGCTCCTTCGGCTGCAACCTGGACATGGGTCGCCGCCGGGACCGGGACATGACGCCGGAGGAGGAGTACGAGTTCACCGTCACCCAGTTCCGCAGCGCGCACGCGCTGGGCTTCCCGCTGGTGCGCATCCAGAGCGCTGCGCCCGAGCTGATCCGCCGGCTGCTCCCGGTCGCCGAGGAGCTCGACCTCACCATGGGCTGGGAGCTGCACGCCCCGCTCGGGCCCAACTCGCCCAAGGTGATGGAGATCCGGGAGACCTACGCCGAGATCGACTCCCCGCGGCTGGGCTTCGTGGCCGACTTCAGCTCCACCATGCACGCCATGTCGCCGACGATCCTGCGCAAGCTGGCGAGGATGGGCCTGGAGGCGCAGGACCTGGAGAAGCTGCAGGAGATCTGGGCGACCGACGCGGACATCAACGCCCGGCACGGCGCGTTCGTGCAGTACCTGCACACCCGCGGCATCGCCCCGGAGAGCCTCGGCTCGTTCGCCCGGCTGGCGTTCAACATGCACGGCCACGTCGACCCGGCCGAGTGGTCGGACATCATGCCGCAGATCAAGCACGTGCACGCCAAGTTCTACGACATCGACGAGCACGGCGACGAGCCGGCGATCGACTACCCGGCGATCGTCCGGGAGTTCGTCCGCGGCGGCTACCGGGGCTTCTTCTCCAGCGAGTGGGAGGGGCACGCCTTCGCCGACCTGGACGAGGCCGACCCGGTCGCGCTGGTCCGGGCGCAGCACGACCTGATCCGCCGGTCGATCACCGACGCGCTCGCCCAGGAGGGATGAGGTGTACCAACTGGCGGCGAACATCGAGCTGCTGTTCACCGAGGCGGGGCCGGACGCCGGGGACCGGGTCCGGGCCGCCGCCGCGGCCGGCTTCGACGCGGTGGAGATGTGGTCCTCCACCGACAAGGACCTCGACTCCCTCGGCAAGGCGCTGGCGGACACCGGCGTGCAGCTGACCTCGATGGTGGCCGGCCCGCGGATGAGCTACACCGTGCCCGGGACGGACCTGGCCCCGTTCTCCGCCGGACTGGACACCGCGGTGGCCCATGCGCGGCAGCTCGGCTGCCCGCGGGTGGTGCTCGCCTCCGGCACGGGCTTCCCGGGGATGGACCGGCAGCGCAACCTGCAGGTGCTCGTGGACCTCTTCGCCGAGGCGGTCGACCGAACCGCCGACTCCGGGGTGGGCTTCGTCCTGGAGCCGGTCAACTCCCGCGTCGACCACCCCGGGGTGCTCACCGACCGCACCGAGGACGCCGTGCACGTCGTCCGCGCCGTCGGCTCGGAGCGGCTCGGCATCCTGTACGACCTGTACCACTCGGTCACGATGGGGGAGGACCCCGCGACCGAGCTGGCCGCGGCGGCCGGCCTGGTGCACTACGTGCAGGTCGCCGACGTCCCCGGGCGCGGGGAGCCGGGCAGCGGTGGGCTGGACTGGGCTGCGCAGCTGGCCGTGGTCCGTGCCTCCGGCTACGACGGGCCGATCGGGTTGGAGTTCGTCCCGACCGTGCCGTCGGAGGAGTCGGTGCGGCACATCCGGTCGGTCGCCGCCGGCGCCTGACCCGCGAGCGGACCGCCGTCCGGCCGGGTGGCGCCGGACGGCTCAGGCCGTGCCGTCGCTGTCGACCGGGCTCCACAGGGCCCGGACGTGCCGGGCGTCGGTGCCGCAGCAACCGCCGAGGGTGGTGAGCGACGGCACCAGCGCGAGCAGCCGGGAGGTCTCGCGGGTGAGCAGGCCGAGGTCGCCCTCGTCGAGCTCCTCCATGACGTCCAGCTCGGCGTGGGTGAGCGTGGAGGCGTTGGGCCGGAAGCAGGTGAGCCTGGCCTGCCACGGTCCGCCGTCCAGCGCCGGGAGCACGTGCAGCGGGTGCGCGCAGTTGACCCCGAACCAGTCGGGGGCCGCCTGGGCGTCGGTCTGCTCGACCGCGGCGCGCAGTGGTGTGCCGTCCGGCAGGCGGCCGTCGGGCTCGACGGTGAAGGAGACGCCGACGGGCACCCCGGCGTCGCGCGCGGCGCGGACCACCCCGACCGCCTCCGCGACCTCGCTGAGGGTCATGGCGTGCACGACGTCGACACCGGCGGCGCCCAGGCTGCGCACCTGCGGCGCGTGGTACGCGGCCGCCTCGTCGGCGCGGTGACCGGCCGCCACGTAGCCGTCGCCCCGGGGGCCCACGATCCCGGACACCCGCACCGGGACACCGCCGACGTCGACCTGCCGGACCAGGTCGACGGCGGCCCGGTTGACGCGGTCCAGCGCGGCGGCGTCGAACTCCAGCCGGGCCCCCCAGTCGGGGTTCGCGCGCCAGGTCGGCGTCTCCAGCACCAGGCCCGCACCTGTTGCCGCGGCGACGGCCGCGTAGTCGCCGTAGTAGCCCGTCAGCACGCCGACGGCGGCCGGCTGCTCGACGAGCGGGAAGGCCGCGAACTCCGGCAGGTCGAGCCCGCGGTGGAACAGCAGGTCGGTCTCCAGGCCCCCGTCGGTCACCCACTGCAGCACGACGCCTTCTCCGGTCGGCACCCGTCGCGGTCAGTCGTACCAGCCGGCGCCCGGCGGCACGGGCTTCTCGTGCACGCCGTCCTGCGACCGTGGTCGGGGCATCGAGTGCCGACCCCGACCCCGGCCCCACCCAGCCGGGAGGAGGGGGATGGGTGACGGCGTGCGGCGGGTCAGCGCCGAGGGACCAGGGGCAGCTGCTCGCGGTGGGGCAGCAGGGCCCACACGTCCTTGCCGGTCGCGCCGCTGCTCCAGCCGTGCTGCATCGCGAAGGACGCCACGAGGTGCAGGCCCATGCCGCCCTGGGCGGGGTCCCGGCCCACGGCCGGGCGGGGTGGCAGCTCCCGGGCGGCGTCGGTGACGACGACGAGCCAGCAATCCGCACCCACCACCGCGCGCGCGTGGGCCGGCGCCGTGCCGTGCAGCAGGGCGTTGGTGGCCAGCTCGTCGACGGCCATCACGAGCTGCTCGCCCGCGAGCTCGTCCACCCGGTCGCCGAGCTCGACGAGGTGCCGGCGCAGGGCGGTGCGGTGCCGGGCGAGTGATGCCGGGCCGGTCAGCGCCCAGGCGATCTCCTGCCCGGCGAGGATCGGTACCGGTCGAGCCGGCCACGTGCGCAGCATGATCGTTCCCCCGTGGAGCGCGGGCGTCGCCGGCTTGTTGGACGTCGCCGCGGTCGCCTCGCGGCGACCCCTCGCCAGGTTAGGTCGCCGGAGGCGGGCGGCGGCGGGACCCGCCGCCGGCCGGTCGGGCCGGCCGGCGCGCCGCGCGACACCGCGGTGGTCCGCCCGGCCCGGGTCCTGGCCGGCCCGCCGCGGGGGAGGGGCCGGCCAGGCGCGGGAGCGACCCCGGGTCATCAGTAGGTGAAGCGGGCGACGCTGCTGCGCAGCTGCGACGCCATCCGGGAGAGCTCCGAGCTTGAGGACCGTGGCGTTGGTGGTGGCCGCCTCGGACACCGCGGTCGCCGCGACCCGGGCGGCCTCGTTGGCGTTCTGGGAGATCTCCCGGATGGAGGCACCCATCTCCTCGGCCCCGGCGGAGACGGTGCCCACGTTGCGGGAGACCTCCTCCGCGGCGGCGGAGACCACCCCGGACTGGGCGGCGGTCTCCCCGGCCGAGGCCGAGATCCGGGCCGAGGACGCCGACAGCTGCTCGCTGGAGGCGGCGACCGCCTCCGCGGAGGCCACCACCGAGCTCATCACGGTGCGCAGCGACGTCGTCGCGGCGTCCAGGGCCCGGCCGGTCCGTCCCAGCTCGTCGTCGGTCGTCAGGCCCACGGTGCGGGTCAGGTCCCCGGCGGCCAGCGCCTCGGTGACGTCCTGCACCCGGCGCAGGCCGCGGGCGATCCCGCGGGCCACCAGCCAGCCGATCGTGACGGCGAGCGCCACGCCCAGCACCAGCTCGAGCAGGATGGTCGTCCGGGCGGAGTCCCCGCCGGCCTGGGTGGCCGCGATCTGCTCGGCGCCGTCAGCGGCGTTGTCCTCGGCCAGGGTGCTCAGCTCGGTGAACACGGCGTCGGCGTTGTCCTTGACCTGGGTGGCGTTCACGGCGGCCGCGCCGGCCATGTCCCCGGCCTCGATCTCGGCGACCTGGGCCTGCATCCCGGCCCGCATGGCGTCGTAGGAGACCACCAGCCCGTCGACGGCCTCCTGCTCGTCGGTGCCGGCGGTGGCCGCGGACAGCTCGTCGAGCAGCTCGTCGACCGTGGCGAAGCGGTCCTCGTTCTCGGCCTTCCAGCCGGCGATGGACTGCGGGTCGCCGATGGCGAGCATCCGCAGGATGTTGATGTCCACCCGGGTCAGGTTGCCGTCGATGTCGGCGACCAGCTCCGACCGCGACAGGTTGGACTCGTAGAGCTCGGTGGCGGCGTCCTGGGCGGTGCCGGCCGAGGACAGGCCGGAGGTCCCGACGCCCACCGCGACCAGGGCAGCCACGCCGACCGCGCCGATGATCTTGGTGGTGACCCCGCGGTCACCCCAGAGGGCGCTCAGGCGGCCGGGGCTCGAGGCGGGTGTGCTGGACGTGCTGGGCATGGTGAGGGTGCCTTCCCGGGAGTCGAGCAGAGTGCAGGGTTGCGCGCCATCGCCGTCCGCGCGGAGGTGATGGGAGCCGCTGCTGGACCCGGTGCGTCCATCGGCAGGGACACTCGGATCCGGATCGAGGACGTACCGCGGGACCTTGGGGCGCAGTGCCGTGCGATCGACCCAGCCCCCGGCCGGACCGGGGCAGCGTGACGACGACCCGGCTCGAGCCCACGCGGAGACCCCGCGGCCGTGGTCACACCGTGCGCGGAGCCCAGGTCGACCCGAGTGTCGGTCGGGGAGTGGGTCCTCGACGCCGAGCTCGAAGGCGCCGAGGTGGAGGTCGCCGGTACTGCTGTGGCGCTCCTACGATGTGACGACGTCCGAGCTGGTCGAGCGTGTGGAGCCGGGGCGCCGCGTCCGGGGCGTCCGTGAGGAGGGGCCCTCGATGTCCGTTCCTGAGGACCCGTCCCCGTCCGGGGCCGGTCGACCGGTCGGGGACGCCCGGCAGCCGGCAGGGGAGCGGGGCCCGTCGACCGTGTGGCGTCGGGTGACCGTTGGCCTGCGGGAACGTGGGCGTCGGGAACTGAGCCCGCGTGCCTGCCTGGTGGCGGCGGGGCTGTGCGTCGCGGCGGCCGTGGTCGTGTTGCGGGAGTTCCTCACGACGGACGACGACGACGTCATGAGCGCAACCGTCCTGTTCACGTTCCTGCTGTGGGCGGGGGTGCTGGTGTCTGCCGCCGTCGCCGGCAGGCGCCGAGGGCCAGGGGTCCTCCGTGCCGCGGGCTCCGGCACCGCGGAGGAACCGCCCGCAGCAGCACCGAGCGGCCTCGAGTGGCCGGCTCAGGACGTCGGCGCGGCACCTGCCACGGAGGCGCGGCGCCGGTAGCGGCGCAGCGGGACGAGCACGACCGCGGCCATCGCCCCGGCGACCAGCGCCCACGGCAGCACCACACCGAGGACGACGACGAGCGCACCCAGCGCCGTGACCAGGCTGCGCCAGCCGGTGCCCAGCGCGTCGAGGAAGCCGTCCGGGCCGCCGGGCGGGGTGACGCCGACCGGCTCCAGGTGCACGCTGAGCGTGGACAGCTCCACCTGGTCGGCCAGTTGGGACCGCTGGGCCAGCAGCGACTCCAGCTGCTCCTGCCGCTCGGACAGCGACCGCTCGGCCGACAGCAGGGCCTCGGTGGTGGCCGCGCCCGCCAGCAGGCCCTGCAACCGGTCCACCGACGTGCGCAGCGCGGAGATCCGCGCGTCCAGGTCCACGGCACTGGCGGTCACGTCGGAGCGGGACACCGACACGGTGTCGACCTCACCGACGTCCTCCAGGTCGGCCAGCACACCGGTCAGCGCGTCCGCGGGTACGCGGACCAGCAGGTCGGCCTCGCCGCCGTCGTCGTCCGAGGCGGCCTGCTCGGTGCGCTCGTCGACCCGGCCGCCGGCGGTCTCCACCAGCTCGCTGACCTGCTGGGCGGCGTCGGAGGGGTCGTCGACCGACAGCGAGGCCGAGGCGGTGGTGACCACCTGCCGTTCCGGGTCCACCGCACCCGGCGCCCCCGGCGCGGCGCCCGGGTCGCCGGGCGCGACCTCGGCGGCGCCGCCGGCGGAGCTCGCGTCCGAGCTGCCGCTGCCCTCCGTGCAGCCGGCGAGCAGCGTCACGGCCAGCAGGGCGGTCGCTGTCGCCAGCGCGGGCTTCATGGCGCGTGACCGTAGGGCCGGGACGCCGACCGGGACCAGCGTCGATGCGCGATCGTGACGCTGCGGTACCGCGGCGGCGGCGCGCCGCTGGTCACCGGCCGGCGGGGTCCGTGCGCCGGATGTCGGTCCAGCCGGTGAAGCCACGTTCGGCGAGCAGCTGGAACAGCCGCGGCGCGCAGGGGAAGGCCTCCACGAACGCCGCGTCCAGCAGCGCCACGAGCTCGGCGCTGATCGGGTGCGCGTCCGCCTCCTCGACCGCCGCGGCGTCCAGCACGTCGGTGGCCGTGGCCCCGGCCGCCTCCAGGAAGGCGACCATCCGGTCGGCGAGCTGCGGCAGGCGCGGGTCGTCGGGCGTGCAGTCGGCGAGGCCGGCGCAGTCCAGGTACAGCTTGCGCAGCGGCTCGTGCTCCAGCTGCGCGTGCTTGATCGCCATGAACGCAGGCACCTCGTCCGGCATCTGGGCCGAGATGAGGATCCAGCTGTCCCGCTCGATCTCGATCAGCCGTTCCGGGAACCCCAGCTCACGCATCCGGTCGACGTAGGCGACCGCTTCCGGCGGCAGCGCCAGGCTGTCGCCGGCGGCGAGCTGGGCGATCCGCTCCCGGTGCCGCTGCCGTTCCCGGATCTCCGCCTGCAGCCGCCGGTCGATGTCGGCCACCGCGGCCGCGAACTCGTCCCCCTCGGCCGCCAGCAGCTCGCGCACCCGGGCCAGCGGTGCCCCCGCCTCGGCCAGGGTGCGGATCCGGATCAGGTCCACCACGGCCGCGGCGCCGTAGCGCCGGTAGCCGGAGTGGTCGCGCCCGGGCTCGGGCAGCAGCCCGGTGGCGTGGTAGTGCCGCACCGCGCGGATCGTCACCCCGGCGTAGGCCGCGAGCTGGCCGATCGTCAGCACCGGTCGCCCCCTCCCGCCTCGTCGTCCCGGAGCGTGACCGGCCGCGTGGTCATGGTGCGGTCAGGAGACCGTGCGGCGGTAGGTCCGCACGGCCCAGACGTAGGCCACGACCAGCAGCCCCAGGCACCACGCGACGGCCGTCCAGCCGGCGCTGCCCACCGGCTGCTCGGTGAGCAGGGCGCGCAGGGCATCCACGATGGAGGTGACCGGCTGGTGCTCGGCGAACCAGCGCACCGGGCCCGGCATGCTCTCCGTGGGCACGAACGCCGAGCTGACGAACGGCAGGAACACCAGCGGGTAGGAGAACCCGCTGACCCCGTCGACCGTCGTCGCCGTCAGCCCGGGGACGACGGCCAGCCAGGTCAGCGCCAGGGTGAACAGCACCAGGATGCCGGCCACCGCGAGCCAGGCCAGCACCCCGGCCCCGGAGCGGAAGCCCATCAGCAGCGCCACCAGGACGACGAGCACCACCGACACCAGGTTCGCCACCACCGAGGTCACCACGTGGCCCCACAGCAGCGCCGACCGGGCGATCGCCATCGACCGGAACCGCTCCACGATGCCGGTGGAGACGTCGGTGAACAGCCGGAACGCGGTGTAGGCGACCCCGGAGGCCACCGTGATCAGCAGGATCCCGGGCAGCAGGTAGGTGACGTACTCGGCGCCGCCGACGTCGATCGCGCCGCCGAGGACGTAGACGAACAGCAGCAGCATCGCGATCGGCGTGACGGCGGTGGTGATGATCGTGTCCGGGCTGCGCAGCACGTGCCGCAGCGACCGGCCCACCAGCCTGCGGGTGTCCCGGACGGCGTGGCCGGCGCTCATCGCCCTGCCTGCCCGCCGGAGCCGACGACCGCCAGGAAGACCTCTTCCAGCGTGGACTGCTTCTCCACGTGCTCGACGGTGGCCGGCGGCAGCAGCCGCCGCAGCTCGGCCAGGGTGCCCTCGACGATGATCCGGCCCCGGTGCAGGATCGCGATCCGGTCGGCCAGCTGCTCGGCCTCGTCCAGGTACTGGGTGGTCAGCAGCACGGTGGTGCCGCTGCCGGCCAGCTCCCGGACCGTGGCCCACACCGCGGTCCGGGACTGCGGGTCCAGCCCGGTCGTCGGTTCGTCCAGGAAGAGGACCGGCGGGTCGCCGACCAGGCTCATGGCGATGTCCAGCCGGCGGCGCATGCCACCGGAGTAGGTGGCCACCCGGCGGTCGGCGGCGTCGGTGAGGTCGAAGCGGGTGAGCAGGTCGCCGGCGACCCGGCCCGCGTCGTCCAGGTGCCGGAGACGGGCCATCAGGACCAGGTTCTCCCGCCCGGTGAGCACCTGGTCGACGGCGGCGAACTGGCCGGTGAGGCTGATCGAGCCGCGCACCTGCTCGGGCTGGCCGGCCACGTCGAAGCCGTTGACGGTCGCGGTGCCACCGTCGGCCCGCAGCAGCGTGGACAGGATCCGCACCACGGTCGTCTTGCCGGCCCCGTTGGAGCCGAGCAGGGCGAGGACGGTGCCGCGGGGCACGTCGAGGTCCACGCCGTCGAGCACTGCATGGTCGCCGTAGGACTTCCGGAGTCCCGCGACCGCGATCGCTGATGTCATGGGCGCAGCGTCCGGCCCTGACGCTGCGTCAAGGTCAAGCAGTCAAGGTCAGGCACCTGACGCGGCGGGCGTCCAGGCGACTCCCAGCGCGTCCCCGCCCGGTTCCCAGGCGCCGGGCCGACCGTCCCGGGTCGTGCAGCCGACGACCGTGACCGCGCCCCCGGTGGTGCCCCGGCGCTGGCTGGTCACCGAGCTGTGGCTGGTGTTCGCGCTCTCGCTGGGCGCCTCGGCGGTGCGGGCGCTGGTCCAGCTCGTCTCCGCGCTGACCTCCGGGGTGCCGCTGGGCCACCAGGCGGCGCTGCTCAACGGGTCGCTGGCGCCGGGGCGCCCGTGGACCGACCTGGTGCTGCAGCTGGTGGCACTGACCGCGGGCCTGGTGCCGGTGGCCCTGGCCCTGCACCTGCTGACCCGCTCCGGGGACGGCGCGGCGGCCATCGGCTTCGACCTGCGGCACCGCCGCGCCGACCTGACCCGCGGCGTGGTGCTCGCCGCGGTGGTGGGCGGCACCGGGCTGGCCTTCTACGCCGCGGTGCACGCCGCGGGGCTGGACCTCACCGTGGTCGCCGAGGACCTGCCGTCGGTGTGGTGGCGGATCCCGGTGCTGGTGCTGTCCGCGGCACAGAACGCCGTCCTGGAGGAGGTGCTGGTCGGTGGCTACCTGCTGACCCGGCTGCGCCGGCTGGGCTGGGGGGACGGTCGCGCGCTCGCCGTCAGTGCCGTACTGCGCGGCAGCTACCACCTGTACCAGGGGTTCGGGGGCTTCGCCGGGAACCTGGTGATGGGGCTGCTGTTCGGCCGGCTCTACCAGCGGTGGGGCCGGGTCGGGCCGTTCATCGCCGCGCACACGCTCATCGACGTCGTCGCCTTCGTCGGGTACGCGCTGCTGGCCGGGCACGTCTCCTGGATCCCCACGCCGCCCGGTTGACGGGACCGGCCGCCGGAGCGCGTCCGGTTGTGAGCGAGCCGACAGGTGACGAGTCGGTGAACGACCGGAGGCTCCTCTCCGGATGATGCTACGGTCGACGACGAAACGGACGTCGTCCTCCACTTCATTGCACGGGAGCCCTCATGACCTCGACCGACGCCGCCCGGGACGAGCGCGCGCCGTCCGCCGGACCCCCGGTGGACACCGCCCAGGACGCGGCCCACCGCCGCCGCTGGCTGGTGCTGGCCCTGGCCTCGCTGGCGCAGCTCGTGGTCGTGCTCGACGCGACCATCGTCAACATCGCCCTGCCCACCGCGCAGGCCGACATCGGCTTCTCCGACGACAGCCGGCAGTGGGTGGTCACCGGCTACGCCCTGGCCTTCGGCAGCCTGCTGCTGGTGGGCGGGCGGCTCGGCGACCTCGTCGGACGCCGCCGCACGTTCGTCATCGGCCTGATCGGCTTCGGCGCCGCCTCCGCACTCGGCGGTGTCGCGGAGAGCTTCGAGGTGCTGGTCGCGGCGCGCGCCCTGCAGGGCGTGTTCGGCGCGCTGCTGGCACCGGCCGCCCTGTCCCTGCTGACCACCACCTTCACCGACCCGGCCGAGCGCGGCCGGGCGTTCGCCGTCTTCGGCGCCATCTCCGGTGCCGGCGGCGCCCTGGGCCTGATCCTCGGCGGCGCGCTCACCGAGTACCTGTCCTGGCGCTGGTGCCTGCTGGTCAACGTGCCGATCGTGCTCGTCGTGGTGGCCGGCGCCCTGGCCTGGATCAGCCCCCGCAACACCGGGACGACGTCCGCGGCGACGGGCCTGGACGTGCCCGGATCGGTGCTGAGCGTCGCCGGCCTGGTCGGCGTGGTGTTCGGGCTGGCCAGCGCGGAGACCGAGGGCTGGTCGTCCGCCGTCACGATCGCCCCGATCGTCGTCGGCCTGCTGCTCCTGGCGGCGTTCGTGGTCGTCGAGCGCCGGGTGGCGCACCCGCTGCTGCCGCTGCGCATCGTCGTCGACCGGGCGCGCGGCGGTGCGCTGGTGAACCTGGCGGTCATGGGCGTCGGCATGTTCGGCGTGTTCCTGTTCCTGACCTACTACCTGAGCACCGTGCTGGCCTACCAGCCCCTCGAGGTCGGGTTCGCCTTCCTGCCGATGATCGGCGGCATCGTCGTCGCCGCCCAGGTGGCCCCGGTCGCGCTCGCGCGGATCGGGCTCAAGCTCACGGTGACCGCCGGGATGGTCGTCGCCGGGGCCGGGATGCTCCTGCTGACCCGGCTCGGCCTGGACAGCAGCTACGCGGCCGACATCCTGCCGGCGCTCGTCGTCGTCGGGGTCGGCATCGCCTTCGTCATCGTGCCCTCGATCAGCGCGGCGACCGCCGGCGTGGACGGCGACGACGCCGGGGTCGCCTCGGCGATGACCAACACCAGTCAGCAGATCGGCGGCTCCATCGGCACCGCGGTGCTCTCCTGGGTCGCCGCCAGCGCCGTGGACGACGCGCTGGTCGGCAGTGACCCGGCGGACCCGCTGGCCGGCCTGTCCGCGGCCGTCCAGGGGTACACCGCGGCCTTCGGCTGGGCGGCGGGGGTCTTCTTCGCCGGCGCCGTGGTCGCCGCGCTGCTCCTGCCGATGCGCGCGCGGCAGGTCGACCCGGACGCGGCCCCGGTCCTCGTGCACTGACCGGTCGCACCCGACCGGATCGACCGCGCCCGGTTCCCGGTTCCGGGGCGAGTCGGCGTGCGGCCCGCCGATAGGAGGTGGTGTGCGCCATCGCAAGCCCGCCTCCCGCCACCGGCCCGGTGGCCCGACCGGTCCGGCTCGGACGGTGACCACCCCACCCCCCGGCGACGGCGACGCGCAGCCGGGCGACCTCACCGGGCCCGGTGTGCGCGTCGTCGCCGGTCGGGCAGGCCGCCGGCGGGCCGAGCAGGGTGAGCGGCGCCGCGGGCGCCGGGTGCTGGGGATGCTGCTGGGCCTGCTGCTCACCGCCCTGCTCACCTCGGTGGCGTCCTACGCGCTGCTGATGGCCACGGCGACCGGCACCGCCGAGGCCGTGGGCACCGGCACGCTCAAGCTGGAGCTCAGCGACAACGGCACCGGTTTCAGCGCCGGCGTGGCCAACATGCTCCCCACCGACAGCGTGACCCGCTACGTCGAGGTCCGGAACAGCGGCCTGCTCGACGGCCGCGACCTCGCCCTCGCCGTCCTCCCGGCCAGCGACAACACGCTGGTCAACGACCCGGCCAAGGGCCTGCAGCTCGCCGTGTCCGCCTGCCCGGTCGCCTGGACGCCGGCCACCGGGGTGTGCGCGGGCGGTGGGGACACCCTGCTGCTGGCCACCACGCCGCTGTCGGCGATGCGCACCACGGCCACCGCGCAGCCGCTGCAGCCCTCGCTGGCCGCCGGCGCCACGGCGCACCTGCGCCTGGTGCTGAGCCTGCCCGACCAGACCGAGACCACCGTGAACGGCGTGCTGCCCAGCCCCACCATCCAGGGGCTCACCAACCTGCTCACCTACACGTTCTCGATCACCCAGCGGGCCGGCACCAGCACGGGCAGCTGACCGGGCGGCATCGGATGAGCAGCGGCAGGGTCCTGCGGGCGGTCGCCGTGCGCGCCGTCGTGCTCGGGTGCGTGCTGCTGCTCACCGCGACGACCGGTGGGGACGCCCGCGCGGCGGTGCTGGCGCACGCCCGGTCGGCCCCGACCGTCGGCGTCGCGACCTGGTCGGTGGTGTTCGAGCAGGGCGGCGGGCTGGCCGGTGCACTCTCGGTGCTGCTCACCGGCGACTCGTTCCACGACGTCACCAACACCGGGACGGCGCGACTGGCCGGCTCCTTCACCGTCCGGCTGTCGGTGACCACCACGGGGAACGCCGGGGCGACCCTGTCGACCTGCAGCGGCACGTGGACGGAGTCGGTGTTCAACAGCAGCTGCAGCGGCACCATCACCCCCGTGGCCACCGCCGGTGTGCCGGGCGTGCTGCCCAGCGCCCTGGTGCTCGCACCCGGCCAGACGGTCCGGGTCCGGCTGAAGCCGACGACGGCGCTCACCGTGCCGCCGCAGTCCGCGACGCTCTCGGCCAGCGTCAGCTCCTGACGCCGGGCGCGGGGGAGTGCGCCGCCGGGGCCGTGGCCGGCCATCGGGGCGCGCCCGGTCGGGGGCAGGCCACGGCGGGGGCGGCTCCGGCGGGGGCGGCCCCGGTCGGGGGCGGCCCCGGGGGTCGGGGCTCGGCGTCGTGGGGCCCCGGCGTGGGTCGGGGGCCTCAGGTCAGCGCGCCGACGAGGGCGCACAGCAGTGCCAGCGCCGGGAAGGTGCCCTGCTTCGCCGCGGCAGCCCGGTACTTCGCGTGCGTGGTGACCAGCACCAGCGCCGCGGCCAGCATGCTGGCGCAGCTGGACACCACCAGCGCCCAGCCGGCCGCCTCCTGCGCGCTCGACCCCGCACCGCCGGCCACCAGGCCGACGCCGACGAGGGCGCCGATGCCCAGGAACAGGTTGTAGAAGCCCTGGTTGTAGGCCATCTCCGCGGTCGCCTCGGCGTCCTGCTCGGAGGCGACGGCGAACGCGGCGCGCACCCGGGGGGTGCGCCAGAGGAACGACTCCATCACGAAGATCACGACGTGCAGGGCGCCGGCGAGGGCGGCGAGGACGAGGGCGAGGGTGAGCACGGCGCAGAGCGTGCCAGACGCAGCCGACCTCATGACCGTTATCCCCAACGCGACCGCGTGACGGCCACGCCGCCGCGGTCGCCGGAGCACCGCACGTCCACCACGGGCACCGACCGGTCATCCTGGACCGGTGCAGACCGACCTGGTGCAGCCCGGGGACGCCGACGCCCTGGTCGGCTTCCTCACCGGCGAGCCCTGGCCCTTCCACGCCGGCGTCCGGCCCGGCGCGGCCGACGTCCGCGCCCGGATCGCCGCCGGTGCGTTCACCGGACCGGACGTGGAGACGTACTGGCTGAGCCGGCCGGCGGCACCCCGGGCCGGGTTGCTGCGGCTGTTCGACCTCGGTGACGACACCGCCGAGTTCGACCTGCGGGTACGAGCGGCGCACCGGGGGAGCGGGCTCGGCACCGAGGCGGTGGGCTGGCTGGTCGGGCAGGTGTTCGACCATCACGCGTGCACCCGGGTGGAGGCGATGACCCGGGTGGACAACGTGGCGATGCGCCGGGTGCTGGTGCGGTGCGGGTGGGTCAAGGAGGCGCACCACCGGCGGGCCTGGCCCACCGCCGACGGCAGCGCGGTCGACGCGGTGGCCTACGCGGTGCTGCGCCAGGACCGGGCCGACGGCACGACCACCCCGGTGCACTGGGACGACGAACCTCGCTGAGCCCAGCAGTCGGCGCCGCTCAGGGGACGAGGAAGGCGCAGGTGGGGCCGCCGGCCCGGGTCAGCCGCCGGTCCAGGGTGACCAGCGGGGCCTCCAGCGCCTCGGCGAGGGCGACGTAGCCGGCGTCGTAGGCGGTGACGTCGGGGTGCAGCGCCCAGACCCGGGCGGCGAACGGCTCGAACGGGAACGTGGTCAGCGGCATGTCGACCAGCGCCCGGTGCGCGATCCCGGCCACCTCCCGGGGCAGCCGGCCGCCGAGCACGCTGCGGCGCAGGACGCTCGACACCTCCACGAGCAGGTGGGCCGGGCAGGTCAGCACCTCGTCGGCCAGGACCGAGCGGGCCCAGCGGCCGTCCGGGCCGTCGTCCACCAGTGCCGCGACGGCCGCCGAGGCGTCGAGGACCACCGTCACCGGCGGTCCGCGTCCCGTGCGGCCACGATGTCCGCGGCGGGCAGCGACGTGCCCGCCGCCCGCACCTGCTCGTCGACCCGGGCCCAGAAGGCGTCTGGACTCGGTCGGGCCGCCAGGGCGGTCAGCTGGCCGCGCACGTACTCCTGCAGCGACTGGCCGGCCCGGGCGGCGCGCGCGGCCAGCTCGTCCCGCGTCTCGTCGGGGACGTCGCGGATGGTCATCGAGACGGACATGACTGCATCGTAGCAGCGCTACATGCGGAATGCATGCGTCTGTGCGGGGGGCGGCGGAGGCACCGGCACGGTGCGCCGGGTGGGACCGTCGTGGGCGGGCCCTAGTGTGGGGCACCGGTGAGGCAGGAGATGGAGGTCACGTGAGGTCGGGCGGTGTCCAGGGGGACGGTGGTCCGGACGAGAGGGCTCCCTCGCGCGACGAGCTGAGCAACCAGGTCGTCAACGTGCCGAACGCACTGTCGTTGCTCCGGCTGCTCGGTGTGCCGCTGTTCCTGTGGCTGCTGCTGGGCCCGGAGGCCGACGGCTGGGCGATCGCCGTGCTGATGGTGTCCGGGATCACCGACTGGGCCGACGGCAAGCTCGCCCGGATGCTCGGGCAGTCCAGCCGGCTGGGTGCGCTGCTGGACCCGGCCGCCGACCGGCTGTACATCGTCGCCACCCTGGTGGCCTTCCTCATCCGCGACATCGTGCCGGTGTGGGTGGTGGCGGTGCTCGTGGGCCGCGAGCTCGTGCTCGGCGTCATGCTGCTGGTGCTGCGCCGCCACGGCTACCCGCCGCTGCAGGTCAACTACCTGGGCAAGGCCGCCACCTTCCTGCTGCTGTACGCCTTCCCGGGCCTGCTGATCGCCGAGGGCACCGACACGGTCGCCGCGCTGTTCCGGCCCTTCGCCTACGCCTTCACCATCTGGGGCGGAGTGCTGTACGTGCTGGCCGGCGCCTTCTACGTCGTCCAGGTGGTGCAGCTGGCGCGGGCGGACGGTCACGCGGCCGTGCGCGCCCCCTCGGCGTCCGACACCCGGGCAGCCGACCCCCGCGGGGCCGGCGGGTGACGGCGCCGCCCGGGCGCGGATCGGCGGGCAGCGCCCCGGCTCGCACCCGGTCGCTGGGCTCCTCCCTGCTGGACCAGGTGCTGGCCGAGACGCTGGACCCCAGCTACGCCGCGGCCGCGCGGGACCGGGAGGCGCGGCGGCAGGTCGCCACCGGGGCCGCCCTGGCCGGCGAGGCGGTGCCGACCGAGCCCGGCCGGGTGCGCGGGGCCGCGCTGGTGGCCGCGGTCATGGTGGTCGTCGGGCTGCTGGCCACCGTCACCTACCGCGAGGCCGCCTCCGGCGCCCAGGGCCGCGAGCAGGTGCGGCAGGCCCTGATCGACGACATCGGCGCGCAGTCCGACACCAGCGACCAGCTGGCCGGTCAGCTGGAGCAGCTGCGCGGGGAGGTCACCGACCGGCGGGACGAGGCGCTGGCCAGCAGCACGGTGGGGCAGCAGGCGCTGGCCGACCTGGCCGCCGCCGAGCAGGGGGCCGCCCTGGCCGCGGTGCGGGGTCCCGGGCTGGAGGTGACCCTGGGCAACGCGCCGGCGGGCACGAACTCCGACCCGGTCGGCGGCAACGCCGAGATCGCCGCCGGTGGCCTCGTGCAGGACCGCGACCTCCAGCTGGTGGTGAACGCGCTGTGGGCCGCCGGCGCCGAGGCGATCAGCGTCAACGACCAGCGGCTCGGGCCCACCACCGCCATCCGGCTGGCCGGGGAGACGATCCTGGTCGACTTCCGCCCCGTGGTCAGCCCCTACCTGGTGCGCGCGGTCGGGAACCGGGACGCGCTGCAGGAGGGCTTCCTGGACTCCCCGGCGACCGCCGAGCTGGCCGACGTCGCCGTCGCCTACGGCGTGGTCTTCGAGTTCGCCTCCCGGGACGAGCTCGAGCTCCCCGCCGCCCGCGGGTCCGAGCTCACCTTCGCCCGCCCGCTGGGCGTCGTCGCGGCGGCCGTCCCCACCGACCGGCCCAGCGGCGTGGCGCCGTCCCCGGCCCCCGGCGAGCAGGGAGGCTGACCCGTGATCCCGATCCTCGGCCTGGTCGCCGGCGTGCTCCTGGGGCTGCTGCTGGACCCCAGCGTGCCGCTCGCCCTGCAGCCCTACCTGCCCATCGCCGTCGTCGCCGCGCTGGACGCGGTGTTCGGCGGGGTCCGCTCCCGGTTCGACGGGATCTTCGACGCCAAGGTGTTCGTGGTGTCGTTCGTGTCCAACGTGGTGGTGGCCGCGCTGATCGTCTTCCTGGGTGACCAGCTCGGGGTGGGCGCCCAGCTCTCCACCGCCGTCGTCGTGGTGCTGGGCATCCGGATCTTCGGCAACGCCGCGGCCATCCGCCGGCACGTGTTCCGCGCATGACCGGCCCCACCCGCCCGGACGACCCCGGTCCGGACGACTCGCTCCCGGACGACCCGCTCCCGGACGATCCCCGCCCGGAGGACCCGGCACCGGACGACGCCGCGCCCGTGGTCCCGATCGCGGACGTCGACCCACCTGCGCCTGGCGACCCCGTGCCTGTCGATCCCGTGCCCGCCGACCCCGTGCCCGCCGACACAGGCACCCCGGGCGTCGAGGAGCCGGCGCCCTGGCGCCGGGGCCGGCGCGACCGCAAGGCCGCGGTGTTCATCGGCGTGCTCACCCTGCTGCTGGGCTTCGCCTTCACCGTGCAGGTGCGCAACAGCGGCACCGACGAGTCGCTGGCCGGGCAGCGCGAGGAGGACCTGGTCGGCATCCTCGACGACCTCACCGCCCAGGAGGACCGGCTGCGGCAGGAGATCGCCGACCAGCGCACCCTGCTCGACCAGCTCGGCAACACCGACAGCCAGTCCGCGACCGCACTGGAGGGCGCCCGGGAGCGCGCGGAGGCCCTCGGTGTGCTCAACGGCAGCATCGCCGCGACCGGTCCCGGCCTGACGCTCACCATCACCGACCCCACCGACCGGGTGTCGGCCGCCACCGTGCTCGACGCGGTCCAGGAACTGCGCGGCGCCGGGGCGGAGACCATGCAGATCGACGACGTCCGGGTCGGGGTCTCGACGGCGGTCACCGGGTCGCCCGGGGCGCTGGAGGTCGACGGCAAACCGGTCACCGCGCCCTACACCTTCGTGGTGATCGGCTCGCCGCAGGACCTGGAGACCGCCATGGCCATCCCCGGCGGCGTGGAGAGCAAGGTCGGCCGGGAGGGCGGCGTCGTGCGCATCGAGCAGTCCGACGCCGTCGTGGTGGACGCGTTGCGACCGCTGGACGACCCTGAATACGCTCAGCCGGCCGACTGACAGAAGGACCTCGGTGCCCCCCGACCGACGCTCCGCGCCGGCCGGGACCCTGCACCGAGGCCGTGGACGACTGATCCTGGAGACGACACCGCATGGCATTCCCCGACGACCGCCGTTACACCGACCAGCACGAGTGGGTGCAGGTGCAGGGTGCGGCCGGCTCGCCGACCGTCGTCCGGATCGGCATCACCGACCACGCCCAGGACGCGCTCGGGGACATCGTCTTCGTGCAGCTGCCCGACGTGGGGGAGAGCGTCACCGCCGGTGCCGCGATCGGCGAGGTGGAGTCCACCAAGTCCGTGTCCGACGTGTACGCACCGCTGTCCGGTGTGGTCGCCGCCCGCAACGACGCCCTCACCGACGCCCCGGAGACGGTGAACTCCGACCCCTACGGCGAGGGCTGGCTGGTCGAGGTGACCGTGGAGGACGGCGACGGCGACCCCACGGCCGCCCTGCTGGACGCCGCTGCCTACCAGGCGCTCGTCGAGCACTCCTGACCCACCCGTCGCACGGGCCCCGGGCGCCTGCCGCGGGGAGACGCGCTCGCGTGGATCACTAGTATCTGCACGGGGCGGACGGGACCCGGCGTGCAGCCGGGGCCAGGCCGACCCTCACGCTGTACGTCCGGTTGACCCTCGGGTCGACTGGCTGGTTCCATGACCCCGGCCCGAGCGCGACCCCCGCGCCGACGCCGACCAGCGACGCACCGCCCGGTGTGTCGTACGCCGGCCGACCGTGTCCCACCCGGGCTGCGGCGGTGCCCCCTGCACCCGGAGGAGACAGACGTGCACTGCACTCGTTGTGGACACCAGAACCCCGAGGGCAGTCGTTTCTGCGCGCAGTGCGGTTCGGCTCTCTCGCCCGAGCGCCCCGGTGACTCGACCAGCGTCATCCCCAAGATCGGCGGCGAGGAGTCGGGCGAGCAGCCCGAGGTCTCGGAGTACCCGGCCGACGTGCACGCCGGTGCCGTCGAGTCCCTGCCGGCAGGCTCTGCGCTGCTGGTCGTCAAGCGCGGCCCGAACGCCGGCAGCCGGTTCCTCCTCGACCAGGAGGTCACCACGGCCGGGCGCCACCCGGACAGCGACATCTTCCTCGACGACGTCACCGTCAGCCGCCGGCACGTCGAGTTCCACCGCGAGGGCGGCGGCTTCACCGTGCACGACGTCGGCAGCCTGAACGGCACCTACGTCAACCGCGAGCCGGTCGACGTCGCCTCGCTGGCCGGCGGCGACGAGGTCCAGATCGGCAAGTTCCGCCTGGTCTACCTCACCGGGCCGCGCACCGGCGACCCGGCCGACGGCCTCTGACCTGCACCACCTGTTCCACGCACACCAGTTCGACGACAGCGACCGGCCAGTCGGCTCCGGTCACGCACGAGACGTGGTCCCGCCGTCCTCCGACGGGGGCGGCGGGAGGGGAGGGTCGGTGAGCGCCGTGCCCCAGCGCACTCCCGGGCGCGATGCCGACCACCCCGAGCCGACCACCCCCCGGCTGACCATCGGGGAGGTGCTGGCGCGACTGCGCGGGGACTTCCCCGACGTCACGATCAGCAAGATCCGGTACCTGGAGTCCGAGCAGCTGGTGCACCCGCAGCGGACGCCGTCCGGGTACCGGAAGTTCTCCGACGCCGACGTCGCCCGGCTGCGGTACGTGCTGGCCGCCCAGCGGGACCACTACCTGCCGCTGCGGGTCATCAAGACCCAGCTGGACGCCATCGACCGCGGTGAGGACGTCCGCGGCCCGGCCGTCCTCACCGGTGCGGCGCCGGTCCCCGACGTGCCGGACGCCGGCCCGGTGGCGGGCGTCGCGCCCGACGTCCCGGTGCCGGCCGTGCCCACCCTGCCGGACCTGCCGCCGGGCGCGGTGTCGGTGTCCGCGGCCGACTTCGCGGCCGCCGCCGGCCTGGACGACGACCAGCTGGCCGACTGCGTGCACTTCGGCCTGTTCGGCACCGACGCGCAGGGCCGCTACGCCGCCGCCGACCTGGCCATCGCCCGGGCCGCCGCGGGCCTGGCCCGGCACGGCATCGGGCCCCGGCACCTGCGGGTGCACCGGATCGGCGCCGAGCGCGAGGCAGGGCTGGTCGAGCAGGTGGTGGCCCCGCTGGTGCGGGCGCGGTCCGAGGAGTCGCGGGCCCGCGCCGCCGAGCACCTGACCGAGCTGACCGCGCTCTCCGCCCGGCTCCACACGGCCCTGCTGGAGGCCCAGCTGCGCGACCTGCTCCGCCCCTGACGCGGGCGTACCGTGAACGCCCGACGGGATGCGCCGGACGCGCCCCGTCGTCGAGTCCCACCCGGTCGAGCCCGCTGTCCCGGGCCCCGGAGTCAGCGGAGGGAGCCTGACCGTGCAGGAGCTCAGAGTCGTCGGTGTCCGGGTCGAACTGCCCGGCAACCAGCCCATCCTGTTGCTGAAGGAGACGCAGGGGGAGCGCTACCTGCCGATCTGGATCGGCGCCGTCGAGGCGGCCGCCATCGCCTTCGAGCAGCAGGGCGTCCGGCCGGCCCGGCCGATGACGCACGACCTCCTCCGCGAGGTGGTCACCGCGCTCGGCGCCTCGCTGGAGGCCGTGCACATCACCGAGATGCGCGATGGCATCTACATCGCCGAGCTGGTCTTCACCGACGAGCGGACCGTGAGCGCCCGCCCGTCCGACGCCGTCGCGCTGGCCGTGCGCACCGGCGCACCGATCTTCGGCGCGGAGAAGCTGCTCGACGAGGTCGGCATCGAGATCCCCGACGAGCAGGAGGACGAGGTGGAGAAGTTCCGCGAGTTCCTCGACCAGATCAGCCCCGAGGACTTCGGTGCCGGAAGTGGGTCCGGACCCTCCTGAGCCGACCGGCCCACGACTACGGGTGACCTGCACCGACCAGGGAGTGACAACTGATAACGGGTAGGTCACCCTGTCGGAGGAGCTCGGCGACACGCCGCCCCGCTCGGTTGACCGCCCCTGCACCCCCGCCTACGTTCAGCGAATCACGTCGGTGTGACTCATGTGTCACGCGAGGCGTCCCGCCGAGCCATCGGTGGGCAGCACGACAACGAGGAGGACGCCCGTGAGCGATCAGCGGAACGGCGGCCAGGGTCAGCTCTTCACCGACGCTGCCGTCGGCGCCCCGAGCTACGACGACGTCGACACCGACCTGGTGGGCTACCGCGGTCCCACGGCGTGTTCCGCCGCTGGTATCACCTATCGGCAGCTGGACTACTGGGCGAGAACAGGTCTGATCGGTCCTTCTGTGAGGACGGCCACAGGATCGGGCACCCAGCGCCTCTACTCCTTCCGCGACATCCTGGTGCTCAAGGTGGTCAAGCGACTGCTGGACACCGGCGTCTCGCTGCAGAACATCCGCAAGGCCGTCGACCACCTGCGTGACCGCGGCGTGCGTGACCTGGCCAACGTCACCCTGCTCTCCGACGGCGTCACCGTGTACGAGTGCACCTCCGCCGAGGAGGTCGTCGACCTGCTGGCCGGCGGCCAGGGCGTGTTCGGCATCGCCGTGTCCGGCGCCCTGCGCGAGCTGTCCGGCGAGCTGGCCGAGCTGCCCGCCGAGCGCCTGGACGGCACCGGCAAGGCCGCCGACGACGAGCTCTCCGCCCGCCGCCGCCGCAAGCTCGCCTGATCCCGGGGACGCCGCCCTCCTCCCGGCCGGGAGGAGCCCCCGGCGGCTTCCCCGACCACACCTCGTCCGGGACGGCGACCGACCCGCACGCTGCCCGCGGGTCCACCGTCGCGCGGGGCCCCGAGTGCTCCTCCGCCCATGCTGCCCGCGGACGCCGTGGCTGTCCGCAGGTGCCGTGGCTGTCCGCGGATGCCGGCGTGTTCGCGTCGTCCCGGGCGTGTGGCCTGTGGCGCTGGCTCCGTGACGAGCCGACCGGCGCGCGTGCCCCCCGGCGAGCAGGACGGGGCGCCCTGTCGATGTCGCTCTCCGCGGCACGTCGTGCCAGGCGGCAGTGGCCCCTGTCCGGCCAGGAGCCCGCCAGTCCTGGCCGTGTGCGGGCCGATGCCCCGGCCGCACCACCGGGTGCGCGCCGCCTGGTCGCGGCCTACGTCGCAACCTGACCCATCGCGCTCGCCTGCGGACGCCGGTGAGGCAGTGGCCCGCCATAGGCCATGGGCAGGCCCGTTCTGGCTGACCTCGGCCGATGCTCGGCCTGGACGCTGCTCGTGGCGCGCTGGCGTGCCGACGCGCGTGGAGCATTGGTCCGCCATCGGCCATGGACGGGCTCGTCCTGGCTGGCCTCGGGCCGATGCTCGGCCTGGACGTTGCTGGTGGCGCGCTGGCGGTCGACGCCGGTGAGGCGTTGGCCCGCCATCGGCCATGGGCGGGCTCGTCCTGGCCGACCTCGGGCCGATGTTCGGCCTGGACGTTGCTGGTGGCGCGCTGGCGTGCCGACGTGCGTGGAGCATTGGCCCGCCATCGGCCATGGGCGGGCCCGTCCTGGCTGACCTCGGGCCGATGCTCGGCCTCGGTGCTGCTCGTGGCGCGGAGCGCCGGCGGAGGCCATGGGCCGGTCGCGGTCCGCGTCCACAGCTCCGGGTTGCGCTGGTCCGCGGTCGCCGCGAGGCACTGGCCCGTGACCGGCCATGGACCGGCCGGTCCTGGCCGATGTCGGGACGACGCTCGACCTCGCCGCTGACCGTGGGGCGCTCAGCCGCCGCGTTCGTACCGCCGCCGGCGGGTCGCGTGGCTGGCGGGTCGCGCTGCTGTGGAACGCAGTCCGGCGGCGTCGGTCGAGTCCGCCTGCGGCGCGGGCACGCAGCGCAGCGCCGGACCGACGCAGGCCGGGAGTGGGCTGGTCGTGGCCGACGCGGTGCTGAAGGTCGACCTCGACCTCGACCTCGCTGGCCCACGGCGACCAGCGCGACGTCGGCGTCCGCGCGGGCGATGACTGCAGCCAGGCAGCGAGACCGACCGCGCCGCGGCGGCCGCGTCCTGTCAGGGGCAAGCGTTGGCCTCCGCCCGGCCAGATGCCGAACGATCATGGCCGGCATCGGGCCGATGCCTGGCCTGTGAGTCGAGTGGCAGAGGCGCCTGGCCTCGGATGCGCTCCGCCGCGCACTCACCGGCACCGGCACCACCGGCACCGATGGACATCGACCGGCCGGACCGTGGTCGACTGGCGCCGTGGTCGACCGGCGCCGGGGTCGACTGGCGCCGGGGTCGACTGGCGCCGGGGTCGACTGGCGCCGGGGTCGACCGGCGCCGGGGTCGACTGGCGCCGGGCTCGACTGGCACCGGGCTCGACTGGCACCGGGTTCGACCGGTACCGGGTTCGACCGGCACCGACCGGGCCCCTGATCGTCCGCGTGGGGTCCCCGACCGGCGACGCCGGCGACGGCCGTGAGCCCGCCGGGGGGCCGCGGACCCGCTGGTACCGTCGCAACAATGGTCGACCGTCTCCCCGCGCCGGCTGTCGAGCCGGTCACCTCGTCCCTCCCGTCGCCCTCCGGCACCCTCCCGGCGCTGTCGCACCTGCACCCGGCCGGTGAGTTCGCCGGCCGGCACATCGGGCCCCGCCCCGCGGACACCGCGGCCATGCTCGAGGTGGTCGGCCGGCCGACCCTCGAGGCGCTCGTGGACGCCTGCGTCCCGGACGGCGTCCGCGACCGCACCCCGCTGGACGTGCCCGCCGCGCTCGACGAGGCCGCCGTCCTCGCCCAGCTGCGGGAGCGGGCCGACGCCAACGAGGTGTTCACCTCGATGATCGGCCTGGGGTACTCCGGCACGATCACCCCCTCGGTGGTGCAGCGCTGCATCCTGGAGAACCCGGCCTGGTACACCGCCTACACGCCGTACCAGCCGGAGATCAGCCAGGGGCGGCTGGAGGCGCTGATCAACTTCCAGACCGTGGTCGCCGACCTCACCGGCCTGCCGGTCGCCGGCGCCTCGATGCTGGACGAGGCCACCGCCGCCGCCGAGGCCATGACCCTGGTCCGCCGCGCCGGCCGCGCGACGGCGGACGCCGTCTTCGTGGTGGACGCCGACACCCTCCCGCAGACGCTGGCCGTGCTGCGCACCCGGGCCGAGCCGCTGGGCATCGTCCTGCACGTCGCCGACCTCACCGCCGGCTGGCCGACCGACCTGCCCGCGGCCGGCGCGTTCGGCGTGCTGCTGGCCTACCCGGGCGCCAGCGGCGCCGTGCGCGACCACCGCGCGCTGGCCACCGCCGCGCACGAGGCCGGTGCCGCCGTCGTCGTGGCCGCCGACCTGCTCGCCCTCACGCTGCTCGAGGCACCGGGGGAGTGGGGCGCCGACGTCGCCTGCGGCACCAGCCAGCGCTTCGGCGTCCCGATGGGGTACGGCGGGCCGCACGCCGGCTACCTCTCCGTCCGGGAGGGGCTGGCCCGCCAGCTGCCCGGCCGGCTCGTCGGGGTGTCCGTCGACGCCGACGGCGACGTCGCCTACCGGCTGGCGCTGCAGACCCGGGAGCAGCACATCCGCCGGGAGAAGGCGACCAGCAACATCTGCACCGCGCAGGTCCTGCTGGCCGTGATGGCCGGGGCGTACGCGGTCTACCACGGGCCCGACGGGCTCACCGCGATCGCCGCCCGGGTGCACCGCAGCGCCCAGCTGCTCGCCCGGTGGCTGACCGCCGGCGGCCTGGGTGTCGTGCACGAGCACTTCTTCGACACCGTCACCGTCGCCGTGCCCGGCCGGGCCGCCGAGGTGGTGGCCGCGGCCGCCGAGCAGCGGGTCAACCTGCGGCTGGTCGACGCCGACACCGTGGCCGTCGCCTGCGACGAGACCACCTCGCTGGACACGCTGCGCACCGTGGCCGCCGCCTTCGGCGTGCAGCCCGGCGAGGCCGACCTCGACGGGGCGACCGCGCTGCCCGAGCAGCTGCACCGGCGCACACCGTTCCTCACCCACCCGGTCTTCGCCGAGCACCGCTCGGAGACCGCGATGCTGCGCTACCTGCGCCGGCTCTCGGACAAGGACCTGGCGCTGGACCGCACCATGATCCCGCTGGGCTCCTGCACCATGAAGCTCAACGCCGCCACCGAGATGGCCGCGGTCAGCTGGCCCGAGTTCGCCGGGCTGCACCCCTTCGCGCCGGTCGAGCAGGCCCGCGGTTACGCGATGCTGATCGAGGAGCTGTGCCAGGGGCTGGCCGAGATCACCGGCTACGCCGCGGTCAGCGTGCAGCCCAACGCCGGCTCGCAAGGCGAGTTCGCCGGTCTGCTGGCGATCCGCGGCTACCACCGCTCCCGCGGCGACGTCGACCGCGACGTCTGCCTCATCCCGTCCTCGGCGCACGGCACGAACGCCGCGTCCGCCGTGATGGCCGGCATGCGCGTGGTCGTGGTGGCCTGCGACGAGGCCGGCAACGTCGACGTCGCCGACCTGCACGCCAAGGTCGAGCAGCACGCCGACCGGCTGGCCGCGCTGATGATCACCTACCCGTCCACGCACGGGGTGTTCGAGACCGCGGTGCAGGAGATCTGCGCCGCGGTGCACGACGCCGGCGGCCAGGTGTACGTCGACGGCGCCAACCTCAACGCGCTGGTCGGGCTGGCCAAGCCGGGCCGGTTCGGCTCCGACGTCAGCCACCTGAACCTGCACAAGACCTTCTGCATCCCGCACGGTGGCGGCGGCCCGGGTGTCGGGCCGATCGGCGTCGCCGAGCACCTGGTGCCGTTCCTGCCCGGGCACCCGCTGGTGCCGACCGGGGGTGAGGGCCCGGCGGTGTCCGGTGCCCCCTGGGGGTCGGCCGGCATCCTGCCGATCTCCTGGGCCTACCTGCGCCTGATGGGCCCCGACGGCCTGCTGCGCGCCACCGAGCACGCCATCCTGGCCGCCAACTACGTCGCCGCCCGGCTGCGCGAGCACTACCCGGTGCTCTACACCGGCGCCGACGGGCTGGTCGCGCACGAGTGCATCCTGGACATCCGCCCGATCACCAAGACCACCGGCGTGACCAACGACGACATCGCCAAGCGGCTGGTCGACTACGGCTTCCACGCCCCGACGATGAGCTTCCCGGTCGCCGGCACGCTGATGGTGGAGCCCACCGAGAGCGAGGACCGGGCCGAGCTCGACCGCTTCGTGGACGCCATGATCGCCATCCGCGGCGAGATCGAGAAGGTGGCCACCGGCGAGTTCGACCGCACCGACAACCCGCTGCGCAACGCCCCGCACACCCTGGCGATGCTCACCGGCACCTGGGAGCGGCCCTACGACCGCGCCGTGGCCGTGTACCCGGTGCCGGGCCTGGTCGGCCGGTCCTACCTGGCCCCGGTGCGGCGCATCGACGGCGCGTACGGCGACCGCAACCTGGTCTGCTCCTGCCCCTCACCCGAGGCGTTCGAGGAGATGGCGGCGGTCGCCGCGCCCACGGAGCAGCCGGCCGTGGTGCCCGACCGGGTCACCGGCGCGCCGGACGACCTGGGCACCACCGCCGACGTCGTCCCCGCCGGCGCCCAGGCCTGAGGAACCCGCCCGGCAGCCCACGGGCTGCCGGGCCGGGGCCCGGTCAGACCGGGAGGGTGCGGACCGCGGCGGCCGCGGCGTCGAGCGCTGCCCGGGACGCGCCCCAGGACGTCGAGCTGGGGAAGTCGCCGAGCAGGGTGACCACCGTGCCGTCGGCCAGCACGCCGACCGAGTGCAGCTGCCGGGTGCCGTCGACGCAGCACATCCAGCCCTGCTTGGCCCCGGTGCCGTCCCCGGTGCCGGTCAGCAGCCCGAACGTCTGGTCGAAGCCGTCCGCGCCGTCCGGTGTGGCCGCCCGCATCCAGCCCAGCAGGGTGGCGGCGTCGTCGGGGGCCAGCCGGGTCGGCAGGCCGCTGAGCACGGTGGCCATGTCGCCGGCGGTGGTGACCGCCTCGCCCCACTGCCCCGGGGTGGCCGGCGGGGCGGTGCCGGTCAGGCCGTAGGCGGCGACGGCGGCCAGGACCAGCGCCTCGCCGTCGTGGCGGTCCCAGAGCGTGGACATCGCGCCGTCGTCGGAGGTGGTCATGGCGGCCGCCATGAGCCGGCGGTCGCTGTCGTCGAGCACGAGTGCCCCGACCTGCTCCAGGGCCAGCAGTCGCTCCACCACCAGCAGCTTCACCAGCGAGGCGGTGTACACCTGCTCGCTCGCGCCGCTGGACAGCAGCGTGCCGGCGGCCGACGTGACGACGACGGAGATCCGGCCGCCCGCGCCGGCCGCGGCGGCGTCCACGCCGGCCTGGGCGCTCTGCAGCTGCTCCGGCGACGGCAGCGGGGGCACGGGCGCCGGCAGCGGGGTGTCCGGGTCACCGTCGGCCGTGCCCACCTCGCCCTCCAGCGCGCTGACCAGCGCGGTCAGCTCGGCGTCGAGCGCGGGGCGCGGTGCGGGGCCGCGGGAGCTGTCCATCAGGAGGGCACCGACGAGCACGGCCACGACACCGGCAGCGGCCCACCAGTGCAGCGGGCGGTGCCGGCGGTCGGTCATGGGTCAGATGATCACCGTGGTGCCTGAGTGGCACCTGTGAGACCACCCGTAGTGGTGTGTGATCCGGTTGTGCGCGGCGTGTCACCGTGCTCGGTGTCATCGACCGGTGTCGTGACGTGACGAGAAGTGCTCGGTGAAAGGTGCCCCCACCGCGCGCGGCCCCGCCGGCCGGGGGAGAGCGATCGGGTCAGGCGACCGAGGTCGCCAGTGCCCGCCAGGAACGGTGCTCGGCCACGACGCGCCCGTCGGGCAGCAACTCGCCGTCGTCGTCGAAGAGCACGACGCCGTTGCACAGCAGGTTCCAGCCCTGCTCGGGGTGGCTGCTGACGATGGCGGCGAGGTCGCGCAGGTCCGAGTCGGCGGCGGGGCAGGGTGTGGCGTGAGCGCACATGGTGAGCACCTCCGTGGAGTCCCGGCGGACCGGGTGTCGTGTCGGCCACATCCGTGCGGCCCTGTGCTGAGTCTGCGCCCGGTCCGGGGCCTGTCGCCGTGGCGGATCGCGCCGAGGCTGGCGGTCTCACTCGTCAGGATGTGTTGTCACTGACGTTCCACTGGCAGCGCGCGCCGTCGCAGTGCGTGACCGGCCGGTCAGACCTTGCGCAGCAGGACCCGACGGACGGAGTGGTCGGCGGCCTTCTGGAGCACCAGCCGGGCGCGGGAGCGGGTGGGGGCGATGTTGGTGCGCAGGTTGGGGCCGTTCACCGTCGCCCAGATGCGCTGTGCCGTCGCCACGGCCTCCTCGTCGCTGAGCGAGGCGAAGCGGTGGAAGTAGGCGGCCGTGTCCTGGAACGCCGTCCGGCGCAGGGCGAGGAAGCGTTCCACGTACCACCCCTGCACGTCGGCCTCGGTGGCGTCGACGTAGACGGAGAAGTCGAAGTAGTCGGACAGGAACACCTCCGGCACCCGGCCGTCGCTGCGGCTGCCTGCCTGCAGCACGTTCAGGCCCTCGAGCACCAGGACGTCGGGCCGGTCGACCATCTGCCGCTCGGGCCGGACGTCGTAGGACTGGTGGGAGTACGTCGGCGCCTCGACCTCCCCGCGGCCGGACTTCACGTCGGCCAGGAAGCGCAGCAGCGCACGGCGGTCGTAGCTCTCCGGGAAGCCCTTGCGGTCCAGGATGCCGCGGGACTCCAGGACGGCGTTGGGCAGCAGGAAACCGTCGGTGGTGACCAGGTCGACGCGCGGGGAGCCGGGGGCGTGGGAGAGCAGCACCTGGATCAACCGGGCCGTGGTGCTCTTGCCGACCGCCACGCTGCCGGCCACCGCGACGACGAACGGCACCTTGTCGGTGCTGGCGCCGAGGAAATCCGTCTGCGCCGCCCACAGTCGCCGGCTGGCCTGCAGGTGGAGGTGGACCAGCCGGGCCAGCGGCAGGTAGACGGTGGCCACCTCGTCCAGGTCGATCCGGTCGCCCAGCGAGGCCAGCGAGGCCAGCTCGTCGGCGTCCAGCGGCAGCTCGGAACCGCGGGCGAGGTCGCGCCAGGAGGTGCGGTCGAAGGCCGTGTAGGGCGAGACATGCCCGCGGGTCACCGACGTCACGGTGCACATGGTGCTGCAGCCGGTGCGCCGGGCACCGCCCGGGTCGCCCGGTCGGGTGGGGCCCGAGCCCCGAGCGCGGTGTCCGCGGGCCGGTCTAGGGTCTGCGGCGTGCCCTCCCGTCCCGGGTTGCTCGACCGCATCGACCGCTACTTCACCGCGGCCGCCGCCGCCGACGCCCGCATCGAGCAGGTGGGCGGTCTCGACGTGCCGATCGGCTCGCCGGCCTGGCCGCACCCGGTGCGTCCGCGCCGGGGTGGCGGGCCGGTGACCGTCGCCGACGTCCAGGACGCCGCCGCGCTGCTGCGCCAGGCCGGCGTCCTGATCAGCTTCGAGTGGGTGGCCGAGCAGTTCCCCGACCTGGCGGGCACGGTCCGCAGCGCGCGGCTCGCGGTCGACGAGCTGCCGCTGCTGGTGTCGCTCGACCCGGTGGAGGTGCTGCTGCCGGCGGGTGTCCGGCTGTACGTGATCGGGTCCGAGGACCCCCAGCTGCCTCGCTACCAGCGGCTGGCACAGCGGTCCTTCGCCGGCGCGTTCGCCGGGGGCGGCTGGCCGGGCGAGGCGCACCAGGACGACGGCGCCGGCTCGGGGTGGCCGGGGGACACGCCGCCGGCCGAGGACACCGCGGTCCTGCGCGAACGGATCGGCGCGGGGCGCACGGTGATGATGGTGGCCGTGGAGAGCGGCGAGCCCGTCGCGGTGGGCTCCCACCAGCCCGTGCGCCTGGAGGACGGCGAGGCGAGCGAGGTGGTGGGCGTGGCCACGCTGCCGCGGCTGCGGGGACGCGGGCTGGGCGCCGGCCTCACGTCCGCTCTGGTCGAGCACGCCCGGCAGACGGCCGACCTGGTCTTCCTGTCCGCCGGCGACGACGACGTCGCCCGGGTCTACGAGCGCATCGGGTTCGCCCGGGTCGGCACCACCTGCGTGGCCGAACCGGCCTGAGCCGGCCGATCGGACCCGACCCACCTGACCTGCTCCGGGTGACCCGACCCGGGGCCCCGCACGCCGGTGGGACCTCGACGGACCCTGCGGGCCCCCGCCCGGTCGGCACCCTGGCGCCGGCGGGGGCCCGTCCGGGGCCGGGCTCAGCTCGCCTCGTACGTGCCGATCAGGGTCGCCCGGGCCAGGGTGTGGCTGAACAGGGTGAAGCCGAGGTAGGCCGGGGTCGCCTCCGCCGGGACGCCGAGGTCGGCGGTGTCCAGGGCGTGCACGACCACGTAGTAGCGGTGCGGGCCGTGCCCGGCCGGGGGAGCGGCGCCGATGTAGCGGGCCGTCCCGGCGTCGTTGCGCAGCTGCACGGCGCCGGGGGGCAGCCCGGTCCCGGCCTCGTCGCCGGCGCCGGTGGGCAGCTCGGTGACCGATGCCGGGATGCCGGTGACCGCCCAGTGCCAGAACCCGCTGCCGGTCGGTGCGTCCGGGTCGTAGACGGTGACGGCATAGCCCTGGGTGCCGGCAGGGGCGCCGCTCCAGGACAGCTGCGGTGAGGCGTCGTCCCCGCCAGCGCCCATGATCCCGCTGACCTGCGCGGTGCCCAGCGGGGCGCCGTCGTCCAGGTCGGTGCTGCTCAGCGAGAAGCTCGGCACCTGGGGGAGGAACTGGTAGGGGTCGGGTGGGGTGGGCCGGGTGGCCATGCGCGTCTCCTCGTCGGGTGGGGCGTGGGTCGCTGCCGACAGTAGGCACGGTCACGGACAGGTGCCCGTCGACCGGCCACACCGCCGTTATCCCCAACAAAGCCGCGTTCAGGACCCGGAAGGGGAAGACAGCGACCACAGGGGAGGGGTCCTGCGTCCTCCTGACGTGCGAGGCCGGCCTCCTCGACGGCTCGCCGTCACGTGGATGCCGGTAGCGTCGAGATCATGCTCGGCCTCCCGGACACGATCCGTGCCTGCCTGTTCGACCTCGACGGCGTGCTCACCCAGACGGCGAAGGTGCACCAGGCCGCCTGGAAGCGCACCTTCGACGAGTTCCTGCGCAGCCGGGACCCGGGCGCTGCGGAGTTCACCCAGGACGACTACAACACCCACGTCGACGGCAAGCCCCGCAAGGACGGCGTCCGGGACTTCCTGGCCAGCCGGGGCATCCAGCTCCCCGAGGGCAGCGACACCGACCCGGCGGACGCGGCCACCGTCGCCGGGGTGGCCGGCCGGAAGAACGAGCTCGTGCTCGCCGAGCTGGAGGAGCACGGCGTCCAGGTGTACGAGGGCTCGATGCGGTACCTGCGGGCCGCCAAGGACGCCGGGCTGGCCACGGCCGTGGTCACCGCGTCGGCCAACGGCGAGCAGGTGATCCGGACCGCCGGCTTCGCCGACCTGATCGACACCCGCGTCGACGGCATCGTCGCCGCCCGTGACCAGCTGCGCGGCAAGCCCGCGCCGGACACCTTCCTGGCCGGGGCGCAGGCGCTGGGGGTGCAGCCCTCGGAGGCCGTGGTGTTCGAGGACGCGCTGTCCGGGGTGGCCGCCGGCCGCGCCGGGGACTTCGGGTACGTGGTGGGCGTGGACCGGGTCGGGCAGGCCGCGGAGCTGGCGGCCCGGGGCGCCGACGTCGTCGTGCAGGACCTCGACGAGCTGCTGGCGGACGGGTCGTGACCGAGGGTCGCACGCACTTCCCGGTCGAGCCCTGGTCGCTCACCGAGGTCGGGCTGGACCTGGCGTCGCTGGGGGTCAACGAGTCGGTGTTCGCGCTGGCCAACGGGCACGTCGGCTTCCGCGGCACGTTCGAGGAGGGGGAGCCGTCGGTCGTCCCGGGCACCTACCTCAACGGGTTCTTCGAGGAGCGGCCGCTGCCGTACGCCGAGGCCGGCTACGGCTTCCCCGAGCAGGGGCAGACCGTGGTCAACGTGACCGACGGCAAGATCATCCGGCTGCTCGTCGGGGACTCACCGCTGGACCTGGCCTACGGCGAGATCATCGACCACCGGCGCACCCTGGACCTGCGGGCCGGGGTGCTGCGCCGGGTCACCGAGTGGCGCTCGCCCAACGGGCGCACCGTCCGGGTGACCAGCACCCGGCTGGTGTCCCTGACCCGGCGGTCCATCGCGGCCATCGAGTACCAGGTGGAGTGCACCGACGACCAGGGCGACCTCTACATCGCCCTGCAGTCGGACCTGCTGGCCAACGAGGACACCCCCGGCGGCTCGGGCACCGACGACCCGCGCGCCGGCGCGGCCCTCAAGAAGCCGCTGGTCGCCGAGCTGGCCACCGCGCCCCGGGGGCGTCGCGCGGTGCTGGTGCACAGCACCCGGCGCAGCAAGCTGCGGGTCGCCGTGGCGATGGACCACGACGTCGACGTCCCGGACGCCGCCGAGGAGAGCATCGAGGCCTGGGGCGACCTGGCCCGGTTCCAGCTCGCCGCCCGGCTCACCTCGGGCACGGCGGTGCGGATCGTGAAGTACCTGGCCTACGGCTGGTCCAGCCGCCGCTCGGCGCCCGCGCTGCGCGACCAGGTGGAGGGCGGGCTGGCCACCGCGAAGCTGGCCGGCTGGGAGCGCCTGGTGCGGGAGCAGCGCGAGCTGCTGGACCAGCACTGGGCCCAGGCCGACGTGGAGATCGTCGGTGACGACGAGCTTCAGCAGGCCGTGCGGGTGGGCATGTTCCATGTCCTGCAGGCGGGCCTGCGCGCCGAGCGGCAGCCCATCCCGGCCAAGGGGCTGACCGGTGACGGCTACGACGGGCACACCTTCTGGGACACCGAGACCTACGTGCTGCCGGTGCTCACCTACACCGCGCCGGGCGCCGTCCGGGATGCGCTGCGGTGGCGGCACTCGACGCTGGACCTGGCCCGGGAGCGCGCCCGGGTACTGGGGCAGAACGGCGCGGCGTTCCCGTGGCGCACCATCCGCGGCGAGGAGACCTCCGGTTACTGGCCGGCCGGCACCGCCGCCTTCCACATCAACGCCGACATCGCCGACGCGGTGGCCCGGTACACCGCGGCCACCCAGGACGGCGACTTCGACCGCGACTACGGCGCCGAACTGCTCATCGAGACGGCGCGGCTGTGGGCCTCGCTCGGGCACTTCGACGACGGCCGCGGGTTCCGCATCGACGGCGTCACCGGCCCGGACGAGTACACCGCCATCGTGGACAACAACGTCTACACGAACCTGATGGCGCAGAAGAACCTGCGCGAGGCGGCCGCCGCGGTCCGCCGGCAACCGGACGTGGCCGGCCGGCTGGACGTCTCCCCGGAGGAGACGGCGCACTGGGAGCGGGCCGCCGAGGCGATGGTCGTGCCCTGGGACGACGAGCTGGGCGTGCACATGCAGTCCAACGACTTCACCCGGCACGAGGAGTGGGACTTCGCCGGTACGCCGGCGCACAAGTACCCGCTGCTGCTGCACTTCCCGTACTTCGAGATCTACCGCACCCAGGTGGTCAAGCAGGCCGACCTGGTGATGGCGCTGCACCTGCGGGGCGACGCGTTCACCCTCGAGGAGAAGATCGCCGACTTCGCCTACTACGAGGCCCGCACGGTGCGGGACTCCTCGCTGTCGGCCGCCCAGCAGGCGGTGGTGGCGGCGGAGACCGGGCACCTGGAGCTGGCCCACGACTACTGGGGCGAGGCGGCGCTCACCGACCTGCAGAACCTGCACGGCAACAGCGGGCACGGGCTGCACATCGCCTCCCTGGCCGGCGGCTGGACCGTCGCGGTGGCCGGGTTCGGTGGGATGCGCGACCACGGTGGCGCGCTGACCTTCGCTCCCCGGTTGCCCCCACGGCTCAGCCGGCTGGCCTTCCGGGTCGTCTTCCAGGGCCGGGTGCTCTCGGTGGAGGTCACCCGGGAGGCCGCCCGGTACCGGCTGGTCAGCGGTGACCCGCTCCAGATCGCCCACCACGGGGCGGCGGTGACCGTGACGGGGGAGACCACCGAGCTGCCCGTGCCCCCGCCGCCCCGGGTGGACCCGGTCCGCCAGCCGCACGGAGCGGCACCCCGCCGGCGCAGCCGGCCGTCGTCGGACTGACCCGGCACCTCGCGAGCCCGGTCGTGTCCCGGGTGTCCTCGCGCTGACCATCAGTCCGTTATCCCCAACGAACGAGTCGATCACTAACTGAAGACACACAACGGCGACAAGGGGAGGAGGTGACCGGCACGCTGTTCTCGCTCGGGCAGCGTGCGGGTGGCCGAGCAGCGGAGATGACCGGGCCTGCGGGGACGTGCACGCCGGGGATCGCGCAGGTGCCCTGCCGAACCCGACGCACGAGCGATCGGCCTGTCGCCGCATCAGCGGGTCGCCGATGCGCTGAGATGGACGTCCAGCCGAGAGTGTCGTTCACCGCCCGCCGACGAGCTGGTCGAAGTCAGGTCCACCCGCCGACACAGACCCCTGACCGCCATTTCGTCCGTTATCGCCAACAGTCAAACGAACTTCATCGGGCACAAGTGCAGACAGACGCCAGCTGACACGGCGGGGCAGGTCAGGGGAGCAGCCACCACGTGCCCAGGGCCAGCGCACCGACATCGACGGTCAGGAAGAAGCCCACCCACAGCACCCCCGGGACGCCGGTGAGCCGGGCCAGCTGGTCGGCGTCGGAGTCCGGGGCGGCGCGTCGCCGTCGTTTGCGCTGGAGCTCGACGACGGTGGTGGGCGCGGCCAGCAGCAGGAACCAGGTCACCACGTGCGCGAAGGCCGACTGCCCGGCCGCGGGCAGCCACCAGGTGGCGGCGAACACCACCGCGCCGGTGACCAGCACCGACCAGAGCCCGAACCAGTTGCGGATCTGCACCAGCAGCAGCGCCAGCAGGCCGAGCAGCAGCCACAGCAACCCGACGGCGTAGCCCGCGGCGAGCAGCGCTGCTGCCCCGAGACCGAACAGCCCCGGGCCGGTGTAGCCCGCCGCCCCGGTCAGCACCATGCCCGGGCCGGTGGGCCGGCCGGCGGAGACGGTGAGCCCGGACGTGTCCGAGTGCAGCCGGATGCCGGCCAGCCGCCGCCCGGTGGCCAGGGCCGCGAGACCGTGCGCGCCCTCGTGGGCGATGGTCACGGCGTTGCGGCTGTACCGCCACAGCGCCGGGTACCCCACCAGCAGCAGCGCGACCAGCCCGCAGCCGAGCAGCGCCCCGGGCGGCAGCGCCGCGGACTCGGCGGTGACGCGGGTCCAGAACCGCTCGAGGACGTCGATGGCGTGGTCTCCTGGTGGTCCGGACGCGGGGGACGTCGAGTCAACCGCACGCGGCTGTGCCCCGCGTGGGCACGCGCCGGGCGCCAGCGGTGCAGATCACCCCGCTGCGGGACGCACGACGGCAGGGCAGGCCGCACCCTGGAGCCATGACGACGGACGTGCAGACGGCGGGGCTCCCGGTCACCGTCTCCTTCACCCGCCGTGCCGACCCCTCCCAGCTCGCCGAGATGACCGCGTGGACCAGGGCCGGCCTGCAGATGGCCGAGGGCTTCCCCGGGTTCCTCGGCGCCGGCTGGGTGCGCCCGCGGCAGGACTCCGACGAGTGGCACATGCTCTGCCGCTTCGCCGACCAGGCGTCACTGGCGGCCTGGGAGGACTCGCCGCAGCGCCAGTGGTGGCTCCGCTCGGCCCAGGGTCTGGCGGAGGTGACCCGCACCGAGCGGCGCACCGGCATCGAGGGCTGGTTCGACGCGCCCGTGGTCAGCGAGTCCGCCGCGCCGGCGCCGCCGGTGCCGCCGCGCTGGAAGCAGGCGGTGACCATCTGGTCGGTGTTCTTCCCGCTCAACCTGCTGGCCACCGTGACGCTGGGTCACCTGCTGGCGGACTGGTTCGTGGTCTGGCGGGTCATGGTGACCACGCTGGTGCTCACCCCGCTGATGACCTACCTGCTGCTGCCGTGGGTCACCCGCCGCGCCGAGTGGTGGCTGCACGGCCGCCGCTGGCGGGACCGGCACCGCCGGGCCTGAGCGGACCTCAGACCAGCTCGGCGTCGTGTACCAGCAGGGCCACCTGCACCCGGTTCTCCACGCCCAGCTTGGTCAGCAGCCGTGAGACGTGCGCCTTGACCGTCGCCACGCTCATGTAGAGGTCGGTGGCGATCTGGGCGTTGGGCAGGCCCTGGCCCACCGCGCGGGCCACCTCCCGCTCCCGCTCGCTCAGCTGGTCCAGCAGGCCCAGGGCCTGGGTGCGCCGTACCTGCGCCGGGTCCGGGGACACCCCGGCGCGGCGCTCGCCGTCGGCCACGTGCGCCATCAGCCGGCGGGTCACGGTGGGGGAGAGGATGGGCTCCCCGGCCGCGACCCGGCGCACCGCGGCCACGATGTCGGCCGGCGGGGTGTCCTTCAGCAGGAACCCGCTGGCGCCGGCCCGCAGCGCCCGCAGCACCTGGTCGTCGGCGTCGAACGTGGTCAGGACGACGACCTCCGGCGGGTCCGGGCGCCGGCGCAGCTGCTCGGTGGCGGTGAGCCCGTCGACCCGGGGCATCCGGATGTCCATCAGCACCACGTGCGGTGCGAGCCGGTCCACGGCGGCCGGCACCTCGTCACCGTCGCTCGCCTCCCCGACCAGCACCAGGTCACCCGGGCCGCCCAGCACCATCGCCAGGGCGGCGCGCACCAGCGGGTCGTCGTCCACGACCAGCACGCGGACCGGGCCGCTCACGCCGCCCACGGCAGCCAGACCCGGAGCCGGAACCGGCCCTCGGCGGTCCAGCCGTGCTCGACGGTGCCGCCGGCCAGGCCCACCCGCTCGCCCACGCCCACCAGGCCGGTGCCGGCGCTGGGCAGTGCCCCGAACGCGTGAGCGCCGACGACCGGCGGGTTGACCACGTCCACGGTCAGCCCGGGGCCGGGGCGCCCGGACAGGTGCACCGCGGCGACGGTGCCGCCGGCGTGCTTGCGCACGTTGGTCAGGGCCTCCTGCACCACCCGGTAGGCGGTGCGGCCGATCACCTCCGGTGCGGCGACGTCCCGCGGCACGTCGATCGTGAGCTCCACCCGCATGCCCGCCTGCCGGGACTCCTCGACCAGGGTCGGCACGTCGGCCAGGGTCGGCTGGGGCCGCCCGGCCGGGGTGCCGTCGGTGTCGTCGCGCAGCACACCGATCACCTCGCGCAGGTCGTCCATCGCCTGCCGGGCGCTGGCCCGGATGACCCCGGCCGCCCGGGCGACCTCCTCGGGCGGTGCGTCCGGGCGGTACTCCAGGGCGCCGGCGTGCATGCCGAGCAACGAGATCCGGTGCGCCAGGACGTCGTGCATCTCCCGGGCGATGCGGGTGCGCTCGGTGTGCCGGGCCTGCTCCACCCGCAGGTCACGCTCCCGCTCGGCCCGGCGCGCCCGGTCGACCAGGGACAGCACGAGCTGCCGGCGGGCCCGGACGAACATGCCCCAGGCCACCACGCCGGCGGTCAGCACCGCGGCCAGCAGCGACATCCACAGCCCGGACACGTCCGGGTCCGGGCGGAACACCACGAACAGGCTGCCGCTGACCGCCGACACGGCCGAGACGGCGAGCACCGTCGGCCAGCGCCGGTGCACGGCCACGGTGAACAGGGCGAACAGCGCGGCGACGCCGACGGCGTTGGAGAACGAGCTGAGCACCAGCAGCGCGACCGCCACGCCCACCGGCCAGCGCCGCCGGCCCCACAGCGCCAGGCACCCGACGACCCCCGCCGTCAGGTCCAGCACGACCAGCGCCTCCGAGGGCGGCTGGGCCACCTCCTGCGACGCCCCCAGGAGGAGCAGGCCGCCGAGCAGCGAGCTCAGGACGGCGGTCAGGTCGACGGCGCGGTCGCGGCCGGACCGGCGGACCGGGCCCCCGCCCCGCGGGGGTCGCTGGTCGTCGGTGTCCGGGACGCGGAAGTGCGCGGGCACCAGCCACGGGTGCTCCACCCCTGCGGCCGGGTCGAGCGGCGGTCGCGTGCCCAGCTCCATGATGGCGAGGTTACGGAGACTCCCGGCCCGGGGGCAGCTACCGAAGTCGGTGTCCTGCCCGACCGGAGTCGACGTCGGTCGGCCCGGGAGCAGCCCGAGGACCGATGTGCGGCGTCCCCGGGCCCGGCAGGCTGCTGTCCATGATCGCCATCGAGCACCTGACCCGGCGGTACGGCACCCAGCTGGCCGTGTCCGACGTGAGCTTCACCTGCACCCCCGGCACGGTCACCGGCTTCCTCGGGCCCAACGGCGCCGGCAAGTCCACCACCATGCGGGCGCTGTGCGGGCTGGCCACACCCACCAGCGGCACCGCCACCATCGGCGGCCGGGCCTACCGCGACCTGCCCAACGCCGGGCGGCACGTCGGCGTACTGCTGGACGCCGGTGCCCAGCACGGCGGCCGCACCAGCCGGGAGGTGCTGACCCTCTCCGCCATGGTGCTGGGCGTCGACCGGCGCCGGGTCGACCAGGTGCTGGAGCAGGTGGGCCTGGCCGGTGCCCCCGCCGGCAAGCGGGTCGGGAAGTACTCCCTGGGCATGCGGCAGCGCCTCGGGTTGGCCAACGCGCTGCTGGGCGACCCCCAGGTGCTGGTGCTCGACGAGCCCGCCAACGGCCTGGACCCGGCCGGCATCTACTGGATGCGCGGGCTGCTGCGCGACTTCGCCGACCGCGGCGGCACGGTGCTGCTCTCCTCCCACCTGCTGCACGAGGTGGAGGCGGTCGCCGACCAGCTCGTGGTCATCGCCGGTGGCCGGATCGCCGCCCGCGGCAGCAAGGCCGAGCTGCTCGCCGGCACCGGCACCCTCGTCCGCGGCCTCGAGCCCGGCCGGCTGGCCGCCGCGCTGGCCGACGCCGGCATCCGCGCCGTCCCACGCCCGGACGGCGCCCTGGTCGCCGAGGCCGGCGCCGAGGCGGTCGGCCGGGCCACCGCCGCTGCCGGGGTCGTGCTCCTCGAGCTCCGGGACGCCGACGGCGGCGGGCTGGAGGACCTGTTCCGCACGCTCACCCAGGAACCCGGCGGTGCCCCCGCCCCCACCCCGGCCGCCCCGCGGCCACTTGCCACCCAGGCCACGGAGGTCCGGTCATGAGCTCGTCGATGGTCACGTCGGGGCCGGAGCGGGTGCTGCCCGCGGCCGATCAGCCCAGCCGGCCCTCCCTCCCGCTGCTGGTGCGGGTGGAGCTGCGCAAGTCCTGGGACACCCGGGCCGGCTCCTGGCTGCTGCTGGTGATCGGCCTGGCGACACTCGCCGTGGTGCTGGTCCAGATGCTCGTCGTCCGGGACGTGGTGCACACGACCGGTGACCACCTGGCGACCAGCCAGCTGCCGACCGCGGTGCTGCTGCCGGTGGTCGGGATCCTGCTGGTCACCAGCGAGTGGTCCCAGCGCACCGCGATGGCCACCTTCAGCCTGGTGCCGCAGCGCTCGCGGGTGCTCGTCGCCAAGGTGCTCGCCGCCGCGGTGCTGGCCGTCGTGGGGTTCGCGGTGTCGTTGCTGGTGTCGGTGCTGGCCACCGCGCTCACCCCGGTGCTCACCGACCGGGAGTCCGCCTGGACGCTGGGCACCGACGTGCTGCTGCAGTCGCTGCTCGTGCAGGTGCTCTACGTGCTGGTCGGCGTGGCGCTGGGCCTGCTGCTGCTCAGCTCGCCGCTGGCCATCGTGCTGAACTTCGTGCTGCCGACGGTGTTCGGCATCGTCACCGGCCTGGTCAGCGCGCTGAGCTGGGTGCAGGAGTGGCTGGACCTCTCGACCACCACCGCCCCGATGTTCACCGGCGACCTGACCGGTGGGGGCTGGACGCGGTTGGGTGTGTCCCTGCTGCTGTGGCTGGTCGCGCCGATGGTGCTCGGCTGGGTGCGGGTACTGCGCACCGAGATCAGCTGACCGCGGTCACCGGCCGGGCGGCCGGCCCGGGACCTGACCGGCCCGGGTCAGCCGCCCAGCACGCTGCCCAGCAGCTGGGCGCCCAGCCGGGCCACCACGGCCTGGTCGGCGGCGGTGAGCTCACCCAGGGCGCCGGCGGTGCGGCTGAGCACGATCCCGACCAGCGCGGCGGTGACCAGCTCGGCGCGCAGCCGCGGCAGCTCCAGGCCGGCCACCTCGGCGGTGCGCTGCACCGCGTCCAGCACGCGGGCCTGCAGCACCTCCATGGCCGCGGCCTGCAGGTCGGGGTCCTCGTGCCGGCGCACCACCGCCCACAGGGTCGGGCTCGGCCCCCGGGTGAGCAGCCGGGTCAGCACCGCCTCCAGGTCGACCCGATCGGCCGCCGGGGGCGCGGGCCGGCCCCCGCGGCGCAGCGCGGCGAGGTACAGCTCGGCCTTGCTGCCGTAGTACCGGGCGATCAGCGCCGGGTCCACCCCGGCCCGGGCCCCGATGTCCCGCACGGTGGTGCGCTCGAAGCCCCGCTCGGAGAACAGCTCGTCGGCGGCCTCCAGCAGCCGGGCCCGGCTCACCGCCGAGTCGTGCCGGCGGGTGGTGGTGCCGGTGGTCATCGCAGGCTCAGCTCGGCGTCGGGCACCTGGACGTGGAACACCCCGGCAGTGCTGGCCCGCTGCACCACGCGGTGCCGGCCGTCCGGGTGGTGCCGGCCCAGGGCGCGGCCGGCGCTGTGCCGGCCGGCGGCGTCGACGTCGTCCTCGTCGGGCTCGGCGGTCAGCGCGCCGGCCAGCGCGGCGTCCATGTTCTCCTGCACCAGCAGCGCGTCCTGCCCGTCGGTGCGCGGGCTGCGCGCCTGCAGGACCACGCTGACCAGGGCAGTGAACAGGCACAACCCGATCGCCACCAGCGCGCCGACGGTGTACCCGGCGTCGCCGGGGTAGGGCGAGGCGGCCGGGGTGTGCGCGGTGAGCACCGTGGCCGACAGGGCGCTGCCGACGGCGAACCCGACGGTGCGCAGCACCTGGTTCAGCGCCAGCGCGCTGCTGGTGGCGTCGGCGGGCACGGTGCTGACGATCAGCCGGGGCAGCACCGAGAACGAGCACCCGATGCCCAGCCCGCCGATGGCCATGACGAGGCAGATCTGCCACAGGCTGCCCCGGCCGGTGGCGAACACGGTCAGCGCCGCGGCGAACAGCAGCGCGCCGATCGGCAGGATGCGGGAGGGCGCCATGAAGCGGCCCAGGTACGTGGCCAGCCGGCTGGCTGAGAAGCTGGCGGCCGACATCGGCAGCAGCACCAGGCCGCTGACCACGACCGACGCGCCGAGCCCGTAGCTCACCGAGGTCGGCGTCTGCACGTAGCGGATCACCATCGACATGAGCATGTACATGCCGACCCCGGCCAGCGCCCCGGTCACGTTGGCGGTGAGCACGGTGCGGTCGCGCATCTGCCGCAGCTCGACGATCGGGTGCGCGGCGCGCAGCTCGAACCAGGTGCACACGCTGAGGAACAGCACCGCCGCGGCACCGAGGGCCAGCAGCCCGGGGCTGGTCCAGCCCCATTCCTCGCCCTCGCTGATGGTCAGCACCAGCCCGGCCACACCCAGGCCGAGCAGCACCGCGCCGGCGCCGTCGAAGGGCAGCGCGGCCTGGTGCTCGCTGCGCGGCACCACGACGGCCACCAGGGCGATGGCGAGCACGCCGAGGCCGGCGGCCAGCCAGAACCCGGCGTGGAAGCTCAGGTGCTCGGCGATCAGGCCGGTGATCGGGTAGCCCAGCCCCACCCCGATGACCGTGGTGACCGACAGCGTGGCCAGCGTGCTGCGCGACCGGTCGGGGTCCAGGTGGTCCCGCGCGATGCTCATCGCCAGCGGCAGCAGGGCCAGCCCGACACCCTGCAGCCCGCGCCCGGTGACCAGCGCGGCGAACGGCAGACCCGGGACGGCGGCGAGCACGCTGCCCGCCACGACCACGGCCAGCGCACCCAGCAGCACGCCGCGGCGCTGCGGGCCGTCGCCGAGCCGGCCGACGACGGGGGAGACGAGGGCCCCCACGAGCAGGGTGACCGTCAGCGTCCACTGTGCGTCCCCCAGGGAGACGCCGTAGTCGGAGGCGATGGTCGGGATCAGCGGCGACCCCAGGCTGCTGACGACGGCGACCAGCATGCCGACGTAGACCAGCACCGGGGTCAGCGCGCGGCCGCGCCAGGTGCTCCCGTCCAGGGTCTCCGGCTGCGGACGCAGCGCGGTGGTGGTGCTCATGCCCAGCTCCAGGGGGTCAGCGGGTGATGTCATCGACCGTAGACACACTGGTTGTGTCGTGCAAGCAATGAGGTGTCGATCACCCCGCGGCACGCCGTCCACCGGCCCGGCCGGGAGCCCGCCGGGCCACTAGCGTGGACGTCGTGGCCTACATCAGGAAGCTGCCCTCGGGGAAGTGGCAGGCCACCGTCCGGCACCCCTCGGGCCGGAAGGTGACCAAGACCGACGTGCTCAAGCGGGTGGTGACCGCCTGGGCCGCGGAGACCGAGGTGGCCTTCCGGCACGGCGAGATCCGCTCCGAGCGCGGCCGGCAGACCACCGTGGCCCAGTGGCACGAGCAGTGGGCGCCCGCCCGCACCGTGGCCCGCACCACCGAGTACCAGCAGGTGCTGCGGCTGCGGCGCACCGTGCTGCCGTACTGGGGCAGCTGGCCGCTGCGCTCCATCGGGCGCATCGACGTGCAGGCCTGGGTGAAGTCCCTGCAGTCGGCCGGCACCGGCGCGCACGCCGTCCAGTCGGCGTACATGGTGTTCGCCAAGCTGATGGCCGACGCCGTCCTGGAGGGGCTGCTGCCCACCACCCCGTGCCAGAAGATCGAGCTGCCCAAGGCCGAGCTGCCGGCGCCGCGCTGGCTGTCCCGGGAGGAGTACCAGCGGCTGCTGCTCGCCTTCGACGGCCAGCCGCACGGCGAGCGCTGGCGGGCCCTGGTGGCCGTGGCGTGCCACAGCGGGCTGCGCTCCGGGGAACTCGCCGGCCTGGACGTCGGTGCGGTCGACTTCGAGCGCGGGCTGATCCGGGTCGGCCAGGTGACCACGCCGTTCGGGCTGCGGCCCTACCCGAAGACAGACCTGTCCCGGCGGTCGGTGCCGGTGCACCCGGATGCGCTGGCCCTGCTGTGGCCCCTGGTGGCCGACCGCCCGGCCGACGCGCCGGCGTTCCCCGCACCCCGCGGCGGGCGGATCGAGCAGTCCAACTACTCCCGGTACGTGTGGCGGCCGGCGCTGCAGCGGGCGGGCATCGAGCACGTGCGGCCCTATGTCACCCGGCACACCTTCGCCTCCTGGCTGGTGCAGGACGGCGTCCCGCTGTGGGACATCGCCCAGGCGCTGGGGCACAGCTCGACGGCGATGGTGAGCCGCTACGCCTTCCTGGCCCCGGACGCGCACGCCAACATCCGCGCCGCCTGGGAGCGGGCCGGAGCGTCCGCCGACGTCGTGGCGCCGGGGCCCGGCGGCGCTCCCCGGGCGCACGACGGTCCTGTGGCGCACGTCCCGCACGGCGATTCCGCAGCTCAGCGGGCCACCGACCGGCGTTGACCTGCCGACTACTGCGACCTGCCACGGGTCACGGTGACGGCCCTGGCGCCGGATCCGGAGCCGGCGGGACGGCACACTGAGCCGGTGTTCCGGATCGCTTTCCTCGAGCCCCGCATCCCACCCAACACCGGCAACGCGATCCGGCTGGTCGCGGCCACCGGCGCCGAGCTGCACCTGATCGGCCCGCTGGGCTTCGACCTGTCCGACGCGAAACTGCGCCGGGCCGGACTGGACTACCACGACTTGGCCTCGGTCACGGTGCACGAGTGCTTGGCGCAGTGCTGGTCGGCCCTGCCGGACGCCCGGGTGTTCGCCTTCACGGCGTCGGCCCGGGTGCGGCACACCGACGTGTCCTACCAGGTGGGGGACGTGTTGCTGTTCGGCCCGGAGCCGACCGGGCTGCCCGCCGAGGTGCTCGCGGACCCCCGGGTGACCGAGCGGGTGCGGCTGCCGATGCTGCCCGGACGGCGGTCGCTGAACCTCTCCAACGCCGCGGCCGTCGCGGCGTACGAGGCCTGGCGACAGCACGACTTCAAAGGCGCCTGACTTCGTCAGTGACGGAACCCGACGAAGGCACGACCCCGTCGACATGTCGACAGCACGAGCGCCGCAGAGACGTCGGGGGAGCGCGCCCCGAGCGCCCGAGAGCATCAGGCTCCCAGCACCAGGCACCCAGCTCGGGCACCCAGCTCGGGCGCGCGTCGAGACTCAGAACCGACGCGACCAGCCCGCCACAATGGCCATCTTGGCGAGCTGGTCGTGTCGGTTCTGTTCTGTGTGACGAGCAGTGGTAGGGAAGAACCGTCGGGGGGTATGGACATCGCCCTGGACTGCCGATGAGGTGAGCACAGGAGTCCCCGGACTGGCCCCACGGAGGTCGGCGTGACGAGACACAGCCCCGCTCTGTACCGCACGGCACTGGACCTGGTCACCGCTCGACAGCGGGACGAGTACGAGGTGTTCACCGAGGTCCTCGACGAGCTGACCGTCGAGTACGCGGGCCTCGGCGTGCTGGGCGTCTTCGCCGTGACGAACCTGTCGGTCCGGCAGGCCAGCGTGATCGGTCAGTGCCCGGCGAGCCGGGTCCTGGGCGGGCTGCACGTCGAGCCGGTGCCGGCGGCGCAGCCGGTGGTGCCCGCGGTGCTCACCCTGCTGTACACCGCCCTGGAGGACCTGGCCGAGGCCAGCTCCATCGCCCGCGACCTCGGTGCCGGGGACGACGCCGAGCCCGCCATGGTGGTGCTGGCCGACGTGTCGATCGCGATGGCCGAGCGGCTCACCGCGTTCTCCGGCCTGCCCGCACCCCAGGTGATCGCCTCCTGGCGCCAGCAGGTGGAGCACCGGCTCGCCGACGACACCTGGGCCGCCTGAGCAGGCAGGACGGACGGGGTCGTCCCGGTTCGCGGCCTGGCCCGTCCTCGAGGGCTCAGGACTCCGGGTCGTAGAAGATCTCCCGGACCTCCTGGGCGCACCGGCAGCCCGCGGCGATCCGAGCGGCCCAGTCCAGCGCCTCGGCGCGCGAGGACACCTCGATGATCGAGAACCCGCCGAGGGCGGTCGCGGTCTCCGGGGGCGGGCCGTCGGTGCTCGTCCCGTCCGTGGCGACGACGGTGGCCCGCTGGCGCGGCAGGCCGGCTCCGAACACCCAGACGCCGGCGTCCTTGGCCTGATGGACCACGGCGCGCGTGGCACGGCTGACGTCGGGCAGGTCGTCCTCGGAGACGTGGTCCATCGCGCCGTCGGGGAAGGAGATCAGGTACCGCTGCATCGGGTGGGCTCCAGGCGTCGGGGGCGGGGTCGGATCACCGCGACTTGACATAATGTCGATTATCGGCGGACAGCGGACATCGCCGGACAGGCTGACGACATGCTCGTGGCAGGTCGGCGACGGTCGTCGACCCGCCGACTGGACGCCACCACGGGTCGCACCATCTCACGCATCAGCGTGCCCCGTGGTCCTCCGTCGCCCGCCGACGCGAACCTGGCCTCCCGTCGGCGAGGTGGCGCACCGGTCCGCCCGGCACTGGACGTCACCTACCGGGCACCCCGCTCGGCCGACCATCCCGATCGAGAAGTTGATCATCACGGTCACCCCGATCGAGACGGTCGACCACCACGGGCCATCCCCGGCGACCGATCACCCGGGAGCCGCTGTCGCGCCCAGACCGTGCGAGACCACCCCTTCCCCGTTACGCCCGCCAACACCGGGTTACGTCACACTGACGAAAGCATCGCCGGACGGAAGATCACCCTGCAGAAGCACGAGGACCTGCTTAGTGTCAAGAGCATGCAGATCCGACGTCCGATGGCAGCTCTCCTCACCGCACTGGCACTCCTCGGTGGCAGTGCCTCGCTGACCGCCTGCGGCGACCCGGCCGGCCAGGACCGCAACGACGGGACGACGGACGACTCGGGCGACCAGACCTCGGGCAACGACCCGGGCAGCGTCGAGCAGGGCGGCAGGAACAACCAGGGCGACAGTGGCGACAACGACCAGGACGACTCCGACACCGAGAGCATCCCGGGCGGCTGACCCGACCAGGTTCCGTCACCCTGACGCAACGACGGTCGGCCGGGTGCGCCGGGGCCATCAGCCGGCGGCGCGCCCGGTCAGCCACAGCCGGTCGAGCCGGCCAGTGGACCGCACCAGGTCGGCCAGCGACTGCTCCAGCTCGGCCTTGGTCGGCTTCTCGGCGAGCAGGGTCTGCACGTCCTCGATGGCGCAGCGCAGCTGGTACAGCCGGTCCTGCAGCCCGTCGAGCTCCGCGCGCGTCACCAGCACCACGTCGGCGGACAACCCGGCCTTCGCCGTCGCCGCCCGCTGCTCGTAGGCGCGCTGGCGGCAGGCTTGGCCGCAGTACAACCGCGGCCGCCCCACCGACTCCTGGACGGCGAGCAGCGAGCGGCACCAGCCGCACCGCCGGCCGGACGCAGGCGTGCTGTCGGGTGCCCCGGCCGGAGCGGTGGTGTCAGCCAGTGCGGCGTCCTGCGTTGCGGTCACGGTCGGGAGGCTAGCGCTCACCGGTGACAGTCGTCGGCGGACTCGCCCGCCACCACGGCCCGCAGGTCCCACCTGACCGACGCGTCTCCCCCACCCCGCGCGGACGTCGCCTGCACCCCGCCCGGTCACCGCGGTTAGCGTGTCGGGGTGCCCGGCTCGCGGTTCCCCGTCCTGGACTCGCCGGTGCCGTTGGCCCTCGCGCACCGCGGCGGTGCCATCGAGCACCTGGAGAACACCGCCTCGGCGTTCACGTCGTGCGTCGAGCTCGGGTACCGGTACCTGGAGACCGACGTGCGGGTCACCGCCGACGACGTCCTGCTGGCCTTCCACGACGCGGACCTGGCGCGGGTCACCGATCGGCCCGGGCGGGTGGACCAGCTGCGCTGGGCCGAGATCGCCGACGCCCGGATCGGCGGGCGCGAACCGCTGGTGCGCCTGGAGGACCTCTTCGCCGCCTGGCCCGACGTCTGCTTCAACCTGGACATGAAGTCCGCGGCCACCGTGAGCCCGCTGGTGCGGCTGATCCGCCGGATGGGCATGGAGGACCGGGTGGTGCTGGCGTCCTTCAGCGACGCCCGGATCAGTGCCGTCCGCGCCGTGTTCGGCGGCCGGGTGTGCACCTCGATGGGCCCCCGGGGGGTGGCCGCCCTGCGGCTGTCCTCCTGGTCCCCGGGTGCGGCCGGGCTGGCCCGGTTCGGGGCCGGTTGCGCGCAGGTGCCGTGGACCGTGCGCGGCCGCGCCCTGGTCGACGAGCGCTTCCTGACCACCGCGCACGCCCGCGGGCTGCAGGTGCACGTGTGGACCGTCGACGACCCGCAGGAGGTGCGCGACCTGCTCGACCTGGGCGTGGACGGCATCATGACCGACCGGCCCGCCATGCTGCGCGACGTGCTCCGGGAGCGTGGCCAGTGGGATCCCCGCTGAGCAGGCTGCGGCGGGCGGTCACCGGCTGGACGCCGTCGTTCCCTCCCCTGCCCGCGTACCTGGCCGACCGGGTGACACCGGAGCACCCGGCCTGGTTCGCCCGGGAGCTGGCCGTCGCCACCGGGCCCCCGTGGTGGGTGTGGACCTTCCTGATCCGGCGCTGCTGGCGCCTGGTGACCGTGTTCGGCCGGCTGGAGGTCACCGGCTCGGTAGCGCCGGAGCTGCGCCGCGGCCCGGTGTTGATCGCGGCCAACCACATCGGCGACTTCGACATGTTCGTGCTGGCGATCGCCCTGGCCAAGGCCGGGCTGGTCCCCCGGTTCCTGGTCACGGGCGGGATCATGCGCACCCCGCTGGTCGGCCCGGCCCTGGAGCGCGCCGGGCACATCCGGGTCGACCGGGGCACCCGGGACGCGACCCTCGCCACCGAGGTCACCGCGGTCGCCCTGGCCCACGGTGGTCAGGTGCTGGCCTACCCCGAGGGGCGCGTGGGCCTGGCCCCGGACGGCTGGCCGGAGCTCGGTCGCTCCGGGCTGGCGCGACTGGCCCTCGAGGTCGGCGTGCCGGTGCTGCCGGTCAGCCAGTGGGGCGCCCACGAGGTGCTGCAGTACGCCAACGACTGGGGCAAGCTGCGCACCGCGCTCAGTGCCGTCCGGCGGCGTCCGGCCCTGCGGGTGCACATCGGCCCGCCCGTGGACCTGGCCGGGCTGCGGCTCGACCGGCGGGGCGACGCGCACCGGGCCCGCGCCCGGATCGCCGCCGCCCTGACCCGGGGTCTGGCGACGCTGCGCCCCGGTGAGCTGGGCCGGCCCGCCTATCTGGACCCCACCCGGCCCACCACCGGGGTCGCGGCGCACCCCGGCGGCGTCGTCCCGGACGACGTCCCGTGAACCGGGCCGACCGCGCACCGCGGTGCGACTGGACCGGTGCCGGCCCGGCTGGGACGCTGCGCCGGTGACAGCAGCCCCACCCGGGACGGGCCGGCCCGACGTCGACGACGCGGGTGCCGCCCGGCGTCGTGAGCGGTTCGGCTGGTACTCCTACGACTGGGCGATGTCGGTGTTCAACACCAGCGTCACCACCGTCTTCCTGGCCCCGTACCTCACCGAGATCGCCGAGAGCGCCGCGGACGCCGACGGCCGGGTGTACCCGCTGGGCATCGGCATCCCGACCGGCAGCTTCTTCGGCTACGTGCTGTCGCTGTCGGTGCTGCTGCAGGTGGTGGTGCTGCCGCTGACCGGTGCCCTGGCCGACCACACCGGGCGCAAGCGGCAGCTGCTCGCCGGTTTCGCCGCCCTCGGCTCGCTGTGCACGATGGGGCTGTTCTTCGTCGCCGACCAGCGCTACCTGCTCGGGGCGGGCCTGTTCGTCGTGGCCAACCTCTGCTTCGGCGCCGCCACGGTCGTGTACTACTCCTGGCTGCCCGACCTGGCCGACCCCGACGAGCGGGACGCCGTCTCCAGCCGCGGCTGGGCGCTGGGCTACCTGGGTGGCGCGCTGCTGCTGGCCGGGAACCTGGTGCTGTTCACCGGCGCCGAGGGCTTCGGGCTCAGCGACGCCGAGGCGGTGCGCATCTGCCTGGCGTCGGCCGGCATCTGGTGGGCCGGGTTCACCGTGGTCAGCGTGACGCTGCTGCGCAACCGGGCACCCGCGGTGTCGGGCAGCGAGCGGGCCGGCGTGCTGCAGGCCAGCTTCGGGCAGCTGGGCGCCACGCTGCGGGACCTGCGCGGGCGGAAGCTGACGCTGTGGTTCCTGGTCGCCTACCTGCTGTTCAACGACGGCGTCCAGACGGTGATCGGGGTGTCGGCGCAGTACGGCTCCGAGGAGCTCGAGCTGTCCCAGACCACGCTGGTGTCGGCGATCCTGCTGGTGCAGGTGGTGGCCTTCTTCGGGGCGACGGCCATGGGGCGCATCGCGGTGCGCGTGGGCGCCAAGCGCACCGTCCTGGGGGCGCTGGTGGTGTGGACGGCGGTGCTGCTCATCGCCTACTCGCTCACCGCCGGCGCCTCGGTGCAGTTCTACGCCCTGGCCGTGCTGATCGGGTTCGTGCTCGGCGGCACCCAGGCGCTGTGCCGGTCGATGTTCAGCCAGCTCATCCCGCCGGGGCGGGAGGCGGAGTACTTCGGGCTCTACGAGATCAGCGACCGCGGCACCAGCTGGCTGGGCCCGTTCCTGTTCGCGCTGACCTACCAGCTGACCGACTCCTACCGGTATGCCATCTTCAGCCTGGTGTTCTTCTTCGTCGTCGGTGGCGTCATGCTGGCCCGCCTGGACCTGCGCCGGGCGATCGTGGAGGCGGGCAACACCCCGCCGGTGCGGCTGTGAGCCCACCGCAGGTGACCGGGCCCGGTGGGCCGAACGCCGTCCCGGTCGCCGGGGACCGGCGCCGGCACCCGGCCCCGGCGCACCTGGTGTTCTTCCACGGCCCGATGGACTGCGGCAAGTCCACGCTGGCCCTGCAGGTCGACCACAACCAGAGCCGGCAGGGCCGGCACGGGTTGCTGCTCACCCAGGGCGACCGGTCCGCCGCGCCGCAGATCAGCAGCCGGGTCGGGCTGGTGCGCGAGGCACGGGAGTTCGGCAGCGACACCGACCTGCGGCTGATCGTGCGCGAGCGCTGGGCGCAGGGCCACCGCGTCGACTACCTCATCGTGGACGAGGCGCAGTTCCTCACCGGCACCCAGGTGGAGCAGCTGGCCGAGCTGGTCGACGACTCGCACGTCGACGTCTACGCGTTCGGGCTCACCACCGACTTCCGCACCCGGCTGTTCACCGGCACCCAGCGGCTGCTGGAGCTCGCCGACGAGGTGCAGCGCGTGCAGGTGCAGGTGCTCTGCTGGTGCGGTCTCCCGGCGCTGCTCAACGGGCGCGTCGTGGAGGGCTCGCTGGTGCGCGAGGGCGCCACCGTCGTGGTCGCCGACACCGCCCCCAGCGGGGCCGCCGAGGACGGGCCGGTGCACTACCAGGTGCTGTGCCGGCGGCACCACGCCCGCGGGCAGCTGGGCCCCACCCCCACCGGGCCGGGGCAGCTGGCCCTCGGTTGAGCCCGCAGGGCAGGCGTGGGCACCACCCGTCCGGGGTAGGTGTGACACGAATTCTGACCCCATGCGATGATGGGTGGCCGGTGCGACGGAATCTCCACCGGTCATCTGTCGTTGTCCCATCTGACTCCACCTCGTCACCCACCGCGGTGCCGGGCACTGGACGACGACCATAGAACTTTCATCAGCACGAGAGGACGGTGTGCCATGGGCGAGCGATCCCTACGTGGAAGCCGACTGGGCAGCGTGAGCTACGAGACCGAGCGCAACACCGCGCCGATCGAGCGGCAGTACGCCGAGTACCGGTGCCCCCAGGGGCACGTCGTGACCGTGCCCTTCGCCGACGACGCGGAGCTCCCGGACACGTGGGAGTGCAAGTACGACGGTGCCCCCGCGAAGCTCGTCGGGGGTGCGGAGCCGGCCCCCAAGAAGGTCAAGCCCCCGCGCACCCACTGGGACATGCTGCTCGAGCGTCGCTCCGTCGAGGACCTCGAGGAGGTCCTGGCCGAGCGCCTCGAGGTTCTCCGCGGCCGGCGCACCCGCGCCAGCTGACGGAAGGCATCTCCCTCCCCCACGGAGTCCACGAAGGCCCCGGCAGGTGATCCTGCCGGGGCCTTCGTCGTCCTGTGCTGCTCGGTGAGCCGCGCTCCGAGGTGTGCGGAGCCCGCCGTCAGCGGCCGGGCTCGCCGCCCACGACCTCGCCCTCGATGACCGACGGCGCGGCCCGGTGCCCCGAGGCGCCGAACACCTCACCGGTGCGGGTGCTGGTCACGTGCACCGGCCCGGCGGCCCGGTCCGGCAGGTGCGAGAGCACCCGCGCGGCGAACACCCGCGCGATGAGCGTGCGGGCGATCGCCCGCGTACCCGGCAGCAGGCACAGCAGCCCGAGCACGTCGCCGATGAAGCCCGGCAGCACCATCAGGCCGCCGCCGGCGGCGACCAGGCCGGCGTTGCCGAGCGCGTCGGCGGCCGGCCGGCGGGTGCGGGCCCGCTCCTGCAGGTCGCGCAGCACCCGGCTGCCCTGCCGGGCCAGCAGCACCCAGCCGAGCACGCTGGTGCCCAGGCTGAGCAGGATCGTCCACCCGACGCCGATCTGGCTGGCCACCAGCACGAACACCACGACCTCGGCCAGCGCGTACAACCCGAGCAGGGGCCTCAGCCGGCCGGCCCGGGCGGGTCGGCCGACCGCAGTCGAACCCAGCGGCGTTGCCATGTCGTGCTCCTCCACGGTCCCGCGCCGGCCGGCGGCCCGGCGACCCGCCTGCCGGGCCGCGCTCGGTCGCCCGCTGCTGCGGGTACCCGCCCTGCACAACGCACGAGCACAGCGTTCTGCTCCAGGCCGGGGCTGGGAGGTCGCTGTGAGCCCCGGTCAGGCCGGGACGGCTCCCCCGCCGTCCGGCCCGGCGGGTGTGCGGCGGCGCCGGCGGACGGCCGGGACCAGCAGGGCGCCCAGACCCAGCGCGGTGAGCAGGTACTCCGGCCAGGCGTCCAGCCGCTCGGCCACCGTGCGCTGGTCGCGCTGGGCGATGTCCTCCACGAAGACGTCGGAGGTGAACAGCTCGGACTGGCGGGCCACCGACCCGTCCGGGGCCACCACGGCGCTGATGCCGCTGGTGGCGGCCACGACCACGGTGCGGCCGTACTCGACGGCCCGCACGCGGCTCATCGCCAGCTGCTGCGCGCTCTCGTCGGTGTAGCCGAACGTGGCGTTGTTGGTCTGCACCACGATCATCCCGGCGCCGGCGTCCACGACGTCGGAGACCAGCCCGTCGTAGACGACCTCGAAGCAGATGACGTCGCCGATCTGCCGGCCGGCCATCTCCAACGTTCCCACCCGGGTGCCCTTCGTGAAGTCACGGGTGACCAGGTCGACCTTGTCGCTGAAGAACCGGAAGAACGACCGCGCCGGGATGTACTCGGCCAGCGGCACCGGGTGCCGCTTGACGTAGGTCTGGCCGGGGCCGGTCACCGGGTCCCACACGATGCCGGTGTTGGAGATGAACCGGCCCGGGCCCTCGACGACCGCGCCCACCAGGACCGGCGCCCCGATGGCCTCGGCCGCCCGGGTGATGGCGGCGGCGGCGTCGCTGTTCTGGTACGGGTCGATGTCGGAGCTGTTCTCCGGCCAGATCACCATGTCCGGCTGGGCGGCCTCACCGCGGGACACCGCGTCGGCCAGCTCCAGGGTGGTGGACACGTGGTTGTCCAGCACCGCGCGCCGCTGGGCGTTGAAGTCCAGCCCGGCGCGCGGCACGTTGCCCTGGATGACGGCGACCGTCGAGGTCGGCCCGCCCTCGGTGAGCGACGGGCCGGCCAGCGGCAGCCAGGCCAGCGCGCCCAGCGCCGGGACGGCGACCACCCCGGCGAGCGCGAGAGCCGCACCGCGCAGCGCATCCCGGCCGCCGGCGCCGTGCGGTGCGGTCCAGCGGCGAGCACCGGTCAGCGCCACGACGGCCGCGGCGAGCAGCCCGCCGGTGAGCGCGATCGCGAAGGACACCAGCGGCACACCGCCGTAGGCGGCCAGGGAGAGGAACGGGCCCTCGGTCTGGCTCAGCCCGAGCCTGCCCCACGGGAAGCCGCCCAGGATCCAGCGCGAGCGCACGGCCTCGTCGGCCACCCACACCGCCGCACCCCAGAGCGGCCACCAGCGCGACCGGGACACCACGGCCAGCCCACCGCCGAGCACGGCGAAGAACAGCGACTGGTAGACCGACAGCGCCAGCCAGGGGAAGGCGCCGACGTAGATGCCGGTCCAGGACAGCAGCGGCAGCAGGAACGCCAGGCCGAAGACCAGTCCGAGCCACAGGCCCGAGCGCAGCCGCTCCCCGCGCACGGCCACGGCCAGCGCCGCCGGCCCGACCACGGCCAGGGGCAGCAGCGAGTGCTCGGGGAAGGCCAGGAACAGCGCGAGCCCGCCGAGCGCGGCCACGGCGGTGCGCCAGAGCGGGCGGCGGACACGGGTCGGCAGTACCGGCGTGCCGTCGACCGGCGTCGGGTCCTCGACCACCGTCGGGGGCGCAGCCACCATGTCCTCCGCTCCACCGACCCGGGCTGCGGAGCCGGCCCTCGGGCGGGCGGTCCGGCCCGCTGCTCGGGCAGCGGACGACGACCAGCATCCCACCCGGACCTGGGCGGCAGCGGCCGGGCGCCCAGGGCCGGCCACGCACCTTCGGGCCGGGACACCGCCCGCCGGATGCGGTCGGTCGTCCCGTTGTCTGGTGATGCGTGGTCGGCCGTGGAGTCACCTCGGCCAGGGACCCCGGTCGGACGAGCCGACCCTAGAGATGCCGTCGCAGCACGAACACGGCTGAGCGCCCCCTGCGACAGCCCGTTATCGAACTGTGACCTGTTCGGGCGCGCCCGGGACGACGAGCGTGGCCACCGCGGTCACCACGCGCAGCGGCTCGGCCAGCACCCGGGCCGCCGACGGGCCCCGCTCCGGCTCGGCCCGGGCCACCACGTCGGCCCAGCAGCGCAGCTCGCGGCTGCGGCGGCCCACCCGTACCACCTCGCAGGAGGCCTCCAGCACGTCACCGGCCTGCACCGGCCCCAGGAAGGACACCTCGGAGTAGCCGGCGAGCAGGCCCTCGTCGCCGTCCCCGCGGATGGCCACCTCGGTGGCGACGTCGCCGAACAGGCCCAGGGTGTAGGCGCCGTCGACGAGCGAGCCACCGTAGTGCGCGTGGGCGTACGGGACGTAGCGGCGGTGGGTCACGGTCAGGCCGACGTGGGCGGTCACGCGGGCACCTCCTGGGCGGCGTCGGTGGAGGTGGTCTCCGGGGTCGGGGCGGGGGTCGGGGCGGGGGTGAGCGCGGCGACCAGGTAGCTGGCCACCTCCCCGGGCGTGGTGCCCCGGCCGAAGACCTTGTCCACGCCGAGCTCGGCGGCCATCTGCGGGTCGAAGCGCGGGCCGCCGACGATCAGCAGCGGGCGCTGCTCCCCCATGGCCTCGCGGAAGGCCCCGGCCATCTCCCGGGTGTTGCGCAGGTGGGCGTCCTTCTGGGTGACCACCTGGGACACCAGGACGGCGTCGGCCCGCTGGGCGCGGGCCCGGGCGACCAGCTCCGGCACGGTCACCTGGGCGCCCATGTTCTCCACCGCCAGCTCCCGGTAGTACTCCAGGCCCTTCTCCCCGGCGAAGCCCTTGAGGTTGAGGATCGCGTCGATGCCGACGGTGTGCGCGTCGGTGCCGATGCACGCCCCCAGCACCACCAGCTTGCGGTGCAGGCCGGTCTTGACCGCGGCGTTGACCTCGCTGGGGCTGAGCAGCGGGTAGGCCCGCTCCTCCACGTGCACCTCGGCCAGGTCGACCAGGTGGCGCACGCTGCCGTAGACCACGAAGAACGTGAACCCGGCACCGATGCCGTGGCTGTGCACCACCATCGCCGGCTCGATGCCCATCTTGGCGGCCAGCTGCAGCGCGGCGCCCTCGGCCCGCGGCCCCGGCGGCACGGGCAGCGTGAACGAGGTCTGCACCATGCCGTCCCCGGTGGTGTCGCCGTACGGCCGGACGACGGTGGGCTCGTCAGTCATCTGCCTTCTCCGTCAGCACGTCCAGCGCCGGGTTGTAGTGGTCGGCCGCGATCCGCGCGACGCCGTCCAGGCCCTTGCCGCGGTCGGCCGGGCGCTTGGTGATGCCGAACGTGCCGGCGGCGATGGACTCCAGCAGGCCGTCCTGGACGATCCGCTCCAGCAGCGTCACCGCCTCGGTGAGCACGGTGTGGGCGCGTCGGTCGATGAACCCGCCCGGTGGCGGGGAGAAGTCCTCCGACAGGCCCCCGGCGGCGTCCAGCACGTAGCGGACGTTGCGCAGCGCCAGGTCCCGGTCGGACAGCCACGGCGTGACCACGGCCTCGGTCATCATCCCGACCAGCAGGATGCTCTGGTCGGTGAGCAGCCCGGCCAGGTTGAAGAAGCCGTCCAGCAGGTACCCGCGGAACACGTCGCCGGTCATGTGCTTGGTGGGCGGCATCCACTTGAGCGGGGCGTCGGGGAACAGCGAGCGGGCGAGCATCGCGTGGGCGAGCTCCAACCGGAAGCTCTCCGGCAGGTCGGGCTGGATCTCGAAGGCGTGGCCCAGGCCGATCTGCCAGTCCGCGAGCCCGGCCTCGTGGGCGAACCGCTCGTTGAGCAGCTGGCTGACGGTGACGGTGTGCGCCTCGTCGACGGCGTCGGCGGTGGTGAGGTAGTTGTCCTCGCCGGTGTTGATGATGATGCCGGCGCGGGCGTGCACCATCCGGCTGAACCGCTGGTCGACGAAGGTGCGCACCGGGTTGATGTCGCGGAAGAGGATCCCGTACATGGCGTCGTTGAGCATCATGTCCAGCCGCTCCTGCCCGGCCAGCACGGCGATCTCGGGCATGCACAGTCCGCTGGCGTAGTTCGTGAGCCGCACGTACCGGCCCAGCTCGGCGCTCACGTCGTCCAGCGCGGCCCGCATGAGCCGGAAGTTCTCCCCCGTGGCATAGGTGCCGGCGTACCCGGTGCGGGTGGCGCCCTCGGGCACGTAGTCCAGCAGCGACTGGCCGGTGGAGCGGATCACCGCGATCACGTCGGCACCGGCCCGGGCAGCGGCCTGGGCCTGCGGGATGTCCTCGTAGATGTCCCCGGTGGCCACGATCAGGTAGATCCACGGCCGGCGGGGCGGGTCGCCGTGCAGCGCCACCAGCTCGTCGCGGCGGGCCCGGTTGGCGTCGATCCGGGCGATGCCGCGCGCGCTCGCCGCCCGGGCGGCGGCCCGGGCCTGCTCGGCAGCGGTGCCCTCGGGCACGGTGAACCGGGCGGTGCCAGCACCCACCTGTTCGGCGACGTCGTCCAGGTCGTGGGCGGCCCCGGAGGTGATCGCGTGCCACACCGGCAGCGCGACGCCGTGCTCCAGGCCGACCTGCTCGCGGACGGTGTCGACCACCCGGTTGACCCACGGGATGTCGCCCTCGCCGGCGACCGGGTCGGTGCCGGCCAGCCCGGCCAGCCGCAGCACGGCCCGCTCCACCGACACGGTGGTGTGCCGGGTGGCCAGGTCGATCACCGGTTGGGCGGCCCGGGCGGCGAGCTCCCGTGCCGTGACCGTCAACCTCGGGTCGAGGTCGAGACGAGTGCTCACCACCGCCCCCTCTCCGCCTTCTGTACAGAAAGCACCGCGCTCCCGGTACAGGGAGCGGGGTCGTGGGTGCGCGTCATGGGCGGGCTCCGATCTCGTGGCCGGCGACCAGCAGCGCGCGGCAGATGGGGCGGGCACGGTCGGCCAGCACGGTCGACAGGGTGTCGGTGGTCTGCCAGAGCGCCAGGTCGGCCGGTGCGCCGACGGCGAGCGGACCCTGGGCGTGCTCCTGGCGGACGGCGTACCAGCCGCCGTGGGTGGCGGCGTCGTAGGCGTCGAAGGGGCGCAGGCCGCAGCCGGCGGTGCGGTGGTCGACGGCGGCGTGCACACCGGCCCACGGGTCCATCGGGGTGACCGGGGCGTCGCTGCCCAGCGCCAGCGGCACCTCGGCGTCGGACAGGTCGGCCAGCGGGTTGCACGCCGCCGCCCGCTCCGGGCCCAGCCGGTCGGCGTACATGCCGGCCGCGCCGCCCCAGGCCGCGTCGAAGGCCGGTTGCACGCTGGCGACCATGCCCCAGGCGTGCATCCGTTCGATCGCGGCCGGGCCGACCATCTCCACGTGCTCCAGCCGGTGCCGGCAGGCGCGCACGGCGGCCACGCCCAGCTCCGCCACCACCACCCCGGCGGCCTCGAGCACCTGGTCGACTGCGGCGTCGCCGATGCAGTGGAACCCGGCCTGCACCCCGGCGGCGGTGCACGCCCGCAGGTGGTGCACCAGCTGGGCGGTCTCGAAGCGCAGCACCCCGCGGGTGCCCGGCCGGTCGGTGTACGGCGCGGACAGCGCGGCGGTGTGCGAGCCGAACGCACCGTCGCAGAACAGGTCGCCGCCGGCGCCGGCCAGCCCCAGCCGCCGGACGACGTCCAGCCCACCCCGCTCGGCCAGCTCGCCCCAGTAGCCGCTGACCCGGGGACCCGGCTGCTCGGCGGCCAGCGCGAGCAGGTCGGTCAGGTCGTCCAGCCCGGACACCTCAGGGCCGGCCATCTCGTGCAGCGACCCGATGCCCAGGCCGGCGGCCGCCATCAGGGTGGCCTGCTGGGCCCGACGGCGCTGCAGCGGGTCCACCAGGGCGAAGGCGGCCTGCCGCACGGCGTGGTGGGCGTCCAGGCGCAGCTGCCCGTTCGCGGCGTAGCCGGGCAGGTCGGTGACGCCGGGGACCCGGTCGAGCAGCGCGGTGGACACCGTCGCCGAGTGCACGTCGACCCTGGCCAGGTACACCGGCCGGTCGCCGACCACGGCGTCCAGGTCGGCCCGGGTCAGCCCGCGGCCCTCCGGCCAGGACGTCTCCTCCCAGCCGGTGCCCAGCACCACGCCGGCCGGCTCCCGGTCGACGTGCGCCCGCACCGCGGCCACCGCGGCCGGCAGGCTCACGCTCGAGTGCAGGTCGAGACCGGTCAGGGCCAGCCCGGTGGCGGTCGCGTGCACGTGCGCGTCGACGAACGCCGGGGTCAGCAGTGCGCCCTCGCCGTCCAGGACCCGGTCGGCGGCCGGCGCGTCGGCCGCCGGGCCGACCCAGCGGATCCGGCCGCCGTCGACGTGCACGGCCCGGCCCCGGGCGTCGCCCACGGTGACGCCGGTGAGCAGCAGGCTCACGAGCGGTGCACCCGGGGGTCGATCAGCGCCCGCACGCCCGGCGTCGTCCGGTAGAGGTCCAGGGCCAGGGCCGCGTGCCCGGGGGTGTAGCCGTTGCCGATCAGCATGGTGACGTCGGCTGCCATGCCCTCGGCGCCCAGCGCGGCCGCGGAGAACGACGTGGCCATGGAGAAGAAGACCACCGTGCCACCGTCGGCGGTGGCGAGCACCGCGCCGTGCTCGGCGCCCGCGGCGTCCACGCAGACGACCGTGACGTCGACCGGCCGGCCGACGGCCTCGGCGACGGCCAGCGGGTCGGTGGCGTCGGCCACCACCACGTCGTCGGCCAGGCCCGCCGCACGCAGCGCAGCGGCCTCCTGCTCGGTGCGCACCACGCCCATCAGGTGACCGGCCCGGGCGTCCCGGGCCGCGGCCAGGCTCAGGCAGCCGGACTTGCCGGCGGCGCCGAGCACCGCCACCGACGGCCGCCGGCCCGAGCTCGCCACCACCCGCTCGGTGGCAGCCGGGGCGCCGCAGACGTCCAGCAGGGCGAGTGCCGTCTCCTGCGGCAGGTCCTCGGGCAGCACGGCGGCCAGCGACCGGGCGAACAGGACGGCGTGACCGGCGGTGGGCACCTGCTCCGAGCGTCCGTCCCAGCGCGCCAGCCCGTCGGTCAGCTCCAGCGGGGTCAGGGTCAGCGACACCAGGGTGGCCACCGGCTGGCCCACCTCCAGCCCGAGCGGCGAGTCGTCGCCCACCGCGTCGACGACGCCGATGAGCATGCCCCCGGAGCCGGTGACCGGGTTGTGCATCTTCCCCCGGGTGGCCACGATCCCGGCGACCGCGGCGCGCACGGCGTCGCCGTCCCCGCCGTGCTCCTCCGAGAGCTGGCGGAACGACGCGGCGTCGAGGTTCAGCCGCTGTACCGAGATGCGCACCTCGTCGGGGTGCAGGTCCGGGGAGGTGTCCAGCCGCCAGGCGGCCTGGGGCAGCACCCCGGCCGGCTCGAGCACCCGGTGCACCCCGAGCGCCCGTTGCCGTTCGGTCAGCTGCACCGTCGTTCCTCTCGCTGTGTTCGCTCGTGAGGTGGAGAAAGTAGCGCGTTGTGGCTCAAAGACCGAACATCCTCCCGTATCGTCCTCTCACGTCTGGCTCGCCGGGGCCTGAGGAGCGCCACGAGGAGGCACTGCGTGCTGGAGCAGCCGTACGAGTACACCGCCCGCCCACTGGTGGAGCCCGACTGGCGGCGCCTGCCCGGCTTCGCCGACGTCACCGACGAGCAGTGGCGCAGCGCCCAGTGGCAGCGCGCCCACTGTGTCAAGAACCTTCGACAGCTGCGCGGGGTGTACGGCGACCTGCTGGACGAGTCGTTCTACGCCGACGTCGAGGCCGATCAGGCCGGGCGGGCCACCATGTCGCTGCTGCTGCCGCCGCAGATGCTCAACACGATCGTGCCGGACGCCGTGCCGAACACCGCGGCCGTGCTGGCCGACCCGGTGCGCCGGTACATGCTCCCGGTGACCTCCGACCGGCTGCCCGGCGCTGCCGCCAGCCACCCCTACGCGGCCCGGGACTCCCTGCACGAGCACGAGATGTGGGCCGTGGAGGGCCTCACCCACCGCTACCCCACCAAGGTGCTGGCCGAGCTGCTGCCCACCTGCCCCCAGTACTGCGGGCACTGCACGCGGATGGACCTGGTCGGCAACTCCACGCCGGCGGTCGCCAAGCTGAAGTTCGAGCTGAAGCCGGTCGACCGGCAGGGCGAGATGCTGGCCTACTTGCGCCGCACCCCCGGCGTCCGGGACGTCGTGGTGTCCGGCGGCGACGTCGCCAACCTGCCGTTCCGCAGCCTGGAGGCGTTCGTCGCCGGGCTGCTGGAGGTCGAGTCGGTGCGCGACATCCGGCTGGCGTCCAAGGCGCTGATGGGCCTGCCGCAGCACTGGCTGCAGCCCGACGTGGTCGAGGGCATGGGCCGGCTGGCCGAGACCGCGCGGGCCCGCGGGGTGTCCCTCGCCGTGCACACCCACGTCAACGCCGCCCAGTCGGTGACCCCGCTGGTGGCCGAGGCCGCGCGGGCGATGCTCGCCGTCGGCGTGCGGGACGTGCGCAACCAGGGCGTGCTGCTGCGTGGCGTCAACGACACCGCAGGGCAGCTGCTGGACCTGTGCTTCGCCCTGCTCGACGGTGCTTCCGTCACGCCCTACTACTTCTACATGTGCGACATGATCCCCAGCGCGGAGCACTGGCGGGTGCCGCTGGCGCAGGCCCAGACGCTGCAGCACGACATCATGGGCTACCTGCCGGGCTTCGCCACCCCGCGGATCGTCTGCGACGTGCCCTACGTCGGCAAGCGCTGGGTGCACCAGGTGGCCGAGTACGACCGCGAGCTCGGCATCAGCTACTGGACGAAGAACTACCGCACCGGCATCGAGCGCACCGACTCCGACGCGCTGGACCGCCGCTACGTCTACTACGACCCGATCGCCTCGCTGCCGCCGTCCGGGCAGGCGTGGTGGGCCCAGCGGGACGTCGACCCGGTGGCCGCCGAGGAGCGTGCCGTGGCCCGGGCGGTGGCCTCCCGCACCGCCTCCGCCGCGGACCTCACCGTCTGACCACGCCACCTCCGCGGCCGCGGAGGTGGCGCGGGGCGGCCCGGTCGGTTAGGCAGACCGGGTGACGTCCTCGGTGCCCACCCCGCGCCCGGGGTGCGTGCTGCGCACCGAGCGCCTGCTGCTGCGGCCGTGGACGACGTCACCGGCGGACCTGATCCGGATGGTGGACATCTACAGCCGGGACGAGGTCACCCGCTGGATCGGTGGCCCGCCGACGCTCACGATGCCCGAGCTGGTGGCCCGCTGGGCGCTGGTGCACCAGCTGGACGAGCGCAACGGCTGCTGGGCGGTCGAGCGTGCCGACGGCGTGGTGGCCGGCACGGTGCTGCTGCGGCCGCTGCCGGACGGGATCGGCGAGGTCGAGGTGGGCTGGCACCTGCACCCGGACTCCTGGGGGCAGGGTCGTGCCACCGAGGCGGCCCGTGCCGTCGTGGACCGGGCGTTCGGCCTCGGGCTGCCCGAGGTCTACGCGGTGGTGCGGCCGGGCAACGAGGCGTCGCTGGCGGTGTGCCGGCGGCTGGGCATGACCCCGCTCGGTCGGATGCGCCGGTGGTACGACACCGAGCTGGAGGTCTTCCGGTCCCTCGCGCCGTTCGTGCTGGACTGACCCTCAGCGGCGACGACGGGTGGCGAGGGCCTTGAGCCGGGCGACCGGGTGCGGCTTGGCCACCCCGACCTTCCTGCCGGCGACGTCGTGCACGTCCAGCTCGTGGGCCTGCTCCGGGGTGGGCGCGGTGCCGCCCGCGCGTGCCGGCAGCCACCACCGGTCGTCCGGGCCCTCGGGCTGCTGCGGGTAGCTGGACTGTGCCTGCTCGACGAGCTCCTCGAGCGCCTCCCGCAGCCGGCGCAGGACCGCCTGCGGCTTCTCCCCCGGCCCGGGCACGATCGGCTCCCCCAGCAGGACGGTGATGGCCACGCCGCGGCGCAGCACCACCTTGTGGCCCTTGGTGGCGATCCGCTGCCCGCCCCACACCGCCGCCGGGATCAGCGGCACCTCTGCCTGCACGGCCATCCGGGCGGCGCCGGCCTTGAGGTCCTTCAGCTCGAACGAGCTGCTGATCGTGGCCTCGGGGAACACCCCGACGACCTCGCCGTCCTTCAGCGCCCGGACGGCGACGTCGAACGCGGCCGCGCCGGCCTTCCGGTCGACCGGGATGTGCTGCATCGCCCGCATGCAGGGCCCGGCGAACCAGTGACCGAACACCGAGGCCTTCGCCATGAAGCGCACCATGCGGAACTGCGGCGAGGCACCGAGACCGAGGAACGTGAAGTCGAGGTAGCTGACGTGGTTGCTGGCGATCACCGCTCCACCCGACGCCGGCACGTGCTCCTGGCCGCGCACGTCGAACTGGAACCGGAACAACCGGAAGACGACGAGCGTCACCCGGATGATGAAGCGGTAGGCACGGTCCCGGGGTGACGGGTGCGGCCCGAAGAAGTCGCGGCGCACGACATCGCGCCAGGAAGCCGTGTACATGCAGCGGACCCTAACGGGACCGCCGTCCGGTGGTCGTGCGGCCTGCCTCCGGGTGGCTCGCTGGGTTGTTGACGCTGCTCTGGGGGTGAGTTGTGCCGGCGACTGGACGCTTGTGGGCAATTTAAATTTTTGTTTGGGATAACGGTATGGTCCTCGAGTGACCAGCGGCTTCCAACCCCCGCTCCCGGAGATGCCCGCACCGCCTGCCGTGCGGGCCTGGCGACGCTGGCCGGCCCCACCGGGGTACGAGGCGCAGTGGCGCCGGCTGCTCGACGCGGCGCTCGAGCTGGACCTGGGTCCCGAGGACCTCGCCGAGGGCGGGCTGGACACCGTGGCCGCGGCGCGGGAGTGGAAGCCGGCGACCGTGGCGCTGTACAGCAAGGTCGCCCGCTACGGCGGCATCGGCCTGCCCCTCCCCCGCACCCCCGAGCCGGACCCGCTGCGGCTGGACCTGCTGCCGCTGACCCAGGTGCGCGACGACGCCCTGGAGCACCTGCGCACGGTGGCCTGGTGCTCCCTGGCGCTGGCCTGGCCGGCCACGGTCGGGCAGTTCCGTGCCCTGCGCCGGGACCAGGTGCGGGCAACGGCTCACCGCCTGGTCATCGGCACCCCGGACGGTGACTGGGCGGTGTCCGGGGCGCTGACCGGCTGGCACGCCTGGGAGGAGGCCCGCAACCGCTTCCCGGTGCTCGCCGAGAGCCCCTGGGTGCTGCCCGCACTGCGCAAGGGCCCCGGCCCGGCCAGCCGCGTCGGTGGCCAGCTGTCGTCGCAGGCACTGCAGGTGACCTTCGGCAAGCACGCGGCCCGCACCGCCGGCCACCTGCGGGCCGCGGCCCGGCCCCGCGACCGGGAGGCGGTCGAGGCGCTGGCCACCGCCTACACGTCGCTGTCCTACGACTCGTTCCGCCGGCTGGCACTGGCGGCCGGCACCGAGCCGGTGGCGCCCCGGGGCGCCGTCCGCGCCCAGCGCCGGGCACCCCGCCGGGAAGGCTGAGCTCTCCCGGGGCCCTCCGGAGGCTCCTCAGGGGCTCTCCGGAGGCTCAGCGGGGGCGCACGGGGCGCCACGGCCTCAGCAGAGGGTCAGCTGCTCCGCGGTGTCGGCCGGGACGGTCGGTGGCGACGCACGGGGCACCGGCAGGCTGCCCGCGGGGAAGCTCGCCTCGTCGTCGCCGGGCAACCCGGCACCCGGTGTGCGGGCCCCCGACCCCGCGGGCCGGTCCAGGCCGTGCCGGGCGAGCAGCGGTGCGACCCGGCGGGCCAGCCAGGCGCGGTACTCTGCCGGCACGTACGCCCCCCGGCCGTACAGCGCGCGGTACCGGGGCAGCAGGGTGGGGTGCTCCCGGGTCAGCCAGCCGGTGAACCACTCCCGCGCTCCTGGCCGCAGGTGCAGCGGCACCACCGTGACACCGGTGGCCCCGGCGTCGGCGATCGCGCCGACGGCGCGCTCCAGGTGCTCCCGGGTGTCGGTGAGACCGGGGAGCACGGGTGCGAGGAACACCCCGCACGGCAGCCCGGCGTCGGTGACGGCGCGCACCAGCTCCAGCCGGGCCCGCGGGCTGGGGGCACCGGGCTCCAGGGCCGCGTGCAGCTCGTCGTCCCAGATGGCGATCGAGACGCCCAGCCCGATCGGCACGTCGCCGGCGGCGGCGGCGAGCAGTGGGAGGTCGCGGCGCAGCAGCGTGCCCTTGGTCAGCACCGAGAACGGCGTACCGGAGGCGGCCAGTGCCGAGATCACCCCGGGCATGAGCCGGTAGCGCCCCTCCGCCCGCTGGTAGGGGTCGGTGTTGGTGCCCAGTGCCACGTGCCCGCGCGTCCACGACGGCCGGGCGAGCTCGCGGCGCAGTACCTCGGCGACGTTGGTCTTGACCACGATCTGGCTGTCGAAGTCGCGGCCGGTGTCCAGCTCCAGCCACTCGTGCGTACCGCGCGCGAAGCAGTACACGCAGGAATGGCTGCAGCCCCGGAACGTGTTGACCGTGTGCCCGAACGGCATCGCCGACCCGGCCGGCACGGCGTTCAGGGCGCTCTTGCACCGCACCTCGTGCAGGGTCAGCCCGGGGAACTCGGGCACCTGCACGCTGCGCAGCAGCCCGCGCACCGTGGGCAGGCCCGGCAGCGTCTCCGGCTCGTCGAGGTCGAGCCGTTGGGCGTCCCAGCGCATGGCCCATCCGAACACGTGTTCGACCGGTTGTCCAGCTCGGCCATGCCCGAGGCACGATCACCCGGTGACCCTGCCTCCCCCGGTACGGCTGGTGCGTGCACCCGCGCTGGCCCCGACCGTCCCCTACGCGTACGCCGCTGCCCTGGAACTGCCGGTGGTGGGCCGGCTGGTCTTCACCGCGGGCGCCTGCCCGATCGATGCCGCCGGGGCGACGGTCGCCGTGGGCGACGTCGCCGGTCAGGCGGTGCAGGTGATGGCCAACCTGCGGGCGGCCCTGGCGGCAGCAGGTGCCGGGCTGACCGACGTGCTGGCGACGACCGTGTACGTCGCATCGTCCGACCGGCAGGACCTGGTGGCCGCGTGGGACGAGGTGCGGGCCGCCATGGGCGACCATGACGCCCCGAGCACCCTGATGGGCGTCACGGTGCTCGGGTACCCCGGCCAGCTCGTCGAGGTGCAGGCGGTCGCGGTAGCCGGTGCTCAGATGGGCGGGCGGTCCTCGTAGAAGGTGGACAGCACGACCGTGGTGCGGGTGGTGACGTTGGCCGCCGCCCGGATGGCCGCGAGCAGTGCCTCCAGGGCGTCGGGTGAGGCCACCCGCACCTTGAGGATGTAGCTCTCCGCGCCGGCCACCGAGTGGCAGGCCTCGATCGCGGTCAGGTGCGCCAGCCGGGCCGGGGCGTCGTCCGGGGCGGCCACGTCGATCGGGGTGATCGACACGAAGGCGGTCAGCGGCAGGTCCAGGGCCTTGGCGTTGAGGCTCGCCGAGTACCCGGTGATCAGCCCCCGCTGCTCGAGCCGGCGCACCCGCTGGTGCACCGCGGACACCGACAGGCCCACCCGCTCGGCCAGGTCGGTGTAGCTGGCCCGCCCGTCCCGGGCCAGGGCGGCCATCAGCGCGCGGTCGACGTCGGGGGCCGGGGCGACCGCCCCCGGCTCAGCCGGGGAGTTCGACGAGCTCACGGGGACCGTTGTTCAGGATCTGCACGCCGTCCTCGGTGCACACGACGATGTCCTCGATGCGCGCCCCGTGCCGGCCGGCCAGGTAGATGCCGGGCTCCACGGAGAACGCCATGCCCGGCTCGAGGGTGACCTCGTTGCCCGACACGATGTAGGGCGTCTCGTGGGTGTCCAGGCCGATGCCGTGGCCGGTGCGGTGGATGAAGTGCTCGCCCCACCCGGCCCCGGTGATCACCTCGCGGGCGACGGCGTCGACGTGCTCGGCGCTCACCCCGGGGCGCACCGCCGCGGTGGCCGCTGCCTGGGAGGCCTGCAGCACGGCGTACCACTCCTGGACCTCGGCGTCCGCGCTGCCGCCCACCACGTAGGTGCGGGTGCAGTCCGACCGGTACCCGGTGGGCGTGGAGCCACCGATGTCCACCACGACCAGGTCACCGGCCTGCACCACCCGGGAGGACAGCTCGTGGTGCGGGCTGGCCCCGTTCGGGCCCGAGCCGACGATGGTGAAGTCGACGCCCACGTGGCCCTCGGCCAGGATCGCCGCGGCGATGTCGGCGCCCACCGCGGCCTCGGTGCGGCCGACCCGCAGCCACTGCCCCATCCCGGCGTGCACCCGGTCGATCGCGGCGCCGGCGGCGGCCAGCTCGGCGACCTCGGCGGCGGTCTTGACCATCCGCAGCCGGTCGACCACCGGGCCGGCGAGCTCCAGGACGGCGCCGGGCATCGCCCGCTGCACGCCCAGGGCGTGCTCGGCCCAGGTGCGCGAGCCGACCGCCACCCGGGCCGGGGCACCACCCAGCCGCGCGGAGACCGCCTGCGCCAGCAGCGCGAACGGGTCGTCGGTCTCGTCCCAGGCGAGCACGTCCAGGCCGAGTCCACCGGCCGGCGAGGCCTGCACCATGGGCGCCTCCAGCCGCGGGACGACCAGCAGCGGCTCGCCCCGCCGGGGCACGGCCAGGGCGGTCAGTCGCTCCATCGCATGGGCGTGGTAGCCGCACAGGTAGCGCAGGTCCGACCCGGGCGTCACGACGACGACGTCGATGCCGAGCGAGTCGGCGAGCTCGCGCGCCGCGCGCACCCGCTCGGGGGTCGTCAGGTCAGCAGGTCCTGGTCCGGTCACCACGTCCGCAGACTAGCCAGCAGGGGCGACAGGACCCCCGTGGCGTTGCCAGGCCGTTACCGTGCCCGATCGTGACCACGATGCTGCTCGACGCGGCCAGCCTCTACTTCCGGGCCTTCTACGGCGTGCCGACGAGCGTCACGACCCCCGACGGGCGGCCGATCAACGCCGTCCGGGGGTTCCTGGACATGACCGCGCGGCTGGTCGCGGCACACCGTCCCGACCGGCTCGTCGCCTGCTGGGACGACGACTGGCGCCCCGCTTTCCGGGTGGCCGCCGTGCCCTCCTACAAGGCCCACCGGGTGGCACCCGAGGGCGGCGAGGAGACCCCGGACGAGCTCGGCCCGCAGGTGCCCGTGCTCGTCGACGTGCTCGCCGCGGCCGGCCTGGCCCGGGTCGGGGCGCCGGGGTACGAGGCCGACGACGTGATCGCCACGCTGGCCACCCGGGCCCGGGCCGCGGTCGACGTCGTGACCGGCGACCGGGACCTGTTCCAGCTGGTGGACGACGCCCGCGGGGTGCGCGTCCTCTACACCAACCGCGGGATCAGCGACATCGAGGTGGTCGACGAGGGCGCCGTGGCGGCGAAGTACGGCGTGCCGGGCAGCGCCTACGCCGACTACGCGGTGCTGCGCGGCGACCCCAGCGACGGCCTGCCCGGGGTGAAGGGCGTCGGGGAGAAGACGGCCGCGGCCCTCATCTCGGCCTTCGGCTCGCTGGCCGGCATCCGCGAGGCCGCGGCCGGGACGGTGGTGCCGCGCCCGCCGCTGACCGCCGCCGTGCTCAAGCGGCTGCACGCCGCCGCGGACTACCTGGACGTGGCCCCGGCCGTCGTCCGGGTGGTGACGACGATCGACCTGCCGCCGGTGGACGGCGCGCTGCCCACCGCGCCGGCCGACCCGGCGGCCCTGGCCGAGCTGGCGACGGCGCACGGGCTGCAGTCGTCCGTGCGCCGGCTGGGGGCCGTGCTGGGCTGGCCCGAGCAGGTGCCGGGGTGAGCGCGGGCGGTCGGGCGCCGGCTCAGCCCTCGGCCCAGGTGTAGTTGGCGTCGTCGTCGAGGACGGTGATCGTGATGGTGAGGTCCTCGCCGTCGTCGGTCTCGGCCTCGCAGTCGTAGGTCGCGCCCGCCTCGACCGCCATGTCGCTCGGGCAGTCCAGCTCGACGCCGACCCCCTCGCGCTCCTCGAACTGCGCGGCGACGTCGCGCTCGACGGAGCTGGCCCGCAGGGTCTGGCCGCCCAGCGTCTGGGCCAGCACGACAGCGAGCACGGCGAGCAGCACCACGACACCGATCCCGACCAGCAGCAGCGTGCGCTTCTTCCGGCTCCCGGGCTGCTCGGCGCCGGGCTGGCCGGGCCCGGGCTGGCCGTAGGGCTGCTGGCCGTAGCCGGGCTGGCCGTACGGCTGCTGGCCGTAGCCGGGCTGCCCGTACGGCTGCTGCCCGTACCCGGGCTGGCCGTAGGGCTGCTGCCCGTACCCGGGCTGCCCGTACGCCGGCTGCTGACCGTAGGGCTGCTGCCCGTAGCCGGGCTGGCCCTGCTGGTCGTACCGAGGCTGGCCCTGCTGGTCGTAGCCCTGCTGGCCGTACCCCGGCTGCCCGTAGGCGGGCTGGCCGTACGGGCCCGGCTGCTGACCCTGTCCGTACTGCGCCGCGCCCTGCTGACCCCCGTAGCCGGGCTGGCCGTACCCGGGCTCCCCGTACCCGGGCTGCTGGCCGTACTGCTGGCCGTAGCCGGGCTGCCCGTGCCGCCCGGCACCCTCGCCGCCGTCCGCCCCGGTGGAACGCTCGCCGTCCTGACCCGACCAGCCGGTCGACCCGGTCGGCTGCTGCCCCCACCCGGCGGGCGAGCTGCCTGTCGACGGCTGGTCGCCGTCCTGCGGCGGGTTGGTCATCGTCGCTCCTGTCCAGCTGTCGGCCGCCACCTGCGCACCACGGGCCCGGCGGCACCAGCCGCCGGGTGCTGCGATTGTCCACCACCGGGCCCGGCCCGCCAGCGCGCGACCGGGCGTGCCGCCGGGCTCAGCCGCTGACGGCGACCGCCACCACCCCGCGGCGCACCCGGCCGACCGCGGTGCGGGCGGTGCGTGCCACCGGGTCACCGGCGACCTTGGCCAGCTGGTCCAGCAGGTCGACCAGCTGCCGGGCCCAGCGCACGAAGTCACCCCCGGAGAGCTCCGTGCCGGCCTGCTCGGCCCCGGCGAGCACCCGGTCCAGCGACTGGCCGTCGGCCCACCGGTAGGCGGCCCAGACGAACCCCAGGTCGAGGTCCCGGGTCACCGGGACGCCGTGGTCGCGCTCGACGTCCTCCAGCCGCGACCGCACCTGCCGCATCTCGGCGATGGTGGCCGCCACCCGGCCCGACGGCACCGAGGGCTGGGACGCCGCGTCCCGGCGGGCCTCGAAGACCAGCGTGGACACGCAGGCCGCCAGCTCGACGGCGTTCAGCCCGGTGAACACCCCGGCCCGCAGGCACTCGGCGGTGAGCAGGTCGGTCTCGCTCCAGATCCGGGCGAGCCGCCGGCCGTCGTCGGTGACCACGGCGTCCTCCCCCGCCCTCGGGACGTCGGTGGGTGCCGGCCCCGCCGGGTGCTCGGCCGGGTGGTGCACGGTCCGCTGGGCCGCCTGCACCAGCGGCGGCGGGGTGGGCTCGGGAGCCGGCTCGGGAGCCAGGTAGCCCAGCTCCAGCAGCACGTCGCAGGTGCGGTCGAACTGGCGGGTGAGCGAGCCGGTGCGCTCGTCCATCTGCCGGTGCAGCCGCTCGGCCTCCCGCAGTGCGCGCAGCCAGCGCTCGGCGGTGCGCACCCGCTCCTCCCGGTCGGGCAGGGCGTGCACCGGGTGTGCCCGCACCGCGTGCCGCAGGTCGGTGAGCACCGGGTCGTCGGAGGCCCCCGAGCGCTGCCTGGTGCGCCGGGCCCCCAGGTCGTTCTCCACCCGGGCGTTGCGCAGGGTGGAGGCGAGGTCGCGCCGGGCGTGCGGGCTGCGGTGGTTGAACTGCTTGGGCACCCGCACCCGGGCGAGCGCGGTGACCGGCGTCGGGAAGTCCCCGGAGCCCAGCCGGCCGGCCCACTTGTCCTCGGTGAGCACCAGCGGCCGCGGGTCGGCCAGCTCGGTGATCCCCGGGTCGAGCACCACGGCCAGGCCCTGCCGGCGACCGGTGGGCACCCGGATCACGTCGCCGGTGCGCAGCGCGGCCAGCGCCTCCGCGGCCTCCAGCCGGCGCTTGGCCTGGGTGTCGCGGGACAGCTCCTTCTCCCGGTCGGAGATCTCCGCCCGCAGCCGGGCGTAGCCGGCCACGTCGCCGTGGTCGCTCTCCATCTGCGCGGCGAACCGGGCCGCCTCCGCCTCGTGCGCGGCGGCCGAGCGGGCCAGGCCCACCACCGAGCGGTCGGCCTGGAACTGGGCGAAGGAGGAGGCCAGCAGGTCCCGGGCGTGCGCCCGCCCGAAGGAACCCACCAGGTTCACGGCCATGTTGTAGCTGGGCCGGAACGACGACCGCAGCGGGTAGGTGCGGGTGCTGGCCAGCCCGGCCACGCTGGTCGGGTCGACCCCGGGCGCCCAGACGACGACGGCGTGCCCCTCGACGTCGATGCCGCGCCGCCCGGCCCGGCCGGTGAGCTGGGTGTACTCACCCGGCGTGACGTCGACGTGCGCCTCGCCGTTCCACTTGACCAGCCGTTCCAGCACCACCGTGCGGGCCGGCATGTTGATGCCCAGGGCGAGGGTCTCGGTGGCGAACACGGCCTTGACCAGGCCGCGGACGAAGCACTCCTCCACGGTCTCCTTGAACGCGGGCACCAGGCCGGCATGGTGCGCGGCCAGCCCGGCCAGCAGGCCCTCCCGCCACTCCCAAAACCCGAGGACGTCGAGGTCCTCCTCGGGCAGCGAGCCGGTGCGCCGGTCGATGATCTCGGCGATCTCCCGCCGCTCGCCCTCGTCGGTGAGCCGCAGCCCCGAGCGCAGGCACTGGTCGACGGCGGCGTCGCATCCCACCCGGCTGAACACGAAGGTGATCGCCGGCAGCAGCGCCGACCGGTCCAGGCGCTCGATGACGTCCGAGCGGGCCGGCGGAGTGTGCCGAGGCCGGTTGTGCCCCCCGCCCTGCCCCCGGAGCCCACCCGGCCCCCCGCCGCGGGCCCCTCCCCCGCCCCAGGTGTCCAGCCGCCGCTCGCGCTCGCGCACGTACCGCACCAGCTCCGGGTCGACCACGGCCGCGCCGCGCTCCCGCGTCGAAGCGCCACGCGGGGTGAGCTCCAGCTCGGCGGCGTGGGCGGCCGGGCGCAGCGCGAACAGGTCGAAGACCCGGTTGTCGACCAGCATGTGCTGCCACAGCGGGATCGGGCGCACCTCGCTGACCACCACCTCGGTGTCCCCGCGCACGGTGACCAGCCAGTCGGCGAACTCCTCGGCGTTGCTCACCGTCGCCGACAGCGAGACCAGCCGGACGTCGGAGGGCAGGTGGATGATCACCTCCTCCCAGACGGCGCCGCGGAACCGGTCGGCCAGGTAGTGCACCTCGTCCATGACCACGTAGCCGAGGTCGACCAGCGCCGGGGAGTCGGCGTAGAGCATGTTGCGCAGCACCTCGGTGGTCATCACCACCACGGGCGCCGAGCCGTTGATCGCGTTGTCCCCGGTGAGCAGGCCCACCCGCTCGGTGCCGTAGCGGTCGACGAGGTCGGTGTACTTCTGGTTGGACAGCGCCTTGATCGGCGTCGTGTAGAACGCCTTGCGGCCCTCGCTGAGCGCCTTGTGCACCGCGAACTCGCCGACCACGGTCTTGCCGGCACCGGTGGGCGCGCAGACCAGCACGCCGCTGCCCCGCTCCAGGGCCTCGCACGCCTCGACCTGGAACGGGTCGAGGGTGAACCCCAGCTCGGTGGTGAAGTCCGACAGGCTGGGGTGGGCGCCGCGGCGCCGCGCTGCCGCGTACCGCTCCGCGGGGCTGGACATGAGCCCCACGGTATGCCGTGCCGGGGACACCCGCGGGGCGGGTGCGGAGCTGCTGCTCAAGCCGTCATCGGCGGCCGGTGCCCACGACGGTCAGGGCGCCGGGCACGCACCGGTTGGTCACCGGCAGGGCGGCCACGGGCTCGCCGTCGGCGTACGTGCTGAGGCCCGCGCCGGCCAGCACCACCTCGCTGGCACGGAGCACCTGCACGGCCGGGTGCTGCACGTGGGTGCCGTCGGTGAGTCCCGGCCGGGCGCGCACCAGCTCGCGGCGCGACAGCGGCCCCACCACCGTCACGTCCAGCAGGCCGTCGGCGGGGTCGGCGTCCGGGCAGATCAGCATGCCTCCGCCGTAGCGGGCGGTGTTGCCCACCGCCACCAGCGTCACCTCCAGCTCGGTGCGCACGCCGTCCAGGGTGAGCACCAGGAACCGGGGGCGCAGGCCGGCCAGCTCGGCCAGCACCGCGACGTCGTAGCGGCACCGACCACGCGGCCAGCGCAGCCGGTTGGCGCGGTCGGTGACCGCGGAGTCGAAGCCGCAGCACAGCACCGTGGCCCACCAGCGCGTGCCGGCGCGGACGGCGTCGAGACGGCGGGTCCGGCCGGCCACCAGGTCCGCCGCGGCGGCCCGGGCCGCCGCCACCGGGTCGGTCGGCGTCGCCAGGGCGTGCGCCAGGTCGTTGCCGGAGCCGGCCGGCAGCACCGCCAGCGGGATGCCGGTGCCGGCCACGGCCTGCAGGCCGGCGTGCGCGGTGCCGTCCCCACCGAGGGTGAGCACGGCGCGGGCCCCGGCCCGCACCGCCGCCCGGGCCCCCTCCTCCGCCTGCTCCCGGCTGCCGGCCGGCACCCGGACCACGGCCAGCCCCGCCGCGGCCAGCGCGGTGTGCACGGCGCCCACGACCCGGGCGGCGGACCCCCGGCCCGCCGCCGGGTTGACGAGCAGCGCGACCTCACCGGCGGCCACGGGTCAGGTCGTGGGCTCGTCCAGCCCGGTGGGCCGGGTGTCCAGCGCGGACGGCCGGTCGTCCAGGCTGGAGGGACGGGCGTCCAGCGGGGACGCCGCGTCGTCGTCCAGGTCGGCGAAGGCGGCCAGCCCGTCCCGCTTGGCCCGCCGCTTGTCCACCACCCGGGCGATCTGGATGGCCACCTCGAACAGCACGCACATGGGCAGGGCCAGCAGCAGCATCGTGAACGGGTCCTGGGTGGGCGTGATGAACGCCGCGGCCACGATGGTGAGGAAGTAGATCCAGCGCCGCGACTTCGACAGCAGCTCGTGGGACAGGACGCCGACGAGGTTCAACGCCACCGCCAGCAGCGGCACCTCGAAGCTGATCCCGAAGGCCAGCAGGATCGAGATGACGAACCCGAGGTAGTCCTGCGCGGTGAGCGCGACGATCACGTCGTCGCCGGCCAGGTTGAGCAGCAGCTCCAGACCCGCGGACAGCGAGATGTAGGCCAGCGTGGCGCCCAGGGCGAACAGCGAGGACGACACCACGACGAAACCGACGCCGTAGCGCTTCTCGTTCTTCTTCAGCCCCGGGGTGACGAAGGCCCAGACCTGGTAGAGCCAGAAGGGTGCGGACACCACGACGCCGGCGATGAAGCTGATCTTCAGGCGGATCAGCGCGCCGCCGAACACGTCGGTGATGAGCAGCCCGCAGTCGCCGTTCGGCCCGACGAAGGCCTCGTCCAGGTTGCAGTACGGCGCTCGGATGAACTCGCCGAGCCCGTGCTCGTACCACCAGAAGCAGACCGCGGTGCCGATGCCGATGAAGAGCAGGGCGAACAGGATCCGGTTGCGCAGCTCCTTGATGTGCCCGATCAGGCTCATCGTGGCCGCCTCGTCGCGCGGCGGACGACGAGGCCTGCGCTCCCTGAGCTCCGTCACGACAGCTCTGTCACGACCGGTGCGACCCCGGGGTCAGCGGGTGCCGTCGACCGGGGTCGACGAGCGCGCGGCGTCCGCGCGGGCGCGGGCCTCGGCTGCACGGGCCTCGGCGGCGCGAGCCTCGGCCTCGTAGTCGGGGGTGGCCACCGGCTGGGCCGGGGACACGATCTGGCCGCGCACGGGCGTCGTGGCGGCGGCGTCCTTTGTGCTGACGTCGTCGTCCTTCATGCCCTTCATCTCGCCCTTGAAGATGCGCAGCGAGCGGCCCATCGAGCGGGAGGCCTCCGGCAGCTTCTTGTAGCCGAACAGCAGCATGATGGCGAGGATGATCAAGATGATCTCCGGCGCGCCGAGACTACCCATCAGTGTGCTCCAGTCGTCCCATCGGTGTGCTCCGCTCGCAGAGCGTTCGTCGCGACCATACGCGTCGAGACCTGCCCAGCGTTCGCTGCGAAGGGTGTTCCCGGACGTTCACCAGGGCCCTGCCAGCAGTTGCCCGGACGTTCACCGTCCGGCGCGGCCGACCTCGAGCACCGGGGGCATCGCAGCCGGCCTGTCGGCGGCCGCGCGCTGTGCGGCGGCGCGCTCCAGGGTGGCCTGCACCTCCGCGACCACGGGGGCGACGTCGGTGCGCAGCCCGTCGAGCTCGCGGGTCAGCCGGCCGAAGGCACCCAGCAGCGAGTACGCGAGCAGGCCGAGGACCAGCAGCCCGAGGAGCACCAGCACGACCACCACGATGAGCACGACCACGCACCGACCCTAGCCGCCGGCCGGGGCCCCGTCCTGCTCACCACCGGTTCGGTCGCCGTACCGGGCCAGGGCCGCCCGGGCGTCGGCGGCGACCTGCTCGGCGAGCGCGACCGGCTCGTCGATGACCGCGGCACCGCCCAGGGACGCCACCAGCCGGCGGGCCCACGCGGGGTCGGCGGTGCGCACCGTGACCGAGAGACCACCCGGCGGGTCATCGACCGGCTCGACCCGCTCGACCGGGTAGTAGTCAGCCACCCACCGGGCGGTCCGGGCCAGCCGCAGCCGCACCACCGGCGCGGCCGCGTCGGGCTGGTAGACACCGGCCTGCACGTCGCGCTCCTCGGCCTGCGGCGGCGGGGCGGCCGGCTCGTCGAGGACGACGACGTCGTCCACCCGGTCCAGCCGGAACAGCCGCACCCCCTCGGCTCCGCGGCACCAGGCCTCCAGGTACCAGTGCCCGTCGACGAGCAGCAGCCGCATCGGGTCGACGCTGCGCTCGGTGCGCTCGTCCCGGGTGGGCACGTAGTAGTGCAGGTGCAGGGCGCGGTGCCGCTCCAGCCCGTCCCGGACCACGGACAGGGCCTGCTCCCGGGCGTCGACGCTGACCGCGACGGCGGCGACCCGGTCGGCCGGCTGACCGGTGGCCGCCGACACCTTGGCCAGCGCGCGGCTCACCGCCTCGCCCTCGGCCAGGCCGGGCAGCTCCAGCAGCGTGCGCAGCGCGACGATCAGCGCGACCGCCTCGTCGGTGGTCAGCCGCAGCGGGCGCACCAGGCCGGCGGTGAAGGTCACCCGCACCCGGTCGCCCTCGAAGGAGAGGTCGACCAGGTCCCCCGGCCCGTGCCCGGGGAGCCCGCACACCCACAACAGGTCCAGGTCACGACGCAGCTGGGCCTCGGTGGTGCCGAAGTCCCGGGCCGCCTCGGCCAGCCGGACGCCGTCCGGGCGGGCCTGCAGGTAGGGCACCAGGGCCAGCAGCCGCACCATCCGGTCGGCGGTGGGCGCGCTCACCGGGCGTCCCCCGGGACCGAGCCGCCGGGCGCCATGCCGGCCAGCCGGGTCAGCCGCTCGACCACACCCTGCCGCGCCTCGGCCGGCGCCTCCACGAGCACGTCGGGACCGTAGGCCGCCAGCTCGTCGACCAGCGCGGTCAGGTCGGTGGTGCGCAGCTGCAGCCGGTCGTCACCGTCGGCGGTCGTGCCGACGACGGTGGCGCGCCGCCGCAGGCCCACGGCGGCACCGGGGCGGGCCGCGACCAGCACCAGCTGCTCCTCGCCGTCGACCTGGCCGGCGACGACGGCGGCGAGGTCGAGGTCCGCGGGTGGCTCGAAGGCGCCGGCCGGGCCGCTGGCCCGCGGGGAGCCGGTGACCCGGGACAGCCGGAACACCCGGGGGGCGTGCCGGTCCAGGTCGTGGCCCACCAGGTACCAGCGGCCGTGCCAGGCGACGACGCCCCACGGCTGCACGTGGCGGCGCACGGGCTGGTCCTCGTCGGGGCGGGCGTAGTCGAAGGACAGCTCGCGGCGATCGCGGGCGGCGACGTAGCAGGGCTCGAAGGCCGGTTCCCCGGCGTCCAGCCGCGGCTGCAGCGGCAACGCCCGGCCGACGTCGACCTCCACGCCGGCGGCCCGCAGCTTGACCAGCGCGCCCTGCGCGGCCCCGGCCAGCTGCGCGGACTGCCACAGCCGCAGCGCCAGGCCCACGGCCGCGGCCTCCTCACCGGTCAGGGTGATCTCGGGCAGCTCGTAGTCGGTGCGCGCGATCCGGTAGCCGTCCTCGGTGTCGAAGAAGCTGTTCCGCCCGGTCTCCAGCGGCACACCGATCTCGCGCAGCTCGGCCTTGTCCCGCTCGAACATCCGCTTGAACGCCTCGTCGGCGCGCGCCGTGCCGTCCTCGGCCTCGTAACCGGGCACCGTCGCCCGGATCCGCGCCGCCGACACGTACTGCCGGGTGCCGAGGAGGGCGAAGACCAGGTTCACCAGCCGTTCCGCTCGCTTGGCCGACACGGTGAGCAGGCTAGCCGCCCGCTGTGGCGGGGCGCCTCGGGGAAGGACCGGCGCTGCCTCTAGCCTGCGGCGGTGGCGGCTTCAGGGGGAACGGGACACCGGGTGCGCTGGCGGCGGGGCCGGGTCACGGCGACCGGCCGGACGTGGGGCGACGCCCTCGAGCTGACCGTCGAGGTGCCGCAGGACGGGGCGGTGCGCGCCCTGGCACACCCGTCGGTCGTGGGCACCCCGCAGGTCGGCGACGAGGTGCTGCTGAACACCACGGCCTGGGCGCAGCGGCTGGGCACCGGCGGCTACGCGCTGGTCGTCGCCGTGCCCGACCGGCTGCCGCCGGACCCCGAGGTGGCCGGGCACCTGGTCAAGGCCCGCTACACCGGCCTGCAGGTGACCGTGCAGGGCGTGGACGAGCAGGACACCCCGCACCACCGCACCATCGCCGACGCCGACGACGTCGACGGCATGCCGGTCGTCGTCGCAGACCTGCACTCGGCGCTGCCGGCCGTGCTGGCCGGCGTGCACGCCGAGTCCCGCGAGCTGCGGGTCGCCTACGTGATGACCGACGGCGGTGCCCTGCCAGCGGCGTTCTCCCGCACCCTGGACGCGCTCGCGGGCACCTTGGCCGGGGTGGTGACGACCGGGCAGGCCTTCGGCGGTGACCTGGAGGCGGTCAGCGTGCACACCGGGCTGCTGGCCGCCCGGCACGTGCTGCACGCCGACGTCACCGTGGTCACCCAGGGGCCGGGCAACCTGGGCACCGGGACGCCGTGGGGGTTCTCCGGCGTGGCCGCCGGCGACGCCTGCAACGCGGTCACCGTGCTCGGCGGACTGCCGGTGGGCGCGCTGCGCATCTCCGACGCCGACCCGCGGCCGCGGCACCGCGGTGTCTCCCACCACTCCCTCACCGCCTTCGGCCGGGTCGCGCTCGGCGGGGTCACCCTGGTGGCCCCGCTGGGCCTCTCCCCCGAGCTCGCCGGCCAGGTCGAGGAGGACCTCGCCGGGCAGCCCGAGCGCAACCCCGTCGTCTGGGTGGACACCCAGGGTCTGGACGACGCTCTGGCGGCGAGTCCGGTGACGTTGTCGACCATGGGACGTGGGCTGGCCGAGGAGCGGGCGTACTTCCTGGCCGCGGCTGCGGCCGGTCGGTACGCGGCCAGGAGCGTCCGCCCCGCGTGATCGGCGCGGGTCTTCCTTTCGCTTGTCGTCGAATTTGTTCGGGATAACGGTCGAATGAGGGTGGTCCTGCCGGACCCCCGTCCGCTCTCGGGCCCGGTCCACGTGATGGTCCGCAGCGGCCGGGTCGCCATGGCGGGTCCCCAGGGGCGGACTGGGTGGTCCGGACTGGGTGGTCCGGACTGGGTGGTCCGGACTGGGTGGTCCGGACTTGGTGGTCCGGACTGGGTGGTCCGGGCCGGCTGACCTCGCGTCTCGCGGTCGGCGGTGCGGCGACATCGCCCCGAGCCCCGCTCCGACGTCGCGGCTCCGAGGCCGCACTCCCCCGCGGCGTCGGGCCCCAGCTGCGTTTCCCGCACGGCGTCGGGGTCAGCTGCCGACCGCACTCCCCGTGGCGTCAGGCGGCGAGTTGCCCGCCGCACTCCTCCACTCGGCGGGCAAGAGCTCGACGAGTCCTCCCGCCCGGCGGGCAGTGCGTGCCAGCGCGCCCCGGCATCCACGGCATCCACGGCATCCACGGCGACATCACCCCTCGATGCGGGCGCCGGCCAGCTCATCACCCCGCGCCAACGCCCCCGCCGAGCGCAGGGGCAGCAGAACTGACACCCCGAGGTGACACGACCGCCGGACCCACACCGTGCGCCGGTCGCGCCGAGGTCGTCGTCCGCCGCGACCCGCGGCGCGCGACGGGCTCCCGCGCTGTCGCTGCTGTTCGTCGTGCCGTTGCGGGTGCGCGTTCATTGTTGGGGATAACGGTCAACTGGCGACGTGATCGTGCGAGTGCACCTGGTCGACACGACGAGCCCCGCCGGTGCACCGTCCCCGTCGACGAGGGCCCAGCCGCTCGGAGCGAGGACCGCTCAGCCGGCGGCGGCCACCGGGCCGGCGAGCCGGCCGAGCACGTGGGCGACGTCCGCGGCGTCCCAGGCAACGGTCGCCCGCCCTACGGACAGCTCCACGAGCACCACGCCGGGGTCGGCAGTGGGCCGCGCCTCCGGCCACACCCAGACACCGTCCTCGGTGGCCAGCCGCTCGGCGGCGGCCCGGTAGTCGGCCACGGAGGTGCGCAGCAGCAGGTGCATCATCGGCGTCTGGGGCACCGCCGGCACGACGGTCACGCCGTCCACCGCCTGCAGGGCCGCCGCGATCCGGACGGCGGCCGCCTGCCGTGCGGGCATCTCCGCCAGCCGTTCGGGCAGCAGGGCCAGGGCCGAGGCGGCCAGCGGCCACAGGCCGTGCAGGGTCCCGCCCAGCCGGCGTCGCCACTCCCGCACCTGGGCGACATCACCGGTCGACCCGGCCAGGCAGCACCCGGGCAGCGCGCCGATGCCCTTGTAGAAGGAGACGTAGACGGTGTCGAACAGGGCCGCCAGGTCCGCCGGGTCGCGCCCGTACCCCGCCGCGGCCTCCCACAGCCGCGCGCCGTCGCAGTGCACCGCCGCGCCGCGGCCACGCGCGTGGGCCACCAGGGCCTGCAGCTCCGCCCAGTCGGGCAGCTGACCGCCGATCTCCCGCTGCGGCAGCTCGACCAGCAGCGCGGCGTAGGGCTCGGCCACCGCCGCCAGGTCGGTCAGGGTCATCAGCCGGTCGGCGGCGCCGACCCGGCGACCGGTCAGCCGGTGCAGCTGCGCGTGTGCCTGCAGCTCGTAGAGCTCCAGGTGGCAGGTGGGGTGCCACAGCACCGTGCGGCTGGTGCGGGCGTCGGCGTGCACCCGCAGCGCGGCGCCTTGGGCCATCGTGCCGCTGGGCAGGAAGACGGCGGCCTCGGTGCCCAGCAGATCCGCCACCCGGGTCTCCAGCTCGGCGACCACTCCCCCGTCGCCGTAGACGTCGGCCACCGTCTCGGAGTCCAGCGCCGCCAGGTGCCGGGCCGGTGACACGGGTCCGTCCCCGACCAGGAACCGGGTGCAGGCATCACGACGCTGCCGGGTCTGCTCGTCCACGGCAGCATCCTGCCCACCCGGCTCGACCGACCCGCGCGTCGGGTGGCCCGCCGGATCGGGCCCCCCGGGCGGGCGGCGGCAGCGCTGCACCAGGTCCGCCGGACCCCCGCGGGGCCCGGCACGGATGTCACATGCTGGCGATGAGCTTGTCGACCCGCTCGTCGACGGCCTTGAAGGGGTCCTTGCACAGCACGGTGCGCTGGGCCTGGTCGTTGAGCTTCAGGTGCACCCAGTCGACGGTGAAGTCGCGGCGCTTCTCCTGGGCCTTGCGGATGAACTCCCCGCGCAGCTTGGCCCGGGTGGTCTGCGGCGGCACGTTCTTCGCCTCGAACACCAGCGGGTCGGTGGCCACCCGCTCGACCTGGCCGGCCCGCTCCAGCAGGTAGTACAGCCCCCGCTTGCGGCTGATGTCGTGGTAGGCCAGGTCCAGCTGGGCGACCCGGGGGCTGGACAGCGGCAGGTCGCGCTTGGCGCGGTACCGCTCGATCAGCTGGTACTTGATCGCCCAGTCGATCTCCCGGTCGATCAGGCTGAGGTCCTGGGTGTCGACGGCCTTGAGCACGCGACCCCACAGCTCCAGCATCTGCCGGTGCACCGGGCCCAGGCCCTCGCGGTCTACGAACTCGGCTGCCCGGTCGTGGTACTCGGTCTGGATCTCCAGCGCCGACATCTCCCGGCCGTTGGCCAGGCGCACCTTGCGCCGTCCGGTCATGTCGTGGCTGATCTCGCGGATCGCCCGGATCGGGTTCTCCAGCGTCATGTCCCGCAGGACGACACCGGCCTCGATCATCTGCAGCACGAGGTCGGTCATCGCCACCTTGAGCAGCGTCGTCGTCTCGCTCATGTTGGAGTCGCCGACGATCACGTGCAGGCGGCGGTAGCGCTCGGCGTCGGCGTGCGGCTCGTCCCGGGTGTTGATGATCGGCCGGGAGCGGGTGGTGGCCGAGGAGACGCCCTCCCAGATGTGCTCGGCGCGCTGGCTCACGCAGTAGACCGCACCGCGCGGGGTCTGCAGCACCTTCCCCGCACCGACGACGACCTGCCGGCTGACCAGGAACGGGATGAGCACGTCGGCCAGCCTCGCGAACTCGCCGTGCCGGCTGACCAGGTAGTTCTCGTGGCAGCCGTAGCTGTTGCCGGCGGAGTCGGTGTTGTTCTTGAACAGGTAGATGTCGCCGCTGACACCCTCCTCGTTCAGCCGCTGCTCGGCGTCGACGAGCAGGCCCTCGAGGATGCGCTCACCGGCCTTGTCGTGCACGACCAGCTCGGTGAGGTCGTCGCACTCGGCGGTGGCGTACTCGGGGTGGCTGCCGACGTCGAGGTAGAGCCGGGAGCCGTTGCGCAGGAACACGTTCGAGCTGCGCCCCCAGGACACCACCCGGCGGAACAGGTAGCGCGCGACCTCGTCCGGGGACAGCCGACGCTGCCCCTTGAAGGTGCACGTGACGCCGTACTCGGTCTCGATGCCGAAGATCCGTCGCTCCACGACCCGAGCCTAGGCGTACCCGCCCGGGAAGGCTCGTGTCCCGTTCCGGGAGCCCACGCCCGGGACGCACGAGCAGGATGAGGCGTGCTCACCCTGACCCTGGCGCACACCGCCGATCTGGACGTCGCCGCCCTCCGGGCGGTGCGGGCCCTGCTGGACGACGTCTTCGACGGCGCGTTCGGCGACGACGACTGGGACCACGCCCGGGGCGGTGTGCACGTGCTGCTCACCGGGGACAACGGCCTGGTCACCGGGGACGACGGGCTGGTCGGGCACGCGGCCGTCGTCGCGCGGCGGCTGCTGCACGCGGGACGGGCGCTGCGCACCGGGTACGTGGAGGGCGTGGCCGTGCACCGGTCGCACCGCCGGCGCGGCCACGGCGGCACGCTGATGGCCGCGGCGGAGCGGGTGGTGCGCGGCGGCTACGACCTGGGTGCGCTGAGCGCATCGGCCGAGGCGCTGGCGTTCTACCGCGGCCGCGGCTGGCTGCCCTGGACCGGCCCGGCGTCGGCGCTGACCCCGGACGGGGTGCGGCCCACCCCGGACGAGGACTCGCTGCACGTGCTCCCGGTCGGCGTACCGGTGGACCCGGCCGGGGAGCTCACCTGCGACTGGCGCGACGGCGACCTCTGGTGAGGCCCGGCGGCCGCGGCGCCCGGCACGACGGCGCCGAGCCGCCGGACTGTCGGAGCCGGCAGGGACAGTGGTGGACGTGCCCCTGCTCCCTGCTCCCCCCTCCCCTGCCGACGGCGCCTCCACCGACGGCGCCTCCACCGACGACGTCACCAGCTGGGTCGCCGCCCACCTGGGCGACCTCACCCGGGAGGGACCGGACGGCGTGGCTGCCGGGGCGTTCCGCGGCGGCCAGGCCGCTGCGGACGCGGCCCTGGCCGCGCTGGACGTCACCGGGTACGCCCGCGACCGCAGCACGGTGCTGCCGGTGCACCGGCGCGGCGCGAGCCGGATGTCGCCCTACATCCGGCACGGCCTGCTCTCCCTGCCCGACGTCTGGGCCGCGGTGGCCGACGCACCGGCCCGGGACCGCGGGAAGTACCGGGACGAGCTGCTCTGGCAGGAGTTCGCCCGGCACCTGTACGCGCGGGTCGGCCGGGAGCTGGGCCAGGACCTGCAGCGGGCGCAGCGGGCACCGGCGCCCACCGGCCGCGGTCCGTGGGCCGGTGACCCGTGGCCGGAGTCGATGAACTGCACCGCCACGGTGGTCGAGGAGCTGCACACCGACGGCTGGCTGGTGAACCAGACCCGCATGTGGCTGGCCTCCCAGTGGGGCGTGCGGGCCGGGGCGGACTGGCGGGTCGGGGAGTCGGAGATGTACGCCCACCTGCTGGACGGTTCCCGGGCGGCCAACCGGCTGGGCTGGCAGTGGACCGTCGGCACCGGCAGCGGCAAGGCCTACGGGTTCAGCCGGTGGCAGGTGGAGAAGCGGGCACCGGAGCTGTGCCGGGGGTGCGCCCTGGCCCGCGCCTGCCCGATCGAGGCGTGGCCGGACTCCGACCTGGGCCGCGCGGTGCCCGGCCCCGACCTGGGCCGGGCACCGGTGCCGGCCGGCCCGGAGACGGTCGAGGGCCCGGGTGGCGCGGAGCTGGTGTGGCTGACCGCCGAGTCCCTCGGCACCGGCGACCCCGCCCTGGCCGCCGACGACGACCGGCCCGCGGTGTTCGTGTTCGACGAGCCCCTGCTGCGCCGGCTGCGGCTGTCGGGCAAGCGGCTGGTGTTCCTGGCCGAGACCCTCGGCGAGCTGGCGGCGCAGCGGCCGGTCGAGGTGCGCCGCGGGGTGGTCGCCGAGGAGCTGGCCGGCCGCCCGCTCGCCGCCACCTGGACGCCGGTGCCGGGCTGGTCGCGGATCGCGGCGCACCTCGCGCCGGTGGAGCTGCACCCGTGGCGGTGGCTGGTGCGGCCCGGCACCACCTCGGTGCGCTCGTTCAGCGCCTGGCGGCGGGACAGCGGCCGCGCGGTGCCGCGCTGACCTGTCCATCGTGAGCCAGTGCCCCGCGGGCGTCGGACCCGCTCCCCCGGCACCGCCGACCCCGGTCCCGCGGACGCCGACGCCCGCCGGCCGGGGTGGCGGGCGGGCGTCGGGGCCGGACCGGTCAGCTGCTGGCGTCGTCCTCGGCGTGCGGGTCGGCGCCGTCGGTGCCGCCGCCCACCCCGTCGTCCACCGGCGGGGTGGCCGCCGCGCCGGCCGGACCGCCGGCGGTGTCGACGGCTGCGGGGTCGCCGAGGCCCGGCGGCGTGCCGGGCTCGGGGTGGCTGGGCGCGTGCGTGCCGGTGGGCGCGGCGTCGTCCAGGGCCGGCTCGGCGTCACCCGGGGCGAGGAGCGTGCGCAGGGCGGCACCGGTGATCCGCCGGAAGGCCCGCTTGGGGCGCTTGCGGTCCAGCACCGCCACCTCGAGCTGCTCGGCGGGCAGCTGGTCGTGCCCGCCGCCGTTGGCCGAGGTCGCCGAGCTGACCGTGGACAGCGCCGCCACCCCGACGGCGAGCGCCGCGGTGAGCGACATGCCCCGCTGGAAGGTGGCCTTGAGACTGCTGGCGACGGCGTCGGCCTGCCCGCCCATCACCACGAAGTCGGGCTCGTCGACGACCGAGCCGTCGAAGGTCAGCCGGTACAGCTGGTCGCGGTCGGCGGTGGGGCCGACTTCGGCCACGCACAGCTCGACCTCGAAGGGCTTCATCTGCTCGGTGAAGATCGAGCCGAGGGTCTGGGCGTAGGCGTTGGCGATGACCCGGCCGGTGACGTCGCGGCGGTTGTAGCTGTAGCCGCGCATGTCGGCCAGCCGGACGCCGGCGACCCGCAGGCTCTCGAACTCGGAGTACCGGCCGACCGCGGCGAACCCGATCTTGTCGTAGATCTCGCCCATCTTGTGCAGGGTCGAGCTGGGGTTCTCGGCGATGAACAGCACGCCGTCGGCGTAGGTGAGCACGGCGACGCTGCGGCCGCGGGAGATGCCCTTGCGGGCGTACTCCGAGCGGTCGCGCATGACCTGCTCGGCGGAGGCGTAGTAGGGCATCGTCATGGCTCAGGCCTCCCGAGCGGCGTCGGTGGTGCGGGCGCCGATGATCGAGCCGGCGATCTCGGCCACCTCGGTGTCCGGCAGCTTCACCGCACCCTCGGCGTCGACCCGGTAGAGGATCGGGTACAGGCGGCGGACGGTGTCCGGGCCGCCGGTGGCGGAGTCGTCGTCGGCGGCGTCGTAGAGCGCCTCGACGATGGTGCGGGTGGCCTCGGCGGCTCTCATGCCGGGCCGCCAGGTCTTCTTCAGCGAGCTCTTGGCGAACAGCGATCCGGAGCCGATGGCCGAGTAGCCGCGCTCCTCGTAGTTGCCGCCGGTGACGTCGTAGCTGAAGATCCGCCCCGGGCTGGTGCCCTCGACGGCATCGAGGTCGTACCCAGCGAACAGCGGGACGACGGCCAGGCCCTGCATCGCGGTGCCGAGGTTGCCGCGGACCATCGTGGCCAGCCGGTTGGCCTTGCCGTCCAGGCTCATCGTGACGCCCTCGATCTTCTCGTAGTGCTCCAGCTCGACCTGGTAGAGCCGGATCATCTCGATGCCCAGGCCTGCGGTGCCGGCGATGCCGATGACCGACCAGGAGTCGGCGGCGTAGACCTTCTCGATGTCCCGGGAGGCGATGAGGTTGCCCATGGTCGCCCGCCGGTCACCGCCCATCAGCACGCCGCCGTCGTAGCTGACCGCGACGATGGTGGTGGCGTGCGGGCTGAGGTCCGCCGCGGCCACCGCCGGGAGACTGCGCCGGCCGGGCAGCAGGTCGGGTGCGGTGGCGCCGAGGAACTCGGTGAACGAGGACCCCACCCTGTCCAGGTACGCGGGGCTGAACCCGCTCCGACCGGTTGCCGACTCGCTCACGCGCCCGCCTCTCTCACCTGCGACCCGCGGTGGGTCGATCCCGTCACCGACCCTACCGGCGGGGCACGAGCCACTCCGGTGGGCCGCTGGCCGCAGGCGGACGGTCCACGGCCGCGCGGAACTCGTCGAGCAGCCAGAGCACCCTGCGGTGCACCAGCTCGGCGGTCGACCCGGACGCTGGTCCGCTGGTGGCCTCGGTCGGCTCCCCGGCGCCACGGAGAGCGTGCTCCTCGACGTACGTCGCGGCGCGCCTGAGGACGTCCGGGGCGTCCTTGAACTGCCCCAACCCGCCGTTGCAGCCGAAGCAGAGGAGTTCCCGCACACGGCCGGTCTCGTGGTCGTGGTCGACGTGAGCCGCCGGCGCAGTGCGACAGATGGCACAGCGACCGTCCTGCTGGGCCGACATGGCGTCCGCCTCCTCCGCTGTGATCCCGTACCGACGGGTCAGGTGGTAGGTGCGGCTGCCGCCGACTGCCTCACGACTGCGCTTGCCGCGCTCGTTGTGACAGGGCAGGCAGTAGGTCGCGCGCCCACTGGACGATGCCCGCGTCCGAGGGAAGGCATCCAGGCGTTTCACGCTGCCGCAGTCGGGGCACCACTTGTGGCCCTCCGGGACGACCGTGCCCTGCGGGGCGAACCGATGAGTCCTCGGCTTGACCCGGCGGGCTTCCCGACTCTTCAGCGACCTCTCGGCGAGATGCTGGCGGCAGTAGAAGGCCAGCCCATCGCGAGATCGCTTGTTCACGGAGAAGTCGGCGACGGGTCGGTGGTACCCGCAGTCACGACAGAACTTGGTGTCCATGTTCGTTCGTTCCGACCAAGATGATCTTGTTCACTCCCCCCCTTTTTGTACGTAGGCACGCACGAACTCCTCGGCATTGGACTCGAGCACCTCGTCGATCTCGTCCAGGATCGAGTCGACGTCCTCGCTCATCTCGGCGCGGCGCTCGGCGCCCTCGGTGTCGACGGAGGCCTCGACCTCGTCGGTCTCCTCGCGCGAGCGCGTGGCCTTCTGCTGTCCGCCTGTGTCCCTGGTTGCCATCTCACCCTCCGGTGGTCGACTGCTCTGGGATGGTGCCGCGTGCTGGGGCTGAAACTACCCCCGACCTGTGACGGTCCCACGTCATCGGCCGCGCTCGGCCGGCTCAGCCGCCGGTGATGGTGTCGACCAGCTCCTGCGCCGTGGGTGAGTCCTCGAACAGCGCGCCCACGTGCTCGCGGGTGCCCCGCAGCGGCTCCATGGTCGGGATGCGCACCAGGTTCTCCCGGCCCAGGTCGAACACCACCGAGTCCCAGGACGCCGCGGCCACCGCGGTCGGGTACCGGCGCAGGCACTCGCCGCGGAAGTAGGCGCGGGTGTCGGTCGGTGGGTGCGTCATCGCGTGCGTGACCTCCTCGTCGGTGAGCAGGCGCTGCATCGAGCCGCGCGCCACCAGCCGGTGGTAGAGCCCCTTGTCCGGGCGCACGTCGGAGTACTGCAGGTCGACCAGCTGCAGCCGCGCGTCACCCCACTCCAGGCCGTCGCGCTTGCGGTAGCCCTGCAGCAGCCGCAGCTTGGCCGGCCAGTCCAGCCGGTCGGCCAGCCGCATCGGGTCGACCTCCAGGTCGTCGAGCACCTCGGCCCAGCGGCGCAGCACGTCGTGGGTCTGCTCGTCGCTGTCCCCGGTGTCGGCGACGAACCGCTGCGCCTGCGCCAGGTACTCGCGCTGCACCTCGATGGCGGTCAGCCGGCGCCCGTCGCGCAGCCGCACCCGGTGGGTGAGCGTCGCGTCGTGGCTGATCGCCTGCAGCGCCTCGACCGAGTCCTCGATGGTCAGGTCCTGGCGCAGCGCCTTCGCCTCGATCATCGCCAGCACAAGCGACGTCGTCCCGACCTTGAGGTAGGTGGAGAGCTCGGCGAGGTTGGCGTCGCCGATGATCACGTGCAGCCGGCGGTACTTGTCGGCGTCGGCGTGCGGCTCGTCGCGGGTGTTGATGATCGGGCGCTTCAGCGTGGTCTCCAGGCCGACCTCGACCTCGAAGAAGTCCGCCCGCTGCGACAGCTGGAAGCCGTGCGTGCGGCCGTCGACGCCGATGCCCACCCGGCCGGCACCGGTGACCACCTGGCGGGTGACGAAGAACGGGATCAGCCCGCGCACGATGTCCAGGAACGGCGTCCGGCGGTCCATCAGGTAGTTCTCGTGGGCCCCGTAGGACTGGCCCTTGTTGTCGGTGTTGTTCTTGTAGAGCTGGATGGGCTGGGTGCCCGGCACCTGCGCCGCCCGCCGGGACGCCTCGGCCATCACCTTCTCCCCCGCCTTGTCCCACAGCACGATGTCGCGGGGGCTGGTGACCTCGGGCGTGGAGTACTCGGGGTGCGCGTGGTCGACGTAGAGCCGGGCGCCGTTGGTGAGGATGACGTTGGCCATCCCGGCGTCCTCGTCGCGCTCGGTGTGGTCCAGCGCGTTCGCCGGGGAGAGGTCGAAGCCGCGGGCGTCGCGCAGCGGCGACTCCTCCTCGTAGTCCCAGCGGGGCCGCCGGCGGCTCGGGGCGTCGGCCACCGCCCAGGCGTTCACCACCTGGCTGGACAGCGTCGTCGGGTTCGCCCCCGGCTGCCCGGGCACCGAGATGCCGTACTCCAACTCGGTCCCCATGACCCGCCGCACGCTCATGGGCCAACCCTAGGCGGCGGCCCGGACACCCCGGCCGACACCATGGGCAGGTGCACACCCCACCCCCACCCGGGCTCCTGCTGGACGTCGACGGGCCGCTGGCCAGCCCGGTCACCCGCTCCCTGTCCGCACCCGGCCTGGTCGCCGACCTGGTGACGCTGCTGGCCGCCGGGGTGCCGGTGGTGCTCAACACCGGCCGGTCCGCCGACTTCGTCGCCGAGCAGGTCGTCGCGCCGCTGCTGGCCGCGGGGCTGCCGGCCGGCGCACGGCTGCACGCGGTGTGCGAGAAGGGCGCCGTCTGGGCCACCGCCGGCCCGGGCGGGCTCGGCCCGGTGCACGTCGACCCGGGGCTGGCCGTGCCCGCGGTGGGCACCGCCGTCGTCACGGCGCTGCTGGACGGCGAGTACGGCGGCGTCGGCTTCCTCGACCGCAGCAAGCGCTCCATGGTGACCGTGGAGGCACGCACCGACCTGGAGCCGGGCGCCTTCACCGTCGCGCAGCCGTTCCTGTGCCGGGACCTGCTGGCCGGGCTGCGCGAGGCCGGGCTGGGCGTGCGGCTGGACGAGGCGGACCACCCGGACGCCGAGGGCCGCGTGCCGTGGCGGATCGACCCCTCGGTGATCGCGACCGACGTCGAGTCCACCCGCACCGGCAAGGACCTCGGGGCCCGGCGCGCCCTGGAGCTGCTGGCCGCCGACGGGGACCTGCCCACCCGGTGGCACACGATGGGCGACTCGGCCACCGACTACGCGATGGCCGACCAGCTGCACGCCCTCGGCCACGACGTGGTGCACGTGGACGTGCGACCGGCCGGGACGCCGGCGGAGCGGCCGTACCGGGTGCACACGCTGCCCGGACTGGTCGACGACGCGGCCGGTGCTGCCCACCTGCGGACCCTGGTCGAGCAGCTGACCTGACCGCCCACCGGCCCCCGGTCCCGGCGAGCCGGGACCGGGACGCGACTGCTAGAGGTACTGCCCGGTGTTCGACGCGGTGTCGATGGCCCGGCCGCTCTCGCTGCCCTTGCCGCTGATCAGGGTGCGGATGTAGACGATCCGCTCGCCCTTCTTGCCCGAGATCCGCGCCCAGTCGTCGGGGTTGGTCGTGTTCGGGAGGTCCTCGTTCTCCTTGAACTCGTCCACGCAGGCCGCCATCAGGTGACCCACCCGCAGGCCGCCGACACCGGTCTCCAGACGGTCCTTGATGGCCATCTTCTTCGCCCGGTCGACGATGTTCTGCAGCATGGCGCCGGAGTTGAAGTCCTTGAAGTACAGGACCTCCTTGTCACCGTTGGCGTAGGTCACCTCGAGGAAGCGGTTCTCCTCGGTCTCGGTGTACATCCGCTCGACGGTGCTCTGGATCATCCCGGCGATGGTGGCCTCGCGGCTGCCGCCGTGCACCGCCAGGTCGTCGGCGTTGATCGGCAGCGTCGTCGTCAGGTACTTGCTGAAGATGTCCCGGGCGGCCTCGGCGTCCGGGCGCTCGATCTTGATCTTCACGTCGAGCCGGCCGGGACGCAGGATGGCCGGGTCGATCATGTCCTCCCGGTTGGAGGCACCGATCACGATGACGTTCTCCAGGCCCTCGACGCCGTCGATCTCGCTGAGCAGCTGCGGCACGATCGTGGACTCCACGTCGGAGGACACGCCCGAGCCACGGGTGCGGAAGATCGAGTCCATCTCGTCGAAGAACACGATGACCGGGGTGCCCTCGCTGGCCTTCTCCCGGGCACGCTGGAACACCAGGCGGATGTGCCGCTCGGTCTCCCCGACGTACTTGTTGAGCAGCTCGGGGCCCTTGATGTTGAGGAAGAACGACTTGCCCTGGCTGGTGTCGGCGTCGCCCCGCAGGGCGGCGACCTTCTTGGCCAGCGAGTTGGCAACGGCCTTGGCGATCAGCGTCTTCCCGCACCCGGGCGGGCCGTACAGCAGGATGCCCTTGGGCGGGCGCAGCTCGTACTCGCGGAACAGGTCGGCATGCAGGAACGGCAGCTCCACGGCGTCCCGGATCTGCTCGATCTGCCGGGAGAGCCCACCGATGTCCTCGTAGTCGATGTCCGGCACCTCCTCGAGGACCAGCTCCTCGACCTCGCTCTTGGGGATCCGCTCGTAGACGTAGCCCGAGCGGGTCTCCAGCAGCAGCGAGTCACCGCTGCGCAGCGGCTGGTCGGTGAGGGAGTCGGCGAGGAAGACCACGCGCTCCTCGTCGGTGTGCCCGATGACCAGGCCCCGGCGCGGGATGCCCTCGACCGGCTCCAGCAGCTCCTTGAGCATCACGACGTCGCCGGTGCGCTCGAACCCGCGCGCCTGGACGACGTTCATCGCCTCGTTGAGCATGACCTCCTGGCCGTGCCGCAGCTCGGCGACCTCCACCGACGGGGACACCGAGACGCGCATCTTGCGGCCGGCGGTGAAGACGTCGACCGTGTCGTCCTCGTGGCGCACCAGGAACACGCCGTAGCCGGACGGCGGCTGCCCGAGGCGCTCGACCTCCTCCTTGAGCGTGACCAGCTGGTCGCGGGCGTCGCGCAGCGTGCCGGCGAGCTTGTCGTTGCGCTCGGACAGGAACGCGGCCCGCCCCTCCGCCTCGGCGATCCGCTCCTCCAGCGCGCGCACCTGGCGCGGGCTGTCGGCGACCTTCCGCCGCAGCAGACCGATCTCCTCCTCGAGGTAGGAGATCTGGCTGACCAGGGAGGCGACGTCACGTTCCCGCCGCGCCCGCGTCTCTTCCGGGTCCAGGCCCATCGCGTACCTCCGCACACTCGGTGGTGCCAGGACGTCACTCTAACCACGCCCGCCGACGCCGCGTCGGATCGTCCCGCCGCTGTGCTGCCCGTCACGTACACCCGCCGCACGAGCCCAACGGCACCGGCGGGCGGTGCCTCAGACGGGCTTGCGGCGCCGCTGCCGGACCGGTGCCACGGTGCCCTCGGCGAGCCGCCGGGCAGTCACCAGGAAGGCGGTGTGCGCCACCATCCGGTGCTCCGGGCGCACCGCCAGACCGACCGCGTGCCAGGGCCGCATGAGCGACTCCCAGGAGTACGGCTCGGTCCACACGCCCTGCTCGCGCAGCGCCTCCACGTACACCGACAGCTGGGTGGTGGTGGCCACGTAGCCGACCAGCACCCCGCCCGGGCGCAGGGCCGCCGCGACGGTGGGCAGCACCGCCCACGGCTCGAGCATGTCCAGCACCACCCGGTCGACGGTCTCCTCCGCGGGGTGCTCGGCGAGATCGCCCAGCCGCAGCGACCAGTTCTCCGGCACGGTGCCCAGGAACGCCTCGACGTTGCCGCGGGCGATGTCGGCGAAGTCCTCGCGCCGCTCGTAGCTGGTCAGCGTGCCGGTGGTGCCGACGGCCCGCAGCAGCGAGCAGGCCAGCGCACCGGAGCCCACCCCGGCCTCCAGCACCCGCATGCCCGGGCCGATGTCGCCGAAGCCGACGATCTGGGCGGCGTCCTTGGGGTAGATGACCTGGGCGCCGCGCGGCATGGAGAGCACGAAGTCGGCCAGCAGCGGCCGCAGCGCCAGGTAGCCGGTGTTCGCCGTGGACAGCACCACCGACCCCTCCGGGGCCCCGATCAGGTCGTCGTGGGCGATCGCCCCACGGTGGGTGTGGAACTCCTTGCCCGGCACCAGGACGACGGTGTGCAGCCGGCCCTTGGGGTCGGTCAGCTGCACCCGGTCGCCGGCGACGAAGGCGCCGTCGACCGGCTCCCCGGACCGGGCCGGCAGCCCCAGCGGCAGCTCCGCGGGGGGCTCGTCGGCCCCGGCGTCGGCGGGCTGTCCGGCGGGGTCCACCGGCTGTGCGGACGGCTCGCCGCCGGAGGGCTCCGGGACGGCGGTCGCGTCCGGGCCGGCGTCCACCACGGCGGGGTCGTCCACGGCGGGGACGTCTGGCGCGGCGTCGTCCACAGCAGGGAAGTCGAGAGGGAGGGTGGGCGCAGGGCTCACGTCGTCGGTCGGGTGCAGCTGGTCGTCCACGGGGGTCGAGCCTACGGACGACGCCCCGGCGGCCCCTCCGGCGCGCAGCGGCGGGACTGTCGGAGGGGGGCCCTAGCCTCGGGTGCATGACGGCGACGACCCTGGCTGCCGACCCCGCCCACTCCGCCGCGCCTGCCGCGAGCGGGCCCACCCGGCCCTCCGACGGGCACCCGGCCGACACGCGCACGGCCGCCGCCGACACCGCGCCCCGGCGGCCCTCGCTGTCGCCGTCGCGGGCGGCGGACTTCAAGAGCTGCCCGCTTCTGTACCGGTTCCGCACCATCGACCGGCTGCCGGAGAAGAGGTCGCGGGCCGCGGTGCGCGGCACCCTGGTGCACGCGGTGCTGGAGAAGCTGTACGACCTGCCGCCGGCGCAGCGCACCGTGGCCGCCGCGCGCGAGCTGATCGGGCCGGCGTGGGCGGAGCTGCGCCAGGAGGAGGGCGTCGCCGAGCTGTTCGCCGGCTCCCCGGAGCCCGCCGGCTCCCCCGCGCCCGCTGCCGCCGGTGCCGGCGAGCTCGAGTCCTGGCTGGCCTCGGCGGGCACGCTGCTGGAGACCTACTTCCGCCTGGAGGACCCGACCCGGATCCAGCCCGCCGGCCGCGAGGAGCTGGTCGAGGTCACGCTGCCCGACGGGCTGCGGCTGCGCGGCTACGTCGACCGGCTCGACGTCGCCCCCACCGGCGCCCTGCGGGTCGTCGACTACAAGACCGGTGGCGTGCCGCGGGAGGCCTTCGAGGCCGCCGCGCTGTTCCAGATGAAGTTCTACGCACTCGTGCTGTGGCGCACCCGCGGCGTGGTCGCGGCGCAGCTGAAGCTGCTCTACCTCAAGGACGGCGACGCGCTCACCTACGCCCCGGACGAGGCCGAGCTGCTGCGCTTCGAGCGCACCCTGCAGGCGATCTGGTCGGCCATCGAGCGGGCGGTGTCCACCGGGGACTTCCGGCCCAGCCCCGGCCGGCTGTGCAGCTGGTGCGACCACCAGGCGTTCTGCCCCTCCTTCGGCGGCACTCCCCCGCCGTTCCCCGCCGAGGCCGCAGCGGCCGCGGGCTGGCGCACCACCCTGGCCGTGGTCAGCTGACCGACCCCGTCGCCTGCCACGGCCGGGCAGTCCCGCGTTCCCCGGCCGAGCGCTAGCGCCGACCGGGCGGGCTGTCCGCGGGGCGGTCTCGGCCGGGAGGCGCCGGGCGTGGCCTGCGGAGGCCGCGTGCGCCGGCGGACCCCCTACCGGGGAGCCAGGGCAGGACGGTCCCCCAGGGTGACGCCACGAGGTCACCTGCCGCCCTAGGTTGCCGGGATGACGTGTGCGCCCTCCTCGCAGGCCGGCGGGCCCCCGGTCGTCCCGCTCCCCCGGCCATGACCGCCCCGCCGTCCACCGGGCAGGCGCCGGCCGACCGGCGGGACACCCGCCCGTCCGGCGGCGCACCCCTGCCCTGGGCCGCTGCCCGTGGCCGACGCGGCTGTCGGCACACCTGGCTGCTCACCGGTGTCGCCGTCCTGTACGTCGTGCTGGTGCTGCTGGCCGCCTCCGACGTCGTCGCGACGGACCAGCAGCTGCCTGCCTCGCCGTTCCTGCTGCTCGCCGTGCCCGCGGCCGCCGGCACCGTGCTGACGGTCCGTGCACCGGTGGCCGGGTGGGCGCTGGTCACCGCGTGCCTGGTGATGACGCCGTTCCTGCTCCAGCGGCCGGGCGGCGGGGCGCCGGTGGTCGAGGCATGGGGCTGGTGCCTCTGGGTGCCGACCCTGCTGGCGGTGGGCTGGGCCCGCCCGCGCCGCACCGGCCTCCTGGTGGGCGCCGGGTCCCTGCTGGTCGTCGTCCTGCTGCGGTTCGGCGCCCCGGTGGAGATCACCCCCGGCCACCTGCAGGTGTCGCTGCTGGGCGTGGCGCTCGTCGTGCTGGTGGGCATCAGCCTGGGCGTGCGCTGGGACGCCGGCCGGGCGCTGGCCGTGGAGCAGCAGCGCACCGAGGAGGCGCTGGCCCAGCGCGGCGCGCTGGCCGAGCGGGCCCGGATCGCCCGGGAGATGCACGACGTGGTGGCGCACGAGCTCTCCGCGATCGCCGTGCGGGCCGAGACCGCGCCCTACCGGGTGGCCGGGCTGTCACCCGAGGCACGGGAGGAGCTGGCCGCGACCGCGTCCACCGCGCGCCGGGCACTCACCGAGCTGCAGCAGCTGCTCGGCGTGCTCCGCGCCGAGGACCAGCAGGCCGATCGGCGCCCGGCTGGCTGCTGGCCCGGGCGCTGTGGCTGACCCTGTGCGGGGCGCTGCTGGTCGGGGTGCTGTCGACTGGGGTGCTCAGCCGGGCACGTCGGCGACCGGCCGGGCGGCCAGGACCGCCTGCAGGTCGGCGACCCTCACCCCGGTCAGCGAGCCGCGGACGGTGAGCCCGGGTGCGGGGGTGAACGGCGACAGCGACGGCACGCCCAGCACGGCGGCCCCGGCGGCCAGCCCGGCCGTCACCCCGGTGACCGAGTCCTCGATGACGACGCAGGCCGCGGCGGCGACGCCGAGGGCGTCCATGGCCTGCAGGTACGGGGCCGGCGAGGGCTTGGTGGCCGGCACCTCGTCCCCGCACACGGTGACGTCGAAGAAGTGCCTGCCGATGTGCCCCAGCGCGATGTCGGCGATGGCCCGGAACGTGGTGGTGACCAGCGCGGTGCGCAGGCCGCTGTCCCGCACCGCCCGCAGCAGCTCGGGGGCGCCTGGCCGCCACGGCACCGAGGTCTGCATCAGCTCGGCCACCCGGGCCTGCAGCCAGGCGTCGTCGGCGGCCTGCTGGCCGGCGCCCCGGGTGACGCCCACGTCGCGGTACAGGATGCCCAGGGCGGTGGGCACGCTGGAGCCGGTGATCTCCGCGCGCGCCGGGGCGGACAGGGTGTCGCCGAGCCGCTGCGCGAGCTCCTCCAGGGCGACGTCCCAGTGCACCTCGGTGTCGACCAGCGTGCCGTCCATGTCGAACAGGACGGCAGCCAGGGCACCCGGGTGACCACCCGGCCTCGGCTCGGTCAGCGTCTCGGACACCCGACCATGATCGGGCACGGGTGCCGTCCGTGGCCGGCGGGCCGGTCGACCCCAGCGCGGCGTCGTGATCGACCGATCGTCACGTGGCGCGACCCCACACCCAGCGCACAGCGACGACACAGCCGGGGACACCTCGTGTTCATCCGGCGGCAACCGGAGCGTCGAGTGGGGGCCGCTGGACGTGCAGGACCCGCGATGACGCTCCGCCCGGACCGGGGGGCCGTCGTGGGTCCCCCGGCAGGACCACGGAGGACCCACGCATGCGCGGTAGGCAATGGACTGCTGCCGTCGCCATCCCGATCGCGGGAGCCCTGGCCGTCGTACCGACGGCAGCCCAGGGCAGCGACGACACCGCCTCGTCCGGCACGCACGAGACCGGCAACATGATCTTCATCCACCCCGACGGCTCCGACGTCGCCATGTGGGAGCTGGCCCGCATCTACTGGTACGGCCCGGACGCGGTGAGCAACTGGGACCAGCTGGAGGCTGCGGTGCCCTACCGGGGGCACGCGTCGGACATCCTGACGACGTCGTCCAACGGGGGCGCCACCACGCACGCCTTCGGCTTCAAGACCGACGCGCCCGACTCCTTCGGCACCGATTCCGGTGCCGAGGACGTGCTGGCCGGTGACGCCGAGGAGCCCCGCACGATCAACGCGCTGTCCGGTTACGCGGGCAGCTGGCTGCGGGAGGCCGGCAACGCCGGCCTGCCCATCGGCGTGGTCAACGACGGGGACGTCGCCGAGCCCGGCACGGCGGCGTTCCTCACCGAGGTGACCGAGCGCTCGGACGCCTCGGCGCTGGAGATCGCCCGCCAGCTCGTGCAGGGCCGGCCGGGCTTCGACGCCGCCGACGCCGACCCGGCCGTGATCATGGGCGGCGGCGAGGACCTGTTCTTCCCGACCGAGACCCCGATCTGCTCCCCCGAGGTGATCGACGCCGCCCTGGCCGAGGACACCGCGGTGCCGACCATCCCGCTGGACTGCGTCGTGCACCGGGCACCCGGCGACACCCTGGACGAGGACGGTCCCTCGGCCACCGGCGGGCTGCGCACCGACGGGCTGAACCTGGCCCAGGCCGCCGCCGACGAGGGCTACACGGTGATCCGCACCCGAGCCGAGTTCGAGGCGCTGGCCGCGGCCATCGAGTCCGGCGACGTCGACCCGGCCGAGGCGAAGGTGCTGGCCCTGTTCGCCAGCCAGGACATCTTCAACGCCGTCGCCGAGGAGCAGCTGATCGCCGCGGGTCTGGTCGACCCGAGCGTCCCGGCCGACGCCAAGGAGACCAACCTGGTGCTCTACGGCTCCGAGCCCGGCACGCCGGGTTACCGGCCGCCGACGGCTCCGGAGATGGCCGCGGTGGCCACCACCGTCCTCGACGCGCACAGCGAGGAGGCCGGCAAGCCCTTCGCGACCGTGTGGGAGGTCGAGGGCACCGACAACATGGCCAACATCGACAACGCCTCCGGCACGCTGCTGGAGGCCCGGTACGCCGACGAGATGATCGGCGTCGCCCGCGACTTCGTCGAGGCCGAGCCCGCGACCACGGTGCTCACCGCGGCCGACGGCACCGCCGGCGGCATCCAGGCGTCCCCGTACAACGTGGACGAGGAGCTGCCCCCGGCGGTCGAGTCGATCCCGGTCAACCCGGGCGAGGAGCTGGTCACCGGTGGCGAGGAGCCCGAGGTCCCGCAGAACCCGCTGGACGGCCGGTACGGGCGCGGCACCGAGCCGTTCCTGTCCGCACCCGACCAGTTCGGGCAGGAGCTGCCCTTCGGTATCGCCTGGACGACCACCAACGACATCACCGGTGGCGTCGTCACCCGGGCCGAGGGACTGAACGCCGACCTGGTGGACGAGGTGTTCTCTGCCCGGTTCGAGAACAACGACGTCTACCGGGTGGCCTACCTGACCCTGTTCGGGAAGGCCCTGGAGTACCCCGAGGGCGAGGTGGCCCCGACCCGGCCGGCGCCCCAGGGCACCACCCCGGGCCGACCGGACGAGGACGTCGTCACCGACGTCCTCAGCGGCTATGCCGGCTGACCGGCTGACCGGCTGACGCACCACCCGACCGTGTGGCCGGGACCCCCGCCCGGGGTCCCGGCCACACGTCATTCGTCCTGCGTGCGGTAGCCGAGGTTGGGCGAGAGCCACTTCTCCGCCTCGGCGAGGGTCCAGCCCTTGCGCCGGGCGTAGTCCTCCACCTGGTCGCGGCCCACCCGGCCGAGCACGAAGTACTGGGACTGCGGATGGGAGAAGTACAGCCCGCTGACCGCGGCACCCGGCCACATCGCCATGCTCTCGGTGAGCTGGATGCCGGTCGCGGCCTCCACGTCGAGCAGCTCCCAGATCGTCTGCTTCTCGGTGTGCTCCGGGCACGCCGGGTAGCCCGGCGCGGGGCGGATGCCGTGGTACTTCTCGGCGATCAGCGCGTCGGGGTCCAGGTGCTCGTCCGGTGCGTAGCCCCAGAACTCGGTGCGGACCCGCTCGTGCAGCCGCTCGGCGAAGGCCTCGGCGAGCCGGTCGGCCAGTGACTCCAGCAGGATCGCGTTGTAGTCGTCGTGGTCGGCCTTGAAGGCCGCGACCCGCTCGGCGGAGCCCAGCCCGGCGGTGACGGCGAACGCGCCGACGTGGTCGGGCAGGCCGGTCTCCTTCGGTGCGACGAAGTCGGCCAGCGACTTGCGGGCCGACCCGTCACGCCCCTCGGTCTGCTGCCGCAGCTGGTGCAGCGTGGTCAGCACCTGGCTGCGCGACTCGTCGGTGTAGACCTCGATGTCGTCGCTGCCGACCTGCGCGGCCGGGAACAGCCCGAAGACGCCGGCCGCGCGCAGCCAGCGCTCCTCCACCACCCGGTCGAGCATCGCCTGGGCGTCCTCGTAGAGCCGCCGGGCGGTCTCGCCGGTCGTCGGGTTGTGCAGGATGTCGGGGAACCGCCCGCGCATCTCCCACGCGTTGAAGAACGGCTGCCAGTCGATGTACTCGCGCAGCTCGGCCAGCGGGTAGTCGGCGAAGGTGCGCACGAACTGGCTGGTCCGGCCGTGCCGGTGGTCGCAGCCGGGGCCGGTGCACAGGTCGCGACCCTGCTGCGCCAGCATCCGCGGCCGCGGCGGGCGGTAGCCGGTCCAGTCCACCGGCGTCGCCTGTGCCCGGGCGGTGGCCAGCGGCAGCAGCGATCGGGTGTCCTGGCGGGCGGCGTGCCGCTCGCGCAGCGCGGCGTAGTCGGCGTCGGTCTCGGCCAGCAGCCGGGGCCGCTGCTCGTCGGAGAGCAGCGCGGCGACCACCGGCACCGAGCGCGAGGCGTCCTTCACCCAGATCACCGGGCCGTGGTACTGCTGCGCCACCTTGACCGCGGTGTGCGCCCGGGAGGTGGTGGCGCCACCGATCATCAGCGGGATGTCGAAGCCCTGGCGTTCCATCTCGGCGGCCAGGTTGACCATCTCGTCCAGCGACGGGGTGATCAGCCCGGACAGCCCGATCACGTCGGCGCCCTCGGCCTTGGCGGCGTCCAGGATCTTCTGCGCGGGCACCATGACGCCGAGGTCGACGACGTCGTAGTTGTTGCACTGCAGGACGACGCCGACGATGTTCTTGCCGATGTCGTGCACGTCGCCCTTGACGGTGGCCATGACCACCTTGCCGATGCTCCGCTCGACGTCCCCGGGCTTCTTCTCCGCCTCGATGAACGGGATGAGGTAGGCGACGGCCTTCTTCATCACCCGGGCCGACTTGACCACCTGCGGCAGGAACATCTTGCCCTGCCCGAACAGGTCGCCGACGACGTTCATGCCGTCCATCAGCGGGCCCTCGATGACCTCGATGGGCCGCCCGCCGCGGGCGCTGATCTCCGCCCGCAGCTCCTCGGTGTCGGGCTGGACGAACTCGTCGATGCCCTTGACCAGCGCGTGGGTGATCCGCTCGCCGACCGGCAGCGACCGCCACTCCTCGGTGGCGACCTCCTTGGCCACGCCGTCGCCGGCGAAGTCGGCGGCGATCTCCAGCAGCCGCTCGGTGGAGTCCGGGCGGCGGTTGAGCACGACGTCCTCTATGCGCTCGCGGAGCAGCTCGGGTACCTCGTCGTAGACTTCCAGGGCGCCCGCGTTCACGATGCCCATGTCCATGCCGGCGGCGATCGCGTGGTAGAGGAACACCGCGTGGATGGCCTCCCGCACCGGGTTGTTGCCCCGGAAGGAGAAGGACACGTTGGACACGCCGCCGGACACCAGGGCGCCGGGCAGGTTCTGCTTGATCCAGCGGGTGGCCTCGATGAAGTCGACGCCGTAGTCGGCGTGCTCCTCGATGCCGGTGGCCACGGCGAACACGTTGGGGTCGAAGATGATGTCCTCGGCCGGGAAGCCCACCTGCCGGGTGAGCACGTCGTAGGCCCGCCGGCAGATGTCCTTGCGCCGCTGCAGCGTGTCGGCCTGGCCGTCCTCGTCGAAGGCCATGACCACCACCGCGGCCCCGTACTTGCGGCACAGCCGGGCCTGCCGGACGAACTCCTGCTCGCCGCCCTTGAGCGAGATCGAGTTGACGATCGACTTGCCCTGCACGCACTTCAGGCCGGCCTCGATGACCTCCCACTTGGAGGAGTCGATCATCGTGGGCACGCGGCAGATGTCGGGCTCGGTGGCGACCAGCTTGGTGAAGCGGTCCATCGCCTCGACGCCGTCGATCATCCCCTCGTCCATGTTGATGTCGATGACCTGCGCGCCGGCCTCGACCTGCTGGCGGGCGACGGCCAGCGCGCTGGTGTAGTCACCGGCCTTGACCAGGTTGCGGAAGCGGGCCGACCCGGTGATGTTCGTGCGCTCGCCGACGTTGACGAACAGCGTGTCCGCGGTGATCGTCACCGGCTCCAGCCCGGACAGCCGCAGCGCCGGGGGCACGCTGACCGGGGTGCGCGGGGCGCTGCCGGCGACGGCGCGGGCGATCGCGGCGATGTGGTCGGGGGTGGTGCCGCAGCAGCCGCCGACGAGGTTGACGAAGCCGCTGGCGGCGAACTCGCCCACGATCGCCGCGGTCTCCTCCGGCGACTCGTCGTACTCCCCGAACGCGTTGGGCAGCCCGGCGTTGGGGTAGCAGGACACGAACGTGTCCGCGATCCGGGACATCTCCGCGATGTAGGGCCGCATCTCGGCGGCCCCCAGCGCACAGTTCAGCCCCACCAGCAGCGGCCGCACGTGCCGCACGGAGTGCCAGAACGCCTCGGTCACCTGGCCGGACAGCGTCCGGCCGGAGGCGTCGGTGATCGTGCCGGAGAGCATCACCGGCCAGCGACGCCCACGCTCCTCGAACAGCGTCTCCAGCGCGAAGACCGCCGCCTTCGCGTTGAGCGTGTCGAAGACCGTCTCGATGAGCAGCACGTCCGAGCCGCCGTCGACCAGTCCGTCGGCCTGCTCCCGGTAGGCCGTCACCAGCTCGTCGTAGGTGACGTTGCGGGCACCGGGGTCGTTGACGTCGGGTGAGATGGACGCCGTGCGGCTGGTGGGGCCGATGGCGCCGACGACGTAGCGGGGCTTCTCCGGGGTGCTCACCGCGTCGCAGGCCGCGCGGGCCAGCCGCGCCGAGGCCAGGTTCAGCTCGTAGGCGAGGTCGCTCATGCCGTAGTCGGCCAGCGAGATGCTCGTGGCGTTGAAGGTGTTGGTCTCGATCAGGTCCGCGCCGGCGTCGAGGTACTCCCGGTGGATGCCGGAGATGATCTCCGGCGCGGTGATGCTGAGCAGGTCGTTGTTGCCCTGCACGTCGCTGGGCCAGTCGGCGAACCGCTCACCCCGGTAGCCCGCCTCGTCCGGCCGGTCGCGCTGGATGGCGGTGCCCATGGCACCGTCCAGCACCAGGATCCGCTGCCCGAGCAGGGCGGTCAGCTCGGCCGTGGCATCCGGACGCAGGGACGACGGGGACTCGGTCACGGGCTTCCTCGGGGCTGGGGAACGGCTGTGGGTCGAGCGGGGCGCACGGCCGGGGACGCTGCGGCACCCTCGTGGGGACCGCGGACCTCATCGGACGCCGTCCCATCGTCTCACCAGACGGTGGGACGGCGCCGGAGCCGTGCCCGCGACGGGGCCCGCCGAGACGTAGGCTCGACCGGGTGAGCGATCCTGACACCGCAGCGGACGAGCTGCCCGAGCTGACCGATCCCGTGGTGGTCGTCGCGTTCGAGGGCTGGAACGACGCCGGCGACGCTGCCACCGGGGCGCTGGAGCACCTGGAGCTCATCTGGGACGCGCGCCCGCTGGCCGCCCTGGACCCCGAGGACTACTACGACTTCCAGGTCAACCGCCCCACGGTCACCCTCGTCGGCGGCGTGAGCCGCCGCATCGAGTGGCCGACGACGCGCATCTCCGTGGCCCGCCCGCCGGACGGCGACCGGGACGTCGTGCTCATCCGCGGGATCGAGCCCAACATGCGCTGGCGCGGGTTCTGCGCGGAGCTGATCGCCCTGCTCCAGGAGCTGGACGTGCACACCGTGGTGGCCCTGGGCGCCCTGCTCGCCGACACCCCGCACACCCGCCCCACCCCGGTCACCGGCTCCGCGTACGACACCGAGTCGGCGACCCGCTGGGGCCTGGAGACCTCCCGCTACGAGGGCCCCACCGGCATCCTCGGCGTCTTCCAGGACGCCTGCGTGCAGGCCGGTCTGCCCGCGGTGAGCTTCTGGGCCGCAGTGCCGCACTACGTGTCGCAGCCGCCCTCGCCCCGGGCCACCATGGCGCTGCTGCAGCGGGTGGAAGAGGTGCTGGAGGTGTCCGTGCCGCTGGGCGCGCTGCCCCAGCAGGCCGAGGAGTGGGTCACCACCGTCGACGAGATGGCCGGCGAGGACGACGAGGTCGTGGAGTACGTCCGGTCCCTGGAGGAGCGGGCCACCGAGACCGACCTCTCCCAGGCCAGCGGCGACCAGATCGCCCGCGAGTTCGAGCGGTACCTGCGCCGCCGCGGCCCCGCCGGCTCCTAGACCCACCGGGTCGGGCGGTGGGCGCGCGGCGGGTCCGTGCTCCCGCCGCCCCGACGCGCGCTGCCGCCGTCCGCCGCCTGGTCCTCACACCGCCCCTCCCCCGTCATCGCCGCTCGTGGTCGTGCGGCGGTGTCGACGCAGGTGTTGGGGATAACGGCCGCCTGGTGCGACTGTGCAGGTGTGGTCGGGCTGCCCGGCGGGTCGCCCCTGGTCGGCGACCACGACTCCGCACTCGGCGCCCGCGCAGTGGCGCGGCTGCGACACACGGTCCCGCGCGGGCGCGCACCGGGTCAGGGCGCCCGGCGGGCGCGCACCGGGTCAGGGCGCCCGGGCATGCCCGGGTCCCGGGCCTGCGGCAGCCCGGGGGCCGGGCGGGTCAGCTGGTGTGCAGCAGGCGGGTCATCTGCGAACCCGCGTCGGCGTCGAAGAGCCGGTCGTGCGTGGCCAGGGCGAAGCGGTCGGTCATGCCGGACACGTAGTCGACGACCTGGGTGACCGGGTCGGCGTCGGTGTCCCGGTAGGTGGCCGGGATCAGGCCGGGGTGGGCCAGGTGGTGGTCGACCAGCCGGCGGATGACGTCGATGGCCACGTGCTTCTGGCCGGCGGCGGTCTCGGAGGCGTACACCCGCTCGAACATGAACGCCCGCAGCTCGTGCATCGCCGACAGCTCGTCGGGGGCCATCACCACGGCACCGGCGGTGTTGTCCGCGGACAGGCTGCCGGCCAGCACCGCGTCGATCATCGAGCCGACCATCTGGCTGCCGGGCTCGCCGAAGACGTCCCGGGCCCGCGCCGGCAGGTCGCTGACCCGCAGCACGCCCGCCCGGACGGCGTCCAGGGCGTCGTGCGACAGGTAGCCGATCCGGTCGGCGTAGCGCACGCACTCGGCCTCCCGGGTGGCCGGTGGCGGGTCGATCTTCCAGCTGTGCGCGCGCACGCCGTCGCGCACCTCCCAGGTGAGGTTGAGGTCCTCCAGCACCTCCACGATCCGCACGCCCTGCGCCGCGTGGTGCCAGCCGCCGGGGACGTAGGGCTCCAGGGCGTCCTCGCCCAGGTGCCCGAACGGCGAGTGGCCGACGTCGTGGGCCAGCGCGATCGCCTCGGCCAGCGTCTCGTTCAGGCTGAGCGCAGCGGCCAGCGAGCGGGCCACCTGGGTGACCTGCAGGGTGTGGGTGAGCCGGGTGACGAAGTGGTCCCCGTCGGGGTGCAGGAACACCTGCGTCTTGTGCTTGAGCCGCCGGAACGCCTTGGCGTGCAGGATGCGGTCCCGGTCGCGCTCGTAGGCGGTGCGCAGCGCGTCCTCCGGCTCCGGCCGGGCCCGGCCGCGGGTGTCCGCGGCCCGCGCCGCCGCCGGCGCGAGGGCCTGCTCGGCGAGCTCACGGGCGGCCCGGTCGGCCAGCCGGAACCCGGGCCCGGTCACGTCACCGCCTCCCCCGGGTGCCCGGTCACAGCGCGATGCCGAGCAGCGCGTCGACGGCGTCCCGGGCGATGTCCGGAGCGTGCTCCTCCTGCCCGTCGGACTCGGCGGCGGTGGCCAGTGTGCGCTCGGCCCAGGCGTCGACGGCGGCGATCGCCCCGGGTGAGTCCAGGTCGTCGGCCAGCCGCTCCCGCAGGGCGGTGAGCAACGGTGCGGCGGGGGCGCCGGCGGGCAGCGCCACCGCGGCGCGCCAGGTCGACAGCCGCTGCTCGGCGGCGGACAGCAGCTGCGGGGTCCAGGCCCGGTCGGTGCGGTAGTGCCCGGACAGCAGCGCCAGCCGCACCGCCATGGAGTCCACGTCCGAGCCGCGCAGCTTGGAGACGAACACCAGGTTCCCGCGGCTCTTGCTCATCTTCTCCCCGTCCAGGGAGATCATCGCCGCGTGCACGTAGGCCCGGGCGAAGGGCTTGGTGCCGGTCAGGGCCTCGGCGTGCACGGCCGAGAACTCGTGGTGCGGGAACACCAGGTCGCTGCCGCCGCCCTGCACGTCGAAGCCCATGCCGATCCGGTCCAGGGCGATCGCGGCGCACTCGATGTGCCAGCCGGGGCGCCCGGCCGTGCCGCGCGGACCCGGCCAGGACGGCTCCCCCGGTCGCTCGCCGCGCCACAGCATCGGGTCCAGCCGGTTGCGCTTGCCCGCCCGGTCGGGGTCGCCCCCGCGTTCGGCCGACAGCCGCAGCATGGTGGCCTCGTCGTAGCCGGACTCGGTACCGAAGCCCGGCGCCTGGGCGACGTCCTGGTAGACGTCGCCGGTGCCGTCGTCCAGCGCGTAGGCCAGGCCCGCGTCCAGCAGGGTCTCCACGTGCGCCACGATCATCGGGATCGACTCGACCGCGCCGACGTAGTCCTCCGGCGGGAGCACCCGCAGTGCCGCCATGTCCTCACGGAACAGTGCGGTCTCCCGCATGGCCAGCACGATCCAGTCCTCGCCGTCCCGGTCGGCGCGCTCCAGCAGCGGGTCGTCGACGTCGGTCACGTTCTGCACGTAGTGCACCGCGTGCCCGCCGTCGCGCCACACCCGGTTCACCAGGTCGAAGGCGAGGTAGGTGGCCGCGTGGCCGAGGTGGGTGGCGTCGTAGGGCGTGATGCCGCAGACGTACATCCGCGCGGTCGGACCGGGGGTCGTCTCGACCACCTCCCCGCGCGCGGTGTCGAACAACCGCAGGACAGGGCCGGGACCCGGGAGTGAGGGCAGCAGAGGAGCGGGCCAGGCGAGCACCCCACGAGCCTAAGGCCGCCGTCTGACAGGCCTGCTCCTGGTCGCGGTGGGGGCCCGGGGGGCGACGGTGGGCACGGCCTCAGAAGGGCGGCCAGGGCAGCGCGGGCCAGTCGCCGCTGGGCTGCGGGTGCCGGCCGGTGCGCAGCAGGTCGGCGACCCGCTGCTGGGTGCGGCGGACCTCGCGGCGGGTCAGGTGCTGGTGCAGCTGCTCGCCCAGGTCACCGAGCAGGTCCCCGGTCAGCGCCTCCAGCGCAGCGAGGGCCTCCTCGGTCAGCGGCTGCCCTGCCCACCGCCACAGCAGCGTGCGCAGCTTGGGCTCGTGGGAGAAGCAGATGCCGTGGTCGACGCCGTACACGTGGCCGTCGGCCATCGGGATGATGTGGCCTCCCTTGCGGTCGGCGTTGTTCACCACCGCGTCGAACACGGCCATCCGGCGCAGGCCCGGGTCGTCCCGGCGGACGAACTCGGTCAGGTCGACCTCGGGGTCGGCGTTCTTCCACAGCTGGACCATGCCGGTGCCGAAGGGGCCGTCGCGCAGCACCGTGGGCGGCACGACCCGCCAGCCCAGGGCCTCGGACACCAGGTACGCGCCGATCTCCCGGCCGGCCAGGGTGCCGTCCGGGAAGTCCCAGAGCGGGCGCTCGCCGGCCACCGGCTTGTAGACGCACTCCCCGGCCAGGGTGTCGGTGCGGATCGCCCCGATGCAGGTGACGTTGCTGGCGTCCATCAGCCGGCCCTCGAGGTCGATGACGCCGTCGAGCAGCAGCGTGCGGGCCTCGTCGTCGTCGGCCGGGGGGCGGCGGTCGCCGTGGTCGAAGGCGGCCACGTCGAGCTCCCGCACGTCGCCCTCCTCGGCGTCGTCGTCGAAGCCGTACCCGTCCTCGTCGAGGTCGAGCAGCTCGACGTCGTCGGGCACGACCGGGTCCGGGCCGGACCGGGACTCGCTCACCGGGGGCGCCGTGGCCTGGTCAGCGCCGGTACCCGTTCTGCCGCGGGCACACGTGGCCCGCCGGGTCCAGCGGCAGCGAGCACAGCGGGCAGGCGGGGCGGCCGGCGGCGATGACCCGGCGGGCGCGGGCGACGAACGCCCGGGCCGCGCCGGGGGTGATGGTGACCCGCAGCGCGTCGGGGCCCTCGTCGCTGTCGGAGAGGATGGCCTCCTCGTCGATCGGCTCCTCGCCCGCGGCGACCGCCTCGACGACGACGGCCTCGGCCTCGCCGTCCCAGGCCAGGCCCATCGCGGCGACGCGGAACTCCTCGTCGACCGGTGCGGTGAGCGGGTCCAGGTCGTCGACGTCGGCCTCGACCGGGACGGCGGTGGTGTCCCGGGTGGCGACCTCGTCGAGCAGCTCGCTCATCCGCTCGGCGAGCACCTGCACCTGCGACTTCTCCAGGGCGACGCTGACCACCCGGCCGGCCTCGTCGGCGGCCTGGAGGTAGAAGGTGCGGTCCCCGGGCTGGCCGACCGTGCCTGCCACGAAGCGGGAGGGACGTTCGAAGTGATGGACCTGACGGGGCACGGGATCAGGTTACGCGGGTACGCGAACGCCGGGGCGGGCGCCGCTCACGCCCCGGGACCGGCCCCGCCACCCACCACGGCGTCGGACGAGGCGGCCTTCCGGCGGCGCCGCTTCGGTGGCGGGACCAGCGCGGACACGTCGCCGCCGCTGTCGTTGACCCGGGCCACGAACGGGCGGGTCTCGGTGTAGCTGACCACCGAGATGGACGCCGGGTCGACCACGATCCGCTGGAACTGGTCCAGGTGCACGCCCAGCGCGTCGGCGAGGACGGCCTTGATCACGTCACCGTGGCTGCAGGCCAGCCAGACGGCGTCCGGGCCCAGCCGGGCGTTCCACTCCCGGACGGCAGCGACCGCGCGGGCCTGCGTCTGCGCCAGCCCCTCCCCCTCCGGGCCGGGGAACACCGCGGCGGAGGGGTGCTGCTGCACCACCTTCCACATCGGCTCCTTGAGCAGCTCCTTGATCGGCCGTCCCGTCCAGTCGCCGTAGCGGCACTCGCCGAGCCGGTCGTCGCTCTCCACGACGAGGTCGCGGCCCGCCGCGACGGCACCGGCGGTCTGCTGGCAGCGGGCCAGCGGGCTGGCCACGATCGCGGCGAGCGGGACCCGGGACAGCCGCTCACCGACCGCGGCGACCTGGGCCAGCCCGGTCTCGTCGAGCTGCACGCCCGGGGTCCAGCCGGCCAGTACGCCCGCGGTGTTCGCCGTGCTGCGACCGTGCCTCAGGAAGATCACCGTGGTCACGGGACGAATGTAGTCACGGTGACACGGCGGTCCCGCTCCGTGGCGTCAGCTGGGGCTGAGCACCCCGGTGCCCACCAGCACGAGCAGCAGCAGGCCCAGCACGATCCGGTAGACGACGAACGGCGTGAAGCTGCCGTGCGCCAGGTAGCGCAGCAGCCAGGTGATGACCGCGAGCCCCACCCCGAAGGCGATCACCGTGGCCAGCAGGGTCGGGCCCCACTCGATGCCGCTGTCCAGGGACTCGTAGACCTGGTAGAAGCCGGAGCCCAGCACCGCGGGCACCGCCAGCAGGAACGAGTAGCGCGCTGCGGCCTCCCGCGAGTAACCCAGGAACAGGCCCATGGTGATCGTGCCGCCCGAGCGCGACACCCCCGGGACCAGGGCGAGGGCCTGGGCGAACCCGTAGGCGATGCCGTGCTGCGGGGTGAGGTCGGCCAACTGGCGCTGCTTGCTGCCCACCCGGTCGGCGTAGTAGAGCACCAGCGAGAACGCGACCAGCGCGATCGCGATGATCCGCAGGTCGCGGAACGTCGTCTCGATCTGGTCCTGGAACAGCAGGCCCAGCACCACGATCGGGATGCTGCCGACGATGATCAGCCAGCCCATCCGGGCGTCGGCGTTGCTGCGCAGCTCCCGGTCGCGCAGCGAGCGCAGCCAGGTGACCACGATCCGGGTGATGTCCTCCCGGAAGTACAGCAGGACGGCGATCTCGGTGCCGATCTGCGTGATCGCGGTGAACGCCGCACCCGGGTCGTCCCAGCCGAACAGCTCGCCGACGATGCGCAGGTGCGCGCTGGAGGAGATGGGCAGGAACTCCGTGAGCCCTTGCACCAGCCCGAGCACGATCGCCTCGATCCAGCCCATCGCCGGATCAGCCCTTGGACCGGGAGAGCGCGGCGGCCGGCGGCACGGCCAGGACGGGGGCGGACGACGGGTGCACGGAGCGACCCTAGGACGGCCACCACCGCTGTCGAGGGACACCCGGCGCGACGTCGCTCACGCGCCGGGCCCCGCCCCGGGGGCACCGGTAGGTTGACCCCTCGTGGAACAGCGGGCGCTCGGGCGCAGCGGCCTGGTCGTCTCCCGGCTCGCCCTGGGCACCATGACGTGGGGCCGGGACACCGACGAGGACGAGGCGGCGATGCAGCTCACCGCCTTCGTCGACGCCGGCGGCACGCTGGTCGACACCGCCGACGTGTACGTCGACGGGGAGAGCGAGCGCACGCTGGGCCGGCTGCTCAGCGACGTGGTGCCGCGCTCGGACGTGCTGGTGGCCACCAAGGCCGTGGGCCGCACCGGGCCCGGACCGATGGGCCGCGGCGCCTCCCGCGGGCACCTGCTCGCCGCGCTGGACGCATCGCTGGAGCGCCTCGGGGTCGACCACGTCGACCTGTGGCAGCTGCACTCCTGGGACGACGGCACCCCGCTGGAGGAGACGCTGGCCGCCCTGGACGCCGCCGTCGCCGCCGGCAAGGTGCGCTACGTGGGGGTGAGCAACTTCACCGGCTGGCAGACCGCACAGGCGGTCACCTGGCAGCGGTCCTGGCCGGGCCGGGCGCCGGTGGTGAGCACCCAGATGGAGTACTCGCTGCTGCAGCGCGGGGTGGAGCGCGAGGTGGTGCCCGCCGCCGAGGCACTCGGGATCGGGCTGCTGCCGTGGTCGCCGCTGGGCCGGGGGCTGCTCACCGGCAAGTACCGGCACGCGGTGCCGACCGACTCCCGCGGGGCGTCCCCGCAGTGGCAGGGTTTCATCGACGGGCTGCGGTCCTCGACGTCCGACCGGATCGTGGAGGCGGTGATCACCGCCGCGCAGGGGCTGAACACCACCCCGCTGGCGGTGGCGCTGGCCTGGGTGCGCGACCGCCCCGGCGTCGTCGCGCCGGTCGTGGGTGCCCGCACGGCCGCGCAGCTGCAGGCGTCGCTGGAGGCGGAGTCGCTGCGGCTGCCCCGGGCGATCCAGACCGCCCTGGACGACGTCTCCTCCCCGCACACCTCCTACCCCGAGCGGCGGCCGCTGCCGATGGCCCCCCAGCCGTGAGCACCCCGACCGCCACCGGCACCGCCCCCGACCCGGTCTTCGCGGCGTTCTGCGCGGCCGGGCTCTGGCCCGGGCTGGGCAAGCGCTCGGCGGCCGAGCTGCCCGGGGTGGGCATCACCTCCCCCGAGCACGTGTCGGCCGACCGGCTGCTCAAGCTGCCGCGGGTGGGCCGGCAGCGCGCCGAGCGGCTGTTCTCCTCGTTCCTGGCCGCCCAGCCCACCTACGACGTCGTGGAGCTGCTGGTGGGCGCCGGGCTCGCGGCCAAGCTGGCCTCCTCGGCGGCCACCGCCCTGGGCCCGGACGCCGCGCGCCGGCTGCGGGACGACCCGTGGGCGCTGCTGGGGCTCACCGGCGTCACCATCGCCGACGCCGACCGGCTGGCCATCGCGGTGCTGCCCGGCGCCGACCGGCAGGACAGCCGGCGCGGGCGGGCCGTGGTGTCGATGACGCTGCGCACCGCCACCCGGGACGGGCACACCGTGCTGCCGGTCGACCTCGTGGTGGCCGCGCTGCGCGCGGAGGGCATCGAGGACCCGGCCGCCGCGGTGCTGGCCGCGGTGGAGAGCGGCGACGTGCTGGAGCACGAACCCCCGTTCACCGAACCCGACGACGACGCCGACGAGCTGCCCGAGCCGGACCCGGCACTGAGGACACTGTCGCTGTCCCGGTACGGGATGGCCGAGGAGGCGGTGGCCGAGAACGTGGCCCGGCTGGCCGCCACCAGCGAGCGGATCGCCGACCCGGCGTCGGTGCGCTCGGTGGCCAAGGGCCTGGACCCCGCGCAGCAGGCCGCCGTCGCCCAGGTGCTGGGCGCCGGGGTGTCGCTGCTCACCGGCGGGCCCGGCACCGGCAAGAGCCGCACCGTGGCCTCGGTGGTGAAACTGCTGCAGGCACGCGGCACCGACGTGGCGCTGGCCGCGCCCACCGGGCGGGCGGCCAAGCGGCTGGAGGAGCTCACCGACCACCCGGCGGTGACCGTGCACCGGCTGCTCGGCGCGCAGGGCACCACCGGTGGCTTCGCCCGCAACGAGGAGTGGCCGCTGGACGCCGACGTCGTCGTGGTGGACGAGGCCTCCATGCTGGACGTGGAGCTGACCGCGGCACTGCTGGAGGCGTGCTCGGACGGCACCCACCTGCTGCTGGTCGGCGACCCGGCGCAGCTGCCCTCGATCGGGCCCGGGCACGTGCTGGGCGACCTGATCGACTCCGGCGTCGTCCCGGTGACCGAGCTGACCACGCTGCACCGGCAGGCCGCCGGTGGCGCGATCGCCCGGCTGGCCACCGGGGTGCGGGCCGGTGAGCTGCCCGCGGTCGACTCCCCCGACCGGGAGGTGGTGATCGTGCCGGCCACCGGCAGCGCGGAGGCCGCGAAGCGGGTGGTGCAGCTGATCACCGACTCCATCCCCCGGGCCCTGGGCATCGACCCGGGCTCGGTGCAGGTGGTGACCCCGGTGCACCGCGGGCCGGCCGGCACCATCGAGCTGAACAAGGCGCTCAAGGCCGCACTGAACCCCGGTGACGGCACGGTGTTCGGTTTCGACGTGGGCGACCGGGTGGTGGCCACGGCCAACCACCTGGACCTGGAGCCGATCGGGTTCGCCAACGGCGAGGTGGGCGTGGTCACCGGCACCGGCGACGGGGCGCTGGACATCGCGTTCGCGTCCGGGCCCGTCAAGGTCACCGGCTCGGCACTGTCGGACCTCAAGCACGGTTGGGCGATCACCGTGCACCGCGCGCAGGGCTCGGAGTGGGCCGGGGTCGTCGTCGTCCTGCCGCCGGAGGCCGGCGGCATGCTGTCCCGGCCGCTGGTCTACACCGCGCTCACCCGCGCGCAGAAGCACCTGTCGATCGTGCACGCCAGTGGTGCCGCACTGGCCCGCGCGGTGCGCGAGGTCGACGTGCGCCCCCGGCGGACCCGGCTGGCCCAGCTGCTCGCCGAGTCCGTGGAGGGCCAGGCCTAGGGGCCCGCGGAGCGTGTCGTGGGGAGGGGCGAGGTCCGTCAGCAGCGGCGGGCGGCGCACAGCAGCCGGGCCATCGCCGGCTTCAACTCCTGCACGTCGGCGACCGGTGCCGGGAACGGCAGCCGGACGTCGGTGTGACCGCGCGGGCGCTCGATGCGCAGCCGCAGGCCCCAGCGGTCCAGCCCCAGCGGCCGCACGACGTCGCCGTCGGTCAGCCAGTCGCCGGGGATGCGGGAGCGGAACAGGGCCAGCTGGTCGGGGTGGTCGGCGTCCAGGTGCTGCAGGCAGCCGGCCTCGACGGCCACCAGCGGGTCGGGCACCGCGGCGGCGAACTCCTCGGGCGTGATCTCCGCGGTGTGCCCGTCCTCGCCCAGCACCACCTCGGCGAGGTCCAGGCGCAGCAGGGTCGCCGTCCGGCCGACGTCGAGCAGCGCCCCGGCCGGGTACGCGTCGGCGAAGGCCAGCAGCGCCTCCTGCTGCGTGGCCGGGTGCAGCGGCGCCAGCCAGCCGGACAGCCACAGCTGGGCCCGCACCGGGTCGCGCAGGGTGACCGGGGCGTGGTCGGTGACCATGAGCAGCGCGGCCAGGTCGCCGTCGGCGGAGCCGAGCACCGCCTGGGCGAGCTCGCCGTCGGTGGGCACGACGAGCAGCACCCGGCCGTCGGCGGTGGTGGTGTGCGCCAGCACGCGCGAGCCGGAGATGCCCGCGGCGCAGACGGCGGCCGAGGGTCGGCGGGACACGGTGCGGGCCCGCTCGGCTGCGGTGGGGCGGACGGCCGGGGGGACGACGGAGCGGGTCATGTGCTGCACCTCGGGGCTGTGGGACCTGGTGACCGGATGGGTAAGGTGAGCCTAACCAAAGAGTCGGTCGAGCAACAGAGGAGCTCCGTGAACACCTCACGCCCCAAGGTCCGCCGCAGCCGGGCCCTCGGGATCCCGCTGACGCCCAAGTGCGTGGCGTACTTCGAGAAGCGTCCCTACCCGCCGGGCGAGCACGGCCGCAAGCGCCGGACGGCGAGCGACTACTCGACCCGCCTGATGGAGAAGCAGCGACTGCGCGCGCAGTACGACATCAGCGAGACCCAGCTGCGGCGCGCCTTCGACCGGGCCCGGCGCAGCGGCGGCAAGACCGGCGAGGCCCTGGTGCAGGACCTGGAGGCGCGGCTGGACGCCACCGTGCTGCGCGCCGGCTTCGCCCGCACGATCTACCAGGCCCGCCAGACGGTGACCCACCAGCACGTCACGGTGAACGGGCGCCGGGTCGACCGGCCCTCCTACCGGCTCGTGCCCGGGGACGTCGTGGCGATCGCCGACCGCAGCCGGCGCAAGGAGCCCTTCCTGGTGGCGGCGTCCGGTGCGCACGCGGCGGCGCCGTCCTACCTGACGGTGTCGCTGGCCGACCTGGTGTGCCGGGTCGACCGGGTGCCGGCCCGGGAGGAGGTGCCGGTGGTCTGCCAGGAGCAGCTCGTCGTGGAGCACTACTCCCGCTGAACGGTGCCGGGCGGGTCGGTGTTCAACCGGACCGCCCGGCGCAGCACCCGGCGGCGGCGCCAGCCCCACCCGAGGCCCCCGACGAGGTAGATCATCGTCCAGGAGAACAGCGGCCCGAGGTCGTCGTCCAGCACCGAGCGGACCACGTGCACGGCGAAGGCGACGTAGAACGCGGCGCAGCCCACGAGCAGCAGGAGCAGGCCGGGGCGCCGGCGCAGGTCGGCCGGCAGCCGCATCGCGGCCAGCTGGCGGTGCGCCCAGTCGGCCGCGGCGGCGCGCTCGGCGGGGTCGCTCAGCGCAGTGCCGGCCGCCAGCGCGTGCTCCACCCGGGCCACCTGCGCGCTGCTGATCCCGTAGCGGGCCGAGGCGTCGGCGAACTCGTCCCGGTCGCGGCCGGGCCGCAGCCGCCCCCACGCCGGGCGCCGGGCGACCCAGACCGACAGCAGCGGCAGCCCCAGCAGGATCAGCAGCACGGCTGCCCACCCGACGCTCACCCGGTGATCATGCCCCCGGGACGGTGGGCGCGCTGGTCAGGTGCCCGGCTGGGCCCGCCGCCCGCGGACCTCGATCGACGGCGGGCCGGCGTTGAGCAGCACCGCGCGGCGCGGGGCCCGGCCCGACTGGACCACCAGCGCGACGACCACGGTCCCGGTCACCACGCCGTACCAGTTGAAACCGGCCAGGCCGCTCTCGACCACGGCGACGACGGCCCGGCCCAGCACCAGCAGCACCCAGGCACCGAGCAGCGCCAGCAGCAGGCGGCGGCGCAGCGGGTGCTCGCGGGCGCGCTGCCGGGTGTCGGCGATCAGCCCCTGCGCCCAGTCGACGGCGGCGGCCCGCTCGACCGGGTCGGCCAGCTCCCGGCCCCAGGCGACGGCGGACTCGACCCGCGCGGTCTGCGTGGGGGTCAACCGGTGCCGGCGGACGACGTCGCCGTACAGGTCCCGGTCCTGGCGCAGGCGCAACCGGCCCCAGAACGGCCGACCGCCCAGCCAGAACGCCAGCAGGGGCAGGCCCACCAGCAGCACCGCGAGGGTGAGGACAGCGGTCACGACCCGATCATCCGCCGAGACGGCGCCGGGCGCTCGTCACGGCCCGCGGTCAGGCAGCGACGGGCTGGCGGACCTCGACGTCGGAGTTGTTGCGGACGACGCGGCGCAGGGTGGCCCGGTGGTGCAGGGTCAGTGCGGCGAACAGCGCGTACCAGGCCAGCGGGAAGACCGGGACGTCCTCCACGTGCGAGTGGGCGACGACGTAGACGGTGCCGACGAGCATCGCCGCGCCCCAGAGCACCAGGGCCACGCGCAGCGCCCGGTGGGCGACCGGGCGGCGGCGGGCGCGAGCGGCGTCCCGGTCGATGGTGGCCTGCGCCCAGCCGACGACGGCGGCGCGCTCGGCCGGGTCGTCCAGCCGGCGGCCGCTGCTCATGGCTCGGCGCACGTTGGCCTGCTGGGCCGGGGTGAGCGAGCAGCCCTGCACGGCCTCGCTGCAGGCGCCGGCCTGGTCGCGGGTGAGCACGCGCAGCGCCATCGAGCGCCCGCCGACCCACCACCCGAGCAGCGGGAGGCCGAGCGAGACGAGACACATCGTCATCATCGCGACCATCATGGAGCCAGCATGCACGACAGGATCGCCCACGACCATCATCCGATCGGGGTGACCGGCGCCACACCGCTGCGACGGGGGTGGTCCCGCCGTCCGCGGCGACGGGGATGGGCGACGGGGATGATCGCCCTCATGCGACGACGCCGGGCCGCCGCCCTCCCCCTGCTGCTCGTCCTCGCGGTCACCGCGTGCTCGGCGTCCGACGACGGCCCCGGGCGTCCCGGTGCCGCGGAGCCCGGCCGCTCCCCCGAGCTGACCACCGACCCCGCCGGCACCGTCGTCGACCTGGACCCGGACGCCGAGGGCATGGTGTTCGACCCGGTCACCGGGCTGCTGGCGGTGGCGGTGCGCGACCCGGACCGGCTGGTGCTGGCCGACGGCGCGACCGGTGCCGTCGTCCGCGAGGTGCCGTTGCCCGGCCATGCGCGACACCTGCAGCTGGCCGCCCCCGGCGGGCCGGTGCTGGTGCCCGCGGAGGACTCGGACACGCTGGTGACGGTGGCGCTGCCGGACGGCGCGACCACCAGCGTGCCGGTCGGTGAGTACCCGCACGACGCGGCGCAGGTGGCCAGCGGTCAGGTGCTGGTCGCCGACGAGCTGGGCGGCACGCTGTCGGTGGTCACCGACGGTGCGGTGACGCAGACCTTCGACTCCCAGACCCAGCCCGGGGGCATCGCCGTGGTGGGCGACCTGGCCGGTGTGGTGGACGTCGCCGCCTTCACCCTGACCTCCTACGACGTGCCCGGCGGCGAGCTGGGCCGGGTGGTGGACGCCGGGGAGGGCCCCACCCACGTGGTGGCCGACGGCCGGGGCCGGTTCGTGGTGGCCGACACCCGCGGGAACGCGCTGCTGGTCTTCCGGGCGGACACGCTGCGCCAGGAGCAGCAGCTGGACCTGCCGGGCACCCCGTACGGCCTGGCGTACGACGGCACGGGGCAGGTGCTGTGGGTGACGCTGACCGCTCGCAACGAGGTGGTGGGCCTCGCCACCGACGGCGACCAGCTCACCGAGGTGGCCCGCTTCCCGACCGTCCGGCAGCCGAACACGGTGGCCGTGGACCCCGGCACCGGCCGGGTGTTCGTCGGCAGCCGGGCCACCGGCCAGCTGCAGCTCATCGACCCCTGATCCACCTGGAGACAGCTCGTGCGCACGCTGATCGTCTCGGAGTTCGTCACCCTCGACGGCGTCGTGGAGGCCCCCGGCGGGGAGCCCACCCACCCGCACACCGGCTGGGCCGGGCCGCACGTGAGCGGCGAGCTGTTCCAGTACAAGCTGGAGGAGGTGCTGGACGCCGGCTCCCTGCTGCTCGGGCGCACCACCTACGAGAGCTTCGCCGGGGCCTGGCCCGCCCGGGAGGGCGAGTTCGCCGACCGGATCAACGGCATGCCCAAGCACGTGGTCACCTCCCGGCCCGGGCTGCGCTGGCAGGCCACGGCGATCGGCGGGGACGTGCCGGCGGCGGTGCGCGAGATCAAGGCCGGCGACGGCGACCCGGTGCTGGTCAACGGCAGCGCCACCCTGGTGCGCACCCTGCTGGCCCACGACCTGGTCGACGAGCTGCGGCTGATGGTGTTCCCGGTCGCGGTGGGCGGCGGGCTGCGGCTGTTCGGCGAGGAGCGGCACCGCACCGACGTCGAGCTCACCGAGCTGACCCGGTACCCCTCCGGCGTGACCCTGCAGGTCTACCGCGTGGTGCTGCCGGAGGGGTGAGCCGGTCAGTCGCGGTGGTCGTCGTCGTCCAGCGGGACGGCGGCCATCTGCTCCAGGACGTCGTACTCGTCGGCCTCCGCGGGCAGCGAGACCGGGCGGGCGCCGTCGGAGGGGACGACGGTGAGCTGCTGCTCCACGGCGTCGGCGACGGGGACGTCGTCGGCGGGCGGAGCGGTCCGGGCGTGCGTGCCGGGGCCGTCGGGCTGGACGGCGGCGACCTGCTCGGCGCGGTCGGCGTCGGTGGCCGGGTCGGTCATCGGTGCTCCTCTCGTCGTGCGTGGCCGGGCGCGGGTGCCCCGGCACGCTCGCTCGCCTGCCCGCCGGCGGCGCCCCCGACACCCGGCCCGGCCGGTGAGCTGGGCGACGCTCAGGTGACCGGGAGGCGTCCAGCAGGCACAATCGGGGCCGTGACAGGAACCGGGAGCGAGTACGAGTACGCACCGCTGCGCATCCCGTCCGGCACGTCCCGGTCGGCCGCGGCGACGATGATGGCGCTGCAGTCCGACGTCGGGGGCTGGGAGCTGGCCCACCTGGCGCTGCACGCCGACGGCACCCGCAAGGTGGTCATGCGCCGCCGGATGCGGCTGTCCTACCTCCCGGGTCCCGTCGTCTGACGCTGGGGCACTACGGGACGAGGACGACCTTGCCGACGGTGCTGCGGTCGGCCAGCGCGGTGAGCGCCTCCGGGGCCTGGTCCAGCGGCAGGGCCTGGCTGACCAGGGGCTGGATCGCGCCCTCGGCATAGAGCCGCATCAGGTCCTCGTGCACGGTGCCGATCCGGGCCGGGTCCTTGGTGCGGTACAGGCCCCAGTGCAGGCCCAACACGCTGTAGTTCTTGACCAGCAGGTGGTTGGCCGGGGCCTGCGGGATGGTGCCGCTGGTGAAGCCGACCACGACGATCCGGCCCTCGAAGGCGATGCACTTGCGGGACTTGTCGAACACCTCGCCGCCGACCGGGTCGTAGACCACGTCGGCGCCGCGGCCGCCGGTGAGGTCCTTGACCGCGGCCACGAAGTCGTCGGCGGTGTAGTCGACGACGTGGTCGGCGCCGAGCTCGGTGCACACCTCGGTCTTGCGCGGGCCGCCGGCGGTGGCGATCACGGTCGCCCCGGCGGCCTTGCCCAGCTGGATGGCGGCCGAGCCGACCCCGCCCGCGCCGGCGTGCACCAGCAGCACCTCACCGGCCTGCAGCCCGGCCCGCCGGTGCAGGCCGACGTGCCCGGTCTGGTAGGTCAGGTACAGCGCCGCGGCCTGCTCGTCGGGCATCTCGTCCGGCACCGGCCAGGCGTTGTCGGCGTCCATCAGGGCGTACTCGGCGAAGGCGCCCGGCCCGCCGGACGGGCCGCCGATCACCCGCTGGCCGGTGTCCACGACCTCACCGCACAGCTCGACACCGGGCACGTAGGGCAGCGGTGGGCGCTCCTGGTACATGCCGTGCGCCATCAGGACGTCGGGGAAGTTCAGCGCCGCCGCCCGCACCTTGACCAGCAGCTGGCCCTCGCCGGCCACGGGCTGCTCGATGTCGTCGAGCCTGAGGACGTCCGCCGGGTTCCCGAGTTCGTGGACTCGCCATGCACGCATGTGCCCGACCTTGCCAGACGCCCGGTGACCGGCGTCACCGGGTCAGCCGGCCGGATCGCTGTCCTGCCGTGCGGCCAGGTGCGACTCCGCGCGCCGCAGGTCCCACCGCGCTCGGGTGCGCACGATCAGCGGCATCAGCCAGATCATCACGATCCCCATCCCCGCGTACGTCGCCCCCACGACGAGGCCGTCGGCCGGGGCCGCGCGGCCCTGGAGCAGGAAGACCACCACCATCAGGGCGCCGAAGGAGACGGCGGTGCCCAGGCTGATCACCAGGTGCCGGAGGTCCCGCAGGCGCCAGCCGTCCGGCGCGGCCAGCTCGGCGCGGAGCAGCTCGACGACGGCCCGGCGGACCACCGGGTCCTCCGGCGGCCGGAAGCGCCCGCGGGCCTGCCGCACGGCCTCCATCTGCAGCGGGGTCAGCCCGTGCTCCCGGCGGAACGTGCCCTCGGGATCCGGGTCGCGGGGGGACCGGTCCCGCCCGACCCACCACACCAGCAGGGTGCCGCCACCGACGACCAGCAGGACGGTCAGCGCGATCAGCACCTGCCGATCATGTGCCGCGCCGGGCGTCCCCGCAGGTCGTACCGGCAAGCGCCGGTCGCCGAGCCCGTCCGGCAGGACGGGCCTGGCGCGTGCAGCATCTGGGCCTGCTCGTCCTCCGGGTGCCGGGCGAGCACCTGCTAGGTGACGTCCGCGAACACCCCGTCGACGACGCCCACCGACACGCCGTCCGGGTCAGCCGGGGAAGGGGTTGAGCGCGTCGGGCACCAGCGCGCGCTCCCCGGAGCTGGTCTTGGCCGAGGGCACGCCCTTGAACTGGTAGCGCACGACGCCCACGCCGGCCTGCACGATGTAGGCGGCCCCGGGCTCCCCGGAGGTCCAGGCCGCGACCATGGCCTGGGCGACCTCGTCGGCGGTGAGCACCGGGAACTGCGCGCCGGTGAAGGCGTCGCGCAGCGGGTCGATGATGGCGGTGTCGGCGAACCCGGGGCAGACCGTGGTGATGGTGATGCCCTCCGCGGCCAGCACCGGCGCGGCCGAGCGCACGTAGGCCACCGCTCCGGCCTTGGCCACGCTGTACGCCGGGTCGGTGGGCATCGGGGTGAGCCCGGCCAGCGACGCGGTGACCACGATGGAGCCCCCGCCGGCGCGGCGCAGCGCGGGCCGGGCGGCGTCGGCGCCGTAGACCACGCCGTGCAGGTCGATGGCGACCACGCGCAGGTACTCCTCGACGTCGAGGGCGTCGACCTTCCCGCTGCCGGCGATCCCGGCGTTGAGGTAGACGGCGTCCAGCCGGCCGAACTCGGCCTCGACGTCGGCAACGACGCGCTGGTTGGCCGCGTGGTCGGTGACGTCGAGGACGGCGAACCCGGCTCCGAGGTCGGTGGCGGTGGCGCGGGCGCGCTCGGAGTCGAGGTCGGCGAGCACGACGCGGACGTCGGCGTCGCGCAGCCGGGCGGCGAGGGCCCGGCCGAAGCCGCCCGTCCCCCCGGTGATGAGTGCTACGGAACCTGCGGCGGGCACGGCAGTGGGCTCGGTCACGCCCCGATCAGATCACGGGTCAGGCGGCCCTCAGGAACCGGTCCAGCACCCGGATGCCGAACTGCAGCGACTCGACGGGCACCCGCTCGTCGATGCCGTGGAAGAGGCCGGCGAAGTCCAGGTCGGCGGGCAGCCGAAGCGGGGAGAAGCCGAAGCAGCGCATGCCGAGGGTCTCGAAGCTCTTGGCGTCGGTACCGCCGCTCATGGTGAACGGGACCGGGCGGGCGCCGTCGTCCTCGGCCTTGAGGGCGGTGACCATCTGGTCGACCAGCGGGCCGTCGAAGGTGGTCTCCACGGCCTGGTCGTGCGTGATCCACTCCCGCTGGATCCCCTCCCCGATCAGCGAGGCGAGCTGGCTCTCGAACGCCTCCTCCTGGCCGTAGAGGAAGCGACCGTCGATGGTGGCGGTGGCGGTGCCGGGGATGACGTTGGCCTTGTAGCCGGCGTCGACCATGGTGGGGTTGACGGTGTTGCGCAGCGCGGCACCGATCATGCGGCTGATCGACCCCAGGCGGCTCAGCGCCTCCTCGGGGTGGTCGGCGTCGATCTCGATGCCGTAGGCGTCGCTGACCGCGTCCAGGAACTGGCGCATCGGCGGCGTGAGCACGGTGGGCAGCCGGGCGGAGCCGATCCGGGCGACGGCCTCGCAGAGCCGGGTGACGGCGTTGTCGTCGTGCACGAAGGAGCCGTGCCCGGGCTTGCCGGTGGCGGTGAGCCGCATCCAGGCCAGGCCCTTCTCGGCGGTCTGCACGAGGTACAGGCGCAGGTCGTCGCGGACGGTGATGCTGAACCCGCCGACCTCGCTGATCGCCTCGGTGCAGCCCTCGAACAGGTCGGCGTGCTCGTCGACCATGAAGTGCGCGCCGTACGTCCCGCCGGCCTCCTCGTCGGCGACGTAGGCGAGCACGATGTCCCGCTCGGGTCGCACGCCGGTGCGGGCCCAGTCGCGGACGAGCGCGAGGGTCATCGCGTCCATGTCCTTCATGTCGACGGCGCCCCGGCCCCACACGTAGCCGTCGCGCTGCTCACCGGAGAACGGGTGCACGCTCCACTCGGCGGCGTCGGCCGGGACGACGTCCAGGTGGCCGTGCACCAGCAGGGCCGGCCGGGAGCGGTCGCGGCCCTCGATCCGGGCGACCAGGCTGGCCCGGCCGGGCTCGCTCTCGTGGATGACGCTGGAGATGCCGACCTCGTCGAGCTTGCCGGCCACCCACTCCGCGGCCTGCCGCTCCCCCGCGCTCGTCGAGGTGTCACCGGTGTTGGTGGTGTCGATGCGGATGAGGTCGGACAGCAGGTCCGCGACCTCGCTCTGGGCGCCGGCGAGGGGCTGCGGGGTGTTCTCGGCCATGCGACGATCCTGCCACCGGCCCCGGACACCGGCCCGCCCGCGAGCCCCTGCCAGGAGGGACCGCAACGCTCTGTATGCTCTTCCACGGCCCACGACGCGTGCGTGCGGCCCACCTGTCCGGGTGGCGGAATGGCAGACGCGCTAGCTTGAGGTGCTAGTGCCCTTTATCGGGCGTGGGGGTTCAAGTCCCCCCTCGGACACCATGGAGTGGGAGTTCTCCCACCTTCCAAGCCCAGAGCCGGGCTCTCCCCGGCCGGAACGCACGGTCCCCTCTCGGACCGATGCGGCCACCATCTCCCCCGCGGCGACACCCGGAATGGGTGAATCTGACGCCGCTGCCCTGCGCGCCGTGCTGGCGACTGCCGATCGTCGGGACCTCAGCACCGGTCTGCGCATGCCCAACGCAGCTCCCCCGCTCCCGCCGATGGCGCGCGTCCGCACTGCGGCGGCGCCGACTCCGATTCCCGCGCGTGCCACGTCGCCCGTCACCGCCGTAGCCACACCCGCGGCCGCTCCCGCGCTGTCCGGGGTGCCCGCCTCGTGGGCCGGGGTCGGCCCGCTTCTGGCCGCTGTTGGCGAGCGGGCGCCGGCCGACGCGCTGCGGCTGGCCACCGGTACCGGCGGCGATGCCGGCACCGGGCCGGCGGTGGACCTCTCCGGGATGTGGGTGCGGCCGGCCGACCCGGCCGCACCCCGCAGCAACGCGCTCATCCGCATGCTCGACGCCAAGGGCCGGCTCATGCTGCCGCTCACGCTGGCTGCGGCGGCTCCCGCGCCGGCCGAGCGCGACGGGGCGGTGCTCACCGTGTTCCTGCCCGGCAGCGCCGAGCGCCCGCGGCCGGGCTTCGCCGTCGCCGCCCTTCCGCTGGATGCTCGCGGCCGGCTGACCTTGACCGCCGCGGTCCGGCGTGAGGCCGGCATCCCCGACGGCGCCGACGTCCTGGCCGTCCTCGACACCGACCGCGGCGTCATCACCGTGACCGCCGCCAGCCGGCTGTCGGCCGGCATCGGCGACCTGCTCGACGGGCTTCGTCGCCCCGCGGCCACCGCGTCCGCCTCCCCCGGGGACGAGCAGTTCGGTGCTGACGGCGTCGCGCCGGCCGCCTCGGCCCCGGCCGCTGCCGGCGACGCCGGCGGGCGACTGCGCATCGTCCGCTGACCCGCACCGTCCCTTCACGTCCGCGGCACGACCGGTGCCGCCGCCACGACTGGAGAACTCCGCATGACCACCATTCCCACCCCCGCGACGCGCTCGGACGACGCCGTGCACGAGGCCACCCGCGACGCCATGCGCGCGACCCTGCTCGCGCAGGGCTTCGACGCGTCCGTCGTCGAGACGATGCTCCCGGCCCAGGCCCAGCTCTACCGAGTGCGGCAGGCGGTCGCCGAGGCGACCACCGCCCTGCGCCAGGACCTGCCCGACAGCGAGAAGACCTGGGCGCCCTACCTGCGGCTGCTCGTCGACGGGCTGCCCGACGTGTGCCCGTGCCCCTGCCCGGCGTGCGCGACCGGGCCGTGCCCCTGCCCCGGCGGTGACGACGGACACGCCGAGGTGTGCGCGATGCCCGACGGCGAGCTGCACGGCGACTGCGCCGACCGCTACCTCGGCGTGCCTGACCTGGCGGTCAAGGAGATGACCCGCGGCGTCATCGCCGAGGCCGCCTGGTGGGCCCAGCGCCGCGGACTGAAGCGCACCGTCGCCCGCAACGTCAAGCGCGAGGCAGCCGGCCGGAACCTGCTGCACAGCGACGGTCGCGGGGCCCGCGAGCAGTTCATCCAGGCGACCCGGTGGATGGTCACGTGGCTGGTCGACGAGGAGAAAGCCGCCACCAACCCGGCGCTGAAGGTCAAGCTGCCGCCCCGACAGGAGGCCGGAGCGCGCTCGCTGACCGACCAGGAGTTCGTCGAGGTCTACGGCACCGCCGTCAGCACCGGCCAGGACCCCGCGCTCGACGGGCTCATCCTGCGGCACCTGCTCATCCAGGCCGTCCGCCGCGGTGCGCTGCTGGACACGACCTGCGGCGGGCTCGACGTCGAGGGCTGCCGCATCCGCTACTGGGACAAGAAGAAGAAGACCTGGCGGTACCGGCCCACCACCAGCACGCACATGGCCGACCTGGTCATCCACTCGCTCACCCGCGGACCCCGTGTCGCCGCGCCGCCGGACGCCTCCGAGGAGGACCGCCGGCACGGCATCCCCGCACTGACGGGGTCCTCCCCCGTCTTCTACGGCCGGCCCGTCGACACCTTCGACGAGCACGGCTACTTCGTCTCGCGCACGGTCCGGCCCATCTCGCGCAAGCGCATCGAGGGGCTGTTCGCCCGGGTCCGTCGCCACCTGCCGTGGACGGAGCGCGTCGAGCTCCGCTGCCACGACATCCGCCACACCAGCGGACGCATGGTGTTCAAGGCGGCCGACCAGCAGGCCGCCAAGCTCCACCTGGCGCACGACGGGGGCAGTTCCACCGACCACTACCTCAAGGAGCGCCTGGACGAGCTGGCCAAGCTGAAGCAGCAGCTCTTCGAGCGCCCGCTGCACGACGAGCAGTAGCCCACCTCCGTCGCGGGCCCACCGGTACCCCGGTGGGCCCGCGGTGGTTCTCGGCCAGTCTGCGGCACGCGATGGACCCGCGGACCCCACTCACGACACCGGCGTCCTGCACAAGGTCAGCGGCATCAGCGGCATCAGCGGCATCAGCGGCATCAGCGGCGGAAGCCTGCTGGCCGCACTGTGGGCCTACGGCCCCGCGCGGTTCGATGAGTTCGACGAGCACGTCATGGCGCTCCTGCGGCGGGGCCTGCAGTTGCAGCTCGCCACAGGAACCCTGTCTCCTGCGCGCCTCGCCCGCAGGGCCGGCGACCTCGTCGCGGCCGCCGGTCCCGGCGGCCGCGAACGGGCCAGCCGGAATCGCACCGATGTGCTCGCCGCCGCGCTCGCCGACCGCGCCTTCGGCGACAGGCACCTGCCCGACGTCACCCACCCCGGGCTGGCCACGGTGCTCTCGGCCACCGACCTGATCACCGGCCGGGCGCGGTCCGCTTCGGCAGCGACGTCAGTGCCAGCTGGATGTACGGGCGCATCGTGGAGCCCATCCGGGTGGCGGAGGCCGTCGCGGCCAGCGCCGCCTTCCCGCTGCTCCTGCCGGCGGTGCAGAGGACGTACACCTTCGAGTGCCGCGGCCGGACACAGCGCCAGCGGGTCGCCCTGACCGACGGGGGTGTCTACGACAACCTAGGGCTGTCCGTGCTCGAGTCCGGGCGCGATCGGGCGTTCACCGACCACGTGTACCCGGTCGACTACGTGATCGCGTCCGACGCCGGCCGCCAGGAGCCGGGCGAATCCAACGCTCGGGTGCTGCCGTTCCGGCTCATGCGCAGCTTCGACATCACCTACCGCGGGACCCAGGACGGCACCCGGGCGCGGCTGCACAACTCCGCAGGCCCCGGGCAGTTCCGGGGCGTAGTCCACGCCTACCTCGGCCAGAAGGACGACAAGCTGCCGATGGCCGCCCCTGGGCTGGTGCCGCTGGAGCGCGTGAACGGATACCCCACGAACTTCAAGGCGATGAAGGACGAGGACCTCGGCGCCGTCACCACCCGCGGGGAGCAGCTGACACGCCTACTGCTCCACCACTACACCCCGGCCCTGCTCGGCTGAGGCGCGGGCCGCCAGGAGTCCTCGACACCTCCCGGCGCCTACGACATCAGCGCGGACGTGACCAGATCGAAGCGGACGAACTCCTGCTCCAGCCGGACGCCGACGCCGTGCGTGCCCACGCACAACGCGGCGTACACCTCCGCCTCGGTCGCCGTCAGGTGGGGCAGCGGATCGGTCCGCGGTGCGGCTTCGGTCGACCAGTACGGCCGGTGAGCCAGTAGCGTCGCTGTGTCCATCAGGACGCTGGTGGCGTGCGGCGCGACCGCGCGGACCCGGGCGAGGATCACGTACCCGTGGGTGTCGATGTCGCCCCAGTAGCGGACGGCGACCTCGGTCCGCCACGGCAGTGCCGCGAGCAGCTCGTCCGCGCCGTAGCCGGCTCCCCACAGGATGAGCCGGCCGGCGCCGGTGGGGGCGGTGAGGAACGACGTCTTGTTCTCCAAGACGAGCAGCTCGGTGATGCCGCAGTTGGCCGGGTTCAACGCGGCGAGGGCGGCCACGTCCCACTCGACGTCGGCGGTGCCGTCGACGGGGACGCCGAGCGCGGCAGCGGCGCCGCGGACCCGTGCGCGGCGGGCCGGTTCAACGAAGCCGTACCGGGCGGCGAACCCGCGCGCGGCCGGCTCGACCGCCTCGGCGGGTAGGAGGGCGTCGAGGAGGCGGCTGAGCAGCCTGGTGTTCCGCTCCAGGACCTTCGTGTGCACCCCGGCGACAGGGATCTGCCGCGGGTAGATGCCGGGCCGGGGATGGTCGCGGATCCAGCCGGCGAGCTGCAGCAGCAGCGGCCAGTCGCCGGCGGCTCCGAGCACGTCGTGCGGGCGGCCCAGTGCCAGATCCCGCGCCGCTGGGTCGAGGGCGTTGGCCGCCTGCAGCGCGGCCGCGAAGCGGGCGGCGTCACCGGCGCGGTCGCGGCCGAGCAGCCGCAGCGCCAGCTCCGGGGTGTCGACGACTCCGGCGTACGGCATCGGCTGGGTGCCGAGCCCGCCGGCGCGCACCGGCCTGACCTCGAGCGTCCAGCCGTCGCGGGCGGCGGCGTCACGCAGCCCGCGGGCCCAGGTGGTGGCCTCGGCGTACCGGTCGGCCAGCTCCGTGCGGCCGGGCCCGGGCAGCCGCACGCGCAGCGGGAACACGCGCCGGTCCGCGGGGTCGGTGTGCAGCTCCCGCAGCACGTCGCCGCGGTCCCACCGGACGCGCAGGGCCTCGCGGACGGTGCTCGGCCCGGCCCAGCCAGCGGTACGCGCAGGGCTCACCAGGAGCCGCCGGCCGCGGCCACCGCATCGTCGCCACCGTCCGGCGTCCCGTCGACTGCGGGGTCGACCTCGCTCTCGTTGGCGTCCGCGGGCGGCAGGACGGTGACCGCGCGCTCGGCGAGGCGCTGACCCGCGCGGCGGGCCCGCTGCTCCTGGTACTCGGTGATGGTCATGGTGACCAGCCGGCTGCGCGGGTCGTCGTTGCGGACGTAGCCGACCGCGTCGACGAACGGCGCGATGGTGTTAATCTTCTGCAGCGGGGTGACGACGAGCAGCTGCAGCCCCAGGCGGGTGAACAGCTCCAACCCGAAGCGGGTCGACTCGTCCGAACCGCGGCCGAACGCCTCGTCGATCATCACGAAGCGGAACGCGGAGACGTTGCCGCCGGCGAGGCCGTACTGGTAGGAGAGCGACGCGGCCAGGATGGTGTAGGCGAGCTTCTCCTTCTGCCCGCCGGACTTGCCGCCGGAGTCGGTGTAGTGCTCCAGCGGGGCGTCCTCCTCGCGGGTCCGCTCGGAGGCGGCGAAGGAGAACCAGATGCGGACGTCGGTGACCCGCGCGGTCCACCGCTCGTCGGCGGCGGCGTTGCCCTCGCGGCCCTGGAAGCGGTCGAGCAGCTCCTTGACCAAGAGGAACCGGGACTCGGCGTAGGTGTCGTCGTCGCCGAGGAGGGTGTTGGCGGTGATGTCGCGCAGCTGCTGACGGAACTCACGCACCTCCAGGTCGGCGCTGCGCTCCACCTCAAGCCGGATGTACGTGCCAGGCCGGTAGTCGATCTCGGCCAGGGCCCCGTTGATCGTGTCGATGCGCGCGGTGATCTTGCCGGCCTCGCGGTCGAGGAAGTTGCTGAACCCGACCAGCTCGTGGATGGCGTTGGTCTCCAGCTGCTCGCGGAACTGCTGCTCGTAGCTGGGCAGGTCGTCGGTGGCCAGCCGGTCCCGGATGGCCAGGTACTCGCCCCGGGATTCCGGGTCGCTGGGGATGTCGACGACCATCTGCGGCCAGGAGTGCGCGAAATCCTTCATCGCGTTGGTCAGGTCCCGGCCGGCGCGCTCCCGGGTGGCCGACGCCGACGCGGCGCGTGCGCGCAGCGCCTCGGTGACCTTCTGCCCCCAGGCGTCGCAGTCGGTCGCTTTGGCAGGCGGGACGCCGGCCTGCCGCAGGGCGTCGGCGAGCGCTGCCGTCGCCTCCTCGGACAGCTCCGGCTCTGGCATGGCAGCCAGCGCCCGCTCGGCGGCGTCGTGTGCGGTGCGGTGCTGCTCGAGCCGCTCCGTGGCAGCGCCCAGGGCCCGGTCCAGCCGGGACAACTCGTTGCCCAGCGTGCTGATCTGCTGCTCGCAGTCGGCGTGCTGGTCCAGCAGCTCGGCGATGTCCGGGCGGGAGGCGAGCTTCTCGTGCAGTTCGCGGGCGGCGGCAGCGCCCTGCACCGCGGTGGTGACGTCCACGGTGGAAGGGTCGGTGAACCGCTCGGTGAGCTGGCGAACGGCGTACTCCCGGTCGCCGTTGCCGCTCCGCTCCTTGCCGACGGCCTCCTGTGCGCGCTCGGCCTCCTCGACGGCGCGCTGAGCGCCCGGGATGGCCGCGGTCAGGTGCGCACGCCGGGCGGCGGTGTCCCACCCGAGCACGTAGTGGCGGCGGTCGTCGGCGCGCCGGCGGTCGTCCTTCTCGTGCCGGGCGTTGTCCTTGACCTGCCCGGCGCGGGTGACCGCCCGGGTGTGCCCGCTCAGCTCGGTCGCGTCGTTGACGCACACGTGGTCGAAGCGGCGGTTGATCTCGGCGCGCAGCCATGCGCTCACCGGGGTGCCGGGGCGGATGTGGAGGTGCGCAGCCATCGTTCCGGCGCGGGGCGCGCCGGGCGCGGCCACCACGTTGGGCACGCGGAAGTACACCAGCCGGCGGCCGAGGTGCTCGCGGTCGACCCAGGCGGCGACGCGGGCGTAGTGCTCCTCGGGCACGAGCAGGGACAGCGCGAACGGGCGGACGAGGCGTTCGGCCGCCGGCTCCCACTCGGCCGACTCCGGGGCCACGGCGATGAGCTCGGCCGCGAACGGCAGGGTGTCGGCGGCCAGTCCGAGCGCCTCGGCGATGCGGCCGCGCAGCCGGGCGTCGTCAAGGGGGACGTTGCTGTCGCGGCTGCCGGCCGCGGCGAGCTCCTCGCGCAGGGTCCGCAGCTCCTCGCGGGCGCCGGCCAGCTTCGACTGAGCCTCGAAGTCACGCTTGCGCAGATCCCGCTCCGCGGCGGCGAGCCGGGCGGCGACGTCCTTGACAGCGGTGAGGAACCGCGGGTGGTCGGCGGTGCGCTCCGGGGCAGAGACGCCGGCCTGGGCGGCCAGGGCGACGAGCTCGACGTGCGCGCGGCGGACGTCACCGAGCCGCGTCTCGGCGGCCTCCATGCGCAGCCGAGCCTCGGTGAGCTCCGCGCCACCGCCGGCCTGCAGGGCGAGGGCCAGCTGCGTGCGCCGGGTCTCCTGACCGGTCAACTCGCTCCGCTTGGCCTTGACCGCGGCCTCGCGGGCGGGCATCTGCCCGGCCAGCTCGGCGATCGCGGCGGCGAGCAGGGTGACCCGGTGCTGCTCGACGCGGGCCGGAACGGCGGCAGCGGCTTCGGTGCTGGCCTGGGTGCGGGCCACGGCGCGGTCGTAGGCGGCGGCCGCTTCGGCGACCGGTGTGAGCGCGTCCAGCTGTCGGCGGGCGGTCTGAACCAGCTCATGCGCGCGGGTGAGGTCGCTGTAGTGGTCGAGGACCTTGCCGATGCGCTCACGGGCGTCGACGGCGTCGAGCATGTGCGCGCGGACGAAGTCGGTGAGGTTGCCGACGGACTTCATCGACACCGTCTGCACCAGCAGGTCCAGCGCGGCGGGGCTGATGCCGAGGTGCCGGCACAGGGAGCGCTGGTAGTTGCGGAAGTTGTCGTCGAACAGGTCGCCGCCAGCCGCGCGCAGCGCCGCCCGGACTGCTCTCGTGTCGCCGTGGCCGGCCAGGTGCTCGGCGATGTCCAGCGCGGCCGGGGCGGTGAAGTACAGGCGGTGCACCACACCGGTGGCCTCGAACCAGAACACCGCGCCCGCGGAGAGGGTGCCGGTCGGCCCGGGCAGCCCGGTGAAGCGGGCCAGCAGCACGCTGTAGGCGCTCTTGCGCTCCCGCAGTGACTGAGGGCGGGTGCTGCCGGTGGCCTCGTCGTAGACGTTGCTGTAGTGGCCCAGCACATAGGTGGCCAGCGTCCGCTCGCTGCGGTCGGCCCCGGCGGCCCGGTTGTAGGTGACCTTGTGCGCGGAGGCGAACAGCGTCGTCAGACCGTCGACGATGGTCGACTTGCCGGCGCCGACGTTGCCGGTGAGCAGCGCGTTGCTGCCATCGACGTCGAGGCGCGCGACGGTGGTATCGAAGGTGCCCCAGTTGAGCATCTGGAACTGCTCGAGGCGCACGCCGTGGCGGCCGGGCACCTCCAGCGGCAGGAACCCTTCGTCCGGCGCCAGGGAGACCGGCGGACGGGCGGGCGTGGCACTCATGCCGGCGCTCCTTCGGTGGCCGCGGCGGCCTGGGCGTCCGCGTCGTCAGGCATGGGGTCTGGGGCGTGGTCGGCGGCGTTCTCGCCGGACGGGATTAGCTGTAGCAGCCGGTCGCCGAACTCGGCGATCCAGTCGGCCGTGACCAGCGCCTTGATGATTCGGCGGACCTCGAACACGTCGGTCTCGCCCCGCAGCCGCCGCAGGTAGCCGAGGTTGACCAGCGCGGTGATGTCGTAGGCGATCTTCTCGTCGCTGGTGCCGTCGCGGTGGTAGAGCCGCATCGACTCGACCATCTCCTCGGTGGTCACGATCAGGCGGGGCGTGTCGCCGTCGGACTCGGCGGTGGCCAGCTGCTGGCGCAGCAGGATCAGGAGCACGGTCGCGGTGAAGGTCAGCGCGTGCCGGCGGACCAGGCGGGGCATGCCCTCGGGCAGCTCGTCGAGCTGGCGGAGGTAGGCGTAGTTCTCGACGTCGTCGACGACCAGCCGCATGCCCAGAACTTCCAGGTGCTCGCGTAGCTGCGGCCCCAGCGAGGTGATGGACGTCCAGACGGCCGGGACGTCCTCGGCGTGAACCGGCCCGCGGAGCAGGTGGGCCAGGGCGATGGACAGTTCGGGGGCGGCCATCTCAGCGGCTCTCCTGCTCGGCGGTGCGCGGCTGCGGCGTCGACGCGCGATCGGGGGTGCTCGGCACCGGCGACCGCGGAGCGTCGCCGAAGAGGACGAGGGGGACGTCGGCCTGCCGGCGGCGACCGTCGGGATCGGTCCAGCCGATGCGTTCACGGTGGTCCGGGAACACCAGGCCGCCGTCGTCGGAGACCTGCAGGTACCCGACGAGCTCGGCCAGGCCCTCGGTGAGCGGATGGGCGCGGACGACCTGGCCGAGGGTGGCCTGGCCCCCGTGCGCGGCGACGGTGCTGCCGACCGCGGCGCGCAGGGCATCGAGGTCGATGTGACTGATGTCGAGCAGGTCGGCGAGGGCATCGTCGCCGCCGGGGTCGACGCCGGGATCCTCGGCGGCGGTCGACTCCAGACGGGTCTCGGTCCGCGGCGTGTACAGCGGCCGCTCGAGCGGCAGGGCGAACTCGGCGCGCAGGCCGGCCAGGTCGCTGCCCAGACCGCGAACGTCGCCGTCGTGCGCGGCCAGCGCCGCCGCGAGGGTGCCGCGGATGACCTCGTGGATGCGACGGCCTTCGCTCCAGGAGCGTTCGTCGAGGAAGCGACGCAGCTGTGCCGACAGCGAGGCGACGGTGCGCTGGGTGGCCTCGGCGGCGACGAACAGCTCCTCGCGCAGCAGCTGGGTGACCTGTTCCCCGGCGCCGGTCAGCGCCGGCACCGAGCGCACCGCAGCCAGGAGCTCGGCCAGCTCGTCCTGCTGGGCGGCCGAGAGCATGTGCTCCCAGAACGCCCGCCAGGAGCGACCCTGATCGGACGCGCCGATCTCGGCGGTAGTGCCGAACACCGTCTTGAGGAACTCCCCGCGCGGCCCGTCCCAAGTGGTGGCGCGCCGGCGGACGTCGCGGTCGAGTGCGCGGAAGTTCTCCTCCACCTCGCGCAGGTCGGCCAGCAGCTCCCGGGCGGTGGTGACCGCCTGCGCGTACCGCTCCCTGATGGCGGTGTCGTCCAGGCCGGTGTCGGCGCCGCTGCGTATGGCCTCGATCTGCGCGTCGATCTCGGCCCGCTGCCGCTCCAGCGCGCCCAGCCGCACCTCGGGGTCCGTGGCCGCACCGGCGGTGATCTGCCGGAGCAGGTCGCGGACGGTGAGCAGCCGGCTCGCCGTGCCGAGGAACTCCCGGCGGCCCAGCGAGCGGACGAACGCCGCGGCCGTCTCCACCGCCGAGGTCGGCGCGTAGTGGGCGACGTCGCTGCCCGTCGGGTAGAACCGGCGCAGCCAGCCGTTGCGGGCGTCGGCCCAGTCCGCCAGGTACGCCTCGGCGGCCTTCGGGTACGCGGCCGTGTCGCGCCACGCAACGGGTGCAGGTGGTCCTCGAGCGCCTCGGTGAGCTCCGGGCCCGGCAGCTGACGCACGTTCGGGGTGAGGAACACGCGGTCGAGGAAGCCGATCACGAGCGGCGCGTTGTCGGCCACGAGCAGCTTCCACGCGGAGTGGTTGCGGCGTTGCGCGAGCAGGTCGTCGTGCTGCTGCACCACGTCCATGCCGTTCCCCGTCCCCGTCTCGTCGGGCGCCCCCGCACCCGGTGTGTCTGCGTAGTGTGTCGTCACCCTGTGACGGAACCGACACGCCGTCGGCCGCCGGTCCCGCAAATGGTGCGCATGCCACGCCACGGGGCAGTCATCTGAGCTGCAGTGCGCCTCGCGTCAGACGTCGCCTTGCGACTGGGTCGCAGCCAGCTCCCTCATCCACCGCACGTCCACCGTGATCCCGGCACTGAGGTCCGCAGCCTCGGCTGCGGTCAGCTGGTCCGGGTTGCTGCCGGTCAGCAGCGCGTCGGCGGCGGTGTTCAGCAGTCGGGCGGCCCGGGTCATTGCGGCGGGCGGGACGAGGACTGCGGCGGAATCGTCCGCGGGGGTGTCGGGGACGAAGATCCCGACGTCGAACAGCAGCCCCAGGCACTCGTCGCTGCGGTCGTGATCCTCGCCGGCGGCGAGGATGCGGGCCGACGTGGCGAGGCCACGTAGGAGGCGGCCGAGCCCGGTCCGGTCGAGGGAGACGGTGCGGCGCAGGGCGCGCAGGTTGGCGCCGGGATGCTCGTCGACGAGCTGCACCGCCATCTCTCGGGCGAGCTGACGCAGCAGGTCGGTGGTCAGGTAGCCACGGGCGGTCTGCTCGCTGACGCCCATCTGCGCGGCGACGCTGCGGACGCGCTCGCGCAGCAAGTCAGCGAGCGGTTCCCGGCGGGCCGTGAGGCCGAGCTCCGCCAGCTCGTTCACCATGATGTCGACGTGCTGGTCGATCCAGGTCTGCCGCGCCAGCGCACTCACCTTGCCTTCCTCGCGCCGGCCGTCTGCCGGCGATCTCCGTCGTCAGCGTGCCGCGGTAGGACCATTTCGCCGTCGCGTGTGCGGGCCGGCTGCCTCCAAGAGGGGAGGCGGGAGCGCCACCGACGGCCTTCCGCAGCCCGTCGCCCGGAAGCGTTGCTCACCACAGGGTCGGGTCGCTGCCGAGCTCCGCTGCAGTGCGGGCGGCTCGGCGGCGCAGCTCCGCCAGCCGGGTTTCCGCGTCCACGTTGCCGAGGGGACGGCCGTGCCGTCGGTAGACGGCGGCCTCGTGGACGGCGAGCAGGTCGGGGCGCAACGCGGCGATGCGGTCCAGGACGGCGGCGGCGACGAGGTGGATCGGGTCCTCTTCGCTGCAGGTCACATCGGCGGCGGTGATGGGCGCCAGGGGCGCCTCCCGGACCCGGATGACGGTGTACCCGGCCTCGGTCAACCGAGCGGTCTTGACCCGGTCCCGGCGCTCCATGTCCTCCCCGGCGTGCCAGTAGCTGCCGTCATACTCGACAACCAGGCGACGCTCCCGGTCGAGGATGTCCGCCTCGAGGGCCCGACTCCCGGGCATCACAATGCGCCGCGCTTCGACGTCCAGCCCGGGTAGAGCGGCGGCCAGCTCGGCGGCCAGCCGGACCTCCCGGATGGAGACGGCGACCAACGCGCACGCTGGGCAGCCACGGCCCTTGAGCCGGTTGGCGCCGGACGCGGCCCAACGGTGGTCGGGTGCGACCGGGCAGGCCCACCACAGCTTGCGGTTGGTGCCCGCGACGACCTGCTCGGGGGTCAGGCCGTCGTTGGCGTCGACGTCGAACTGCGCGGCCAGCTCCGGGAACCGGGCGAGGCTGTTGGTCACTGAGACCTGCAGTCCCGCGCAGGCCGGGCAGCCGGAGCCGATGCGCACCCGGCTGTCGCCGGATGCCTGCCAGCGGTGGTCGGGCGCGACTGGACACGTCCACCAGAGCTTCTCGGGAGTGCCGGCAACGATCTGGTCGGGAGTGCGT